>CAWHGX010000043.1:0-127069 GCA_963828775.1 uncultured Bacteroidales bacterium | reverse complement strand
TCCGGACGTTCGGAATAAACGAGGGTTTGAGAATAAATGAGTTTAACTCCGGAGCTTCATTTATTGATAAGAACGGAGAGTTTTTTATGGGAGGTATGGGCGGGCTTGTCAGTTATACCCCTGACCTTATTAACAGGTCTGAAATGGAAGCTGTTGATCAGAGAATTATAATTAACGAAATAAAAGTGTCGGGCGAAACAAGGCACTTCAAAAGGTCGGTTATGATGCCCGATACGATTATTTTAAATAAGGGAGAAGATGACTTTCAGGTTTTCTTCTCATCCTCAGATTTCATTAATTCTGAAAAAACGGTCTACAGGTATAAATTGTCAGGAATTAATGATAACTGGATTGAAACAGATTCACATGACCGGAGCGTAAATTATGCAAACATGAAACCCGGATTGTATAATCTGCAATTGCAGGCATCTGACCGGATAGGTGCCTGGAGTGCAGTGAAAAATATTGTGATCAGAATTTATCCTTTCTATTATCAGACGCTTTTATTCCGGATTGCCGTCCCGGTTGCCATTTTGCTTCTGATCACAGGAATGATACTTTTGTACATCAGGCAACTGAATCAGCGTGCCGCCCAGAAACAGGATGCCTTGCGCCTTCAATCGCTTCAGGGACAGATGAATCCGCATTTCATTTTTAACTCGCTTAATTCAATAAATTATTTTATTTCAAAGAATGATGCACTTTCAGCCAACAGGTATATAGCTGATTTTTCAAAGCTCATAAGATCAATACTATATAATTTCAATTCTGATTTTATAAATCTCGAGCAGGAAATAGAGTCGCTGGAGGAATACCTGAAGATTGAGCACCTTCGTTTTGGAGACAAGTTCAATTATAAGATAATTATAGAACCTGATGTTGAAATTACCAAATATAAGGTGTCTCCCGGATTGGTACAGCCCTTTATTGAAAATGCCATCTGGCACGGCATGAGAGGGCTTAGCAACAGAAAAGGCAGTGTCGTGGTCCGATATGGTTCAGATAATGAAAAACTGATCTGTATTATTGAAGATGACGGGATTGGCAGAAAGAACGCCGAAGCTATAAAAAGCAGAATTGACAAGAAAGAGTCAAGAGGTATTTTGCTTGTTACGGAAAGGTTAAGGATCATTAATAACCTTCAAAAAAGTAACTATCAGGTTATCATTTCTGATCTTTATCCCGATAAGAATGAAACAGGGACAAAGGTTATTATTGATATACCGTATAATAAGAACTGATACCGGAATTATGCTGCGGACAATTGTAATTGATGATGAAAAGCTTTCAAGAGAGGTAATATGCAATTACCTTAAAATATATTGCCATGACATAGAGGTAGTTACAACAGCATCGTCGGTAAAGACCGCCTATAAAGCCATCAAAAAATATGGTCCGGACTTTATTTTCCTGGATATTGAAATGGCTGACGGTAAAGGATTTGACCTTCTTTTGATGTTTGATAAAATTGATTTCAAAATAATATTTGTGACTGCGTACTCGGAGTATGCTGTTAAAGCATTCCGATTCAGCGCAGTAGATTACCTCCTTAAGCCTGTCAAAATTGATGAGCTTATTTCAGCGGTTGAGAAAATCAAATCAATTAATGAGCAGGGCCCTGGTAATGAACTTATTTCTACTCTGATTAAGAATATAAGCAGCAGGTCAGAGATACCCCAAACACTGGTGATTCCGCATTCGAAGGGATTTGAGGTGCTGAAAATACCTGAAATAATAATGTGCCAGGCAGACGGATATTGCACAAACATTTGTCTTACAGGAAACAGAAAGGTGGTAAGTTCAAAAAATCTCAAACACTTTGATGACCTGTTGAAGGATCATGGTTTGATCAGAATTCATAATTCGTATCTGATCAGTATCAACCATGTAACAGGTTATAACAGACAGGGTGAGGTTTTTCTGACCGGAGGCAGTAAAGCTTTTCTGGGAGACTCTTATAAGGCAGAATTCTCCAGAAAATTCAATAAAAAGTAGGCAGAACAGCCTGGCTGATACTATAAAAAGATCTGTTTATTAGTTAAGTAAGCTCCTTTATTGGCTGCAAATGCGTTTCTATTAGTTCCATCCTGAAACCACATTGTATAATTCCGGATTTTTTTATTTTCAACCCATATAAATCATCAACAGAAAGCAATAAAATTTACAAAGAGATATTTCGATTTTCCCCTGCTCGCGCATTCCATGCATGCGAGCTTTACAAAAAAAATGAGCCTCTCCCCGGGGCTCATTTTTGCTTTCTGTTTTTGTCCGGTTTATTTGCAGTCCATGTTAAAATACGTGACACTACAATCTAATATATTAACTCGGTACCTTTACGGGCTTGTTGATCAACTAAGCCCGGAAAAAGTAATCTTAGCCATAATCCAAATTTACCCTGATATGTCATCACGACTTCACGTTTGCGATTTGCAACTGCCTTGATAATTTTTTGGGCACACGTGTTGACCGACATTGCATTCTTTTCGTGTATTAAAATTTTGCCTGTTAAACTTCCGTCAGCATTAAGTCTTCGACTGGTTATACCTGTGCTTACCCATCCCGGAAATATGGCAGTCACGCTAACTCCCCTACCAGCTAATTCAATCCTGAGGCAGTCTAAGAAACCGGCCATTGCATGCTTGCTGGGGCCGTATGCATCTGCTATTGCTGATGGAAATTTTCCACGGAGGCTGGAAATACCTACCACTCTTCCACCGGTTTTTTTTAAATAAGGCAACGCATAATATGTACAATAAACACAACCGTAAAAATTAACCCTGAAGACTTTCTCAAAAATTGCTAAATCTTGTAATTCGTCAAATCTTGATGACATACCAAGCCCTGCATTATTGATCAGGGTATCAATCCGTCCATACTCTTTAACTGTACTCTCAATCAAGTTTTGACACTTTGTTTGATCGGCAACATCGGTAGGTATTGTAATCACCTTACCTCCCCTCTGAAGGCACAGGTCTGATACTTCATTTAGTTTTTCCTTATTTCTTGATGCCAGAGCAAGCCAGGCACCATGTTCTGCCAATAATAATGCTAATTGCCGGCCAATTCCTGAGGAGGCACCTGTAATGACAATAACATTTTCCCGAAAGATCGAATTTTTCATTTATTTAACTTTTACATTTGATTGCCTGAATGCCAACAGATATCAAAGTTATGATAGTTTTGCTTTACTGTCAAGTATTTAACAATAAAAGCTGAAATTGAAAAGAGGACAAATACCGGACAGACTGACCAACCTATTGCTTTACCACATTGATAAGAATAAAAAGTGGTTTCAGTGCGTAAATTTTTCACAGGCTCAATTCATGCCTGATAATTGCTGCCATCTTTTTGACCTCATAATCAATAATTTCTTTACCGTATTTGCTATTAGCCTTAGTTCTGGGATCATCTCCAAGCATACCCAGCGGCCAGATGGCTTTGTCCCTTGGCAAATTCTGCATTTTTACAAGTTCAGGTCGTACATGCATCATAATTGAAGTTTCATTAGCACCAGCATGATCACATTGCAGGCATAGATTTGATGAATCATCGCCAAAGCAGTTCATCACAGTAAGGTTGTACTTGTCTTTAAATTCCTGTGAATGTGCTCCAATATAATTCGTTGATGGGCCATGACCATGGGCAACAACAACTTTAAATCCAGCACGGCTTAATTGTTTCATTATACTGTTCATCATAATATTAAAAGTAGAATCGCTAACCCAGTAAGCACTTCCTTGTAGCTGTTGTATATCATAGGCACACTGATCGCTAAAGGTCTTTGCTAAATCCATACCGTAATACTCATGGTCATTTAAGACCGTATCAAGGTCAGGTCCTATGAACAACATTGGCAACACTATTCCTCCTATTTCAGTGGCTAACCGCTTAAAAAACTCCTGTGACTGGATCCCATCTGAACCCAAGGGTAAATGATTGCTGTGCCATTCCAGTGTTCCTAGAGGAAGGTAAGCTACAGGACAATCCGTTAGTCGATCTGAAAATTCTGCAGGTGTTAATTCTTCATAAAGGACTTTTTCATAAGTCTGGCATGAAACAAGCAAGACTAAAGCAAAGAAGAAAACAATGTTTTTCATATTTGTCCGGGTTTTTATCTGTGGGAAGATAATAAAAACAGTTCTCTTTGGGATTGATATAAGAAGACATTAAGAGATTAGAAAGAAGGAAGGACTATTACTCCCCTGAACCAAACAAATAGCTGGCTTCAAAGTAATCATGAGTTCATCTTTAAAAAACTCGTCCTGAATAATTGGTATTTTTTAAAAAGAGCTAAATTTGATTACTCAATCTTACCTTATATGAAAAGCGGTTTTTTTCTAAAAACTGTTTTCTTCATTCTTGTGATTCCCGCAACTTTTTTTGTTTTTCATTCTTGCGAAATGCCGGCTACCGGATTCGATCCCGTTGAGGATGCAATTTTTTATACAAAGGATCTGAAAACGGAAGTGTCTCAACCCGATTCCACTTTACGTGTGATGACCTGGAATATTCGGTTTGGTATCGGACGTGGGCTGTGGTCAATCGATGCCTGCGGTGACCGGGTTATCTTTACCGGGGAAGAAATTCTGGAAGGTCTGAATAATATTGCCGATCGGATTAAACAGGTCCGGCCTGATGTTTTGCTTTTGCAGGAGGTTCATATCAATTCTACATGTTCAGCATATTTAGATGAACTCAGATGGCTCCTTGATCACACCTATTTTAATTATGCCGTTTATGGAACATCGTGGAAATCGCAGTTTGTTCCCAGTGACGGACTGGGACGGATGCATGAGTGCAATGCAGTTTTATCACGATGGCCGATTACCGAAGCAAAAAGGATCCAGCTGGCATTGAGAGCGGATCAGGGTAGTCTGGTAAGGTACTTTGATAACCGATATTGTATGGTAAAAGCAAAAATAGAAATCCCTGGTTTTAAAACTTTTTATGCGGTAAATATCCATACAGCGGCATTTGCCACAGATGACACAAAAAAGAAGCAACTTGATAGTTTTAAAGAGGTACTTGACAACATAGATCAGTCAGGCAGCAAATTTGTGGCAGGTGGTGACCTTAATACAATTCCACCGGGAAGCGATTCTACAGATTTTTGCATTGAAGACATGTGTCCCGATGAGTCCTTTCATCATCCATCTGATAAACAACTACATAAGGATGGCAGTGACTATACTCCTGAATCGGAATGGATGGTGCCTTTGTACACAACATTCAAATGTGCCGTTCCCTTAAATCTTTATTTGTCTGATCAGCAAGCCTTTTTTACGCATACAACACGACCAGAACATTTCTGGGATCGCACTCTCGACTACCTGTTTACAAATAACCGCTGGAGAGAAGGTTCTTTCATTACCCATCAGGAGTTTCTTTATGATTCGGATCATGCACCCGTGAGTGCTGAGTTCGTACTTGAAAGAGAATAAGTTTTAAATCGTTGAGCATTAAGAGTACAGCTTCAATTTTTTAAGTAAAAGGTTCAACAATGTCAAGGATTTCTATATTCAGTATTTTGTTCTTTCTCTCTGTAACCTCACTGATTGCTCAAAATACATCTTTACCCGTGCGTGACAGCTGGAGTTTTAATACGGCATATATTGTACCGGCAGGCAAATGGGAGTGCGGAATTATCCAACCACTGAGGTACGGCCTGAATAAAAAACTGGAAATCCATACAAATGCTCTTATATTGCCTCTTTTCCCCAGTGCGGGCATAAAAATCGCTCTAGGTTCACGGGATGGTTTTATTTTTGCAAGCGATCATGTTTTAAGTTCTCCGACAATATTCCTGCAACTAATCAGCCGGAAAGGCATCGGTGGGCTGATCTCGCCTGAATTCGATTTTCCACTGATTTTATCAATAAGTAATTCATTTATTGTGTCAAAACAGGTTGGTACTAAATCAATTTTTTCAGGCTATGTGGGATTTTTAGCAGCAATCAGAGGTGATAAGCCAAATACCCAGGCAACCATTGATTTACCATTGGTTTACCCCAGGATGGCTCATTTTTATGATGGGATTTCAATCAGATCAGGTATATCTTATAAAAGTGCTTTAAGCAAGAAATTGTTTTTTGAGGAAGAGATGCAATATTTTGTTGTCACCCGAAACAAGAATAATTTCTTCGCTGAAAACTCCGGAAATATTTTATGGGCTGCAGCACGGGGAATAAGAATTAAGGGAGGATATATCCTGTCTTACGGAAAATATCCTTTCGGCACTCATTGGCAACTGTGGCCTTCAATCGATCTGGTTTTTGGAAGCAGGATTTAACCAGCATATTAACTGAAGCATCAATGAAAATCTGGATGTGGAAATAGCTGGCTGAGTAGCATAGAGTTTTTAAGGATTCTGACCAGTTTCAGCCTGAAATTGGGAATTGGTTGTGAATAAGAATTAAATGTCTAAAAGAGTGATGAAAATCATTAACAATTCCACAAAATATGGTCTTCCCAACTATTGATATTCCGGAGCTGCCAATAGTAAGCTTATTCTCCAAAATCAGCAGAAGCACTCCAAGTACCAAAATTATGGAATACAGAAGAGTCGCAATAAGCCCTCTTAACTCCAGGTGCTTTTCTTAAATATAATTGACTTTGGCATTTTGGTGGTGTAACTTTGTTATTAAATCTTTTACTATGGGAGAAATTTCTGGAGAATGGTTATTCGTTGTCTGGATGTGGATAGTAGTTTTGATGTTTATTGTAATGGGAACAAGAGATTATCTGGCGAGAAGAAATCTGCCTAAGAATCCCGAGGACAAAAGAACAAATCGAAAACTTGCTTTAGACAATCTTAAATTTTTTCTGGGAATAAAGGAAAAAGATAATGGTGATAATCCAATGAAACATCAACCAGGAGATGATGATACTCTTCTTAAATAAAGTACTCCGTACACCTTGGGATTTTAATATCAGCCCTCGGAAATCAGTTCCGGGGGCTTTTTTATTCTAGGATTAATAAGTCAAATATCATGGCAATTGATTGTAAAAAATTCATTGAATTAAAACAGCAGAAAAAGGGAAAGAAAGTTTTCATTCCAATTAAACCGGAATGTGATCTCATTTGCTCACATAATGCAAGTATAACAGGTTATTCATGAGAGATTATATTATAATGGAAGCCTGCTCCCTGAAGTATGATCTGAATGTTCAGTTTAAATTGGGAAGTGTTCTTAATATCGCCGGTCCTTACTTTCCTGAATATTATGAAGAAAAGGTGGTGAACATTTTTTAAAAGAAACTGTTTACCAATGTGTGAGATGACCTTGCGCAAACTGGGAATTAACCTTTTAGCAAATGGGAAACACAGTTATTTTACAACAATTTGATGTTGTTACTGACAAGACAATCAGAACGCACTCCAAAGATACTTCCGTTTCTTTAATAAGAAAGCTAACCAGACTTGCTATTGGAAGACTCATTATTGAAGGGGGAAAGGACTTCTTTCATTATCTCAAACGGTTTGATCTCGCAAATGATCCCAATATGCTGGTGCTATCCGCAAAGAACCAGTTTTATTATGAGAATTATGAATTAAAATGTACAAGGACATTGGTAATCCTGCAAAAGTTGAATCTGATTAAGCATATTGAAATTTTATTGCAGTCTTTACATCAAACCTTGTCGCCAAATACCAACTTCATCGGATACTTTTTTGATTCAAATGCCCGAAACGAAACAGGATTAATTTACAGGATGTACAAAAAATTAATCAATTTTCTGGATTCAAGAACTGAACGGGAATTTGACAGGGAGAGTGTTCTAAGGCTACTTGAATCGTTTGGTTTTCAAGTCATTGACATGACAACAATTAATGGATTGACCTATTTCAGAACGCAGATTATTTGACGACCGACTGATCAGCCTATCGAAAGTTTTTATTGAAAGATATGGAGACCCGATTTTTCCAGTAGGGGCGTTGCATGCAACGCCCCTTCAATCCAATTATAACCTAATCTTACTAACCTAAATAACCTTTCAGCAATCTGCTCCTTGAGGTATGTCGTAGTCTTCTTATAGCTTTTTCTTTTATCTGCCGTACCCTTTCGCGTGTAAGTCCGAATTTCTCACCTATCTCTTCAAGAGTCATCTCCTGGCATCCTATTCCAAAAAAGAATCTTATAATATCCCTCTCGCGCTCGGTAAGGGTTGCGAGAGCCCTGTAGATCTCCCTTGAAAGAGACTCATCCATCAATAACTTATCAGCGACAGGTGAATCGGAGTTTGTAAGGACATCAAGCAGGCTGTTATCTTCTCCTTCAATGAACGGGGCATCAACTGACACATGGCGTCCGGATACTTTTAATGTGTCTGTTACCTTCTCCTTGGGTAATTCAAGAACATCAGCCAGTTCCTCAGGTGATGGCGTACGTTCATTTTCCTGTTCAAACCGCGAAAAAGCCTTGTTTATCTTGTTCAGTGAACCAACCTGGTTAAGGGGTAGCCTGACAATCCTCGACTGTTCAGCAAGCGCCTGAAGTATCGACTGTCTTATCCACCACACTGCATAGGAGATGAATTTGAAACCTCTCGTTTCATCAAATTTTTCAGCAGCTTTGATGAGCCCGAGATTACCTTCATTAATAAGGTCCGGAAGACTTAATCCCTGGTTCTGGTATTGTTTTGCCACGGAGACCACAAACCGTAGGTTGGCTTTTGTCAGCTTTTCAAGAGCAGCCCTGTCCCCTTTCTTAATTCTCTGTGCAAGTTCAACTTCTTCTTCCACCGATATCAACTCTTCTTTACCAATTTCCTGCAGATACTTGTCGAGCGATGCGCTCTCCCTGTTTGTGATGGATTTGGTAATCTTTAGCTGTCTCATTATGCCTCCGAAAAAATTTCCGCAAAGATATTGCTTTATATATATATAAACAAATAATAACCAATAATGTTATTAACAGGGAAATTTTATCAGGAAATTCCCTGTATAACAATTAATTATATCCAACCGTGCTAGTTCCTGGTTGAGAAGCTAAAGAACATTCCATCAGATTGTACCCCATCAATGGAGGTCAGTTTGCTTTCATTATTTGTTGCCTGACGAACTTCAGAAGCACTTCTAACTTTCTTCCCGTTTACACTGAGGATAATGTATCCTTTCTTTAGTCCTAAATCCTTGAACTTCCCTTCACTAAGATCGGTGATTTTTACACCATAATCAATATTAAATTTTTCCTTTTCAGCCGATCCAAGCGATTCAAGACGGGCACCGTAAACAGTTCCTCCCAGGCTCATTCCAGGTGTTACGACATTCGTGTTTCCGGCAACATTCTTTAAAGTGATAGGAACAGTAATCTCTTTTCCATTCCTGATATAGGTAATATTTGCTTTGTCGCCGGGACGAAATTTGCCAACCTGCTCCTGCAGTTCAGATGGAGAGGTAATTGCCACACCACTGAATTTAACAATAATGTCATTTTCCTTAAGTCCGGCTGATTCAGCAGATCCGTCAGGAATAACACTGGAGATACGTGCTCCCCTGACTTCACTGAGCTTTAATTTTTCGGCATCTTCCTGTGTAACCTCCGTTATATTTACACCGATTATTGCACGCTGGACCTCTCCGTATTGTTTCAGATCCTCAACAACTTTTTTAACAATGGTCACAGGTATGGCAAAAGAATTGCCTGCATAAGCTCCGCTGGGAGAGACGATTGCTGATGTAATTCCAATCAGCTGTCCCTTTGTATTGACCAGGGCACCGCCGCTGTTACCCATGTTCAGGGCAGCATCAGTCTGAATAAATGATTCGATTCTCAGGTCCGTGTCAAGGATCCCCAGGCTTCTTCCTTTTGCACTAACAATACCTGCAGTAACAGTCGAAGTAAGATTAAATGGATTACCAACTGCCAATACCCATTCTCCAAGCCTCAGCTGGTCTGAATCTCCGTACTTCACAAAGGGAAGACCATCTGCTTTGATTTTCAGAAGAGCAATATCGGTGCTTGGATCACGACCTATTATTTCTGCATTGAATGTCCTGTTGTCATTAAGTTTAACTTCAACATTTTCTGCATCTTCTATTACATGATTATTTGTAATGATGTACCCGTCCGCAGATATAATAACTCCTGAACCATAGCCGAAGGCTTCCCTTGGCCTTGAACTGCGTTCACCATAGAAGTATTCCCATATCGGATTGCTTGCCTGTGGCTCTATCATGCTTTTTGTGCGGACATGGACAACCGCATGAACGGTTTGTTCAGCGGCGTAGGTAAAATCTATCTGCCCCTCCTGCATCTGCAGCGATGTCAGAAGCGCCTCGGCATCCCTTACTTCCACCTTTGAACTGTCCTTTGCAAGGGTACCGGAAGGTTTTGCATTTAATTTTGTATATGCAAACAAGGCTATGGCTGCTCCCAAAAGAGCCATAAACAGACCACCTAATAAATATTTAATTTTCATAGCTTTCTTTTTTTAAATTTTTACCTTTTTTTTTGCCTGCTGTTTTGAAGAATTTTCAAGTTATATGCCTTTTTAAAAGATTTATATCTTTATAACCGGTTTCAAACAGCTTTGTTCTGCAAAGTTCATGCATTTTTTCAATGTTTATGACTAATTGACAAATATTTAACAACTATTTAACACTGATGACAATAGCTTTTAACAAATATGAGGGCGCATAAGAAAAGGTTAAATGAACCTAAGAATATATTATTTATGAGCCGTGGATTGACCGCTCCCCGCAGTCCGGCAGGAAAAGCCTCTGCCAATGCTTCAGTTCTTTCAGGACATTTTGTCAGAGGTCCGGTAAACGAAATGACTGAGGGAGGTAGTTTAAAATTGGAGTTTTAAAAATATATTTTTAACCTCAATGTAGCACCAGGGTTTCATCAGGGACCACAAGAGACTTTTTCAACAGTCCCAATAATAACACAAATAAAACAACGGCTTCAGGAAAATTATTAAACAAAATTATCTTTAAAAATGCGAAAATTAATTCTTGGGTTTTTAGTGATACCAGTATTTCTGATTTTATCAGATTTCAGCCTGCCAGCTCAACCTGGAAATATCGAATTAATGAATGCGATCAGCAAAGTCGGTTCCAGATTTGAAAATTTAAATCACCGGTTGGATGTCCTCGAAAAAAAGATAGACGACGTTTACTGGTATAACAAAGTCGGTGATATTGCATTTATCGATAAAGTCTATATAACAGGTCCGCCTCTGGCAAAAGAATCAAATCCGACAGGCCAGGGTGCAGGAAACCCCTTAAAATTCTGGAACTATATATTCATCCCGAAAGATGCGGACCCGGGAAAGAAGTATCCTCTGCTTGTTTTTCCTCACGGAGGTGTCCATGGTAATTTTGATACTTACTATACCCATATTATCAGGGAGATGGTGTCGCAGGGGTATATCGTTACAGCGGCCGAATACAGGGGCTCAACAGGTTATGGAGCTGCCATGTATAACAAAATTGATTACGGAGGTCTTGAAGTGCAGGATGTGGATGCAAGCCGGCAATATATGATTGACAACTATTCAATAGTCGACAGGGAACGGGTAGGGATTGCGGGATGGAGCCATGGAGGTTATATAGCTCTTTTCAATATTTTTGAATATCCCGGTAATTATAAGGTTGCATTCACCGGAGTGCCTGTCAGCGACCTGATAGCCCGTATGGGATATAAGGATCAGGAGTACAGGGACCTTTTTTCAGAACAGGCTGCAATAGGAAAACCTGCCGATGAAAATGTTGCCGAATATCGCAAACGGTCCCCTGCCTGGCAGGTAAGCAAATATCAGAACACTCCGTTGCTGATACATACAAATACTAATGACGAGGACGTAAATGTTCTTGAGGTCGAGCACCTTATTAAATCGCTGAAAGCTGAAGGGAAAAAGAACTTTTCATATGAGATCTTCCAGAATCTGCCCGGCGGCCACTCATTCGACAGAATGGATTATATGGAGGCAAAAGAAATAAGGCTGAAGATCTATAATCATCTGAACAGATATCTCAGTCCCCCGAAACCTTTTAAGTCAGTGAAGGAACTGCAAAAAGCCGGGTATGGATTTAATTAATGGCATTACGGCATAAAGGCATAACGGTGCAAAGGCAGAGGTCCTATTGAAAGGATTCTTACTCTGAAGCCTCTAGCCCTGAGCCCTGTGCATATAATCAAATTTTCATGCAGAAAGAAAAATTATTTGGTAAGACCTTAAATGAACTGATCGCCGTAACCAAACGGGTGGGTCTTCCCGGATTTGCGGCTAAGCAGATCGCAGACTGGCTTTACAGGAAGGAGATTCAGACAATAGATGAAATGACAAACCTCTCAAAAAAAACGAGAGAACTTCTTTCAAATGATTATGAAACCGGACTTGCCGGTCCTGTAAGTTTTTTGGAAAGCATTGACGGAACTAAAAAATATCTCTATAAAGTTCTGGATAATAAATTCATAGAAACTGCATACATCCCTGATGATGACAGGGCAACTATTTGTGTTTCATCACAGGCAGGCTGCAAAATGGGGTGCCTGTTTTGCATGACCGGGAAACAGGGTTTCCAGGGCAATCTTTCCTCCAATGAAATTCTGAATCAGTTCAGGAGTCTGCCTGAATTTAAACAGCTGACCAATATGGTATATATGGGTATGGGAGAACCACTTGACAATCTGGCTGAAGTGCTTAAAAGTCTGGATGTTATGACAAGTGGATGGGGTTACGGGTGGAGTCCGTCCAGGATTACCGTCAGCACAGTAGGCATAGTAGATAATATCCAGGAATTTCTTGAAGGGACCAGATGCCATCTTTCTGTCAGCCTTCATTCCCCGTTTGATGAAGAACGAAGGAAACTGATGCCTGTCCGGAAAATATATTCCATAAATGAGGTGCTCGGCGTAATAAGAAATTTTGATTTTAGCCACCAGAGGAGAGTAACATTTGAATATATTCTTTTTGACGGACTGAATGATTCTCCGCGCCACATAAAGGAGCTTGCACGAATCCTGAACGGGATAAAATGCAGGATCAATCTCATCCGGTTCCATCCCATCCCCGGATCCTCGCTGCGGAGCCCCGATGATCGTGCAATGGTTGTTTTTAAGGAAGCTTTAAATGCAAAGGGGATACTGACCACAATCAGGGTAAGCAGGGGCGTTGATATCAAAGCTGCCTGCGGACTTTTATCTACACTGGAACAAAACAAAGCCTGAGACTCATGCAAAGAATAACTGTAGTTTTACTGTTCCTGCTTCTTCCACAACTGATTTCAGGACAGGGAAAGGCTCTGGAACTGCTTCTGGCCGATTCTTCAATGGTCAGTTCATCCGCCTCAGTTTGCATCCTTGATATGGGAAAGGGGGAAGCAGTTTTTGAATACAATGCAGGAAAAAGTCTGATACCTGCATCAGTGATGAAGCTTATAACGACATCAGCAGCATTCGAATTGCTGGGACCAGAATATCGTTTCAGTACCGGAATAGGATATACCGGATATCTTAATAACCGTACAGGGCGGCTTGACGGAAATATAGTAATTAAAGGAGGCGGCGATCCGGCGCTGGGATCAGAATATTTCAGCGATCATTATCAGGATTTTCTGAGAAACTGGATAAATGAGATCAGGAAGCTTGGAATAAAAAAAATAGAAGGGAAAATAATAACTGATGATACAAGATATGATTATCAGCCTCTCCCGGCCAAATGGTTGTGGGAAGACGCAGGAAATTATTATGGCGCCGGTGCATATGGATTATCTGTCTTTAACAATACATTTGAAATTCATTTCAGGACTTCCGGCGAAGGTTCACAGCCTGTTATAACATCGATTAACCCTGAAATTTGCCGGTATGATCTGTCAAACCAACTTATAGCTTCAGGGAATTCCGATAACGGATATGTTTTCGCTGTTCCATACAATGATTACGGATGGCTGGCTGGATCAATTCCTGCCAACATGGAAGATTTTGTGCTCAAGGCTGCAATAAATGATCCTCCGCTTCTTCTGGCGAAAATCATTGACAGCATGCTTGATTCTTCAGGAATTGTCGTTTCGGGAGATCCGTCGACGGCAAGACTTGAAAAGAAATTTACGGACAACGAAATCACAATGATATCCGAAGTAAACTCGCCACCTCTTAAAGATATCATCGAAATACTGAATCATGAGAGTGTGAACCTTTTTGCCGAGCATATTTTAAAAGAACTGGGGAAGGTCTATAGGAATAATGGCAGTACCAAAGCAGGAATTGAGGTACTGTACAAGTTCCTGGAAGATTCAGGATTAGATACTTCAGGATTTTTCATTGAAGACGGCAGCGGAATGTCGCCGATGAATGCGGTGACTGCCGGAGGCCTCGCAAAGATCTTATTCTTCATGAAAACAGGGACTGAACACTATGACGATTTTTACAGATCACTGCCTGATGCCGGAAAAGAGGGAACGCTCAAAAGCTATTTCAAAGAGCCGGTTTTTGAATCAAACCTTAAGGCAAAGAGCGGATCAATGACAAGGGTCAGAAGTTATGCAGGTTACTTTAAAACCATGTCGGGAAATGAAATGGCCTTCGGCATTCTGATAAATAACTTTTCAGGACCCTCCCTGAAAATTGTAACCGGAATTGAAGAGATCCTTAAGGAAGCAATATTAAAATAAATAATACCGAATTTTCCTCATGAACAACATAGTGGCGGTAAGGAGATGCAAGGAGTATGATTTTCAGGAGGTCTACCGACATATCTCAGATATCTACCAGGCATGTAAAGGCTTTGAACTGAAAAATAAGAAAGTTCTTATCAAGCCCAATGTTTTGTCCGATAGCCTGCCTGAGAAGTGCATAAGCACTCATCCTGTTGTGTTTGAGGCTGTAATAAGATTCCTCATGGAGAAAGGAGCCGTTGTTTTTGCAGGTGATTCCCCTTCAGTTCATTTCAGAGGATTCAAGCCCGTAAAATCGGGATTATTCCAGGTATGTGAAAGGACCGGCATAACCTGGATCGATTTCACAAAAAATCCCTCCAGTATTAAATTGAGAAACAGGAAGATCAGAATTGCATCTGCTATTAATGAATTTGACCTTATAATCTCACTCCCAAAATTAAAGAACCATGAACTGGTTTATTTCACAGGTGCCATAAAGAATACCCTGGGTCTGGTACCCGGATTCACCAAAGCCAGACAGCATGCACTGCACCAGAACAGGGAGAGCTTCAGCCGGTTTCTTATAGATCTTAATGAGGCTTTTACTCCTCATTTTTTCGTGATGGATGGAATAACCGGAATGGAAGGTCATGGTCCGGCACAGGGGACCCCTTTTAATACTGAGGTTCTGATAGGCTCCACAAATCCCCTGGCGCTCGATATTGTTGCCAGCACCATTGCCGGGTATAATCCAAAAGAGATCCCGACCAACAGGATAGCCCTGGCAAGGGGATTATGGCTGCAATCGGCAGATGAGATAATTTATGACGGTCCTGCCCTGAATTCACTTATCAGGAAGGATTTCAAAAGAATCACTGTAACACCAAACACAAATATCTCACTTAAATTCCTGAAGAGCAGGATACAATTCTTCAGAAAATTTGAAAGAAGGCCTGATTTCATCCACGATAAATGCACCGGATGCAAAGAGTGTATAAAAATATGTCCCAAAAACGCGATAGCAATGGATCATAACAGGAAAAACTTTGTTGTACTGACCGACAGGAAGTGCATCAGATGTTTCTGCTGCAGTGAAGTTTGCAAGTTTAATGCAGTTAAGATCAGAATTAAGCTATTTGGAGTATAAAAGCCTCTGAACCCGATTGAAAATATTCCCCGTGAAAAAGGTCAGACATCTATCCTGGCATATTTGGCGTGGGCTTCAATAAACTCCCGGCGCGGAGGAACCTCATCTCCCATCAGCATTGAAAAAATACGGTCAGCTTCAGCTGCACTATCGATAGTAATCTGCTTCAGTGTCCTTGTTTCCGGATTCATTGTCGTTTCCCAGAGTTGTACAGCGTTCATCTCACCAAGACCTTTATATCTCTGGATACCTACTGAAGATTCTTTGCCCTGACCCATTTCTTTCACGGCAGCATCGCGTTCTTCTTCGGTCCAGCAATATCGTTCAGTTTTCCCTTTCCTGACAAGATATAGCGGAGGCATTGCGATAAACAAGTTTCCTCCTTTAATAAGATCCTGCATATATCTGAAAAAGAAAGTCATAATAAGAGTGTCAATATGAGATCCGTCCACATCGGCATCTGTCATAATTATTATTTTGTGGTATCTTAAACCGGCTGTGTTGAGTGCCTTGCTGTCTTCATCTGTACCGATACTGACGCCCAGAGCGGTAAAGATGTTCTTTATCTCTTCACTATCGTATATCCTGTGCTGCATCGCTTTTTCGACATTCAGGATTTTTCCTCTCAGTGGCAGGATAGCCTGGAATTTGCGGTCACGTCCCTGCTTGGCAGTTCCGCCTGCAGAATCACCTTCCACCAGATATATTTCACATTTTTCAGGGTCCCTGTCAGCGCAGTCTGCAAGCTTGCCCGGGAGGCCTGAACCGGAAAATTCATTTTTGCGCTGGACCAGTTCCCTTGCCTTGCGGGCAGCATGACGGGCAGTGGCTGCAAGTATCACCTTCTGAACTATAATTCTTGCATCCTTAGGATTCTCCTCAAGGTAATTTGCAAGCATTGTGCTTACAGCCTGATCAACCGCTCCCATTACTTCTGTATTGCCAAGCTTTGTTTTAGTCTGCCCTTCAAACTGGGGCTCAGCCACCTTCACAGAAATGATAGCTGTAAGTCCCTCCCTGAAATCGTCTCCGTTTATATCGAATTTAAGCTTCGCAGCGGCGCCGGAATCTTCAGCATACTTTTTCAGGGTACGGGTCAGGCCCCGTTTGAAGCCGGCAAGGTGTGTACCACCTTCTATTGTGTTAATGTTATTTACATATGAATGTACATTTTCCGAAAAAGAGTTATTGTACTGGAGGGCTATTTCAACAGGTATGTCGGTTTTGTCGTAAGTAATATGAATAGGTTTCTCAATAATCCGTTCCCTGTTTGAATCAAGATATTCAACAAATTCCTTAAGACCCAGGGAGGATTGAAACTCTTCATAACGGTTTTTTCCTCCATTCCCGTTTTCGACAAGTTCCCTCATATCCTTAATTGTCAGAAGGATCCCTTTGTTTAAGAATGCCAGTTCCCTCAGCCTTGCTGATAAAATTTCAAAATTGAAATCCAGGGTTTGAAAAATTGTTGAGTCAGGCTTGAATTTTACAATGGTGCCGGATTTATCCGTTTCACCAATAACTTCTACTTCTGTAACAGGCTTACCCTTTTCATACTGCTGCCTGAAAATCTTGCCTTCTCTCATAACAGTTGCAACCAGAAGGCTTGATAAAGCATTTACGACTGAAACTCCGACTCCATGCAAACCACCTGAAACTTTGTAGGAATCTTTATCAAATTTACCTCCGGCATGAAGGACTGTCATTACCACTTCCAGGGCTGATTTTTGCTCCTTCTCATGCAGTCCTGTTGGTATACCACGGCCGTCATCAGTGACAGTCACTGATCCGTCTTCGTCAATTATCACATCAATTCTTTTACAGTATCCTGCCAAAGCTTCATCAATTGAATTATCAATGACCTCATATACAAGATGATGCAACCCTCTTACCCCAATGTCACCAATATACATTGCAGGTCTTTTCCGTACGGCTTCAAGACCTTCCAGCACCTGGATACTCTCAGCTGAGTATTCAGCACTTTCCTGCAATTTTTTTTCATTCTCCTCCATCGTTCAATAAATTACAACAACAATTTTACAGATGTTTTTTAAACCAGTTTTATTTAATAATTTCCCCTTTTAAACAACTGATTTTATGAATTTTAATAACCCGCACAAAGATACCTTTTTTGCCTGTCTTTTTTAGTTAAAACAAGTTAAAAGTAATGCACAATTTCATAAAGAAATTAACAACGGACATTAGTCTTGCGGTCTTGCAGTCATGCGGTCCTGCAGTCTGTAAAATTACATATTATTTACCTCAGTCAGGTAGTTGGGTTTTCCCCTCAATCCTCATTCCTCACTCCTCACTCCTCACTCCTCACTCCTCACTCCTCCCCGGACCAATTAAAGACTATAGCTGAACCCGAGCATGAAGTTGAACATCTGGGAGGGATAATACGCCCACTCGTAATAACGGTCCCAGGAGACATTATTTATCTTGAACCAGAATGAAAGTATCTTTGTATACCTGTATTCCGCACTGAAACCAAGATTCAGATGCACAGGCTCTTCGAATACCGACGGTTCCAGTGTCATCCATCCGGTAGGACTCTGGCTTACCATCAGCTTCCGGCTGCCGAGGACCGTAATATCTGTTCCCGCTATTATCTTGTTCCGCAGGTTGTAGTAGAAACCAAGCTTCCCGTCCCACTCCGGTTTATTCCAGGCATGCGGATTAGCCGAGAGTGTATATTTATAATAATTTGCCGAGGCGTTAAACGACAGCCTTTTTGTAATACTGGCGGTGAATTCTCCATGAATATTGAACACTTCACCATCATCAGGAATAACGATAAAATGATTTCCCCTTTCAACAGATCCAACTGTATCAGGATAAACAACATTGGAGTAAAGAAGAAGATTATTTATTAAAGAATAGGAAACCGACGCAAGGTAGTTCCCTCCCAATCCGTTATTTCCTTTTAAACCGGCAGATATGATCAGTGAATGATTCGTATTGGGAATCCTGAAAAGTGATCCGTCAGGTACCAGGTAAGGGTTTTCAGATATAATTTTCAGTGGTTCATTATTTTCAAGTTTTCCGGCTAAACCGGCAAAGAATCTCATATATTCCGGAACTATGCTGAACCCGAACCTCACATCAGGATGGAAATATACCTTTGCTGAATTTTCCAGATTCTTTTCAACCGACAGCTGTATGCCAATATTAAAGTTCCACTGTTCGGTGCTTTTCCTTACGTATGGACTAAGCGAAAGAATATATTTTGGTTCAAGGTCAAGCGATTCAGAAAGCCTGTAATGATCGATTTTTATTCCTGATCCAACATAAAAACCCTGGTAAAGTCTTGACATCGATCCTTTGAAACCGATATGGTTCATTGTCCTGTCCCTGGTATTATGAAAAAAGTCATATGCAAGCCCGAAATCAAAGGATAAGTCTGATGAATCGAGGTTCAGGGATGAAAAGGAGGCAGCTGCTCCTACATCATAATAATCAAGTTTGATATTTTTCTTGATAAATTCAAAAGGTTCAATAGTGTTGTACCCGTAAGCATATCTGGTTTTCTGAAGGAAATTAGCCGAAAGATCAATGTAACTCTTCCTGAAAAATCTTTTACCATACAAAGAAGCGTCGTTATCCATAAAACCTGCGAAGACTCTTTGCTTATTCTCAAGGGGTACTTTGCCATTTGAGGAATAATGCCTTGCGTAGAATCCGATAGCACCCTTTCTTGACCGGTGATTTGAAATACTTAATTCTCCCAGAGGGGTATTGTTATTTCCAATTCCGATCCTGACATAGCTCTTATACAGTCTTGGAAGCGGATCGGATAGCAGGGAGGCTGATTTAATAGGGCTGATAGAGTATGTGGGAGTAAAGGGTTTGGATACCACTTCGTAACTGAATACCGGATATACCCGTGCCGTGTCATTAATTTCAGGCAGGTAGTTTTTCTTTTTCGCATCAGCAAGTGATGGCTTATACGGATTGTATAACGTTACCTCTCTTTTGAGATTCTGATCTGTTTGTTTTACCTGGGCAACTGCCGGCAGGAGAAAAACAGCTATCAGGGATATTATGATTATTGTTCTTTTTATCATTTCAGCATTTTCAGTTTTAAATCAATCCTTAAAAAATAATCGCTTTGAAAAGATTTATAAAACAGGTCAATTCCCTTCATCGAGACCAGCCAGTTTCTCCTTTACCTCATCCAGGATACCATCGTTACTGATTGTATAATACTCCTTCAGGCTCTGGAGAGTGGCCCGTGCCTGCAGAGTGTCGCCTTTTTTGATGCTTATATCTGCAAGCAGAAGGAACATTTTTGCCATCCAGAACTGGTGAGGGGAATTCTGATCGATAAACTGGGTAACAATTTTTTCAGATTCATCAGTACTACCCTTCTTAAAAAGGATTTCAGCCACCCTGTATTTTGATTCGGCACCCTCAATACTGACAACCTCAGTTGCAGTTCTCCTGAAATCTCTCAGAGCCTCGTCAAACTCATTAAGACTGTAATGGGCTTTTGCACTGACAAATATTGCCTCGCGGGTAAGCTCCTCGGGCATATTTGATGAATTTCTGATCCTGTCGGCAGCTAAAATGCTTTTCCCGGCATCCCCTTCCTGATAAGCAGACCTAAGCTGTCCTCTCATAGCTATCAGCTTCTTTTCGGAGGCTGTGGTGATCTTTTCAAGTCGTTCAAAATAATCATATGCCGTCGGGTAATCTTCATTGTCATACAGAATTGATGAAGCTGCAATAAGTGCCTGCTCCATGAACTGGTTGTTCGGAGTCTTGATCACCTCTTTGTAGAAGCCAAGTGCTTCATCCTGTTTACCTGATGAGTTCAGACACTCGGCAAGGTAGAACTGTGCATTAAGCCTGAAGCTTCCGTACTGGAATTCACGGAGGTAATTTCTGAATACTTCCGACGCTCTTTCGCAATTGCCTGATATGTAAAGATTCTCACCTGAAGTATAAAGCATGGAGTCTTTTTCAGCCATATTCACATCGCCGTATCCCAGTGTTTTTACATAAGCGAAATAGCTCTCTACATCATTCATTTCCACATAAGTATTCTTCAATCCTGTAAGGGCATATCTTGCTTCGGGCGTTGACTGGTAGTTCTCGATTACTTTCTTAAACTGTGCAACAGATTTTTCATTTTCACCCTGGTTGTAATAAAGCAATCCCAGCTGGACTATTGCCCGCGGCACGAACTGGCTCGACTGATAGTTCGCTATTATATTTATGAAATCCGCCTCTCCCCTTCTGAAATCCTCCATCACAAGGTAGGCCCTCCCCCTTTCATAAATTGCATTCGGGACATAGGAAGAAGAAGGGTATCGTGTGGTAAGAGATGTAAGGATTTCTGTTTTCCCCAGGTGATTATTGGTAAGTCCCAGACAAAATCCCTTCTGATACATGGCATAATCAGCATCTGTTTTCCCATAAGCTATAACCTTGTCATAATAACTTACAGCCTGAGGGTAATGTGTCGTGATAAAATAGCAATCAGCGATTCGGAGCTTTGTATCAATCTGAATTTCAGGCTTTGCATCAGCGACGCCTGATTCGAATGCCCTGAATTGGGTCAGTGCACTGTTGTAATCCTTCAGATTAAAATAGGTGTATCCCAGATTATAGCTGATCAGATTGAATTCGGAAAACTGCCTGGCTCCCGGCATTCCCATAAACAATTCGTAATCATCTCTTGCCTTTTCATATTGCCCGGTCCTGTATTCAGCCTCAGCCCGCCAGTAAATTGCCCTGGCTTTGAGGTCCCGGCTGTATTTTTCATATTTAAGCGACTTATCGAAAAGATCGATTGATTGTTCAATTTCCATGTTCTTGAACAATTCCAGACCTCTGAAGAAGGCAACTCTCTGGTAGGCGGCTTCAAGCCTGCTGTCTTTATTCCTTATTTTGTCGAGGGACGAAAGAGCGGCTTTGTAATTCCTTATCTCCGTGAATGTTGCAACCAGATAATTATATGCCTCTTCTATCCTGTCAGAACCCGGATACAGTTCAATATACTCCTGAAATGCTGCAATCGCCTCTCCAAACGGCGAAGAACTTGTTTCATAGGTCAGTTTGGCAAAATTAAACAATGATTCCTCCTTCATTTTTTTATCAAAGTCCATTTTAGAGGATTGACCGAAAGCAAACTGTGCCCTTTTCTTATCTCCTTTCTGCAAATAGCAGTCGCCGAGGACGAACCAGATATTCTGACTCAGAATATCCGATCTTGCTCCCGTGGCCAGCAATGTTTTAATTGCCATGTCGAGATTGCCAGTCTTATAATAACAGTAACCAAGCTGATATTTATCTTCCCTGTCGCTTGCTTTAGCACCTGCAGCATATTTTTCAAGGTACGACAGCGCTTCTTCATAGTTTCCCTTGTTGTAGTATGCATCGCCAATAAACCTGTAAAGCTCAGTGGCTCTGTCTTTTGGTGCTGATTTAATCAGATCGGGAGCTATTTCAAGAATGCCGTCATAATCTTTATTCAGATACAGGATCTGAGCAATATAAAAAGGAACTATGGGGCCGAATGTCTCATCATCCCTCAGGGTCATGAATCCTTCAAGTGCCGTCTGATACATCTTCTGTTCATAAGCAATATGGGAGAAATAATAAACTGCCGGGGCCGTATATTCCGTGTCTATATCCTTTATTTCAGAAAACATCATCAGGGCTTTTGCCTTATCACCCTTTATGTATAAGGAATAACCGTATCTGAAAAAGTACTCCGGGAGCTTATCGCTTCCCAGCTCGGTCCTGTTCACTATCTCATAATATGAGCAGGCTTTCCTGTAACTTTTGTTCTGGTAGAAATAATCCCCGAGGGCCAGCCTTGCTTCATTGATCTTCGGGCTTTCAGGATGTGTGGACAAATAAATAATCATCCTGTACTCCGAATCGGGATTGAACAATCTCAGAGCAGATAATGCAGCAAAGTATTCAGCTTCAGCAAGCAGGATTTTATTATTCTCGTCACTATCCTTAATATAAGTATCAAACAGCCTGATTGCTGCTGCATATTTCTCCTTATTGTACATGTCCATCGCCCTGTTGAATACCGATCCGAGGTCATCACCCGAAAATGATACCTGCGACATGACCTGAATGATAAGGGCGAAAAGGAAGTTTAAAGTTAAAATTGCTCTTCTACTGTTCATAACTTGTATTTTTTGGCCTGTTATTTATGCAATGTATTATGCATCAGGAATTTTCCCAAGACAATAACAGATTAATAATAAGCCACATAAAACAATAACCGATTCTTTTCAGCACTGGTAAAAATACAATTATAAAACGGGGGCTTCAGGCCTTTATTACTGATTTTATTAACATATAAATATTATTTATCAATTCTTTCTTTAATTTGTAATGGAAATACCCGACAAATGGAGGATTCACAATCTTTTGACAAAATAATTGAGCTTACCGGCTGTACTATATGGCAGCAGGATAACCTTGTTCTGACAGGAGTAAATCTGACAGTAAAAAAAGGTGAATTTGTTTACCTTGTGGGCAAGGTCGGAAGCGGAAAGACCAGCCTTATCAAGACTCTTAACGGCCAGCTGCCTCTTAAGGAAGGAACAGCCACTGTCGCAGGTTATAATCTTTCTGAGATAAAGCCTCGCGAAATCCCATACCTGCGCAGAAAGATCGGTATAGTGTTTCAGGATTTCCAGCTGCTGATTGACAGATCAGTAAATGAGAACCTTGAATTTGTTCTCAGGGCAACAGGATGGAAAGATAATGCTGATGTTGAAAAACGGATCAATGAAGTGCTTGAAAAGGTTGGACTCAGCCTGAAGGGCTACAAGATGCCCCATCAGCTTTCGGGAGGGGAACAGCAGCGTGTCGTTATAGGACGTGCCCTGTTGAACGACCCGGAAATAATTCTGGCCGACGAGCCTACCGGGAACCTCGACCCCGAAACATCAGAAGGTATTATCAGGTTATTAAAGGATATAAGCAATACAGGCAGAGCTGTTATAATTGCAACCCATAATTACACCATCGTTAAGAAATTCAGTGCCAGGACTATCAAATGCGAAAAAGGGAAAATGGTCGAGGTCAGGGATGATGAGGAGATCGAGCTTGAAAAACTCTAGGGTACCTGTTCTTTCAGAGTGAATTCAAATACCTCCCTCCATTCCCGGCATTCAGGTGTATCCAGAAGTGAGGTATTGTGCCAGATACTTATAAACAGGCCGCCTGCCTTTCTGGTCTGCATGATTAAATTACTTATGACATCTTTTGCAGTGCCGGCATTCATTTTTTTATACCCGGCAAGTGTCACATCCATAACCTCGAACGGGAAAATACGCAGATCTGTCATCTTCTCCTCTGCAACATCGTAAAACCTGAACGGACGTGCCAATCCTGCCCTGAACCCCGGCTCGTCGGGATAACCCATTGAGTAATCTTCTCTTATACCGGCATTATTGATATTCCTGTATGAAACAGGCATGGCAATCTTCAGAAAGTGGAACCGGCTCAGTATGCAATCTTTACCATGAATTACTCTCAGTCTTTGATGTTCAGTATTGAAAACCTTACTGTCGGTTGAAGCTTTGAATGAAGGATGCAGCCCTGTTTTGTATTTTTCTGCAATTCTGTTAATAAGGTCCCTGTAATCAGAATTTTTCCAGGAAGGATTCTTATCGTACCCGGAATGATTTCCCACAGGAAAAAAGAATTTTGTTTCAGGTTTAATATTGGTCACACGATCCTGTCAGATAATCGAAAACTTCATACGGATCCTTTTCTCCTCTTGCCAGACATCCCAATCGCTGGCTTGCTTTTCCTGATTTTGAGGCTATATCATGTATGAATCCTCCGATATTCCCGATCATGCCTTTGCCCAGGTAAGCAAACGGCTCGTCGATATCAAATGTCAGAATTGCGTTGTATTCATTCCTTTTAAATGTAAGGACCTGAAATTTCTTCACAAGAGATTTTGCAAGCTCTTTTGCCCAAAGATCGACCACCGGGATATTCAGAAAACCATTCCTGAAAGCCAGTGAATCTGATGATCTGAACCTGCCATATTCATCAGGCTGGAATTCAAGGTATTCTTCATACCTGGCAACAAGATAAAATGTAGCGGCAAAAATATCAAAAGGAAGATCGGCATCTGCCGGCGACTGAAAGAACACAGGCAGGCCTTTCCATTCACTCATGAAAATCTGCTGTGACCTTACTCCTGTATCAAATAAAAGTCCAGCAGGATTTATTCTGAAAGAGCCCGCCAGCTTTTCTTCAGAATAGTTTATTACCGGTGACTTTCCCAATTTGCGCTTGTCAGTCACTATCTCCCATGACAAACCAAGGATCTCATTCAATAACAGATCAGCTACGAACCTCAGCCTGGGTGCATCGCCTGAGGCAAATATTTTAACCGGTTTAGCCTGCATGTTTACAAATTTAAGCAATTACCGGGGTTCCCGATACAAAAAGGAATGCAAAATTCTCAGTTGGGAAATGACCCAAAGATGGCTGCAAAATTCATCATCTCTTCATGTAGTCATCATACACTACCTGAAGGTATGCTTTGCCCAGTTCCTCGGCATACTCCGGATCATCACCTGTTTTAAGAACAGGACCTCCAAGTTTGTGATCATAAATAACAGTAGAACTGTCGGTCATAAAAGCAAATCCTTCATTAAAGGCATAAAAGGCGAAGGAATTCGATCCGTCCGACAGCAGATCCTTGGCAAAAGGGAAATCACCCGTAAGCCCAAGCTGGTTAATAAGAGTTATTGGAATATCTACCTGAGTGCCGAGCTTTTCTATCCTTTTACCCCGGGCTTCCAGAGCACCCCCAAGCCAGAGCATCGGTATCTTGAATATTTCCTGTGAATAGACAAGGTCCTCGAGTGAATTACGGCGGCAATGATCAGCTACCAGGATCACCAGTGTATTATTCCACCAGGGAGCAGTTTTTGCCCAGGCAATAAAGCTTCCGACAGTTTTATCAGTATAATAGACTGAGTTCTTAAATTTCGTAAGATCATCCTTCCCTGTAAAAACAGGATCCATAGGCACTTCAAAAGGCTCATGGCTTGAAAGGGTAAGGACTACCCTGAAGAATGGTTCCCTGATCCTCACCATTGAGTCCCGGAGTGCTTTAAAGAGTACATCGTCATGAACTCCCCATTTTGAATTGTAATCTGAGGGATCAAAATTTTCCATTGTAATAATCTGACGGAATCCCGATCCGATAACAAATGAATTGAAATTGGCAAAGTTAATATCGCCGCCGTACCAGAACGAACTGTTATAGCCCGATCCATTCATGATCTTTACCAGGCTTGCCAGCTTCTGGGTTTTCCTTGGCTCTTTAATAATTGAGGTTGCCGGCTGTGCCGGATAGCCGTTCAGTATTGCAGGCAAAGCTTTGTCAGTACGGTTGCCCGATGCATAGAAATTTTCAAACAGAAGACCTTCCCCGGTCAATTTGTTTAAACATGGTGTGGTGAGCGAATCACCGCCTAATGGCCCCACCAGTGAGTTACCAAAGCTTTCAAGAATAATAACAAGGATGTTTGGCCTGGCGTTGTTCAGAACTTTTTCCGGAATGCCTTTATTAACTGTAAGTGAATCTGTAAGTGTGACAGCTTTATTTAAGTCTCCATAACTATAGGGATTGGCGGAGGGTTTCCTGTTGAAATAAGTACTGCCAACATTCCATACAACATTAATCGCAGTATGATTGATAAACATATTATCGCTAAAGTATACGGTACCGGCATTTATGGGTGCGACTCCAAATCCACCCCTGATGGGAATAATCAGGGAAGCGAATAACAGCATTAACAAAACTGTAACCGGCAACCTGTACCGGATAATTTCTGATTTTGAAAACATCCTGTCAATGAGCCTGTTATAAAGAAATCCAAATAGTACCGTCACTGAAATAACAGTAAGGCAGAAAATAACTATCATCATGGTAGTTACCGAGGCTGCTGCTTCCTGTGGTGTTTTAAGGTAGAAAAGAATAGTATAATCCATCCGGAAGCCCCAATAGGAATATAATCTGGCATCACCGGCAATTATTGCTGAAGAGATAAGAAGAAGTATCCATGTATAGTATCTGATAAAATGCCTGAACCAGTCCCCTTTTATCCAAACAGAAAGCATTGAGGCAAGCAGTGGAATAACTAAAATATAGGCTGTGGTTGAAATATCGAGTTTGATTCCGTGGGTGAATGTCCCGGCCAGGACCTCCAGACTGAACACGGAGGCTTCCCTGCCATGAATAACAAGGAAGAATAATCTGGCAAAATAAAAGAATATCAACCAGAATACTGAGTAAGCCAACAGTGCTTTAAGTCTCTGTTTCATTTGCCATCAGATGTTTTGAGGTCAGCTTTTACTTCCCTTGTGCTGAAATAAAACAGGATAAGTGATCCCGTAATTATGATCATCCCTGTTATTGTAAGCCATTCGGGATTTTCGCCCGGTACGATCAGCCAGCTTAGTATTGCCCCGACCACCGGAATAATAAATTTCCACAGATTCAATTCTGAGACTTTCACTCCGGGACGCTGAAGGAGTTTGAACCAGAGCGAAAATGTATATGCCGACATAAAGCTTAACCAGAGAAGGTCGAGCCAGTAAACCAGGGGTCTATGAACCTGCACAATCCCCTCAACCGGAAATGAGAACAGATATAAAATTAATCCTCCGACACCGAGTGACGCTGAGCTGAGAACCAGTGGATTCATCCCCCTGCTCTTCAGGGAGACAATCACATTGCTGGTAGCTGTGGCTACGTTGGCACACAGTATCAGTACCACGCCAAGAAATTCTATTGCTGTACCGATCTTGAATGCCTGCCTTCCTGCGCTTATCAGAATTACACCCGAAATTCCGAATATTATGGTGATAATCTTTTGTTTTGTAAGTTTTTCCTCCTCATGCATCATTGCAGCCACAACAGCAGTGACAAGTGGCTGGGATCCAACAATAACAGCACCAAGGGCTCCCGGAACAAGATCCATCCCAAAATAGAACAGCGAGTAGTTGATCACGGTCTGCAGGACCATTACCCAGATAACAACCTTCCGGTTTTCCCTGATCATTTTTATATATGCTCCTGGTTTTACGGTAAAAGGAAGGATCATCAATCCTGCTAACATAAACCTTATTCCTGCAAAATGCAGGGGAGTGTCGTATTGAAGGCCAAGTTTGATACCAGCATAAGCAGTTGACCACAGCAGGCAGGCTATAATAGCCCAGAATATAGTATTTCTCTTACTGTACACTTGTAAATAATCAGGCCGCAAATATCAGAAAAAAAATTATTTTTCAAGAATATTCCAGTCAGGAGGCTCAAGACCAAGCAGGTTTTTCACAAAAAAATCCTGTCGTTTTCTTCCGCCATATATACCAGCGTTGCTGATATGTTTTGCTCCGGGGACAAATACATATTCAAATTCCTTGCTGGCTTTTATTAATGCATTGACCAGCTGCTCTGTAGAGGCAGGATCAACATTGTCATCCATCTCTCCGTTTATCAGCAACAGTTTCCCTTTCAGCCTCCATGCATTTTCCACATTCGACGACTGAGCATACTCCTCACCGACCGGCCATCCCATCCATTGCTCATTCCACCATATCTTGTCCATTCGGTTATCATGACACCCGCATGCAGATACTGCTACCTTATAGAACTCCGGATGAAAGAGGACAGCGCCGGCTGAATTTTGTCCGCCAGCCGATCCACCATATATTCCAACCCTCTCAAGGTCCATATACGGATATTTATCAGCCGCTGCTTTTATCCATAAGATCCTGTCTGCAAAACCTGCATCTCTGAGGTTCTTCCAGCATACATCATGAAAGGCTTTTGACCTGTTGGATGTTCCCATTCCATCAATCTTAACAATTATGAATCCCAGTTCGGCAAGCTGATGCATATTTGTGGCTGATGGCCTGAAGCTTTTTGGCACATGGCTGCTATGCGGACCTGCATAAATATCTTCTATTACCGGATATTTTTTCGCCGGATCAAAATCAGCCGGCCTGATTATTATTCCCCAGATATCGGTCACGCCGTCTCTTCCTTTGGCTACAAACACTTCAGGGAGTCTGATACCGGTTTCAAGCAACCTGGATATATCAGCTTTTTCAATTACCATCAGCTGCGATCCGTCATCTGTTTTGCGAAGGACTGAGACAGGAGGATCTTCAACAGTCGACCACGTATCGACAAAGTACTTTCTGTCAGGTGAAAAGCTGGCATCATGCGTTCCTTCCCCTTCCGTAAGACCGGTTAAACCTGTCCCGTCGAAATTAATGCGATAATAATAAATGAAATATGGATCGCCACTCTTCCCTGCCACTGGCCTGAAATATGATCTGCCTGTTTTTTTCATCAACATGAACCACATCTCTGACGACCCACGCTCCTGATGTTATCTGATTTTTTACCTTTCCGTCTGCGGAGTCAAACAGGTAAAGATGATTCCATCCATCCCTTTCTGATGCCCAGATGATCTCATTGGTTTCTTCAGCATCATACCTGAATCTTTTACCGCTGTAATCAATGAAGGTTGGAGATGTCTCATTTATTATCGCACCGGACTCACCTGATACGGCATCAACTTTAATTACCTGGTACAACTGGTGACCACGCTTATTATATTCAAAAGTGAAAAAGCGGCTCTCTTTGCTCCATTTGATATTGTTGACAGAATATTGATTAAGAATCCGTGTATCATCAACCCTGATATGCTTTTTTGATTCAATATCAAAAAGCTGGGGGTATTTCTGAGGCAGGGCATCGCCCGGCTTTTGATATTCATAGGTATAATGTCTGGGTTGAAGCTGATCTCCAGGTGAAGATTCAATATAATATATCATATGCTTTTCAGCCGGTTTCACACGGTAAGCTGCCAGTTTCCTGGAATCGGGCGACCATTTTATAACTGATGAATAATATTCACCCAGTGCCCCGTCGAAACTGAGCTGATATTCTTTTTTGTCACCTGATGACCGGATATATATGTTATAGTTTTTAATATAAGCTGTCCATTTTTTATCGGGTGATTCGACAGGATTTCCGGTGAGCTCGTCCCTGGTACCCCAGATCCAGCCATTCGGTCTGCCCTGATCGGCGACTTTTTCCCTTCTGGTTATCCCGTAGTCCCGGAGGTTGCATATCCAGTTGGAATTATCATATGTAAAAGCAAAGCTTCCAAGCTTGTCGGAAAATACAATGTTTCTTATCGGAAGCTTGCCGGGATCACATTTTTTCCCTGTGGCAGATCCGAACGCAGCAGCAAACCTTTCCTGGTCAAAGGCTTTCTTTTTAACAGCTTTTTCTGCATCAATGATCATATACTCGGTCCCATCCGGAGTAAGATTCTCATAAAGGAAACTGTTAGTCTTTCCGATCCAGGAAGGCCTCACATTTCCGTAAAAGACCTTATCAGCTGTATTTTTTATCAGATCATCAGCTCTTTTATAGATTTCGGGCGACATCTGCGACCATGCAATAAATGTCGAAAGGATAATGTTCGCACTAACAATTATTCCTCTTTTAAATTTCATCACTCTCATCGGGTCATAATTTTAAATGATGCGGTTAAATTTAATAGAATTTGAATTGGGGTAAGGTGCTTTAAGGATTTAATTTAATAGATTTGTCAATTGATCGTGATCCAATAATATGATTGTCGCTGAATACATTGCAGATCAATTATTTAAGAACGGCATAAGGTATGTTTTCGGCATTCCGGGAGGGCCTTCGGTTGCTTATATGGAAGCCTTCAGATCAGCAGGCATAGATTTTATCCTTACCTCGAATGAATCAGCCGCAGGTATAATGGCTGATGTCTCGGCCAGACTTACCGGTGTGCCGGGCGTGTGCCATGCTACTTTTGGCCCGGGAGCGACCAATATGGCTACAGGAACCGGAGGCGCTCTTCTTGACAGGTCGCCGGTTATTGTTTTTACCAGCGAACCTGATGATAAGATGCTCCATCGCACATCCCAGATGAACATAGATCATCAGAAGCTGTTCGAACCATTGACAAAAGCAACTTTCAGGCTTACACCAGGTAATGCAGCCGTCATTATTGAAAAAGCACTGAAAATATGCAGGGAAGAATACCCGGGTCCGGTCCATATAGGTCTTCCATCGGATATTGCAGATTCTGAAGCCGGTGTGGGTAATGGCTCTGTACAGGCTGAAAGCCTGAGTGTTTTCAGTAATGATCCTGGCCAAATAATATACCTGCTGGAGAAATCGAGGAGACCGCTGATAGCGGCAGGACTGACTTCAGCGCGCTATTCAATTGGGAATAAACTGACTGCTTTTCTCGAAAAGTGTAGAATTCCGGTCGTTTTAACCCCTATGGCAAAAGGCCTTTTGCAGGAAGATCATCCTTGTTACGCCGGTGTTTTATTCCATGCTTTAAGTGATTACCTCGAAGACATATTCGATGAGACTGACCTGGTTATCGGGCTTGGTTATGATCCGGTGGAATATAACTATGAATCGTGGATGCCGGATGTTCCCCTTATTCATTTCGGTACAAAGGAAACTGATATGCCGTCGTTCAGGAATGTCGTTCAGTACTCAGGCCACCCCGATGAATGGTTCAGCATCCTGGGCAGGATGGACAAAAGTCAGCTTATTTTCAATAAGTCGGCTGTACAATCAGTGCGCGATGAAACAACATCGGTATTTGATGGCTTCACTGATCATTTCGGACCGGTCACTGCGCTGAAGGTCCTTCAGGAGGAACTTCCGGAAGATGTCATTCTGACCGTTGACGTGGGTTCCCACCTGCATCTTGCAGGTCAGTTCTGGAAAACACACGGCAGACAAAATATTCTTATGACAAACGGATGGTCGGGAATGGGCTTCGGATTGCCGGCTGCACTGGCTGCTAAATTGATAAATCCACGGTCAACAGTTGTTTGTCTGACGGGTGACGGCGGATTCCTGATGATGGCCGGGGAGATTATTACAGCCCGCAGGTACAATCTTCCGGTAATAACTGTTGTTCTCTCAGACGGAGAACTCAATCTGATAAAACTGAAACAATCATGGCAGGAAATTGCACCATATGCAACCCGGATTTATTCAGGAGATCTGTTTGATTCAGAGATGTTTTTCGGTGTCAGGATATTTACAGCGGATACAGAAGAAACAATGAGAACGGCAATATATGACGCTCTCTCACTGAATAAACCTGCTATTATCAATGCCCGGATAGACCCTGATGATTATAAGTGGCTGGTTGTCAGGAAACAGGGTTAAGCTTTTTTCTCTTTCCCGGATTTCGGTTCCTTTGTTTCTTTCTTTTCCTTAGAGGCTTTTGGTGCTTGTTGCTCTTTCTTTGCCCTGGGGCTTTTTATCTCTTTTGTATCAGGGATTTCTTCAGCTTTGATGGCTTCCTTCACCGGTTTTGCTTTTTTAACTTCTTTAGTCTTTTCTTTTGCCGGCTTCGTTTCCTTTGCTTCCCCGATTCCTTATTTTCCCTGGTTCCTTAATTTCCCTGGGTTCCTTAGCTGGTTTAGGCTCTCTGACCTCTTTGGCAGGTTTTGAGGGCTTTGGCTCTTTCACTTCTTTGATTTCCCTGGTTTCTTTTACAGGGGTAATTTCCTTTACTTCCTTAACCTCTTTAATTTCAACAACTTCTTTTATTGCAGGGATTTCTTTTTTCTCCCTGTGAGGCTTTTTATCTTTAAGTGCTTTCTCTTGCGGAATATTAACATGTTTGATTTCAGGTTTATCAGCTTTTTTTCTGCGCCGCCTTACACCATAGGTACCAAGAATTATCTTTCCTCTCCTGGTTTTTTTATCACCTTTTCCCATAATAGTAAGTTTATAATTATGATTCTTTTTTGAATCGGGCAAAGTTAATAATATTCTTCATTTTTAATCAATATTTTTATCCTTTCGTTAAACCGGTTAAAATTGCGCTAATTTAGATCTTCATACCTGCAACTATTAATATGACAGTTAAATGAGAAGAAAAGAGAAGGAAATAAAGGATATCAGCGAAATTGAAGATGTGATCTCTTCAGCTGATGTATGCAGAATTGCATTTGCCAATGATAATGTCCCCTATATAGTTACAATGAATTTTGGTTATTCGGGGGGAGACAATAAAAAGCTCTATTTTCATTGCGCCAGGGATGGGAAAAAGATTGAGATGATCAAAAAAAACAATTATGTATGTTTTGAATTTGATACAGACCACGATCTGCTTGGAGGTAAAACAGCCTGTGGTTTTGGAATGAGCTACAGGTCGGTGGTCGGATGGGGCAAAATAGAAATTATTTCTGAAGATGAAGAAAAAAAGCAGGGATTAAACCATCTCATGTCACATTATTCTGACCGGGATGATTTTTCATATGAAAAAGAAATCCTGGATAAAGTGACAGTATTGCGGCTCGATATTGCTGAGATGAAAGGTAAAAAATGCTGAATTTAGACTGAATTGTTTCTGCGGTTGGTTCCGGAATTTAATCCGGCGACAAAAAGAAAAGCATAATTAAAAGTAGTAACTTGCAAAAATTTCAGATAACATTCATGCAAACATTAAACGATCTAAGGCTGGCGGTATTGATTGATGCCGATAATATACCCCATGGGAACGTCAAGGGAATGCTGGAAGAGATAGCCAAATACGGAACTCCGACGTTTAAGAGGATTTATGGTGACTGGACCAGACCCAATATTTCAGGATGGAAATCCGTACTTCTTGAGAATGCCATAACTCCTGTTCAGCAATACAGCTACACAAAAGGCAAAAATTCAACCGACTCCGCAATGATCATTGATGCCATGGATATTCTTTATTCCGGTAAGGTTGACGGATTTTGCCTTGTTTCGAGTGACAGTGATTTCACGCGTCTTGCAACACGATTGAGGGAAGCCGGGATGAAGGTGATAGGTATCGGTGAAAGAAAAACACCATCTCCGTTTATTATTGCGTGCGATAAATTCATTTATCTCGAAATTATAGAATCATCGGCCGGAGTGACTGATCCTTATGTTATCAAGAGAAAACCCGGGAAGCCGGCACGTGTTAAGCCCAGAAGCGAGGAGAACGATCAGCAGGGTCAGATTCGAAAAGCGAGACATCATATTGCTTCATCAATAACCGACCTTGCTGATGAGAATGGCTGGGCATACCTTGGGGATGTTGGCAATCTGATCCTTAAAAAACAGCCTGATTTTGATCCGAGAAATTATGGTTTTGCAAAGCTGACTCCGCTTATAAGATCGCTGGATTTTGAGATTGATGAGAGAGATTCAGGCCAAAACAATATCAAGCATATATATATCCGTAATAAAAAAACATGAAGTGCAGGTGCAGAATGATGAGGCAATGATAACTCCCTGAACCTGCCGGATTGATAGAGCAAATTATTTACTCAATTCCCGGTTCTTCAAAACCATTGAGTTGCTGATTAACTTAATATCTCATCAACCGGATAACTTCATAAAGCGAACATTTTTCAGTGAGAACTGTTCTATGATAAATATAATTATGGATTTTAGCTTGTTTTAATTGTAATTTAAAGAACCAGAGGTCATTTTAAACCAAAAAGCTATTAAATTCCAATATATTATGAAGTTTTATTTTCAGATATCAAAAATAAATATGACCTTTGTTCCTGTTTTATTTACTTTAATTATTGAATTATGAACATTTATGTAGGAAGTCTTCATTTCAAAATGAGTGAAGCAGAATTAAAAGAAATCTTTGAAGAGTATGGCGAAGTAGGATCCGCAAAAATCATTATCGACAAGTACTCTGGGAAAAGTAAAGGATTCGGTTTCGTTGAGATGCCAAACGAAGCTGAAGCAAAGAAGGCCATTGAGGAACTTAATGGTGCTGAAGTTCAGGGCAGAAAAATTATTGTTAACGAATCTATTGAAAGAACTGACAGAAGAAGTAATTTCAGAGGTGGGGATAACGACCGCAGGGGCGGTGGTGGAAACAGAAGGGATAATTACAGGTAGGAAACAAAAACTCAAAAACTATGAAAGGCACTGTTAAATGGTATGACAGGGTAAAAGGTTATGGATTTCTTCAGACTGAAGATCAGAAGGATATTTTTATCCATCGGTCAGGATTGGAGGTTCCCCATACCGAGCTTGAGACAGGACAGGTGGTTGAGTTTGAGATTGAGATGAGAGAAAAAGGACCTGTTGCTATCAAGGTAAGAAGAGTAGATTAATTTTTGCTCAGATCTATATTTAAAGAGGCTGCACGATCGTACAGCCTCTTTTTTATTTCTATACAAGTTTCCACGGATTGCGTATTCATAGTGAAGACGTTTTGTAGCTTCACCATCAGCATCATCAACAAAAGTTTCAGTCGCCGGATCCCATTTAATTGTTCTCTTAAGGTCGCAGGCAATATTGCCAAGTGTACAGACCGTGCAGCTGCTGTGACCAATATCAACAGAAGCGACAGGATCCTGGCGCGATTTTACGCACTCAATGAAGTTAACCTGGTGAGGGATCCTGGTCTCATACGGACCCTCTTCGGTTGATCCGGAGGATGCAGGAGGATTGAATTTGGCATCCGATGCATTGAAATATCCGCGTGATACCTCTATCCAGCCGCTTTCCCCCCAGAATTTTACTCCCTTGGTAAGCTTTTCATCAAATGGTTCTGAGGTCATGACGACACCGCTGGCATATTTCCATGAAATGAATTCAGTACCGTCACCGACCGGTGAAATCTCGACCGGTCCGTTCTTATCCATCCCCAATCCCCACTGAGCGATATCGAACATATGTGCACCCCAGTCAGTTGTAAAACCTCCACCCATTTCTTTATACCAGCGCCAGGCTCCCCATATCTGCTCATCTTGCTGAGGATCGAGTGAAATAAGAGGATTAAGCTGATTATTGTAGTGAATTGTTGCCGGAAGAGGTCCCAGCCACAGATCCCAGTTAAGGTCGGCTGGCAACGGTTCTTCAGGAAGATTATACGGCGTCGGTGGTGCCCCGACGTAAGCATTCACCTTTGTGATTTTGCCTAATGCGCCGGTCTGGACCAGGTTTACTGCATGCTGGAATCCGGCATCGGAACGCTGCTGGCTCCCGACTGCCAGAACCCTGTTGTTTTCGCGAACTGCCTTCTTCAATTCCTGCCCTTCTTTAATGGTAAATGTCATGGGTTTTTCAAGGTAAACATCTTTGCCGGCCTTGCAGGCAGCAATAGCTATCATGGCGTGATTGTGATCCGGAACAGCAATCACTACGGCATTAATATCCTGCCTTGCCAGTACATCCTGATACTTCTCATAGAGATCAACCTTGACTTCTTTTCCAGCTTTTGCGTAAAAGTCGGTTACCCTCTTTTCAAAACGTTTGCGCTTGATGCCATACACATCACATCCTGCAACAATTTTTACTCCCTGTACCTGGAGAAATCCACTCAGGAGAAACATCGCCTGTTGTCCCAAACCAATAAAACCGAGTGTGATTTCCTCATCAGCCTCAGTACCGGCTTTGGCCTTGGTTTTACCTTTACAGGAAGTTGTAAGATTTGGGATTACAACCATACCTGCCATTCCGAGAGCTGCCGAACCAAGGAAACGACGCCTTGACCATAATTTGTTTTGATCTTTCATAAGTCAGTTTCTGTTTTAAATTTTGTACGATTATGGATAATTAAATAATTTTATCCTTCTGAAAATTATCAGGCATAAAATTATAATTTTTTAAATTCACATTGGAACAGGATACAAAATTCTTAAAATCTCCCGAAGATCGAGTATTTTACCGTATTGCAGAAAATAGATGAATACAGAAACAACTCATTGACGCTGGTCTCAATTTTCCTTTCCAGGTGAAGAACAGGCTGACCTGTTTCAAGCCTGAGAAACCTGCTTATTTTCGGTGAGGGGGAAATTGCCCTTATCCTTTGTTCCCCGCCTTTTATTTCAATATGATAATGCTCTCTCAGAATCGTGAAAAGAGACCTGTTCTCAAACTGCCGGGCAGTGATACGCGGCAGATTAATATTTGCAATAAAACTGATGTCATAGAATATCGGGACTTCATCAAGCAGACGGAGCCTCTCCATGTAGATACATCCCGATTCTTCCTCAAGCTCTGACAGCGGAAACATAAAATCACCCGGCCAGGGCTTAAGAACGGGCTTTACTATGATCCTGGTTTTCAGATTTCTGCTTCCCACCGCTGAAGTTGTCCCGGAAACTGACAGTATCCCGATATCCCTGGGCGGATGCTGAACAATACTCCCTTTCCCCTGGTGTTTCTTAATATAGCCATCATTTGCAAGACACGCGAGTGACTGCCGGACTGTGGGACGGGTCATGCCATAAAGCTGGCAGAGTTCATTTTCAGACGGCAGCAGGTTGCCTTCCATATAAACACCTTCAGTGATGTGCTTGCGGAGGATTTCGTAAAGTCTTCTGTATTGCGGTATTGAACCGGCTGATGTCATTTGAAAATATTTTTCCGTAAATATACTTCATTTTACTTGTAAATACAAGTTATTATATTTATTTTTGTAATCATATTATAATTAGCAATATCGTATTTAAAATAATGCATATATTAATTAACTTATTATAACAAGTTACATGCTACCTGAAATCAACCACTGCAACAAGTGCAAACTCTGTAACCTGCAACACTAAAAGTAACCAGTAACCGATCGCTAATAACTAATAAAATGGCAATCCCAGTTATAATGCCCAAACAGGGTCAATCAGTCGAGACCTGTATAATAACCAAATGGTTCCGGCAAAAAGGTGATGCCGTAAAAGCCGGTGACCTCCTGTTCTCTTACGAGACAGATAAGGCTGCTTTTGATGTGGAATCTCCGGCTGACGGAACACTTCTCGAGATCTTTTACAACGATGGTGCAGAGGTACCGGTTCTTGTAAATGTGGCACTTATCGGCAACGAAGGTGAATCGATTGAATCCTTTAAACCAGGAATACCGGAAAAACCTGAGAAACCAGAGATTACCGGGAAAGCTACTGAGTCATACAGAAAAGATATTGCACAGCCGGGATCAGAAGTCATAAAAGGTACAGGAGAAATAAAAACCAGAATATCACCCAGGGCAAGACGTTTTGCCGATAAGAAAGGAGTTGATATAAGTAATATTCGCGGATCAGGACCAAACGGCAGAATTATATGCAGTGATATTGAGAAAACTCTTTCCGGACCCGCAGTGCTGACTGAAGATGTTCATAAAACAGCCGATGAATATACCGAACAACCACTATCGAATGTCCGTAAGATTATTGCAAGAGCGATGCATGCTTCACTTCAGAATTCAGCTCAGCTTACTCATCATATGAGCGCTGATGTCCGTAACCTGCTGGATGCCAGGAGGAAGATCAAAGAAGGGATTCTTTCGGGCAGGGAGAAACAGGATATTACAATAAACGATATGGTATGCTGGTGCGTCATAAGGGCTCTTGAAAAATTCCCGGGAATAAACAGCCATTTCATGGGCGACCGGATAAAAATATTCAGGAGAGTACATCTTGGAATTGCTGTCGATACCTCAAGGGGGCTAATGGTCCCGGCAATTAAAAACGCTGACACGATGGATCTGATAAAACTCTCATGCGAGCTGAAAGTTGCAGCGGACGAGTGCAGAAAAGGAAATATCGATCCTGAACTTATCCGTAGTACAGCAGCAACGTTCACAGTTTCAAACCTGGGAAATTACGGTGTTGAGATGTTCACCCCGGTGATAAACCTTCCTCAGAGTGCAATCCTGGGTGTCTGTACAATTGTAAACAGACCGGCCGATCTGGGAAATAACACCTTCGGATTCGTTCCATACATAGGATTATCCCTCACTTACGATCATCAGGCAGTCGATGGAGGTCCGGCAACACTGTTCCTGAAAGAAATAAAAGAACAAATAGAGAAATTCAGATACTAATTAAGTAAAAAGATTGCTTCTCCGCCAGCCGGCGGATCGCAATGACGGTTGATACATTTAAGATCCCATTCATGGAGAGCTTGCCCCGCTTCGGCGGGGGGTTAGGGGTGGGTTCTAAAACTAATAATAAACTAACAACTATATGCCAAAAAGTCAGAATATAAATCCCAGAGAAATCCGTAAACCGCAGGTTCATAGAATTCGGCAAGATCCCCGTAAACCAGTATAATAAGTCGATTGAGGAGGAAAAAAATAATTTCAGTACCGATGACTTTGTAAGAATTTATCATGACATGGTTATAATCAGAGAGTTCGAAACTATGCTGAACCTGATAAAAACCACTAATGAATACAAGGGCATTTCATACAATCACCCCGGACCGGCTCATTTGTCGATAGGACAGGAGGCTTCAGCCGTAGGAATGGCTTATAATCTTGATATTGATGATTATATTTTCGGATCGCACCGCAGTCATGGCGAAATACTTGCAAAAGGATTGTCCGCCATACACAAACTTGATGAAGAGATCCTGTATACAATAATGAAAACTTACTTTGGCGGGAACGCCCTTAAAGTGGTTGAGAAAGGATTTACCGGATCAGTAAAGGAACTTGCCAGGCATTTCCTGCTGTATGGTGCACTTGCAGAAATATTTGCGCGCGAAAACGGATTCAACAAAGGACTGGGCGGATCGATGCACGCTTTTTTCACCCCATTCGGCATATATCCAAATAATGCTATTGTCGGAGGTTCGGGAGATATCTCAGTCGGTGCTGCTCTTTATAAAAAAATAAACAGGAAACCAGGGATCGTGGTATGTAACATCGGTGATGCCTCGATGGGCTGCGGACCTGTATGGGAAGGAATTGCATTTGCCACGATGGACCAGTTCAATACTCTCTGGGAAGGTGAGTATAAAGGAGGTTTGCCACTCATTTTCAACTTTATGAATAACCTCTACGGGATGGGAGGACAGACCATGGGGGAAACAATGGGTTATGGAATTCTTGCCAGGATTGGTGCAGGTGTTAATCCCGACATGATGCATGCAGAAAGAGTTGACGGATATAATCCTCTTGCAGTAATTGATGCCTTTAAGCGAAAGAAAGAGATACTCCTGGAGAAAAGAGGGCCTGTGCTTCTCGATACTCTTACATACAGGATAAGCGGCCATTCTCCATCCGATGCCTCATCGTACAGGTCGAAGGAAGAGATTGAAGCATGGATCAGGGAAGATTCAATAACAGCCTTTGGTGATAAGCTCACAGGAGCAGGTATAGCGCGTCCTGATTTGCTTGGGGAGATCCGGGATGAAGCCGGGGAACTGCTTACTCATATCCTCCGGCTCACCATCAACGATGAAGTGTCTCCAAGGCTCGATCTTGTAAGCGATCCTGACGGGATCGGGAAGATGATGTTTTCGAACCAGTCACTTGACAAAATGGAAGAAGGAAAGCCTGAAGTTCTGATTCCCCTTGGAGAAAATCCGCGTGTAAGGTCATTGAGGAATAAAGAGAGATTTTATAAGGATAAAGAAGGCAACGCCGTTTCGAAGGCAAAACTTTTCCAGTTACGTGACGGAATATTTGAAGCTGTTATCGACCGCTTTTATAAAGACCGGACCCTTGCAGCCTGGGGCGAAGAAAACCGTGACTGGGGCGGAGCTTTTGCTGTCTACCGGGGTCTGACTGAAGCACTCCCCTATCACCGGCTCTTCAATTCACCTATTTCCGAAGGAGCTATTGTCGGAACTGCTATTGGCTATGGGATGTGCGGTGGAAGGGTTATCGCCGAGATAATGTATTGTGATTTTCTCGGACGTTCAGGGGATGAGGTATTTAATCAGCTTCCCAAATGGCAGGCTATGAGCGGCAACATAATTAAAATGCCTGTGGTTGTCAGGGTGTCGGTCGGATCGAAATATGGTGCCCAGCATTCGCAGGACTGGTCATCGCTTGTTGCTCATATTCCCGGGCTGAAAGTAGTGTTCCCGGCTACACCTTATGATGCAAAAGGACTTATGAACAGTGCATTACAGGGAACTGACCCTGTAATTTTCTTCGAGAGCCAGAGGATCTATGATACAGGAGAGATGTTTCATGCATCCGGCGTGCCTGAAGGATATTATGAGATACCTCTCGGGGAGCCTGATATAAAACGGTCGGGAGATGATATAACAATTCTTACCATTGGTGCAACACTGTATCCGGCAATACAAGCTGCCGGTCTGCTTCTGAAAGATCACGGAATAAACGCTGAGGTAATAGATGCCCGGACTCTGGTCCCTTTTAATTATGACCCTGTTCTTGAATCGGTTAAAAAAACAGGAAAAATTTTACTTGCAAGTGACGCATCCTCGCGTGGTTCATTCCTTAAAGAAATGGCCAGTACAATCACCGAGCTGGCATTCGATGATCTTGATGCTCCTCCTGTAGTGGTAGGTTCAAGGAACTGGATCATTCCTGCCCATGAAATGGAAAATTTCTTCTTCCCTCAGCCAGACTGGATCATCGATGCAATACATGAGAAGATAATTCCGCTGAAAGGTCACATCCGTAAAACTGATTACTCTGCCGGCAAGTCTTTAAGGTTAAACAGAGAGGGTGTATAGTTCCTTTTGATATCTTTACAGGACAATTTTGCGGTAATGGAAAACATAGTTGAAAATATAAAGGCAAAAGCTGGTTTTATTATTGACATGGACGGTGTTATCTATCATGGTAATATTTTGCTCCCGGGTGTTAATGAATTTCTGAAATGGCTTGAGGTTTCAGGTAAACAATATCTTTTCCTCACCAATGCAAGCCAGCGGACTCCCAAAGAGCTTCACGAGAAGCTTCAAAGGCTTGGCATTAATGTCGGGGAAGAGCACTTTTATACCAGCGCACTTGCAACAGCAGGTTTCCTTGCCAGTCAGAAACCTAACGGAAGCGCTTATATCATCGGAGACGCAGGACTCATACATGCCTTGTACAGTGTAGGTTACACAACGAATAATGTCAATCCCGATTATGTGATTGTCGGCGACACAAGCAGCTATAATTTTGAAAAAATCGAATTAGCCGTAAACCTGGTCCTAAAGGGGGCACGTCTGATAGGTACAAATCCCGATATCAGCGGTCCGGTCGAAACAGGAATATCACCATCAGTTAAGGCTCTGATTGCTCCCATCGAGATTGCTGCCGGTAAAAAAGCTTATTTTGTTGGTAAACCCAATCCGCTTATGATGCGAATAGCCCTTAAAAGGCTTGGAGTGAAAAGGGAAGATGCTATTGTCATCGGGGACCGCATGGATACTGATATCAGATGCGGACTGGAATCGGAGATTGATACGCTTCTGGTATTGAGCGGTATAACTGACCGGACTGAAATTGATAATTTCCCTTATCGCCCTCGCTATATTCTCAATGGAGTGATCGATCTGGTCCAGCAAATCTAGCCAATGAAAAAATCAGAGAAATATAAAAAAGAACGCAAGGAGGTTGCATTGTTTATGCGGCGTCTTTACAGGCAGGGTCTCACAACCACGTCGGGAGGTAATATCAGCCTGAAGATTTCCGATAGAATTATTTTAATTACTCCGTCAGCCACCGACAAAGGCAGGATGCAGTGGAAAGAGATTGGAATAATGAGCAGCTCCGGCAAAAACCTGACTCCTGAACTAAAACCTTCGATAGAACATGAAATGCATCTTTTAATATATCAAAAGAAGAAGGATATTACAGCTATTGTTCATGCACATCCTGTTGTCGCCTCGGCATTTACAGCGATGAAGTGTAAGATTAACACTAATCTTACTGCCGAAGCCAGGGCTGTTTGCGGTGATCCCTGTTTTGTTCCATATGCACTTATGGGTACAAAAGAGCTTGCATCACTTGCATCTGAAAGCATCACAGATTCTGATATCCTTCTGCTTGAAAATCACGGAATCCTGACCACGGGATCTTCTCTTCTGCAGGCATTCGACAAGCTTGAAGTTCTCGAAAATGCAGCTAAAATGACCCTGATAGTTGAAATGACAGGCAAAAAAAAGCCTCTGAATAAATTAAGGATCCGTGAACTGGAAGAGCTTTTCAGATAATCCGGGAAAATCAGCAGGCTGAATTATCTCAATTTTGATTGATGAATCTTAATATTGTAAAATCTTAATATACAGATCTTTTAAAGGTGAACAAATATTTTCTGGAAAAATTTCCTTCTCCCGTGGAGCTCAGGGGAAAAATGACTAAAAATAGTATCCCGGAATTCAGGGAAGCGAACGGACATATTCACACCCCGTATTCATTCAGTGCATTTCCTGATATGAATACAATATTTTCGATGGCCAGGGATGAAAAAATAACAGTGTTGGGAATCAACGATTTCTTTGTAACAGACGGCTATAAAGCATTCTACACAGGATCTCTTCAAAACAGGATCTTCCCATTATTTAACATAGAATTCATTGGGCTGTTGAAGGAGGAGCAGAAAAAGGGGATAAGGATCAATGATCCGAATAATCCGGGAAGGATATATTTCACCGGGAAAGGGCTCGACTATCCTTTCAATCCCGGATTTCTGCAAAAGCGGAAACTGAAATCAGTCATAAGAGGGAGCCAGAATCAGATGAAGACAATGATCTCAAAGCTGAATGACATAATTGAGCCGGTAAATCCTTCCATAATCCTTTCCTATGAAAAAATAAAAAGGGAATACGCTCATAATCTTGTCCGTGAACGGCATCTTGCCAAAGCCCTGAGATGCATTTCAGCAGAAAAATACCCGGATCCTCAGGACCGGATCCTGTTCCTTGAAAAAATTTATGGCGGGAAAAAATCAAAGGCAGGAATTGAAAATCCCTCGATCCTTGAGAATGAGATCAGGTCGAATCTTCTTAAAAGCGGAGGAACTGCATTTGTGGAAGAAAATGAAAGCTCCTTCCTTGATCTGGGCACAATCATCAGGATAATTCTTAAAGCAGGCGGGATACCATGTTATCCGGTTCTGCTTGATGATCCTTCTGGAAAATACACTGAATTTGAAGGAGATCCCGAAAAGCTTCACAACTCACTGCAAAACCTGAAAATAGGATGTATCGAATTGATCCCCGGAAGAAATAACCTGACCAATCTGAGGAACTTCGTCAGATTCTTTAACGAAAGAAATTACCTGATCACCTTTGGTACTGAACATAATACTCCGGAAAATATCCCACTTTCAGTAACAGCCAGAGGATCAGAAGCACTTGATGATGAACTAAAGCGTATAGCATGGGAAGGAGTATGCGTAATCGCTGCTCATCAGTATCTGAGGGCACAAGGCATGCAGGGTTATGTTTTGCCGGAAGGCACCCCGAGCTTTGACCAAAAGAAAGAGCTCTCTTTTCTGGGAAAGCTGGTCATCGAATTCTACCTGTCACAAAAATGAAAATATGAAACCGGAAATCAACGAATTGATATCGATATCCAGATTTTACGGAACCAGCAGGGAGTATGTGATTGCAGGTGGCGGTAATACATCTTTTAAAGATGAACGAACAATCTGGATCAAAGCCAGCGGCCATTCGCTTGCAGAACTTGATGAAAACGGCATTGTGGCTCTAAGCAGGGAAAAACTGCATGTAATTTCCGGTAAAATTTATTCAGATGATCCTGTAAAAAGGGAAGAACAGGTAAAAAATGATCTCTTCAACAGTATTATCGACCAGGAAAAAAACATAAGGCCCTCTGTTGAGACTTCACTGCATGAATTAATTCAATACAAATTCGTCGTTCACCTGCACCCTACACTTATTAACGGAGTACTTTGCAGCAGGAATGCAAAAACCCTTGTTGTTAAACTGCTGGGAGAAAAAGTTCTGTTTGTACCATATACCGATCCGGGTTACACTCTGTTTAAAAAGCTTGAATCTGAGATAAATAGCTATCGGAGCAAGTATGCATCGGATCCTCAGATTATTCTCCTTGAAAATCATGGATCCTTTGTCAGTGCCGATTCAACTGATGAGATCAGAAAGATCTATGGAGATATTATTTCCGCATTTAAGTCGGAGCTCCAACCACTGCCGGACATTGATCAACTGCCTGATAATCCGGCGCTATACAACGTGCTTCCGGCTTTACGGATGCTTTTTGCAGATAACAATATCAAGGTTATCAGGCAGAGGCATAATACCCTGATTGCCAGGTATTATCAGAGTCAGCAGGAATTTCATAAGATCTCACTGCCTCTTACTCCCGACATGATTGTCTACTGCAAAACAAGGTATATGTTCATTGAACAGCATGGGTCAGCAGAGAAAATCCTGGAATCCGTAAGGCAGCAATTACCAAGGTTTCGGGAAGAATACGGATTTTTTCCAGTGATAATAATGATAAAAAATACCGGCTTGCTTGCCGTTGAAAATTCAGCAGCTTCAGCTGAAAAAGCTCTGGATGTCTACGAGGATCTCATTAAAGTAAGCTATTATTCATCATTATGCGGAGGGATCAAACCCCTTACACCTGATCAGGCCGTCATTCATCGACAAGTGGGAAGTTGAGAACTACAGGCGCAAAATAACACAAAGCACCAGGCACGAAAATAAATTGAGTAATAAAATTGCTATTATTACCGGAGGTGCTCAGGGATTCGGAGCAGGTATAGCAGAAGCATTATTCAGGATGCAGGTTAATGTTGTTATAGGCGATTTGAATACAGAAGCCGGCAATAAACTTGTCTCAGGATTAAATGATTCCGGATCACCAAATAAGGCTGTTTTTGTCAGAACTGATGTTGCCGATCCCGAATCGGTAAAATACCTTGTAAAAACTGCGGTAAAGGAGTTTGGAGGACTTGATATCATGGTGAGCAATGCCGGTGTACTGAAAGCCGGCGGATTGGATGAGATGGAACCGGATCAGTTTAACAGAACAACAGACATCAATTACAACGGTTATTTTTATTGCACAAAATATGCCTCAGAGGTAATGAGGGTTCAGAACGTTGAAAATCCTGAATATTTCTCCGATATAATCCAGATAAATTCCAAATCGGGACTCCGCGGCAGTCACAGGAATTTTGCCTATGCCGGAGCCAAATTTGGCGGAATTGGACTTACACAGTCTTTTGCTCTTGAACTAGCTCCTTTCAGGATTAAAGTAAACTCGATATGTCCCGGAAATTTTTATGAAGGGCCTTTATGGGCGGATCCCAGGAACGGACTTTTTGTTCAGTACCTTAATACAGGAAAAGTACCGGGAGCAAAGACCATTGAGGACGTAAGAAAATTCTACGAGAACCAGGTCCCCATGAAACGCGGATGCAGGCTTGAGGATGTGATCAAAGCCCTGCTTTACATAATTGACCAGGAATATGAGACGGGGCAGGCAGTGCCTGTTACCGGAGGACAGGTGATGCTGGGGTAAGCCCCCCAACCCCCCTGAGGGCGAGGGCTAAAAGGTCAGAGGAGCTGATAAGTCCCCCCTTCGGGGGGGCTAGGGGGCTAAAGTTAGAGCAGAAGTAAATATTACTATGAAAACAAAAGCAGTAAGAATTTATGGTAAAAAAGACCTGCGGCTGGAAGAGTTCGATCTGCCTGAAATAAAAGATACCGAGATCCTTGCCAGGGTAATTTCCGACAGCATCTGTATGTCGTCCCATAAAGCTGCATTGCAGGGAGCTGACCATAAACGTGTACCGGATGACATTCATCTTAATCCGACAATCATCGGTCATGAATTTGCCGGAGTGATCCTTCAGGTAGGCAAAAAATGGCAGAATAAATTCAGCGCCGGACAGAAGTTTTCAATACAGCCGGCGATGAACCATATGGGAACTCTGGATGCTCCGGGATATTCCTACAGGTTTATTGGCGGCGATGCCACTCATATTATTATTCCGGATATTGTGATGCAGGCTGATTCTCTTCTTCAGTATGAAGGTGAGGCATTTTACCCGGCTTCCCTTTCTGAACCCATGTCATGTATCATTGGAGCTTTCCACGCAACCTATCATGTTCCCCCCGGAACCTACAATCACATAATGGGAATTAAAGAAGGCGGGAATATGGCCATTCTGGCAGGAGTAGGTCCGATGGGTCTTGGAGCAATCGACTACGCTCTCCACCAGAACAGGAAACCAGGATTTCTTGTAGTCACTGATATTGACGACAGCAGGCTTGCCAGAGCTTCCTGCCTCTTTCCTCCGGAGACTGCACTAAAGGAGGGAATAAACCTTGTGTATGTCAATACCGGCAAAATCAGTGATCCTGTTAATTATCTGCGTGAATTATCAGGAGGTAACGGATTCGATGATGTGTTTATCTTTGCACCGGTCAAACAGGTTGTAGAGCAGGGTGATGCTATCCTTGGATTTGACGGTTGCCTGAATTTCTTTGCAGGTCCGACAAATCCTCAATTCAAAGCCGAGTTTAATTTTTATAATGTCCATTATGCATTTACTCATATTGTTGGCACTTCAGGTGGCAATACCGACGATATGCGTGAATCACTGCAACTTATGAGTGAAGGTAAGATTAATCCGGCGGTGATGATAACCCATGTCGGGGGATTGGATGCAGTTGTTGAGACAACATTGAACCTGCCACAGATCCCGGGAGGTAAGAAACTGATCTATACAAATATTTCGATGCCGCTTGTTTCCCTTTATAAACTTGGAGAACTGGGCAGGACTGATCCATTCTATGCCGGCCTTAATGAAATAGTAGCCGGTAACGATTTTATCTGGGATCTTGAAGCGGAGAGGTACCTCCTGGCAAAAGCAAAACCCATCTGAAATAAATCTCTGTGGTTCTGTGATCCTCTTCCTTTTCGCCCCTAAATCCCCTAAAGGGGACTTATAATTGCAGCCCCCTTTAGGGGGTTGGGGGCAAAACTGACACAGAGAAGTCACAGAGAGGCACAGAGACAGATACGTTTATCTTTTGCTTTCAACCTTTGCTGCAAACTCCTCTGAAATATAATTCTCATAACTCATACACACATCGGTCGCAAAATCCACCCCGGTTGAAATAACTTTGGACCATTCTTCTTCTCCCATTTTGCACAACTGGTCCGCTGAAATTTCATTTTTATAGATTGCTGCAATCATACCTGCATTAAAATTATCTCCGGCTCCGATAGTGCTCAAAGGATTGACAGGCTTTACCGGAAATTTGCCCCTGAAATTCCTTGTTCTCACATAAACACCTTCAGCACTGGCGGTATACACCATGCAGTTACAATATTGTTTAATAACACTCCAGGCTTCATCAGGAGAGGAGGCTCCAAAAATATTCAGAAAATCCTCATCTGAACCCCTTATGATGCTTGCCATCCGGATGTTCTCAATGATGAGAGGTCTGAGCTCATCAAGCTCCGATGCATGAGCCTTTCTGAAGTTAGGATCATATAACAGCAGCCCGCCCCTGGCAGCCGCGCCGGTCATGAAAGTGATGAATTTTGTCCGTATCTCCCTGGTAATGGCATATATAGAACCATAAAGGATGATATCATCCTTGTTTATTGAAGGAAAATCCATTTCAAGTCTTTTAGCCGGGTAATTTTTATAAAAGGTGTAACTGGCGTCATTTTTATCGTTAAGGACGGCAATTGCCAGGGCGGTGCTCCCCTCCCTGAAATGATCGGCAAACGATGTTGATACTCCGTTGAGCATGAGGAAATTGTCTATTAATCGCCCTATATCATCGTCTCCGTATTCGCTTATCAGGTGGACCGGCAATCCGATACGGCCCAGCGAAACAGAGCTGTTAAGCATCGCACCTCCGGCTTTGCCGGCCTGTGGCTGACCATTCTTGAAAATAATATCAAAAAGTGTCTCTCCTATTGTATAAATTTTTCTCATATTCTAGAATTTTCTATTACTGTATTTTCACCCCCTTTCACTTTCCCCCAAGGGAGGGCCGAGCGTTTAAAAATAGCCCTGTGGGCTATTTTAGCGACGGAGCCAGATTGCAGGGCAGGCCTTCCCCCCTGGGGGAAGGTGGGATGGGGGTAATGCCCAGGCCTTTTTATCGCAAAGTAACATAAAGGATTTACATTTTGATGCTATATTTGTTCAATTTAAAAGCAATTGAAATGAAAGCAATGATGCTTACCGGGATCCGGGAAATGGAAATGAAAGAAGTTCCTGATCCTGTACTTGTGAGTCCCCTCGATGTAAAGATACGGATGCTTGTTCTGGGCGTCTGCGGTTCCGACATTCATTATTACACGCGTGGTCAGATCGGTTCTCAGATCGTTAAGTATCCGTTCACAGTCGGACATGAATGTGCGGGAGTTGTCATGGAAACTGGCGAGGGTGTGACATGTGTCTCCAAAGGTGATATTATTGCCGTTGAGCCTGCAATGTGGTGCGGGAAATGCGATCAGTGCCTTTCGGGAAGGCATCACACCTGCCGTAACCTTAAGTTTCTCGGCTGTCCGGGCCAGGCTGAAGGCTCTCTTTCAGAATATATTGTGATGCCGGAAACAAGCTGTTATCCTCTGTTTGGCAGGCTCACTCCTGATCATGGCGCTATTTCAGAACCACTTTCTATCGGAGTCTATGCGGTAAGGAAAGCTGGTGAATTAAAAGGTGCAAAAATAGGGGTACTTGGATTTGGACCAATAGGGATGAGTGTCCTGCTGGCTGCAAAAGCAGAGGAAACCGGAGAAATTTATGTCACTGATAAGATTGATCAAAGGCTTCTGCTGGCCCAAAAAGAAAAGGCAAAATGGACCGGTAATCCGCTGAAAGATAATGTTACTGACTCAATCAAGCAGAATGAACCGCTTGGTCTTGATGTTGTGTTTGAATGCTGCGGACAGCAGGAGGCTGTTGATCAGGCAATTGATATTCTCAAACCAGGGGGCCTCCTGGTCATAGTAGGGATACCTGAATTTAAAAAATGGAGTCTGAGTGTTGATGACACCCGTCGCCACGAAATATCCGTTCAGTTCATCCGCAGGCAGGTTAACTGTGTTGAGGATTCACTCGAAATGATAAATAACGGAAAAATCAATGTAGGGAACATGGTAACCCACCGGTTTCCGTTCGAAAATGCCAAAGAGGCATTCGATCTTGTCGCTGGTTATCATGACGGAGTAATGAAAGCGATGATCGACTTTTCGCCCCCCACCCCCTGAAGGGGGCTTATTAATTAGGAATTATCGTCAAGTCCCCTTCTAGGGGATTTAGGGGCTGTTAGTCCAACAGTTTTCTGTACCTCAGCAAAGCCTCAATAAAATAGTAATCAGCGTAAGTCAGAGGCACATCCACTTCACTTTTCCCTGGCAGGGATCCCACACTGTGCATCAGAATAAAATTCCCATTTTCACCTTCTCCTGCCAGATAGGATGGTGAAGCAAGAGACCGGATCTGCCTTTCGGCAATTTCCAGATACCTGGCACGCTTTTCTTCTCCGGTGTAACTGCTGAGTTCAATCAGGGCAGAAGCCATAATTGCACCTGCCGAAGCATCTCTTTTCGCATCAGGGATACCCGGTGCATCATAATCCCAGTATGGAATTTTGTCTTCAGGCATATTTGGATGATTGATCAGATAATCAGCAATATGCTGTGCCTGATCGAGGTATCTCTCAAGACCTGTTTCGCGGTACATCACCGTATATCCATATAATCCCCAGCTTTGTCCGCGCGACCATGAGGATCCGTCGTCAGCTCCCTGAGCAGTTTGCTTCGCTTCAACTTTCCCGGTGATTGTATCATATGATACGACATGCCAGGTACTGTAATCAGGTCTGAAATGATTTAAGATAGTCGTATCAGCATGGGTTACAGCAATATGATAATAACCGGAATCACCCGAATTCTTAAAAGACCACATCAGGAATTCAAGATTCATCATATTATCTATTATGACCGGGCACTGCCATCCTTTCCTGCTCCCCCATGACTGGATGCAACCAATGTTCGGACGGAAACGGGTGGAAAGAGATCGGGCTCCCGTCAGAAGAACATCTTTGTAACTCTCATCTCCCGCTAACCTTAATCCGTTGCCATAACTGCAATAAAGCATGAATCCAAGGTCGTGCGTGCCGGTATTATTCTTTTCCTTTTCAACCCGTGAAGTCATCTGGATTGCTGCCTCCTTTAACTTGTTATCTTTTGTATATTCATACAGATACCACAGGCTTCCCGGGAAAAAGCCGCTTGTCCACCATCCGGAATTGGATGTGACCAGGGCACCGGAAGCATCAATAGTTCTTGGCAGAAGATCAGGCTTATCCTTCATAACCCCAGCCATAAGGGTGTACTGCTTTACTGAAAAGGCAAGAGACTCGTCAATAATCTTGTTTAAAGATTTCTCTTTATTGCAGGAAGAGAGAATCACAGATACTGCAGAAGCAATAATTACCAATTTGTTTTTCATACCTGGTCAGGATTTAAAGATCAACTTAAATAAACTTTCAATGAATTCAAATTATGAATTTACTGATTATTTTAATTATGAATGCTATCAGAACTTTAATTGTATTTCAAATTTGCTATATTTAACTAACCATTTTAATCATTCCACCTATGAATAAAAAGATCCTTTTATTTACGACCACGTTCATATTTACCTGTCTGATGGCTGGTGCCCAGAATGTTGGCTCATCGCCCGAATATATCAAGGCACTGACTTCGGAATGGAAAGGAGAACGATTTCCGGATGGAAGGCCTAAAGTATCCGATGCCATTCTTGAAAGATTGAAGAATATTTCAATTGAGGAGGCATGGGGTGTTCTCAGGAACAAAGGCTATCAGAACCAGTTTGAAAACGACTGGCAGATCATCAATCCGGAGGAGCCGATGACCGGCCGGGTAGTTACCGCTCAGTATATGCCCCTGAGGCCCGACCTGGAAAAGTATGTAAAGGCACAGGGAAAAATTGAGAACCGTGCCCAGCAGGGAGGTACAAACTCCTGGCCAATAGATGTTCTCGTCGACGGTGATGTTTATGTAGCCGACAGCTACGGGAAGATTGTGGACGGGACTCTGATCGGTGATAACCTGGGAAATTCAATTTATGCAAAGTCGAAAAGAGGTGTCATATTTTACGGATCGGTGAGGGACCAGGAAGGACTGAGCGAGATAAAAGGATTCAATGGCTGGATCAAAGGACAGGATCCTTCATACATCATGCAGATGAGCCTTGTTTCGATCAATGCACCGGTACGTATCGGAAGAGCAATTGTCCTGCCTGGTGATGTGGTGCTTGCAAAAAAATACGGAGTCATTTTTATTCCTGCACATCTCGTTGAAGATCTTGTAATTACATCGGAAGTTACTGCGCTCCGCGATGAATTCGGACATCTGAGGCTGAAGGAAGGAAAGTATAAACCCGGCCAGATCGACAGCCAGTGGAGCGAAGAAATCAGGAAGGATTTCATGAACTGGCTTAATAATTATCCGGGAAAACTGCCGATGTCAAAAACTGAGCTTGACGACTATTTTAAAGAACGCAATTGGTAACATGTAACATGCAACCTGTAACAAATAATCAAAATCTTTCATGATGAAGAATATAATCAAACTCATAAAGGAACAGAACAGCCAGATGGAAAAGGCTGGAGCCACAACCACCTATGCTGAAATCAATAATCCTTCAACTGATAACAGCCGGCGTAACTTCCTTAAGAAGTCTGCACTTGGAGGGATTGCTCTTGGCGGACTGATGCATCTTTCGATTGAAGATACAATTGCACAAACTACATCAAATATTCAGCGCTCCTCAAGCCCTTCAGAACTGAAGATAACCGACATGCGTACGGCAATGATTGCCAACAAATGGATAATAAGAATTGATACCAACCAGGGTATTTATGGCCTCGGGGAGGTCAGGGATGGTGCTGATGGCCGTTATGCATTGTTCCTTAAGAGCCGGATACTTGGTTTGAATCCCTGTAATGTCGAGATGCTTTTTAAGATAATCAGGCAGTATGGATTTCACGGACGCCAGGGCGGAGGGGTCTGCGCTGTTGAAATGGCTCTCTGGGATCTGACCGGTAAGGCATATAATGTTCCTGCGTGGCAGCTTCTCGGAGGAAGATATCGCGACAAAATACGGTTATACGCTGATACTCCTGGTGCCAGGGATCCGCAAGCCTTTGCAGTTACTATGAAGAAAAGAGTTGAAGATCAGGGATTTACATGGCTAAAAATGGATCTTGGGATTCATGTGGTGGCAAACATTCCTGATGCGCTTGTTAACACAAAATTCTGGGATGGAGCAACCGGTCAGTATGATCTCAGGGATTATATGAATTACGGGAATGCTTTGCATCCGTTTACCCAGGTTCAGATCACTGACAAGGGATTGACCGGTCTCGCTGAATATGTTGAGTCAGTAAGAAATGCTGTCGGGTATGAAATGCCCTTATGTGCTGATCACTTCGGACATTTTGATATAAACAATTCGATCCGTTTTGCGCGAGCTATGGAAAAATACCGCCTTGCGTGGGTTGAAGATATGGTTCCGTGGTTCTATACTGACCAGTGGAAAATTGTTTCCGATGCCATTGAAACACCAACCTGTACGGGTGAAGATATCTATATGCTTAAAGGCGGATTCAAGCCCCTGCTGGATGCACGGGCTGTTGATATCATTCAGCCTGACCTGGGAACTTCAGGAGGACTTCTGGAGACCAAAAGAATTGGAGACTACGCGGAAGAGTGCGGGGTGGCTATGGCCATGCACATGGCAGGCTCCCCGGTATGTTTTATGGCAAATGTACATTGTGCCGCCGCCACACAAAATTTTCTTGCCCTGGAGCATCACAGCGTTGATACACCATGGTGGAGCAACCTGGTGAAGGTTACAGGAAGCAAACCTATGATTGAAAAGGGATTCGCCCATGTTCCACTGGATTCACCGGGATTAGGAGTTGAACTGAATGAAGAAGAGTGTAAAAAGCATCTTGGAAAGGATTCCGGCTGGTTTAATCCGACTCCTGAATGGGATCAGAAACGGTCGCATGACAGGTTGTGGAGTTAGCTCATTGAAGAAATAGATTAAAATGGGAGATGTGTTTTCAAGAAAACGGTGGTATCGGTTAATACCAATTGCATTTATCACCTATAGTCTTGCTTATTTGGATCGTGCGAATTTTGGATTCGCAGCGGCCGGGGGAATGGCTGAAGATCTGAATATTACAGCAGCAATGTCTTCCTTGTTGGGATCGCTCTTCTTTCTGGGATATTTCTTCTTTCAGATACCCGGTGCAGTTTATGCTGCAAATAAAAGTGCAAAGAAATTAATATTCTGGTCCTTAATTCTTTGGGGAGCCCTTGCGATGGCAACCGGTTTGATAAGTAATGTAAACGGGCTCATCGTTATCAGGTTTATGCTCGGCGTTGTTGAGAGTGCCGTTATGCCCTCAATGTTAGTTTTTTTGAGCAAGTGGTTTACAAAATCTGAACGTTCACGTGCTAATACTTTTTTGATTCTTGGCAATCCTGCAACAATATTGTGGATGTCTATTTTATCTGGTTATTTAGTAGATTCCCTTGGCTGGCGCTGGATGTTTATCCTGGAAGGTTTTCCGGCTATTCTCTGGGCATTTTTGTGGTGGCGGCTCGTTGTAGACAGACCTGGAGAGGCAAAATGGCTGACAAATAATGAAAAATCAGATTTGCAGGCACAACTGGATATTGAACAACAATCGATTAAACCGGTTAAAAACTACGCTGTTGCATTTAGATCCAGGATCGTTATTTTACTTTGTCTTCAATATGCCTTATGGTGCATCGGGGTGTACGGATTTGTAATGTGGCTGCCATCTATCATTAATGCCGCTCCTGACTCCGACATTGTAAAAACCGGGTGGTTAGCATCAGCTCCCTATCTTTTGGCTATTATCGGTATGTTAACTGCATCCTACTTCTCCGATAAAACATTAAAGAGAAAATCGTTTATCTGGCCATTTCTAATAACCGGCTCTTTAGCCTTCTATGGTTCGTACTTAATTGGTACAACTAACTTCTGGCTATCATATATATTGCTTGTTATTGCCGGTGGAGCAATGTACGCACCATATGGACCATTCTTCGCAGTAATTACTGAAGTTTTACCACGAAACGTATCTGCCGGTGCTATCGCATTGATCAACAGTCTGGGTGCTTTAGGGTCTTTTGTGGGTGCTTACATTGTGGGTTATTTAAATGGCACTACAGGAGGATTTGGTGCTTCTTATATTTTCATGGCGGGTTCCCTCTTCGTTTCAGCGATATTAACGATCATTGCTTTAAAAAGAAAGGGTTCGTTTCAAATCTGAAGAATTTCTGCTTTGTCAGCTTTGTAATGTGTCCTAAACACACTTCAGCGTACTACCCTCCCCGATCCATCACCTTTCATAAGCTGTTCAACTTCAGAGACAGAGACAAGGTTGTAATCGCCGTGAATTGTATGTTTCAGGCACGATGCAGCTACCGCAAAGTTCAGAGCTTTCTGATCATCACCAGGATAGGTGATCAAACCGTAAATCAATCCCCCCATAAAAGAATCACCCCCGCCTACTCTGTCAACAATATGGGTTATCTGATATTCAGGTGCTTCAAATAGTTTCTTCCCGTCAAACAGAACACCCGACCATGAATTATGATCTGCATTAATTGAACCGCGAAGTGTTATTATCACCTTATTTGCCCTTGTAAACTGCTTCATAAGTTTTACACAAACCGATTTATATTCTACCGCGCTTACATGACCACTGGAGACATCTCCTCTTTCCGGTTTAATTCCAAATACCTTTTCAGCATCTTCTTCGTTTCCAAGTATTATATCGCAGCCGCTTACCAGATCAGGCATAACCTCTCCTGCATTCTTTCCCCATTTCCAGAGATTTTTTCTGAAATTAAGATCACATGAAACAGTGATGCCTTTATGATTTGCAGTTTTAATACCTTCCAGGCAAACCTGTGCTGCTCCTTCTGAAATGGCCGGAGTAATTCCTGTCCAGTGAAACCATGAGGCACCTTCGAATACTTTATCCCAGTTAATCATCCCGGGTTTAATCTCTGCAATTGATGAATTTGCACGGTCGTAAATGACCTTGCTGGGTCTTGAGACTGCTCCCGTTTCAAGAAAATAAATTCCCAACCTGCCACCACCATAAATTATATGATGTGTGCCGACATTATGTTTTCTCAAATCCATAAGGACTGCCTGCCCCAGATCATTTTCAGGCAGACGGGTCACGAACTCTGCATTTAATCCGTAATTGGCAAGTGACACAGCAACATTGGCTTCACCGCCTCCGAATGTGGCGTTTAAAGAGGTTGTCTGAGTAAATCGCTGATGTTCGGGTGTTGCCAGACGCAACATAATCTCACCGAATGTTATTATCTTTTTTTCCATAGCAGGAATCATGTTTGACAGTTCAATTAGTGTTTAAATATACTTATTTGGTCTGATACCCGCAGAAGGGTTATTTATTTTTACAAGCCGTATTAATAAAAAATATTTTCAAAAAGAAAATTATATCTTAGATTTTTATATTAAAATTTCATACCAGACACATATTAATGAGCAGAATTGTTGTTATTGGAAGTTCCAACACCGATATGGTGGTCAAATCGAAAAAGATACCTGTTCCCGGGGAAACAGTTCTGGGCGGTACTTTTCTTATGAATCCCGGCGGTAAAGGTGCTAATCAGGCAGTAGCTGCTGCAAGGCTCGAAGGAAATGTAACATTTGTTACAAAAACAGGTAATGACTTGTTTGGCGAACAGGCCAGGCATATTTTTGATTTTGAAGGAATAAATACCAGATATATTGTCAAGGACCCGAAAAATCCGTCAGGAATAGCTTTAATAATGGTGGATCAGCTTGGTGAAAACTGCATTGTTGTTGCATCGGGATCAAATGGGACCATGTCGGCATACGATATCGCCGATGAAGTTTATGGCAATGATCCTTCAGATGTTTTTCTTTTGCAGCTTGAGATACCTGTTAGCACCGTGGAATTTGTGGCTCAAAAGGCATTTTCAAACGGGAACAGGGTAATCCTGAATCCGGCCCCTGCAAAACAGCTTTCTGACGACCTGTTAAGTTGTCTCTATGCAATAACACCAAACGAGGGTGAAGCCGAGATGCTTACAGGAGTTAAAGTCACGGATGCCGCTTCAGCGGAAAGATCTGCTGAAAAGCTTCTCGAAAAGGGAGTCCGGAATGTTATAATAACCCTGGGTGCAGCAGGAGCCTATTTGCTCACGGAAAAGGTATCGAAAATCATTCAGGTGGTGCCTGTTAAAGCTCTGGATACAACAGCAGCCGGCGATGTATTTAACGGGGCGCTGGCAGTGGCCATCTGCGAAGGAAAAGATCTGGAGGAAGCAGTTCATTTCGCCAACAAAGCTGCATCAAGGTCAGTGACCAGGATGGGAGCCCAGGCCTCAGCACCTTACAGGAACGAGTTGTAGCATTGTTGCATGCAACAACCCTACAACGTTAATCGCAATATAAACCTTTAAACAAAACCGATGAAAAAAACATCTGTACTGGTTCTGTTAATAGTAATGCTGTTTTGCGGATGTAGAAACCTGACAAGAGAAAAAACCGAAATGCCTGTTAAAATCATATTTGATACAGATCTCGGTCCTGATTATGACGATGTAGGAGCTCTGGCTTTTCTTCATGCAATGGCCGACAGCGGGAAAGCGGAGATCCTTGCAACCATGTCATCAAACAAGCATGAACTTGTCGCACCCAGCATTAATGTTATAAATACATATTTCAACCGGCCGGGACTGGAAATCGGAGCACCAAAATCGCATGGAGCCAGTATGGGCTCATCCCAGCACTGGGCTGACTCAATTGTTGCGAAATATCCTCATTCAATCAGGTCGACCTCCGAAGCCGGCAATGCTGTTTCGCAGTACAGGAAGATACTCCGGAATCAGCCTGATAAAAGTGTTACAATTGTTACTGTAGGCTTTCTCACAAACCTTGGCAATCTTCTCAGGTCACAGCCCGATGAGATAAGCGGCTTTTCAGGAAAAGAGCTCGTGGCCAAAAAGGTACAAAAGCTGGTATCAATGGCGGGCTGTTTTCCTCAGGGAAAGGAATTCAATATCTTCATCGATTCTGTTGCTTCAAAATTTGTCTTTGAAAACTGGCCGGGGGAGATCATATTTACCGGTTTCGAGATTGGCAAAGAGATCCTTACAGGTCTCCGGTTGATAAAATCTCCGGTCCGGGACAGCCCCGTGAAAGATGTTTTCAGTATCAGCATTCCTGCATCGGAGGAGGATAAGAACGGTCGCATGAGCTGGGATGAAACAGCAGTACTGATCGCCGTTTACGGAACAGATGGATTCTTTGAATCAAAGAGAGGAACAATCATTGTGCATCCTGACGGAAGTAATAGCTGGAAGGATGATCCTGAAGGGAAGCATCAATACGTAATTCAGAAGATGCCTGTCGCCGGAAATAACAAGATTCATTGAAGACAGAATGATGCATATACCGGTCTCACGCCCCCAAACCCCCTAAAGGGGGCTTTTGAATTGAGAATGAAGAACAAACGATCAGCGAAGTAAGAACTTCTGAATTCAACATTCATGGGTTCAAATGTTCTTACTTTTAAACAGCACAGTGAAGTGCAAACAAAATAAAATTAAAAAGTCTATGAAAAGAATCAGCTATGTTTCGGTTTTCCTCACAGGAATACTAATTCTTGCTACATGTAATAATTCACCTGACGAATTTAAGAAAATCAGTCCTGATGAGTTGAAGGACAAAATTGCAGGTGGCTGGGCCGGGAAGATGATAGGAGTTACCTACGGTGCCCCTACTGAGTTCCGGGCTCAGAACAGGACCTATGAGGATACTATAACCTGGAAACCATCCGACATAAAAGGCAGTATGTGGCAGGATGACATCTATGTACAACTCACATTCCTTATGTCGATGGATAAATACGGGATTGATGCGCCTGCAAAAAAATTCCAGGAAATGTTTGCAAAAGCAGGTTATCCGTTATGGCATGCAAACATGCAGGCCAGAAAAAACTACTATGACAGTATTTTTGCCCCCCTTTCAGGAAATCCTGATTATAACCTCCATGCTGATGACATCGATTTTCAGATCGAAGCTGATTATATCGGTTTTATGTGTCCCGGAATGCCTCAGACAGCTTCCGTTACAGCCGATAAAATTGGCCATATCATGAATTATGGAGATGGTGTATATGGCGGTGTTTTTGTTGCCGCTCTCTATTCTGAAGCATACTTTGAATCTGATATTCAAAAAATCATTGAAAAAGCCTTAAGATCAATTCCGTCCGAAAGCGATTATTATAAGGTTATCAGGGATGTTATTACTCTTTACCGGCACTATCCATCGGACTGGCGTTCAGCCTGGAAGGAGCTTCAGGATAAATGGGGCGAGGTTGACATTTGCGGTGCGGGATCACCTTTCAATATTGATGCCAAACTGAATGGAGCCTACATTGTCATGGGACTGCTTTATGGGGCGGGAGATCCTCTTGCAACCCTTGAAATATCGACCCGCTGTGGTCAGGATTCTGATTGTAATCCGTCAAATGCACTGGCGGTTCTTGGCGTTGTAAAGGGATTCAGCGGTTTGCCGGCTGAGATGCAGGATGGAGTAAAGGTTATTGGAGACTCAACTTTTATTCATACGACATATTCTTTTAACTCGGCTGTAGAAAGCACTTATAATTATGCCCTTGATATAATTTCAGGATCAGGAGGGAAAGTGACCGGGAATAAGATCCTTGTGAAGGCTGAAGTACCTTCAGCATATTCAGCAGAGGTCTCTTTCCCCGACATGGTGTTTGACAGTAAGATCCCAATCTTTGAAAAGAACAACTGGAAATTCACAGGGAAATGGGACGTTTACAAGATACAATCGGGAAGGGAAAAACAGACCCGTGAGCAATCGATGTATTCTGAAAATGCGGGCGATGAGCTTATTTTCGATTTCTCAGGAACAGGAATATCACTGGAAGGTAACTGGTATCGTGATGGCGGTAAAGCCGATATATATGTTGACGGCGATTTACACAGGACAATTGACACATATTATGATTTTGCAAATCAGCAGCATACTGAAAGCATATGGCATGTCATGAACCTTGAACCCGGCGATCATACAGTAAAGGTGGTTGTTAAGGGAGAAAAGCGGCCGGAATCATCAGGAACAAGAGTCTATATTACTTCTGCTACCATATTTAAAACAGCTCCAAAGAAGAATGAAGATTTCAGGTTTTCTTTTGAGGAATAACTAAAGAAACCCAGCCCCTACCCCTCCAAAGAGGGGATCCAAAGGTCTAAACTTTTTACTCTAACTTTTATCTTTTATACTTTTATCTTTTATCTTTTAAGAAATGTTCATACCACAATCCTACTCATTAGCTGTCATCCTCTGCATAGTTACAATGCTTTGCTGGGGATCGTGGGGTAATACCCAGAAACTTGCCGGAAAAACCTGGCGATTTGAACTTTTCTACTGGGACTATGTGATCGGAATACTATTATTTTCCCTCCTGCTGGGATTTACCCTTGGTAGTATTGGCACCAGCGGAAGAAGCTTTATACCAGATATAGCACAGGCCGGATCGGGAAATATACTTAAGGCAATGCTCGGCGGAGTGATTTTTAATGCCTCCAATATTTTGCTTGTGGCGGCAATGGCTATTGCAGGTATGGCAGTTGCTTTTCCTGTGGGCGTCGGAATCGCTCTTGCCCTTGGAGTTATTATTAATTATATTTTCACTCCCAAAGGCGATCCGCTTCTTCTGTTCTCAGGAGTGGCCCTGATCGTTGCAGCAATAATTATCGATGCAATCGCTTACAAAAAGCACAGTGCCTCCCTGCAGAAAGTGTCACGAAAAGGGATCTTGCTGTCTGTCTCAGCAGGTGTTTTGATGGCTCTTTTTTACAGGTTTGTTGCCAGCTCAATGGTTACTGATTTTGTGTCGCCTGAACCCGGAAAGCTGACTCCCTATACAGCAGTCTTCTTCTTTGCGATCGGTGTCCTTATCAGTAACTTCCTTTTTAACTACGTGATAATGAAAAAGCCCTTCGAAGGAGAGCCCCTGACCTTTAATGATTATAAAGCAGGAAGTGCCGGTGTTCACCTTACCGGAATTCTGGGGGGCGTAATCTGGAACATAGGAATGGCGATGAGTATTATTGCTTCGGGCAAGGCAGGCTATGCGATATCCTATGGACTCGGACAAGGGGCAACACTTATAGCGGCCTTATGGGGAGTCTTTATCTGGAAGGAATTCAGAGGTGCTTCAAAGCCTGTCAATACGCTTATCCTGTTTATGTTCCTGGCATATCTGGTTGGACTGGCATTACTTGTATATGCCGGGACATAGTATTATCTCACACATGATATTAATCTTTAACAGACCAATATGAAAAGAACCAGTTCAATTCAGTTCCTTTCCCTTTTATCTGCCGGGTATTTATTTGTAAGCTCCTGTATCACTTCTGATCGCGTTAAGGTTACCGGCGAAATGAAAGTGTGGCATACCATTACATTTACTTTCACCGGACCGGAATCAAGCGAATTTGATACTATTAATCCCTTCACCGATTACCGTCTCGATGTCGGATTCACCAACGGCAAACAAGAAATTTGTGTGCCAGGTTATTTTGCTGCCGACGGGAATGCTGCTGAATCATCGGCAAGATCGGGGAACAAATGGCGTGTGCATTTTTGTCCTCCGGCGGATGGAACATGGAGCTACAAAGTAACCTTTCTGAAAGGAAAAGATATTGCCATATCAGATGACTTAAGCACCGGACAGAAGTGTTACATGGATGGAGACAGCGGAACATTCAAAGTTGATAAAACCGATAAGAGTGATCCCGATTTCCGTGCAAAAGGAAGGATACAATACGATGGAACACGATATCTTAAACATGCAGGCAACGGTGAAATATTTCTGAAAGGAGGAGCCGACAGTCCTGAGAATTTCCTTGCATACAGGGAATTTGACGGAACATACTATGGAGGCAGGAATGTTGCAAGAAGCGGAGAAGCAGTTCCCAACAAGGGACTGCACCTTTATGAACCGCATACCGGAGACTGGAGAGAAGGAGATCCGCAATGGAAGAACGGCAGGGGTAAAGGAATTATCGGAGCATTGAATTATTTGTCATCCAAAGGAATGAACAGTTTCTATTTCCTGACACTTAACATTCTGGGTGATGGCGAGGATGTGTGGCCATATACCGGTCGCAATGAACGCTACCGTTTCGATTGCAGTAAACTGGACCAGTGGGGGATTGTATTCTCTCATGCCGACAAACTGGGGATCATGATGCATTTTGTGCTTACGGAAACCGAAAATCAGTGTCTGCTTGATGGTGGCTACCTCGACGTGCAAAGAAAATTATACCTGAGAGAATTAATTGCCCGTTTTGCGCATCATCTGGCAATCACATGGAATCTTGGCGAGGAGCATCATTCTGCAAGCTTTTCACCATATGGTCAGACCTATCGCGATACAAAAATGATGGCAGATTACATCAGGAATACTGATCCCTGGGATAACTTTATTGTTATACATACCCACTCGAACCCGGAACAGAGGAGAAAGGATATGACAGAATACCTGGGATTTAAAAATTTAGAGGGTATCTCAATACAATGCGGCAATGTGAATGAAGTACATGAGGATGCAAAATACTGGGTAAAGCAATCAGGTGATTCTCTTCATCAGTGGGTTGTATGTCTTGATGAAATCGGGCCCAGCTGGAAGGGAGCCTTGCCTGATGCTGCTGATCCTGCCCACGACACCATAAGGCATAAAGTACTCTGGGGAAATCTTATGGCAGGAGGAGCAGGTGTGGAATGGTATTTCGGATACAGGTATCCCCATTCCGACCTTAGTTGTGAAGACTGGCGAAGCAGGGAAAAACTTTGGGAACAGACAAAAATCGCACTTGATTTCTTTCCATAATTATCTGCCCTTCTCAGAAATGAAGAATGCTGATGAACTGACGAAAGATAAAAGTGATTACTGCCTTGCAAAGGATGGAGAAGTATATACTGTTTACCTTCCTGAAGGCAGATCAACAGATATTTTGCTCACGGGAGGGAAATATACAGTTCATTGGTTCAATCCCCGGACCGGTGGTGCTTTGATGCCGGGAACAAATATTTCAATATCGGAAAGAGCCTGGCTTCTACCGGAAATCCGCCTGAAAAAGACGGGAAAGACTGGGTCTGCTTAATAAAACGGTGATAAATGTTGTTTGTGAATGGTGATCTCTGGGTTCATTTTAATATCATTTTGATATCATTTTGATATCATTTTGATATATTATTTGATATCACTTTTTGATATCATTTTGATATCATTTTGATATCAGATCCCCTTTTAGCTTTACATCTGATGATGACGAGCCGGTAAAGAATTCAATTTTCCCTGGTCCCCTTTGCTCCAGGGTTCCTTATCCGCTCATCTTCTGAAAGATTTGTATTCTGAAATTGTGATTAAAGCTGCTATTTGCAATTACTGGAGTTCATCTTTTAGCTTCATTCTGGCAGCATCTTCAGATATTTAAAATCAAAAATTAAATAAAACCATATAAATATGAGTTATCTGTCTGGAATATATCCATAATCCAAAAAGATATGTATCAGAAAGAAACCTTAGTTCCTGTTGAGTCTGTCCGTTCCTTGCTGCAGCAGGATAAACGGACTGAACTTTCAGATTTGCTGGAATCCCTGGCATCCAATGAAATTGTCTATCTGATGAGCAAACTGGGGAAAAAGGATCAGCACAAACTGCTCACAATGATAAATCCCGAAGAAGCTGCGGATGTGATTAAGGAATTGCCTGATATTCAGGCTGCTGACATTATTGAAGAGATGGAGGCAATTGACGCTGCAGCTATTATAAACAAGTTAAACAGTGATGACAGGGCTGACCTCCTGATAGAACTTGACAAAAAAGAAGCTGAGGCAATCCTGACAGAAATGTATCCGGCTGAAGCTGCCAGTACCAGAAAAATGATCAAATATCGTCCCGATACTGCAGGAGGCCTTATGATCACGGAGTACATATCATATCAGGCTGTTTCCACAGTTAATGAAGTAATTGATGATCTGAGGAAAAATGCAGAGAAATATAAAAATTATCATGTAAGATACATTTACGTAGTTTCGGAACAAAGTCAGTTTTTAGGTGTCCTGCAGATGCAGGAGTTACTGCTTGCCAGATCTGATCAGAAGCTTTCGGAGATCGTGATCAAAGATGTAACAGCGGTGAATTCTGATACACCGCTTGACAAGCTGATAGGTCTTTTTGAGACACACAACTTTTACGGTTTCCCGGTCGTTGATGATCTGAATCAGTTAATAGGTGTAATCAGGAGGATGAATATCCTTGAAGCAAAGAATGAACGGACAGTCCACGAGCATCTCCAGACACAGGGTATTATCGGAGGGGACGAATTGAGAACCATGCCAGTATTACTGAGATCAAAGAGACGGCTATCGTGGCTGTCAGTAAATATTGTTCTTAACCTGATTGCAGCCAGTGTTATAGCCTTTTACCAGGAAACATTGAGTGCAGTCATAGCACTGGCCGTTTTTCTGCCAATAATATCAGACATGAGCGGGTGTACGGGGAACCAGGCTGTTGCTGTCAGCATGCGGGAACTTTCCCTTGGTATTTTAAGGCCCGGAGAAGCATTCAGGGTTTGGTTTCAGGAGATCAAGGTCGGATTGATCAACGGATTAGTACTTGGATTCCTGATCGGACTTACAGCATTTATCTGGAAAGGGAACATTTATCTGGGGCTTGTTGTAGGGGGTGCTCTGGCAATAAACACGCTTGTTGCAGTCTCCATCGGAGGTACTGTCCCTGTAATACTGAAAAAAATGAATGTTGACCCTGCTCTTGCATCAGGTCCTATCCTGACGACGATCACTGACATGGTCGGATTTTTCCTGGCACTTGGTTTTGCGACGATTTTACTTGGAAAACTTACTCTGCAATAAGCAATTGATTTTGCAATTATTTTCGAGCTGTTTCGGCGTTTTGGACTACTCCTGCCCGTTTTGTCCAACTTTCAAATAATCCTCTTAATTTTGAATTATTTCTTTCCATAATCATAAGCCGATACCAGTTTCCAGGATCGCGGTCGCTCATTATGTTACGGATGTAATTTCCGCCAAACATTCTCAGACTGTCAAGATGCGATTTCAGGTTATCGTTTTGAAAAAGGTTATCGTTATCCGTTGCCCCGAGAAGCAAAACAGGTTTGCCTTTGTACTGCCAGTAGTGCGGATTTTCATTCCATGGCCTTATTTGCTCGTAAACCCTTTTCTTTAAAAGCGTACATGATCCTGCGACAAATGTTACTATAAAAATCAAAACCCATCTCATGTCTTTTCAATTTTAGTCCAGTTTGAAAATTCACTTAACTGTTATTTCCCCTTCAATCCTGGAATCAGCAGAAGAAGGACCGACAAAAAATTTCAGTTTACCGGTTTCCAGAACCCACTTCAGTTGTTCAGTATCCCAGTATTGCAAATCGCTTGCCTTAAGAGGGATACTGACGGTTATTTTATCTCCCTGAGGTACAAATTCCCTTTTAAATCCTTTTAAGGCTATACCGGGTCTATCAACCTTTGAATCAGGGAAGCTTACATAGAGTTGGGCCACTTCATCACTGTCATAATTCCCTGCATTTTGAATATTGAATGTTATATTGGCTATCTCATCTCCCGAAAGGGATTTCCTGTCAATTTTCAATCCTGAATATTTAAAGCTCGTGTAAGTGAGTCCGTAGCCAAACGGGAAAAGAGGCGGGTTCTTATCATACATGTAAGTTCTCCCATTCCTGATATTATAATCGAGTATCGGGGGAAGCTGATCGATTGATCTTATCCAGGTCTGAACAAGCCTCCCTGCAGGGCTCTCTTTTCCAAACAGGACATCCGCTATTCCGTTGCCAAGCTCCTGGCTTGACTGGCTCACGTGAATAATCGCCGGAACATTATCCTTCGACCAGGTTACCGAATATGGGAAACTTGACACAATAACCAGAATGGTGTTGGGATTGGCTTTATAGACAAGTTTCACAAGGTCTTCCTGCTCGAGCGATATGGCTTGTCGGTCAACATCCTCGCGGCCGTCGCTTGCAACCTGGTTCTGACCCCAGCCCAGACCATAACTGATGGGATGATTTCCGACGCACACTATTGCCACGTCGCTCTCCTTTGCTGCAATAATTGCCGAATCAGCTTTGTTACTCATAGCGAACCTGACAGTGATATCATTCCCAAGGGCACTTTTGATCCCGTTGAGTATGTTTACATTATAAGGCGGGGTACCTGAATACCAGTCGGAGATCACCTTGTTTGCCGAGGGGCCGATAACCGCAATTGATTTTATTTTATCCTTTTGAATGGGAAGTGTTAAATTTTGATTTTTTAACAGGACTATTGATTTCTGAGTTGCCAGCCTGGCAAGATCGCGGGCTTCATGTTTTGTCCAGGGTGCTATGGTATCTTTTATTCCAATGCCGGTATATGGATTCATGAGTGAATTATCCAGCATGCCAAGCTTCAGAACAACTCTCAGGTTCCCGTAAATTGCTTCCTCTATCTGTTTTTCTGAAACCAGTCCCTTTGAAAGAGCCTCTTTCAACGGAGCCAAATAGTTATCGAGAAAAACGGTTATTCCGGCTTTGATACATTCTGCTGCTGCAATATCAAGCGAAGGATAATAGGCATGGGTTGTAAGCAGCTGCCTGTAGGCTCCTCCATCTGTGCATATGATGCCTCTCAGCCCCCAGTCATTCATCGTCACATTCCTCAATACCGGATGAACGGTGCATGGAATGCCATTGTACTTGTTATAGGCGGCCATAAAGCACTGTGAACCTCCTTCCACCACACCCTTGTAGAAGGCATAGGAATAGTATTCACGGAAAAGTCTGTCATCAAAATCCGAGCTGTTATATGTACGGTTGTTCTCGTTGCTGTTTGCAAGGAAATGCTTCATAAGCGACGCTGTCTTCCAATAGACTGGATTATTTCCCTGGAGTCCTTTGACAAAGGCCGTAACCAGTGCTGCATTAAGGAATGGATCCTCACCGAAGCACTCTTCAGTTCTGCCCCATCTGATATCGCGACCCATATCTGCATTCGGGGCAAACACAACCAATCCACCGGTACCGAATTTTTTATTCTGCGCCAGAAATCGTGCCTCGGTTGCCTGCCAGTCAGCTATCTTTTGCATCAGTTCGGTATCCCACATCTGAGCAAGGCCGTAAGCCTGAGGGAAAGTAGTCGTAGGAGACGCTTTAAGTCCCTTTACCGCCCAGTTTGCCGGACCACTGTACGCGAGTCCATGCAATCCCTCGATGGTTCTTGTTCCGCTCACTCCGAGGCGGGGAACGGAGATCCGCGTTGAAAGGCAGGAGATCTTCTCATCGGGAGTCATCAGAGAGATAAGGTTCCTGATCCGGTCATCTTCTTTAAGATTTGTATCCTGAAAAGGATAGGTCTGGGAACTAACATTGATGGAAATAACAGCTAAAAACAGAACCAGGGTAAGTCTTTTCATTATCAGATTAATTTTAATTGCACTATCAGTATTTTTCTGTTTAATCGGGTTATTGCGGGTGAGTCTTGCCGGATAACATTACTAAATTAGGAATAATAATTATATTTAAGCAATCTGTGTGCATTATCATGATTCTCAGAAGGGCATTGAGCATAAAGTTAATATTTTCAATACTTTAAAACCAGTAAATGAACAGAAACACAATACTTTCATGTATCCCCCTGGCTCTGGCGCCATTTACAAGCAGTTGTGATCATAAGGAAACGCGGCCAAATATAATATTCCTTCTCACCGACGACCATCGTTATGATGCAATGGGTTACACCGGCAACAGTTATATTAAAACACCCAATATCGACAGACTTGCTGAACGTGGAATAATCTTCGGGAATGCCTACGTAACAACCGCAATCTCGTGTGCCAGCAGGGCCAGCATTCTTACGGGGCAGTATGCATCGCGACATGGGATTAACGACTTTAATACAGATTTTTCTGAGGCGGCTTTAATGAAAACCTACCCTTTGATACTTAAAAACCAGGCTGGTTATAAGATAGGTTTCATCGGTAAGTATGGCGTCGGACTCGAAAAGCACCCTGCTGACAGGTATGACTACTGGGGATGCGAGAAGGTCATTCAGCCGAGGTACGAGAATTACGATTCGACCGGCAAAATGACTCATTATACTGATATTGTTAACTCCCGTATTGAAGAATTCCTTTCTCAGTACGGGGGGAAAGCTCCTTTTTGTCTGTCAGTTAGTTTCAAAGCTCCTCATGTCGAGGATTCCGATCCCCGTCAGTTCATTTATAATAAAAGATACTCGGAATATTATAATGATCTCAATTATCCGAGACCTGAATCAGGCAGTGACAAATACTGGAAGTCGTTCCCGGAGGAATTCAGATTTAAGAATGAGGCCCGCAGGAGATGGACAATGGGTTTTGAGACCGACAGTCAGTTCAGGGAAAGCGTGCGCAGCTATTACCGCCTCATACAGGGGGTGGATGATGTTGTTGGAAATCTGACCAAAAGGCTTGACGAGCTTGGGATTAGTAAGAAAACTATAATTATAATGATGGGCGATAATGGCTTTTTCCTAGGGGAACATGGCCTTGCAGGAAAATGGTTCCCGTATGAGGAATCGGTAAGAATCCCGTTGTTTATTTTTAATCCGCTTGAAAAAGAAAAAAATAAGGGAAGAAGAATCAGATCGATTGCCCTTAATATTGATATAGCTCCAACCATTATCGCGTTTGCGGGACTAAAAAAGGATCCTGGCATGCAGGGTGAGCCACTCCAGAATACATGGAAAGAGGAAGATCCGGAATGGAGAGACAGATTCTTCTATGAGCATCGTTTTCAGCATCCGGGATTACCAAAATCTGAAGCAGTGATCAGCCTTAATTACAAATATATCAACTACTACGAACTGCCTGACAGCAGCCAGGAGTTTTATGACCTCAGGAATGACCCCGGTGAAATAAGGAACCTTATAAATTCCTCTGAATATATTGATCAGATAAACCAGTGCCAGAGTATGTTGGACAGTTTGAGATCGGCTGTAAAAGGTTCATAACTGATATTTCGTATTCAAAATTCAGTTCTTGTGAATTTCAGCGATTTAATAAGTCCGGCTTCTTCATGGCTCTTTTTAACAAGCTTCAGTGAAATTTCTTCCTTCCCCTCATTCAGTATAACCGTGCCAACATCCATCCATGACCATGTACGTTCAACTGATTCGCTTCGTTTAACATAATCTCTGTCCGGAAGAACAGCTGATTCAAAAGGCTCACTGATTCTGAATAAAACCTGACCTGAGCCGGTAATTAATGCCAGCTGGCTGCCTGTTTCTCCGGCAGTGCAACCATACTGCATTTCTACCCTGTATGTGCCCTTTTTGTTAATATTAAGCGTCCATAGGATGGAATCTCCGTTCCGGATCCAGTTTTCGGTATGTGACTGATTGGGATGAATACTGGAGTATTTTATTTCTCCTGAAAGCGCAGCATCCTGGACTGGTAAAGAAAAGCTCTTTTCTTCTCTGAAACCGGCTTCAATAGTTGTTACAGGCCGGTAGTCCGAAACCAGCTCTTCATTCAGTTTAACAAGTTCGGATAGCAGAAGGAGTCCTGTATTAGTTTCAATATCAAATATATCTGTGCTTTGCGACGGATCATTTTGCATATCGAAAAGAAGTGTATCTTTCCTGGTAAGGACCAAACGATACCGGTTGTTCCTCACGGAACTGTTGCAATTCTCAAGTACCTGGTTCCCCTGCCGCGAAAAAATGTATCTGTCAAGAGGCTTTTTTCTTCCTTTCATGATTTCTGAAAGATCAATCCCGTCAACCGGCTTCTCAGGCTCATATTCTATGCGGCACAGGCTTGACAAGGTGGGCATAATATCTATATCCTGTGCTAGCTGTTCAGTTGTTCCAGGATTTATGGTCCCAACCCATTTAATATAAAAGGGCACCCTTACTCCTCCCTCATCAACAGATCCTTTTCTTCCCTTCATACCCCCGTTGTAACGATCAGTATTGGGGCCATTGTCAGAGAAGAAGATCACAATCGTGTTCTCAGCAATATTCAGTTCCTCAAGTCTTTCAAGTATACGGCCAATGTTATCGTCCATGTTCTCCACCATCCCATAGACACTGGAGAGTGTTGAATCAAGGCCTGCCTGTCTGTATTTACTGAAATATTTTTCGGGTACCTGAAAGGGTGAATGAGGAACATTATATGACACGTAACATAAAAAAGGGTTCTCCCTGTTTCGTTCTATGAATTCAATAGCCTGACCCGTAAAATAATCACTTGTATATCCCGACGATTGTTTTTCTTCATCGTTATGGAGGAACCAGGCATCGAAGTAATATCCCAGATGCCCGACGGGAAATCCGACGAATTCATCAAAGCCCTGCCTGTTTGGATGCTGTGGATAATACCGTCCATTATGCCATTTGCCGAAACACCCTGTTGTATAGCCGTTATCTTTCAGTACTTCGGCGATGGTAACCTCATCGCTTCTCATATTTTCATAACCGCGGGTGACCGAAGAGACCCCTGTTCTGAGAAAATACCTGCCAGTAAGCATTTCAGATCTTGTGGGAGCGCTTAACGGACATACGTAAAATCTTTCAAAACTGAGGCTTTCTGATTTAAGACGATTCAGAACAGGTGTTTCAATCATATCATTGCCATTGAGGCTCACATCGCCCCAGCCCATATCATCGGCAAGGATCATAACTATGTTCGGCTTACTGCTTTCGGCTGGTCCGTTGCAGGCAACCAGAGTTACAGCAATTCCGGTCATGCAAATTTCAAATGTTCTTCTTCTATTTTTCATTTTCTGAACTCGGGATTTTGAACAGGCATATTGGCATTTATGCTTTTTCTCCATTGAACAAGCAATTTATATAATTCCTGTGTCTTTGCTGAAAGGGCGCCGCAAAGTAGAAAACAACTACCGGTTAACCTGTTCATAACTAATTGCTAAATAATGTCATATTGAATCAGTTCAACTCTATATAGAAATATTTTTTCAGAGTATATTCAGGCTGCCACCTGTCGGGTTTGCGTGCAAGTTTGCGATAATCATATTCCAGCGGCAATATATTCCCGGAAGTGATCTGAATGGTATCGCCTGTAATCTTTTGCCACATCTCAAGTTCCTTTAATAGCTGTTGGTGTATTGAATCATACTCTGCTTCACCCGATAAATTAATCAATTCATAAGGATCATTATCAAGGTTAAACAACTGGGTGAAATCCCTCCCGGGGTATCTTATCAGTTTCCATTCATCCTAACCATGCCCCCTGTTGAATAAGAAGCTTCTTTAATTCCCCGGTATTGACATTTCTGGCTCTTACCCCCTTCTTAACAGCCAGCGCTGCCGCTGCACCGGCTCCATGACCTGTGACCAGACATGTGCCGATTATCCTTGTATCCTCAACAAGCGCTTTCTCAAAGCAGAAGCAACGGCCGGCTACGAGCAGGTTATCGGTCTTTTTGGGAACAAGCGACCTGTATGGGATCTGCCACATTGGTCTCACTTCAGGCTTCACAGCCTGTCCATTATACATCATGGTTGTCCACGCGCCGCTTATACCTATTACATCATCAAACGATCTGTAAGTCATGGTATCTTCAAGTGTCAGCTTGTATTCACCATCGAGAATTCGTGACATTCTCACGCCCAGATGTGAAGCTGTGTCGAGCAGAAAGACCTCTTCATATCCCGGGATATTACGCAGTTTCCATGTTTTCTCCCATATTTCCTTTCTGAAATTCATCTGAAGTCTTGATAGTGTAAGAAGGTCTGTGCCGTTCTGATCATCGGGGCCATTCATGTTGACCCAGTTCACGCTCTTAACCGGTGTTGGGTTACCAATCTCGAGACCTTTAGGTAAAGGCATAGATCTATCAACGCGGTCAACATTACCCAGTCGATGATTCAGCCCGATATGGTAATTCATCATTTCATAATTTTCCCCGGCCATATGGAGTATATCTCCGTCGCCGGTACAATCTATCACAACTTTTGCCAGTATTGCGTGTCTGCCCGATTTGCTCTCAATGAAAACTCCTTTAACAATATTTCCATCCATTATTACGCCGGTACCCAAGGCATGAAACAGCATTTTCACCCCGACTTCCCTGACCATTTCATCAAGAACATATTTACCGGCCTCCGGATCAATTACCGGATTAATTTCCTGAATGGACATGCCAAGATCTTTAAGTCTTACAGCCATTTCTCCTCCCACTCCGAATATCACCTGTTTTCTTCTGTTCTCCTTGTCAACAGCATGAGTTGATAAAAGGGGCAGTACCAGACCTCCGGTCCATAATCCTCCGAGATGATTATAGCGTTCTACAAGATAAGTCTCAGCCCCAGCTCTGCTTGCCGCTATTGCTGCGGCAGTACCCGCAGGCCCTCCGCCTATTACAAGGACATCCGTTTCAGCCAGGACTTCAACCTGTCTGGATGGCTCAATAACATATTTTTTGCCGCCTTCAGTGCCCGGAATAGCTTCGTGCAATAAACCTTCAGAATGAGTGTAAGCTCTCCGGCTACAACCCATACCAAGACCTAATGATCCTGCAGCAATTGCTGCCTCTGGTAATAAAATTCCTTCTACGCATTATATTTCACTTTTGGTAAAAGATAAATCTAAGAAATTCTTTATGGCCAGATTTCAATTCTTTCTATTTCAACCCATAACGGGAATATTCGCCTGGTGCCGGAAAGATAGAACGGAACGAAATCGCACTCGATTGACGGGAGTTTAACATCTTTCAGCTCGATGAAGTCTGTGTCGCCTTTATCATTCTTCATCTGGCTGATAAAGGCTCCGGTTTCGACCATCATCTTTCCGCCTGATGGAACCGGTTCAATGAACTTAAACCTGAGGTTATACCTGCCTTCATTTATCAGCACTCTCCAGAAGCCAAAAATCTCTGACTGCTCCCATATGCCCCATTGCCCGTCGGCTTCATTCCTGTTCAGTATAACAGGATTTTCATGCCTGGTACCTGTTTCGATCAGGGGGCGATCAAGCAAGTTTTCCGACCCTGTCAGTTCGGTGAAAATGAGGTCCAGTTCTATTTTAAGCTCAGCGGCCCTGGCAGGATTATCATTCAGGATGTTATTCTGTTCATAAGGATCTTGTTCAATATTAAAGAGTTCAAACTTATCAATGGAGGCATTAAAGTCAGCGTTCCCAACGAGCTTGTACCTTCCCTTCTGCAATGCAATATTGTTATAGAGTTCCGGAGAGTGCCTTGTCCAGTAGAAGAAGAGTGAACGGTCATAAGTATTTAAATTATCTCCTCTTATAAAAGGCGCGAGGCTTATTCCGTCAATCTTCAGTCCATCAGGTATTCCGGCATTACAGATATCAGCCAGCGTGGGGAACAGGTCTATATTGGCAGCCGTTGCCTTCATATCGATGCCGGTACTTTTCAAACCGGGATACCTGATCCAAAACGGCACCCTGATCCCTCCGTTGTAAACTGAAGATTTAAGTCCGCGCATGCCTGTATTATAACGCCTTTGCTGAGGTCCGTTGTCAGTCATGAAAACGACAATAGTCTTCTCTGAGATTTTCAGTTCTTCAAGCTTCTTAATAAGTCTGCCTACATTATCATCAATATTGGTGACCATGGCATATACTCTTCTGGCATCCTCCTTATCTTTTTCGTTCATCACCGGGAAAGGCCTTTTATCATTCCCGAAGCCTGCTGAAGGATCCAGTTCCCTGTATATGTTATAATATTCCTCAGGCACCTGCAATGGAGTATGAGGTGCATTAAAAGCAAGGTAACAGAAAAAAGGATGGTCTTTATTGCTTTCAATAAACCTTATTGCTTCGCCGGAAAAAATATCCGAGCAGTAGCCCTTGTATTTCTGCGTTTTGCCGTTATGCCAGAGCACGGGGTCGAAATAACTGCTGTCGAGGCGTGGCCAGGTAGTGAAATCGCCCGGCTGTCCCATTCCTCCTGACAGATGAATCACCGATTCATCGAAACCCTGATCGCACGGTCTCATGGGATAATTGTCACCAAGGTGCCATTTTCCGAAAATCCCCGTAGCATAGCCAGCTGTTTTAAGCATTTCCGCAATCGTGACTTCTTTGGAAGCCATCATAGCTCCTCCATTATAAGTGTCCCTGACACCGGTGCGGAGTGAATAGCGTCCTGTCATCAGAGCGGCCCTGGTCGGTGCAGATACCGGGCATACATAAAAATTATTGAACCGGATACTCTGTCTGGCGAAATTGTCAAGTACTGGAGTCTTTACATGAGGGTTTCCGTTGATTCCGAAATCACCGTAACCCTGATCGTCGGTAATAATAAGGATTACATTCGGGTGTTCTGTCATTTGTCCTGACAGATCTGTGAGGCCTGCCATACCTGTTAAGAAGAAACCTGTCTTAATAAGGTTGATTCTTTTATGCTCCAGCTTCATTTAGATATAATCTTATCTGTTCCGTTCTGCAGCCATATATCCAGCCGTGGAGCATCTCCGTCGTATGGTTTCCCGAGAATGTCAAGATCCCCGTCACCATCCAGATCAACGATCTCCGAATCGTGAAGATCAATACCTCTGGATATGATCATATCCCTTTTAAAATTGCCTTTCCCGTCACCAAAAAGGATTCTGTTCACTGCTTCCTTATAACCACCGAGTGTCATTTCTGCATACCAGATATCATTATTACCGTCGCCGTCGAAATCGACAATTGCAAGTGAATGTCCGTTGCTGACTTCCGGCACAATTTCTTTTTTCACCCATGTACTTTTCTGATATTCATACATATACATGGGAGCAATACCATCACCTACCACCAGGACAATTTCCGGTCTTCCGTTTTTAACAAGCTGGCCGGCAGCGGAACGGCTGAAAGTATAAGCGGCGTCAATAAGGTTGTACGAGAACTTGTCGTTGCCAAGGTATTTGAACCAGAGTCCGCCTCCTGCAATATCCTGAACCCCGTCTCCGTCAATATCGGCTTTTGCCAGGCCTTCGTGTTCATTGGTCCGTTTCCAGGACGGATAGCTTCCATGCTGTTCCATCTGGCTGTCGCTGTAATATTTATATACAGGAATAAGTTTCCAGTTTCCCTGCTCATAAGGATCTTCAGGAATACGTGTGAAATACAATGTCTGATCGCCCTGCGCCCAGAAGACCAGATCGGGCTTGTTGTCGCCGTCAAAGTCACCGGTAATCTGGTCATGCACTTTATTGCCTCCACTATTCCGTATCAGGTACCTGGGCCACGCAGGTTTTGAAAAATCAGGGTAAGGATTCTCCCACCACCAGACATTATTGGTTTTTGATTCGCCGCCGGCAATGATATCCATATCACCGTCATTATCAACATCGAAGGCAATAGTACCGGCTTCAATAAAGCAGATGGCGTCTTCAACAATATGTCGTTTCCATCCTTTTTCAGTTCGCTGGTACCATACAACTGATGGCGCTGAGGTCCTTTCGGTAATACAGAAATCATTTATGCCGTCGTTGTCGAAGTCGGCAACGGCACAGGAGGTTTGCTGTTTTCCCTTATTGGGACTTCAATGGCACCTGTTTTGCTTGAAATATGTTCCCATTTTATCTGGCCGTTGATTCCCGTTACTAACATGAAAAAGCTGATAGTATCAATCCGATGAAGATAGTCGATAATCTGTAGCATTTGCAATTATTTACATGGTATTCTATGCGTTTATCTGTAATTGCTGAAGGTAATAAGTCTACCCTCGTGTCCATTTATTATGAAGGAAAAGAGAATTTCAGGATTCACTTGCTAATTGAATCGTCAATCAAACTCAACGATAATTCTGATTCTCCGGTAGCTGATGTCCGGAATTATATCTGAAAATTCCTTTAACCGAGTTCTTTCTCAGGATACCTCGACCTTTACAGTGTAACTTATCCTCGCTGAATACTTTGGGTATAAACTCATTGCCGTTTAATCCTCACATATATACTCAAGTTCACCCGTTGATCTGATTTATGATCTCAACAACAGGGTCGGGTTCCCCGATATTTTCAAGTGCCGGCAGCCAGGCTTTCCAAAGGTTCTCTTCCATAATTTTCCAACTGGCTTAATTGTCTTCGGCCACCCCGGATGCTGGCTCATCTCGAAAGGCTTAAGGACATCACTCATGAAGTGCCACGATTCCATGGTTATATCACGCTTCTCTTTATCAAAGATCACGAATCCGAGACCTGCAGTTTTGTTATGCTGCATTTCGTAACGGTTTCTGATTCCGGCAAAATCAACAGGGTTACCTATGGAATACACATAGTTCTTATTACCAAAGGCATCGGTGTACTCGCCGGTGTTTGCGAATCCGTGTTCCGGCCTGTTCCTGGCCGGTATGTTGATCTCATCAGGTCTGAACCACCGTGAGTATCCCACTGCAATGGCCGGAGTGCAGAAAGCCCATCCGGCATCCCTGAAATCCTCAATACCATAATGTACAATGGAAGGAACATGCTGGTCGCCGCAGATATGAAAAACAAAAGCCTTACGTATTATTTCGACAGCCCTGTTGCGGGCGCTTTTGGGCCATCCTCCGGAGTCCATATCTCCGTAAAGATATGCATCATACTGCCCGTGATGAGTTGCAACATTTGCAAAGAGAGTTTGTGATAAGAGTACTTTTAAATCAACATCTTCCCAGTCCCTTATCCAGTTTTCCAGAAAAATTTCCTGTCTCTTACCAAGTAACTCCAGATCTGGCCTGTCAATTACTGACAGATCTTTCAGAGGTTCTGTTATATGATCCTTACGGCCTTCCCATGTTGCTACGAGGTCCGGGCCGGATTTAAAGACCCTGTCACTGACGATAGCGAAGCTTACTCTGCCGTAATTCAGGCTCGTATACCAAACTTTCATACCCTGCTCAATATGTTCCGGATCATAGGGATCGGGCAGATGAGAACACTGTGTAGTATTTACAACATTGACCATTTTCACTGTTTGAGTGAAACCCATAAGATCGTCGCTGTTTGCTGTACCTGATGGCCTAGCTATCCCGCCTCCCCCCCACAGGTTACCCTGAAAAACATCATGATCGTCGGGTGTGCAAATAGCCGGGATATCGCGCATCAGGTCACCGAAAGCCCATCCGAACATATACCATTTACCAAGGTAATTAAGAATAGCCATCTCCTCAGGTTCTCTTTTTATTGGGTAGCCACCGTTCTGTTCATATATCTGGTCCCCCGAAAAGTAAAGTATATCGGGTTCTTTCAGCTTCAGGTTCTTCACAACGGGAGAATAAGGAAATCCGGTATGATACTGGCATGTCATAGCCGCCATTTTCAATTGCCGGTTAACCGGATCTTTTTTAATGGTCCCTGAATATTCAAATGTTTCTTTATTTCCGTGAATATCTGTAAGCGGGTATAATATCCTGTACTGATGGTCAAGTGTTGAATTCCACTTCTCAACCCTGAAGGTTACGCTCCTTGAATCAGGGTCCATCTTCTCGCGACCAGCTCTCTCCCATTTATTCTCATTTCTGACCTCGAGTTCAAGAACCTGATTATCCTGCGATCCGACAGGAGGCAGCTGTGCCGTTATCTTCAGGATGTTTCCGCTAAGGGTATGCATAGCCCACAGTATGGGGCCAACCCTGTTCTCAGGTTTATGAATCAAACCATTCCCTTCAAGTGACAGGTTATCAAACCAGAATTCAGGGCCGTTATTCTTTGAACCGGCATTCCTGAAATTATCTACAATCTGAATGATTCCCGAAGGTTCCTTTTCAGGTCTGTAGCTGACTTTTGCCAAAGAAACCTCTGAAGAATCCAGAACATTAAGATTGATGACATATCCTTTACTATCCTTTTCACCCCTTATTTCAAGTCTTAAATAGTTGAAGTCAAAACCTTCAGGAAGTCTTTGCAGATTCTGATCAATGAAAGCGTACCCGGATGTGCTTATTCCAATATTTATTCCGGTTCCGAAATAGACAGCTGCCCTGATATCATATTCTTCAGATGCGAGTGATCCGATGATAAGTCCTGATGAACCATCACTATCTCCCATCTCAATAAGGCCCATGTCAACAGTTATTGTGAATGTTTTCCCGTTATTGCAGATAAGGTAAGGAAGAATTGAACAGGTATTTTGTTGTCCGGCTCCGTTAAATTCCAGTCTGCCATTAGCTACACTCCAGTCTTCAAGAGGTACAGTCCAGAAATCTTCCCCAATCCAGATCCTGTCATTCAGTGAATTAAAGTCATATTCAACTGTTGAGGATTCATTCTGACAGGCTGATATTGTCAAAAGGGATATTGCAAACAACCGGCAAATATTATTGCATTTTTTCATTATTTAAATAAGATGATTGCGTAACTGGTAATCAGGCCATCCATGGTCTCTGACGTATTTGGGCGTCTGAGAGTGCATTAAGTGCAATATTCACATCCTCGACAATCTGGAAATCATACATTCCGAGGCATACAAAATCAGCCCCGTTCCTGAAAGCATATTTCAGACCTTCCTCCGGTTTTATGGCTCCGGCTGCCAGCACTTTAAAAGCAATCCATGGTTCAGGCAGAGTACCCATAAACCTTATGGTTTCTTCAGGATCAAAGTCAAACTTATTATCATTCCATTCCAGGCTGGTCTGTGCAGACCAGTAGTTATAGCTGTGGCAGGTTTTAACCCAGAAATCGGGTTTCAGACCGTAGTCAACGCAAGTCTTTATGGCTTCAATCCTGTGAGCGCCAATGCCGGCGGGTTTTCCGTTGGAACGTATCTGTTCAAGGCCTGCTTTGATAAGTTCCATGCGCTCCGCAACAGTTCTTTTCTTCGGATCATCCCATTCGGGATTTGTCCAGCGGTCAGTAATCTCTCCCTGGCAGTAAAGAGCATCCCAGTCCGCTGCAAGAGACATCTCAATTCCTTTCTGGAAATCGAGCATTATGCCGCAATCGGAAATGAACTTAACTTTCCCGCGGAATTCGTGCCTGTATTTCTGAAATATCCTTCCCATCTGAGGATTTGAAATGATGGCATTTATGCCGCATTTTTCCCCGAGTGCAAGCGTCTGAAGAACCTTTTCATCAGTATGATATGTTTTTACAAGCTTCGACACATATATAAGATCACGGGCATGTGCCCAGCCTCCTATAAGATTCCCACCCATAATAAGACGGCTAAGTTCAAAATCTTTAAGACTTCCATTCTTATCAGTGTATTTGATAACCCCTTTTGGGACCTCCCCTTTAAGATCCTTAAGAGTTGAGTAGTTAAATTTCAGAAGTGTAGCACCGGAATTTGCATCCATCCCTTCAATGGCAAGCAGTTTTTCCTCAAAACTGTCCCATTTTCTTTTCCGGTACAAAGCATAAGCAAAGGCTCCAAGAGCGGGAATTGATATCAGGTCTCTCAATGCCTCACGCCTGCCCACCCCGGTTTTAGAGTCGGCGGGCATTTCCCCTACAGGCGGGCGGGCTTTTTCTTCTTTCCATCGCGCAATCAATCTGTCAAGACAGTAATGGTATGCCGGTGAGATGAAAATGAAAACAGTCAGTGCAAATAACTCAATAAGGTTTCTGTTTACCCAGAGATAGCTTCCCTCAACCGGAACTCCGAACATGAAACCAGGAATCGGAGGATAAGCTACAAAGTAAAAAAAGAGCATCAGCACTCCTCCTGCACCCGCCCACCTTGTGAGCAAGCCAAGTATCAGGCCCACGCCGATAAGGATCATTCCCCAGATATTGATGAAATCGATAACAGCAACTACAGACGGATTGTTTGCCATTGCATTGAACAGCGGTGCAAAGATCCATTTTGAGCCGGCCAGATAAGGTGCTGAGCTCCACCCTGCCGTCATGATCTTTGAGATACCTTCATAGAGGAAGTGCCATCCGATAACTATCCTGACAATTGTCAATGTCCATCGGACTACGGGGCTGACCTTAATATTGAATGTTGATGCCATAGTGAAATTACTATTTTGTATTTCTTTCAAACCGATTTACAATATTATCGAATTTTATTTCAAGTCCTTTATCAAATTTTGCCAGATTTATCCATTCTTCAGATCCGTAGACTCCGGCTTTTGCATAATCAAATGGTATAAATCCAATTTTCCTGACTATTGAATTTGTGCGGAAACTAAAATTGAAGGCAGAGGCATTCACAAACAGGGGATCAGCAACAATTGAATGGATATCCCTGCCCGATTTCTGCCATTCTGTTAAAGACTTATCTGCAAACATGATATCTTTCGTGCGGGTATCCCAATATAGATTATTATCTGTCAATAAGTTGAATTTATGCCAGTTACTGCTGAGAAGAGTGCCTTGATTAAAGTAAATGATATTCCGGTTAAATAATATTGACCGGTGCTCTTCAATTCTTGTAGCCTGCAGCTGCGACCTTATATTAAATGCGAAAATATTGTTCCTGATAATATTTTCTTTTCCGTAATGCTGATGAAATCCCGAATTCTTACAAACATAAACAAGGTTGTTTTCCATTGTAATCCCGTATGATCCTTCATCAGTATAAAGACCCCACCCTCCATAGTCGAATGAATAAACATGATGCACAACATTGTTTGAAACAGTTGTTCCTTCTGAAGCTCCGAGAGTATATACCCCTCCCATATCGCAAAGCTCACCCCAGCCAAGATGATGGATGTGGTTAAACTCGACCTTGTTCCGTTTTGAAGGGCTGTGGGCATAGCCCCACACCCAGCCCACTGAGACACCTGAATATCTCAGGTCGGCTATCTCATTATGGGTCAACTTATTGTCGCTTGCATTGAAGATTATTATACCGACAGCACACGGAAAGACATGACCGCCATCTCTGATAATGTTATTGTCGACAGTAATATTGTTTGATATCTCCGCCTGCTTCGGACGGATCACGGTCTCTCCTATCTTTACTCCTCCGGCGCCCAGATCGTGCATATAACACTGATTCACAACACAATTACTGCATGCTCTGCGAAACCAGAATGCATAAGTGCCGGTGTGTGCTATTTCACAATTCCTGAATTCAATATTCCCGGCAAAATCGAGAGTTACAACTGCGTCAACCGGTGCAGCTGCCTGGGCAGGTTCGTTACCTTCGGCAGGAGTTTTGTAACCTGCAATTTCAAAGACAAGATTTTCAAACTTTATGTTTTCAACCTTTTTCCCTGATATGGGATCACCCTGAATTGAAACAAATTCTTTAATAACAGGGATATGGAATGTTGTATTCTCTATTTCCTGTCCTTCAACCGGAATATAATAAAGAAATCCCGAACGGTCGAGGAACCATTCACCGGGAGCATCAAGAGCAGCTTTATAATTTTCGACCAGGTATCGTGATTTACTATTAATGGGATTCCATGGTTTCATTCCTTCTCCGGTTGTATAGATAAACGGACCTTGCCTGCTGAAGCCGGTCACACGCTTTCTTGTATTATCCCAGTTGTGATAAAAGATTATCAGAGCATCCCGGAAATCCTGCTGTGAAAATGTCTCAAAACCCAGGGCATCAAAATTATCAAGTTCGATCTTCTGAACAGCAACTTCAGGAGACCTTCCAGCTCCCTTTTCCAGAACTGTTTCTGTTACATTTTTCACCATGTAAAATCCGGTGTTTGGATTTCTTGCACGGACAGCTCTTTGACCGTTGACGTAAAGCTGTTCAAAATAAGAGTCATACCAGGCTACCTGCGGCACAAATGCTTTCCACAATTTATCACTCACCTTCTCAAATCCTGAAACCGGAATACCTCCCCTGAAAACAGCCTTTTCTCCTGGTTCCGATTTAAAAACCAAAAAGCCATTTTCATTTCCGGAATCCTCCGCTGTGAGGATCAGAGGCTGCATCATAAAATATTCTCCCTTGAGAGCAATTATTTCAACCTGGCCGAGTGACTTATTATTTTTACGTAACTCCCTTGCCTTTACTGCAGCAGCATTCAGGGTTGCGAGAGGCTTATCGGGAGTTCCCGTATTGCTGTCAATTCCGGTCGGGGAAATATATATTTTCTGAGGGGATACAAATCCCAGGCCGGAGAGAACAAAAGCTGTCAGGAAACAGAAGATTCTCTGAGTTTTCATTTAGATATTTTTTACAGGTATTGACTTAAGAACCGCTTGCTTATACGCAAAGCCTCTTTTCTATCCTCAATTGAATTCTCAAAGGCTTTGTCCTCAACCTCAACGCACACAGGCCCGTTATAACGGATATCATTCAGTGCAGAAATGAATTTTCCCCAGTCAATATCCCCTAATCCCGGAAGCTTGGGAGAATGGAATTCGAGGGGCGTTGCCATAATACCGACTTCATCTAGTTTTTCACTGTAAACTCTGGCATCCTTCAGATGTATATGAAATAGTTTATCCCTGAACTCATAAAGAGGTTTAATGTAATCCATGTGCTGCCACAGGAGGTGCGATGGATCATAATTCAGCCCGAAATGCTCACTTTTGATTTCGCTGAACATACGTCGCCATATTGCCGGGGTTGTAGCAAGATTATAACCGCCAGGCCACTCATCCTGTGTAAATATCATGGGGCAGTTCTCGATGCCTACCTTTACTCCTTTTTCACCGGCACACCAGATTATTTCCGGCCAGATTTGCCTGAAAGTTTCAAAATTATCATCAACCGATTTATTTTTATCCCGGCCAATGAAGGTGTTTATCCTATTTACACCAAGCATAGCTGAAGCATCGATCACTTTCTTTATGTGATCGGTATAGAATTTCCTTTTTTCCTGATCGGGATCAAGCGGATTAGGATAATAGCCTAATCCTGAGATCTGTACACCTTTTGAATTAAGATAATCGTTGATCTCCCCGGCGCGATGTTCATCAAGCTGATCAACATCGATATGGGTTACCCCTGCGTATCTTCTTTCAGCTTGCCCGACCGGCCAGCAGCAAACCTCAATCAACTGATTTATTTTTATCGCGACCTATGAAGGTGTTTATCCTATTTACACCAAGCATTGCCGAAGCATCGATCACTTTCTTTATGTGATCGGCATAGAACTTCCTTTTTTCCTGATCAGGATCAAGCGGATTAGGATAATAGCCTAACCCTGAGATCTCTACACCCTTTGAATTAAGATAATCGTTGATCTCCCCGGCACGTTGTTCATCAAGCTGATCAACATCGATATGAGTTACTCCCTGCATATCTTCTTTCAGCTCGCCCGACCGGCCAGCAGCAAACCTCAATGCATTTGTAGCCAAGCTCAGCAGCATAATCGACCACCTCTTCAAAAGTGAGCTCAGGTAATATTGCACTAACAAAGCCAAGTTTCATATAACCTCCTTTTTAATATATTTACTGTTAATCTATCAGTCCTGCAAGAGCAGCTCCTATCAGGCTCGATTGTTCAACCTCTGTAAATTCCACATACCTCCTTCTTTCTCCATCAAGGAACTCTGAAAAATATTTTTCAAACCGGATTTTCAGATTATGCAACTTATAAAAAGTAGTCCCGTCAATTGTTATTAACACCGGTCGTTCAGGACTGGTTCCTTTTCCTGTCTTCAGAACTACAGCTGCAATATTTGCTGCAACAAGCTTAGCCGCACGATCGATCAGAGTATCAATAATGTATGCACTGACCCTCCTGTCCTGTTCTTCTGTGAAACAATCCAAAAGGATATTATCCTCAGATTTCATTTTTGCCACGAAATTATTGGCTTCTCCTGTTGTGAGTTCGCTTATCTTGTTCAGTCTGTCTGATGCCATGCCTGAAATCAGGCCTTCGCTGGCAGCTGCTTTCAGAACGGTAAGGCACAGACCGCCGAAATACCCTCCGGAAAACATTTTTTCAAAAGCGTAATTACCCGGATTCATTGTTGAACTATCGAAAACCAGGTCGAGATCTCGCCTTGGAGCCCTGCCATAATTACCTGATTCGATGTTAATTATCTGGCTTCTGTCCTGACGGAGGCTCTTGTTCTTTGTTATATTGCGGTTATGCTCAATATAACAGGTATTGGTCCCGGTCCCGAGTACATAGCCGATAAATGAATCATAGGTTTTATTCAGTGATGCAGATTTCCCGGCCAGGAGAGTTGCAACCGTATCATTCAGAAGTACAAGGTGTTTTTCGGGAGTCTCAAGTGTTTCGAGCAGGTTTTTTCCAATCAGTTGTCCGACCACTTCAGGTGCCTGAACTTCCTTGCAGAATTGTATTAGCCTGCCATCCCTGTCGGGCAGGATTTCGGTCGGATAGGAAAAGCAAAATCCGATCCTGGCCGTTCTTTCAGCCAGAGGTCTGATATAACCTGCAAGGGTCCCGAAGAATTCCTTTGCCGATATTTCCTTTTCCAGACCGGGCATCCTGTAATTCACTATCCGATCGTATTTTATATTCCCGGTAGTGACTAAACCTGATCAAAGCAGCTCTGAAGTTTGTTCCCCCGGCATCGATAGCCAGCACCGGGACTTCAGTAAGAAAATCATTTTCTGCTTCTATGTAGGTGGGTATCATCCTGAGTGAGCTCTCTTTTCCTTCGAGTCCTTTTATCATCTCCTCGGTAAAAACCCCGACCATTATTTCAATATCAATGTCAGAGGACCTCAGCCTCTGCTCTTCAAGAAATCTGGTTACTTTTTCCATATTTTCAAATCAATATTAGTTGAATTCCGGATCCGGATAAATCTGAATTCTGTAATATTAGAATTTCGCTCTATTAAAATACCAAAGTATGAAAAAAATTTCTTTTAACTTTAGACTAAAAGTCAGCGGGATATGAAATATCATTAATTCAACTATCCTGTTCCACTATTTCTTTAACTGATTAAAAGAACCGGATGAATAAGATAACAGAAATTGCAAAAATGATTGATCATTCAATCCTTCACCCGACACTTACAGATGATGACCTGAAAAGGGAGTGTGAAGTTGCCAGAAAATATAATGTAGCATCAGTATGCGTAAAGCCCTATGCAGTGAAACAGGCAGTGGATCTTCTGAAAGGAAGTGATGTGTTTGTCGGATGTGTGATAGGTTTTCCGGCAGGGAACTCATCAATTGCTGTCAAAGCTTTTGAAACTGAAACTGCCTGCAAGGACGGTGCTGTTGAAATCGATATGGTGATCAACATCGGCAAGGCACTTCAGGAAGACTGGGCTTATCTTGAAGAAGAGATAAAAGCCGTTGTTAATACTTCGCACAGGTACGGAGCTATTACCAAAGTAATTTTTGAGACAGACTTTGTTACGAAGGATGAGCAGAAGATAAGGCTTTGTGAGATCTGCTCAAAAGCAGGGGCCGATTATGTAAAAACATCAACGGGTTTCGGATTTGTAAAAGGCCCGGATGGTAAATTCTCATATAAGGGAGCAACCGCTCACGACCTGGAATTAATGAGAAAACATTCTGCTCCCCGGGTAAAGGTAAAAGCGGCTGGCGGGGTGCGTACTCTTACTGACCTGTTGAGATTCAAGGAAATAGGGATTTCAAGATGCGGGGCAACCGCAACTGCGTCAATGCTTGAGGAGGCAAAAAAACTTTTCGGGAGTCGAATAACAATAAACTAAATCATTAACTCATGAAAAACTATCAATTGCGTTACTGTTCATGCATTTCGATTGTGCTGCCATTGATCACTTATCTCATAGCCTGAAAAATTATCCCCCTTTGAGTCTCCATCCCGATAATCAGCATTACTTCCTCTTCAGAGGCAAACCTGCGTATTAACTGCAAAGTTTACGGAATATCAGGACACTGCGCGAAAATTTGGTGCCGTACCAGGATTCTGGGACGGAAATGATCTATGGAAAATCGGCTTTGCTCCTCCTTTCAAGTATCTGGAAGTATGAGACTTTTTCGCGACAAAGGACTGAACAGTAAAAAAGGGCGGCTGACAGTAACTGACTGGACTGAGGAAGAGCTCAAGGCCAATCCGCCTAGAAGAGGATTTGTCACTGTTAATGATTCAGCAGAAAGAAACGGAAGGTATTTTACTTATTCTGACGGCACTCCTTGCTTCTGGATAGCCAGATACCTGGTGGGACTGGACGAACAGCAGTATCAGGTTTGAATCATTCAAAAAGCTTGTTGACACAAGGGCTGAGCAGGGTTTCAATATCGGTCAGCTGTTTTTTGCCGGTAACGGTTGGGGAAGGGAAAGCTCACTACTTGATCCTTCTTTTACAGAATCCCAAACTTGACCAGATACGGAAGGTTGAAGAAATGATAAAATATGCCAATTCAAAAGGCATTACAGTATGGATCCATGCATGGTGGAGCCGGGAAGGCATAAATAAATCGATTGGAGAAGATAATATTATAAGGTGGTGGAAATACGTTATTCACCGCCTGCATGCGTATAATGTCATCTGGGTAATTGCCGGTGAATATAATATGAATAACTATGGCGGATTTCCATTGGAATTCTGGAACAGACTGGGAAAGATCATTAAAGATGAAGATCCCTATGAGAGGATATCAGGAGCCCATCCAACCCCGCCGATGTGGAGCGGTGGTGCAGATGCCCCCCAGTGGTCAACAGCTGAAACCGTTCACAGCCAACCCTGGCTGGATTACAACCAGAGTCAGACCGGCCACGCCAGATGGTGTAATGAGCTTATTCCATGGATAATAACGAATGCTTATAATAAGCAGCCTGCAAAACCGGTAGTGGTTACTGGACCATGGTATCAATTTCTCAAGGGAATCCGGCTGCAATGGATATCAGCTTCGAGCCTGGAGCGCTGTATTGTCAGGAGCAGCCGGACACTCCTACGGCGGCGGACATATATGGAGGGTTCATCTGCCTGAACGTCCGACTGGTGTGGGAAGCTGGCCCATGGATACAAGTTTTGCAGCCAATACAATGCTCTATCCGGGAGCCGTTTCTGTTGGATTCATGGGTAAATTTCTGAGGAATCTTGAATGGTGGAAGCTGGAGCCGCATCCGGAACTTGTGCTTGAAAATCCGTCTCCCTACTGCTTAGCTGATCCGGGTCGGGAATATCTGTTTTATCTCAGATACGGCGGTTCGGTCAAAATTGATCTCAGGGCATATCCAGGTTCATCGGAATTCACATACACATGGACTGATCTTATAAACAACCTGTTACGAAAAAAGGATATGATCACCAGGAGCTATTGTCGAAATAAAATGCCCTGAAGATTATCCCGGATTCCTGAACTTCAAGGACTGGATCGTTCAGAAAGATACTTGCTGACAATGCTACGAATTCGAATATGAAAAAAATAACTCTGACTATGAGGTATGCCTAATGAGCCATATTTCGGAGATTTGCAGGCTCTCGATGAATGGATTGAGGAACATATGACGAATTTCATTACTGAGACTGAAAGTACTCTGCCCGTCCAACATCTTATCTCCCAGAATATTCAGAACGGGTCGTTTAAAGTTGAAAATCCTCATCCGGCGGTATCCATTTTCAATTTTCACTATGCAAAACCACCTGTCACAGTCGAAATGAACTATGGGTTGAACAAGCCAATCGGGGATAATGAAACCGGGTTCAGAGGCATTGAGGATGCACATTACCGGACTGAAGGATGGGATTTTCTGACAGCCGGAGGTGCACTTTATAATAATCTTGACTACTCCTTTACTGCTGAAAATGAAGACGGAAGCTTTGTTGTAGCTCCGGGTCAGCCGGGAGGCGGAGGAGAAAAACTCAGAAGCCAGCTTTCAAAACTCAAAGCGGTTTTTGGTGAAATCGATTTCATAAAAATGAATCCTGTAAATTACACTCCGGAGCCCCGGCTTCCCGAATCTGCAACTGTCAGGATACTTGCTGAAGAAGGTAAACAATATCTGGTCTATATCAATAACTGGCACCCTAAGAAAGGCGAACAGCCGGATATCTGAAGATATAAATCTGAATGACTATAAAGTGCCGATTGATTTACCGTCCGGCAATTATTCCTGTGAATGGATTGATCCCGTAACTGGTCAGCGAACCAGATTTAATCTCAAAAAACATAAAGGAGGTGAACATACATTTATACCAACTATCACTGAAAGAGGATCTGGCTCTGTTAATAAAAAAACAGCATTGATATGAGAATTAAAAATGCGCTCTTTTTCATAATCATATTATTAAATCAGGCCTTCTTCCGTCAGGTTAGTTCACAAAGTCTGCTTAAAACCTGGGATGTATTTGAGTCAAGTAGAAATAGCAAACCTTATGTCCGTTACTGGTGGTTCGCCTCGATGATAAAAGAAGAGGACATCAGATACAACCTTAACTGGCTGAAAGAAAACGGATTCGGAGGAGTTGAAATAGCATGGGTCTATCCTTTGAACAGGTTCAATCCTAAGGATACCACATACACACCCCGCCAGGAGTGGCTCAGTAGTGAATGGACAGACATTGTTGATTATACAATCATATATGCTGATTCCATAGGACTTGGCTGCGATCTTACTTTCGGGACACTCTGGCCTTTTGGCGACAGCTATGTTACAGCCGATCAGGCAACACGTCGGTTTGGTGATCCGGAATGGAGGCAGGTTATAACACGATCATGGGAACACCCGAAAAGCGGCTACGTAATTGATCATTTAACACCCGCCAATTATTTGCCTTATTTTGAAAGACTTACAAAAGCTTTTCCCAGACCGGAGTCCTCAAGACCTCTATCATATTTTATCGACAGCTGGGAAGTTGAAACCGAAAAATTGTGGTCCGAGGGATTCAGCGATGATTTTTACAATAGGTTCGGGTATGACATTACTCCATTTATGGATTCAATTTATGACCCGGGAAAAAGACAGTATCTATATGATTATATGTCACTCGTCTCTGACAAAGTGCTGAAGTTCTACAGTGATTTTGATTCAACATTAAATTCTGCCGGAGTAAGATCCAGAGGACAGGTCTCCGGTGCTCCGTGTGACCTTATTTCGGGATATGCATTATTGGATATTCCCGAAGGAGAAGCTATGCTTTTTGAACCTGAGTTTAGTAGTATCCCTGCCTCTTCTGCACTTCTGGCAGGAAAGCCGGTAGTATCAGCAGAAACTTTTACATGCTTATACGGCTGGCCCGGCGATTATATCAGGGAGGAGCAGACAGCCGACCTTAAACTTGTTGCCGATGCTCTTTTTGCCAATGGAGTCAATCATATAGTATGGCATGGTAAACCACATAATCCTGAAGGTTACGACACTGTTAACTTCTACGCAACAACACATATAGGTGCTGACGGCAACCTGGCTGAGGAGATCTCTGAATTCAACAGTTATCTGGAGAAAGTGTCATCATATATGCAAAAAGGGACCACATTTTCAGATATTGCCGTATATCTGCCGGTTGAAGACGCCTGGAGCAAAGGTATGATGCCAAAGGAGAAACAATTTATCTGGGCATGGGGATACTACGAAATGCGATATGTATATTTCCCCGATGAACTTGAAGGCTTCTGCCCCACCTGGATAAACCATGATTTTCTTGAGAAAGCATCCGTTGAAAACGGATTCCTGAAAATCGGCAATGCTGAATACAAAGCTCTGTATGTTGATGCCGAATATCTTGACTACAAAGTAATTAATAGACTTTTAGAATTGGCCGGAGATGGATTAAGGATCATAATCAGGAAAGAACCGAAAGAACCGGGAGCCACCCCGCATTCTGACTATAGCAACTTAACGAGAGAATTGATGAGTTCTGAAAATGTATCTGCCAGTATTCCGGAAGATATGGGTAGTTTAATTTATGGGTCAGAATTGCCACCCTATTGGTGCAGGGCGGACGGCAATTCACTGTATATATTCTTCGCAAATCCAAAAGCCGCAAAGCTCAAATTTCCGCTTGAATATGGACAGGCTCTTGATGAAGAAAAGAAAAAGATACCGGTAACCATCAACTTCAAAAGAAGAAGCTATTCCCTGGATCTCATTTTCGATCCGTATCAGTCGCTTTTGTACAAAATAAGCGGTAAAAAAGCCGAAAAAATAGATATTTCGTATGTGCCGAAAAGACCAGAGGTAAAACTAAGGTCTTCCGGGTATGAGGCTCCCTGGCTTGTGAAATAAGATTTTTTTGGATTTTTCCTTTCAGAAAATGGCTGAAACCAGGAGAAGCATGGGAATCTCCCGGAACATTTATTGCACTTTATTCAAACAGCGACGACGGATTCAATGTAATAAATACTGTTGTAAATGATTTTGTCCGAAAACACCTGGGAACCAGAATATCAGCAATAAAGAATAAACCGCTGTTTGTTTATAATACCTGGTATCCTTTCAGGACTTTTGTCAGTGATTCGCTGGTGCGTGATGTTGCAAAGGCGGCTTCGGAATGCGGAATTCAGGAATTCATTATTGATGACGGCTGGCAATATAATTATGGCAGAAGATCTTCTGACAAAGGGATGGGGAGGCAATTACGGCGATTGGCTTGTCGACCTGAATAAGTTTCCCGGATCGCTATCATCGACGTTCGATTATATCAGATCCCTGGGGATGAAACCTGGATCTCTGGATCAGCATAGGATCTGCAACTGCTGATTCAAAAGTGCTGCAGAGAACACCCTGAATGGTTTATTGTGAACCGGAACGGCAAGATTGGTAACCTCACACTATGAATCTTCCGAGTCAGGAGTTTGCCACAAGTTGTTTCGGAACCGACTGGTTCGAACTATATAAAATCTGCCATCTTAAAGCTTGTAAAAGAACATGGCCTCGCTTATGCAAAACTCGACCTTTCGATAGTTACAAGTGCGTATATTAACGATCCTGCCAGTTTCCGGATGCTATGCCGTAGATCACTCCTTATCACCGCGACCACGAGGAGTCTTTAATCGTCATCTACCAGAATGTATTGAGGCTCTTTGATGAACTCCATGCCGAGGCACCTGAGCTGTTTATCGACTGTACCTTTGAAACAGCAGGTAAGCTCCAGCTGCAGGATTATGCATTTGCAAAACATGCAGAAGGAAACTGGCTCTCAAATATTGAGGAACCCTACCCGACAGGAGCCCTGAGGATGAGACAGCTTGCCTGGTGGCGCTCGCCCGCCGTACCTGCTGGTTCACTTGTGATAGGAAACCTCCCTTTTGATAGTAAAAACTTCGAATTTGATCTCAAATCATTAATAGGAACCCTTCCGATTGTCCTGGGTGATCCGCGTAAGCTGTCTCCTGAAAAAAGGTCAGATATAAAGAAATGGGCCGACTGGATGGTAAAGATGCAGAATGAGTATGACTATATGATCATTCAGACAGGATCTTCCGGGCTTTGGCGAACCTGCGGAAGGAGCATGGGATGGATGGGCCAGGATAAATACTGAAACCAGAAATGGCGGAATAATCGGTGTTTTCAGACATGGTTCAAAAGAAAAATCAAGAACTGTATACCGTGGCAGGATCTGGATCCTGCAAAGAAATATCTCGGTACTTCTGGCTCCTGATGGTAAAACATATTGCACAAATGACAGGAAAGCAGCTTCTCCTGGAAGGATTCAATGTATCAGTTCTACAAATAGTTACGACGGAAACGTATTTGAAATAAAAATGATCGATTAGCAACATTTTTTGCAAGATGAATAAAAAACAACTTTACCAGGACCTTCTGAAAGGCAAAAAGGAGAAAGAGAGGATCTTTTTCCGGCCGATACTGATGCATTTCGCGGCAAGGTTCAATAACACAACCTACGGGAAATTTGCATCCGATTATAAAACATTGGTGGAAAGCAATATACGGTCGATGGAATATTTCGACACTGACATGGTTTCACTTATATCTGATCCATTTCGCGAAACATCAGCATTCGGAGCGCCGGTTGAATTTATTGATGAAGGTGTTCCGAGATGCCTGGAAAAAATTGTCAAATCAATTGATGACGTCCGGAATCTGAAGAATCCTGATGTCTGTAAGGAAGAGCGGACTCTCGACAGGATTAAGGGAGCTGAATATTATCAGAAATTGTTAAAGGGTACAGTTCCTGTAAGCGGCTGGATAGAGGGCCCTCTCGCAGAGGCGTGTGATCTGGCAGGAGTAAGCGAAATGCTTCTTAACCTGATGATTGATCCTGATTTCTCGAACCTCCTGATGGACAAATGCATGGTAACAGCAAAAAAATTTGCCAAAGCCCAGATTGAAGCAGGCTGTGACCTGATTGGAATTGGAGATGCTATCTGCTCCCAGATTGATAAAGAAAGTTATGATCTGTTCGTCAGGCAGAGACATTGCGAGCTAATTGCTTTTATCCATGAGTGCGGCGCTTCGGTTAAACTGCACATATGCGGGGACACCACACACCTTCTCGAATCTTTAAGGGACCTGCATGCCGACATCATTGATCTCGACTGGCAGGTCGATCTTGATCATGCCAGGGAAAAACTGGGTGATGAAATTGTTATAGGCGGAAACATCAATCCGGTCCTTATACAGGACCGATCGGAGAAAGAAGTATTTGATCTCTCCAGAAATCTTGTCGACAGATATAAAGAACAGAAATACCTTCTCGCAGCAGGTTGTGAAATTACTGTGCTGACTCCGCATCAGAATCTGATGGCAATGCGAAGGGCTTCAATACTGACATAAAGCTGGTTACAGTTATTAAGCCGGAACCGGTTTTTAATTTCAAGTCCTGAAAAAGCATCAGAAGTCAATAACTACCTTATTAGCTTCCCTTTTATTAACCTTCAGCACGCCACCTGTATCAAAAGTGCTCCAGGTCCAGCTATTCCCGGTTGGATTTTCAGCTTCAGAAAGGATCATATTATCTGCCATGACCTTTAAAGGCTTTTTATTTAATCTGAGAACCTCTTTTGAGGCCTTGTCAAAAGTTATGTATTCAATCGAATCCGGGGAATAGACAATAGAGGCTATTACAGAAGAGGTCCCCAGCAAATGGTTTTCGCTTTCAGGAGCAAGTTCCGGCATTGCCGACATTGCCCGCAGGTAATGCCTGATGTAATCTCCGTATCCGTCAGTCAGCCAGATATCATCACGGATATACCTGTTCCGGCCATCAGATGCAACAGTATATGTAGCCCAGTTTAATGTGCGAACAGCATTTGCAACATGTGATGTATCGCCCGAACTGGCAGCATACATAAGCTCAACAGAAGCCTGCCTTGACGAATGGCTGTTACCCGGAACCCGGTAAACAGTCTGTTCATTCATTACCGTTACCTTGTATTTTTCATATTCATGGTTTCCCAGTTCCCTGTAGGTCCAGTCAATAATGTCCTTTACATCATCTTTCCAGTTCGGAAATATATCCTGATGGTCCAGAATGAACATTGCAAAGCTGATGGCGTTGGTCTGAGTGTCACTCCATCCGGGTATGTCTTCAAAGAAAGGTCCCCATTTATTTGTTTTAAGCGGAAAATTCTTCATCCAGACGAGAAAAGTGTTAAAACTTTTCCCATAAATATCCTCTTTTACCGGATCAAGTTTTTGCAATTCTTCAAATAATCTCATTGTCCCTGTCCAGTTTGAAGTATAAAGCGCAGGCTTAACTCTTTTACCGGAACCCATATTATCGAATAAGGAGCCGGTTTCACCGGTCCTGGCATCTACCCTGAATGGCAATGGAGATCTGACACTGTCACCTTCAATAATGTGTGCTGAAAGAGTTTCTGCAATTTTTGTTGCAGCATCCAGATATTTTGAATCTCCGGATATTTTATAAAGATTGACCAGTTCATACCCGAAACTACCTGCTTTGTCAGGCTGTGTTATTCCCTTGCCGTTGCGCATATCTCCATCATATCTCCCGGAATGGATACCGGTATTATAGGGATAAGGTATGTAAGGCCACTTATCATCAGGTTCAGACAATGAGCGTTCAAGGTAAGTATCTGCGATATAACGCATATTTTCAACTATTTCCTGATAACCTGTATATGCGTAAAGCAATCCCCACGACGAAAGTGCCATATTGATCTGATCTCCGCCAAGTCCTCGCATATCATGCTCCGGTCTCCATACCTGGTGGTTCATATAATATTTAAGCCCGTTTGAATCTGTATCCATGTTTTTCCAGAAATGCCAGACAAGCATCATTACGGTATCGTACGAAACTCCTTTGTCAGAAGAGAACCATGGAAGAATTGATCCATCCTTTTTACTAATCCTCACCGGATGATATTGGATTGTATCACTGATAATAATTGTGTCAGCGATGAGATTTCCTGCACCGGATCCATAATGACATGACGAAAATCCGATAACTGTGATTAAAAGCCATACCAGATTTAAATATTTCATAGTAATTTTATAGATGAGTTTAATCCTTTCCTGATTTTACTGTTAAATTATTAACAATTCCCTGAAAAACCAATTATTATATGAATCGCAGAAAATTTATTAACAGGTCGGCCTTTCTGTTGCCGGAGATATGCAGCAAATGACCTGATAATCCCTGTTTACACATTGCCATGGACACTACCGGAATTCCAATGAATCCTTTACAGGAATATACTGAAGCATTGCCGGAAAGAATTAAACAAACAGGGAGCGATGTTGAAAACCCGGCTCAAGTGATCCTGAAAGCCGGGAGCTTAAAAGTGACCTATACCAATGGAGCTCTCAGGTATATATCAGCAGAAAATCAGGAAATTATCCGGATGATCTATGCGGCGCTCCGCGACAGAAACTGGCTTACAATAGCTCCACGGATTCTGGATGAAAAAATTGAACCAGGGGAAAACTCATTTCTGATAACTCTGAAATGCCAATATGCCGAGGGTGAAATCAGCTTCTGTGCCGACTATATAATTGAAGGGAAAGCCGATAACACTATTGTTTTCATAATGGAAGGATTTGCCATTGAAAGCTTTGAAAAGAACCGGATCGGACTCTGCGTTCTCCATCCGATTGAGGAGTATGCAGGGAGAAATTGTATTATTGAGCATATTAACGGATCAACAGAACAATCCGTTTTCCCTGAAGAGATTAGTCCTCACCAGGTCTTCAGCGACATAAAATCGATGAAATGGATTACCGACAAGGCTCATTGCCGGCTTGATTTTGAGGGTGACGTGTTTGAAACGGAAGATCAGAGAAACTGGACAGATGCTTCTTTTAAAACCTATTCAACACCGCTTTCAATTCCCTACCCTGCCATAATAGGAAAAGGGACAAGAATTTACCAAAAAGTATCGTTAACAGTAAAGGATTCATTTAATACTCCTGAAGAAGCCAGCGATAAAATCATTGTAAAACTATTTCCCGAAGAGGTTTTCAGGCTTCCATCAATAGGAATCTGTCAGGCAAGCCGCTCAAATCCTTTAACTGAATCTGAAACCAGGATTATCAGGGTACTCAAGTTTGACCATTACAGGGTCGATCTCCATCTTTACAGGAATGGATGGCAATTCAAAGCTGAACGTGGATGCCAGGAAGCCTCTGACCTTGGTTACCAGCTGGAACTGGCCCTTTTCTTCGATGATGATAAATTACAACAAATCAACAACTTTAAAGACTGGTATTCACGGAGAAGGCTTTCTGTTGCATCAATACTTTTATACCATAAATCTCTTCCCTCCACACCTGATAATCTGGCAAGGGAAATCATCCCTATTCTAAGAGAGAAAAATCCCGATGTCAGAATAGCTACAGGAACAAATGCAAACTTTGCACAGATCAACAGGAACAGACCGGGTGATACAGGTAATGATAATATCTGCTATTCAATCCAGCCGCAGGAACATGCTTCGGACAATATGACCCTCGTCGAAAATCTGAAAGCTCAGGAATACTCGGTCAGGAGTGCCAGAAGTTTTGCCGGCGATAAAGAAATAATAATATCTCCGGTAAATATACAGAGGAGATTTAATGCCGGTAATTCTTTCGTTGAATCGCCGTGGACCGATACAGACATGCCTCCGCAGGTCGACAGCCGTATTATGTCGCTTTTTGGTGCATGCTGGACCACGGGCAGTCTTAAGTACCTGTGCGAGTCAGGCGCTGAAAGTCTCACTTACTATGAGACAGTTGGTGAGAGAGGGATTATTCAGGGGGAACAGGACTCACGATGGCCTTTGCAGTTTCAGACAGTTAAAGGGATGATCTTCCCGGTTTATCACGTATTCAGATTCCTGTTAAGCAATAAGAATCTGAATGTTATCAGAAGCTTAAGTTCAAGGCCTCTTATAGCTGATTGTCTGGCGCTTACTGATGGAAAACAGGCCCGTTTACTCCTGGTTAATTTTACAGGGTCCCGGCAGAGTGTCAGGCTTGATTGCTGTTCCGGATTGTTCAGGGTCAGGACTCTGTCCTCCTTCAGTTTCAGTGAAGCAGCCTCAAACAGCAGATGGGCGGGGATTGAAAATGAGAAAACCATCAAGTCACAGAATACATTTGAAATTGACCCATATTCAATAAATTCTATTGAAGGATGGCGGAGACACAGATTTTAATAAAAATTAACTATATGATAAAAATTGTTTCAGTAATCATTACTTCTCTTATTGCAAGTAGCTTTTCTTTCTCCCAGGAAAATCCCTGGCAGGGAGTATCAGCCGGCTTGACACATGGTAAGCTTAAAGCCTCAGAAAACAACCGGTTCCTGGTCCATGAAGACGGAACTCCTTTTTTCTATCTGGGCGATACAGGATGGGAGCTTTTCCATCGGTTAAATAAGGAAGAAACTGAGAAATATCTCGAGAACCGCCGGGCTAAAGGTTTCACGGTAATCCAGGCTGTCGCACTGGCTGAGCTCGACGGGCTCAATACCCCAAATGCAGAAGGGAACAGACCTCTCATCGATAACGATCCGCTGAAGCCCAATGAGGCTTACTTTACACATATCGACTGGGTGATAAGAAAGGCTGCTGAAAAAGGGATCTTCATAGGGCTTCTTCCTACCTGGGGCGACAAAGTAGACAAGCGTTGGGGTGTCGGTCCTGTTATTTTCAACAAAGAAAATGCCTATAAATACGGGCAGTGGATCGGAAAACGATACAAGGATTTTCCAAATATTATCTGGATAAACGGTGGTGATCGTGACGGCGGAGGTGAAAACAAGCCGGTCTGGGATGCAATCGGTGAAGGAATAAAATCAACGGATAAGAATCACCTTATGACATTCCATCCCTGGGGGGAGCGCAGTTCATCCGAATGGTTTCATAACAGCAGCTGGCTCGATTTCAATATGTGCCAGACCGGTCACGGACAGCGCAGTTACGCAATCTATAAACGTATCATAGCAAAGGATTATGATCTGAAGCCGGCTAAACCCTGCTTTGACGGAGAGCCAAGGTATGAAGATCATCCTGTAGGCTGGAATCCCACGGTACTCGGGTGGTTTAATGATGAAGATATACGACAGGCGCTTTACTGGAATCTTTTCAGCGGATCATTCGGACATACATATGGCTGTCACCCGGTCTGGCAGATGAAAACACCTGAAAGAGAAGCAGTTGGTCTTGTAAGAAATAACTGGTATGATGTTCTTGATCTTCCCGGTGCATGGGATCTGATGCATGCCCGAAGGCTGCTGGAATCAAGACCGTTTCTCTCAAGGGTCCCGGATCAGTCGATGATCGTATCCTCATATTACCCTGAAACTGACTTTATTGTTGCCACCCGTGGCAACGGATATGCATTTATTTATTTCCCTACAGGATGGTCAGCCGAGATAATCCTCGACAAAATCGGAGCAGAATCAGTGACTGCCTACTGGTTCGATCCCAGGAAGGGAGATTCAAAGCTGATTGACACTTTTACGGGAAAAGGCACCACTAAATTCACTCCCCCATCAAGCGGAAGAGGAAACGACTGGATACTTGTACTTGATGATACTTCAAAAGGATTTAAGGCACCATGATTGTAAGATGAAACCCGGAATCAGCTCATATACCTATACCTGGGCAGTCGGAGTGCCTGGATCAATGCCTGCGGAGCCGCTGACCGCTTACGGTCTCATTGATAAAACTGTCAGAGCAGGATTGGAACTTGTACAGATAGCAGATAACCTTCCTCTCGAGAAACTAAACCCTGCCGTGCTTGATGAGCTGTTTCAATATGCCCGGGGGAAGGGAGTGATGATCGAGATGGGCAGCAGGGGTCTCAAACCTGAACATACAGTTCAGTGCCTTCAGACAGCTGAAAGGCTAAAGTCACACCTGTTGCGGATGGTTATCGATGATCAGGGTTTTGAGCCTGATCTGCCGGCAATAATTTCAATTATCAGGGATCTTCTGCCTGAATTAAAGTCAAGGCAAATTAAGCTTGCCATAGAAAACCATGACAGATTGAAAGCAAGGGAATTCGAAAAAATAGTTACTTCGGTCGGTAGCGAAATGGTTGGTATTTGTCTGGATTCTGTAAACTCAATGGGGGCCGGCGAAGGTTTCGAGACTGTTTCGGAAATCCTTATTCCATATACGATTAACCTTCATATCAAGGACTTTACAATATTCAGAGTTACTCACAGGATGGGATTGGTTATTGAAGGAAGACCTGCCGGGAAAGGGATGCTGAATATCAGGGAACTGCTCAGCAGACTGAAGGAAAAAGGTATGTGCGAAAGTGCTGTGCTTGAGTTATGGACACCACCGGAATCGGATATCACTTCAACAATTTTGAAAGAAGAAAAATGGGCTGATGATAGTATTAAATACCTTAAATCTGTGATAAATTGATATTGGATCTGAAGCATATGAAAAAACTGAAATTTGCCGTTTTAGGCTGTGGTTTCTGGTCGAAGTTCCAGATCGGAGCATGGACAGAAGTTGAAGGTGCGGAACTTGTTGCTGTTTATAACCGTACAAGATCAAAGGCTGAGAAAATAGCGGAATACTTTAAGGTGCCTGGAGTTTATGAAAATGCAGAGGAGCTCTTCAAAAAAGAAAAGCCCGACTTTGTTGATATCATAACAGATGTTGACACACATGCCCTGTTTGTTGATATGGCTCTGGAAAACGGTATGAAGAAAATTATCTGCCAGAAGCCGATGGCACCTGATTTTGTTACAGCTAAAAAGATGGTAAAAATGTGTTCCGATGCCGGAGCCAGACTCTATATCCATGAAAACTACCGGTGGCAGGCTCCTGTAAGGCGGTTCAAACAGATAGTCGATTCAGGTATAATCGGGAAACCCTTTAAGGCAAGGGTGTCATTCCTGTCAGGATTTCCTGTGTTCGAAAACCAGCCATTCCTGAAAGAACTCGATCATTTTATCCTTACAGATATGGGTTCGCATGTGCTGGATGTCATAAGGTACCTGTTCGGGGAATGCGAAGAGCTGTGGTGCCAGACAAGAGCAGTAAACAGGGGAATAAAAGGAGAAGATATGGCAACGGTCATGCTGAAAATGAAAAACGGGATGCCTGTTTATTCGGAGCTGTCGTATGCATCCATTGTAGAGCATGATTCTTTCTCAACATTGTATATTCTTGTTGAAGGGGAAAACGGATCGGTTTATCTTGGCCCGGAATTCGAAATCAGGACCACCACCCGGAAAGGCACGGAATCGGAAATAGTAAAATTCCCCTTTTACTCATGGGCGGATCCCGATTATATCGTAAATCACGAAAGCGGGATCCATGTCAACAGGAATATCCTTGAAGATATGCTTGGAAAAGCCAGGGCTGAAAATACGGGCCGAAGATAACCTTGAGACCGTAAGGCTGATATGGGCTTGCTATGAATCGGCTGCGAAAGGGAAAATTATTAAAATAGAAGAATTCATCTAATATTTCATAAATGACCAGACTAAAAGTCACTTTAGCAGGTGCAGGAGGAAAAATGGGTCTGCGCCTGACCCGCAACCTGAAAAATTCAGAATATGAGGTATCATATCTCGAAATCAGTCCGCAGGGAATGGAAAAGCTCAGGGATATTGGAGTAACAGTCTCATCTCAGGAAAACTGTATTCCTGATTCGGATATGGTCATCCTGGCTGTTCCCGATATTGCGCTTGAAAAGGTTTCTGCCGTGATAATTCCGCAAATGAAGAAAGGCTCAATAGTAGTCACACTCGATCCGGCTGCGGCACTTGCCGGAAAGTTATACGACAGGAAAGATATCTCATATTTCATTACCCATCCATGTCATCCTTCTATCTTTAACTGGGAGCCTGAACTGGAAAAAATGAAGGATCATTTCGGAGGTGTCGCTGCCAGGCAATCTATTGTTTGTGCACTGATGAAGGGAAATACTGATGACTATGGCAAAGGAGAAGAACTTGCACGAACTTTTTATGCTCCCGTTTCAAGATCACATAAAATCACTGTTGAACAGATGGGAATGCTCGAACCGGCGCTTGTGGAAACACTTGCCTCAACATGTGTTTTTGTCATCAGGCAGGGACTTGATGAGGTCATTAAACGTGGCGTGCCTTCAGATGCCGCCAGGGATTTCCTGCTCGGTCACTTAAGGATCCAGATGGCTGTTCTGTTCAATGAACTGCCCGGAGCAGTTTTTTCCGATGCTGCAAATAAAGCTCTGCAACGCGGTCTGAAAGAATTTATCAAAGAAGACTGGCGGAAAGTATTTGAATCCGATAATATCAGGGATCAAATAGCAGCAATAACCTGATTGATTATTGCAGGATCATTATTTTTTATAAAAAACAACGGATGAAAAAATTGCTCGTACTGTTAATTATTCCTCTTCATAGCTTTGCTCAGCAGCCTGTTCAGTATGTTGATCCCCTTGTAGGTACTGCCCAGGCAACAACGGAGAGCGCAAAAAAGCACAGTGAAGCAAGCTCCGAACTCAAAGGACAGACATTTCCGGCAACAGGCCGCCCTTTCGGTATGACGCAATGGACACCCGAAACCCGCCTTACCGAACTCAAATGCATATCACCATATTATTATGCCGATAAATATATTACCGGATTCAGGGGAAGTCACTGGATGAGCGGAAGCTGCACACAGGATTACGGCAGCGCCTCGTTGATGCCTTTTACCTCAGGATTGCCTGATACCATTTCGGCTCCTCCTGTTTCACGCTTCAGTCATAAGAATGAAACAGCCTCTCCGGCTTATTACAGGCTGGTGCTCGATAGTTACAAAATAGTGGCAGAACTGACAGGCTCAGTGCGATCGGGAATGATGCGTTTCACATATCCGGGGAATAACAGCAGCTGTGTATTCATAAGGATCAACAGCGATGAAAAGCAGGGCAGAATATGGATTAACAAAGAACAAAACGAGATCGCACTTTGTAATCCCGTTCACAGGATCTATCAGGGCACAGGCCAGCCAGCAGGTTTCAGCTGCTGGTTTGTAATCAGGTTTGACAGCCCGTTTGAACCGATGGAAAAGCTGGCAAATAACCAGCAGATTGCAATAAATTTCGGTAATCAAAAAATTGTAAATGTCCGGATCGGAACATCATTTACAGGTCTTGAAGCTGCGCGTAAGAACCTTGATGCAGAAATACCCGACCGGGATTTTGACAAGCTTCGTAAAGCTACCGAAGATGTATGGAATCAAACACTTGGGAAAGTCAGACCGGGAGGAGGGACTGAAGATAATTTTAAGAAATTTTATACAGCTTTATATCATTGTTACCAGCTTCCCCGTATTGTGAGCGATGTGGATGGAAGTTATCCGGGTTTTGCTCAGGATACCCTTATACATAAAGCGATTGGATTTGATTATTATGATGATTTTTCAATGTGGGATACTTACAGGGCCCTTCATCCTTTGATGACAATACTCGAGCCTGAGCGCAGCCTACATATGGTTAAGTCGCTGGTTGCCAAGGCTCAACAGGGGGGATGGTTGCCAATCTTTCCGGCCTGGTCAAATTACACGGCCGCAATGATCGGAGACCATGTAAATTCCATGATATCTGATGCCTATATAAAAGGTATTAAAGATTTTGATCTCGAAAGTGCCTATTTATACATGCGAAAGAATGCTTTTAACCACCCCGGAACTGAAGAATACAGGGACGGTAAGGGCAGAAGGGCGCTGACCAGCTATCTGAATTATGGGTATATCCCTCTTGAAGACAGCGTGTGGGATGCGTTTCATAAAAGAGAACAGGTATCCAGAACACTCGAGTATGCCTTCGATGACTATGCAATTGCCCAGGTTGCCAAAGGAATGGGGAAGACTGATGATTACGATACGTTGATAAAAAGATCCAGGAACTGGCGCAATGTCTTTGATAGTCAAACTGGTTTCGTACGGGGCAGATTTGCCGACGGAAAATGGATAGAACCGTTTGATCCAAATATCAAGGCAAGTTTTATATGCGAAGGAACCCCTTTCCAGTATACCTGGTATGTGCCCCACGACATTCCCGGACTAATACAAATTATGGGAGGAGAAAAAGCTTTCATAGATAAACTCGAAGGTTTTTTCAGGGGGGGTCACTACTGGCATGGAAATGAGCCGGGACACCAGATACCTTACCTCTTTGCATTAGCAGGAGAACCTTACCGGACACAGGAGCTTGTCCGGAATATCATTGAAGAAGAGTATGGTACAGGACCCGGAGGCTTAAGCGGAAATGAAGACGCAGGACAAATGTCAGCATGGCTCGTGTTTTCAATGATGGGTTTTTATCCCGTTTGTCCTGCATCAAATCAATATGTTATAACCACACCTGCATTTGACGAAATAAAAATCTTTCTGACGGGAGGGAATTATTTCCTCATCAGTTCGGTCAGCAGCAAACCTGGCAGTAAATATATTAAAGTGATAACCAGGAATGGAGGAGTATATCCGAATTGGGTGATCAATCACGATGATATTGTAAAGGGAAGCAGGTTTACTTTTCAGCTTATTGAAAGGCCCCCAACCCCTGAGGGGGCTTAAAGCCCGGATTGTTCTTCAGCCCCCTTCAGGGGGTGAGGGGGCTTATTCTTTAATACCTACCTGACTTTAATGATCTTCCTGAAGGAAACCGGTGTCCCGTCCCCTGCAAAGCCCTGTACGTTTATTTCAAAGTCAGATCTGAAATCAGAGGACCAGAACTCAACCCTGGCTTTTCCATCGTTGCCGGGTTTTGCCGACGGATTCCAGTAAAGCGTGTTTCTGAAGTCAGCAATATGGCTTTGTCTTCTTTCCTGTATTGAGTATTCCGGAGATGAAAATGAATTAACAGCTTCGGTTACCCTGTAGGGCAACCTTACAGCATAATCCGGAAGAGTAATATTGCTGAAATCGCCGGCTCTGGTAATAACATTTACCAAACCGTAGAACAAGTAATCACCAACAAAATAACGCGATTTTATGGCATCGATCTTTTCAACAAGCTCAGGATCAAGATTCGCTATGATATCCGGGTCCTTTACCACTACCCCATCAATAAACAATATGGGTGGTTTGTCATAGATCCTGTTTTCAACCGGATCAGCAATCGTTATTTCATACTCCGCCTTTCTCTTCCTCATAAAAACACCTGGCATAAGTTCGAAAAAGACCTCCGGCATCACCGGAAGTTTAATATAATCATCCATAACCAGTTCAATATCAGGCTTGCCATAAAACCTCTTTGATCCGCCAGTAAAGACAACCGGAGGTAACTTTTCAGGAAGTTGATCTGATCCGTAAATCTTCATTACCTGATAATTCACAGCAAGTTTTGAAATATTTTGCGGTATGGTTTTTTCCGGAGTGGTATTAACCGGTATCAATTCAGGATATTTATCTGAGAAGGATGATCCGATTTTGATATTGTTATTCCTTTCTGCATTCTCGGGCTGGATAATAAGATCCTTTATCTTTTCATCCATAGGAACGGAGAAGGTGAAATCCCCGTTTTTGTCTGTCTTTGCATATTGAAAAGTTGCATTTTTCCCCGGCATGGAAAGAAACAGGTATTGATCCGGATCAGGGATCTGGGAGTTTTTGTTTATAAGCCGGCCGTAGATATAGTGATTCTCAGTCTCTCTTTTATATCTGATAACAGGATAATTGCCTGTCAAAATTGTATTCCAGTCTATCCAGTTGCTTTTTACTGATGAAAGAAAAATGTCAAGAGAATCTGGTGGAAAATCATCTAAATCTGATTTGAGTATTTTATCAGGCAGTACTCCAAACTCGGAGCCAAAGATCATATAATCATCAATATCAGGGAATGTGTTATTACCTGCTGGTGCCACTGAAATGCTTAAATCTGTCGGATCTTCTGCTGAAGCAGATCCATTTTTGTTCTCAATTCCGAGATCGATTTTATCCCGGGTATTAAAACTTTCCTTAGAAGTAACTGTCAGAGATTCGTTTTCCTTTAATGGAGTATACATGAAAGTCTCACTCACAGGACTGCCCAGAGAATTAAAGACGGTTATATGATTTATTCCGGGAATAATCTGATTCTTTGGTATATCAATCCTTGTAATATCCCCCGATAAGCCAACAGAACTTCTAAAGTTAATAATACCATGAGTCTGAATAAACAGGTAACAGATATTTCTGTTTACTGAACGGAAATTCTGATCGCTATTGATCCCTATTTCGATACTTTCGGATTTACCTGCATTTATTTCAACGCTTAATCCTGATCTCCGCAGAACGGATGAGATTCCGGTTTCAATTGTTTTTGCCCGGGCTGTAACCGCATTTGAATTACCGTTAAAAGTTCTTCCGCTGAGAGCATTCTGGATAATTATTGTTTTGCTGAAACAGTTGTCCGGCATAAAATTCTTCATCCAGTTTGTATATGCCCTCAAAGTATATTTACCTGAACTTATGGTATCGGGCAAATAAATATGACCCGGGCCTGAACCATTGTCGAGCCTTACCCGTTCCTGAACCACGGGCATGTTTTCTGAATTCAGTATTTCAAAATAGGCTATTTTGCTTTCATTGCCAGGCTTTGCACTTTGCCTGTCAATCAGGAAGATTCTGAACCAGATACTCTCTCCTGCGACATATTCATGCCTGTCGGTATGCACGTAGATTTCTTCGCGGGGGAACGACGTACAGTAATTACGGAACTTGCCGGTTATTATATCCAGGATATTTGCCTGCCGAGCCTGACCCTGAATTTCAGCACCTGAAAAGAACAAAAAGATAATTACCGGTAGCGACCGGAAAATTTTTATCATGAATCTTCCCGATAATTTAATACTACTTGTCATCATCCCAGAATTCAGGTTTGTTTAATGAGCCCCTTACAGTACAATCGGCGCACCCTTTTTGATAAGTAATGACTTTTAAAGGAGGCTCAGGTGGATAGGATTGTTCCAGAATCCATATTGAAACATTCAGGCCCGGTATAGGATTATTATTAAATATCGTATCCTCAATACATGTGGAATATTTGTTTACAATCCCGGAAAAATATTCTTTGATAAACATCCTTCCTGAAGCTTTTGCTGAAACACTAAAGTAACCCAGCACCTTTTCGGACGGATCCTCGATGCAGGAAATATTCCCAATGACAGATGCGGGAATGACATCATAAAGTGTACCTACATTTTCGATAATATTCTCAAGCTTATCCCAGTAATTAAATTCATCTTCATTAAGTGAATACTGGTTCACCAGAATACTATATTTGACCTTCAGCCTGTCAGTCTCATTCGAGATAAAATGCAGTGGAAACCGGTTAATAATATCTTCTGACATAAGATTTGTATTCTTGATGTTGATCACAACCGCATCGTTTGAGATCCAGCAGGTATTATTTACCGGAACAGAGAAAGGGAGCCGGAACTTCCAGGTTTCATTATAATCCCACCGGTAGTATTTGCAGTTTCCCGAAGGATCATGGGTATCGAGGTATATCTGGCATCCCTCCTTGGCCGGGAATGCCCGGTTTCTTATCCGCAATAAGCGTCCTTTCGAAATAGAGGCTGTCGATAGGTGGAACTGCCTTCATCTCCATCGGGAGCGACTGATAGGAATAATGTGTGGAGGTTGAGTTGTTTGTGTTAATATGCAGAGTGTACTTATGTCCGACATCTGCCCTGGAAATCTGCAGGATCTGTCACATAGACGCCGGATGTTTGTGATTCTTTCAGCAAGTACATTCCACTCAGATCATCTTCAATAAACACAGTGCATCCTTTTAAGGGCTTTACTACAGCTTTTTTCCCGAGACGCATCGATGTTGACAGTTTTATTTTACAGACTTCCGGCTTGATCTGTTATCAGACCTTCCACAACCAGCAGCTCCTGGTTTTCGTCCGTTTCCGGAACAAATTGAGTTATGCAGCCTGAGATAATCAGAAAGACTAAAATTACATTTATATATTTTATTGATTTCATATCACTTAAAAGTCAAAATTAAAGCTCAGTGATGGGATGGCCCTTCCGAACACTGAAAGCTTATAACCATTCACTATCTTGTTTTCATTCCTGAAATAAATTGAATAAACATTCTGCCGGCCCAGGAGATTATATACTGAAAAGATCCAGTGGGGATTGGCAATCTTATGTGACTTGAGGTTACCGCTGAACTTAAGCGAAAGATCAAGCCTCATGTAGTCCGGGATCCTGTACTTATTTCTGTCGGAATAATGTACAAGCAACATTTCACCCAAAAAATAAGTTGATACAGGATATGTTATTGGCCTTCCGGTGCTCCATGTATAATTGGTTGAAAAGCTGAACCGGCGCGAGAAGAGGAAATTAAAAGTAGCAACAAGATCATTTGGCTTATCAAAATTGGCAGGGAACCATTCTCCATGATTTATTATTTCATCACTGAACTTCCCAATGCTCTTAAGGAATGTTCTGGCATAAGTATACCCTACACTCCATCTGACCCTTCCTTCATTTTTTTTAATCGAAAGCTCTAACCCGTAAGCTCTGCCTTTCACATTTACGACATCCATCTCGATATTATCAGCCATGACCAGGTCGGTTCCGCCTTTGAAATCCACCATATTTTTTATCTGCTTATAGTAAAATTCCACCGATGTTTCGATACTGCCGTTAAAGAGCATCTGGTAGAATCCCGCAGCGTACTGATCCCCGACCTGTGGTTTAAGGTAATAATCACTAAGCTTCCAGGTGTCAGTTGGTGAAATTGAGGTGGTATTGGATAACAGATGGAGGTACTGTCTTGTACGGTTGTAATTTATCTTAAAGGAACTTCTTGTTGTGGTCCTGAAATTAAGAGATATCCTGAATTCGGGGCCTGCATAGGTTTTATATAATTCGTGCGGCTTATAATTCAGGGAACCAATAACTGTTGAACTGTTTTTTGTGAAGTCAGGATCATACAGATTAAACGATCTTGGACCGAAAGCAAAGAAAGAAGAGAATCTTACTCCTGCATTTATCGACATATAATCGGTAACCACAAATTTGTCATCAATATACAATGCAGCCTCCAGTGCTCTTTCCCTCTGAATTGTGTTTGGAATGATAAGCGATGAATCGCCTGAAGGCTGATAGCTTCCCGGCAGAATGGAATACCTTGTAACATCTGCACCGTAGTTTATTTCATTTCTGCCCTGGAACCAGTTGAAATCAACCTTGAACCCGGTACTGTTTACCTTGTGTGACAGGATGAATGCTTCCTCAGGAGTGCTCTCGCTTTCAACATCATATCTGTAGTTACTGTTATTCACTGACAGCAGGGAGAAGAACCTGTTGTTAAAGAAATGCCTCCATCTGAAAGCAACTATATTATTATCATAACTGTAGACAGTGTCTGAATTGAATCTGAATGAGTCGTGACTCAGATATGAGGAAACATCAATCCTGTTATTTTTGTTTATATCATACGTGATCCTGCCATTGAGGTCATAAAATGAAGCCATACTGTTTTTCAGGGAAGCATTGTCAATGAGCCGGAATACCCAGTTTGAATATGTCGTCCTGCCGGTCAAAATATATGTGCATGTATCCTTTTTGATCGGTCCCTCAACCATAAGATGGGTCGTAATGGGGCTTATACCTGCATTACCTGCAAATTCTCTGCGGTTGCCGTCTTTTGAAGTGATATCAAGCACTGAAGAGATCCTTCCGCCATATCGGCCCGGGATCCCGCCCTTATAAAGCGTAACATCCCTGATAATGTCAGAATTCACTGCCGAAAAGAAGCCAAAAAAGTGAGATGAATTATATACAGGAGCCCCGTACAGGAGTATGAGATTCTGATCTGATGAACCGCCCCTAACGTTGAATCCCGCTGATCCCTCTCCCACCGACTGGACTCCCGGTATTAAAAGTACACTCTTGATAATATCTGATTCACCCATTGAAGTTGGCAGCAATCTGAACGATGTAATGTTGACCTTCTCCACACCGACTTCGTAACGCTGAAATATTACATTCTTCTGAGCTGAAACAGTTGTCTCCTTCAATGGAATCAGCATGCTGTTCATCTCCAGGTTTATTTCACCTGAACCATAAAGATTCACGTTGACCTGTTTTTCTTTCATCCCTATGAACGAAAACTGAAGCAGATGGACTCCCCTCGGAAGATTTAAAGTGTAAAAACCATATTGATTCGAAACTGTACCTGTCGACAGTTTCTGTACAAAAACCGTTACCCCTGCAACTGGCTCCTTGGTATCCCTGTTGGTTATATAACCTGTAACACTAACATTTCCCGACTTGTAGCGGTCGGCCGGATTACCGATATCAAGAAAGATGTTTCCCGACAATTTCTGCTTATCCTGTGAATCATAATACTCCGTTGGGGCAATAAAGCTCTCTTTTTCACTGACCTGCTTTTCGGAGACCTTAACTGCAAAATTCTTTGTAATTACAACATTTCCTGATTCATCAATGAAATAGAAGAGCGACTTATTCCGGAAAAGATTATCAAGCAGTTCGGTCAGTGAAGTTATTCCGGGATAATCACCCGGGTTAAGGTCATCCACCCATTCATCCCTGAAAAAGAATCTCAGGTTTAACAGATCTTCCGCTTTGGCAACAAACTCTCTGAACGAGAGGTTTTTATAATCCCAGGTGATTTTTCTTTCATCCTGGGCATACAGCAGATCAGATAAAAACAGTGTCAGGACCAGAAGAGGTATCTTCAATTTCATGTTAAAAACTATTGCTGGAGTTTATCGTAGTATTCCACAACCGGTTTAAAGCTTTCAGGGTTTTTCCTTGTAATCCTTATCTTATTGCTTTTAATATAATTATGAACCTGTTGTTTATGATCTTTGAGAAGATTCAGAAATTCCCTTCTGGTGTTGACCTGTGTCATGGTTCCACCCTTTTCCAGATAGATCCTGTTGATCTGATTAAACATGTCGTATTTGTTTTCAACGGCCAGCAGAAGAATTTCTTTCCTGTACTTAACATACAACGATGTATTGCCTTCATACATGACATTAATAAAACCGGAAAGTATACTAAGGGAATCAGCGTCAAGATTTTTAAAGTAATAGACCTGGTCGTTGTATTTCATGTCAAAAAGTTCTATCATCTCCTTATTCATCTGGAGTATGATTCCATGATCCGTAATTATCAGAAGTTCATCATTATAAATATCATATTTGAACCTGAGATTACCGTACTCCTTTCCTTCGACGGTTACGTTTCCCGGTAAGAATTCAGTAGTAAAAAGGAATTGATCTCCCTTTATCCTGTAATAAAGATTCCGCCATGCCCTTCCGTTATAAAGCTTTTGAATGTCCACTGTATCACTTCCGTATGTTTCGGGAAAGGCGCCGGAAACGGTAATTTCTGATAAACAGGTTAATATCAGAAAAGTCACCGGGTAAAAAAGAATTTTTCTTCTCATGAGGCTATTCATAAGCAATCTGATTCAGGATTGAAAGAATTATAAAACTGATTACGGAAAATTAATAATTAAATCTGTTTCCGAACAGGTCTGCTTTTTTAATAGACAATTGGAGTCAGTAAAATATTCCGGTATGAGACTTTCCCGTGATCGCCCTGAAGGTATATCGGTCCGGGAGCGAAAACATCCGACAGGATTGCTCCGCCGGTGGGACCATAGATCGGCTGGTTATCAATTATTTTGACTCCATTCAGTATGATTGTTGCATGCCTTTTACACAATGTTATATCCAATGATTGCCATTCACCGGCTGGTTTTTCAGCTGCTGTAACCGGTTTGATTCTGCTGTATACAGCACCCATATTATGAGGATCAAGCTCTTTTTTGTAGGAATCAACCACCTGGATCTCATACATACCGCGCAGATATACACCGCTGTTATTTCCGGCAGGTACGTTCACCTCGAGTTTAAGGTTAAAATCTTCAAATTCCTTTTCCGTTCTGAGGTTTCCATAGCTTACGTGAGGTTCTCCCTCCTTCTGAACCGGATCGTTAACCAGCGCTCCGTCAACCACTTTAAAACCATTGGCCTGCTTTTCGTTGATCAGCTTCCACCCTGTCAGATCTTTACCATTGAACAGGGTTACCGGCTCCCCGTACTTAAGACTTGCCAGATCCGGCGCCGGCGGCACCGGAGGAAGTTTTGTTCCTGTAAAAAGTGTAGTATCAACACTTAATCCGTTCCGGCGGGGTGACAATAAAATTCCGGTGATCTTATCCCCGTTTTTTGTGATCTCCATCCAGGATGTGACAACCTGGGTTCTGACAGGATTATTATCCCCGTCTCTTTTTCTGACCATATTATTTGAACGCTGAACCATTAATACCTGGTCCTTCGCCAGAAAGATATTCGAAACAGGCAAAACACTGCCTCCGCCCCACAATACATCCGCATCGAGATAACCATCCTCCTGCCTTACCTCAAGCCATCCGACCGATCCGCCTTCAATGTCTATTGTCCATTGGCCAAGAAACTCAGATATATCTGTTTTTTGCTGAGGAACAGCAGCTGATTCTTTTTTAGAATCGGAGCAGGAGCTAAATAAGAGTACTCCCGGGATCAAAGAAAAAAGTAATAGTTTAGTCTTCATAGAAAAGTTTTTAATATTCATATTAATAAAGGTCTAAGGTACAAATTTTAAGGTTCTCATTTTTACATTCCTATCCGGGATTGTTTAAAAAGTCAAAATCCATTTAACCGCCCCGGTTATAAAGGACCACATCGCCTGTGACACATCATAAATAATACATTATTTAATCTCCTGAATTTTCAGCAGGTCGTCATTGTACTTCCTGTTTTCAAGTATCCTGGTATATTTCAGTGCCAGCCTGATTTTATAATCTTCCCAGGCTTTTTGCGCCCATCCGAGGGCATCATCAAGAGAACCATTTATTTCATTGATTATAGCCATGTTATAACATGCCCTTCCGGCAATTTTCATCTTTGGGTTTCCCGTCTCAAGTTCCCAGAGCTTACCGGCTTCATCCCATTTGCCGGTTTGGGCCTTTCGCTTTGCGATAGAGAAGTTGTTTGTTCCCTTCACAAAATAATCCCTTGTCACTCTTAATCTGAAAGGTAAAATCCTCATTGCATAGGAATGCCCTGCAATACGGCTTACTTCTTTGACCGCCTCTTTCCTCCCTGTAAGAGCTTCGACCGCTGCGACAGGATTTATCCCCTTTCCCGTGAATACAAGCGACTCAACAAAGCTGAATTCATCAAGGATATTCAATCCTGAGGGAGCGTAAATACGCCATCCGGTTTTAATAAATGTCTCCATTGAGACCTGCAGCCCTATTATGGGTATGTTCCCGAATGGAGTCTCCATTTTGCCGGATGGTGTCGAAAAGCTAACATCAGTATCTGTATCAAATCTTTCAAGAGCAAACAGAGCATCCGTTCCTGTCACATTACATAAGCTGTCCACGATTCTGGCGGTAAGCGGAGGAGGCAGAATTCCTATCCTGGAAGCCCTGAAATCTATATCATTCAACATTTTAACTTCCGTGAACCTGTCATTGGCCTTCAGCTCCTCAGTGAGTCCGGCTATGCTCTCCCAGGCGCCATCCCTGTCAAGGTCGGCACCTTCAAGCGACAATGCCCTGTCAAGCGCATCGACAAGTTTGGTTTCATCTGTGGGTATGCTCCTGTTGATTATGCCAATCTTCCTGATCCCGGATGGCATTGTTACAGGAGCCGGTTGAGTTACATTGATATAAAGCTCATTGGTCTTACAGGAGACAAAAACTAATGCCATCAGAATAATTACTGAATAGTGCTTCATTTCTTCTTTTATCTTTTATACTTTTATCTTTTATCTTTTATCTATTCTTATATTCTTTAAAGCTGCCGTTGTTCTCCATGAAGCGATCCCAAAAGGCTTTGACAGTTCTACTTCGGGACGAATGGAAAGGAAGTTGTCCCCAATTGTGAAATCAACAACAATCTCGTTATCTATCCAGGCCTGTATAGTATCAGCAGTGACCCTCAACCGTATCCTGTACCACCGGTCATTCTCAAATTGCTTGAGAGTCATTGTCTCATTCTCTGACGCATCCATGCCGTCGATACTGCTCAATCCAACTACCATTCCGCCCCAGCCTCCAACAATCAGGGTGCACGGGTCTTTGCCGACAGGGAATGTCATTCCACAGAAAAAGTCATGGCCATCCACCCTCATTGCTTCAAGTGTAACCTCATAATCGACTGTGGGAAAATCTCTTTTCCAGGTTATGCCTGAACAGCCGTCACCCATTCCAAGTATTATTTTGCCACCGGAAACGGAAACCGGTCCCTGCGTGCCAAAATCAGTTATTTCCCATCCATCAAGAGTCTTACCGTCAAAAAGGTAACTGCTGTCCAGGACTTGAGTTATCTCTGATTTCACCGGAGATTGGTCCCCTGATCTGCAAGTATATCCGGAGATAATTGCCGTTAAAAGGAACAGGTATGGGATAATTCTCTTCATCAGCTGATTGATATCGGGTTGTTTGAAATTTGATTTTCATATAAAGATAGGAAATAACACAAATTGTACTAATTTTGAATAATCAATTCAAAACCATGCAGTATTCCTGGGTTCTTGAATACAAGATAAAAATCAACCGGTCCGGTCTCTGCTGATCCCTCCCCTGGGAAATCACGCTCTGTTTATTCTTTCCGTCCCGAAAAATCATATTGATACTGTCTTGATCTCAAAGTAATATCAAAATAATTTCAAAATAATTCTTATGGAAAAACTTATTATAACCGGCAATGGTCTGACTGTACACGATGTAGTGAATGTTGCCCGCCATGGTCAGAAGGTGGAACTTCATCCCGGGGCCAGGAACCGGATAAATGAATGCCGTGCAATGCTCGAGAAGAAAATTGTTGCCCATGAAATTATGTATGGAGTAAACACCGGCATCGGCGAGTTCTCTGAAATAGTACTTGATGATGATCAGATAAAGGATTTTCAGAGGTACCTTGTCTATAATCATGCTGCAGGCATCGGAGAGCCGGCTTCCATTGAGATTGTCAGGGGAGCAATGCTTGGCAGGATCAATGTCCACTCACACGGCAATTCCGGTAACCGGCTGGAAATTACCGAGACACTGGTTGATATGCTAAACAAGGGAGTTACTCCCTTTGTATGCCAGAAAGGTTCTGTCGGAGCTTCAGGCGATCTTGCACCAATGTCGCAGATAGCTTTGCTTCTTCTTGGTGAAGGGAAAGCATATTATAACGGGGAGTTGCTTGACGGAGCTGAGGCTCTGAAAAGAGCCGGGATCCCTGTTCCGGGACTGCAGGCGCGCGACGGACTGGCTGCAATCAACGGGTCGAATATGCTGACCGCCATGAGTGCAATATGGCTGGTGGATGCCAATAACTGGCTGAAGCAGGCTGAGATAGCAGCATCAATGTCGCTTGAAGCACTTAAAGCAAATATGAAACCTTACACTCCGCTGCTTCATGAAGTAAGAGGATTTAAAGGTGCTGTCAGAAGTGCCAATGCCATCAATAAATGCATTTCGGGAGGAGACCTGAAGGAAGGAAGGGTAAAATCGAAGGTCCAGGATGCTTATTCAATGAGGTCAACACCACAGGTTATAGGATCTGCACATGATATGCTGGCCTATGCCAGATCGCAGGTTGAAATTGAACTGAATGGCGTAGGCGACAACCCTGTTTTCTTCCCCGATAAGAATATTCAGCTTTCCGGAGCAAATTTCCAGGGATCACCTGTATGCGTGCCTATGGATATGGCGGGAGCATGCATTACCATGGTTAGCGTAATGTCGGAAAGAAGGATGAACCGTCTTAACAACCAGGCACTGAGCGTGGGATTGCCCGATTTCCTTACCAAAGGTGCAGGAATGTTCTCCGGCATGATGCTGAGCCAGTACACCGCCGATACACTCATTGTGGAACAGAGAATCCTGTCTGTTCCCGCTTCAATACAGTCGATACCGGCAGCAGCCGACCAGGAAGATTTTGTTTCAATGGGAATGAATACCTCCATTAAAAACAATCAGATACTCGACTGTGCTTACGGAATTCTTGGTATTGAGTTCATGGCAGCAGCACAAGCACTGGATTTCAGGAAAGAGGAATATAAATTTGGAGCAGGAGTCCAGAAAGCCAAGGATGTTATAAGAAACCATGTTGAATTCCTGGATATTGACAGACCCCTGTATCCCGATCACACAAAAATGAAGGAACTGGTCAGATCGTGTGAAATTTTACATGAAGTTGAAAAGGTTACAGGTCCCCTTGAATAAAAACAGACTATCTTTGTATAAATCAAACAATCCCGTATGAAAAAATCAATTCTTCTGGTCATTTGTACCATAGTAATTACTTTCTTAATGTTGTGCACCTCAAAGCAGGAAAAAATGGAGAACAGGATGAAACAGTTCATTTCCGATTATGAGGCTAAGGTCATACCTCTGTATAAAGAGGCAAGTCTGGCTTCGTGGAATGCAAATATTACCGGGACAGATGCAGATTGGGCAAAAAGTGAAAAAGCCTCTTTTGAACTGGCCAGGATTTTCACTGACAGTACAGCCTTTGCTGAACTGAAAGAGCTTAAACAATCCGGATTAGTAACAGATTCACTTCTTGCCCGTCAGCTTGAGCTTCTCTATAATGCATATCTGGGAGGACAGGTGGATCCTGCACTTCTGGCTGAACAAATCAAAATGGAAACTGAGATCAGCAAGAAGTATTCCAATTTCAGGGTGAATCTGAATGGAAAAGAGCTGTCAGATAACCAGATTGAGGAAATTTTAAGGAATTCCACCAGCAACAAGGATCTTCAGGCAGCCTGGGAAGGTCATAAGATGATCGGTCCGGTTGTTGCTGATGATATAATCATGCTGGTAAAGCACCGTAATATGATCGCCCGAAAGATAGGATTTAGCAACTATCATGAAATGAGCCTTAAGCTCTCAGGTCAGGAGCCTGCCGAAGTTACATCCATCTTTGATGAACTCGATAATCTGACAAGGGATAATTTTGCACAGCTGAAGAGTGAGATTGATACCTACTTTACAAAACGTTATAAAATAAAAACTTCCGATCTGAAACCATGGCATTACCAGAACAGATATTTCCAGGAAGCTCCTGAAATCTATTCTGTCGATTTTGACAAATACTATGAGAACCAGGATCCGGTAAAACTTGCTGCAGAATTTTACGACGGGATCGGACTTAATGTGGATGCAATTCTGGCAAAAAGCGATCTCTATGAAAAGCCGGGAAAGAATCAGCATGCTTTCAGTACCGATATTGACCGTTCAGGTGATGTCAGGACACTGGATAATGTTAAGCCCGATTCATACTGGATGAATACAATGCTTCATGAACTGGGTCATGGAGTATATTCTTACTATAATGATATGAGCCTCCCGTTCATGCTGAGGGATGCGGCTCATACATTCACTACGGAAGCGATAGCCAATATGTTTGGCCGGCTGGCTAAAGATCCTCTGTGGATGAAGGATATGGGATTAATTGACGCTGCCGAAAGCGAAAAGATCGCTGATGTAAGCCGTAAGGCATTAAGGCTTGAGATGCTTGTCTTCAGCCGCTGGGCACAGGTAATGTACCGTTTTGAAAAATCAATGTATGAAAATCCCGATCAGGATCTTAAATCAGCAATGGTGGAATATGGTTGAAAAGTACCAGATGCTTGCAAAACCTGAAGGACGCAATATGCCTGACTGGGCTACAAAGATCCATGTTGCCCTGTACCCATGCTATTATCATAATTACCTCCTGGGTGAAGTTCTGGCATCACAGTGGTATAGTTATATTACTGCCAATGTTTCTAAAAATTCATCTTTTGTGGGAGACAAGGCAGTTGGAGATTACCTTAGGGAAAAGGTGTTCCTGCCCGGTTCGAGATACTACTGGAATGATATGATCGAAAGATCGACCGGTGAAAAGCTGACAGCAAAATATTATGCAAAACAGTTTGTACAATAGCTTAATAAATCCTTTAACCACAGAGTAACAAGGAGTTACGCGGAGTTGCACGGTTTAAAACACTCCGTGAAACTCCGTTAAACTCTGTGTAACTCCGTGGTTAGAAAAAACCATGATCACCATGAAAAAAAATCTATTCCTGATCCTGATCCTTGTCGCTGCCTGTTCATCTCCGCAGACAAAAAAAGAAGCAGTTACTGATTCTGCCTTTATCAAAGAGACAGTTATTATTTCAACAATTGATAGTGTCAGAGCTTTGAATCCTTCGGTGGATGATGTATTGCTGGAAAAAGGTGTTAAGCATGCCGCTTCACTTTGGAGAGAGGAGGATGGAGCAATCTTCGATTTTTCAAACTTCGTGAAGAACAATTACATCGCGGATCCTGAAAAGCGGAAAGCTGTATTCAGGAAAGTAAGCGGATATTTTGAATCTCTTTTAGGGAACTATAACGAGATAACGCTCGACCTGAAAAAGAATCTTGATGAAGCGACAGGAGATATTGATGATATCGATCGTATGTTTGGTACTTTTTCGGTCAGTTCGCATCTGTCCGACGATTTCTATGCGAATAAAATAGCTTTTTTCGTTGCGCTCAATTTTCCCTATTATACACTCGGGGAAAAAGAAAAACTGGGACCCGGCATGGAGCCGTGATGAATGGGCAATGGCACGGCTTGGTGATTATTTTGTTTCGAGAGTGCCTGCAGAACTTAACCAGGCTCTCAATACGGCCGCCGGCAATGCGGAGATGTATATCGCAGAATACAATATATGCATGGGGCATCTGCGTACCGAAGACGGCCGCCAGCTGTTCCCCGGCGATATGGTCCTGCTGTCGCACTGGAACCTCCGGGATGAGCTGAAAGCAAATTATACTGGAGGGGATAAAGGCATTGAGAAACAGGAAATGATCTATAAGGTCATGGAACACATTATAAATCAAGACATACCAGAGGTTATTGTCAATAATCCTGAATATGAATGGGCTCCGTTCTCCAACAAGGTAACAAAGGGTGGAGCTCAGGTTGATGCAGCTGCAGAACCCGATAAGCGCTATGAGCATATAACAAACATCTTCAGGGCAATGAAAGATATTGATCCCTACAATCCTGAAATGAACACTGCAATCCTGCGAAAGTTCTCTGGTGAGATGGAGATCTCACAGGATGAGGTGGAAACTCTTTTTGATTCATACATGAGCTCACCTCAGCTGGTGAAACTTGCTGCATTGATAAAGGAGAGGCTGGGACGCGATCTGAAACCATACGATATATGGTACGACGGTTTCAAGACCCGCAGCAGTATCCCGGAGGACCAGCTTACCGCAAAAACCTCATCACTTTATCCCGACCCTGAAGCTTTCAAGGCTCAGATGCCGGTTATGCTGAAAAAGCTTGGCTGGAGTGCGGAAAGGGCACAATACCTGTCCGACAAGATCGTTGTGGATCCGGCCCGGGGTTCAGGACATGCAGCCGGTGCAGCCATGAAAGGCTCGGTTGCCCACCTTCGCACACGCATCAGTGAAAAAGGGATGGACTATAAAGGGTACAGCATTGCCGTCCATGAGTTCGGTCACAATGTTGAGCAGACCATTTCGCTGTATGATGTGGACAATTATTTGATGTCAGGAGTGCCAAACACTGCAATTACGGAGGCTCTGGCATATGTTTTCCAGGACCGCGATCTCTTTCTGCTGGACATGAAGGACAATAATCCTGAAAAAGAGAAAATGGAGACACTCGATGCTGCATGGTCGCTGCTGGAGATAATGGGAGTGGGAATGGTTGAAATGAAAGCATGGAAGTGGCTGTATGAGAATCCCAATGCTACTCCTTCTCAATTGAAAGAGAGCATTATAAGTATTGCTGTCAATACATGGAACAAGTATTTTGCACCGGTAACAGGAATAAAGGATTCACCCATTCTTGCAATTTATTCGCATATGGTTGAAGTTCCTCTTTACCTTCCGAATTATTCGTACGGACATATAGTTCAGTTCCAGATTGAAGAATTCCTGAAAGGCAAAAATCTGACAGATGAGATCGACCGCATCTTCAGGCAGGGACGCCTTACTCCCCAGCAATGGATGATGGGTGCTGTTGGTTCAAAGATCTCGGCACAACCCATTCTAAATGCACTGGATGAAGTTCTGAAATGACAATATGCCACAATAAATTACCTGAATATGAAAATCAAGATCGCAGATTACCCTACATTCAACAAAGAATGGGACAGAGAAAAAACCGAAGAGAAGACTAAGGAGATACTGAAAAAAATCGGGAAGCTCCAAAACAAGATGTTTGCCCAGAATAAATTCAGTTTATTGCTTGTGCTCCAGGGAACTGATGCTTCAGGGAAGGACGGAGTAACAAAAGGCCTGCTGAAATACTGCAATCCCCTCGGTATTAAAATTCATAGTTTTAAAAAGCCGTCTGAGGAAGAATATGCTCATGATTTCCTGTGGCGTGTTCACCAGGTGGTCCCCCGCAAAGGGGAGATGAAGATCTTTATCAGATCGCATTACGAGGATATCCTGGTTCCATCAGTAGAGAAATTCATCCCTGCTGAGATAATCGAAAAGCGCTATAAGGTTATAAATGATTTCGAAAAGCTGCTTGAAAACAATAATACCCTTATCCTGAAATGCTTTATGAATGTCTCAAAAGAAGCTCAGAAAGAAAGGCTTATGGAGCGGATTGAACTTAAGGAGAAACACTGGAAGCACAAGGATGGAGACTGGGAAACACGTGAAAAATGGGATCAGTACATGGAAGTATATGAAAAGATTCTAAATACATGCGATACGATTCCATGGCATATCGTTCCATCAGACAAAAACTGGCAGAAGCTTTATTACATTGCCGAAGTTGTGCTTAAGGCTCTCGGGGAACTGGATCTGAAATGGCCTCCGCTGGTAACTGAAAAATTCAAACCTTCAAAATAACCTTAATTAATATTGATGTATCTTTCAGTTTCACAGAGTTCCACTGAGAGTCACGGAGTGACACAGAGATGAAATACGTTTAACTCTGTGGATCTCAGTGTCTTCTCTGTGTATCTCTGTGTAAGTTTTTTATAAACCTTTTCTTAAAATAAACCATTATGTTTCGAAAACTTCTTTTTTCAGTACTGTTTTTACTGTCATTAAGCGCTAACGCTCAAACAGTAGTATATACCCCAACCCCCGAAAACCTGAAAGCCCGTGAATGGTTTCAGGATTCCAAATTCGGAATGTTCATCCACTGGGGTGTCTACAGCGTCCTTGGTGATGGAGAATGGGTTATGAACAACCAGAGGATTGACAAGCAGACTTACCAGAAACTGCCGGCATTTTTTAATCCCATCAGCTATGACCCGAAGGAGTGGGTAGCCCTGGCAAAAGCTGCCGGGATGAAGTACATCACAATCACAAGCAAGCACCATGATGGTTTTGCAATGTGGGATTCAAAGCTTACCGACTGGGATATAGTTGACCGGACCCCTTACGGAAAAGATGTACTCAGGATGCTCTCTGAAGAATGTAAAAAGCAGGGTATAAAACTATTCTTCTATCATTCACATTTAGACTGGTTCCAGGAAAATTATTTTCCAAGGGGGAATACCGGCCAGACTGCAGGAAGGCCGGATAACGGTGACTGGTACAAATATCTTGATTATATGGATGGCCAGCTTTCTGAACTCCTGACCAATTACGGAGATATCGGTGGTATCTGGTTTGACGGGCACTGGGATAAAAAAGACTCCGACTGGAGACTTGATAAAACCTACAGCCTTATTCACCGCCTCCAGCCAGCCTGTCTGGTGGGCAATAATCACCACCTTGCACCTTTCCCCGGAGAGGATTTCCAGATGTTTGAGAAAGATCTTCCCGGACAGAAGACCACCGGATTCAATCCCGAACAGAAGATAGGGGAACTGCCGTTTGAGACTTGTGAAACCATGAACAATGCATGGGGATTCAACCTTCAGGATAAAAACTACAAATCGACCAAAATCCTTATTCAGTATCTTGTAAAGGCAGCAGGTTATAACTCAAACTTCCTCCTGAATGTCGGACCGATGCCAAACGGAAAGATCCAGCCCGAATTTGTCAATACTCTTAAGGAGATTGGCAGATGGACCGATAAATACGGGGAGACAATTTATGGAACCCGTGGCGGACCGGTCAGCCCGAGGACCTGGGGGGTAACAACTCAGAAAGCGAACAAGGTTTATGTCCATATACTTAATGCTGAAGATAATAACCTCCTTATTCCGGATTTTGGAAAAAAAGTGAAGAACATCACTTTGTTCAGTACCGGGGCCAAACTGAAATTCAGGCAGGATGCATTTGGAATTGCCATTTCGGTTCCTGCTGAAATTCTGGATGAGACGGATACAATATTAGTAATGGAAATCTGAACTTATGTACTGGGTACTGGGTCCTGGGTCCTGGGTTCTCGGTCATCACTAGCTGGCACCTACCTAGCACGTGGCACCTAGCATCCAGCACCTAGCACCTAGCACCTAGCACCTAGCACCTAGCACCTATTTTAAACAGACCTCCAGCACCGGAATCTCAACCGTCGGCTTCAATACCGGCAGCTGCAGATTCAGATTGTTTTTTGTTTCGTTGCTTCCTGTGCTGAATCTGATCTCTGAGGCATCGTGCAGGAATTGAATGTATTTGACCTTATCGGCCATATTTGCCAGTGTTACTGATCCCATCGGATATGCCAGAAGATGCACATACAACCTCCTTGTAACAGGATTGTAGGTCAACAGCGTGTTGGCCGGCGCTGTAAATTCAACCGGGGCCTCGGTGCAGTTGTAAACAGAACGTCCGTTATATTTCATCCACTCTCCCATCGCTTTTAACCTTTCCTGAGCCCTGTAATCAAAAGTTCCCCTTGCAGTTGGTCCCACATTCAATAAAAGGTTCCCTCCCTTGCTTACCGATTCAATGAGTAATTCAAGAAGTTGAGCAGGACTTTTCCAGGAAGTCTCGTCGCGGTAATAGCCCCATGAACCTGAGAATGTCTGGCAGGTCTCCCATGGTACCCTTCTGCCGTTGATCTCAGGCCACTTTGTCACCTTAACCTGTTCGGGTGTGGTGAAATCCCATCCGCCCTCAACATCTTTCAGATCGAGACGGTCATCCACGATGATCCCCGGCTGAAGCGACCGGGCAAGTTTCAGCAGATTCTCCGAATCCCAGTCCGCATGACCTTTACCATTTTTACCGGGAAATGAGAAATCGAACCAGATGATACTGATTTCGCCGTAATTGGTGAGCAGTTCCCTGACCTGGTTCTTCATATACTCCCTGTATTTATTCATATCCCTGCCCTTATTGAGCCTGGAGTAAGCAGTGTCATAATCCTGCCTCTGAGGGTGGTTTCTGTCAATCGTGTAGTCAGGATGGTGCCAGTCAATCAGGGAATAGTAAAAGCCTACCTTGAGCCCCTCACCCCTGAAGGCTTCAACATACTCTTTAATAAGATCCTTTCCGACAGGTGTGTTCGTGGATTTGTAGTCGGTGAATTTTGAGTCCCACAGACAAAATCCCTCATGGTGCTTGGCTGTCAGAACCACATATTTCATTCCTGCTTCCTTTGCCATCCTTGCCCACTCCTTCGGATTGTAAAGATCGGGATTGAAGTTCTCGAAGTACTTTTGATACTGCTCATTGGTTATGCGCTCCCTGTTCTTAACCCATTCATGACGGGCAGGCAATGCATATAATCCCCAGTGGATGAACATCCCGAAGCGGGCATCAGTCCACCATTTCATCCTTTGAGCTTTCTGAGCCTCAGTCTCCTTCGGCAGCTGAGCCGGCGTTATCTGTGAAATCATTAACAGACATGCCATCAGGATAGTGATTGTAAAAGTTCTGTTTTTCATGTTAAAAGTTATTTGTGATTAGTGATCCTATAAAACTTTTCATTCTTTCATAATGGGAACCTTCCCAGTAGATCTTACCACATACCTGGCATATTTTAAATATCGTTATAAGAATCTTTGGTTCTTGGCAGTCAGTCTGTCGTTGATCTCCTCCTTTGCCACATCCGAAAGCAAGCCGTTGCACTCCATACACCTTGTAAAAGGATGAAGATCAGTCTTTAGATCAAATCGTTTCATTACTTCTCTCAGTTGTTCGACAGGTTTTGCAGATACGATCCTGTATCCATGTATCACATGCTTGTTCTTGAGAAGTTCTTTGTCGCGTGTAAGAATTATTCTTTTCTCAGAAAGAGATAAATCAATGATCTCCCTGTCGTCCATCGATACTTCGTACTGAGTATCAAATCCGCATAATCTAAGGTACTTTGCCAGCCGACCCAGGTGGACATCTGCTATAAATTTCCTATCCCCTGAAGGTTCCTGATCCATTGGTAATACTGATGTTAAAGCCTTTCTCTTAAAATCTCAATCAGATCAATCTGTACTCAGTTTCACGGGATTATTTTTTAGTTCGGTAACCCTGCAAATTGGTTCGAGGTCACTTTGCCTGATCCCGTATTGCCCCAGACGCGGTAGTTTCAAATCGATAGAGAGTTCCCTGAGATATTCAATAAAACCGTCAATATAATAATTATCTGATTTGCCTTCTGCCTCCAGGAAAAGTCTGCCGAGTCTGACATATTTATTCCAGGCTTCAGGATTACTTCGACGATTTCTGAGTTCCCTTATTGTTATTGCATTTGCCGGTGCCATCAGTGTGCCGCAGATAACTCCGTGAGGGATATTGAACATCCCGCCTATTGATGATGCAAAACCATGAACAACACCGAGCCCGGCATTGGCAAGACAGATCCCTGAGGTAAGCGCGGCAAACGACATGCCGCTCCTTGCTTCAGCATCCTGCCCGTTAATATAGCTTCGTACAAGTGATGATTTTATTGCTTTAAGCCCTTCCCATGCAAGTGCGTCAGTGTATTCGCATGCCTTGTCCGAAAGGTAAGATTCAGTCAGCTGTGTAAAACAGTCCATACCACTTGCTGCCGTGATATCACCCGGGCAGCTGAAAGTAAGTTCCGGATCAACAATTGCAATATCGGGAACGAAATTATCGTGGCGTAGTGATTTCTTGAATCCATCTTTGCCTGTCTGAGAGATCACCGCATTTTTTGTGGCTTCACTGCCGGTTCCTGATGTGGTAGGCAGTGCAATAAAAGGAAGTTTTTTCCCCGGGGGTTCCCTGGTACCGACTACTTCAAGATATTCCCTGACAGATCCCTGCATGCACATCATTGCAGATATTGCTTTTCCGGCATCAAGAACGCTCCCCCCGCCGATTGAAACAACAGCATCAACAGCTTCATGTCTTAGCTTTTCGACCGCAGTGTCAATCATATCCGGAGAAGGTTCACCCTGAATTACAGCATGGTGGTATCGGATCCCCTCCTGCCGGAATGATTCAAAGAGGATTGTTGCATATGAAGAATTGGTGAATGATCCCTGATCTGTAACAAGGATAATAACGTTCCCGTACCTCCTGATCAATGAGGGCAGAACTCTTATTTTTCCGGTTCCGAAATAAATCAGGGGAAGCCTGGAAAACTGGAATGGCTTTACCATTCTGATCTGTCTTTGGGTTCAATAATCTTGTACCTTACTCCATACCTGGGTTCAGCCATCATATCTTTCACAGCATCACGCCATTGAAGATAATGACCGGTTGTTTTATGAGCTGCTGCGGCTTCCTCAGATTCAAATACTTCATAGAACATGAAACGGGCAGGATCATCTGCCTGCTGAACAAAATCGAACCTCAGGCTTCCTGGTTCTTTTACCGATCCCCTGTGGTTCAGGACTGATGCTTCAATAAAATCATTTACTGACTCAGGTTTTACATGCACATGAACACAAGTTACTATCATAAGGATTATTTTCTTGTAAAGGTAAGGTATCCGGTCAAAATTTCACATCTGATTTTGCTCTGACTCTGTATAAAAATATTTGACTTGAATCAAAAGAAATTTTAAATTTGATAAAAGCTTTTCCAGAATAGATTTTATTAATGAAGAAACAAAATAAGTACGGCTAAGAATTATCCTTAGAATTTCATTCTGTACTAATATCCTCGAATTATTAACTTTTAAAAAATGACCTATGAAAAAAACGATTTTTATTCTGAGTCTGTTTATGGTTTGTGCATTTTTTACGCAGCCATGTTTTTCACAAATTGATCTGGTTTTAGGATTGACTAAATCCAGTATTACAGGCGGCGAAAGCTGGAAGGATCCTATCGGAGTTCAGTTAGGGGCTATTATACCGGTCTAAATTTCAGTGAATCAATGAGTGTAAGAGTCGAAGCAAATTTGTCGATGCAGGGAGCGAAATGGGAAGAATCTGTTTATAGTGGCAGGCTCAACCTGTTATATATCAATGTTCCTGTGGTATTAAGGTACCAGACTGAAAGCGGCCTTTTCGCAGAAGCCGGTATTCAACCCGGTATTTTAATCAGTGCAAAAGATAAATGGGAAGACTTTTCTGAAAACATTATGGATCATATGAACAAACTTGATATAAGTATCCCGGTAGAGGTAGGTTATCAGATAAATGACAAGGTAAGCATTGGCGTTCGGGTCATTCCCGGAATCACAGATATTACGGAAGATGAAGATGAAGCAGACCGTAATCTCGTCTTTGCACTCAGGGGAACCTGGAGACTTAATTATAAATAAGACCTTTCTGGCTTTTTAGTAACACCCATCTGGCTTAAAAAAATTTGAGCAATTAAGAATAACATTTGCTGTTGAATTCTTTATCTTGCTTCTGATTTAAATAACAGCGATTATGAAATTCAGAAGCAGAAGAATTCATTTGACTTTTCTCTTTGCCATACTTTCATTAATACAGGTTACAGCTCAATCTTTAACTTCCCGTGAAAACCTGTTTGATTTCGGTTGGAGATTTCATGCCGGAGGTGCACAGGGTGCTGAAAATCCTGCATTTGATGATTCACAATGGAGAAAGATCGATCTTCCCCACGACTGGAGCGTAGAGGATCTTCCGGGGACAAATTCACCATTCAGTATTAATGCCATCAGCCAGGTAAATGGCGGCTTCACGACAGGAGGTACAGGCTGGTACAGGAAGAAATTTACACTGTCCGAAAATCTGAAGGGGAAGACTTTAAAAATACTCTTCGAGGGTGTTTACATGAATTCCGAAGTCTGGCTTAACGGTCGTCAACTGGGCACTTATCCTTACGGCTACTCCAGCTTCTGGTTCGATATCACGGATAACGTTGATCTCTCCGGAGAGAATGTACTCTGTGTCAAGGTTAAAAATGAGGGGGAGAACAGCCGTTGGTATTCAGGGTCAGGTATTTACAGGCATGTGTGGCTTCAAATTGTCTCACCGGTTCATATTGATACATGGGGCGTATTCATCACTACACCTCAGGTATCGGAGGACGAGTCTCTGGTTAAAATCAATACAACTATAATTAATGGAAGTAAGGTAGCCAGGAAGATAAAACTTGTTACCAGAATATTAGACGCAAATTCACGGGAAATTACGAAAGCAGAATCAACAGAAACAATTGAGACTGGCAAAACAGATATGTTCAACCAGGAGTTTAGACTTAATAATCCCTTACTCTGGTCTCCTGATTCTCCGAAACTTTATAAGGCTGTTTCAGAGATATATGAAAATGAAACACTTGTTGATCAGACAAATACTAAATTCGGTTTAAGGTCCATATCTGTTGATGCAGTTAACGGCTTCCTGCTGAACGGAAAAGCAATGAAGCTTAAAGGGGGCTGTGTGCATCATGATAACGGTCCGTTGGGCTCAAGGGCATATGACAGGGCTGAAGAACGAAGGATTGAATTGCTTAAAGCCAGTGGCTTTAATGCTGTCAGATGTTCTCACAATCCTCCCTCTCCTGCATTTCTTGATGCCTGCGATCGCCTTGGAATGCTTGTCGTGGATGAAGCATTTGATATGTGGAATGAACAGAAGAATCCCAACGATTATCATCTGTATTTCGATAAATGGTGGAAAAAAGATGTTGAAAATATGGTCCTTCGCGACAGGAACCATCCCTCTGTGATCATGTGGAGTATCGGTAACGAAATTCCGGGCAGACACAGACCGGATGTAGTTGAAACAGCAAAAATACTTGGTGATTACATCCGCAATCTTGATCCGACACGACCTGTTACATCTGCAGTCAATGACCTCAAGCCCGATAAAGATCCCTATTTCGCAACCCTCGATATAGCCGGTTATAATTATGCATCAGGCGGAGATCACAATCAGGAAAGTCTCTATGTTCAGGATCATAAACGTATTCCGGAACGTACTATGGCTGGTACTGAATCGTATCCTCTCGAAGCATTCGGCAGCTGGATGGGTGTTATTGATAATCCATTTGTTATTGGTGATTTTGTCTGGACTGCGTTTGATTACATCGGGGAAGCCAGCATCGGGTGGCGTGGGTACTGGCAGAAGCAGGATTTCTTCCCGTGGAACCTGGCTTATTGCGGTGATATTGATATTTGCGGCTGGAAACGTCCGCAGTCATATTACCGTGATGCCCTCTGGAAAGAAAATCAGCTTTCAATATGGGTAACACCTCCAGAACCTTCATTTGATCTTAATCCTGAAAGGCAATCCTGGTCAAAATGGCACTGGTACGATGTCGTTGACAGCTGGAACTGGAAAGGAAGCGAAGGAAAAAACATGGAAGTAACTGTCTATTCATCATGCGAACAGGTTGAACTCCTCCTGAACGGTAAATCGCTGGGAAAGAAACCCACAGACCGAACCACAAAATACCTTGCTTCATGGCAGGTTCCCTATCAGTCAGGAATCATTAAGGCAGTTGGTTACAATGGGAGAAAACAGGTGAGCGTTTCAGAATTGAAAACTTCCGGTGATCCTGCGCAGATAAAGCTCACAGCTGACAGATTGAATATCAAATCTGATGGTCAGGATCTGAGTTATGTAACTGTTGAACTAACTGACGCAAACGGGATCAGAAATCCCAGGGCTGAAAACCCGGTCTCATTCTCCATTGATGGACCAGGAACAATTGTGGCGGTCGGAAATGCGAACCCGGTAAGCATTGAAAGTTACCAGCTTCCCCGGAGAAAAGCATGGCACGGCAAATGCCTTGTAATAGTTAAATCAGAAACGACAGAAGGTAAAATTACTATTAAGGCAACCTCACAGGGCCTTGAACCTGCAAGTATTGAAATAACCGTAAAACAGCAGGTCTGAACTATCTGCAGTAATTAATCAGTGATCTGCAGTATTATTGGGCAATCTCAATCTTTT
>CAWHGX010000042.1:0-75051 GCA_963828775.1 uncultured Bacteroidales bacterium | reverse complement strand
ACCGCGATCTGGAAACCGGAGGCAATAAGACTCTTATCGAAAATTCCGTAAATCACTTCTTTGATCTTTTGGACGGCTATTTCAGAGGTGCCAATCTTGAAGGGGATTTCGGGATCGATAATTCAGCTTATCTGAAGTTTAAACAAATGCGTTCTTCAAACATTACTGATTTTTTAGAACAAGGCCTTAAGGCATTCTATAAATCCCCTGAAAAGCATATTGAAGAAACATTATTCTTCTATCCATTAATAGGAATTCTGAACAAACTTGCTTTTGAACTGGCAAATACTGACAATCAATGAAAGACCGGTTAAAATATTTCATTTATCTGTCAGTCTTAACTTTCATCCCCCTTAATCTTTTAAGCCAGACTGATGTCAGGGATTCATTGGTTGACTCTGACAGCGCTATGGTTCATCAGGTAGTACCTGCTGACACCATTCAGGCAGCTGATATAAAAACAGAAACTGCCTTTGCCGAACCGCTTAAAGAAAAAATTATTCCGGTCTGGATGTGGATTACATTGGGATTTTTACCGGGATTTATTGCAGGTGGTCTTTTAATTTATCAATATTCCAGATCAAAGATCTATTCGATCCTGGCAACTGAAAAGTACAAATATCTTGATGATTTAAAACAGGAGCGCGATCTGCTTTTGAGAAAATTCTTTAAATATGTCGGAATTGTGGCATTATTAAAGCATAGCAAAGATGAAAAGAAGAATGCTATTGATAGTTATGTTAAGGAAGTAGTTCGGTTAAAAAAGAAAAATGAAGAGCTAAAAACAGAAAATGAACAAAAAGAGAAACTTTTAGCTGATCAGAAATTCATCACATATAACCAGGGATCCGCTCAGGATAATATTGACAGACAGCCGGAGAAATCGTACGGAACAACTGATAACAAAATGGAGATCTTTTTTACCATACCGGAAGGCGATGGTAGTTTCAAAACCGTAAATGCAAAGCATAGTCAGGATATTGACTGCTTTTACAGAATTATTCCGGATAAAGGTGGCCAGAAGGGAAAACTTTACTTTATCTCCGGAGATTATGATTTAAGGGCTCTGGATAATATTGATTACTATTTAAATCCTGTTTGTGAAATTCAGAACATAACTGACAGGAACTTCGCCAGAAAAATTTTAATGACGGATCCGGGATCTGTTATTAGGAGAGGGGATAACTGGAAAATAGAAGAAAACAATAAAGTAAAAATCAAACTTGTTTAATTATGGATCCTCTTCAGACAGGAATTGATTCTCTGAGTGCAGTACAAACAGGTGGTCAGCAGTATGGTTTTTGGTTTACAATTGAAATCGTGCTTATAGTGGGGGTAATCATTTACCAGTTATACATTTCAAGGAAGGTCTATAAAAACATCTGTCAGTTTAAAGATATCTTCAGGGATCGCCTGAATGTTGTAAGCGGTTTTATTAAAAGGTCGGACCTGAACAAGAAAGAAAAAGCAGTTGAGGACATTGTATTCACTGAAACTGAAAAAAACAATACACCAGTTGATTTATTTTCCTACAGTGAGAAAATCAGCATCTCAATAACGGATACCTCCGGAAGTGGTATTATTCAAAGGATCAGGGAGGATATTAATCTATATCTTCTCAATAATTACGGAGCCGCCGTAAACTTCAGCATCATAAAGGATATTATCGACCGTGAAGTTGACATTAAGGATGAAGAAATATCAAATTCCATCCCCACACCCTTGTATCTTGGGCTGGCAGCAACAATGATCGGTATAATATTCGGTTTGTTCGCGATGCCAGAGGCAAATGGCCAGCATTTTTCAGAAGGAATTGATGCCCTTATTAATGGAGTAAAGCTTGCAATGTTTGGCAGCTTATCTGGTCTGGCATGTACAACAATCCTGTCATCTTTTATCTATAAAAACGCCAAAAGGAAAATTTCGCATGACAAGAATGCGCAGATTTCATATCTGCAGGCAAAATTACTGCCTGAACTTGTTAAAGCAGAAGATACTGGTGTTTCAGGCTTAAAAGCGAGCCTTGACAGGTTTGCCAGAGTGGCAACAGACATATCCGATAATGTACTGACCGCGGCAAATCAAACCCGCGAAAACATAATCTTACAACAGGAGGTCATTGACAAAGTGGGGAATCTGGATGTGCTTAAAATATCAAAAACAAACCTGGAGTTGTTCAATCGCCTGGAGAGCAACATGATCGCATTTAATAAATTTTCTGAATATGTATCATTAATGAGCCAGATTTCAGAAAATCTAAAAGACTTTGCATCACGCACAAGAAGCGTTGACAATATCGTAAATCAGATAGATCTTTCGCTTCAGGAAAACAATCGTTTATCCCGATTCCTCACATCACATTTTGAAAAAATTGAAACAACAGGCCTTGCTGCATTAAAAGCAGTTGATTTATCTGATTCACACTTTAAGGAAGCAATTGAAAAGCTAAAGACGGAAACTGACAATTGTATAAATCAGGTTTTCAGGGCAGTCAATCAATCTGCTTCACATTTCTCTGATGCAATAGAAAAACTGAGGGAAGAAACTGATAACCGTATCTCTCATTTAAGCCGGGATGCTGCTGATAATGAGTCGAAATTAACTGATATCTATCATGATATAAGTGTCAGATTAACATCGGTCACCTCACAGCATATAAGCGAATTTCAAAAAGCTTATTCAAATGCAATCCCCCATTTTGATCAGCTGGACAATTTACAGATACTCCGGAAAATTCTGGAACAGGTATCTGATGGTGTGACACACCTGCAGAATGATACAAATATAAATACTGTTAAACTCATTGAAGCACTGAATCAATTAAATAAATCATTGACCGGTGTTAAGGATGATTTAACTCATTATGCAATTTCTAAAAAGTCACATGGCAGAAAACCAAAAGAAGCAGTATCAGGCTTTTTCAGAAAGCTGCGAAATCCGGCTTCATTCTTCAGAAGAAAAAGATACTCCGGTTAACCATGAGGAAAAACAATTTTTTCTGGGTTGGCTACTCCGATTTAATGACAAGCATGTTTTTCATTATGCTTGTATTATTCGTTATCACCATTGGTTATTTACAGGTCAAGATCTCAGAAAACGAGAGACTGATTGAAGAACTTAAGATCAGAGAGCAGGGATTAATACAGGAGACTGAGAGACTTCAGAAACTGCTGAACCTGGAAGAGCAATTCAAACCCTTAATTGATGACAATAGTTTTTATTATCTCTCTGATTGTAAAAAATTCATTGTTAAAGATTTAATGGGAATTGAAATCTTTAATCCCAACAAGGTTGTAATTAAACCGGAATATATTTCGCGTACAATTTCCGCAGGCAAAAAAATTGATGCTTTTCTGGGTGAATTAAGTGAACAGAACAAAGGTTTTTCATACCTGCTGGTTATTGAAGGGAATATGGCTAATGATTTTAAAAAGCCAAAGCCGGTTGACAGACCTGATTTCTATCTGAAAAGTTACGAGCGTGCTCTGGCGGTCTATAACCTGTGGCTGAAGAATGGTATAAACTTCAGGCAACATGATGTTGAAGTAATGATCTGCGGCAGCGGATTAAATGGTCTGTGTCGCGATCCTGTTGAAGAGAATAACAAGCGGTTTTCAATCCAGATTATTCCAAAAGTTTCAAAATAATGTTAAGAGATCAGAAAAATAGAATTTATCCGATTTATTTGATAATATTCCTGTTGATCATTAATCTGTTTTCAGGCTGTTCCGGCTGCTCTAAATCCGGTATGGTAAGTAAGAAGAATGAAAACAGATCAGCCTCGTCCGACAGCATTTATGATGATCGAAGTGATCAGAAAACCTCAGAAGGAGATACTATTTTTAATCCGGCTTATGAGGAATGATTAAAACCGGTTTTGCATGGTGCTTTAAGAAATACGTCGATTTCAGGTTTCAGGCCCGGATTGAAATACTTTTTGTTGCGGGCTGTTTAACTGATCGGGGTTAGCAGATCCTTATTCATAAGTCACGATAAGTTCGGGATGCTTTGACTGAAATTCATAGTCACTTGATGCAAATAATATCCTCCTGAAGTAACTCTCGTTTTCAAGCCTCATCATTAATCCAAACCTGGACTTCTGATTATTTACAATATCCTGGACCAGATCCGTGATGTCAATTACATAATCCTGATCCGGGCTGAAACTTGATGGCACAAAAACCTGGTTATCAGTAGTAGTTGCCGGCTGGGTATTCCAGGAAACAGATAATTCATCCCAGTCAGATGTAATCCTTCGCAATATAAAATCATTGGGACCGCTCAATGTCGAATGTCCGGGTCCGTTTACGGTATTATCAACTGTATACAGATGCAGATTCGCGCTTTTTATCTTTGAATGGGCAGAGATGTCAGATAAATCAAAGTTAATCAGTCCCCTTACTACACATGGCTTATGCTGGCTGGTCCAGGCTGAAGCCTGAAATTCCTCATGGGTCCCGAAATTTCTGTTGCTGTAGTTTTCTTCTGACCAATTCACAATAAATGCATCGATCCCTTCTGAAGAATCCGGCTGTAAGATCAGGGTCTTTTCCTCTTTATCACATTTACAACACGAAACAAATATTAGAGGTATAAATAAGAGTGACAGGAATAATGGCACGACAGTTCTTTTAAAATGCTCTTTTACTCTACTGCTTGGTTTGTTAATACAAGCATCCCTGAATTCTATACTTCCGCATAATGTGATGATCCGGTAATTTCCGTTCATAATAATAAATTAATTAAGCCTGGTCTTTCTTTCCCGCTATACGGAAAAAAGCCTTAAAAGTTACTGATTATTTTATAAAATCAGCATTAAATATCACCTGCCCGCCATAACCGGCATTAAACTTATTGATCCTCCAACGTATTAAAAAACGTATTAAAAGCCGGCTTTTAATACGTTGATAATGAATGTATTGGAAGTTGAAAGTCAGGATTTGACGCTTGGCTTCCTGCTTTTTTGATTAAATCTCCTTTTAAACCCGCCTTTTCTTGATTTTGTCAGAGAAGGCCGGTGGCCGGACCTGTTATCATGTATCCCGGCTACATAGTCAGGCAGTGGAGCATTATATATCCTGTTCCCGATTAATTTTTCAATACGGAGGATTTTAGGCATATCTGACTTGTTTACAAGGGTAACAGCCACACCTGATGTTTCGGCACGGGCAGTACGGCCAACCCGATGCACATAATCCTCAGCATCCGACGGGGCATCAAAATTTATTACAAGATCGATATCCTTAATATCGATTCCACGGCTCAGAACATCGGTAGCAACCAGTACACGGGTTTTTCGCGATCTGAACCTCAGCAGCATTTCTTCCCTCTCCTTTTGTTCAAGATCTGATGAAATGCCTTCGACCTGATAATTTTTTGAACGCAGGCCCCGCACAATTTCACTCAACTTCTTTTTGGTCGAACTGAATATCAATATGCTGTGATATTCAGGATTGTCGGCAATAAGACTGTTTATCAGCGGTAATTTCTGATGGTCGTTTAACATGTAGACAGCCTGTATGACGCCTTCAGGAGGCTTCGACATTTCAAGAGAAATTTCCACCGGATTTTTCATAATAAGCTTCGACATTGACCGGATCTTAGGGGGCATGGTAGCACTGAACATTAAAGTCTGACGCTTTCTGGGCACATAGGAAATTATGTGCATGATATCATCATAGAATCCTATATCAAGCATCCGGTCGGCTTCGTCAAGAACCAGTACCTCTATCTGGTTGAATTTTACATAGCCCTGATTAAGATGTGAGATCAGCCTGCCGGGAGTAGCTACAATTATATCAGCCCCCTTCGAGAGGGCAGCTTTTTCCTGATCCCATCCGCTGCCATCACCGCCGCCATAAACCGCTAAAGATGTAATGTTCAACGTATAAGCCAATCCCTGGATTTGCTGGTCGATCTGCAGGGCCAGTTCACGTGTCGGGACCAGTATAAGTGTGTGAGTATGAGCAGGTCGTTTTTCTGAAATATAGTTCATCACGGGCAGGAGAAAGGCAGCTGTCTTTCCGGTACCCGTCTGTGCACAGGCAATCAGGTCTCTGCCCGACAGGATGACCGGAATGCCCTTTTCCTGTATTGGTGTCGCCTCCCTGAAGCCCATATAATCAATTGATTCCAGCAATTCAGGATTCAGGTCCAAATCATCGAATATCATTTATGTCTTGTGATTTTTATTCTATGCATAAGAATTGGCAAAGATAGTACTTTACTGCCGTTCTCCATAACAGATAACCGCAATTTAAATCCTGAACTCTGAATAATTAGCATGAGACACCTGAACTATCTTTCAACATTCTAAAAGCTTTTCAAGCTCTGTAAGGTCAATAGAATTCGGGAAGAACTCCCCCGATGACCCTACAAGCGACCTGTCATCCTGAACGGAGCGCCAGCGAAGTGAAGGATCTTTATCTATTATCCACCAGTTAAAAAGTAACTCCTCATTAGCAGTAAGCCTAAGTATGGGCTAGAGCGATGGAAAAAGGCGAAATGAGGAATCTCCATCTGATATGCGAAATTGTCCTTGGGAAAGATGAGTTCAAAGGATTGCTTTTATAAAAGGGAGGAAAAACAGTAATGATTTGTAATTTGGTTAGAGTCCTTATAATACGTTTTTAAATACGTTGATCCTGTTTCCCGGCGTAAATGCAATATGCCTTTCTGTTATTTCCTGACTCTTCAAAGATCCGTATATCCTTAAAACCGGCTGACTCCATAATTGACCTTACATGATCAACCGTGTACTTATTGAACACATCAGACTTTGTATTTTGATGCTGTTGCAGATCCCCGGCTGAGACCATAAAAATACCAAAAAGACTTCCTGGTTCCAGCAGATCAATGACTTTTGAAATAGCCTGTTTCAAATCGTCCCAGAAATAGATCACGTTGATACAATAAATCTTTGTGAACCTGGAATCCTTAAAATCATGATGTAAGAAATCTCCGTAAATAAGCGATAATCTGCCTGATCTTATCAGTGCCCTGTTCATCCTGCCTGCCCTGGCACACATCAACTCTGAAAAATCAATCCCGGAGATTTTACATAAGGAGTTTTTCTTTGCTATCAGCTTAATTGCATCACCGTTCCCAAATCCTATTTCAAGGACTTTATCTGTATCACAAATATCAAATCTGGCAATTAATTTAATATTATCAGGTAAGTTGCCGATTTTCATAATCAATCCTATGATATTGCCTAAAAATCCATGAGGCTTTCTGAACTGTTCAGCAACTTTATTTCTCATATCGGCTTTGTTGTCAGTATTATATGCAGCTAATCTTTAAGATCTTATTTATATGAACCAGGTCCGGTAGGCAGATCGGCATCATATTGTTGTGGTATTTTAACTACGTAAGCTTTTTAAAAGATAATATTGTGCATCTTATAGTAGATCAATACTCTTAAAGCCCTTAAAGTGTTCCATCTGCTTTCGGTACCCTGTTTTTCCATGACAAAATAGGTTTTACCGGCCTGAGAGTAAGCTTTCCATTTGCCATTTTTATTACCTGACTTCCCGATTATTTTTAATGCTTCCTCCATTCTTTCATCAAATTTAATGTCGTATTTTCTGAAGAGGTCAAGACATCTCAGGATGTCATATTTCCACCTTACCGGGAAACTGTATTTAAAGAATTCATCCTTAATAACTTCCCCGGTTTTTTCAGATTTGTACAGCTTATGTTTCAGGATAAACTCAACTGCCATTTTTATTGCGTTTTTTATTTCCTTATGCCTGTATGTATATTTCTTCCCGATATATGTCTCAAGACCTTCAATGACGCTTATTGTTGTATGAAGCGAACTGTGTATTGCTCCCTGAAAATATACACAATTCCACCCTCCGTCTTTCATTTGCACTTTCAACAGATAATCGATGATTTCTTTAATGACCTCACTTCGTATACCAAAATAGCATGTTATTGTCAGTATCATTCCATTTATACATACATCACTGTATTCCACGGTTCTTGCGTAATTAATACCACCGTCTTTCCCACCCGGACACGAAAGGATCATTGATGCAGAATCCCTGCAATCCCTGTTGCCGCTGTCTATTCCCAGCTGCACCAGCTCATAAAGTACATAATGCGTGCATGTCCATTTGGGATTATAGAATCCATTCCCCCAATGGCCGTCATTATGCCTTTGTTTCAATAATTCCTTTCCCCATCCGTATTCAGAAATCTGCTGCTGGTATATTCTGGTTACAGTGACTGGCCTCTTCAGCAAATCCCTGCTTACCTGATACAGGATTGCCGGATCGGAACCATTTACTAACCAATCTATTATTTTATTTTTTTCTTCCATCTGGTTTAACTATTTGCTCAATTTCCAGAACTGCAAGACATTATTCATTCAGTCTTTTTTGCAGTCATCCCATTAAAAATGAACCCTGTTACCTTGTTGTCCTTGTCGGTCTGGAATTTAAGATAGCCCCTGAACTCTCTTATAAAAAACTCGCTGTCGGAGGTGAAATATACTTTCCATAAAAGATCACCAAATACGTTAACTGCCAGGTCTGTGTTGCTCATTTTAAATATTACGGATGTTCCGTTCATATCATATTTCCCCACATATTTTTCCAGTATCGATTTATCTACGTCAACAACCTTTTTTACATCGGGCAGATAATAATCCTTCCATTTATATACAGTTGCGACGCTGTTAACTAATTCTTCAATGATTGAACTGTTGTCGGAATTTGTCATAACCACTACTCCTTCCCCCTCATTGAGACAACCGACAGATGTACAGCTAAATCCTTCATTGCCTCCGTTATGGTTGAAATATTTTGAAGAGCCGGCGACCCTCGAATTTATAAATACACCAAGTCCTGCATCCTCCAGGACAGGAGTCAGTCTGAGCCTTGTCATCTCAGGTTTGAGCACCTTTGATGATTTTCCCAGGTAGGAGAGCTGGGTCTCAATGATATATTTGCAGAGATCGACGGGATTTGTCCATAAACCTGCAGCAGCCTGCTCGGGGTAGATATGATACTTGCCCGGAACTTCACTTCCGTCTGCCTTATAACCAGTCGCAAGTATCTTCTCACTGGCAGCCGGCGGAGGCTGTGTAAATGAACTGCCTGTCATGCCAAGCGGGTAAAGAACATTCTTCTGCAAATAAACATCATATGGCTGATTTGTGATATCCATTACGATCAGCTGGGAAATAGTAACACCTCCGCCTGAGTAGATGACGTTCTTTCCTGGTTCGCTGACCGACCTGACCGGTTCAGTATTCGCAGGCTTCTGTCCGTCTAGGATCTGGGGCAATGTGGGAAGAGCTGCATCTTTTTCATAACCGGGGAAGCCATGGATGGTCAATCCTCCTGTATGACTTAACAGATTGGTAATTGTAATTAATTTGTTATGGGATACCGAATCGTAGGGGAACTTCCATGTTATAAGGTATTTATTGATATCGCTGTTCAGATCGAGTCTCTTTTCCTGTACCAGTTTCAAGACTCCTACTCCGTTCAGGGACTTACTGATTGAAGCTGCCTGGAACAGAGTTGTTTCTGTCACAGGACGTTTTTCGGAAACATCCGCAAAGCCATATCCTCTTGCCCATTCAATCTGATAGTCATGAATCACAGCAACGCTGATGCCGTTGACATTGTATTTTTTCATTCTTTCAGTCAGGGACCAGGTGTCATCCTCGCCTGTCTGAACCCACCCTGCAAGGTTGTTCTCGACCATCCTGATCTTTTCCTCAATTTCAGGAGGGTATTTTTTTGTCTGTGCACACTGAGGCAATATGCTCAACATAATAAGTACCGGTAAAAAGAGGAGATATTTCTTCATTTTGAAAAAATTGATTGTTCTCTAAGGTAATATATTTTCAGAAACTCCATTTTCCCTGATGATGTGACCACGCGTCAGGATCACTGCAGGAATAAGGCTAATCCAGTTTTTGAAATAAATATTTATCGGTTGTTTCTTTAAAAACGTTCATTTCTATAACTTTCCCGTATCCGCCATCACTTATGGTGGCGAGAGTACTGGCCTGAACATCTTCAGCTTTTACAACCTTGCCTCCGAACCTTAAATCTCTGGTAGCACATGCTTCCTGAATAACTATGCATTCAAATCCATGATCATGTGCCGCACGGACAGCTGCTTCGAGACACATCTGTGTCTGCATGCCAATAATGACCAGACGGGTAATGTTGTTAACTGTCAGATATTCCAGTAAATCTGTTCTGTGGAAGCTGTTGACCTCTTCTTTCATAATAACCTTCTCATTTGGGAGGGGTTCAACATTTTTATGTATTTCGCTTCCTTTTGATGATTTATGGCGGACATGCACAACCAGCTGTTTCTTATCCCTGAATGACTGAAGGATTTCTTTGGCAACCATGCTTGCCTGTTCGGCATTTACCAATCCGGGTCCATCTCCGGGGAAATAGAAATCTTGAATATCAACAATCAGCAGAGCTGTTTTAATGCTATCGCCTTTTTGCCGGGAACCGGCTGAATACTGAAAGATTAAAACTGCAATAATCAGGATTAATGATCTTTTCATGGTATTATTTGCTTTGAAAAACCTGTTCATTGGATGGTAAATTAATATTTGTTTGTTCAATCAGTATCTTTTATCCGATCCCTCCCGGAATTTATCAGTCCTGGTGTTTAAATATCTATTAAAGATAAGTTTATTTTACTATTGAGGCCTGTTGAACACCTGTTCAAGTTTACTAACAGATAAATTTGTGTAGATGGCGGTTAAACGCGGGACTCAACTTGCAGAACCGCAAAACTTGCATAACTTGCAGAACAAGCAAAAATTACCGATGTCAAAACATATAGGGATAGTTGCATGCAGTTATGAGGGTGCGGCTCTCTGTTATAAGACAATCTGCAATGAAGGATCACAATACATGGGTGAACATGGTCACCCCGAGATAAGTCTTCATAATCATCCGCTGAATGAATATATGAAATTCATTGTGACCGGCGATTGGAAAGGAGTCGCTGATCTCATGCTGTCATCTTCTGAGAAATTATTCGGGATTGGTGCCGATTTTTTAATAAGCCCTGATAATACAATCCATCAGTCATTCGAACTCGTTATTGAAAGATCACCTCTTCCATGGCTGCATATCGGGAAGGAAGTGGCAAAAACAGCCGGAATAAATAATTTCAGGAAACCCGGAATTCTTGGTACAAAATTCCTGATGGAAGGGCCGGTTTATCCTGAGGTTCTGGAAGAAAGAAATATTGGTTTCTGCATACCCGCCGAAGAGCAAAGATCAAAAATAAATGATATTATTTTCAACGAACTGGTATACGGCATCATTAATGATGAGTCAAGAAAATATTTACTGGATGTTGTTAATGACTTAAAATCAAAAGGATGTGATTCTGTTATTCTGGGATGCACGGAAATACCACTGATTGTACTTCCCGGAGATTCATCACTGCCAATCCTCGATTCAACCAGGATTCTGGCAAGAGCCGCATTAAAGTATTCTGCAGCGGTCAGTAAAGATGATTTTTTCGAAACCGGGCAAGGCATCAGATAAATCTTTCGACCTGTCAGCGTATTTAATAACCATAACTATGGACATCTATCTCAGGAAGCTGATCGCAGGGGGTGAAAATCAACAGCTTGATTTTAAATATTGTGTTTCGGACAGCAGAAAGATAGCCAGGACATTATCAGCATTTTCAAACAGCGATGGCGGGAAAATACTTATCGGAGTCAGGGATAATGGCAGTATAGCCGGGATTAAAACTGATGAAGAAATATACATGGTTGACACAGCTGCTCAGCTTTTTTGCCGGCCTGAAATTACTTACACCATAAAACAACATACGGCAGGGGGGAAAACAATAGTGGAGATTGAAGTCAGCAAAGGCATTAAAAGACCATATCAGGCAAAGGATGAAACCGGGAGATGGCGATCATACTTCAGGCACCATGATCAAAACCTTATTGCAAACAGAGTATTGCTCCAGGTCTGGAGAAAAGCGGGAAAGAGATCCGGTGTACTGGTAAAATTCGGAAAGGCTGAAAACTCGCTGATGGATTATCTGGCCAAAAATGGATCCATTACATTATCAAGGTTCAGAAAAATTGCCCGGATATCCTCTTACAGGGCTGAATCGATCTTAGCTAACCTAATAATATTCAAAGTCTTAATTATGAATGCGTCAGAGAAGGGATTCAGCTATGAGCTTAATCCCGACGATCCGCCCGATCTTAGCTCAATAGCAGGGAGCAAAGGGCAAAGGGCAGGGAGACACAAAGACTTGCACTGCAGACCGCAAGACTGCAAGACTGCAAGACCGCAAGACCGCAAGACCAGACATGTTTTATTTACTCTTTTATTACGCAGCCAGAAATAATTAACTGAAAATTTTCCTAATATTGGAGTCCTGATATTCTGATCATAATATTGCCGGGGGAGGAATATGGGAATCACAAATCACATCGGATTTGATAATGATAAATACCTCAAGGAGCAGACATCTGCCATTCTTGAAAGGGTGAACCGGTTTAACCATAAGCTTTACCTGGAATTCGGGGGAAAGATTTTATTTGATTATCATGCAGCCAGGGTGCTGCCGGGATTTGATCCGAACGTTAAGATGCGGCTTTTGCAAATATTAAAGGATAAGATTGATGTAATCCTTTGTATTCATGCAGGTGCTATTGAAAGAAAAAAAATCAGGGCTGATTTTGGAATTACTTACGATGTTGATGCATTAAAAACCATTGATGATTTCAGGGACTGGGGGATAGATATCAAAGCTGTCGTAATTACCCGTTATCAGAATCAATCACCTGCAAAAGCCTTTAAGAACAAGCTCGAGTTAAGAGGGATCAAGGTATATCTGCATTATCCTACAGAAGGATATCCTACTGATGTTGACCTGATTGTAAGCGATCAGGGATATGGGGCAAATGAATATATCAAGACCACCAATCCTATTGTTATCGTCACAGGGCCGGGACCGGGCAGCGGTAAGCTTGCCACCTGCCTGTGCAATCTTTACCATGAATATAAGAACGGAGTCAAGGCCGGATATGCAAAATTTGAAACATTTCCGATCTGGGACCTGCCTGTCGATCATATGGTAAATCTTGCCTATGAAGCCGCCACTGTTGATCTGGAGGACAGAGTGCTGATTGATGAGCATCATTTAAGGGCCTACAATGTAAAGACTGTAAATTATAACCGTGATATAGAAGCATTTCATCTGCTTAAAAGGATCTTTGAAAAAATAACAGGCGGTGAGTCGATGTATCAGTCCCCGACTGATATGGGAGTAAACCGTGCAAGTGCCGGCATTGTGAATGACAGCATAATCACAGAAGCATCTTATCAGGAGATTATCAGGAGATACTTCAGGTGTGCCGTGGAATATGCAATGGGCCTGGTTGAAAAAGAGACCCTCGACCGGATTACTGCAATCATGAATAAGTACAGGGGCAAAAGTTGAAGACCGGAAAGTGGTGTTGCCTGCAAGAGAAGCTGCAAAAGATGCTGAAAAATGCGGAAAAGGTAATGCGGGATTCTATTGCGGAGCTGCTATTGAATTGCATGACGGGACAATTATTACAGGCAAAAACTCATCTCTGATGCAGGCATCTTCAAGTCTGATCTTAAATGCTGCCAAACACCTGGCCGGACTCCCCGACAAAATGTACCTTTTACCTGAAATCATAATTGATTCGGTAACACATCTGAAAAAAGATATATTGAATGGCAAAATGGTCAGCCTGGATGTGGATGAGACATTGATCGTCCTTGGTATAAGCGCTTTATCCAATCCGGCTGCAAAAATGGCACTGGAAAACCTGAAATTGCTGCGTGACTGCGAAGTACATCTTACCCATATCCCCACTCCGGGCGATGAAGCAGGATGGCGAAAATTAAAGGTAAACCTGACATGCGATCCGGAATATTCGAGTAAAAGCCTTTTTATCAGCGGCTGACCGGTATTGATTCTGGTGTCTTTTTGCCGGTATCTAAATATCTGCGACCATACTGTCAAAATCCTCAACAGGTACAGCTTCAGAAGTAGTAAAGGCAATGCCTGTCAATCTGCCTATAACAATTGAAGCCTTCACAGCTTCCATTATGCCCGGGAATGTTGCAATAATTACAACATCTTTTTCACCCAGCAACGCATAAACGGATTTAATCTCCCCGCCAAACTTTTGAATAAGTTTGTTGGCCTTTTCGGTCCTGCTGGCACTGATGCCTGTCAGCCCATCAGGGGAATATTTCCCAAACATGAAATAAGTTGACATTTTAAGCCTCCTTTTAGTTAATTGTCAATAAGTGATTATCAAAGATATAAATCTTATGCCATATTTTAAAAGAAGAATCTTCAAACCAGTAATAGAATCTGATCCTGAAATTTTTCTTAAATGATTGTAACAAACGTAATATAATTGTACTTAACTTTCACATTGAATGTTTATATCAATAATCTATCTTAACTTTTTATTATATGTCGCTCGAAACAATTGTCCAGAGTAGTACTTTGCTGGGTATTATGATCAGGTTCTTTTTCAACCTGCTTGTCCTCTTTATCCTTATCCGGCTTATCTACTATAAATTCGCAAGGAAAGAGGAGTATTTATTCTCTTTTATCATGATGGGGATTATTATCTTTCTGCTGTGTTCCCTGCTCGGAACAGTTAATATTCAGCTGGGGATGGCGCTTGGATTATTTGCTGTCTTCGCTATTCTGCGTTTCCGTACAGTAAACTATACCGCCAAGGACATGACTTATATATTTACTGTAATAGGAGTATCGGTTATTAATTCTCAGGCCAATATTCCGCCACCTTTGCTCGGCGCTTTACTGGTTAACTCAATAATAATAATAACTGCAATTATACTTGAGCTTTTCCTGAAGAAAAATTCCCTGACACCGGTTCTCATAGTTTATAATAAGCTCATGTTTCTTAATGCTGATCATAGAAAGGACCTGTTAACAGATCTCACCAGCCAGACAGGTCTGAAAATCGAAAAGGTCAGGATCCGTAAAATCGATATCGCAAAAGGGATTGCCGAACTGGAGGCATATTTCAGGGATAAGAATGTTCCCTGAAACAGTTGATGCTATCTATTCTCTCGATACAGTATTTACCGGATTTGCCCGCGCCGCCTTAAGTGAAACAGCACTTATTGTGACAAGCGCAATAATCAGTGTTATCAGAAGTGACAGTATAAATGGAACGACTGTGTCCCAGATAAATGGCGATAATCCGAAATTCATCCGGTAAGCAAAACCCATTATCCACCGGTCCATAAGGTAATACGCCACGGGCCACGAAATTATGTTGGAGATCAGTACAAGGATAAGGAAATCCTTATTGAGCAGCCACACTACCTGATCGACGCGTGCTCCCATGATCTTACGCAGGCCGGTCTCCTTTGAACGCTGTTCAGTGACATACGATGTAAGACCGAGCAATCCCAGGCATGCGATAAAGATTGTCATCAGCGAAAAAATATTGAACAGTGTATTGAGTTTATTTTCAGCGGTGTACATTTCATCCAGCTTATCTGCAAAAAAGAAATAGTTAAATGGAAGTGTATTTCCCAGATCAGTCTGCAATTTTCTTACACTCTCGATTGTTGCAGGTACATCATCATCGCTGGTCCTTACATAGAAATATGTCAGTGGATTCCTGCTCACAATAAAAATGAACGGCTCAATGGCATTATGTATTGATGTGAAATGGAAGTCCTTCACAACACCAATGACAACTCCGTCTCTCTGAGCGGTCCCTGTGGAAGGATTAATTCCAAATTTGACCCTTTTACCGAGAGCATTTTCCCCCCAGCCGAATGCTTTAACGGCCGCCTCATTAACAATGAAAGCCTGTGTCAGATCGGAGGTCCTCGACTTTTCAAAATTCCTTCCTTCAAGTATCTTCATCTGCATAACATCAATAAATTCATGGTCAACAATTGAAAAGCTTGTTGCCAGTTCCACCATACTGCTGTCCTTTTCAATCAGGAACACTACTTTGCTGGCCATTAACGGAGGGACAAGGGCTGATGATGATACACCCTTAATATCGGGAAGCTTTAACAACTCATCCTTAAAAGACTGCATCTTATTATTTATAAATGCGGTATCCCTGATCGGTATGATCATAACATTTTCCTTATTCAGACCAAGATCCTTGTTCCTGATATACCTCTGCTGACCCGATACTATCATAGTGCCAATTATCAGAACACCTGAAAGGGCAAACTGGAAAACCACCAGGATCTTTCTCAGCATTCCTTTTCCCTGGCGTGGATTTACATTGCTTTTAAGAACATCAACCGGTGAAAAAGACGACAGATATAAGGCCGGATAGCTGCCTGAAATGAGTCCGACAAAAAGTGCGATCAATAATATTAAAAGAAAAGTGACCGGCTTAAACAGGTTACCTATTTTCAGCACTTTGTCGGTCAGAACATTAAAAGAAGGCAGAATAAAGATGGTAGCGATCAATGCTATTATTAAAGCGATGATTACCAGTACCATCGATTCGCTGATGAATTGTCTGATCAGAGTTCCTTTACCTGCCCCGATAACTTTCCTGAGACCTACTTCCTTTGAACGGTTTGTCGACCGGGCCGTAGCCATATTCATATAATTAAGGCTGGCGATCAGAAGCATAAAGACGCCGACCAGCGAGAATATTATTATATAGTTAAAGTTCCCGACAGGAAGGTCAAATTCGAGCTTTGAACCAAAATGGACCTTATCGATCCTGGTTGCTTTGAGCTGGAAAGTAGCATTTATCTGTTTCCCGAGGGAGGCTCATGTACTTTTCATAGAAACCGGGAAATTTTGCCAGCAAATCTTCAATTTTTGCATTGTTATCCAGAAGGATATATCCGAAGGCAGAAATATTCCAGTATGCTGGTGCACTCCTGGAATTGAAATTGTCAACACCGGCGAGTTCAACTATTGTTGCCATCGAAAGCAGGCAATCGAATCGCAGGTGTGAATTGGCCGGCACATCCTTAATAACACCGGTAATGCGGAAGCTTCCGAAATTACTGGAGATCAATGCTTCACCCACCGGATTTTCCCTGCCAAAATACCTTGATGCGAAACTTTCGGTGATAACTATTGTATTGGGCTCATTGAGTGCATTTTCGGGAGATCCTAAAACAAATTCATAGTCAAAGAGCTTAAAAACGGTTGAATCAGCAAAATAAATTTTATCCTCAAAGAACTTGAGATCCTTATACTGGAAAAGGATATCCTGTATCCCAAAACCCACAAACCGGGCGATCTCTTTGATCTCAGGATATTCATCTTTAAGGGTTGGAGCCATCGGTATAGGAACAAGAGCTGCCAGTGTGGCTTTGCCGGAGATATTAAAATCGCTTTCCAGCCGGTAGATGCGGTCATAGTTCCTGCTGTGCTTATCAAATGTGACCTCTTCCTGCACGTACAGCAGGATCAATATCGCACAGGTTATTCCGATTGCAGGTCCGAATATGTTCAGGAGAGAATAGAATTTATTCTTCTTTATGCTCCTGTAAGCTGAAATGAAGTAATTCTTAAGCATAATTATGTTATTTATGAAAAATTCACCGCTTTTAAATGAGATACCAATTTACGAAAAAGAATTGGTATGGCTATATGCTGATGGACAACTGGTAAAGCAAAGGTTACAAAGTGACAAATTCATGCAACATTTTCACTTTTCCGGAGTCTTTATGCTGAAATGTCTTTGGATACCGTGTAAAGGACTCTTCAAAGAAACGCTTATCGGATGCGTAGATAAGATCATATAATACGTATACAGGATCATATAAGGTAAAATAAACTTTTACATTTATGGATCATATAGTCACTCTCGATTCAGAGGCAAAGGAAATTGAAAACCTTATCAAGGGGGGTAAATCGATGATCGTACATGCTTCGGATGTAAAATGTATTCCTTATGGAATTGGTAGCTGAAGGTGATGTCCTGTATTTCGTTAATGACAACAACCCTGCCGAAATAAAAGCAAAAGGTATTGTTTCTTCAGTTTATAATTCATATCAGTTGTCTGTGGCAGAATCATTTGAGATGATCATCAGGAACCAGGACAAGCTCAGATTACCTGATGATCTGTTCTATAAGATGGCCGGGAAAAGGTACCTGGTCCTGATTGGATTAAGGGATGTTGAAGAGGTTCAGTCTTTACTCATCAATAGTTTCAGCAACAGCATATCCAACTGGAGTCTATCAGCATAAATACTACTTATCAATTTCAGGATCATGCCTGATAATGTATTGATCCCCATCTTCATTCTCAACCTTAAAGCAATTTGAAGCCGGCCATTCGGGATTACTCTCTGTCTGGTACCAGTGGTCGGCTATCTTTATTCCGGATAAAGGACGATGAATTTAAACGGCTGCCAGACCTCCCTGCCCTTTGTATAAAAATATTTTAGGATTTATCGGTAAAAATCTCGTATCTTTCTTTAACATTTTGATTATTAATTTAGTTAATATCCAAAATCATGAAAAGCCTGAATAATTTCTATGTGAGATACAAATGTCTCAGGAACCAATCCATTTTCTCTTTCCTTGCTGTACTGATCCTGTTTTTCACCTCTTGTACCAGCAAGCCTGAACCTTATTCCATTCTTGAATTTACCGGGATTGACGCAATAAACAACTTCTCCAAATCGTACATGCTGATATTAAGTGAGTCAGACAGCTTAAATCCTGCTGTAATTATGGGCAGCAACGGTGATCTTTTCTGGTGCGACGAATACTTATTTCAGTACAATGACCCCTCTTCGCAAAACAGATTTTTATTCAAATACACTGACAGTGTGCTGTATGTCAACAATAAAATATATTCCATTGATTATCCCGGACAAAGATGACACGATACCATGGTTTAAAAATGTAACTGAATATGATTTTTCTGCGCTTCAGTTTATTAATGTAAACTCAAAATTACCCGGAAAGCTATCTTCCCTACCTGGCCGGACTGGCTAAAATCAAACCCGATGCAGGTATCTACCTGACCGGAAACTTCAGGGATATGGCAGAACTTCTTGAAATATTTAATCCGAGGATTATTGCCGGGCCGAGTCTTGTGCAGAGTGACTTCGAACAGCTTTCAAAGCTGACAAACCTTGAGATCCTGATGACATCATTGACTGATTCGGTAATCACCGATCCATTACCCTCTATGCCTGAACTGAAACAGCTTTTCCTTACAGATCTGGACGATAATGTTGCATTAACAAATAACTTCCTGGTAAACAACAGACAGATTGAAAGATTGATAATTCAGAAATCAGGAAACCTTGATTTTTCGATCCTGGATCCTCTTGATAATCTTAAAGAATTAGTTGTCAATGTGTCCGGAGCAATCATAAACCTTACTTTAGTAAATGATCATACCAGGCTTGAGGTATTGTCGGTTGCAGGTGATGACCTGATTTATGATCCGGATCTGATCAAATTGCCTCTGCTCAGGTGGATGACTTTTTCTTCAGGTGTGACACAGAAACAGTTCAACTCGTTTATTGATACGCATGGAGATCTTGAGGTCATCGAACTGATTGAAAATGATACAATCAGCAGCCTTCAGGCTTTATCAAAACTCCCCAGGCTCTATGGATTGACTATAAATGATACTATCACGGATATTGCAACAGTTAAAACTCTGAACAACTTAAAATACCTTTCCCTGCCCGGTGATTTCCTTGATGATCCCTTAAATAAATCTGAAATGCAAAAATCCTTACCCGGCACACGCATAGCCGCCAATGAAGGTTTTTGTCTTGGTTCCGGATGGCTTCTGCTTCTGATACCCCTGGTTCTGATACTAAGATTCTTTGGTAAAAGGTTTCAGAATGGGACAATGTCATAATGATCTGTAATGACAGGGGGAAAAAGGCTTAGTATTTTATCCGAAGCAATTCTCTGCAGCCTTGGATTAATGGGTTTTTCATTTTTCATACAATATAAATTCCCGGTCCGGCTTCTCTCATTTACTGCGCTGTTAATATCCGCCTTTATTATCAGCAGAAATCTCCGGTCGCTCTCAGATCTGAAAAAAATAACAGGTGAATCTGTCTCCATTAAAATCACTCTTTTGTTCCTCGTTTTTGGAATTGCGTTAGGTACGATGCTTGCTGTCATTTACCGCCGGCACCTTGATCTCAGCCTGTTCCCCGGATCGGTTCATCTTTTTGTAATTACAGCAGCATTTATCGGCTGTACAGAGGAACTGGTCTTCAGAGGGTTTATTCAGGAATATGTTAAAAAGATAAATGGCCCATTTTCTATCATATTCAGCACATTATCACATACCGGTTATAAATGCTGTCTGTTCCTGTCTCCTGTGATAACAACTGATATAAATATTGGCTTCCTTTTCCTCTGGACCTTCCTTGCCGGTATATTATTCGGTACAATCAGGCATCTGTCACGAAGTCTGCTCCCGTCTTTGTCAGCACATGCCTTATTTGATGTCCTGGTTTATGCGGAATTTGTCAATGCGCCCTGGTGGGTTTGGTAAAAGCCGCAAGACTTTCTTTCCGATATTTAGTCCCAAAAGTTTAAAAACTGCTTTTTTAATTATATTTTTGGTTATAAATACTAAAGTTGTTATTCATTTCAATTCAATTACAAACCTTTAAACACTCATCATGAACAAGACTTTAATCATTTTTGCAGCGTTGCTGTTTTCAACATCAGCAATTGCACAGGTACCGGATCTTAGCGGGTCATGGAAACTGAACAGCGAAAAAAGCAAACTTAATGCTGAATTCTCCTTTGCACCAAAAGAGATTAAAATCACTCAGGCAGGTAATGATTTTACTGTTGAGAAGCACTCGAGTTTTCAGGACCAGGAATTTGTAACTACCGACAAACTGACCCTTGACGGCAAGGAATGCATTAATACCGGATTTCAGGATACGCAGAAAAAGTCAACTGCCATCTGGTCCGACGACAAAACTTCGTTGAAGATCATATCCAAAATGTCAATAGGCGATGGAGGCGATATGACAACTACCGAGGTTTATAAAATGGATGGAAGCAATATGGTCCTGGAATCACTGGCCTCATCATCGTTTGGTGACCTTAACGAAACCATAGTTTATGATAAGAAATAGGCATAAATAAAAGAATCCCACTGGAATAAAGCAAATTGCACTGATTCCTGAATGGAGTTCTTAATGTGCTTCTGCGGTCTAACCTAATAGTTCCTTTGCTTTAGCCGAGATCTCTTTTCCATCGGCTTTTCCGGCAAGCTCTTTCATTGCAGCACTCATGACTTTGCCAAGATCGGCGGGTGTTTTTGCACCTACCAGGTCAATGATCGCTTTTACAGCATTTGCAAGCTCCTCCTCACTCATTTTTGCGGGGAGATATTTCTCAAGAACATCTGCTTCAATAACCTCTTTCTCGTACAGGTCAGGTCTGTTCTGCTCCTTGTAAATAGCTGCGGATTCCCTCCTTTGTTTTACCAGTTTCTGAATGATTTTCAATTCTTCTTCAGGACTCAGGACGCTGTCAGGGCCTTTTTCGGAACGTGCAAGAATAAATGCTGTTTTGGCAGCCCTTATAGCCTCAAGGCTGATTTTATCCTTTGCTTTCATTGCATTGATAAGATCGGCGGCAATTTTTTCGGATAGTGACATGGTATTTTAATTTTATTTGGAAAATTGGAGTTCTGTAAGCGTTTTATAAAGTCCGTTATCATTTGAGATCAATTCTTCATGAGTGCCCTGTTCAACAATCCTGCCGCTTTCAAGCACTATGATCTTATCGGCCTTGCGGACAGTAGCAAGCCGGTGAGCGATAACAACTGAAGTGCGTCCCTGCATAAGCTTTTCAAGTGCCTCCTGGACAAGCCGCTCTGACTCCGAATCGAGAAAAGATGTGGCTTCATCGAGGATCAGGATTTTGGGATTTTTGAGTACAGCGCGTGCAATTGCGATTCGCTGACGCTGGCCTCCTGAAAGCTGTATCCCCCGCTCTCCGACTATTGTATTCAGCTTATCCGGAAATGTCTGGATGAAATCCCATGCATTTGCCTGGTTTGCAGCATCTATTATTTCCTGTTCATTGGCGTCTGGCTTGCCATAGGCAATATTCTCCCTTATTGTACCACCAAACAGAAAGACATCCTGCATCACAATGGCCATCTGTTTGCGTACTGATGTGATCGGAAAACTCCTGCTGTCACGATCGTCAAACAGGATCTTTCCGCTTGTTGGTTCATAGAATTTAAGCAGGAGGGATACAAGTGTAGTTTTTCCCGCTCCGCTCGGACCAACGATTGCAACCTCCTGTCCGGGTTCGATGCTGAAATTTACATTTTTCAGAACTGTAATCTCTTCCCGTGATGGATATCTGAAATCCACATGGTCAAAGAAGATTTTCCCGTTCAGCAAAAAGGCAGGATCAGGAACATAAACCTCATCAATCTCTTCAGCGGGTTCATCAAGCAGCAACAACAGCTTTTCAGCTGCACCTATTGTCCTTTGTAAGCGGGTGTAGACACTGGCCATACCTGCAATATTCCCTGCGATGAAACCAGAATAGATAACGAATGAGAAAAGTTGTCCGGCCTCCATCTCTCCCCTTGCAATCAGTAATGCGCCCCGCCATATCACCAAGCCCATGGCCACGAAGAATCCTAGCATGACAAACGAAACAGCTGCCTGATACTTCCCTCCTTTAATCCCGGCTTTAGCTACCTCATCTGTCTTCTCACGGTATCTTTTAATCTCAAATAATTCATTTGTAAAGGCTTTCACATTCTGAATCCCCTGCAGGGTTTCTTCTACAATTGTATTTGACTCAGCCACATGCGACTGGGCTTTTTTAGAATATCTGCGTATAGCCCTTCCAAAAAAGAAGGCAAATAACGCCATAGCAGGCACTATTGCCAGCATGAAAATGGTAAGCTTGAAAGAGCTTATCATCATAAGCGATATACCCCCTGTAATTATCAGAATCTGGGAAAGAAGATCCGCCAGGGTTTCCGTTATTGAATGCTGCAGGATAGAAATATCAGAAGAGATCCGGCTGTTCAGTTCCCCGACTCTTCTCTCAGCAAAGAATGACATTGGCAGCTTGATGAGGTGATTGTATATATGCTGGCGGATGGATGCAAGTGTTTTCTCAGTCACAAACACGAATATCCTTGTACGTAAATAAGAAAATACAGCCTGCACAACAACTATTGCAAGCAATATCAGTCCTGTACGGCTGATTTCGCTGATCATCCTGCCCTTGTTCGCGATATCAACCATGTTCCCAAGGTATTTCGGGAACAGAAGGCTTGCCCCGCTGGATATCAGCAGGAAGGACATTCCCAGCGCAAATATCCACCGATATGGCTTAAGAAACCGGTATAATTTCAACAGCTCTTTCAAACCGCTTCCTGCTTTTTTCTTCTCCTCATCCTGCATAGTAACTCAGTTTTGTTTAAAACACGCTAAATATCCTGATACCTGCCTAACGCGCAGGCAGATATCGCCATTGATTTCGACCCGGATGGCAGTAAAAGGGTCTTTTCCTTATCCTGACTTTCTGTTTTGCTATTCTTTTGGCTTCAATGAAACAGCCCATTTACAAATAAGCAGGGTCTGTTCCTTTGTGGGGATGAGTTCAGGATTTGATTTCCTTACTGACTTTGGCGGCATCGCCTCCTCAGCAAGCTCTGTACAGATGCTGGCAGCCTTTTCTGCTCCTTTTACTGCATCATATTCAGTCCACTTCGAAAAATCCAGTTTTGTCTTAGGCAATAATTTGCCATTTGCGCCATGACAACCATAGCATGAGGACTCGAATATCTTATTAATATCATCAGGTATCGCTGATACCTTAACAGTGCCTGTCTGACCCGGGAGGCTCTGAAAATTCGCAGCTAAGAAAAATAATGCAATAAGCCAATGGATACCTTTGATGTGAAATAAATTTTTCATGGTTTTTTACTTGAATTTATTAACCAATATAAGGATAATTAAGGTTCATAGAAGATCCGGGAAACAAATAATTGAATCCTCCTTGAATTTATATTAAAGACTGGAATTCAAATGTTCATTTGTGATTATTTCCACTTAAACATAATCAAATATCTTTTCAATAATCTCCAGTCCGACATTCTTTCCTGTTCCTTCATATTCGCGGTTACCGTTTTTGTCAGATAACTGCAGGTGAACCTCTGAATCAACGCTTTCTTTTATTCTTCTTGACATCTCCCCCGAAACAGGTGCTCTGAGATCTCCGAACGAATTCTTAATGACCTTGATTTTAAGAATGTTCCACCTGTTTCTGACAGTAATTTCAATTATTTCTTTACTATGTGTAATTTCTGAAAAGACTGACTTGTTATACGTGCTGAACAGATAGAACTTCCTGTTAAGATAAAGAAACGCAATGAATCCGATAAAAAACCTGCCCATCCAGGGTATTTTAGCTATCGAGAATGAAAAAGAGGTGTCATGTTCTTTGAAATTATTGCTCTGTATCCATATCCAGGCTTCCGGAAATGAGGTCCCCCAGTCCTTCTCTATATATCCTTTCCCGCCTGCGAAATCGATTTCATTTTTGTTAATTGATATTTTACCATACAGATCATGATTTACCGAAATTATGCCATGATTGCATTCCATAAAAGGTACAAAGGAATACCAGCCCATAATTCCGGGTGAGAAGATGCTTTTAGGGTACCTGATCATATTGCTGAAATCAATTTTCCCGGTCAGGTTTATATTTTCACTCTCAATATTAAGTATAATGCTACTGGCAGTAAATGTGGATGAACCAATCTTGAGAAACAGTCTCCTCGTATCCCAGCTGAACTCATTAACCGGATACCTTATATAATCTGAAGTGGCTGCGTATCCATTCATGATCTGGATGAATGCATGAGGATCATTTTCAACCAATGAAACACCCGGAATAAATGAAAAAGTATAAGCCTGATCCTGAGTGACCTGCTTAAAATACCAGCCCTCGAAATATTGTTTCTTCCTTAAGTTGCCCTGGAAAATTTCGGGATTATATAAACGCCGGAACATTTACAGTTTTTCAATTTTAGATGCCATGATAAAATCATTCTCCGACAAACCGTTAATGGCATGGGTCCATAGTTCAATCAACACTTTACCGAAGTGAACGTGCATAACAGGGTGATGACCTTCCTCCTCTGCCAGATTCGCAACTTTATTGACAAAATCCATTGTATGTTTATAGTTCACAAATGAATACTCCCTTGATATTTTTTTGTTTTCCGCTACTTTCCAGTCAGCCTGAATATGTTTCTTATATTCAGCAACCTGGTCCTTGCTTAAAGGGGTGATGCCTCCTTCACAAGGTATACATTTTTTCTTGCTTAAGTCCATGGCTTTATTTGAGTTAAATTATAAACCTGATATTTCTTCACTGCATTTTTGTTTGAGTATAGAATTAAATCCCTGTACGTGAAACAATTTCAGATTTGCATTTGTTCATGGATGTAGGGATTTTTGATCGCTTACAGGTTTTATCCTGATCGTGTGATGGCATTTCCAAAATCTTCGTATTATCCATAATGTGACCTTCTTAAGATATTGTAAAACAACATTTCATTATGATGGTCACAGGTAATGATAAACTAAAAAAATAATTACTTTTATGTTCATAATAGACCTGTAAACAGAATATCCTAATATTAATATTCGGTAAAATGAAGTGTTGAGAAAATAAGTAAAACTCAATACTCTGTAAACCAAATTGATGGAGCAAAATATTACTTTCTGGCCCTTTATTGTATTTGCTTCTTTCGTAATAATTCTTATCGGAATCATGATAGGCCTTTCCTATTTACTCGGAGAGCGCCACAGGGAAAAAACCACGGATGAACCTTATGAATCCGGGATACCTCCGACAGGTGATGCCCGTCTGCGCTTTTCTTCGGGTTTTTATATCATAGCTATGTTTTTTGTTATTTTCGATCTGGATGCTGTATTCATCATGCTATGGGCTGTTTCGTTCCGCGAGCTGGGACTTCCGGGTTACATAGGGATATTAGTATTTATCGGTTTATTGATCATACTTTTAATTTACGAATTAAGCATCGGTGCTCTTGACTTCGGTCCGGATGGCAAAAAAATTCTGAAATCTAAAACCGGAATTAAATGAAATCTTCCATGATAAATACTGGTACCAGCAGAACCGGTCTGGTAAAGGATTGGACTGAAGATGACTTATACAAATCGGTTTTATTCGGCAAACTTGATGATATGATCGCCTGGGGAAGGAAAAACTCCGTCTGGCCATTCGCATTCGGACTCTCCTGCTGTTTCGTTGAAATGGCCACTTCACTTACAAGCCGGTATGATATTGCACGCTTTGGTGGTGAGGTTATCCGCGGTACACCCCGGGAGGCTGACATGATGGTCATTGCCGGCACGGTGTTTCTCAAGATGGCACCAATAATAAAAAGGCTTCACGAGCAGATGATGGCACCTAAATGGGTTATCTCAATGGGATCGTGTGCTAACTCAGGTGGCATGTATGATATATACAGTGTAGTCCAGGGTGTCGATAAGATTTTACCAGTAGATGTTTATGTTTCCGGCTGCCCTCCGCGCCCGGATGCCTTTCTTGAAGGGTTGCTGTTACTTCGCGAATCAATAGGAAAAGAACAGCGGCCATTAAGCTGGGTTATCGGGCCACAGGACGTTCATAAGGCAGAAAAGATCAGTATGAGAGATATCAAACAGGAAGAAAGATGTAAGATGGGAACCATCCGCCCGATGAATGAGGTGTAACAACAGGTTTTATTGTTCCGGCTTTACATGAGTAGTAACAACCATAATATAGTTGCTGAACTGGAGTCCAGGTTTGGAGAACAGGATATTCTATGTCAACAACTTACAAAAGATGGTATTGCTACCATCTGGACGGAAAAGAACAACCTGATCCCATTACTGAAATACCTGAAGAACGAAATCACACTGCCATTCAAAATGTTATATGACCTCACCGGTATCGATGAAAGGACAAGAATAAACCGGTCCGGTCAGCCTGGCAGTGATTTCACCGTGTCTATCACCTTACTTCTTTTGAAAGGAATGAAGACATCCGGATAAAAGTACCCCTCAAAGAAAAAGATCTTTCAATTCCGAGTATTACAAGTGTTTGGGAATCAGCCAACTGGTATGAACGTGAGGTGTTTGACATGTTTGGTATCAACTTCAATGGTCATCCATGGCTGACAAGGATACTTATGCCAAAAACGTGGCAGGGACATCCTTTAAGAAAAGAACATCCTGCCAGGGCTACTGAACTGGATCCCTTTGTGCTGACTGAACAGATCAGGGATGAAGAGGAAGCCAATCTTAAGTTTAATCCTGAGGAATACGGGTTCGAAACTAAGAGCGAAGACAGTGATTTCATGTTCCTGAATATCGGTCCCCAGCATCCCGGGACACATGGTTTGCTAAGGCTTATAGTTCAACTGGATGGTGAAGATATTGTAAACATTATACCGGATATTGGATTCCATCACCGCGGTGCCGAAAAAATGGGAGAAAGACAATCGTGGCATACTTTTATACCTTATACTGACCGGATTGATTATCTGGGCGGTGTGATGAATAACCTGGCTTATCTGCTTTCAGTTGAAAAACTGGCCGGTATTGAAGTTCCTGACAGGGCCAATGTGATCCGCATTATGATGAGCGAACTGTTCCGTATCGCCAGCCATCTGGTCTGGCTGGGCACATTTGCACAGGATCTGGGCCAGATGTCTCCTGTTTTCTATGCATTTAACGACAGGGAACGGATCTTTGATATTGTGTCGGCTATTACGGTGCCCGCATGCATCCGTCATGGTTCAGGATTGGCGGAGTTGCTCATGACCTTCCGGAAGGCTGGGAAAAACTGATTCAGGATTTTGTCAATTACTTTCCAAAGCGTCTGAAAGAGTTTGATAATATTGTTATAAAGAACAGGATTTTTAAAGCAAGGACTATCGGAATTGGAGTATTTACCACTGAAGAAGCAATTGAATGGGGGATTACAGGCGCTGGTCTCAGAGCTACGGGTTATGATTGGGACTACCGCAAAAAAAGGCCATATTCAGGTATTGAAAAATTTGAATTTGATATCCCGCTGGGGAAGAATGGTGATTGCTATGACAGGGCACTGGTGCGTATGGAAGAGATGCGTCAAAGCCTGAGGATCATTCAGCAATGCATAAATAACATGCCTGCCGGACCTTACAAATCAGATCATCCTCTGGCAATTCCGCCCAGGAAAGATAAAACCATGACGGATATTGAAACCCTCATAACTCATTTTGTCGGGGTTTCATGGGGTCCGGTTATTCCTGCCGGAGAGGCAATGGTGCCGGTTGAAGCAGCTAAAGGCAGCAATGGCTATTACCTGATAAGCGACGGAAGTACATCATCGTACCGTTCGAGGATACGAACCCCGTCTTTCCCGCATATGCAGATGCTTCCACTTATAAGCAAAGGATATACAATTCCTGATCTGCTGGCAATTCTGGGGGCAATGGATTTTGTACTGGCTGATCTTGACAGATAAAGAATTAAAAGTAAAACAAGTATTTGACTGTAATGCTGACTGAAGAAGAAAAAAAGGAGATACTGGAGGAGATCAAACATTATCCATACCCGGCTGTGGCATGCATCGATGCTTTAAAGATTGTGCAGCATCACCGCGGATGGGTGTCTGATGAATCAGTCAGGGATATTGCCCGGATATTGATGATGTCGAATGAAGAAGTAGATAGTGTTGCAACATTTTATAGCCGGATTTATCGTAAACCGGTCGGCAGAAATGTAATACTTTTATGTGACAGTGTAAGTTGCATGATTATGGGATATGGATCAATTTATGATTATTTATCAAAGAGACTTGGGATCAGATTCGGAGAAACCACGTCTGACGGACGTTTTACTCTTCTCCCGATTTCATGTCTCGGTGACTGTGATCATGCGCCTGCCATGATGATCAATGATGATCATTTTAATAACCTGACAGTTAAAAAAGTTGATGAACTGCTTGGCAATTACAAATAACCAGGAATGGAAAGACCGCTGACAAAACATATCATACCGGGATCTTCCCCTCTTAGTCTGAAGGAATACCTTAAGGCAGGTGGTTATGGCAGCACACGCAAGGCTTTGAAAGAGATGACACCTGCTGAAGTGACAAGCCTTGTCAAAGCATCGAACCTTCTCGGAAGAGGTGGTGCCGGCTTCCCTACAGGTGTTAAATGGAGCCTTGTGCCGATGGATGATACAAGCCCGAAACCAAAATACCTGGTTTGCAATGCTGACGAAATGGAACCGGGCACTTTTAAAGACAGATATCTGCTTGAAGGTAATCCGCATCAGCTGATTGCAGGAATGATTATTTCAGCTTATGCCATACAGGCTCAAAAAGCCTATATTTTTCTTCGCTGGGCATACAAGAAAGCTGAAGCTGAGCTTCGAAAAGCTATTGCTGAAGCCTATGAAGCCGGTTATCTTGGGAATAACATTCTTGGTTCTGGCTTTGATCTTGATCTTTATGTTCATTCAAGTGCAGGCAGATATATCTGCGGAGAAGAAACAGCATTGCTTAATTCGCTTGAAGGGAAAAGGGCTGTACCCCGGACAAAACCTCCATTCCCTGCTACCAGCGGCTTGTTTGGCAGACCAACTGTTGTAAATAATGTTGAAACACTTTCCTGGATCTCACATATAGTTGAGAATGGTGCCGAATGGTTTAAGGGACTGAGCCTTACCGGAACAGGAGGAACAAAACTTTATGGTGTAAGCGGAAGAGTAAAAAATCCGGAATATGGGAATTGCCGCTGGGAATAACGATGCGTGAATTGCTTGAAGAACATGCCGGAGGAATGGCAGATGGATACAGGTTCAGAGGTGCTTTGCCCGGTGGAGTATCTACCGACTTTCTGACAGAAAAGCACCTGGATGTAAAAATGGATTTTTCAACTGTAGCTGCTGCCGGAAGCAGGCTGGGAACCGGAACCATGATCATTCTTGATGACAAAACCTGTCCGGTTGCATTTATTCATAATATTGAAAAATTCTTTGCCCTTGAAAGCTGCGGCTGGTGCACTCCATGCCGTGAAGGTCTTCCCTGGGTTGAAAAGATGCTCGCATCAATTGAGGAAGGAACCGGCAAAATGGAATATCTTGATATTCTGAAGTTTCATGCAAAATATATGGGTCCCGGCAATACATTTTGTGCTCATGCACCCGGGGCAGCAGAACCGTTGCAAAGCGGACTTGAACTATTTTTATGATGATTTTGTAAGGCATATTGATGATAAAAAATGTCCCTGGAGGTAACGATGATTAAAATCCGGATAGACGGAAAATATTATGAGGTAAAGCCGAAGAAGAACCTTCTGGAGACCTGTCTTTCACTGGGATTGGATATTCCTCATTTCTGTTTTCATCCTGCTCTTGGTTCGGTCGGAGCATGCAGGCTTTGTGCTGTTAAGAAATTCAAGGATCAGGATGACACAAGAGGTCGTATTGTAATGTCGTGCATGGAACCTGTTACAGAAGGCATGATTGTCTCAATTGGAGATGCTGAAGCTAAAGCATTCCGCGCTGCCGTCATTGAAAGTCTGATGACCAATCATCCCCATGATTGTCCGGTTTGTGATGAAGGAGGTGAATGCCATTTACAGGATATGACTGTTATGACAGGGCATAATTACAGGCGTTTTGATTTCAGAAAAGAACCTATAAAAATCAGGATCTGGGACCATTCATCAACATGAAATGAACCGCTGCATTCAATGTTACAGGTGTGTAAGGTTTTACAGAGATTATGCCGGCGGTAAGGATTTAAATGTTTTCGGATCCCATAACCATGTTTATTTCGGAAGGCATGAAGATGGGACACTTGAAAATGAATTCAGCGGCAATCTTGTTGAGGTTTGTCCTACCGGTGTCTTTACAGACAAAACTTTAAGAAACATTTCACCCGCAAATGGGATCTGTCAAATGCACCCTCTGTCTGCGTACACTGCAGCGTCGGATGCAATACAATTGCAAGTGAACGATATGGTTCGCTCAGACGCATAATGAGCCGGTATAACGGAGCGGTGAACGGATATTTTATATGTGATCGCGGCCGGTTTGGTTACGAATTTGTAAATAATGAAAAGCGGATAAGAAAAATCAAAATCCGTCATAAAAAGAATGGCAACCAGGAAGAGCCGGAAAATGAAAAGCTTCTTTCTGCGCTTGGTACAGCATTTTCAAAAAATAAAAAGATCATCGGAATAGGTTCTCCGAGAGCTTCCGTCGAATCGAATTATGCCTTATCAATTCTTGCCGGGAAAGAGAACTTTTATCACGGCATTTCAAAAGAGGAGCAGCATCTGACCAGAACAGTTCTGGACTTTTTGCAAAATAGCGGTGTTCAAACTCCTTCATTGAGACAAATAGAAAAGTCTGACGCAGTTATAGTTCTGGGTGAAGATCTGACAAATACGGCACCAATGATCGCCCTCGCGTTACGACAGGCTGTGAGAAATAAACCAAATGAAGAAGCTGAAGAGAAAGGCATTCCGTTATGGAATGATGCCCCGGTCAGAGAACTCGCGCAGGATGTAAAAAGCCCGGTATATATTGCAACCCCGTTTAAGGACTCCCTTGACGAAATAGCAGAAACAACATTCAGAGCTTCTTTTACAGATATTGCAAACCTGGGATCTGCAGTTGCATCATCATTAAATGAGAAAGTACCGGTTCTAAAAAAGAAAATCAGGGGTCAACAGAAGCTTGCTGAAAAAATAGCAGATTCATTAAAGAAAGCAAAAAATCCTCTGATCATTTCGGGCATAACATGTGGCGATGAGGAGATCTTGCACGCCAGTATGAATATTGCAACTGCCCTGTTATCTCTTGATATTAAGGTTATGTTCTGTGCAGTTTTGCCGGAATGCAACAGCATGGGACTGGCATTAATCCCTGGCAAACCATTGGATGATGCTCTTTCTCTGGCGGCAATTGAAGAAATCGAAACCCTGGTTATACTTGAGAATGATTTATACAGGAGAGCACCGAAAAAATCTGTGGATCAGCTTTTTGACAGGAGCAGGCGGATCATGGTTCTGGACCATCTTGTGAATCAGACCACACTGAATGCTGATATATTATTACCCGCTGCAACATTTGCCGAATCGGAAGGTACACTTGTGAATAATGAAGGCCGTGCCCAACGGTATTATAAAGTGCTTGTAAATAAAGACCAGGTAAAGGAAAGCTGGCGATGGATGGGTGAGCTGATAAAGATCAAAAATGAGGATCAGTCAGTGTTATGGAATAAATTCGATGAAATTGCTTCTTCATTGGTAAATGAATTGCCCGCATTTTCAAAGATGAAGAAATATATACCTGATGCTGATTTCCGCATGCTGAACGCGAAGATACCCAGGCAAACAATGCGATATAGCGGAAGGACGGCAATGTATGCACATCTGGATGTCAGCGAATCCGGGGTTTCTCAGGATCCTGATTCTCCGCTGGCATTCAGCATGGAAGGCCGGCAGGAAACTCCACCATCCACTCTGGTTCCGTTCTACTGGTCTCCGGGATGGAACTCTGTCCAGGCTATGTACAATTATCTCGACGAACCGAATGGTTCAATGAAAGGTGGTGATCCTGGTATCAGGCTGATTGAACCCGGGAAAGAACATGATGATTCTTATTTCCACATTAACCATCAGACTTTTAAATTTAAAAAAGACGAATGGCTGATTGTTCCTGTTTATCAGATTTTTGGAAGTGAGGAGCTGAGTTCTGCCAGCTTCGCCATAACTCAAAGAATAAAGGAACCGTTTTTGTATATTAATCAGAAAGATGCAGAAGCACTAAGCATTAAGGATGGTGAAGAGATTCTCCTTGAAGTCCCGGGAAATATATTAAGGATAAAAACAAAAATTGAAAAGAGTATACTGCAGGGAATAGCCGGCTTGTCTGTAAATTTACCTGGAATGCAGTTTATTGATCTGCCTTGCCGGGGGAAATATAATAAACAATGACTATCTGTTAATGAAATATTTACTTATCATAGCAGGAGTACTTTTAATAGCTTTATCAATAGCAGCCGGGCTGATATGGGTAGAGCGAAGACTGCTTTCACTCTGGCAGGACAGGCTTGGACCTAACCGTGTAGGTCCTTTTGGTCTTGCACAGGTAATTGCTGACACAGTAAAATTATTGTTCAAAGAAGACTGGGTCCCTCCGTTTTCTGACAGACCGGTATTTATTATGGCTCCGGGCATACTTATGATAACCATTCTTCTGACCTTTGCTGTAATACCCTTTGGCCCCGATTTCTATGTTTTTGACTCAAATATCGGGATATTATTTTTCCTCGGGAACTCATCACTTGGTGTTTACAGCATTGTACTGGGAGGATGGGCATCCAATAACAAATATGCATTAATCGGAGCCATGAGAGCTTCTGCCCAAATGCTCACATATGAAGTGTTCATGGGACTGTCTCTCATGGGAGTCGTAATGATGGCCGACAGTTTCAGTTTCTGCACCATTGTGGAAGCCCAGAAAGACGGATGGTTCATCATACCTCAATTTTTTGGTTTCGTGGTCTTCTTTATTGCCGGGATAGCGGAAACACACCGCCTTCCTTTCGATATACCTGAGGCTGAAGGGGAACTTATTGCCGGCTATCATGCGGAGTATTCCGGTTTGAAGTTCGGTATGTTTTTCGTGGGTGAATATCTGGGTATTACCCTGATATCTGCAATAATTGCCACACTGTTCTTTGGCGGGTGGCTGGGACCTTCATTTCTTCCTCCGGTTTTCTGGTTTTTATTAAAAACATTCTTTTTCATTGGCGTGTTTATTCTTCTTCGGGCTTCATTGCCCCGGCCCAGATATGACCAGTTAATGAAACTCGGATGGAAAGTATTGTTCCCTCTGGCTTTGCTTAACCTTCTTGTTACGGGAGCTGTTCTTATATTTTTAAAATGAAATTGAATAAACTAATATAAATCCTGGTATGTTCAGTATTCTCCGTAGTATATGGTTGACTTTCCTTCATATCTTTCACAAGACGGAAACCGTGGAATATCCTGAAGTAAAACCTTATCTGGCTCCACGTTACAGGGGAAGGATAGTCCTGACGCGGGATGCTGATAAGAATGAAAGATGCGTTGCCTGTTATCTTTGTGCCGCTGCCTGTCCTGTTGATTGTATATCACTGCAGGCGACCGAGGATAAATCAGGGAGAAGATATCCTGAGTTTTTCAGGATCAATTTTTCGAGATGCATCTTTTGCGGATTCTGCGAAGAAGCGTGTCCTACCTATGCCATTCAGCTGATACCGGATTTTGAAATGGGGGAATATGACAGGCAAAATATGGTTTACGAAAAAGAGCATTTGCTGATAAGCGGTGAGGGCAAATATCCGGGTTACAACTTTTATAAAAATGCAGGTGTCGATATGGGTGTAAAAGGAAAAGGAGAAGGAGAGAATGAAGAAATACCTGTCGATGTGAAAGAACTTTTGCCTTAATATAATTCATAAAGATGAATCTATTCTTCTATATAGCTGCAGCGATTGCATTGATTTCAACAATCATGGCCATTTCAGGCAGGAATGCCATCCATTCACTGCTTTTCCTTATTCTATCCCTTCTGGCTGTTTCCGTAATATTTTATTTGCTCAATGCACCATTTATTGCGGCATCTGGAGGTAATAATTTATGCCGGTGCCATCATGGTTCTCTTCATCTTTGTCACCATGATGCTTAACATTGGGATTGAGAGAAGCGTGGAAAAGAAATGGCTGAATCCTCGTATGTGGATTGTTCCGTCAATATTAGCCGCCATTCTCCTTACCGATCTGATCCTTGCAATAAAGCATATGCCGGATTCTCATTCTGTTGATCAGGTAATATTACCCAAACAGGTAGGCATTTCATTGTTCTCCACCTATCTGCTGGCTGTTGAAATTGCAGCAATACTTTTGATGGCAGGGGTGATCGGAGCCTATCATTTAGGAAGTCAGAAGAAAAAAGTTACTCATCGATTTCTGAAAAAAAATAAAATATGCTGACTGTACCGGTTGAAATACAAATATTGCTTGCAGGGATACTCTTTCTCCTCGGACTGATAGGATTGCTGGTACGAAGGAATATGATCTTCATGCTCATGTCGATAGAGATCATGTTCAATAGTGCAGGATTGGTATTTATCATTGCAAGCACCCACTGGAAACAGCCCGACGGACAGGTCATGTTTATTTTTATACTGGCAGTTACGGCAGTTGAAGTTGCAATTGCTTTAGCATTATTACTGCAGGTCTATCACCATTTTAAAACACTTGATGCTGATTCTGTTAATAAGTTGAAAGACCATAATTGATATACAACTGATGACAACATATATAGCGCTCATACCTGCTATACCGCTTCTTGGCTTTCTGGTACTTGCTCTTTTCGGACAAAAGCTGACCAGGAAAACGATTGGAATTATTGGGGCCGGTTCAGTTGGCATAGTTGCCCTGCTCACATTCATTGCGGGAACAGGATTTTTGAGATCATTGCCTCAGGTTAAATCTTATTCAGTTGTTGTGTGGCAATGGATCAATGCAGGGAATCTGAAAGCTGATATTGCTTTTAGTCTCGATGCGCTTTCGCTGGTTTTCTGCTTTGTAATTACTTTCGTTGGTTTCCTGATACATGTATACTCAATCGGGTTTATGGCAAAGGATGAAGGATTCTCAAGGTTTTTTGCCTACATGAATCTCTTTGTCGGATCGATGCTGATACTTGTGCTGGCTGATAATATTTTGCTCCTGTACCTTGGATGGGAAGGTGTAGGTTTATGCAGTTATCTGCTGATCGGCTTCTGGTATAAGGAGCCCGCAAATGGTTATGCTGCAAGAAAAGCCTTTATTATCACACGCATCGGGGATACCGCGATGATAATCGGCATTTTTATTCTCTTCCTGAGTTTCGGTACTGTCAATATTAATGACCTGATGCAACAGGCATCTGAGAAATGGATTGCAGGTTCATCCATCGCGGTTTTAACTGCAGCGTTGTTGCTTGGCGGGGCACTGGGAAAGTCAGCCCAGCTTCCCTTGCAGACCTGGTTGCCGGATGCGATGGCAGGCCCGTCGCCTGTAAGCGCACTGATACATGCTGCAACTATGGTCACTGCAGGAGTTTATCTTATTGCCCGCACTCATGTTCTATTCAGCCTTGCACCCATCGTTCAGGCAGCAATAGCCATCATCGGTGCGCTGACTTTGCTTGTTGCAGGATTCAGTGCACTGGCACAACACGACCTGAAAAGAATTCTCGCTTATTCTACTATCAGTCAGATTGGTTATATGTTCCTTGCTCTTGGTGTGGGAGCCTGGTCAGCCTCCGTATTTCATTTCATGATACATGCATTTTTTAAAGCTCTTCTTTTCCTTGCAGCCGGCGTGGTAATATTAGTACTTAATGAAGAACATGATATTTTCAAAATGGGCGGACTGAGAAAAAAAATGCCGGTGGTTTATCTGACCTTTCTTATCGGAGCCGCTTCTCTCTCAGCGCTTCCGCTTATTACGGCAGGCTTTTACAGCAAGGATGCGATCTTATGGTACTCCATTTCATCAGAGACAGGAAGTACATTATTATGGGTAGCAGGAATCACAGGCGCTTTTCTGACAGCTCTTTATTCTTTCAGGATGATATTCATTACTTTCTTTGGTGAAGCAAAAACTCAACCTGCCTTCCTCCCTGGTAAAACGATGACAATCCCTCTGATAATTCTTGCTGTCTTATCGGTGTTCGGTGGTTTTGTGGAACTGCCGGAATCAATAGGTAACATTCATCTTTTTTCCAGTCTGGTTGACAATACTTTACCTGCGGTTATTGTTAAAGAAGCCGGGCATTCTGAAATTCTGTTCCAGTCACTTTCAGCAGTAATTGTCCTGGCAGGCATTTATCTTGCTTATACAATTTACCTCAAAAAGCCTGCTCTGTCCGAATCATTCAGCCACAGCAGGCTTAATAAATTCTTTGAAAAAGGATGGGGCTTTGACAAATTCTACGATGTGATATTTGTTAAACCTGTCGTATGGCTCTCTGAGATTGATAAGGATGACTTTTTTGACTGGCTGAACATTTGCATTTCCAGGCTGGCACTATTGATGAATCGATTGCTGGGCATCACTCAAAACGGGAAACTGAGATGGTATCTGATGTCATTTACAATTGGCATTGCATTGATTTTAACTTATATGATTTTTAGATGATACTGGTTTATCTCATAGCCATTTTATTGACCGGAGCACTTCTTGCACTGGATTACAGGAAAACGGAATACTGTCTGGCCAAGGATAATATCTCTTGTTGCCCTGAGCATAGATCTCATTCTGATCATTGCATCTGTATCCCGGCCAGTTTCAACTGATAATATATGGCTTATTGATTTTAAGCTTGACTGGATTCCTGAATTCGGTATCAGCCTGCATCTCGCGCTTGATGGATTAAGCCTTGTGATGCTCCTGTTAACCTTTTTTCTTGGCATCATTGCAGTTATTATTTCGTGGAAAGAGATTAATTCAAAAGTTGGTTTCTTTCATTTCAATCTGTTGCTGATCTTAGCTGGTATTACTGGTGTGTTTCTTTCACTCGATCTTTTCCTTTTTTATTTCTTCTGGGAACTGATGCTGGTACCAATGTATTTTCTGATCGGTATCTGGGGACATGAAAACAGGACATGCGGCCTCTAATAAATTCTTTCTTTATACGCAGGCAAGCGGCCTGTTAATGTTTATCTCAATACTTGCATTATATTTTGTGCACGGACACTCTACGGGTTCATACACATTTGATTACATGCAATTGCTTGGTACTGAGATGTCTGCTTCAACAGGACTGTTGATAATGTCAGGATTTCTGGCTGCATTTCTTGTAAAACTTCCGGTAGTGCCATTACACAACTGGCTGCCTGATGCTCATACCGAGGCTCCCACTGCAGGAAGTCTGATCCTTGCCGCACTGCTTTTAAAAACAGGAGCTTACGGACTGTTACGATTTATCGTGCCTCTGTTCCCGTCAGCATCAGTAACTTTTGCACCGGTTGGAATGCTGCTGGGCGTTATTGGTATTTTATACGGAGCCAAACTTGCTTTTGCACAGACCGATCTCAAACGACTTGTTGCATACACAAGTGTAAGCCACATGGGGTTTGTAATACTTGGCGTTTTTTCTTTTAATGAGCTGGCTTACCAGGGAGTTGTCATGCAGATGATAGCGCACGGAATCAGCACCGGAGCCTTATTTATCCTGGTTGGCCAGCTTTATGAGCGCATTCATACAAGGGATTTAAACAAAATGGGCGGACTTTGGGAAAAAGCTCCTGTTATGGGCGCCATAGGGCTTATCTTTTCAATGGCTTCATTGGGATTACCCGGGCTCGGAAATTTTATTGCTGAGCTGCTTATCCTTATCGGAGTCTTTAAAACTAACATTTTGATGTCATGCCTTGCATGCCTGGGACTAATCGCCGCAACAATATATTCTCTCCGGATAGTACAAAAGGTATTTCTTGGAAATAAAAACACAGACTGGGAATTGAATGATCTCAATGTTCGCGAAAAATTAGTTTCGGCTGCTATGGTTATCGTCTTAGTCTGGCTGGGACTTTTTCCCCAGCCTGTCTTTAATACTGCCAAACCTGCACTGCTAAAGACTCTGGATGCACAAAAAGAAAAGATTACTCCGGACTTGGGTACCAATAAAAATGAAGCTGCTGAGAAAAGCATATCCTTCTTTCGGATAACGGAATTATGTATTAAACAATAATATATGACCGCAACAGATTTTTTGTGTTTAACACCGCTTCTTATAATCGCCGTAGCACCTGTTGTGATTATGATAGTAATCTCTGTCTTAAGAAATTATAAAGTTGTCTACGGTTTTTCGGTTTTGTCGTTAATGCTCGCTCTTGCATCAGTCTTTTTTATAGTTCCTGCCATCCCGCATGCTATTGAACCTTTATTCATCATTGACATATACAGCCTGTTTTTTCTTGGGATAATTATTCTTTCGGCATTGCTGGTAACCATGCTTTCATATGATTATATCAAGCAACTTCAAGGGGTCAGGGAAGAGTATTATATAATCCTTTTTACCTCGACCCTCGGGGCATCATTATTAGCAGTTGCTGATCATTTTATATTATTCTTTCTGGGCATCGAAACGTTAAGCATATCCTTGTACATACTGATAGCATTCCAAAGATCAAAAGACAGTTCAATTGAAGCCGGAATAAAATATCTTATCCTGGCTTCGGTGTCTTCAGCATTTTTATTGTTTGGTATGGCATTGATCTATACTGCATTAGGAACAATGCAGTTTAACGGAATAGTATCAGCTTTAAGCAAGGATGATCAGATCTCTCCGCTGGTTATTTCCGGATTCGGAATGATGATGGTAGGAGTAGGTTTTAAGCTGGCACTGGTCCCTTTTCATATGTGGACCCCGGATGTCTATCAGGGTGCGCCCGCTCCGGTCACAGCATATATAGCCACAGTATCGAAAGGTGCTGTTATGGCCGTTCTGATAAGATTCTTTTTCAATATAAGGGGATTTGATAACAAATATATTTTCACTGTAATATCAGGAATAGCAATATTATCCATGTTTATTGGAAACCTGCTTGCGATCAGACAGCATAATATAAAAAGGCTGTTGGCATATTCGTCAATTGCTAATATGGGATACATCATAATTATTCTGCTGACAGGCACCAATAAAGGTATACAGGCTTCAATCTTTTATCTTGTTTCATATTTTATTACCACAATCGGAGCGTTTGGAGTGATATCTCTTCTCTCTACCTGCCGGCATGAAGCTGAAAAGATAGAAGATTATAAGGGACTTTTCTGGAAAAGGCCATGGATAGCATTAGTATTTACGCTTTCAATGTTGTCATTAGCGGGGATCCCAGTTACAGCCGGGTTCATTGCGAAGTTCTATGTTATTTTTGAAGGAATGAAGGCAGGCCTTATGGTGCTTGTATTTTCAATGATAATCAACAGTGTCATTGGATTGTACTATTACCTCAGGGTTATTACCACCATGTTCTCAGCTGCACCCGAAACTAATTTACCTGCACTATCCCTGACCGGAAAAATTACACTTTCTCTGATCGCGTTAAGTATATTAATATTAGGCGTCTATCCGGGCTGGCTGATCAATATTATTATGAAATTTGTCACTCTATAATAATTTTGTGATTGCCTGAAAAGCTGAATATTCCTTTTTGATTTCAGATTGGCTTCCTGCACCAGATCCTTTGAATCATCCGGTAAACATTACACCTTCTGCATTGTTGAATGTTATAATATCTAATTTCACACCATGATTTTCTCTGATAGAAACAATGGCAATGTGCATGGGAAGAAATCCGGGAATAAAATGAATAAGCCGGTAAATAATATTTCGGATCCTGTTGAAGTGATGGAAGAAAATTCAAATCGGGGGAAACAGGTTTCGGATCAGAAAAGCATAAAGAAACTATATCCTGTAACAGGGATGTCGTGTGCTTCATGTGCAGCCAATGTTGAATCGACGCTCAACAGACAGCCCGGAGTAATAAGTGCTTCAGTCAACCTGGCCTCTCAGATTGCTGCACTGGAATTCAATCCTTTAGCAGTTTCGCCCCAGGATCTTAAAGAGGCTGTTACATCGGTTGGATATGATCTGATAATTGATGAATCGGACAATGCCAGGGAAGAACTTGAGAATCTCCAGCAAAGAAGATACAGGTCAATGAAAAGCCGGGCAATATGGGCAATTATCCTTGCAGTTCCACTGGTTATAATAAGTATGGCATTTATGGATCTGCCCTACACCAGATATATCATGTGGGCTCTTGCAACGCCGGTTGTATTCTGGTTTGGACGCTCCTTCTTTATAAGTGCCTGGAAACAGATCAAACATGGCAGTGCAAACATGGATACTCTTGTTTCACTAAGCACAGGAATAGCATATGTTTTCAGTGTATTCAATACACTTTTCCCTGAATTCTGGCAAAACAGAGGCTTGCATGCCCATGTCTATTTTGAGGCTTCAGGAGTCGTAATTGCTCTTGTGTTGCTGGGAAAGCTTCTTGAGGAGGGTGCAAAAGCAAATACGTCATCAGCTATAAAGAAACTAATTGGATTACAACCCAAAACTGTTTTTAAAGTACTTGCAAATGGTGAGACAAGAGAATTCCTTATATCAAAGGTGATGCCTGGTGATATAATTCTTGTAAAGCCCGGGGAGAAAATCCCGGTTGACGGTATTGTCAGGCTGGGAAGCAGTTACGTTGATGAAAGCATGATAACAGGAGAACCTGTACCGGTTATCAAAGAACCGGATTCAAGAATATTTGCCGGGACGATAAATCAGAAAGGGAGCATTCAGTTTGTTGCTGAAAAAGTCGGATCCGACACACTCCTGAGCAGTATCATACGACTGGTGCAGGAAGCTCAGGGCAGTAAAGCTCCTGTGCAGAGACTCGTTGATAAAGTTGCAGGGATTTTTGTTCCTGTTGTGGTTGGGATTTCAATTATTACATTGATAATCTGGTGGATTTTCGGAGGAGAGAACGGATTTGTCCAGGGTCTGCTGTCGATGATCACAGTCCTGGTTATTGCATGTCCATGTGCCCTGGGCCTTGCAACCCCAACTGCCATAATGGTCGGAATAGGTAAGGGCGCTGAAAACAATATTCTTATCAGGGATGCTGAAGCGCTTGAACTTGCTCACAAAATGAATGCTATTGTTCTTGACAAAACCGGGACAGTAACAGAAGGTAAACCTTCGGTCGGGAAAATAGAATGGAGAACTGACAATGATAAGCCGGCAGGTAAAAATATTTTGTACAGTCTTGAGAAATTGTCGGAACATCCTCTTGCTGAATCCGTAGTGAATTATTTTAAAGAGGAGGCATCTCCTGTGGTCATTAAAGAGGCAACCAGCATCACAGGAAAGGGAATTGCCGGAAAATATGATCAGAAAAAATACTATGCCGGAGGTTTAAAGCTTATGAATGAAAACCTGATTAGTATAAGCAGGCGACTCGAAGAATTTGCTGAACAGTGGGAAGGGGAGGCTAACACTGTAATCTACTTTGCTGACAGTAAAGACGTTCTGGCAGTTTTATCTGTGTCGGACAGGATTAAGGAGAACTCCGGAAAAGCCATACGGCAATTGAAAGATCTGGGGATAGATGTTTACATGGTAACAGGGGATAATCAAAAGACAGCTGAAGCGGTTGCAAAGAAGACAGGTGTCTCCCGTTTTAAGGCAGAAACTCTGCCATCTGAAAAAGCCTCATTTATCAGATCATTGCAGAAGGAGGGAAAAACAGTAGGGATGGTCGGTGACGGGATCAACGACAGCCAGGCTCTTGCGACTGCTGACATCAGCATAGCTATGGGCAAAGGTTCTGATATTGCCATTGATGCTGCAAAAATGACAATCATCAGCAATGACCTTTTAATCATTCCGGCAGCTATCCGCTTAAGCAGAAACACTGTAAAAACAATCAGGCAGAATCTCTTCTGGGCTTTTATTTATAATGTGATCGGAATTCCGGTTGCGGCAGGGATTCTTTATCCCGTCAGCGGCTTTCTCCTGAATCCCATGATTGCCGGAGCAGCAATGGCCCTGAGCAGTATTAGCGTGGTAAGCAACAGCCTGAGATTAAAATACTCGAATTCATGAATGCTTATTGGCTGATCTGGCTCGGCTCCACATGGATTGTCACAGTCAGGTTGTTATAAATACTTTTTAGTTCGTCTTCAATTTTATCGCAGTAATTATGAGCATTACCGACTGATTCATTTTCGGGAATCTCCACATGAATGTCAATGAACCGGTAATTGCCGGCAACACGTGTTCTCAGATCATGATAATTTATTGCCATTTTGCCCAGGTTTTCCTCAAGCTCCCTTATTTCCTCATTGCCCCACGAAGCATCAATAAGAGGAAAGAAAGCTCTTTGAATAAGATTATATGATTCTTTTATTATAAAAAGAGCAACCAGGATAGCTATCACAGGATCGAACCATTTTATTCCCGTTATAAGGATAAGGCACAATCCTGCAGCAACACCGAGAGAAGTATAAACATCAGTTTTCAGATGCAGTGCATCTGCTTCAAGGGCGACAGAATTGGTTGCACGTGCCACCTTATAAAGTTTGCGGGAGACTATTGTATTGACAACGGCAGAAACAAACATCACAACTGCTCCAAGCCATAATGATTCAAGCTCAAACGATTCACCCAGTAATTTTTTTACAGCTTCAATTATGATAAGGATAGCGGCTACCAATATCAGAAGGCCTTCGATTACTCCGGAAACATTTTCGACCTTTCCATGCCCATAGGGGTGTTCCGGATCGGGAGGAGTATCGGACACCCTGACCGCGAAAAAAGCAATAATTGCTGCAATAAGATCCATTGAAGAGTGAATAGCCTCTGAAATTATACTGACAGAACCGCTGATAACTCCAACCACAAGCTTCATAACAATAAGCAGGGTATTTGAAGCAACAGAAAGTCTGGCAATTTTTGTCTTTGAATTCATTACGGCTTGTCTGAAATGAGAGACAAAAGTAATCAGATTATTAGATAAATAAAACTACTTTTATTAATTAAATAGTTACTATTTCATAATCGCTGTTCCCGAGTCCTATTTTTACTCCGTGTTCAATGCCCGACTGCCAGTGGGTATCCGGATTAGTGAGCTTAAATTTGTCCTGGCCGCGCATATTGTCATTATGATGATCATCGTAAATGATACTTCCGGGAAGGGCAGGGGCAGCTTTAACCATATCAGCACAGGCCTGGTCGAGAGCTACTGGATCAAACGATGCTGCAATTCCAAGATCGGGGGCTATCGGATAATCATTTGAGCCCCAGCAGTCACACTGGGGAGATATATTCATCATGAAGTTAATGTGAAACGACGGCTTGTCCTTGATTGCAGCATAAGCGTATTCAGATACTTTTTTACAGACGGTTTCCGAGGAATTCTGCCATACCACCCTGGCAGAATCGTACTGGCACACAGCAACACATTGACCGCAGCCAACACATTTTTCATAATCAATATGTGCTATTTTATCTTTTCCGACCTTTATTGCATCATGAGCGCAGTACTTTTCACAGACCCTGCATCCTGTACAGTTCATTTCAAATATCTCGGGAGAAGAGCCTGAATGAAGAAATAATTTACCGCCAACTGAAGCACAGCCCATTCCCAGGTTTTTCAGTGCTCCTCCGAATCCGGTAAGCTCATGGCCTTTAAAGTGATTCATTGAAATGATTGAATCTGCATCGGCAATGGCGGTTCCTATTTTTGCAGATTTGCAGAGCTCAAGGTTCACCTCGACATCGCGGTAATCGGTCCCTTTAATACCATCAGCAATAATTACAGGGCAGTCGGTTGCCAGAGGATTATACCCGTTCTCAAAAGCAGCTTCGAGATGTGAGGGAGCATTTGCCCGTCTTCCCCAGTAAAGAGTATTGCAATCGGTCAGGAACGGAACAGCTTTCTTTGATTTCAGGAACCGGACTATAACGGCTGCATAATTTGGCCTCAGATACGCCAGATTACCGGGCTCTCCGAAATGGATCTTGATGGCAACGATCTTTTGTTTGAAATCAATTTGTTCGATACCTGCACGGATAACCAGTTTCTCAAGTTTTTTAAGCAGGTTTACTGACGGTGTCGTCCTCAGGTTTGTAAAATAGATTTTTGATTTTGCCATGTTTTATCGTTAAATAGTCAGATGTTTGAGATAAGATCCCTGATATTCTCTATGAGCCATTTCGGAGTTGATGTTGCCCCGCATATTCCAACAGATCTCTTCCCTTTAAACCACGATCTGTCAATTTCTTCAGGTGATGAAACAAAATGAGTGTCAGGATTTACTCTTTTGCATACCGAGAACAGCATCCTGCCGTTAGAGCTCTCTTTTCCGCTGACAAAAATAATTGTATCATGTTTTTTTGCAAAAGCTTTCAGAATTGGTTCCCTGTTTGAGACCTGGCTGCAAATAGTATTGTTTACCGAAAAATGAACTGCAGGATCAATTGTTCCGCGTTCCTTCATGCTCTTAAATATCAGCTCTTTAATATTATTGTATTCATTTACTCCCATGGTAGTCTGAGAGAAAAGGCTGACCGGCCGCGAAAAATCAATCTTTTTAACATCATCCGGTTCCGAAATAAGGATTCCCTCATTATTTACCTGTCCAAGCAGTCCGACTACTTCAGCATGTCCCGGTTTGCCGAAAATGACAATCTGTCCGTCATCCTTTTTTATCCTTATCCAGGTCTCCCTGATCTTTGAATGCAGTTTCTTTACTATGGGGCATGTTGCCTCAATTATTGTGATATTGTTTTTTTCAGCAATTCTGTAGGTTTCAGGAGGTTCCCCATGTGCGCGAATGAGCACATGGCAGTTTTTAAGCTCTTTGAATTGCTCAGGACCGATGGAAACAAGACCAAGGGCAGATAACCGTTCAACCTCTTTATCGTTATGAACAATCGGACCGAGTGAGAAAACCTTTTCCCCCCTCAGGAGGGCTTTCTCTGCTATCTCTACCGCATTCTGAACCCCAAAACAAAACCCTGATTTCTTGTCTATCTCAACATCCATCTATCTTCTCCTTGATAATTTTCATTACCCATTCCATCTGCTGGGCTACGGTCATCCTGCTGTTGTCCAATACTATAGCATCTTCCGCTCTTCTTAGCGGACTTATGTCCCTGTTCTCATCAGCAATATCGCGTGCAATTATGTTTCTTCTGACCTCTTCAAATTCAATATCAATGTTTTTACTTCTAAGCTCATCATACCTCCTCTTGCTGCGTATATCAACCGATGCTGTCATAAATATTTTGAGTTCAGCATCGGGAAACACAACTGTTCCGATATCCCTGCCATCCATCACTATACCCTTGAAAAACCCGATTTGTCTCTGAAGTTCGACCATTCGTGATCGAACCTCCGCGATCTGGCTGATCCTGCTGACATGCGATGATACCTCAAAACCCCTGATCTCTCTTTCCACGTTCTCGGAATTCAGGAATGTCTCATATTCTTGAATATCAGGATTATAAACAAAACACATATCTATATCTTTAATGTCAGCCAGGATGCCGCTGATCTTCAGAACACCCTTTCCGGCATATCCCTTTCTAAGGCAATAAAGAGTCACGGCACGGTACATTGCACCGCTGTCAATATAAATATAGTTCAGCTCACCGGCAATTGCCCTGGCAAAAGTGCTCTTGCCGCATGAGGAATAACCGTCAATTGCAATTATCAGTTTTTTCCCCATAACAGGTATCCATTAACACAAAGATGATAAAATTAAAAAGGCAAAATCATTTTTAGCCTCAATTGCGTAACTTTTTATACAAAAGATCCGGCCGTATTATCAATGAAATATGATTCGACGACCCCGCAAGATGATATGAAGCACGACCGAACTCAATATTCAGCATTGAAGCATTGAAACCGAATCCCCATGAAAATCCTGTTCCTGCAACTTTTGATTCTGTCTGCAGTTCGCTTCTTCTCTGATGATTGTAACCCAGGCTCAGGTAGAAATTCTTATGAGGAATAATCTCCGTTCCGATAACAGCATGCCTCATCAGATTCCCGAAAAACTCTGCTGCCCTTCTGCGATCGCTATCTGCTGATCCGGAATACTCATACGTAAGGTCATATTTTTCAAGATGCCTGAAAGTAAGGGAAAATCTGAGCGGGGCATGAACAAGCCGGGCTGAAATCCCGGCCATTACTTCAAAAGGCAGTTTCCCGCGCGTTTCACTGGCATATCGCGTTATCTGATAACCGATATTCCTGATCACCAGACCTGCTGACAGGATATTTTTACGGTCATGCCATGAAGCTCCTAAATCAAATGCAAATCCCAATGAAGTGTATTTTTCAAGATGTGACAAAACAGGTTTGAAATTTATCCCGACAGTGAACATTGAATCAAGTTCACGCGAATATATTGCCGAAAAAGCCGATTCTGATGCGCTGAATGAACCTGTAATGTTTCCGGAGGCATCAGCTTCGATAAAGGATCCGTAATTAAGGTAAGTCAGGCCAACAGCGATATTCCCTGCTTTTTGAAATGGTAACGAATACATTGCCAGGCCGTAATTTATGCCTGCAAAATAGTCAGCATAATTCAGGGCCAGACTTTTATCCATCGCTGAATCAAGAAGTGCAGGATTATGCCAGGCAAGGTTCAGGTTTTTGCCGGCAAGAGAAACATTTGAACCCCCTAGCGATGAAACGAGGCCGGAATGAGTCAGGTTGAGGAACTCATATATATTATCTCCGCCGGTCTGTGAAAAAGTCACTGATGTGAAAATGCTGAACAATGATATAATTACAGTTCGTGTTGCCATGATCTTAACATAACTGTAAATATATGATTTTTAGGGGCAGGTTCCACGGTAAAACAATACCTGACAACTCGGGTTTGTACCGGAAAATCAGGCAGTCTTACCTGTCAGGATCACCGCTTCATCACTTTTTACAGGACGGCCGTTTATCTGCGACATTACCAGCCCGGAAACGACTATTATCATTCCGATAATATTCTGCAGTGTCAGTTTATCGCCAAGGATAAAAAAGGAAAAGAAAGCAGTGAAAATAGGGATAAAGTTTGTGAAGACATTGGCTTTTGTTATGCCCAGATTCCTCACCGAGTAAGCAAACAATATAAATGCCCCGCATGATGCGAAAACAGAAAGCTCAATGATTGGGGTGAAGGAATTCAAAGTGAAGGGTGTATTCAGGAATTCCTTAAAATCAAAAATAAGGAAAACAGGCATAAAAAGTATTGCGCCTATTGTGTTCTGAACATTGACAATAAATACCGGTCCGTAATTTCCGACAAGCCTGCTGAGCGTAAGATTATAACCGGCAGCAGAAAAAACTGCCAGTATTAACAGACTTAATCCTTTAATATTGAATGTCAGCCCCCCTTCCTTGTTCAGGACAAATATAACAATGCCGAGGAATGACACTATTATGCCGATATAATTAATGATCTTTAATCTTTCCCTGAATATTATCCATGCTCCTAATGTCGCAACCACTGGAATTGTTGAAATAATAACCGAACCCACAGTGGCCGAGACATAGGTAAGTCCGAAGCTTTCGCCCAGAAAATAAAAGAAAGGCTCGAAGAGGGCAAGCATCAGAAATAATTTGCGGTCCTCCTTCCTGATCTTTACGAATTTCTTCTTTATCAGCAGGTAAGAGGTCAGCAGCATTATTGAAAGGATCAAACGTAAAAAGACAATGGTTATCGGGCTGAATGTCTTATTTGCTACTTTGAACCAGATAAATGAAAAAGCCCAGAATATCATAGCGAGAAAAATCCCTCCATATATTCTGATCTTATTCTTCACTGTATGATGAGTCAATTTATTTGAGCGTGCGAATTTAATCCTAATAATCGTAAAATATTCCGGATATGAATAAAAAACTTTGTTCAGGTACCCTGGGGAAAATATTTCGACTGACTTCGCACCATGCTTACAGTCATTATATTAATAAACAGTAAAATAAATAGTTAGTTAATACTATTGTTTCGAACATGGCATAAAAATGAACGACAGCAGATTTGATTGTGAAGCTTTAATTATTATATTTGCCGCCTCAAAGGCTGAAAAACCTTTAAGTTTTTCTTCAGATAATAACACAAATTTAATGACTAATAACAGGTAACAGATGAAAATCTTGGTTTGCATAAGCAATGTTCCGGATACGACGACAAAAATCAAATTTGCTGAAGGAAATACATCAATAGATTCATCAGGTATTCAGTGGGTTATTAATCCATGGGATGAATTGTCGCTTACGCGTGCTCTTGAGTTAAAGGATGATGCCTCAAGCGGAGTTAAATCGGTGACTGTGGCTCACGTAGGATCAGCCGGATCGGAGCCGACAATCAGAAAATCTTTAGCTATCGGCGCAGATGATGCAATCAGGATCAATTCCAATGCATCGGATGCTTATTTTGTTGCGGCACAGCTTTCGGAAGTCATTAAGAAGGAAGGATTTGATATTGTTTTTTGCGGCATCGAATCGAGCGATTTCAACGGGTCTGCAGTGGGAGGAATGATCTCAGAGTTCCTTGGGATCCCTTCGGTATCCTCAGTTTCAGGAATAAAATTTGAGAACGGATCTCCTGTCCTGACCAGGGAAATAGATGGCGGAAGAGAAAGCGTCAGGGTCCCTGTGCCATTTGTTGCCGTCGTGCAGAAAGGGATCGCAAAGGAGCCAAGAATTGCCTCCATGCGCGGGATCATGACAGCCAGGACCAAACCAGTAAGGATATATGAACCTTTAAATGTCGAAAACCTTACCGAAATAGCTGGATTAGAAAAACCCAAACCCCGTGCTGCCTGCAAATACATTGATCCGGAAAATCCGGCCCTGCTTATCGAACTTCTTCTGAATGAGGCAAAAGTCATTTAATCTTAACCAAGAAAAAAATCATCATATGTCAGTTCTAGTATATACCGAAAATTGGGACGGGAAATTCAAGAAGCTCTCTTACGAACTGGTCTCCTACGCATCATCAGTTGCTGAAATTCTGAATATGAAAGTCACTGCATTATCTATAGGTAAAGCTGATGAGGGAGAGTTGAAAAAACTCGGCATTTATGGAGCAGCAAAGATCATTAATGTAGTAAGTCAACGGCTGACTTCTCTTGATAACCAGGCTTATACAAAAGTAATTGCCGATATCGCACTGAAGGAAGGATCGGGGATTATTATCTTTTCTAATAATTTGACGGGGAAAGCTCTTGCTCCCAGAGTGTCGGTCAGGCTTAAAGCCGGGATTGGAACCGGTGTGAGCAGACTGCCGGTCAGCCTTGATCCGTTTACCGTTTATAAAAGGGCATATTCAGGAAATGCATTCGCACATGTCATCATCAAGTCTGATATAAAGATCCTTACTCTTGCACAGAACTCCTTTGACATTGTTGAAAAACCTACAGGAGCAGTTCCTGAATCATTTGAGATTGATGTGGAGGAGTCATTAATAAAAACAACTGTAACTGATATGCAAAAACAGTCAGGTAAAATATTGCTTACCGATGCTGATATTGTGGTGTCAGGAGGCAGAGGAATGAAATCGCCCGACAACTGGCCTCCTCTTGTCGAGCTTGCTGCACTGCTTAATGGTGCAACTGCATGTTCACGTCCTGTCTCGGATGAGGGATGGAGGCCTCACGAAGAACACACCGGACAAACCGGCAAGATCATAGCTCCAAACCTGTATATAGCAGTGGGTATATCAGGAGCAACACAGCATCTGGCAGGGGTGAGTTCCTCAAAGTATATCGCGGCGATCAACACCGATAAGGATGCTCCGATCTTCGAGGCGGCACAATACGGTATCGTTGGTGATGCAATGAAGGTTCTGCCGAAACTTGTTGATGCAGTAAAAAATCTGAAAAAATAGGTGGTACGGGCGTAGCATGCTACGCCCCTACACATCTAATGATTATACCCTGACCATGCTCCGACAAATTATATTCACTCTCATCCTCCTGATAACCCTTACGGTATTTGCTTATACCCTGAACCGGCTCATTAAATTCTTCAGCTTTACGAGACCGGCGTTTCCTGTAAAGGATCTCGGAAAACGGTTCCGGCTGATGTTACGCGTGGCATTCGGGCAGACAAAGATCTTCAGACGACCTGTTATCGGCTTCTTCCATGCTCTGGTTTTCTGGGGTTTTTGCATAATCCTGCTTGGCAGTATCGAAATGGTCATCGACGGTCTGGCCGCGACGGAAAGGATCCTACATGTTCTCGGACCCGTCTACAGTTTCATTGTCGCTTCAGGTGATATTTTTGCCATCCTTGTTACCATCTCAGTCATAATCTTTTTGTCAAGGCGCCTTTTCCTTCACATTAAACGGTTTGAAGGAATTGAGATGAAAAGAGTGTCGCATATTGATGCAAACGTCGCGCTCTCTCTCATCCTGCTTTTAATGATCTCACTTCTGGCAATGAATACCGGATATGTCGGATATACAACATTATCAGGAAGTGAATCATATGGTGTCTACCCCGTAAGCAGTTTACTGGCCGGATTCTGCACAACGATGTTGCCGGAAGATTTCAGGCTTATGTACAATATTTCATGGTGGACACATATTCTTCTTATTTTTGTCTTTGCCAATTATCTTCCCTATTCAAAACACTTTCATGTATTCATGTCGGTTCCCAATGTCTTTCTTTCGAGGCTTGATCCTCTTGGCAAACTGACAAATATGGATAATATCACCAGGGAGGTCAGACTTATGCTTGACCCGAACACCGCTTTTACAGCCTCATCAGCTGATACGCCGGTGGAACGGTTTGGTGTTAAAGATGCAGAGGACGCTACCTGGAAAAACTATTTTGATTCACTGTCGTGCACTGAATGCGGCAGATGTACATCGGTCTGTCCGGCAAATATCACCGGAAAGAAATTGTCTCCGCGGAAAGTAATGATGGATCTTCGGGCAAGGATGAAAGAAAAGGGCCCGCTTATGATCAGAAATGGAAAGGATTTCAGTGATAACCGCTCCCTTTTACGGGATTTCATTTCGGAAGAAGAGCTGTGGGCATGTACAACATGTAATGCATGCGCAAAAGAATGCCCTGTAAACATTAACCACCCTTCCCTTATAGTCGATATGCGGCGCTATCTTGTTCTTGAAGAAGCATCAGCTCCGGGAGAACTTAAAAGTGTTTTTAATAATATAGAGAATAACGGGGCTCCATGGCAATACTCTGCAGAAGACAGGCTGAACTGGACAAAAGACCTGGGATTTGAAGTACCGGTATTTTCTGAATTGCCTGAAGGCAGGGAAATGCCGGAGTACCTGTTCTGGGTAGGATGTGCCGGCGCATTTGACGACCGGTACAAAAAGGTTACAAAGGCCTTTGCCACGATCCTGAACAGGCTGGATGTCAGTTATGCCATTCTGGGAAAGGAAGAGACCTGTACAGGCGATCCGGCCCGCAGGGCAGGCAACGAGATGCTGTACCAGATGCAGGCATTGCAGGTCATAGAGATTCTTAAGAGGTATAATATAAAAAAGATAATTACCACATGTCCGCACTGTTTTAATATCTTTAAGAACGAATATCCTGATCTGGGAGGCAATTATGAAGTAATCAATTACCTGCAAATCATCAGCAGAAACATTGATGAGGGTCACCTTAAGATTAACAGACAATCCCTGAAGGATGTCCGCATAACTTTCCATGATCCGTGTTACCTTGGACGTGCAAATGAAATATATTCAGAACCACGGGCCATAGCCGGATGTGTAACGGATAATTATGTTGAGATGAAAAGAAACAAAAGTTTTGCATTATGCTGCGGGGCAGGAGGGGCACAGATGTTCAAGGAAGCTGAGAAAGGAGAGCAAGGAAGTATTCATTGAAAGGACTGAAGAGGCGCTTGCAACAGAAGCTCAGCTTATTGCAACTGCGTGTCCCTTCTGCATGACAATGATTACAGACGGCCTTAAATATAAGAATAAGGAAGAGGAGATAAAGAATCTCGATATTGCGGAACTGGTTGTTCAGGCGATGGAGTGATGAGGCCTGACCTGGAGATCAACCCCCTAACCCCCCAAATGGGAAATCAACCCCCCAACCCCCCAAATGGGGGGCTGAAAAGGTTGAGATCAAAAAGTCCCCCAAATGGGGGTTTAGAAAGATTACAGATCAAAAAGTCCCCCAAATGGGGGATTTAGGGGGTTGATCCAAAGCGAATACAGGTGTAAAATAACATGATTTAAACATTATTAATCTTACCGATATGGAAACCAGAAAAGTCTTGAAAAGCGGAGAATTCCTTGTAAGTGAAATCGAAGCCAGTGATATATTTATTCCTGAGGAGTTCAATGAGGAACAAAGAATGATTGCCCGGACCTGTCAGGATTTTCTGGATACTGAAGTATATCCCAACATGGAAGCGCTTGAAAAATGTGACAGGGTACTGATGAAAACCATCCTTAAAAAATCGGGAGAGCTTGGCATGATGGGTATATCAGTTCCGGAAGAGTATGGCGGTTTCGGACAATCCTTTGTTACTCAGATGCTTGTTGCTGAAACAACAGGCGCAGGTTATTCATTTTCTGTTGCATATATGGCCCATTGCGGAATCGGAACTCTTCCGATAATGTACTATGGCAATGAGGATCAGAGACAACGGTATGTCACCAAACTTGCGACCGGCGAGCTGATAGGTGCTTACTGCCTTACAGAGCCGGGGGCAGGCAGTGATGCAAATTCCGGAAAAACAAACGCCAGGCTCTCTGACGACGGGAAACACTATATAATCAACGGGCAGAAAATGTGGATCACGAATGCCGGATTTGCCGATACCCTGGTAGTTTTTGCCAAGATTGACAATGACAGGGTAATGAGTGCATTTATTATCGAAAGCAAATACCCCGGCGTGGTTATAGGACCGGATGAACATAAAATGGGTATAAAGGGATCTTCAACTGCCCAGATATATTTCAATGATGTGAAGGTGCCGGTCGAAAACCTCCTCGGCAAGAGAGGCGAAGGATTCAGGATAGCCCTGAGCATCCTTCATATGGGCAGGCTGAAACTTGGCGCAAATGTAGTGGGTGCAGCAAAAAAGGCAATAAACGACTCGGTGAAATATGCAAATGAACGTAAACAGTTTGGTGTGCTTATATCAACTTTCGGTGCGATAAAACATAAGCTGGCGGAACAGGTTATACGCCTTTTTGCATCAGAATCGGCAGTTTACAGGGTCAGCAAAGATATAAATGACCTGATGGAAAAGCTTAAATCGGAATGCAGCGACAAGGGAAGGGCTGCTATTGACGCCATAAGTCATTATGCAGTTGAGGCTGCAATACTGAAAGTTGTTGGCTCGGAAATGCTCGATTTTGTTGCTGATGAAGCTGTCCAGATACATGGAGGAATGGGTTATTCGGCCGAAATGGATGTGGAAAGGGGATACCGCGATTCAAGAATAAACAGGATCTTTGAAGGAACAAACGAGATCAACCGCCTTCTCGTCTCTGATACTGCCATGAAACGGGCAATGAAAGGAGATTTTGACCTGTTCGGCGAAGCAGAAAAACTCGTTAGCGATTTAGGGAAGCTCAGTGACGGAAAAACTTCCGGCGAAACTTACAATCAGGAAAAAAAGAGATACATCAGGAACTTTAAAAAGGTCATCCTCATTTGTATACATGGGGCAATGAAGCAGTTCGGAAAGAATCTTGTGAACGAACAGGAAGTTATGAACAATATTGCTGAAATGATTATGGAGACATATCTTACCGAATCACTGGCATTAAGAATTGAAAAGCTGGCAGGAATAAAAAGCCCGGTTTCCGTCTATAAGGATATCCTTGACGTAAACATATATGATACAGCACATAAAGTAAGAAAATCGGCAACTGATGCGGTGTGCTCCTTTGCAACTTCAGAATCAATTCCGGATCTTGTCAACGCAATTGAAATACTGACAGGGATCAACCCGGTCAATATTAAAGATGCCAGAAGAAGAATTGCTGACAAACTAATAGAAGATAATGCTTATAAATTCTAAAGTTGCTTCCTTAAATTCCTGGTTGCTGGTTGCTGGTTACTGGTTACTGGTTACTGGTTACTGAAAAACTTTGATCACCCAGCACCCAGGACCCAGCACCTGGCACCCAGCACCCAGCAACTGGCCCCTCTCAGTAATATATATCATAATGTAAAGTGATATAGATCAATTTCTCAGATGATAAAAAGCATGAAAAAAGCTCAAAATAAAAATGATGTAATATTCTATTAATCAGTATTATCTGATATCTTTGTGAAAAAATAAACAAATGAAAAATGAAAATGAAAGTTAAATTGTCATGGAGTATTGTGGCGGCTTTGATAATTCCTGCAGGCATGGCATTGTTTTCATCATGTGAGAAATATGCTTTTGAACCGGAGACAATTGATCCCGGGGAACCTGTTCTTTTTCAGACCCAGATCCAGCCTGTCTTTACCAGTAACTGTATTCAATGTCATAAAGGATCCCGTAATCCTGATCTCAGGGACGGCTTCTCCTATGCTTCCCTTACCGAAGGCAATTATGTGAGCACTCCTGCCGAAAACAGTAAACTCTACAGACAGATTGTGTCCGGCAGTCACAAAGCTTTTACCCTGGACGCCGAAAAACAACTTGTATTGATTTGGATTGGGCAGGGTGCATTGAACAATTGAAGTATCATACTTTTATAAACAAAACAAAATGAGAAAGACTTTTTTATTGCTTCTTCTGACCGCCTTCATGATTTCACTATCGGCTCAGGAGGAAGCTCAGACAAAGGAAAAATCAAAGCCTGTGCGTTTTACCTTCGGGACAGGTATGCTTATCGAAAACCAGACTGTTGAAACAACATATAAAGGCAGGCCTGAACTGCAGATACATCACCGGTTCAGCCTCATTGAAAATTATCATAATCTGTTTGGGATTTTCGGTGCTGCCAATACACGGCTGGGTCTGAATTACGGCATTACCGACAGGTTAATGATAGGAGTCGGAACCACAAAAGATTACAAGCTTCAGGATATCCAGTGGAAATATCTTATCCTCCGGCAGAACGAAGACAACAGCATGCCTGTTTCACTTTCTTATTACGGCAACATTGTTATTGATCTTCAGAGAAAGGAAGCATTCGGACCTGTTGAGCGTTACAGGGATATCCACCGCTTATCATATTTTACCCAGATCATATTAGCCAGGAAATTCAACGATGTATTTTCGTTTCAGGTTGCACCTTCTGTGATCTATTTCAATGCTGTTCCTCATTATACGAACGAATCGAAGTACAAAAACCTGAATTTCGGATTATCAGCCGGGGCAAGGGCGGCAGTGTTTGGCTCGCACTCGGTCATTCTTGAATATGATCAGCTGTTAACCAGACAGGATCTTGATGAACAGCCTAAGCCAAACCTCTCAGTCGGCTGGGAGATAGGGACTGCAACCCATACCTTTCAGATCTTTGCATCAAACTATTCACAGATAATAAACCAGCGCAACCTGCTTTATAACACTAACAATTTTGCAGACGGGGAGTATCTTATAGGATTCAATATTACAGTAAGATTTTAATTTTAGTGATTTTCAGGGAATGACATCACGCACTTTCAGGTATCTTCTTTTAATGCTGCTTATCTTCGCGGGAGCATATTCTTCAGCAACCGGATCAGACCTGAAGGAAGAAGAAGCCGGTGCAAATGATTCAATTACCTACAGGTCTCCTTTCTTCGACGACAATGAACGCTGTTTTAAGTGCCACGGCCAGGGCAGATACGAATACACCAACGAAAATCTCGGACGGCAGGTTAAAGCCATGATGTTTTCGGAAAGGGTAATTAACAGGAATAAATTTTACGGGTCGAATCATAAAAGTTTCAGCTGTACCGACTGCCATTCCGGAGAATATGTGAATTTTCCCCATCCCGGAGAGCTCAGGATGGAACAGAGTTATAACTGTATCGACTGTCATGGCGGGGATGATAAGTTCTCGCAGTTTAATTTTGAGGTCATTGAGGCGGAATATCAGCAAAGTACGCATTTCAAGCTCGAGGAGGAAGGTTTTACCTGCTGGAAATGCCATAGCCCTCATGACTACCACATAAGCATCCGCAACAGCGAAAACCTGAAGGAGACAATACTTTATGACAACAATATATGCCTGAAGTGCCATTCAGACTATGACCGGTTTCAACTTCTGTCGGACCGCGAGGAAATAAATATACTGAAGACACATGAATGGCTCCCCAACCAGGGATCTCACTTTAAAAATGTAAGGTGCATCGAATGCCATACTCTGGTAAACGATACTATACTTGTAGTCCATCTTATAAGACCGAAGGAAGAGGCAGTTAAAGAGGTGCAATGAATGCCATTCGAAAAACTCGCTTCTGATGTCCTCCCTCTATAAATTCCAGTCGAAAGAACAACGGAAAGATGGTTTTTTAAATGGGATAATATTGAATGAATCATATGTGATAGGTGCTACCAGGAATCAATACCTGAATAATCTGAGTATCACTGATTTTTGTGATATTGTCAGGCATTATGGTTATCCATATCATTATAAGAATTATCAGAAAACAGATAAAACCGAAGAGCAAAATGTATTTATATCCTAAATGGATCAGACTATGGCATTTATTGAATGCTGTCCTGGTAATAATCCTTATCCTTACCGGCATCAGCATGCAGTACACAGGGAAAGAATGAACTTCCTGTAGTCGATTTTCCAAAAGCTGTAAAATGGCATAATTTTGCTGCTGCCCTGTTGACAGCCAGTTATATATTCTTTGTGTTGGGAAATATCCTTTCACTAAAATGGTAAATATTACAAACTTGAAAAACAAGATTTCTGGTCTGATCTCGGAAAACAAATGAGATATTATTCCTGGGGTATGTTCAAGGGAGAAAAACCTCCGTTTCCGGTAAGTCTGGAACAGGAAATTCAATCCATTGCAGAAATTTTCATATGTCCTGGCAATGTATGTTGCGATACCACTGATAATAATTTCAGGTCTGGGACTTTTGTTCCGGAAAGTCATAAACCGACTTTTCGGAATCAGCGGACTGATACTTACCGATATTCTTCATATTACAATGGGATTCTTCCTGTCAGTGTTTCTTGTAATACATATTTATACGTGTACACTTGGTACCCGCCCGACCTCCCTGTTTAAAAGTATGCTCTCAGGTTACCACGAACCGGAAGATCACAATACTTAAAAATGAAACAAAAGGAACAAAATTTATCAGATAAGTCATCCCGGCGGAATTTTCTTAAGAATCTGGGTACCGGAGTCGGAGCTGTAACCCTTGCCGGAGTTGGTGTTACCGCTGCAATTACTGCCGGAAAAGAAGCTAAATCGGGTAAGAAGATAAAGCTTTTGTCGCCCGATGGCAAACTTGTCGAAGTGGATAAGGACGATATTAAACCAGCTGAAAAAAGTGTAAAAGAGCTAAAGGCAGAAGCAAAGACCGGCCTTCCCGGCCATAAATTCATAATGGTCATTGACCTTGCCAAATGTAAAAATGCAAGGAAATGTGTTGAAGCATGTCAGGAAGGTCACATGCTTCCCAAAGACCATGAATGGATTAAGCTCTATCTGCTGCAGGATGATAAGAATACGGCAAAATACTGGTTCCCCCGTCCATGTTTCCATTGCGATAAACCAATGTGCGTTAGCGTCTGTCCGGTTGGTGCCACGTATAAAAGGGATGATGGAATTGTACTTGTGGACAACCAGAGATGTATCGGGTGCAAATTCTGTATGACCGGTTGTCCTTACTCTGCTAGAGTATTCAACTGGAAAGATCCGGAAATTAAACTACCTGAAGGACATGTATATGATCCTGAGACCAACATTCCTCCTGTCGAGGGTACAGTTGGCAAGTGTGTATTCTGTGCTGATAATCTCAGGAAAAATATCCTTCCGCGTTGTGTAACCGCATGCCCGATGGGGGTTATTTATTTCGGAGATCTGCTTGAAGATACAGTAACAAATGGTGAAGAGACTGTCAGGTTCAGCAAACTGATGCTTGACAGGGCCGGATACAGATATCGTGAAGAACTGGGGACATTGCCAAGTGTCTTTTATCTTACCTCCGAACCAGAGAATGTTCCCGGTCGAAAGTGGACTGGATGGCTATGAGGAAGAGATCAAAGGAAGGTATAAAGATGACGAACTGCGCTGATTCTTTTCAGACAAACAATTGAGCATGGAAGCAAACAGAAAGCTACTTAGAGATCTGACGCCTGAACTGGAAAAGACAAGTAAAGGCTGGTACATTACTTTTATTGTGCTTCTTGTTTTTTTCTTGGTTGGTATTTATGCTCTTGTACAGCAGATCGACAAAGGTCATATTGTAACTGGAATGAGAGACAATGTGGTCTGGGGATTTTATATAGTGAATTTTATATTTTTTATGGGACTTAGTTATTCAGGTGCCCTGATTTCAGGAGTACTGCATCTGTTCAATACAGGTTGGAGGAGACCCGTGATCAGGCTGGCTGAACTTATAACTGTAATTTCACTTGTAATAGGTCCGTTTTTCATTTTCTTTTGCATCGGCAGGCTCGACAGATTATATTTTCTCTTTACTCACCCGCGAATACAGTCCCCAATTACATGGGACGTTATTGCTATTTCTACAGACCTGATCGGGTGTTTTATCTATCTGTACCTTTCATTTATTGAGGATTTTGCAATATTGCGCGACTATAAAGACCTCAACGTTGCACCCTGGAAAAGGAAGCTGTATAAAATACTATCACTGGGATATACACGGAACGCCAATCCAGGCAAGACTGCTTTCAAGAGCAAGGACAATAATGTCTTCAATGATAATAGCCATAGCAATTATTGTTTACTCGGTTCTGGCATGGATCTTTGGGGTAACATCTACAGCCAGGCTGGCATTCAACTATTTTTGGTCCCTATTTTGTTATTGCAGCTGTTTTTTCAGGTACAGGACTCCTTATTATACTTATGTGGGTATTCAGGAAGGTCTATCGTCTCGAGGAATATATAACCAAACGTCATTTTGTAAATGTGGGGGTACTCCTCACCATAATTGCAGCATTTTACGGATACTTTACTTTCAGCGATTATCTTACAAAGTGGTATGGATCTATAAAAATGGATTCAATTCTTATTGATAAGCTATTTTCGGAGTATTATGCGCTTTTTATATTTGCGAATTATATAGGGATACTTATTCCGGGAATTATTATAGCCCTGCCCCGGTTCAGAACCATCCCGAATATTACAATTGCTGCAGTCATTGCCGTACTGGCTTTATGGGTTAACCGGTATATAATTGTAATTCCCACACTTGAAACACCTTTTTTACCTATTCAGGATGTCAGGGACTGCATGGATCAAGTATTCTCCTACCTGGATCGAATGGTCCCTGACTCTTGCGGGTGTATCAATTTTTATAATGTTGTTCATGCTGATTTCAAAAATTGCACCTATTATTTCTATCTCTGAAATGCAGGAAAAAGATAAAGAGGAAATTTTAAAATAAGCAAACAGGTATGTTAATCATGAAACCCGGAATATCGATATACTTTATCTCTTATTTCATTAATTTCTGATTGTCTCAGATCCACTTTTCTCACAGGACAAAACGATTATCAGTCCTTATATCTCCTTGCAATATTTTAAGAATTCGGATGATCACCGATACCTTCAGACAACTCTGACATACTCTTTGAACAGGATGGAGATTCCGCTTTCCGGAACGGAGATATCGTTTTACTCCGGACCAGCAGGAAAAGAATCTGCTGGGAACTGCATTAACCAATGAAAAGGGCATTGCTGCATTTGACTTGTCAGAAAGCATCATCTCTTACAAAAAACAGCGACGGACTATGGGTATTCTCCAGTGATTTTGCCGGGAATGACACCATTGAAACCGTCAGATCGGAGCTTTCAATCAGGGATGTTAAACTTGAGATGATTCTTTCGCAGGTTGACACTATCAGGACTATTTCCCTTAAAGCATTTACATCCAGGAATTCAGAAGGAGATCCCGGTCTCGGAAGAAGTCATTATGATATATATCCCAAGGATGTTCAGTCTTCTGCCTGTCGGCGAAGCATATCTTGATGAAAATGGAACAGCAAGCCTTGAATTTCCTTCAGATTTTCCAGGGGATAGTGAAGGTAATCTGACAATTATTTCAAAATTTGAGGAGCACCCGGCATTTGGAAATGTTGAGGTAAAAGTTGTAAAAAATTGGGGTTTGCCTGCATCAAATTCAGCACCGGTAGCTCATAGGGCGCTATGGACAAAAACAGCTCCCAGATGGATGATTATTACACTGTCGATTCTTCTTACAGGAGTGTGGGGCCATTATCTGTTTGCAATCATCAGTCTGATCCGGATTAAAAGAGAGAGTAAAAAGCAGAAGAAGCTGTAATATTGACATTATTTTGATATTTGCACGATAATTGTATTATTTAACTAAAAACCAATAAAGATGATTATGAAAAATTTTAAAAAAGTATTTATCAGTTCATTAGTTGCTCTTATGAGTGTTGCGCTCTATTAATCTGAATGTTTCTGCACAGGCACAGCCGAAACCATGGGATGTACCGGCTAATTTTAAATCTATGAAAAATCCCGTTGCCAAAGGGAGATGCAAGCAATAAAGCAGGTATGGCACTTTATAATAAAAATTGTGCTTCATGTCATGGAAAAGCCGGTCTTGGTGACGGAGTTAAAGCAAGAGCCCTGAAAGATCATCCCGGTGATTTTTCAGTGCAGCTTCTATCAGAATCAGACCTGATGGTGAGCATTTCTACAAAACCAAAGATCGGAAGAGGTGAAATGCCGAAATATGAAGGTAAATTATCAGATGATGATATCTGGAATATGGTAAACTATATGCGTACATTCAAAAAATAAATCAAATGGGTAAGGGATAAAAAGAAAAATCCGGCTTAAACGACCGGATTTTTTTATTACTAATAAAGATACCTGTGGCACTCCGAACAATTGGCTTCTTTCCAGGCTGTTCCGATATCCACAGGATGCTGAAACTCAAGTGCTATCCCTGATATTGGTGAACTGCATAAGATCCTGTTTCCCCTGGCCGATTATTGTATGACAGAGATTACAGTCTCTGGTAATTTTCCTCCCGTTATCTGACGTGAAAGAATCATTATGGCACCTGAAACAACCCTCTGATTCAAGATGTCCGATATGATCGGGATAAATATCATAAGTCACTTTCATCCCTGGAAAAGAATTCTGGCTGTAAGGCTTTCTGTAAAGCTGCAACTGATTGATCAATTTTAGCATGGTTTTTTTCGAAATAACCGCTGAAGTCCGATTTATAATAATTGATGATCCCTTCTCTGATCTGCATCAATGCCGTGTCCTTATCAGTAAAGGTATTTCTGAGAACTCCCATTGCAGTTCTTTTTATAAAGGGAATATCCTGTGAAACTTCGTTAGTAAGCATTGCTTTGTCGAAATAAACCGGCGGTGAACTATATTTATGTGAAGGCCTGTTATGACAATCAATACAATCCATTGTCCTGGGCAGAGGATGCAGATATTGTACTGTCAGATATTTCAATATCGGGATTTCTGTAAACTGTAACCTCTCCGGTAGCCTTATTGGTGTACTTCACGTAAGATATTAACTCACGTTTGTCATTTTCAGATATGTATTCAATATTTACATCCGGATTTATGTGCCAGTGTATTCCTTCTGTAAAACCAAGATCACTGAATTCAGGTCCGATCTTCATCTGCAGAATAATATTCCATTCGGAGTTAAGGGAATCTGCCAGATAATACTTGTTTGTCTGAAGGTTCCTTGCATAAAATTTCTGGGGCCAGTGGCATTTTTCGCATGTTTCTCTTGCAGGACGCAGATCATGGAGGGGCGTTTCAATAGGTGAAGGATATGTTTTTGTTGCCACCGCATAAACCTGATGCAATCCGGAGAGTTTTGACTTTACATACCATGATGCACCGCTACCGACATGACAGTCAACGCATGCTACATTTGCATGAGGAGAGTTCTGATAAGCCGTATATTCAGGTTCCATAACTTTATGGCAGAGAGTGCCGCAGAATTCCACTGATTCTGTCAGATGATATGCCTCGAAGCTTCCATAAACGGAAAGAAAAAGAATTATTATTGTTACAATGGTGAATATAATAAAGGCATTTCTGTGGACCGGATTGTTCAGATCAATAGCCGGCAGCCGTTTTTTTTCAGCAGGGGTTGAAGCGATTCTTTTCTTTCTCGAAATTATAATTCCTGACGGGATCATTATCAGTCCAAACAACAGGAATCCCGGCAAAATAATGTATATGAATAATCCCAGATTTGTATCATTCTTATTGAAAATTGTTGAAATGAAGAACAATACAATGATCAGTCAAAAGATTAATTGATGCAATCAGCAAACCAATAATTGTGATCCAGTTCCTGCCTGCAGGTATAAGTTTCATATAAAGAGGAGTTTTATACAAATATAATAAAAAGGGGCATGGATAAAACGCCCCCGGTTTCTTAAGAGAGTATGCCTGAGCAAATCTCTTCTTTAGATAAATCAGTTAGTATCCTTCTGCAGTAAGGGCTTCAATTGAATTCTGCAGCAAAGCTTTGGAATATTTAAAGTTGTGTATTCCTAAGCTGTACTCCCTTAAACAGAGCTGGAAATTGATCATAGCCCCAACCACTACATTTTTTAATGATGGAAACACCGGAAGTGAGTTATTGGTATTCCTCTGTTCTGTTGTCCATGAACTTGTAGATCCGGGATTTTTCCACACTCCTGTTGGATTTGAAGATGGATCGTAAATATTAAGATAACCATCATAATTGCCTGTTGTCAGACCAGCCCATAAGTTTTCTTCTCCGTCAGGTTCACTGTGCAGAATATTTGTTCCTCCGCCAACCGCGTTTATTTTCACTGCAAGAGCATTCAGGAGATCAGCAATAGCTTTTCTTGGTGTTTTCCAGTGGAGTTCATCCGACGAACTATAACCTGTATGACAACCTGATACATTGCAGCCATTAAAATTCCAGCTGGTTGATGATGTTAATGCACCTTCTCCGCTTCTCATTTTAAATGTATGTCCACCGGCTCTTCCGGTAATCGATGCCATATGGCAATCTGAGCATGTGGCTTCAGTTGTATGTCCTGAGTTGGCATATGCAACTGAACCTGTAAACTGAATTCCACCCTGGCCTGCAAATACAGCTCCTACAGTTCCGTAATGTACATGCATCCTGTATGACGGAAGCATTTTATTGGGAGCTGCATTACCAACTGTGTTATCATAAAAAGTGGCAGCGGGATTTGTGACCAGCCCGGCATAGTCAACCACATCCCCGTTTGAAAGTGATGTACTGGTAGTCATGGGCCTTGGCTGATGACATTTGACGCACAAATTGCTTACGCCTCCACCCTGTGAAAGGTTTATGGTTTTGGAAGCCTTCCACATTGTCATTGGTACAGCAGCAGTATTAGTCAATGGGAAAAACTCTGTGCCGGCATAGGTTTTGTGCAGACTGCTATGACATGTGAAACAACTTAATTTACCATAGGCAATAGATGTTGTTGCAACGTAATTGTTTGAATATTTGCCGGTTGTTGTATTGAGTGTAAATGTTGCCGGAGTATTATTTTTGCAGACATATTTAAATCCTTCTGATTCATGACATGGAGCGCAAGTTGCATTCCCGGCTTCTTCAAAAGCAGCTTCACCATATTTATGTTTGGAGAAATCGAATTCAACAACTTTCTGATCCACGACTGTTGGATTGTGACATAGCTTGCATGTCTCATTTGCATCTTTTCCGTCTTCTCCATCCTCTCCGTCTTCTCCTGCAGGTCCCATTGGTCCCTCACAGGCCGAAAACAAAACAGCAGCAACAAACAGAAAAGTAAATAGTCTAAGCATATCTTTCATAATATGGGATATTAGGATTTTTCTGATCGCAATTTAATAAATCCTGATGTAATTTATTAATAGTAACTATGTTATTTGCAATGTTTAAAGTTGACAGATATATAATATGTAAATGATATATGTCAATTAAAAAGATGATATTTGTAACTTATGCTTCTGAATTCAGTTTGTACCAATATTCTTAAAACCATTTCTTAAGAGCTATGTCTGAACCAAATACTAAAGCCAGTTGTGAAAATTGTGAAATACGCTGGAAAAATTTTCAGTGTCTGACACCTTCAGAGTTACAATTAGTCAACGAAAACAGGTATGAGGCAAACTTTAAACCCGGGGAAATAATCATTAAGCAGGGGGCTCCTGCCTCCAACGCATTATTCCTGGCTTCGGGAATGGCCAAAATCTATATTGAAGGTTTCAGGGGACGTAACTTCATCATGAGCATAGTACTGCCAGGCAGGCTCATTATGGGACCCGGAGCTTATGTCAATTTAAGACATACCTATTCTGTCGCTGCAATTACTGCCGTGCAGGCATGCTTTGTAAGCTTTGACATTTTTAAATACCTGGTGAGGGCAAATGGCGATTTTGCTGAAGGCTTACTTGAAGATATCAGTGCAAAATCGCTCAGGTCACATTTGAGAATGGTCAGCCTTACCCAGAAAAAAATGCAGGGAAGGGTAGCTGAAGTATTATTGTATTTTTCGGATGAGATCTTCAAATCAGACGAATTTGAAATGATACTTTCGCGGCAGGAACTGGGCGAGATGACAAATATGGTCAAGGAGAGCGTCGTCAGGATCCTCAAGGAAATGGAAGTGTCGGGTGTAATAAGCACTTCGTCATCAGTAATAAAAATTCTGGATAAGGAAAAGCTGATGGAGATCTCAGAAAAAGGTTAGGAAAGTCAAACGCATTTAATTAAACAGATTAATTATGTTTGCAATGTTTCATTGTTGCTGGTAGCTGGTTGCTTGTTGCTTGTTTATTAATCACAAACCACCCGGTACCCAGCACCAGGCACCCAGTAACTTGATTTACTTAATACTATGAAGATCACAAAATTCCTGTTCTCCCCATTCTTCATGGGGATCCTGTTCATAATTTTTGCAGCCTCAATGGCGGCAGCAACATTCATTGAAAATGACTACGGTTCGTCTGCGGCATACAATTTTGTTTATGACACAAGATGGTTCGAGCTTATCCTGGTTCTTCTGTCAGCCAATCTTATCGGGCAGATGATAATCTTTAAGCTGTATAGAAAATCAAAACTGACAATTTTGCTTTTCCATCTTTCATTCATTATTATGGTTACCGGAGCAGGCATTACAAGATACACAGGATGGGAAGGCACCATGCATATCCGTGAGGGCGATGAGCAAAGCAGGTGTTATTCCGGTGAGAAATTCCTTGGTTATGTCCTGAAAGATCCGTCGGGAAATATTCTGAGTCAGAATACTCAAAAATACTATATGAGTTCCTCCTCGGCCGATAACTATAAGAAAAAGATCACATCAGGCAATAACGTTTATGAACTTGTTCTTGCCAGAATACTGCCAAATGCATCTGAGGTTGTCTCAGAAGCACCTGAAGGAGGACCTGTTTTTTCAGCAGTGGTTACAGATAGTACGAACAGGGAAACGATAAATCTTAAAAGTGGGGAATCGGCAATCTTTAACGGTATCTCAATCGGCCTGAATCCGGCCTCAGGTTGTAATGTAACTATTATTTCTGACTCCTCAGCATTCTTTGTGAAGTCAGATTACCCTTTTGGTCAGGCAAACATGATGACTCAGGAAACAATGTCTGTAAAATCCGGTGAACTGGCAGAGGTGAAACCAATGCAGATAATAACAGTAAAAGGCATCAGAATCATACCCCAGGATATGATGAATAATGGGATTTTTAAGACTGTTTCCATTGACAGGAACCTGCAGGAAACCGGCAAAAATGCATTTATCTTCCATCTCTTTTCAGGAAATGAGACAGTTGCGACCGTTAATCTATGGGATTATGAATCAGAGTACCATGTATCGGATTCGGCATATATTGATGGTAAAACGCTGGAAATCAGTTATGGCTCCGAAGAAATATTCCTTCCATTCTCTCTCAGGCTTAACGATTTTGTTCTTGAAAGGTACCCGGGCTCAAACAGCCCCTCAGGTTACAAAAGCAATGTTGTGCTGATCGATAAGACCACAAATCTTGAGAGACCCTTTACGATCTTCATGAATAATATCCTGACGTATAAAGGATACCGGTTTTACCAGTCATCGTACGATCGTGATGAAAAAGGGACTTTACTTTCTGTCAATCACGATCGTGCCGGAATGCTTGTGACCTATACCGGATACGGATTGCTTTTTCTTTTTATTATTCTTTCACTCCTTAATAAGAAGTCAGTTTTTAATAGTGTAAAAGCCGGTTACTGGAGCTCAGCATTAAGAAAGAAAATTCCGGCTGTCATGGTTTTGTTATTATTATCAGGATCCGGGAACGCAGGTGCTCAGAAGCTGGTGGCCGATAAGGTTTCTGCTGAAGAATTCGGTAAAGTGCTTGTCCAGGATCAGAAGGGCAGGACAAAGCCTTTATTTACACTCAGTAACGATATCCTGAGAAAAGTTACAAGGGAAAATAAGTTTGAAGGATTGACCTCTATGCAGGTTTTTCTGGGAGTTTATCTTGATTTTACTAACTGGAAGGATGTCCCGATGATCAGGATCTCAAACAGGGAGCTTCAGAAGAGCCTTGGGATCAGCGGGAACATGGCTGCCTTTAAAGATCTCGTCAGCTTTGAAGACGGCGGATCATACAAGCTGACGGAAAAGGTCACTGATGCATACTCAAAAGCTCCCGGGGCCAGGACAAAGACCGAAAAGGAGATCATGAAAGTCGATGAGAGGGTCAATATCCTTTACATGATATATACCGGAGATTTACTCAAGATCTTTCCCCTGCACGATGATCCTCATACCTGGGGCTCACCGGACGAAGCCCTCAGGTCAGCAGCCTCCAGGGAAGATTCTCTTTACCTTAAAAATATAGTCCCGTTATTCGCGGAAGCATTACAGACCAACAATATTCCAACAGCAAAACAGATTGCAGGATCCGTGAAGGATTACCAGAAGAAATTCGCCGGGTACGACCTGCCGCCCGAATCAAAATCGAAAGCTGAATATATGTATTATAAGCTTATGATATTTGAACGCCTGTTCCCCTTCTACGCCACAACCGGCCTTCTGATGCTTGCAGGCTTGATTATCATGATCATAAGGGGCAGGCGGAATACTTCCTTATTTGTAAAGATACTCAGCTGGATTCTCTTCGCTGGTTTCCTGTTCCATACATTCGGCCTGGGAACCCGCTGGTATATTGCCGGGCATTCACCGATGAGCAATGGTTATGAATCGATGATTTTCATTTCATGGGTTACCCTGCTGGCAGGTTTTATCTTCAGCCGCAGATCAATGCTTGCACTCTCTGCCACTGCAGTCCTTTCCGGAATGACACTATTGGTTGCTCATCTCAGCTTTATGGATCCTGAGATCACAAATCTCGTTCCGGTGCTGAAGTCTTACTGGCTTACGTTGCATGTATCTGTTATTACAGGCAGTTATGGATTCCTTGGTCTTGGAGCTATCCTTGGCATAATTTCCATGATCCTGGTGTCGCTTTCTGACAGCAGGAATATTGAAAGGATCTCCGTTACGATTGACGAGCTTACAATAATTAATTACAAGACACTTACGCTTGGTCTTTACCTGCTTACAATTGGCACATTCCTGGGAGCGGTCTGGGCAAATGAATCGTGGGGAAGATACTGGGGATGGGATCCGAAGGAGACATGGTCGCTGATCACCATAATTATCTATGCTTTTGTTGTTCATTCCCGGATAATACCCGGAATGAAGGATATTTACACGTTCAACCTCCTGTCGCTTTTTGCGTTTTCTTCCGTACTGATGACATATTTTGGTGTTAACTATTACCTGTCGGGCCTTCATTCATATGCAGGTGGCGATGCTGTAGCGGTACCGGTATTTGTATATGTTGCTGTTATTGTTCTTGCAACATTGTCAGTGGTTGCCTACATGAAATACAGGAAGTGGAAAAAAGCAGGTGCAAAATAATCTGGGATTGCCATCTTAGCAGAGCTGAAGATGGCGATCCCTGGGGGAGGAACTTCAAACAGAAAAGGCTATTCCCGCCTTATTAGGATTGCCATCTTCACGGATGCATCTGAATCCCGCCAAGCGGGATTCAGATGGCGATCCCGGGGAGGGACTTCAAACAGAAAGGCTGAATCCCGGCATGCCGGGATTTCGCCTTATTTTTTTAATTCGCTTTCTGAAGCAAGCTTCAGACGCTCATAAAAAAATAAGGCTGTTCCCCGCCTTTTGGCGGGGTCAGCCTTTTCTGTTTGGGTGGAAGATGGGATTCGAACCCACGACATTCGGAACCACAATCCGACGCTCTAACCAACTGAGCTACATCCACCGTTTCAGGGGTGCAAAATAAGCCCAAAATTTCTATTTCGCAAAATTTTGATTTTATTTTATGAAGCTCTTTTACTATTATTAACTTTGGGCGGTTAATAATATACAACACTCCCCTGCAATTTTTCATCATGTTTTGATGTTATAAGGGGAATTTTGAATATTTCTTGTCAGGGTTGAGAAAGATTAAACTGATTGACAATATTTCAGGGCTCCAGCTTTTCCAGCTGATGCGGTTTACTGTCTTCCTTATAATCAGCATAGTATTTACCAAAAGTCACCTTACACGTGCCGAGATCGGCTCATGGGAAATGTTCCTGTTTATCGGCGGCCTGATAACCTTCTTCTGGGTGACAGGTGTGATTCAGTCGCTTCTGCCACTGTACCACAGGAATAAAACCTACCGTAAATTAGGCGATAACGGGGAAGGCAAATCTCCCGAGATCTTTAATGCATTTTTGTTATTGTGCTTTTTCAGCCTTCTGATTTTTACTATAGGACATTCCCTGAAACACAGCTTTTCCGTTTTCAATATTACAGGGAACGTACCTTACCTGAACCTGCTCCTTCTATACATTCTTTTAAGCAGTCCGGTATGCCTCATCGAATATATTTATCTTCTGAATAACCGTTCATACAGGATATTTCAGTACGGTATATATACATTTTCTGCTCAGCTCATACTCATAATTACTCCGGTCATTTTGGGGAAAGACCTGATCTGGTCAGTCTATGGTTTGCTGGCTGTTACGGGGGTAAGATGGATCTGGCTGCTAATTCTCCTGAGGCGATACACAGAGATGAAGATCTCGTCAAAGTTCATGAGAGAGCATCTTTATCTCGGACTTCCCCTTATACTCACTTCACTCATTAGCGGATCGGCCCAGTATGCCGATGGTATTATAGTATCAGCCGTTTACCGCGATCCGGGAATGTTTGCATGGTTCAGGTACGGAGCAAAGGAGTTCCCCCTGGTGCTCATGCTGGCAAACGGGCTCAGCAATGCCATGCTGCCGGAGTTCTCGACCAGGAGCAGGATGAAAGAGTCGCTTGCGAAAATCAAGGCAAAATCAAAAAACCTGATGCATATAGGTTTTCCGGCTACGATGGTTGTCATGCTTTTCGCAAGATGGATATACCCGCGTATGTTCACTCCTGAATTCCAGAAAAGTGCTGACGTATTCCTGATATATTCCCTGCTTATAATACCGAGGCTTGTTTTTCCCCAGACTGTAATAGTCGGCAGGAAGAAAACGCATATTACACTGATAGCGGCTCTGCTGGAACTTGGTTTAAATATCCCGCTAAGCCTCCTGATGATTAAATGGGGTTATAATATTGTCGGTGTTGCACTGGCAACATTTATGGTCTATCTGATTGGTAAAATCTACCTTGCCGGATATCTGTGGATAAAGATGAAAATAAAGCCGTCAGAATACATACCTCTTAAGGTATACGCCCTGTATTCATTACTGCTTGGCGTGTTGTTCATTCTCATTGACCACAGGATAATAGATATACAATAAAGGCACAGGTTCGAAGGCTCCGGGCAGCTCAGGGGAGGACTGTTTGGCCTGTCGCCCTTAGCCTGACTGCCTGCCGCCTGATTTTAAAATTTCTGTTTATATTTACCGGTCAGATTTCTTTATCATGCAGATCAGTCGAAGTAAAAACGCCTCAGGATAGCTAAGGGAATTCATTGACTTCCCAAAGAGACTTTATAAGGGAGATCCATACTGGGTCTGTATGCTTGATTCTGAGCTTGAGGCAACCTTCGACCGGGACAAAAACCGTTTATACAAGCAGGGAGAGGCAAGCCGCTGGATATTAAAGGATGAAACCGGAATGACAATTGGCCGCATAGCAGCCTTCTTCGATCATTCAAGATCATCAGTATACCGGCAGCCAACAGGAGGTATCGGCTTTTTTGAGGTAATTGAAAGCAAAGAAGCAGCATTTGCACTGTTTGATGCCGGGAAAAAATGGCTCTCATCACACGGGATGGAGGCAATGGATGGTCCGATAAACTTCGGTGAAAATGACACTAACTGGGGATTGCTCGTTGAAGGATTTACACATCCAGAGTTTCGGGATGCCCTATCATAAGAAATACTACAGGGAGTTTTTTGAGGCCTATGGCTTTAAAAATTATTATGAACAGTATTCGTATCACAGGGAGGTTTATGGGAAGGATGGTAAGATCGCTGAATTCCCGCCCAGGATAATGAAAATAGCCGAATGGCTGTCAAAAAGACCGGGTTATTCTTTTCAGCACTTTGAAATAGCCAGAAAAGACAAATTCATAAATGATCTTGTGGAAGTTTATAATTCGGCATGGTCAGTCTTTAAGGAGGACTTTACTCCCCTTGATCCGAAGGTGCTGGAATCAACATTCCGGAAAGCAAGAGCTTTTATTGATGAGGAGATCATCTGGTTTGCATATTTTAATGATAAACCTATAGGCTTTTTCATACTGTTACCCGATCTGAACCAGATCATTAAACCTTTTAAAGGCCGCCTCCATCTCTGGAACATGATAAGGTTTGTCTGGTCAAAGGCAACGCATAAGATGACAAGAATGCGTGCGCTGGTCGGAGGTGTCATTCCGGCTCATCAGAACAGCGGAGTTGAATCAGCCATAATCTATCAGACTTACCAGATATTCAAGCGTAAGCCGTGGTACAAGGAACTCGAGCTCTCATGGGTAGGGGATTTTAATCCTAAAATGATAGCAATCTACGAAGCGATCGGGGCACAAAAGGCAAAAACGCATATCACATACCGTTACATGATAAATGACAAACTTGAATTTGTCAGGTATAAAGACGAAATGGCTCAGAAACTCAATGCAGACAGCCTTACCTGATCCGGAAATAATAAATTAGATTTTTTTTGTTTTTAAAATAATGTTCATTAATTTTGCACACCCTAAATAAAGGTTATTAATTAAGATTTAAGGTTTAAATAAAAAGAGCAATGAAACAGGGTATACATCCGGGTAATTACAGGCTGGTAGTATTTCAGGATATGTCGAACGGTTATTCATTCGTGACCAAATCAACGGCCCCGTCAAAAGAAAATATCAAATGGGAAGATGGCAATGAATACCCACTTATAAAGATTGAAATATCAAATACATCACATCCTTTCTATACCGGGAAAATGAAGCTTGTCGACACTGCAGGAAGAGTGGACAAATTTATGAACCGTTATAAGGATCATGTTGGCAAAAAGAAACAATAGTTAACCATTATAATATAAGGGCTTAATTTAGGCCCTTTTTTATTTTATTCCCCCTTTCAGTTTCCCCCAGGGGGAAATGTAAGAGACTCCTTCCCCCTTGGGGGAAGGTTAGGGAAGGGGGTAGTTTTTAATTATACGGGAATCTCTCTTAAAATTTCTGGCACAAAGATTGCTCCGTTACCCTTCTGGCTCTAAAGTGTAAAATATTGTGTAAATTTGGCAGCATTTGTTCGAGGAATGGAAAAGAAAATGAGGAGACCGGTCGGCAGACTATTGATCCCCGACATACTTGACGGAGAGGGAGATATTGTTCCAATTATTGCTGACGGGGAGGATGGAGATCTTGAGGATGTCGATGTTCCTGATTCAATTCCGATACTTTCGCTCAGGAACACGGTTCTGTTCCCCGGAGTAGTTCTTCCTATTTCAATAGGGCGGCCCAGATCGGTTCAGCTGATTAAAGACGCTTACAGGACCGACAAAATCGTGGGTACTGTGGCCCAGAAAGATCCGGATACTGAAAATCCTTCCTTCGACGACCTTCACAATGTCGGCACCATCGGACAGATTGTAAAACTGCTCGAAATGCCCGATGGTTCAACGACAGCAATAATACAGGGACGTAAACGGATGGTCCTTAATGAACTGATAACCGATGATCCCTATTTTATTGCCAGGGTGAGAACAATCCCTGAAATTAAGCCGGAATTTCCCAGCAAAGATTTTGATGCTATAGTGGGATCGCTTAAGGATCTGTCACTCAAGATAATAAAGATCAGTCCGAATATTAGTCCCGAAGCTTCATTTGCAGTTAAGAACATTGAGAACAACACTTACCTGATCAATTTCATCTGCTCAAATACCGACATAAAGGTACAGGACAAACAGAAGCTTCTTGAAGTTAACAATCTGCGCGACCGGGGTTTTATGCTCCTCGAGTTTCTTGTTCAGGAGATCCAGGTCCTTGAGCTTAAGAACGAACTCCAGTCAAAAGTGAAGAGCGACCTCGACCACCAGCAACGTGAGTTCCTTCTTCACCAGCAGATGAAGACCATTCAGAACGAGCTTGGCGGGAATCCGCTTGAAAAGGAAATTGAGGAATACAGGAAAAAGGGAGAAGCAAAGAAATGGACAGCCGAAGTCAAAAAGACCTTTGAAAAGGAACTTGATAAGCTGAGCCGGCTCAATCCTGCTGCTGCAGAATATTCGGTGCAGGTCAATTATATCCAGACCCTTCTGGATCTCCCGTGGGGTTACTATACTGAGGACAATCTCGATCTGAATAATGCCAGGAAGGTGCTTGACGATGATCATTTCGGGCTTGATGAGGTCAAGGAAAGAATACTTGAGCATCTGGCAGTCCTGAAGCTTAAAGGGGATCTTAAATCTCCGATACTCTGCCTTTACGGGCCTCCCGGAGTAGGGAAGACATCACTTGGAAAATCAGTGGCCAAAGCCCTCAACAGAAAATATGTCAGAATGTCACTCGGCGGGCTGCATGATGAAGCAGAGATCAGGGGACACAGAAAGACTTATATCGGGGCAATGCCCGGCCGGATTGTACAAAACATTAAAAGAGCCGGTTCTTCTAATCCTGTTTTTATTCTGGATGAAATAGACAAAGTCGGACAGGACTTCAGAGGCGATCCCTCATCTGCCCTCCTTGAAGTCCTTGATCCTGAGCAGAACAGTACCTTCTTCGATAACTTCCTTGAGATGGAGTACGACCTCTCAAGAGTGCTTTTTATTGCTACAGCGAATACGTTGGCGACTATCAGTCCTGCACTCAGGGACAGGATGGAACTGATTGAAATTACCGGATATCTTGTTGAGGAGAAGCTTGAAATAGCACGCCAGCATCTGCTTCCAAAACAGCTTGAAAATCATGGTGTTAAAGCTGATCAGCTTTCGATCGGAAACAAAATAATGGAGACTCTCATCGACAAGTATACAAGGGAATCGGGAGTAAGGGAACTTGACAAAAAACTGGCAAAAATTGTACGTGTAACAGCAAAAAATATAGCAGCAGAAACTGAGTATAATCCTGAACTATCAGCGAATGTCCTTTCGGACATGCTCGGCCCGCCTAAATTTGTCCGGGATATATATGCCGGGAATGATCAGGCAGGTGTTGTCACCGGTCTGGCCTGGACCGCCGCCGGTGGTGAAATACTCTTTGTTGAAACGAGTCTCAGCAGGGGAAACGGTAAGCTTACTCTTACCGGGAACCTCGGGGAAGTGATGAAAGAATCGGCAGTGATAGCGCTCGAGTACCTGAAATCCAATGCTGAATTGCTTAAACTGCCTGACAATTTTGCCGAAAAATGGAACATCCATATCCATGTCCCTGAAGGTGCGATACCCAAAGACGGTCCTTCGGCGGGAATAACAATGGCAGCATCGATTGCTTCGGCTTTCACACAGCGAAAGGTTAAAAAGTATCTTGCCATGACAGGGGAGATAACGCTTAGGGGCAAAGTACTGCCTGTCGGCGGGATCAAGGAGAAGATCCTGGCAGCCAAAAGATCTAAAATAAAGGAGATAATTGTATCGGAAGAGAACAGAAAAGATGTTGAAGATATTAAAGAGATCTATATCGAGGGTTTAAAATTTCACTTTGTTGATACCATCATGGAGGTGCTTGAGTTGTCTCTTCTTAAACAAAAGGTAAAAAATCCGAAAAAAATATCATTTGAATGAAAATGTA
>CAWHGX010000041.1:0-72812 GCA_963828775.1 uncultured Bacteroidales bacterium | reverse complement strand
CCCAGGCCCGACCGGTCCCAGCGGTCCCAGCCGGGCCGCGAAGTAACCCATCCAGAAGCCCTTGGCCCCGGCCGCGGAGATGGCGGACGACGCGGTGGGGTGGAAGTAGGTGACGGCGTGCAGCGTCTCGGCCGCGTTCCAGAGGCGGCGGGCCGGCGAGGTGGGCATGCACCGACGAGGTACCGGCTGGGCTGCCCGGGCGGGCCCGGACGCGCCGGCCCCGAGGCCGGCCCCACCAGGGCCGGCCTCCGGACAGAACACTCACACGGGCAGGCGCCCGGGCGTCATCACATCATGCCGCCCATGCCGCCGATGCCGCCGATGTCGGGCATGCCGCCGCCGGCGCCACCCTCTTCGGGCTTGTCGGCGACGAGGCACTCCGTGGTCAGGAGCAGGCTGGCGATGGAGGCCGCGGTTCCGCAGCGCGGCACGGGTCACCTTGGCCGGGTCGATACGCCGGCCGAGGAGGTCCTCGAACTCGCCGGTGGCGGCGTTGAGGCCCACGTTGCCGGTCTCACGCTCGAGCTGCTGCACCACGACGGCGCCTTCCAGCCCGGCGTTGTCGGCGATCATGCGGGCCGGCGCGTCGAGCGCCCGCAGCACGATGGTGGCACCGGTGCGCTCGTCACCCTCGAGACCGTCCACGACGGAGGACACGGACGACTTGGCCCGGACCAGGGCGGTGCCGCCGCCGGCGACCACGCCTTCCTCGATGGCAGCACGTGTGGCGGACAGTGCGTCCTCGATGCGGTGCTTCTTCTCCTTGAGCTCCACCTCGGTGGCGGCGCCGACCTTGACGACGGCCACGCCACCGCTGAGCTTGGCGAGGCGCTCCTGGAGCTTCTCGCGGTCCCAGTCGGAGTCGGTGTCGTCGATCTCACGCTTGATCTGCGCGACGCGACCGGCGACGTCCTCGGTGGTGCCCGCACCCTCGATGATGGTGGTGTCGTCCTTGTTGATGACGACCTTCCGGGCCCGGCCGAGCAGGTCCAACGTGGTGTTGTCCAGCTTCAGGCCGATCTCCTCGGCGATGACCTGGCCACCGGTGAGGATGGCCATGTCCTGCAGCATCGCCTTGCGGCGCTCGCCGAAGCCGGGGGCCTTGACGGCCACGGAGGAGAACGTGCCGCGGATCTTGTTGACCACCAGGGTGGCCAGGGCCTCGCCCTCGACGTCCTCGGCGATGATCAGGAGCGGCTTGCCCGACTGCATGACCTTCTCGAGCACCGGGACGAGGTCCTGGACCGAGGAGATCTTGCCGTTGAGGAAGAGGATGTACGGGTCGTCCAGGACGGCTTCCTGGCGCTCGGCGTCGGTCACGAAGTACGGGGACAGGTAGCCCTTGTCGAACTGCATGCCCTCGGTGAACTCCAGCTCCATGCCGAAGGTGTTGGACTCCTCGACGGTGACCACACCGTCCTTGCCCACCTTGTCGATGGCGTCCGCGATGACCTCGCCGATCTGCGGGTCCGCAGCGGAGATGGCGGCGACCTGGGCGATCTCGGACTTCTCGTCGATCTCCTTGGCCAGGTCGGCGATGGAGGCGACCGCAGCGGTGACCGCGGCCTCGATGCCCCGCTTGACGCCCATGGGGTTGGCACCGGCGGCCACGTTGCGGAGGCCCTCGCGGACCAGCGCCTGGGCCAGCACCGTGGCGGTGGTGGTGCCGTCACCGGCGATGTCGTTGGTCTTGGTGGCGACCTCCTTCACCAACTGGGCACCCATGTTCTCGAACGGGTCCTCCAGCTCGATCTCACGGGCGATGGAGACGCCGTCGTTGGTGATTTGGTCGGCGCACCGAACTTCTTGTCGAGGACGACGTTGCGGCCCTTCGGGCCGATGGTCACCTTCACGGCGTCGGCCAGGCGGTTCACGCCGGCCTCCGCACGCAACGGCCCTCGTCGTCGAACTTCAGGATCTTGGACATGTGCTCTCTTCTCGTTCTCTGCGTACGGGGTGGTGATCGTTGCTGGTTGGCTCAGCCGGTCACTTGACGATGGCGAGGATGTCTTCGCGGCCGGCCAGGATCAGCAGGTCCTCACCCTCGATGGTGATCTCGGTGCCGCCGTACTTAACCCTGATCACTTCACGGTACACATCAAATGTATTTGTTGGCAGTGCAATCAGAAATCCTGTAGTTCCGCTCGTGACCAAAGCCTCAGTAATGGCATGTAAAGCTTCGACCGAAGGATTGGATGAAAACAGGTATCCTCCGCCGCCAGCAATCTGAAGATCGATCAATCCGGGTGAAAGGTAGTTGCCCCCGCAATCTATAACTTCAGCTACTTCCGGTGTTGACAAAGGATCTGTTACCGCTTCAATAATGTCATCCTTTATCAGGAGCGCTTTACCCGTAAGCATTTCATTGCCTGTAAATATTGTGGCGTTGATCAGAGCTTTATACATAGTAAAATAGTTTTACATACCAGTGTGTTGGCCTCTCCCTGACTCCTACCCCCGGGGGATGAAGTCTTTTATCTTATTTTTAATTCTTCCTTAATACTATCTCAGTTACCGGCACATTCCACCCCGAAACCTTAAACACAGGCTCTGCATCTACCAGTTTTGAAGACGGGCAGTTCACGGAAACGGATGTACTTTCTCCGGGAGCCAGTGTGAAATAGCTTTCAGACCAGTAAGATGGCAATATTTCCTCTCCACCTGACAACAACTGGGGTCTGATAAAAAATGCTATCTTCCCGGTGCTGTTTGTGATCTGCACTGTCCATCCACGGTCGGTTTTTCCTTTCTCTTCCTTCAGCATTGTAATATTAACATTTGTTTTTGCCATCTCATTCATCGATTTATAGCCACCATCCTTTGAAATCCAGTAAACATTATGCGATATTACTTTTCCGGAAGGGTTTTTAAGGTTCAGCACAACAAATGCAACTCCATCAGCCTCCTTCAGTACTTTATCAAGCGAGGATATTTCCTTTGCAACTGCCGGACCCATGCTGACATTTACATTTTCGTGGAACAGCTGTTTTGAATCAATGCTATATACATCCGCCTGAGCTGTAAGTCCGGATATCTGTTTATATGTCCTGTTCACCACCATTACCTTATTATTGCTCATGTTAAGCTGAACATGCACCGGTTCACAGGCATTCTGCATAAAATAATAGCCGGCGTTTGGCATCAGGAACCAGTCATATACCTGCCATACAACACTTGGGAAAGCTGCATTAAGCTTCCAGAGCATTACACCTCCGATATCGTTCAGTTTGTGCCCGGCGGCTTCAAAAATGCCCTGATAGCCAACGGCATTCATAAGCTGCATTTTGTTGCAGAAGTCTTCCATGCTTTCAGGTTCACCATAACGTTTGACCATTTCCCGGTAATATAGTTCCCAGTGGCCATTGCCGGTACAGGCATCGTGATAGCCCCAGGTATTATTTAACGGGAATGGAAGGGTTTTATCCCACACCAGGTCAGGTATTATTCCCGGCAAAATATTATAGGGTTGCATTGAGGGCAATCCTGTCTCATCTTTGAATACCCAGTCCCTTCCGGCAATAGCCCTTCTATATGAACTTGCGGGATCCTGCCAGGTATAGGGGCCACCGCTGTAAACCCCGCCGGGAAGATTATCGGGCCACGATGCGGGCCATCCTTCCGGAAGCTTTGCGAAGCCCGAAGAGCTCGGTATAAAAGGTCTGGTCCCATCCATCGAAATGATACTGTTTCTCATGAAATCATACAGCTCCCTGCGGGCATGACCCTCATTTCCTCCTGTCCATACAAGCAGGCTTGGATGATTTCTGATGCGGAGGATAGTGCTCTCAACATTCCGTTTGAAAACTTCACTCTCGAAAGGCCAGTCAGGTGATCCCTTGAACTCTCCCTGCGTATCGCCTGTGATCCAGAAATCGGACCAGACAAGCAATCCATACCTGTCGGCGGCTTCAAAGAATTCATCACAGGGTGTTACTCCTCCTCCCCATATCCTGACAAGATTGATATTTGCATTCCGGCATAAACGCATTTCACTGTCATACCTTAACGAATCGCGATTCAGCATAAAATCGGGAACCCATGCTCCACCGGTAAGATGAACCTTCCGGCCGTTTACATAAAAGTCGCGGCGCCAGCTTCCATTAACATCTACTGCTTTTGATGAGACAGTCCTGATACCAAAAACAAATGTTGTATCGTCTGATAACCCAGATTGACCATTATATTGCAGGCGGATCCGGTAGAGGTTTGGCTTCCCGTAACCATTCGGCCACCAGATCCCTGGCTTGCCGATAACAAGTTCTTTGGTATTCCCGGCATTCAGTTCAATCAAATTTGAACCATCGCCACCAACAGCAACATTTTTTGTGAACTGGTATGATTTTCCTTTAAAGTTTTCAGGGGTAATTTTAATAATCAGTTTTCCAATATCGTTTGAGCCGGTATGGTTAAAGAGCGTGAGGCTCAGGGAGATTTTTGCCATTGAGGTATCCTGTTCGGAGGCTAAATCGGTAGTTATCTTTGTATTGCCAATGGTCACTCCTCCTGTTGTCCTTAAATAGACCGGGAGCCATATACCTATGTTGCGGTCGCGGACCGGAGGCACCCAGTCCCAGCCCACCGAGCAAAGCATTGTAACATTTTTGCCTATGTCCCCTGTCGGGCCGCCATTCGGATAGAAATCGTCCAAAGCCTTAAGTTGTTCTGTTGAAGGTAATCCCGGATAATCAAGTGGATAGATTTTAACGGCAAGAACATTTTCCTGACCGGTTTTGATATAACTGCTGACATCAAAACTGTACTGTGCGAACATTCCGGCCATCTTTGCCGAATCAGCTACCTGACGGCCATTCAGCCATATAGCGGCACGATAATTAATTCCTTTGAAAATCAGCTGAAAGCAGCGGCCGTTATCAACCGATGGTACCGTAAAGGTCGTACGGTACCAGTATGGTTTCCTCCATGGATTGGGGTTATTGGGAAGAAAGCTGAATTTTTCAAGGTCATATTTTTTATTGAACTCATCTGATGCATCAGGTATAAGCATATTATTGAGACCCGAATACGGATCGGGATAGACACCATTTGCAACAAGCCCGGTCAGCACAGTGGATGGAACCCTGACCGGAAACCAGTAAACCTTTGATTTATATTCCGGAGTGGAAAGCTCCTCTCCTGAAGCATCAATCAGGGCTGAGGACTGCAAGTCAAAATTGATGAGCTTTAACTGTTTTACCGGACCGGTTTGAGTAAGTGCCTGGAATGAGAAAGCAAGAAAAATAGCAGTCAGAATGTACAATCTGTTTTTCATATCAAAAAAATTAATTTGAAAGTTAAACATCTGTTAAATAAACTGAAAACCTGTCCAAAATGTGAAAATAACAATTATATGTCAGTGCACTCTGCTATCTTCACTGACAACAGTTTTTTGTGCTTCGGGTTTCTTAACCTTTTCCGAAAGTAAATTGCCAATTATCATTACCAGGATCGTAAACAGTATTACAATTGTGATCACCTCCTCGTTTATCAATGAAATTCTTGACACTGCCGGTATACTGATAAACAAAAGGATCGTAATAAGTCCCCGCGGTGAGAAAAATCCCAGAGGTATCAGCTTTGTCCTGATAACCTGACTGAAAAACAGCATCCTCAGCAGAAAGATCCCTGCGGTAATAGATGCTCCGGTCAGTATATTTTGCAAGTCATAGAGACCCTCAATTTTCGCATAAAATCCAAAGATTATAAAAAAGAAGGAACGGACAAGAAAGGTCAGTTCAGTCAGAATAACCTTGAATGACTTAATATCACTTCTGAATTTTGCAAAATCAACATGCTTCTTAATAGGTGTGTTTTCAAACAATTGATTATTAGAGAGTACCAGTCCAAATATCAAAACAAGCAACAGGGCAGGGAGATGAGAAAGTTTGGCCAGAATATAAACCAGGACAATTGCAGTCATTATAAGGACATAGTTCACATGGTAGGTGATCTTATGAAGCATTATTGCCAGGATTGCTGTAGTTGCAAGCGCAATAACCACCGTTATAAGACTTCTCAATCCCATGTCAAGAATTCCCTGGCCTATCGATCCATGGCTGAGAAGGATAAAGTCGAAAATAATGATGCCAAAAATATCAGAGAATGAACTTTCATATACAACAAACTCCTTATCATCAGGTTTCAGATGAACTGCGGAAGAGATAGCAACCGAACTGCTTATGATGCCAAGGGGAATAGCGTTCAGAAGTGAGTTGCGAACAGAAAAACCAAAGAAGTCTGTCAGGATATAGGTCAGAACTGCAGAAAATACGGCAAAAAGGATAAAAGCTGAAGCGATCGATTTGAAGATCATTTTCTTCTTTCTCTTTTCAAGTTTCAGATCAAGACTGGCCTCCATCACTATCATTATGAGACCAAGGGTGCCAATTACCGGCAGGACAGGTGAGAGGTCCGGTATCTCTGAATGAACAGCTTTTACAATCAGTTGCAGGGCAATACCAAGAAAAATTAATAAGATCACCCCCGGGATCTTTGAATACCTGCTTGAAATATCAAAGATATATGACAGGATAACCACGATACACAGAACCAGGATAATAAAATTTGTCATTACCGCTTAATTAATCCTTTAATATCAGCTTTCCGTAAATCTCTTTATATCAATTATTTTACCTGCCACAACAAGCACATCCTTTTCACCGAGCGGAGAATAAGGATCATAGGTCATGTCGACCCTGAAGTTTTTCCTGAATATTGAGGCTAACCATCCTTCTTTCGGAGCAATTTTAACAGCAACAAGTTTCAGATTGAATCTTTCACTGATACTAATGGTATCAAGGGCATGGCCAATGTATTTTAACGGAACAATTATCTCGGCGACGGCATAATCATCATTAAGCTCAACCAATCTGAGAGTGTTTTTAAGCTGCAGCATCGATGCAACATGCGCCGCGGAATCCTCAAGAGGCAGAACAACCTCCTCGATACCGATCTGGTTCAGGATATTCTGGTGAACCTGGCTGATCGCTCTTCCGATTATCCTTTTGACTTTCAGGTTCTTCAGAATCGAGGCTGTAAGAATTGAGGATCCGACATCTTCTCCGATTGCAACTATTACTGCGTCAGCATCATTCAGAGGAAGTGACTTGATGGCATTAATATTTGTTGCATCCATTTTCATAACCGTGGTTACACTGTTTTTTAATTCATCCAGCCGTTCATAATGGTTATCAACGCCAATCACTTCATGTCCCATGCTTGTAAGGTTTGAAGCAAGCTTCGATCCGAAATAGCCTAGTCCGATAATAATGTATTTCATTTGCTGATTATTTTTAATTAATCACAATTTCAATTTCAGGGTATCTGGAAAGTCTTTCATGTGTTGATGCAAAAAATCCGGTAAGCAAAGTCAGAGGGCCCACCCTTCCGATAAACATAAGGAGGATATCAACTATCTTTCCGGCTGATGTCAATGCAGATGAGTCAACCAGGCTAAGCCCTACAGTACCATATGCTGAAAAGCATTCAAACAGCAGTTTTGACGGATCTTTACCTGGTTCTGAAACCAAAAGGACAAAAAAGCCTGCAGAAATTAAAGAAAGTGAAAGGAAAATTATGGATAGCACCCTTCTGATTGTACTGTTGTTTATTTCCCTGTTACCTAATTTAAAATGTTCCCTGCCTCTGACATAGTTCCAGGCTGTCCTGAAAGCAAGGGCAAAGGTGGTGGTTTTAATACCACCTCCTGTAGATCCGGGAGATGCACCGATCCACATCAGAAAGATCATCATAAAAACAGTCGGAAAACCCCATAATGATATGTCAGTTATATTAAATCCGGCTGTCCTGGCGCTAACGCTGCCAAAGAACGAGATAATGATCTTCTGAAGATTATCCATGCCCTTCAGACTGTTCCCTGATTCAAAAAAATAATAAAGCAGTGCTCCTCCGATAATCAAGATAACGGTCATAAATAACACTATTCTTGAGGCGACATTTTTCTGTACAGGTCTGACCGGGTAGAGTTTCCCCTGCAACTTTCTTATTATGACAGCAACAAAGTGCTTAAGATTTGCATAGAAACCCATCAGCACGGGGAATCCGATACCTCCGAAAATAATCAGGATAGCTATTGATATCTGCAAGGTAGTGTTATATCTGATATTAGCTGAATTCAGGTTATCGGATAAAGTCGAAAAACCGGCATTACAGAAAGCAGAAACAGCGTGGAAAACTGAAAAGAGAACCTTTTCCGGCCGATCCATCTCAAGACTGCTGTATATTATAAGGGCTCCTATCCCCTCTATCAGAAAAGTAAACATAATAATTTTCGTCAACAGCTTGAACAGATTATTCATGGTCTCTGATGAGAAGAGCTCTTTCAACAGGAGTTTATCACGGAAGGATGATCCTGAAATAAAAATGTAGCCAAAGAATCCTGTAAATGTCATAATACCAAGTCCTCCAATCTGAATAAGACACAGGATAATGATTTTTCCAAGGGTAGTGAATCCGGTTGCTGTGTCAACAGCAACAAGACCTGTAACACAAACTGCGCTGACAGAAGTGAACAGGGAGTCGAGCCAGGATAAAGGGACCAAATGTGCTTTGGGCAGCATTAACAGTCCTGATCCTATTAAGATAATAATAAGGAAGCTTGCAGAAAAAATCAAAGCCGGAGGTATTTTTACCGAGCTAATTATCCTTTGTAAACCGGATAATTCCGAAATACCGATGAGTATGATTGCCAAAACTATTGGAATGTTTCCCAGAAAAATCCCCAGGAAAGGTTTCCCGATAATGACTATGCTGAAGTTTGCAAGCAGAACGCCGAGTGAGAAAATAAAAATAACTATCCGGACAACCAGAGACAGACCTTTCCACTTTTTTAATTTCAATATTTCAGGAATGTATTTTGTGAAGAAAATCACCAGGAACATTAACCTGAAAGTTGACTTTAATCCTGCCAGGTTTTCCGGAGAATTGCCAAATCCAATATAGAATATCAATCCAAGGATAAAGAGTGAGAAGGTTACAATACTAATAAAACGGCAAAAGCCGCAGAGCCAGTCAACAAACAACCTGTACCTGTCACCTGCAAGAAAAATCCATTTGAACATCCTCTCGCGGATATTCAGCCTCTTTTTGTCTTGATTCATGTCAAAATTACCCGGAGGGTATTTCAGAACTGAAATTTAAGGAATAAATCTCATGTTTGTAACGGTATCCCGGAGAGATTACTGATCTTTTCTTATCAGCATCCAGGCATCGGAGTATTGGGGATATCTTGCCCAGATCCTTCTTACTTCATCCATTGCTGCATTAATATCATCGGTTGCCATTACCGAAACACGGTATAAACCAGCTTCATTCTTAAGGATCTCAGATTTAAATCCTTCCTTAAAGACCTGGGATTGGCGCTCCATGGCGTTGACCGGATCTCTGAAGCTTCCTATTATTACAAAATATTTTCCTGGTCCCGGATCTTTTTGGTCATTTGAAACAAGTCTTTCTTCGACCTCCCTGACAGTTTTTACTTCTGCCTCCCTGACAGGTTCTTTTTCTGTGTCCCTGAAAATATCTTCTTCTGCCTCCCTTACAGGTTCTTCTTCTACCTGCCTGCCAAGAACGGCCGGTATCTGGGATCTCTTGATGGATATACCCGGAATGCTGTCGTAAGAATACTGTACACTGCTGTTACTGAAAGTTTTTCTTGTTTCTGCACACGATGTTGCAGACAATAATATAACTATTAACAGATAGGCAAAAATTCTCATAATTTCATCCAGGTTGAACTGGTTTCAAATATGCAAAAATTATTTGAAAGTATATTATTTGGTTTTTGTACTAATATGCGATATCAAGAATCTGACTAAAACTTTTTTCAGTAATTATACTGTCAGCCACAAGATTCAGATAACTGTTATGTGAGCGGAAAGCAATTCCGATGCCGCTCTCCCTGATCAGGCAGATATCATTTTCGCTGTCACCAACTGCAATAATATTCTTAATATCAATTTTGTACTTCTCAGCAAGCTCAAACAGTACATTGGATTTGCAGAAATCATGGTTGCATTTACTGTGCTTGTTCCTCATAAAAGCCGAAGGAACTTTTACCTCACCGGTTGCAATGCTTTTCGAAAACTCAAGTTCATTAGCGATTGAGAAGTCCATTTTAAGTGTATTCTTCAAATGATTGGTCACTATGTCATAGCTGTCGCTTATGATACCGCATATATAGCCTTTCTTTTTAAGTTCCCTGATAACATGGGCGGCATCGTCGATGATCTTGATCTTATCCACAACTTCAAGGATCTCATTAAATGACTTGTTCTTCAGTAATCGTGCGATAGATTTCGAACGTGTATAATGATTACTGTATTCAGTCACAATTTTGATAAGTTCGTCAGTGAATTTGAATTCTTCAGCGGCAGTTGTTATGAAACTCCCTTCCAGAAGTGTATTATCCATATCAAAGATTATCATCTTTTCCATTCCTATCAGACTCTCCCTGATGGCATAATCCATCTGGGTTCTTATCACGCTTATGTTTTCGAGAGTTTCCAGATTTCTGACTTCAATACTTTTTGCCCGTTTGATAATTGATTTCGATACTTCCCGGGACATTTTCCCTAACTGCTCCCATGTTTGCATCCTGTTCTCGATATAACCGATATTTACCTCTTTTATTCTTGCTTTCATGGAATGCATGTCAAGAAGGATTCCGATGTCGACGCCGTAATCATTTTCAAAATCAATTTTATTCAGCCAGCTTTTTCTGGCTCCTATCATCCCGCTTAACGGCTGAGAAAACCTTGTCATTTCAGGGAAAAGCAGACTCAGCAAAGGTTTCGCCACAAGCTCGGTCACTCTGCCGGCCTGACGGGCAAAACTCGATTTCACAAAATCTGCCTCATCGGCGAGAATAGGGCCCGATAAGAGCTCCACAATATTTTCGGGATAAGTAACAATATCTGCATCCAGATAGACAATTACCTCATTTTTTGCCAGGAGCATTCCGTCGCGCATGGAGTTGCCCTTGCCTATTATCGGACTTGTATAAATTCTTACTTTAGGTAATCTTGCCTGCTTTATCGTGTTGTCAAAAGATTTGTCATCAATCACAAGTATCTCATTTACAAGAGGTGAGCTGGCTACCATATTGACCACCTGGCGGATTGTCTTTTCTTCGTTTAGTGCAGGAATAATGACTGAAACCATTAATTGAGTTTTAATTCATTTCAATATAGCAAATTTTTACCAGATCATGTCATTTCAGAAGCTTCTTAATATTATAAAGCTTGTTCAGAGCTTCCACGGGAGTCAGATTATTAATGTCCATATCCAGAATCTCATCACGGATCTGTTTCAATACGGGATCATCGAGCTGGAAAATGCTTAGCTGCAATCCTTCCCTGTGACCGGCGAGATCTGCAATGGGTTTAGTAAGTTCCTGTTTCTCATGGCTTTGTTCCAGCTCCTTCAGGATCTCATCAGCCCGTGACACCACGCTTCCCGGCATCCCTGCCATTTTTGCCACATGTATTCCAAAGCTGTGTTCACTCCCTCCCCTTTTCAGCTTCCGGAGAAAAATCACCTTATTATTGAATTCCTTGATCGAGACATTATAATTCCTTACCCTTGAAAAAGAGTTCTCCATTTCGTTGAGCTCATGGTAATGGGTGGCAAACAGCGTTTTGGCCCTGTGCCTGTTCTCGTGCAGGTATTCAACCATTGCCCATGCAATTGAAATTCCGTCATAAGTGCTGGTCCCGCGGCCTATTTCATCGAGAAGTATAAGACTCCGGTCAGAAAGATTGTTCAGAATACTGGCTGTCTCATTCATTTCAACCATGAATGTTGATTCACCAAGGGTGATATTATCCGAGGCGCCAACCCTGGTAAATATCTTGTCGACTATTCCAATTGTTGCCTCCTTTGCCGGAACAAAACAACCTGTCTGCGCCATGAGCACAATCAGCGCAGTCTGCCTGAGCAGAGCCGATTTCCCCGACATGTTTGGCCCCGTCAGAATTATGATCTGCTGATCCTCCGTGTCAAGAAAAAGGTCATTGGGAATATAGGATTCACCTAAAGGCAGATGTTTTTCTATAACCGGGTGACGTCCGTCCCTGATATCAATCTTATAGGAATCATTCATCGACGGACGTACATAATTGTTTTCGACCGTTGCAACGGCAAATGAATGCAGGCAATCGATCCTGGCAATCAGTGAAGAATTCAGCTGGATCGGAGGAATATATTCAATTATTGCCAGGACCAGGTCGTTGAATAATTTTGTTTCAAGGCTGATGATCTTCTCCTCCGCTCCCAGGATCTTGTTCTCATATTCCTTTAATTCTTCGGTGATATAACGCTCGGCGCTTACCAGCGTTTGTTTTCTTATCCATTCCGGGGGAACCTTGTCCTTATGGGTATTTCTTACTTCTATATAATAGCCAAAAACATTATTAAAACTGACTTTCAGGGAAGTTATACCGGTCCTCTGGATTTCACGTGCCTGAAGGTCATTAAGATAATCCTTGCCGCTGTAAAGTATTGTCCTCAGCTCATCCAGTTCCCGGGAGACACCGTCAGCAATCACTTTTCCCCTTATGATCTGGAGGGGAGGGTCATTATTAAGTTCCCTGTCGATCTTATCAGCAATCGATTTGCAGGGATTCATCTGCTCACCAAGAATTCTCAACGGTTCACAGCCACTTTTATCGCATAAATTTTTCAGCGGCTCAACAGCCCTCAGCGCTCTCTTAAGCTGTACCACTTCCCTTGGATTTATCCTGCTGACCGCAACTTTTGAGATAAGTCTCTCAAGGTCGCCTACCTGCTGTATCAGGACGGCCGTCTCCGACATAAATGAGGGATTTTCAACAAAATACCCGACGATATCGTGCCGGTCGGCGATTGGCTGAATATCCTTAAGAGGAAGTGATATCCATCTCTTGAGCAATCTTCCTCCCATTGGTGAAATTGTCCGGTCAATGACATCTATAAAGGTGCGGGCTCCTTCGTATGGAGTATGGAACAGCTCCAGGTTCCTTATGGTGAATTTATCGAGCCAGACATATCTGTCTTCTTCAATCCTTGACAGGTTCGTTATATGACCCAGCTGGGAATGCTGGGTAATATCGAGATAATACAGGATCGCCCCTGCAGCTATTACACCGAAGGCAAGATTCTGTACCCCGAAACCTTTTAATGAGCTTGTTTCAAATTGTTTAAGAAGCCTGTCGCTGGCAGCTTCCGGGGTAAATATCCAGTCGTCCAGCTTGTAAGTATAAAACTTCGTTCCGAAAGCCTCATTAAACAATTCGCTCTTCCGCTTTTCGAACAGCACTTCCTTCGGCTGGAAGTTGTTAAGCATCTGATCTATATATTCCATAGTACCTTCCGAGGCAAGGAATTCTCCGGTTGAGATATCCAGAAATGCAACCCCTGCAGCCTTCCTGTCGATATGAACGGCAGCAAGAAAATTATTTTCCTTATGACTGAGGACATTTTCATTAAGCGAAACTCCCGGTGTAATAAGTTCGGTAATTCCGCGCTTTACAATTTTTTTTGCCAGTTTGGGATCTTCAAGTTGTTCGCATATTGCCACCCTCTGACCTGCCCTGACCAGCCTTGGAAGATAAGTATCAAGTGCATGGTAAGGGAATCCGGCAAGCTCGACAAATGAAGCAGATCCATTAGCTCTGCGTGTCAGTGTGATTCCAAGTATTTCCGAAGCTCTTATTGCATCGGTCCCGAATGTCTCATAGAAATCGCCCACCCGGAAAAGCAATATAGCATCAGGATGCTTCGACTTGACGTTATAATACTGCTTCATCAGCGGTGTTTCGACATATTTCTGGTCGTCGGGCATGAGTGTTTAAGACAGAGACAATTAACGCTTTTTGATCATTAACAAAGATAATTTATTTTTTCAAGCCTTCCCGCACTGGTATTTGTTAAGACATGTGGTTTCACTATCTTGGTGAGCTTAATAAATTTATACAATCTGTTATGAATAAGGTACTGATTCTCGGTGCAGGGCTTGTCGTAAAACCAATGGTTGAATACCTTCTGGAACATAATTTCACTGTAAAGATCGCCACAACCACCAGGGAGAAAGCTGACAGGATGATCAAAGGTCATCCGAACGGATCATCCCTCCGTTGGTCAACCGACGAAACCGGCATTCTTGAAAATCTGATAGATGAACATGATATTGCTGTTTCCTTTTTGCCTTACAGATATCATACCCTTGTTGCCAGGGTATGCATAAAATGCAAAAAGCCGCTGGTCACCACATCTTACGTTCAGCCTGAGATGCAGGATCTGGACGAACCTGCAAAAAATGCAGGTGTGATAATTCTTAATGAGATCGGTCTGGATCCCGGCATTGACCACATGACTGCCATGAAGGTCATAGATCATATTCATGGCAAAGGCGGTAAAGTTAAAGAGTTTTACTCCCTCTGCGGAGCTTTACCTGCTCCGGAAGCTGTTGATAATCCGATGAAATACAAATTTTCATGGAGCCCCAGGGGAGTTGTCCTGGCAAGCCGTAACAGCGCACTATATCTGAAAAAGGGAAAACATGTCTTTATTGAACCCCTGAATCTTTTCAAAGACAGATTCACCTTCAAATTCCCGGGGATTGAAGATCTTGAAGTCTACCCGAACAGGGATTCAATAAGCTATATTGATATTTACAGAATACAGGAGGTTTCAACAATGTACCGTGGAACTTTCAGGTATAAAGGCTGGTGCGAAACGCTTGATGCGATGAAAGCCCTGAATATGCTCGATGATACCATTGCTGATTACTCAGGGATGGACTATACGGATTTTATTGCGGAAAGAGCCGGAACTGATTCTGTTGATCTCCGGAAAAAAGTCGCCCTGAAACTCGGGATTCCTGAAAAATCGGTTGCAATGGAGTCGCTCGAATGGCTGGGATTCTTCACCAACGAGAAAATGAACTTTGGAAAGACCTCCCCTTTTGAAATTACTTCCGGCAGGATGATCAGCAGGATGCTGATATCTGATAAAGAGCGTGATATGGTAATAATGCAGCATATATTTCTTGCTGAATATCCGGATGGCAGGAAAGAGGTTATAAAATCGTCGATGCTCGATTTCGGATCGCCCGAAACCAGCACAGCCGTTGCAAGAACAGTTGCACTTCCGGCTTCTGTCGCAGTGAAAATGATCCTCGAAAAGAAAATTGATCTTTCAGGAGTTTTCAGACCCGTAATACCAGAGATCTATATTCCGGTCCTTGATGAATTAAAGACTCTCGGAATTGAGATGAAGGAGGAATACGGCTTGCCCGAAAGCGACATGATTCAGTAACGATTTTACGATTCTGGCTCTGAGTGGTTAAGTGGTAGTGGATTATTCTTTAAATGCAAAATACCGGGGCGAAGCCCGACAGAAAGAAATATGTCCCTGGTTTTTAATCCGGTTTAAGCTTCTTCTATTACTTTCCAGCCTATCCTGTCGGCAAATGCACGGACAGGTTCTTTAAGGTCGCCATAGAATGTTACCCGGTGCCAGCCCCAGTTGTCCCACATCGTAAAGAGCTTCTCAATATCTCCCAGGGGTTCAGCGCATAATTTCGTTCTGCACGCCCTGTCATCAGGATCATTGTCAACAGACACTGCCTGGTGGAAAAGTATTTCTTTTCTGTCACTGTTTATCTCAAGCGTCGTGGTAAGATAATTTCCGGGCAGGATTGACTGCACGGATGCCCCTGCCCTGTCTTCGGAATGAGTCATGATCCTGAACGGATTTTTCCCGCCCCCGGGACCAAACACACTGTTTGAAGCTACGCAGTGAGCATATATGATCTGGCGCTTAGATGTGTCGATCACCGGATCGGAAATAAATCCCGGTCTTCCGCCTGTCAGGGTGGAAAAGGCAAGCATAGTTGCCGCGCTCCTGATGTCACATTCACAGCCACCAACAAGCCCCTCATTGCATAGCTCATGAAATCCCAGGCATGGATAAGCGTGGATGTGTCCGCCATAAAATCCTCCAAGGCAGTTTATTGTGATAGCATTAGCCCCATGGTTTTTCAGCACCGATTTCATCCCGATATACATTGCTGCAGATGTCACGAGCGTTTCAAAAGGCACATCAATCACTTCAACAGCATCTTTCTGCCACCTTTCAGCAATACTGACCGATTCATCCCGGTCTGCAGAGCTCCATGCTTCATTCACCTCCGAGAAAGGAATATATTCGAGCGGTATTCCCATCACCGGTTCTGCGATCCTGGATTCCTGGTTATTCACTGCAAGTATCTTTGACTCGCCGAGACGTCTTACACTTTCGTCAGGAGATAAAGCGTTTATTTCATTTGCATGAAGCTGAAATTTCTTAACGTCCGGTGTTGATTTTAATCTTGCCTTATCAACGGCTGAAACAAATTCAGATACAGAGCCTCCCTTGCCGGTAATCGTGAAACAACTTACAGCCGATATCAGATCCTTCATATCAGAGGAGGCAACAAAACCTACGTTGCGGTTATCCTGACGGAGGAGAGAAGCGTTATAAACAAGGAATCCGCCACTGCCGCCATACTGAAAATCAGCATAAAGCACCGGTTTCCCGGTCTCAGCTATTGTCTGTATCACACGGTTCCAGCAATTCATCTGGTAGACAATATACCCGTCGATCGCATTGTTCTTATCCTCTTCAACGATCCTGACAGCATCCTCAGGACCTGTGGCTAGATACCGGTATGAATTCAATATCCCTGAAATTAGCTGTCAGGGCACTGTTTATCCTCTCCATAGGCGGTCCGAAGTCGAAACCCACATTAGGCCAGTCAGGTCCTGGCTGAACAACTGCATGAAGTGAATAAAGGACCTTTATTTTCAATTTCTTTTTTGAGCCTGACGACGAGCAGGAGTTAGTGGTTAGTGCCATGGGCGCTAAGGCCATACAGGCGGCACAGGCTGTACATGAATGAATAAAACTACGCCTGGTGAAAGCTGATGATTTTAAAATCTTGTTTTTTTCGGTGTGGTTCATATCTCAGGTTTTTATAACAGCGATCTTTTCTTTAAATGCAAGATACAAAAAATACAAATAGATTTGTTTTCAGGACTTTATTTATTGAATATCAAAGCAATTACAAATCCATTTTTACATGAATCACCTAAGGCATCAGTCAGAAGGATTTCGTGCTGTCTGAGTTCTAAAATTTAAAGTTTAAAACTGACTATTTGTTTGCTGAAAAACTTGACTATAGTTCTTTTATGTCGTAAATTTAATGAACCAATAACCAACTATTTTTAAATTACTAATCAGAGCCTGTAATTATGAAAAAAGTTATTTTTTTTGGTTTGATTATCTGGCTGATTATACCAGCCTGTACTAATGAATTAAGCAAGGGACCCGAGGGTACCTGGCAATTGATTCAGATGCAAATGATAGAGGGAAGAAAAATCACGAATTATTTTTCTGACCGCTACAATGTAAGTCAGACCAAAATGTGGTCTGGCAATCATTTTATTTTCGTCGGGAAATATGAGGTCGATACAGCAACCAGTTACCGGTATGGTACAGGTACCTTTACACTCGACGGAAACATTTACGAAGAAGATATTAAATATCATTTCGATGAGGCCTATGAAGGTACGAAGAATAAAATCTGGCTGGAAATCAGGAATGACACTCTTCTTCACATTTTCCCTGTTGATAATACGGGACAACCAAATCCAAACAGGCACTGGGTTGAAAAATATGTCCGGCTAAATTAATATCCCTGTTTTTCAGCATATCCTCGTCCTCTTCATCAGGGATTTTCAGATTAAGCAGAACGCTCAGACCATTCGACAGACCCTGTTTTCCAACAGGGCATTGACCGTCCGGTCGGGGGGAAAGTTATTATTTACAGATACCCGCTTCCCCGGAAAGTTTATGATACAACTCTGGTAAAAATAAGATAGGTTAAAAGAGAAACCGAAGCTGACAGCACCATCCCCCAGGCCAGATCAACCAACGTTACCAGAACCGGCCAGCCTTTGATGGTTGCCAGGTTTGTTAAGTCGTAAGTAGCATAAGATATCAGGCCAAACAGAGCACCAAACAGGATTGCATTGGTCCATGAATGCTTCTGGATAGCCGGGGAAATGACAAATACCACCAGACCGGCTATAAAGAGTAAATAGAAAATAATTGCGGCAATCCAGTTAATATCCGGCTTCATCAGGAAACCGATCTGCTCCCGATAAAATTTCTTTGCGATAAGAACGAGCCATACCATGTCGATAGCAAAAAATACTGCCAACGCAATGAAAAATAGTTTAATAAACATTTTTTGATATTTAATTGATTTATACTGTCATAAAATTAACCAAATTCCTTCATAACCGGCTCTTTCCGGATAAATTGAAGAAATATTCTGAATTCGGATTCATCAGGTGAACAATATGTCGGACATAGTTGTTTCTGTACTGAAATAAACTTACTATAGAACCTGTCAATAGTAATTTTAACCTGAAGTAGTAAAAATGTTACCAATGATTCAAACCATAAATACTTTGAGATCTGGATTTCTTAAGATCTCGATACTGATTCTGTTTATTTTATGCCTGGCAAATCCGGTTTTTTCATATGAAACTGATAGTCTTTTCAGGTCCGATGAGATAATTAACCTGCAATTAAGATCTGATTTTTTGGCTATTGAAAAGAGCCGGACCGGAAATCCTGAATATTTCGATGGTGAATTGATCTACTATTCCCCGGAAGGAGAATCTGTTAAGTTTACTGTTAAAGTAATGGCAAGAGGGCATTTCCGCCGCGATCCTGAAATTTGTTCATTTCCGCCTTTACTCGTGAATTTCAGGGAAAAGGAGGTCATGAATACAATATTCAACAATCAGGACAAACTGAAGCTGGTTACGCCATGTCAGGACGATCAGGATGTGATTGAGGAATATCTGGTTTACAGGATGTATAATCAGGTCACTGATCTGAGTATGAAGGTCAGGCTTGCAAAGATCGCCTATTATGATACGGGTACCGGTAAAAAGCTTTTTGAGAAGTACAGCTTTTTTGTTGAGGACAGGGATCGCGTCGCAAAACGGAACGATGCCGTTGTTAAGGACAGGTTTCTGACACCGTTTGACCTTAACAGGGAGAACTTCAAGAAAATGGCTATTTTTGAGTATATAATCGGCAATAAAGACTGGCATATCACATCGAGAAAAAATGTTGTGATCATGCAACCCGAAGATGCCTCCATCGGACTTGTGGCAGTTCCCTATGATTTTGACCTTGCTGGTCTTGTCAATGCCGACTACAGTAAACCCGAAGGTGTACCCGAGTATCTGATTAAAGACAAAAGGATATATAAGGGACTCTGTTATACGAACGATGAATTTAAGGACACATTTGAGTTTTTCAGAAAAATGAAGCCTGTATTTGAATCAGTTATTAACAACCAGGAGCTTATCTCAAAATATGATAAAAAGTATATCATCAGATACATTGACAGATTCTACACTGTCATTGAGAACGAAGATTTATTCAAACGCGAATTCCTGAATGCATGTCACACCAGGAAGGATTATAATCTGTCGGATGTATAGAAATTTTGATAAGGTATAAATGTCAATGGCAGGTTATAAAGACCGAAGACAGATGACCGAAGACAGATGACCGAAGACCGATGACCGAAGACAGATGACCGAAGACAGAAGCCGGAAGATTTTAGGTCCCCTCATAGGATTTATTTTATTAATTTTAGGTCTGTCATTACATTCACAGGAATATGAGATTATACCTTCTGGTTTCCATTGTTGCATTTTCGCTTTGTTATAAATCGACTACTGCTGACGGACAGGAAAAACCCGGGCGTCAATGGCCGGCGTACCGCGGATATCTGTCATCGGGCGTTATGGATAATGCCGATCTTCCCGGGTCAGCTATGATCTCAGGACCGGGAAAGTGATCTGGAGGATGTCAGGCGGCGGTGACGTTCCAATACCAACTCCAATTATAGGTAAGGATATTGTATATTTCAATAGTGCTCACGGACCAAGTTCTCCCATCCTTGCTGTAAAGAAAAGTGCTGTCGGTAAAAACGCAGGCAGGACTTTATAACATCACTGCCTGACTAAAAGCCTCTGATATTAAACTGGTAGATTTCAGTATCTTTCAAAACCACTCTACCGGTCAGGACAAAGCATATTTACAGAACCGGACATATCAGAATCCTGAGCTCAATAAACATATTTGTACAGCAGTTTTTATAATTTTATAAACAATTAGTCAAGTATCTGGTTAGATATTAATACTAAATACATGTAGTTTTACAGGAAGAAAATACATTAAAATAAAATTGACATGGAAACAGAATGGTTACTTGAGCTTAATCCTGTTTTATTGGCTCTTTTTGCAACACTTTTCACCTGGGCAGTGACTGCTTTGGGATCTTCATTGGTTTTCTTCTTCCGAACCCTTAATCAGAAAGTGCTGAACGCAATGCTTGGCTTTGCAGCGGGTGTCATGATAGCTGCAAGCTACTGGTCGCTCCTGAAGCCGGCAATAGAAATTTCGGAATCAAACGGAGGTATTGCATGGCTTCCTGCCCTGATCGGATTCTTATCAGGGGGAGCGTTCCTGCTTATAATTGATAAGATACTTCCGCATCTGCATTTCGGACTCTCAATTGATAAAGCTGAAGGTATTAAAGACGTCGTGGCAGCGCAGTGTTTTACTTGTTCTTGCAATTACCCTGCACAACATTCCCGAAGGACTGGCAGTAGGAGTTGCCTTCGGGGCACTCGCCAGTAATCCCGATACAGGGATGCTTGCCGGGGCAATTGTACTTGCAGTTGGTATCGGACTGCAGAATTTTCCTGAAGGGGCAGCAGTCTCCGTTCCTTTAAGACGTGAAGGATTTTCCAGAATCAAAGCATTTAATATCGGGCAATTATCGGGTGTTGTCGAACCGATTGCAGGAGTAATAGGTGCATCACTGGTTTTACTGATCACTCCTTTGCTTCCCTATGCACTTTCATTCGCTGCCGGAGCCATGATATTCGTTGTTATTGAAGAGCTTATTCCTGAATCACAGACCGGAAGCGAAACAGATTTCTCAACGATCGGAGCCATGCTGGGATTTGCGACCATGATGTTCCTGGATGTGGCACTTGGCTGAAGAATAATGACATGGAACATAATCATATTCATAATCATCCTGTTAATATTAATTCTGCTTTCAAAACAGGCATTATTTTAAATATCATTTTTATTGCCTCTGAAGCTGCTTTTGGTTTACTGTCCAACTCCATGGCATTGCTTGCTGATGCCGGTCACAACCTGAGCGATCTGCTTGCGCTCATTTTCTCATGGATTGCAGTATATTTGTCTGGCCGGAAACCCACTCTGAAATTTACATATGGATTCAGGCGTTCAACGATCCTTATCGCCCTGCTGAATACGATCCTCCTGCTGGCTGCAGCGGCATTTATTATCTATATGAATATTGTCAGGCTCAAAAGACCGGAGGCAGTCAATGCAAATAGCGTGATGATTGTTGCAGCGATAGGGGTCGGAGTAAATGCTTTCACAGCATTCTTATTTAATAAGGGCAGGAAACATGACCTGAACATCCGCAGTGCTTTTTCACATTTTGTGGCAGATGCCCTGGTTTCGACGGGAGTTGTGATCTCCGGTATCCTGATTGCCCTCACCGGATTGCAATGGATTGACACTTTAGTATCACTTTCAATAGTGGTTGTTATACTTTATATCTCATATCACCTGTTGATTGACTCGGTAAACCTTGCCCTTGATGCGGTGCCTGAAAACATCAACATCGGGGAAGTCAGGGAATTTCTCCGGAACCTTCCGGAAGTTACTGATATACACGATCTTCATATATGGGCACTGAGTACCACTGAGGCTGCTCTGACAGTACATCTTTCAACCAACAGACAAACGGAGCACGGTTTTATCGTTTCTATTCAGCAACAGTTGCACGAACTTTTTAACATTGGTCATGCCACAATCCAGATCGAGTATGGAAGCATGGAAGATTGCGATACACAGTACTGATTTTTAATTTTCTTTTCATGACAACACCATCTCTGCAAATTCCGGGTTTATATAAGAAAGCATTTTTATTAAGCCTTTTTACAATCTTTTATAATATTATTGAGGGTGTTGTCTCGATGTTTTTTGGATATTCGGATGAAACACTTGCGCTGTTCGGTTTTGGCGTTGACAGCTTTATTGAAGTGATCTCAGGAGCCGGGATAGCCGTGATGATCCTCCGCATAAGGAGCAATCCTGAAAGTTCAAAAAGCAGATTCGAAATTACAGCTTTGAAAACCACAGGTTCAGCGTTTTATTTATTGTCAGCAGGACTTCTGGCAGGAATAGTCATCAATATCGTTACCCATCATAAACCGGAAACTACTTTCTGGGGAGTCGTCATTTCGGTCATCTCTATAGTAACAATGTCATGGCTAATGACAGCAAAGAAAAAGGCAGGCAGACAACTCAATTCGCGGCCGATCATCGCTGATGCTCAATGCACTAAGGTTTGCGTATACATGTCGGTCGTATTGCTTTTGTCAAGCCTGATTTATGAAATTTCAGGCTTCGCATATGCTGATTTGATCGGAGCCGCCGGACTGATCTATTTTTCAGTCTCGGAAGGGAGAGAGGCTTTTGAGAGGGCAAAAGAGAAACAGTCAGACTGTTGCGCCTGACGGGTTAAGGTGTTATTTCCTGACAACCCGGAATGTTATGATGACAGCCGTCTGAAAGTCCGGGATATAAATTCACGTCCCGGATTTTATGTTTACAAAACGAATTGAAACAATTCATACTCTCTGTTTGTTAATAATTCTGATAGTCTGTTATACAAAATATTTATATGACAATGTATTAATATGACCTGGCTGCTATCATTCGGGAAAAATCAATCCCTAATGAGAGCAGCTTAAAGTCTGGAATAACAATTTAAAATTACTGCTATGAAAACACCGGAAAAAACAATCATTACCGTCAGGGCAACAATTTCTGCTCCGGTTGAAAAAGTATGGGAGCTCTGGACAGATCCGGAACACATCATCCATTGGAACAATGCATCTGACGACTGGCACACTCCAAGAGCAGAGAACGATTTAAGAACCGGGGGCCGCTTCCTGTCACGGATGGAAGCAAAGGATGGCAGTTCGGGTTTTGACTTCAGCGGAAAGTACCTCAGGGTGGAACAGTACAGGCAAATTGAATATACCCTTGACGATGGCAGGAACGTGCAGGTAGTATTCTTTCCAAAAGAGAATATAACTACAGTAACTGAAGCATTTGAAGCTGAAGAAACTAACACCATTGAACTTCAGAAATCAGGCTGGCAGTCTATTCTTGATAACTTTAAAGAATATACTGAACTTATTGTAAGGCCTGATGCCATGCATTTCGAGGTAAATATCAATTCAAATGCTGAAAAGGTATATCAAACTATGCTTGACATTAAGAAATATTCAGAATGGACCTCTGTTTTCAATCCCATGTCTCATTTCAAGGGGTCATGGAATAAGGGCTCAAAGATATTATTCCTCGGAACAGATAAAGATGGCAGTATGGGAGGAATGGTAAGCAGGATCAGGGAAAATATTCCCAACAGGTTTGTGAGTATCGAACATCTTGGCATTATTGAAGACTGCAAAGAAATCTACTGCGGACCAAAGGTTGATCAATGGTCAGGGGCTCTGGAAAACTATAGTTTCAGCGAGGATAACGGGAAAACCATGGTCAGGGTCGATCTGGACGTAACGAAGGAATACAGGCCTTACTTTGAAAAAACATGGCCGGAAGCACTGATAAAGCTGAAAGAGATCTGTGAAAAATAAATGTTGCGGATCATTGAAACCCGGCATTGTTTCCATTAAGAACCTGTCATCTTTTCAGGATTTACCCATTTGTCAAACTGGTCACCGGTTACGAGGCCCAGCTCCAGGGCGGCTTTTCGTATTGTAATTTTTTCAGTGAAGGCTTTTTTTGCTATCCTGCTGCAGTTGTCATACCCGATATAAGGGCTTAATGCGGTAACAAGCATCAGGGAGTTATTTAAATGATTCCTGATCGCGTCATAATCAGGTTGTATTCCTGCTATGCAGTTCTTGCTGAATGAATAACATGCCTCTCCGAGCAAGCGTGCGCTTTGCAATACATTGGCGGCAATCAGTGGCTTGTATGTATTCAATTCAAGATTTCCTCCGGAATTGCCGATGGTGACTGCCACATCATTGCCTATGATCTGTGCGCATACCATTGAGAGTGCTTCGGCCTGAGTGGGGTTTACCTTTCCCGGCATGATCGAAGATCCGGGTTCGTTGGCCGGAATTATGATTTCTCCTATACCGCTTCGCGGACCTGAACTGAGGATGCGGATATCATTGGCAATTTTCAACAGTGATACTGCAGAACGTTTTAATGCAGAACTCAATTCAACCATTGCATCATGCGCAGCCAGCGATTCAAACTTGTTTGGAGCAGTAACAAAAGGAATTCCGGTAAGCTCAGCTATTTTCTTTGCCACAAGGTCAGAGTATCCGGCGGGAGTGTTCAGTCCGGTACCAACTGCAGATCCGCCAAGAGCCAGTTCACTTACCATTGTCAGTGAGTTTCTGATTGCACGTATCCCGTTGTCAATTTGCTGAACATATCCCGATATTTCCTGGCCGAGAGTAAGAGGAACAGCATCCATGAGGTGGGTCCTGCCGATTTTGACTACGTCCCTGAATTCATCTGATTTGCGGGCCAGGGCATCACGAAGTATTTGCATCCCGGGGAGAGTTGTCTCTTTAATAACCATATATGCAGCAATATGCATGGCTGTCGGAAAGGTATCATTTGAAGACTGCGATTTGTTCACATCATCATTTGGGTGCAGTACCTTTTTATTATCTGACAAAACACCCCCGTTTTTGACATGTGCACGGTTTGCAATGACCTCGTTCACATTCATATTTGTATGGGTTCCGGAACCTGTCTGCCAGATAACCAAAGGGAATTGATCATCCAGTTTCCCTTCAATGATCTCATTGCAGACAGCCGCTATCAGGTCCTTTTTGCCCGATGTTAATATTCCCAGTTCAAAATTTGTAATAGCTGCTGCCTTTTTAATGTATCCGAAGGCTTTGATTATTTCATGGGGCATGCTGGCCTCCGGACCAATTTTAAAATTGTTCCTTGAGCGTTCGGTTTGTGGTCCCCAGTACCTTGATGCAGGAATTTTTACCTCCCCGATTGAATCGTTTTCAATCCTGTACTTCATGACATGTCGTGTGTATTCATACTGACTTTAAACAAAGAAGCAGGATACTTTGTTTAATGTTAGCTTGAGTAACAAGAGTGACTGTATTGCTGGTTTTATAAAGAATTTGCCGTAAAGCTGAAACTTTAAGACTTCAGATATTTCTCAAATTGAGAAATAATGCTGGCCGGTAAATTTTGAAGAGGAACCTTAAACCTGTATAATTTGTTAAAAGTGAACAAGATGTAAACTATAACTGAGTAAAGCAAAATGTTGGCACAAAATTGGGATAAAGTCACAGGAGAAAATGCAACAGGATCATGAAAACAACAATAAATGTGCTGGTGATTGAGGACAACGAGTATTATAATAATTTGCTGTCGAACGCAATACAACAAAGTATAAGTTCGATCCTGCTTAAAGGCAAGCACCAGCTGGTTATGCGTTCATTTACTGACGCCAATGAGTATATCCGAAAAATCAAATCCGGGGAACTGGAGTGCAACGACACTATTGTTTTTGTAGACTATTATCTTGGAAATGGAATAAATGCCGGTCATATTGTAAAGCTTCTGAAGGAGCTTTCGTGCGATGTCATGGTTGTCCTGCTTTCCCAGTCAAAATCAGTAAAAGAAATAAGCAATATGATCCCTTACGATTATTTTGTTGTAAAGGACAAGTTTGCTCCTGCACTCTGCGGTCTGTACCTTCAGCAATATATTGAGAATAAATATTCTGTATCTTTGGGTCAATGACTGATCCTTTTTTAAAATACCTGAAAAAAAATTCGATTCAGTTTAAGATTGGATTTTTAATGATCCTGGCTGTCATTCTCCTGTCAGCTACATGTTATCTGCTTTACCGGAATCTTTCGTCAATTGTATCCTCAATCAGGATCGATGAAACTCCGGAACTCAGGCTGCTGAGCATCCGTGAAATCTCGACAGATATTGAAAAAGCCGGAAACAGCGTGAGGATCTATACCATCACGAAGAATCCGAAAGACATAAAGCCATATTATACTTTCATCTCAAATATTGACGGGAAAGTCAGCAAATTAAGATCAGAATGCAGCAATGATTCCATCCTGCTTGCCCAAACCGATACCATCAGCAACCTTATTGAAGAAAACATTCTGATATGGAATGAATTGCTCGTTCTCTACAAAGATGACAATGTGATCGGAAATCTCAGGCAGTTATCCGTGCAGTTGGATTCGGTGTCAGGGACACCCAGGAAACAGGGTATCCTGAAAAGAGTTTTCAGCCGGAATACAGATACCCTGCTTGTCGAACGGGAGATCGCGGCTGACCTGAACGATATTGTGGAACAGAACCTGGCCACAAGGGATGAACTTGCGGTACAGGAGTTACAGCTGGCAAAAAACAGCAGCGAGATCACAGAAAAATTCTATGACCTGATAACCAAGATGGAAAAGGAGGTTTATGAACACATCCAGTCAAAAGCTGCAGCAGCAGGTGAGGTTGCTGACAAGACATACCGATGGCTGGTAATGCTTTCGATTTCAGGCGGATTACTGGCAATACTGGTTTTATATATCATAATAAGGTATGTAAGGAATGCCTATGCTTATCAGATTGCACTGGAGAATTCAAAAGATGAAGCTGAAAAACTGGCCAGAACAAAAGAACTTTTCATGGCCAACATGAGCCATGAGATCCGTACGCCGGTGACCGCTATTTCGGGATTCACTGACCAGCTACTTCACGAATCATCTAATGAAAACATAACCCGGTCACTGAAGATCATCAAATCATCTTCCGATCATCTGGTAAAAATAATTGATGATATACTCGACTTTTCAAAACTTCAAAATAATAAACTGACACTCGAAAAAGTACACTTCAGCATCAGTCAGTTACTTGAAGATGTTTACATGTTATTTGAAAAACAGGCTCAGCAGAATAACACAAGCCTGAGCTATTCATTAAGTCCTGATACTCCGCCTGTGCTTCTTGGTGATCCTTACCGTCTGAAACAGATAATGATAAACCTGATCAGTAATTCAGTAAAATTCACAAAAAACGGCGATGTTCATTTTGCAGTAAGCAGTATTAATAAACAATCCGGAGAAATTGAACTGGTAGTGGAGTTTAAGGATACCGGTATCGGGATTGACGAGTCAAAATTAAACCTCGTTTTTGAGGATTTTACACAGGCGGAAATGAGTACCACCCGCAAATACGGTGGAACCGGATTAGGCTTATCAATAGTAAAAAGACTTATAGAACTGCATAATGGTACCATCAACTTCAGAAGCTGGAAAAACCAGGGTACTGAAATTACCTGCCGGATACCTTACCTGACCGGCGATGAGAAACAGCTCAGAAAAGATTCCGGTCAGTCAATCACTATTCCACAAGAGATCTCAAGACTTAAGATCCTGATTGTTGATGATGAAGAATATAATCGCCTGCTATTCAAAAAAATACTTGACAGGTGGAAATGTAAATGCCGCCTGGCTGCAAACGGCATGGATGCACTGGAAACTTTAAAAGAGGATCGGTATGATCTGCTGTTTATGGATATCAGGATGCCCGGCATAGACGGAGTAAAGACAACACAATTTATCCGCGATGAAATGAAAATATCCGGGTCAGATATGCCAATAGTTTTTATCTCAGCCGGCTCCATAAATGAAGACGGCCAAAAATACCGGGAAGCAGGCATGAATGCTTTTCTCCAAAAACCTTTTACTGAAGAAATGTTACTGACAACCATTATGGCAGTAACAGAGAACAATGCACAGCTCACAATTGCTGAGAACGTGGACAACGGGAACAGCAAGCCGGATAGTTCCGGTAAGGTCAGTTTGCACAATCTTTATCATATTTCGGCAGGTGATGAACAATTTGTGAAGCAAATGATAATTACTTTTATCAATACAACTCAAAAGGGGCTGAAAGAGATGCAGGAAGCTGCTGTGTCGGCGAAATGGGAATCGGTGGCGGACCTGGCACATAAATTACTGTCACCATGCAGGCATATTGGCGCAGCAGATCTTTATAATCTCCTTAGTACTGTCGAAAAGCGCATCCGGAATAATGTCAGCGGCGAGCCGGTTGAAGCGTTAATCGAAAAATCTCTCAGGGAATTTGAGACTATCAGTGAGCTTTTAAATGAACATGTTGCAGAAATGAAATAAAAGACTGGCAAATCCGGCCAATATTTATTATTTTGCAAATTATCAGGTATTGTCTATAAGCAGGTAATCAATCATTTATGGATGAAAGACCTTTTAAGATTTTTGTGGTAGAAGACAATGAATGGTATAACAAACTTTTAGTATACACTCTGTCGTTAAACCCCGATTTTGAAGTAAGGAGTTTCTTTAATGCGGGAGATTTTTTGAATTGCATTAATGAATCGCCTGATATCGTTACACTTGATTTCAGATTGCCTGATATCTCAGGACTTGAGGTTCTTAAGAGGATCAGGCAGGAAAACAGCGATATCCAGGTTATTCTGATCTCCGAACAGGAAGATATCGAAATGGTGGTAACCCTGCTAAAATTGGGAGCTTATGATTATATAACAAAATCTGAAGATATCAAGGAGCGTCTTCTTAACACTATCCAGAATTTAAGGAAAGGTATCGGCCTGAAAAGGGAGATATCCACCCTGCGCAAGGAGATACAAAAAAAATATAGTTTCCGTCACAGCATTCTTGGTGAAAGCCCGGCTATTAAATGCGTGTATGAACTTATTGATAAAGCCGTTGACACAAATATTACAGTAATTATTTCAGGTGAAACAGGCACCGGAAAAGAGCTTGTTGCAAAAGCAATTCATTACAACTCAAAGCGAAAAGACAAATCATTCGTTGCAGTGAATGTTCCGGCTATTCCTTCCGAACTGATCGAGAGTGAATTGTTCGGTCATGAGAAAGGCGCTTTTACGGGAGCTTCATCCCGGCGTATCGGCAGGTTTGAGGAGGCAGATGGCGGTACTCTTTTCCTGGATGAGATCGGAGAAATGGAGCCGAATATGCAGACAAAACTATTGCGGGTTTTGCAGGAGAAGGAAATTGTCAGGGTTGGGAGCAACAAACCCGTAAAAACCGACTGCCGGATCATTGCGGCAACAAACAAAAACCTGAAAGAAGAGGTAAAAAAAGGAAATTTCAGGGAGGATTTGTACTACAGGCTTTTAGGATTGCCCATCGAGCTGCCTCCACTTCGCGAAAGGGCAAATGATATATTGATCCTTGCCAGCCATTTTGTCGGGAATTTCTGCAAGGAAAATAATATCCCGCTAAAGAGGCTCTCATCTGCGGCACAGAAGAAACTTATGAATTATAATTTCCCGGGGAATGTACGTGAATTGAAATCCCTGATCGAGCTTGCAGTTACCTTGTCGGTGAATGAAGAGATTGAACCCTCAGATTTTGCGGTTGATGCTGGTGATCCATTGACCTCAGTTACTGAGGCAGAAACGACCCTGAGGGAATATGAACTGAAAATCATTAAGGCGACACTGAGGAGAAATAATAACGATATCAATCTTACGGCAAAAAAGCTTGATATTGGTGTTTCAACCATCTACCGGTTATTAAAGGAGGAGAAGGAATCCGGGAAATAAGCAATCTTTTCTCAAAATGAGAATTGTTCTTCCAAAATGAACAATTCCAAATTTTCCGTATAAATACTAATACTGCACATAATGAGGATCTTGTGAGCATTCTGCAAAGGCGGTCCGGCATTTGTAATTGTTTCCACGGACTAAACAATACTATCAAAGAAATTAATTGTCTGTTAACTTAAATAAGGAGGAATTACAATGGAAAACAAAGAAAAAACCGACCTCAATTTAAAAAATGAAAGTGCGGTCGCAAGTCATAAATTAAAAAATGCAAGGAAGGAAGGGCTTACAAAAGGAGCTCTGACTGCCGGGATAATAAGTGTTATCCTGCTGGTGCTGATTGGCGCCCTGGCCTATACCCTTTATAGCCGGGAACATAATGAACAGCTGGCTCTGATGGAGGACCAGAAAATATCATTTACGGAGCAATTAACCGCACGTGATTCAATGATCAATGACTGGCTTATAACCTTTGATGAGATCGAAAAAAATCTGAGCGCTATCAAGCAGAAGGAAAATTTGCTTACTGTTAAGACATCGGATTCAGAATTCTCAAAGGCTAAAAAGGATCAGATACTTGAGGATATCAAGGACATTAACAACCTGATTGAAGCAAACAAAAAGAAGATTGCACAATTAACTGCCCAGCTTAAAAAGTCAGGTACTACCATTACGGGTTTACAGGAGAGGATCGCCACTCTTGAAGCCACAAATCAGCTGCATGAGACCGAAATATCTGAGCTGAAAGGAATCCTTACTAACAAGGAAACAGAGATCGGACAACTTAATACCGTGGTTTTCGCTCTTCAGGATACTCTGACAATTAAAGATGAAACAATAAATAATCAGGTCTTTAAATTGAACCAGGCATTTCTCGCTTCCGGGACCTTTAAAGATCTGAAAGAGAAGGGTCTTCTCACCAAAGAAGGCGGATTCCTTGGTCTGGGCAGGAAGGAATTTCTGGTCAGCGATTTTCCGGATAGCTTATTTGCTGAGATCGATGTTACCCAAACCACAACCATTCCGGTAAACTCAAAGAATGTAAAGCTGATTACTGATCACCCGTCAAATTCATATGAGTTGATAAAGGAAAATGAAAATCAGGTTGCTTACATAGCCATAAGAGATCCGGAAGAATTCTGGAAGATTTCAAAGTATGCTGTTGTAGAGATTATAAAGTAGAATCAGTTAGGTTAGTTCAAAATACGTTCAGGTTAGGTAGAGAGCTGTCTGCTCATTGAAAAGCAGACAGCTCTTATTTTTTATTTATGGAATGTTTCTTTTGTAAAATAATAAATAGATTAGTTGCAATCGCAATGGTAATCGTCTATATAATAGAATAAATTTACAGGTTATTAATGCGGAATCTTCCTATGAACAGAAGCATCTATTGCGTTTTAGCGTTAATATTAATATTCCGGCAAAGCTACGCGCAACAAAAGTTCACCATCAGCGGATCGGTAAGAGACAGCATATCCGGGGAAGACCTGATAGGTGCAACTCTGACTATCAAAGAATTACCTGATAAAGGTGCTATCACTAACGCATATGGATTTTATTCACTCACTCTTCCGGCAGGCAACTATACAGTGACTCTGAGATATATCGGATATGAGCACCGGATAATTAAAATTGAACTATTCCAAAATATCAGGCAAAATTATGCGCTTAAGGAAACTATTAAAGAATTACAGGAAGTTACTGTCGCGGATAAACGGTCCGACGAAAATGTTACCAACATCCAGACCAGTCTGCAGAAGCTTGACACCAAAGAGATAAGAAATGTCCCCGTTATAATGGGGGAAAGAGATGTTCTGAAAACAATTCAATTACTGCCAGGTATAAAATCGGCCGGGGAGGGAGGCAGCGGATTTAACGTAAGAGGGGGCGCTTCAGATCAGAACCTGATCCTGCTCGATGAAGCTACTGTTTATAACGCTTCCCATTTGATGGGCTTTTTTTCAGTTTTCAATTCAGATGCTATCAAAGATATTTCAGTCTTCAAAGGAAATGAACCGGCAGAGTATGGTGGCAGACTTTCCTCAGTTCTTGATGTAAAAATGAATGACGGGAGTGATAAGAATTATGGTGTCAGCGGCGGGATCGGACTTATTGCATCAAGATTAAATGTCGAAGGTCCGATTATTAAAAACCGGAGTTCATTTATCATCTCAGCCAGACGCACTTATGCTGATGTATTTACGATCTTTAGCCGTAATAGCGATATAAAGAATACCAGGTTATTTTTCTATGATTTAAATGTGAAAACAAATTACAGGATAAACCATAAAAACAGAGTATTCCTGTCGGGTTATTTCGGAAGAGATGTATTTGACTTTGCCAATACTTTTGGCATGGACTGGGGAAATGGCACAGGTACATTGCGACTGAATCATCTTTTCTCTGACAGGCTGTTCTCCAATACTTCTATAATCTTCAGTAATTACGATTACAAGATTAATATTACCAGCGGAGAAGAGTTCAATATTATTTCACGAATACAGGACTATAGTTTTAAACAGGATTTCCAGTACTTCACAGGCATAAGTACTTCCTTAAAGTTTGGATTTAATTCCATGTATCATAAAATAATACCAGGAGTCATTACCGCCGGCAATAATACCAATGTAAGGGATCTGTTAAATAAATATTCGTGGGATAATGCATTTTATATCTCAGGTCAGACAAAAATATTTGAAAAAGTCAGTATTGGATACGGTATGAGATTATCACTTTTCAGCCTGATTGGTCCGGGAGATTTTTATTCATATGATACGGAAGGTAATATAACAGATACTTCAAGGTATAGATCCGGAGAATTTGTAAAAACCTATTTCAATCCGGAACCCCGCGTATCCCTGAATGTCTCTGTAACATCCCGGAGTTCTGTAAAAGCTGCTTATGCACGGAACGTACAAAACCTCCATTTGCTTTCAAACTCCACTTCCGGGAGTCCTACTGATCTGTGGATCCCAAGCAGCTTAAACGTAAAACCCGAAATTGCTGATCAGGTTTCATTGGGTTACTATCAGAACTTCAATGATAATCAGTATGAATTATCAGCTGAAATATATTATAAAAGTCTTCAAAACCAGATCGACTATATCAACGGTGCAGAGCTGAATTTTAACGAGAATGTAGAATCACAGATACTTTTTGGAACAGGCCGGGCTTATGGATTGGAACTATTTCTGAAAAAAAGAACAGGTAAATTTACCGGATGGATAGGTTATACTCTCTCCAGGACCGAAAGGAAATTTGACAGAATAAATAATGGAAATTATTTCCCGGCCAGACAGGATCGTACTCATGATGTCTCCATTGTAGGTATGTATGAACTCGGTAAACGCTGGAATTTATCTGCCACATGGGTTTTTTATACAGGTAATGCGGTCACTTTCCCTTGTGGCAAGTACGAGGTGGATGGTTTTACCAGATTTTATTACACCGATCGCAATGCCAGCCGGATGCCTGATTACCACAGGCTTGACCTGAGTGCAACCTGGACAAAAAGGAAAAAAATCAAATCCGAATCAAGCTGGTCGTTTTCCCTCTATAATGCCTACGGTCAGGAAAATGCCTATATGATCACATTTCGCGAAAGCAAGTCGGATCCATCAAGGACAGAAGCAGTGCAGCTTACCCTGTTCAGATTTATTCCATCAGTTACTTATAATTTTAAATTCTGAACGGAAATGAAAGACTCTTTTAGAATCAGGTTCATCGACAAAATTCTTTGCGGGCTAATCGCTCTTGCGTTCTTTAGTTCATGTGAAAAAGTCATTGATCTTAAGTTAAATACTTCAGTATCTCAAATTGTAATACAGGGAGATGTATCTGATCAGCCCGGACCTTATACTGTGAAAATTACCAGAACTGTCGACTTCGATGAGTCAGCCATTGTCCCTCCGGTTACAGGGGCAGAGGTTGAAATAAGTGATAATACAGGCAATACTGAGGTCCTTACAGAGACCTCATCAGGAATTTATCTGACTTCCGTTTTACAGGGTGTACCGGGAAGAACATATACTCTTTCCATAAAAGCAGATGGAAAGAAATATACGGCTCGTTCAACCATGCCGTCTGCCGTTGACATTGACAGTATGTTTTGCGAGAAAAGCTACTTTGGGAATTTTCTGCAACTTTATGTAGAATTCAGTGATCCGGCCGGAAAAGAAAATTATTATCACCTTATCCAGGATATTAACGGGGTAGCTCAGGATGTGATGGGCTTTACCAGCGATGACCTCAATGACGGAAAGACAATTAAATTCCCTTTAATGTCAATGGATGAAGAATCGCTGTTAAATGCAGGCGATACAACAACCGTCTGGCTTGAATCAATTGATAAAGGTGTGTACGAGTATTATCGGACAATTGACCGGTATTCAGGTCAATACACAACACCCTCAAATCCCGTTTCAAACATCAGTAATGGGTCACTGGGATATTTTAAAGCCTGTTCGATTCGAAAAAAGACTATTATTTGTAAATAGAGTTTAAAAATTTAGTTCTATTCCACATCCCGAAATCCACACCTCTGCCATCATTTCTTACCATCCACCTCAGGAACATGTTACCTGCGGATAATTAAGGCAGCATGATTTTTAATCATATTTCCGTATTTTTGTGATGCCCAAATTTTTGGAAATGAAATTAACAAAAGCATGAGCTGAAAGAGTTTCTTGATGAAAAGGTTGAACTATATAACCGACCTGCTTTCATTGAATCTGATCCAATATGTATACCACATCAATACACCATAAAACAGGATATAGAAATAGCGGGATTTCTTGCAGCTACTCTCGCCTGGGGAAACAGAAAGATGATCCTCAGGAATGCAAACCGGATGATGGAACTGCTCGATCATTCGCCATACGAATTCATAATGAATTCAGGTAATGAAGAATTGAAAACGATTAAGAATTTTGTCCACAGGACGTTCAATTCTACCGATTTGATCTATTTTATAAAAGCCCTGAAGAATATTTACACGCACAAGGGTGGCCTTGAAACCATCTTCAAGACCTATCAGACCGCAGATTCACTTCAACCTGCTATCCATGAGTTCCACAAGATATTCTTTGAACTTCCTCACGAAAAAAGAACAGAGCGGCATGTTTCTGATCCATTCAAAGGTTCGGCGGCAAAAAAATTAAATATGTATCTGCGGTGGATGATAAGGAGTGACAACCGGGGTGTGGATTTCGGTCTATGGAAAACTATCCCGCCATCCATACTTTCCTGTCCCCTTGATATTCACTCCGGCAACGTGGCAAGAAAACTTGGGCTTTTAAAGCGTAAACAAAATGACTCAAAGGCAGTCGCAGAACTTGATACATATCTACGCTCAATGGATAAGCAGGATCCTGTTAAATACGATTTTGCCTTATTTGGTCTGGGCGTTTTCGAAAAATTCTAACACTTCCTTATTGTTAAAAGATATGGTTGAAATGGATTTTTGTGTGAAGATTGCATAAGCAGGTCGCCTTGATCACATTCCGCCGGAAAGATTAACATTTTTATATTTATCTATAGATCATGAGATTAACTCCGGATTTTGAGTGATCAACTTATACCGGCGAAAAGTGGTCAGGGCTCATTCAGAATAAGTCCGTCTTTTATCTGCAGTATCCGGTCCGACATTCCGGCCAGTTGTCTGTCGTGGGTGACAATTATGATGGTCTGGCCAAAAGAATCCCGCAGTTTAAAGAAAAGTTTGTGAAGTTCGTTTTTGTTCTCTGAGTCAAGGTTGCCTGAAGGCTCATCAGCCAGTATAACCGATGGATTATTTATCAGAGCCCTTGCGACTGCAACCCTTTGCTGTTCACCGCCGCTAAGCTCCGAAGGTTTATGTTCGAGCCTGTCGGAAAGGTTCAGGAAACCAAGTATTTCAGAAGCTTTTGCTTCCGCTTCAGCTTTGGTTTTACCTGCAATATATGCCGGTATGCAGACATTTTCGAGAGCAGTGAATTCGGGAAGGAGCTGGTGAAACTGGAAGACAAATCCGATATGCGTGTTCCTGAATGTTGCCAGGGCTTTACCTCTTAACTGGCTTGTATCTGTTCCATTGTATGTAATTGTGCCGCTGTCAGGTTTATCGAGCGTCCCGATAATTTGCAAAAGAGTGGTTTTGCCGGCTCCGCTGGCTCCTACTATCGAAACAACTTCCTTCTCTTTTATTTCGATATCAATACCTTTCAGGACCCTGAGCTCCCCAAATGATTTTGTAATACCGGTTGTTTTAATCATGATCCCTATTTTCAGACGCCCGGTAACCTGCAAGTTGAAATAACGCCCGGCCTCTGCTTTGGCTATATTTCACAGGGCAACCAGCAACCTGTTTTAATCTGTATAGTCGTATTTGTAATAGTTATCGTCCTGCTTACCACTGTCCCTGACCTCATCAGAACCCTTCTCCAGATTGTCTTTCACCTCGTTAACATCCTTTTCAATATTATCCTTTACTTCATTGACCTCAGTCTCAAGATTTGCTTTCACCTCATTAACATCACTGTCAACATCATTCTTAAAATCGTTAACTTCCTTCTGAAGATTATCACTGACCTCATTGACATCTTTTTGGATATCACTGGAGATATCAGTTACATCGTTTGTAATTGTATTCGTAACCTCATTGATATCTTTCCTGATCTCGCTGGTGCTCTCCTCGAATTCACGCTTGATATCATCCGTGGCTTTCCTGAAATCGCGCATCCCTTTTGACATGCTTCTTGCTATCTCAGGCAGCTTATCTGCTCCGAATAATAACAGGACCACAATTATGATGACAAATATCTCCTGGCCGCTCATATATATTGTACTTCAATTAATCAAAAAAGAACACATACAAAGGTAGAAAAAAATAGATTCAATAGGATATTGACTACAGTATATAAAATAAGTAGAGACGCCCGAATTGAGCGTCTCTGCCAGGAATCTGGATGGTAAATTTAAAGCAAAATCAGGTCTTTATTCCAGTCTTTTTTGTTGCATCATAAACTATTGGTGCTGCAATAAAAACTGAAGAATAAGTACCGACAATTATACCGATGAGCATTGCAAAAAGGAATCCTCTGAGTGTTGCTCCACCAAAGAATATCATGGCAATGAGTACCAGTATTGTTGTCATACCTGTGTTCATGGTACGGCTAAGAGTATCGTTCATGGCCATGTTAATTACTTCATTGGTTGGGCGTTTCCTGTGAAGAGGAAGAAATTCCCTCAATCTGTCGAATACTACTACAGTATCGTTTATCGAATATCCAATTATTGTCAGAATTGCCGCGATGAACGACTGATCGATATCCATTGAAAAAGGAAGCCTTCCCCAGCAAAGGGAATAGAGTCCTACTATAATTATTGTGTCATGTGCAACTGAAGCGAGTGCACCAATGCCGTATTGCCAGTTTTTAAAACGCATGAAGATATAGAGAAACATTATTATCAGAGAGATTCCCACGGCCCAGACTGCCCTCGTTTTCATATCTGCTGCTATTGTCGGGCCCACAGTTTCTGATTGCCTCCTGTATTTTGAAAGGAATTCTTCCTTTGTCACATCAGGTCCGATCATGCCTTTCAATCCGTTATAAAGGCTGGTTTCAATCTCATCATCAACACCGGTTTCGTTTATTTTATATTTTGTGGTTATTCTGACCTGTTTATCATTTCCGAATGTTACAACCAGAGGTGCTTCTCCAAACGCCTCAGTAAGGTTTGCTGCAACATCGGCTGTTTTTACTGTCTGATCAAACTGGATGATATAAGTACGGCCACCTGCAAAGTCGATCCCCTGATTAAGTCCTCTGATTATAAAAGAACCGATGGATATCAATATCAATCCGGCTGAGATACCGTAAAATATTTTCCTCATACCGATAAAATCGACATGGGTGTCTTTAAGAATATTTGCAGTTATCTTAATTGAGAATGACAGTTTTGCATTTCTCTTGAGCAGGAATTCATAAATAAGGCGGGAAATATAAATTGCACAGAACAGCGATGTTAATATACCTATTACCAGTGTTGTGGCAAATCCTTTTATTGGGCCGGTACCAAAAACGTACAGAACGACACCTGTCAGAAGGGTTGTGATGTTCGAGTCAAGAATAGCTGACATCGATCCCTTATAACCATCCGCAACCGCCAGCTTTATACCTTTACCGTTCCGAAGCTCCTCACGGATCCTTTCATATATGAGTACGTTTGCATCAACCGACATACCCATTGTAAGGATAATACCTGCAATACCGGGCAGGGTTACTATTGACCCGAGTGAAGCTAAAACACCTATAAGAAGGAAAATGTTACTTACCAGGGCTATATCGGCAATTGTACCTGCGCTCCGGCTATAGTAGAATATCATATAAAGCAGTACGATAAAGAAGGCAATTACGAACGATACCAAACCTGAATTAATAGCTTCTTTCCCCAGACTGGGCCCGACAACAGTATCTGATACAATATGTGCAGGAGCAGGCATTTTACCTGATTTAAGGATGTTTGCAAGGTCGGTTGCCTCATCAATGGTGAAATCTCCTTCCACCTGGGTATTGCCGCCTGTTATTTCATTAATAACCCTTGGGTATGAACGTACATATCCGTCGAGCACCACGGCAATGCAGCGATCAATATTTTCGCGGGTCATACGTGCCCAGGTTTTTGCCCCTTCGGCATTCATTGAAAAGTCAACATTTATCTCAGAGCCGGTTACACCTGAAGAAGGTCTTGCTCCGGTAATAACATCACCGGTAAGCGGGGCTCTTCCATCCCGGGTGGTTATTTTTATTGCATGAAGCTCATAGAGTGATTTTGTCGGGTCATATTTGTAAGGATTCTGGCTCCAGGCAAACTTCAGATCGCGCGGAAACAGGGATTTGATCCGGTTCATGCTGAGGTATTCATTAACCTTTGCAGTGTCGATGCCGGCGGCAAGCCCTACCATGCTTGAAGCCAATGGTTGTCCCTGTTCTGTAACCCTTGGATTAAGGATCCCGAACAGCGGATTCTGCAGGTTAAATTCATCACGCGTTGTGGCTGCTGCCACCGATGTATCTCTCCCAATAAGCTCTTCGAGAGACTGGTCAGTTTTTGTTGTATCGGCGGGAGCAGGTGCAACAACCCGGGATACTTGTGTTGAATCAGATTTTACAATATTTTCCCGGGTATCCCGTAAAAGGTCATTAGCCTGTGAAAGGTATCCTATGATCTCACTGTTTTCATATGTTTCCCAGAATTCGAGATTCGCTGTTCCCTGAAGCAATTCACGGACTCTTTGAGGATCCTCCATTCCGGGAAGTTCAATAAGAATGCGTCCCCTTGCTGAGAGCTGTGTTATATTCGGCTGTACTACTCCAAAACGGTCAATCCTGGTACGCAGGATGTTAAACGCGTTTGATATTGCACTCTCAATCTCAGTGTCAAGAACTTCCAGTACTTCTTCATTTGAAGAATTAAAATTGATCCTGTCCCTGAGTTCAACAGTCCCGAATATTGCAGCCAGTTTGGCATTAGGATCGATCTCCTGAAAAGTCCTGCCGAAAATAGTAAGGTAATCACCCCCGGTCTGTGCCTGAATCTTTGTGCGGGCCAGGGCTTCAGTAAATGTTTTTTCAGTACTGTAATTTGAAAGAGCCTTTAATATATCCTCAACAGATACCTCAAGTATTACGTTCATTCCACCTTTAAGGTCAAGCCCGAGGTTCATCTCTTTCCTCTGAACTTCTTTAAAAGTATAACCCAGATAGCTCCATTCTTCCTTTGGTAATGAGGACATCGAATCTATATACGCACGCTGCTTGACCAGATCACCTTTTGCATATTCTCTTGCATCTTTTCTGACTTTATAGGTAGCACCTGTAAATGAAAGCGTGTAAATACATACAAGTCCCAATGCGATTGCCAGAATTGTAATAACTGCTTTGTTTTGCATTTGTCTCTTTTTTGGATTATTGGGATATTTTTTCCGAATATTCTTTATTGAGGCGCAAAGATATTAAATTTTTATGCAAAAAAAAGGAGGGTTCTTTAAAAACCCTCCCTGCAAAAAATTTATCACCCTTTACTCAAGCAATTTCTCAAATTCGGTTTCAAGAGGTTTCCTGTTTACAAAATCATAAAGGGCAAGGTTCCGTATATTATAGAAATAATTCCAGTAGTTCTGCAGAGCCTGAATATAAGCCCGCCGGTTCTGGTCTTTCTTTGTATCAGCATTGTTCAGTTCAAGAATAGCAATTTTACCAATGAGGAACCTCTGTTTTGTAACTTCATACATTCTCATGGCTACAGTATCTGATTTTGCTGCCACTGCCACCTGGTCTTTCTGGAGGTTAAACTGTTCAACGTCGAGTATAAGGTTTTGTTCAAAGTCAACCAAAGCCTGATCGGACTGAACCTGGGCAAGCTCAAGGTTTGACTGTGCCATTTTGTATCTCCCGCGGCCAAGGCCCCAGTCAAGGATCGGCACGGTAATTCCTAGTCTTATGTTCTGTTGCTGGTTTGAATTCGCATAGGCCAGATCAAAATCTGAATCCTGGTCGCGCATCCCAAAAGATGCCATAAGGTTGGCATTCAGTCCTTTCTCGGCTTTAGCCTGAGCCACACTGCTCTGGGCTGTCAGGACAGTAAGCTGCTGCTGTAGTATTTCGGGACTGTTAGCCAGTGCCATCTCAAGCACTTCCTGTGAATTCACCTGCAATGCCGGAATTTGTGACGGTATAACAAGCTCAATCCTTACATTTTCGTTAAAACCCAGGAATGACTTTAATCGTATTTCCCTGTCGCGAAGATTCATCTCTGCCTCTTTCCTGGATGTTTCAGTGTTCAGCCATGAAAGCTGCAACTCGAGCAGTTCATTTTCAGCAATTGTCCCCAGTTCATATCTTCCCTGGGCTATTTTGTAAAGAGTATCTGCGTTTGCAAAGTTCATCTCGGCGATCTGCTTATTGCTCTGCGCCAGCGCCAGTGAAAAGAAACTCTGAACAGCCTGTAAATGAACAGCTTCTATGTTAGACAGGTAAGTCTGTTTTGCTGTTGAATATTTCAGAGGTTCAGTTTTTTTCTGCCACCTCAGTGAATTATACCTAAATAATGGTTGAGTCAATCCAATACCTATGGGTACCGTAATGTAATTTCGTGTATCTCTTTCAAAATCATTTTCCAGTGTCAGATCAGAATTCAAAGAGATTGTCCCGCCTGTAAAACCTATGTTCTGGGAAAGTGAAAGGGATCCCAGGTTGCGTAAAACGTTAGTAGATTTATAATCCCATTTGTTATCCTGTGAATTCCAAACCCTTTCAAACGCTGTGCTGTAATACGGGGTTGTTCCCGTAAGTGTCAGCGAAGGCCTGTACTCAGCCTTAAATGTACGGTATTGCCAGTAGCTTGCACGGAATCTGTTTCTGGCCATCAGGGCATTTGGTGATTGCTCCTCGGATAATTTGATTACGTCCTCAAGTGTAAGTCTTTTTAATTCCTGTGAATTAGAATCCTGAAATGAGAATAAAAACAAAACCAGTGTTGCTGATAATAATAACTTCTTCATTTTAAAAATTTTATTCGTAACGTAATGATTCAATAGGATCTTTTTCAGATGCCCTTTTAGCAGGCTGGTAGCCAAAGATAACTCCGACAGCTGCTGATACTCCGAATGCGATAAAAACTGAAAAGAATGATACAATTGTCATAATGCCTGCAATCTGTTCAATCAGCTTTGCCATAATCACTCCAAAGAATATCCCGATAAAACCTCCTGACACACTTATAAGTACGGCTTCGGAAAGGAACTGGACAACAATATCCATCTTTTTGGCCCCGATAGCCATCCTGGTGCCGATCTCCTTTATTCTTTCCATGACTGATGCAAACATAATGTTCATGATACCGATACCTCCCACTATAAGTGAGATACTGGCAATGGCCCCCAGAACAATGTTGAATATATCTTTTGTTCTTTGCTGTTGTTTGAGCAAAAGTTCCGGAACCGTGATTTCAAAATCTTTTACGTTTGTATGCCGACGCGTAAGCATCCGGCTGAGTATTTCAGTGCTTGGGTTAAGCTGTTCAGTTTCAGTAACCTGTACTACTATTCTGTCGAGCTGGTTATAGTTTGTTTCGGCATCAGATGATGCATCAGAGCCGCTGGTAACAACCCTTGATATACCCATCATTCCTCCTGGTCCGCCAAATACCATCATGTTTGAAGAAGCTTCTGAAACCAGCTTTGTATTAACCAGTGCCCTGTTCTGATATCGGAGAAGCATTGTCTGGATCGGGATGTAAATATTATCGTTGTAAACATTGACACCCTTTTCCTCGAATCCGGTGAGGCTGACATTGGTTTTCTGGAGGACGCCTATTACTTTAAGCCATATTCCATTGAATTTAATGTACTGTCCGATCGGATCAATCTGGCTAAAGAATTTAGCTCTGATATTTGCTCCGATAATGCAAACCTGGATGCCGTTCTCCTCCTGGTAATTATTGAAGAAGGTCCCTGAAACCAGCGGAAGGTTGTACAGGTAAAAATAGTCATTTGAAACACCGACCAGCTTTGCAGTGTATTTGACCCCGTTCATCATTGCGACCGAGTTGAATGAGATCTCCGGACTGATCCGCTTGACTGATGGCAGGGTTTCCTTTATAGCTTCCACATCGAGCATGCTCAGTCCTCTTGAGAATTTCTTTGTTTGCTTTTCAGTATCCTCAGAACCTGAGGAAGACTGATCCTGCACGATCGGATTGATGAGAATGTTATTTACACCCACCATTTTCATCTGCTCCATGATCTCCTGCTTGGCTCCCTTTCCAATTGCCAGCATCGCGATTACTGCAGCAACCCCGAAGATTATCCCAAGTGCTGTAAGCATCGATTTGAGCTTGTTGGAAACTATAGATTCAACGGCAATTTCTATGTCGTGGAAATATCTGAAGAAGAATTTAAACATACTTTAAGTGTTTAAAAATTAATTCTGATTCATGTTTGGTGTTCTCTGGGGAGGATTCTGCCCGGTCTGTCCCTGCTGATTTACATTTCCTCGCCTGGCTGATGTATCCCTTCGCATATTCTGCATTCTCTGCCTCATTTCGGGATTACTCTGCATCATTCTCCTGAACGCGGCTGTATCTCTTGTACCTCCCTGTCCGCCCATCCGACCTCCCTGTCCACCCGTCGGGCCCCCCTGAGGCATATTGCCACTACCTCTCATCTGCTGAAAACGCTCCATCATTTCGGGTGTCATTCCTTCCATTCCCGGAAATCCCTGTTCGTTAGCCCTTGCAGCTTCTTCCTTTGCTTTCCTTTCCTCTTCTTTTTTAGCCTTTGCCCGCTCCTGGTTTACAGCTATAAGATCCTGACCTGATAAATTGAATTTATCAGGGTTTTCGGGAGTACTAAGATAGATCATCGTTCCAACGGCCAGTCCCTGTTCGATCACAACATTATTTTCATTCTCTTCACCGGTCACAACTATCTGCTTATTTCCTTTTTTTGTATAGACAAACGGAATAGAGTCGGCCCCGAGCTGTACGCTTTCGAGAGGAACATACGTAACATCCTCAATTGTCTTCGTAATAATCTGGTTGCCGGTTGTCATTGAAGGTCTCAGTATGGGATCTGATCCGTCGAGCTTGATCACCACTTCAAACACCTTGGCATCGGCATTAGGAAGCTGTTCGCCAATATTTGCAACAGCTGTGACAACTCCGGTATATTTTTTTTCCGGAAAAGCATCCACAATAAGTATAACCTTTTGTCCTGCCTTGACTTTGCTTACATCAATCTCATTGACATATGTCTTTGATATCATCGATGACATATCCGGCAGTGTTGCAACAACATTATCCCATGGGGAGATTGAAGATCCCACCTTCCTTTTGGCGTTTGTCCTGTCCCTTTTATAAATCACCATACCATCGGCCGGGGCATAAATTATAAATTTTTCAAGCACCTTTTGCAGGTCAGCTACTCTCTGTCGCTGCTCACTCAGGTTGAATTTAATTGTTTTCATATCTGAACGTGCCTGTTCAACCTTCAGGGAATAGCCTTTGATTGTCTGGTCGAGTGAACGTTTTGCCTTGTCAAGGGCAATCTCTGCCTGCCTGATCGTTGTGGGTGGTTCGAATTTTGACTGTTGAAGGGTTATTTCAGCTTCTTCAACTGAGAATCTGAGATTCTTGATATTATCACGCAGGTCGCTGAGAGTAACTGCAGTATCCAGCATCTTAACCTCCAGGTTGGCCTCCTGTGTTGTAAGCCTTTCAAGTTCATCCTTGAGTGTATTGTCAAAATTTGTCCTGTCGAGGGTACAAATATAGTCGCCGGCTTTAACCTGTGTTCCTTCCGGAACCAGATCGGTTATTTTTATCTCAGCTGCCCTGATCTGACGGCTCTGTGTAAAGTCGGGGCCTGTAATATCTTTCGAGTTTTCAGCCTGCAGTTCACCTGTTGTGGATACAACTATCTCAAACTTACCTTTCTGGGCCTCTACATAAAGATTGGCAATATCTTTCTTTTTTGATTCTTTGCCAATAATGATCAGGGCTATTATTGCCACCACTGCAACAATGCCTGTAATGATAATTGATTTTTTCATCGAAATTATGCTTATTAATTTTTAAGTTTCCTGAACTGAATTTTTTGCAAAAGTATTCAAATGTGCCGGACTCATAAAAGATTTAACATCTTTTAAGGTTTCCGTAAATAGTGTCTTCCGGATTACAGACATCCGTTATGTTGTATTTATTCCGGAAATTTGTAAAAAATCCTTAATTATTTGATTTTTTTAACAATTGCGATAACGGCATCAGCAAGCTTTTCGGCTTCAGCAACTGTTCTCCCTTCGGCGTATATTCTGATTACAGGCTCTGTATTGGATTTGCGGATCTGAACCCAGCCTCCTTCCCTGTCAATTCTCATACCATCCCTTTCATCGATCTCATCATCTCTGAACTTTTCACGAACTTCATCAAGTATCATTTTAAAGTCGCTTCCGGCTGAAAGATCAAGCTTTTTCTTTGCAATATAATAATCAGGATAGGTTCTCCTCAGTTCTGAACATTTCATCCCGCTTTTTGCCAGATGCGAAAGGAAAAGAGCTATACCAACAAGTGCATCCCTGCCATAGTGAAGCCCGGGATAAATGACACCACCGTTACCTTCTCCCCCGATCACGGCTTCTCTTTTCTTCATCTCTTCAACAACATTTATTTCTCCTACAGCTGCTGTATAGTAACAACCTCCATGCTTTTCGGTTACATCTTTCAATGCTCTGGTGGATGACAGGTTTGACACAGTGTTACCGGCTTTGTTTTTCAGAATATAATCTGCTACAGCCACCAGGGTATACTCTTCGCCGAACATTGATCCGTCCTCACATATAATTGCCAGCCTGTCGACGTCAGGATCAACAACAAAACCCACATCAGCCTTTTCTTTTGCGACCAGAGCAGAAATGTCAGTGAGGTTATGTGGAAGCGGTTCCGGATTATGGGCAAAATTACCGTCGGGTATAGTGTTCAATTCAATAATTTTATTGACCCCCAGCGATTTAAGCAGACCTGGAATAATAATGCCTCCAACTGAATTCACACAGTCGATTGCAACCTTAAAGTCAGCTGATTTTACAGAATGCTTATCTACCATCTCCAGCGCAAGCACCTGTTCTATATGCATCTGACTCCATGAATCATCATGAACATATGAACCGAAGCTGTCAGGAGGAGCAAATACAAAATCTTCCGATTCTGCAATTTTCAGGAGCTCTGTGCCATCGGAGGATGAAAGAAATTCGCCCTTCTCATTAAGCAGTTTCAGAGCATTCCATTCAGCCGGATTATGACTTGCCGTTATTATTATCCCTCCCGATGAACCTGTTCCGGTAACTGCCAGTTCAACTGTGGGAGTCGTTGCGAGTCCAATATCTGTTACATCAATTCCAAGACTCCGCAAAGTGTTAACTACAAGGTTGTTTACCATACTGCCCGATCTCCTGGCATCACGTCCGATGACAACCATAAGCTTCTTATTATAATGTCTGCGGCCAAGCCAGGTTCCGTAAGCTGATGTAAACTTTACAATATCGACCGGGGTAAGACTTTCACCCGGTTTTCCACCTATTGTTCCCCTGATTCCTGAAATTGATTTTATTAACGGCATGGATGTAAAATTTTAAAGTCACAAAGGTGCAAAAAAAACGTGAAATCATAATATTGTCAAATAATTGTACCTTTGCACCCTGAATAAAATTTGTATGGAAAACAGGAGACCTGCACGGCATTTCGGGGCAGGAAAAGAAATACCGGTACCGGGGAACAGGAAGAAAGTTGATGAAAGTATCAGGCTTAACAGATTTATTGCCCATTGTGGGATTTGTTCACGAAGGGAAGCAGATGACCTGATCCGCAATGGTTTTATAACCGTGAATGGGGAAAAAGTTACTGATCTGGGAGTAAAAGTCTCTGCCCGTGATGATGTACGGTATAAAAACAAGCGGATAAGTGCAGAGAAAATGGTGTATATTCTTTTAAACAAACCGAAAGGATATGTCACCACAGTGGAGGATCCTCATGCTGATAAAACCGTGCTTGACCTTGTCGGAAACGCCTGTACTGAAAGAATCTATCCTGTCGGCCGGCTCGACAAGGAGACAACAGGCGTTCTTCTTCTTACAAACGACGGCCAGCTTACGGGAAAGCTTACTCATCCGAAATACATAAGAAAAAAGATCTACCATGTTTTCCTCAATAAGCCGGTTACAAAAAATGATCTCTTCCTCCTTACAGAAGGAATTGAGATTGACGGGGAAATGATAACAATAGATGCAGTCTCATATGCTGATCCTGAAGACAGGACCCAGATCGGAATCGAGATTCACTCAGGTCAGAACAGGATTGTCAGAAGGATCTTCGAGAAGCTCGGATACAAGGTCAGCAAGCTCGACAGGGTCTATTTTGCAGGTCTCACAAAAAAGAATCTACCGCGCGGGAAGTGGAGGTTCCTTTCAGAAAAGGAGATCAACATGCTTAAAAGAGGAATATTTTAACCGGGAAAAATGAGCCACAGATCAGGTTTTGTAAATATCCTGGGAAATCCCAATGTGGGAAAGTCCACAATAATGAATGCCCTTGTTGGTGAAAAGCTGTCAATAATAACATCCAAGGTCCAGACCACCCGTCACAGGATTATGGGGATCGTTAACGGTGATGATTTTCAGATAGTCTATTCAGACACACCAGGAATCATAAAACCAAGGTACAAGCTTCAGGAATCGATGATGAATTTTGTCAATATTGCCCTTACTGATGCAGATATAATCCTTTACGTGACCGATGTCAATGAAAGATCAGATGATGAAACCGGATACACCGGCAAGATCAGGGAATCAGGGATACCTGTCATTGTGGCAATAAATAAGATTGACCTGAGTAATCAGACTGATCTTGAAAGAATTGCCGGATCATGGGAGAAGAAGTTACCGGATTCGCCTGTCATTCCTCTTTCAGCACTGAAGTCATTCAACCTCGACACCCTTCTGAATGCGATAATTAGTAAGCTTCCCGAAGGTGCACCATATTTTCCAAAAGATCAGCTTACCGATAAATATGAGAGATTTTTTGCTTCGGAAATCATCAGGGAAAAAATCCTTCTCAATTATCAAAAGGAGATCCCGTATTCTGCTGAAGTGGAGATAGAGAGCTTTAAAGATGAGAAAGATCTTATCCGGATCAGGGCATTGATACATGTTACGCGCGAAAGTCAGAAAGGCATTGTTATAGGACATAAAGGTGAAAAACTGAAAAAAACAGGGACTGAAGCGCGCCGTGATCTGGAGGAGTTTTTCGGACAGAAGGTATTTCTTGAATTATATGTAAAAGTAACTAAGGAGTGGCGCGATAAACCGCAGGAGCTGAAGAGATTCGGATACAGATGATTGATACAATCAATATTCATGTAATTACAATTTGTAATTACGTCCGGGTTGCCTTAAACTGACATGAAAGTAATCTGACATATGAGCAGGATAGTTGCAATAGTAGGAAGACCAAACGTTGGCAAGTCAACACTTTTCAACAGGCTCACCGAATCGAGGGAAGCCATCGTCGACGAAATAAGCGGAGTCACGCGCGACAGGAATTATGGCCTTTGCACCTGGAACGGGATTACATTTTCTGTCATTGATACCGGCGGTTATGTTAAGAATTCTGAAGATATTTTTGAGGAGGAAATTAATAAGCAGGTTCACTTTGCCATCGATGAAGCCGATATAATTCTTTTCATGGTTGATGTAACATGCAGCGTACATGAACTTGATTCATCAGTGGCAGACCTGTTAAGGAAAACCGGTAAGAAAGTGATCCTGATCGTTAACAAGGTTGATAATAACGAAAGATTACTTGATGCTGCAGAGTTTTACAGGCTCGGACTTGGTGATTACTTCCCTCTCAGCTCAATAAGCGGAAGCGGAACCGGAGAGCTTCTCGACTATGTTGTTAAGAACCTTCCGGAACAACCTGTCGAAATGATACCTGAAATTCCAAGAGTTGCCATTGTCGGACGACCAAATGTCGGTAAATCCTCACTGGTAAATTCGCTTCTGGGAGAGGACCGTAATATCGTTACCCCGGTACCGGGGACAACACGTGACTCAATTTATACAAGGTACAGGAAATTCAGGCACGATTTCATGCTTGTCGACACTGCAGGCTTAAGAAAAAAGGGCAAGGTAAGCGAAGATATAGAATTCTATTCGGTGATGCGGGCAATAAGGACAATTGAGAACTCAGATATCTGTCTTCTTATGATTGATGCTACCAGGGGAATTGAAGCCCAGGACCTTAACATTGTATCTCTTATACATAAGAATAACAAAGGGATGATTATTCTGGTGAACAAATGGGATCTGATAAAAAAAGAAAACAATACAGCCCATCTCTTTGAAAAGGAGATAAAAAGCAATACTGCGCCCTTTACAGACTTCCCGGTCCTTTTCATTTCAGCCACAAACAAACAACGTATCCACAAGATCCTCGACACTGTCGGCCAGGTAAATGAGAACAGGAACAGAAAGATCCCCACTTCTGAGCTGAATGATATCCTTCTTGAGATGGTTCGCGATAATCCTCCTCCTGCCCTGAAGGGAAAACATATAAAAATAAAATATGTAACTCAGCTGCCCGTATACACCCCTGCTTTTGCATTTTTCTGTAATCTCCCGCAGTATGTCAAAGAGCCCTATAAAAGATACCTGGAAAACAGGATGAGAGAGAAATTTGATTTTTCAGGTGTGCCTGTGCGGATATTTTTCAGAAAAAAATAGTTTACTTTGGTGTGGTTTTTGTTCGGAAGGATGTATCAAATGATTTCAATGAAAATAAAGATCTGTCTGTCTATTTCTGTTTTTTCGTTACTTGCACTCATGTCATGCGGGAAAATCGATACATTACCTGAAGAGCCGCGTATTGAATATACCAGTTTCACAATTTTCGATACGACAGACATACTTGGTAACGATGTAAAGGGAGGAAGACTGGAATTTTATTTTGAGGATGGTGACGGCAATGTTGGATTGCCGGTGCCTTCGGATGAAATAGAACTTGATTCTGTCAATCTTTTCCTGAAGCTTTACAGGATGACTGATGGAGACATAGCTCCTGCTCCTGACGACGATCCTCTGAAACCGACAGGGTACAGGATCCCTTTTATGGAAAGGACCGGACAGAATAAAATATTAAAAGGAAACATTTCTGTTATCTTTCTGTATCTTTTTTATACAGAGGAAGATAGTATACGATATGATTTTTATATCAAGGACAGGGCAGATAATTTAAGCAACACCGCATCAACACCAGTGATTCCGTTATTCTATAACGGGATTTATGAGGAGTGACTCACTTACACCTTTACTCCCATAAAAAGGACATCATCCACCTGGTCATAATCACCTTTCCATTCCTTAAAAAACCTGACAAGTGTTTCTTCCTGTTTGTCAACAGTAAATCCGGAAATTTCACCGATGAGTGTCTTTAACCGTGCTATTTTCATCTTTTTGCCATCCGGTCCGCCAAACTGGTCAGGAAAACCATCTGAGAACAGATAGATAGCATCGCCCTCATTAAGGTAGTACTCCTGGTCATCAAAGTATTTCTCCAGCACTGATTGTCCCCCCACAGAAGCCCTGTTGCCTTTTATATAATAAGTTTCACCTCCCATAACAAGAAGAACAGGCCTCATTGCAGAAGCAAACCTTACATGCCTGTTATTAAGGGTAAACTCACAGACAACTATATCCATCCCATCATTCGATACTCCGAGTTCAAGATTCTGATTCAGGGTTGAAAAGATCTCTTTATCAAGCAATGTCAATATCTCAGAGGGTTTGGATATCCCCTGCCTCATGACAATGTCATGCAGTAACGTAGTGCCTATCATCGACATAAATGCCCCGGGCACTCCATGACCGGTAGAATCGGCGCAAACAAGGATGAACCTGTCGTCATCAAGCTTATCAAACCAGTAAAAATCGCCGCTGACTATATCGCGGGGATCCAGCATTATGAAAGCACCGTTGAAATGTTCTTTCAGCCGTTTTATATCGGGAAGGATACTGGATTGGATCCTTCTGGCATAATTGATACTGTCGGTTATTTCAAGGTTCTGAAGCTCCAGAACAGTTTTTTGCTCCATCACGACCTTTGTTCTTACTTCAAGCTCCTTCTCGAGGTATTCCTGTAATTTTTTCTGAGCTTTTTCGCGCTCACGGATTATCAGAACCACAGCCCCCGAGGCAGCGGCAAGACACGAGAGCAAAAACCACCACGTTCTCCAGACCGGCTGTTTGATATTTATCTCAAATGTTAATGGATTTTCCTGTGTTAAACCGTCCTCATTCACTGAGACCATATTGAATGTATACTTCCCGTCCCTGAGGTTGTATGTAACTTCGCGTGAGGCTGATGCCTCTGTCCAGTCATCATCGAAGTTTTCGAGGTAAGTACTGTAATAGACCTTTTCAGGATCACTGAAATTTATGCCTGTAAAGCTGATCCTGATGCTATAGCGTTTTTTGTAGGGAAGAGAGAAAGAGGGCTGATAAGGATACTCAACATTATTTATGGTTATTGAATTTATATTATTGACAGGAGGACTCTGATTCTTCTGGTCCCTGGATCTGTCATAAATGATGAGACCTTCAGTTGTACCTATGAATATCTTTCCGTCGGGTGATTCGTAAATTCCGTTCTCATTGCATTTTCCGCCTTTTGCAAAATCGGTCGAATACACTTTTACGATCCCTGTCTTCTGGTTAAATCTTGAAATGCCCCTCTCATGGCCGATCCAGATATTATCCTCTTTGTCAGCAAATATACTGTAGGTGTAATTTGACAGTAGTCCGTCAGTTGTACTCAGCAGTCTCACTGAATCCCGGTAACATTCAAATACGCCGTTGCCAAGCGTAGCTGCCCAGATTGTTCCTTTACTGTCGCTGGTCAGTGCAAGGATCCTGTTCAGGAGTATTCCGTACATTGAAGCATCCGAAGCAAAAATCCCGGAATCGATATCGATCCTGTAAAGCCTGTCGCTTTCAGTTGCCACATAGCTGCTGGCATCCGCAGCGAAAAGGATCTGATTAATGCTGTTATGCGGAAGACCGTTATTAATATCGTATTTTTTCTTTAAAACCTTTGTCTGCCTCGATATGATCTGCACTCCATTCAGAGTGGCGAGCCAGATATTGTCACCGCTGATCCTTATACTTGTTATGTAATCCGCACCTGTGTCGCCCGACCTGTAAAACTGATTTATTTCTCCTGTCCTTTTTCTTAAGAAAAGACCTGAACCTTTTGTCCCGATCCAGACATTAAATTCATTGTCAATATAATAGGCATTGATTTCCTTCCTTCCGGTCCGGTCCCTCAAAGGTATGAAGGATTCCGGTTTCCCGGCTGTAAGATCATAAATATAGAATCCTTCAGGAGTTCCAAGAAGGTAGTTATTTTCCAGTTTCCCGGAAAAGACTATATTATTTGTCCGGGTGTTTTCGCCGGGAGCATGAAACTCAAATGAGTCAGTACTTAAAATTGAAAGGCCATCGCCATTGAAACCCAGCCAGATATTTTTTTCAGCATCCTCGAATATAGCCATAACATAATCACCCGCCAGTCCTGAAGTTTTATCAAGATATTGAACAACAGCAAGCGAATCATAGTTGTTAATAAACTGCAATTTCACAGCACCTGTCCCTGCTGTCGAGACCCAGATATTATTCTGTGAATCCTGAATTATCGATTTTACAGGAACAGTCTCCAGATCAGGATGGCCGCCAAACCGGGATAGAATTTTGCTGTCGCCTGCTAATTGCAGGTGAAAGAGGCCGTTCCCGTCGGTCCCTATAATAAATCCGGCGCTGTTGTCCATCCTGTGAATTGCCATAATTCTCGAATAGTCAAAACCCTCGATCGTGCTCAGAGCTGTAAGTGAATCTCCTTCAATTTTGCAGACCATAAGATTTTCCTGTGTTCCGATCAGAATCTCTCCGGCACCGGTGAAAGCTGCTGAGAATATATTCGGATCGGGTCCGAATGAGATGATCCCTGCTTCTTCAGGTTTTGCCGGATCGATCCTGAAAACTGGTTTCCGCTGGCCAATAACATAGATGAAACCGTCGGGTCCCTCAAGTATTGAGCTGATACCAGTTCCCGATGAGTTTGACAGTGCAACCTGTTTAAGTGTTCTCCCGGTTGTATAAAAAAGAGTACCATCATTGCATCCAAACCAGAGAATCCCGCGTTTGTCCTTCAGTGAAACAGTAGGATATCTTCCGGATGACGAATCGGGGAACTGAACCTTGAAGAATTCGAATCCGTCAAACCGCGATAGTCCCTCGGTGGTCCCGACCCACAGATAACCATCGTTGTCCTGACTAAGCAGGTAAATAACCTCGCTCGGAAGGCCGTTCTCAGCCCTGTAATTTTTGAACCTGTAAGTCTGGCCCAGGGATACCTCTGAAAACAAAAATAAGCACACAAGGGTGCTGATACTGACTATCTGACGAATATTGAACCTCATTTATGTTTTCCCCTATTTAGTTTTTTTCCGTACGGTTATCGCCGGCTGATAAACCGGCACGCCACCGATAGGTGAGCTAAAGAACTGCAGCGCATCACCACGCTGGTTTTCGAGTGAAACAACAACATTATTATTCCTTACCAGGAATTCCTTCTTTTTATGAAACTGGAAATCAAGCGATTTGCGTATTTCTGCCTGTTCAACAGGAATTACTGATATTTTCTCATCATCCTCATTTGATATAGGAAGCGGCACGCCCTGTTTGTAGGTTGACACTACAAGGATCGTACCATCGTCGTCCCAGTCAAAATTTCTCTGCTTTATGGAGACTATGCCTGTATCAACGTAGGGATAGATATGAGCAATACTTTTGGTGTCGTTCCACATCCTGAACGTATATTCATACGTGAATGCATTTGCGCCCTCAATTGAAAGGTCGCTGTTTGGGTCACGGCTGAGAAAATATCTGTACAGGTTACCGTCATCACCCGTAATGCCTTCACATACGATCTTGAAAATATAGCTCCTCCACTTTTCATTATAATCACCTTCGGAAGGATTAAACGGCCCGAATGAATAATACCCGTTATCGTACCTTGCTTCGTTCCCAAATACCCTTGATGCCAGAAGATTGCCCTGTTTAAAATTATCCCCGTCTCTCAAACCCCTCGATTGCAGGTTTTTATCAGGATCTACACCTTTCCCTCCATAAATTGAAAACATGGTCCTGGAATCGAAGAATCCTTGTATTTCATCATTTTCCCCGCCGCAATCGGGATCGAAAACTTTAATATAGAATTGCCTGGTAAAATCCTTTGGTATTGTAAAAAAGAATATTGAGCTGAAATCATCATCTCCCCAGGAAGTCTCGCCGTTTTTTCCGAAAGTGACAAGAAAGGGAATATTCTCATCTTTCCCGGGAACTGCCTGACCAACGATTTCACCCTCGGCTAAAAGAGCAGAAAAAGCTATAAAAATCAGGATCTTAAATATTGCAGTTTTCACTTTTATCTAACGTTAAAATAGTATTTTTCGTTTTCAGGGCCGGCGTATTATTGAAATATTTTTTGAGACACATGCTTCTCTGATCATCCCCCCGGTTTCAGGTTTAGTCGATACAATAAGCTGAATACTGTAAGTACCGGGTTTCGGGTATGCTTTTTCGACATTCTTTCCGACTGCTATGGTTTCATCACCAAAATTCCAGTAGTACTGTGAAATATTCCATCCCGGCAGGTTTGTGCTATCGGCGCTGAATTTGAGTGCTGCACCTGCGTCTGCAATATCGGGACTGGAAATATAAGGCTGTTCTATTTCCTCCACCATAAGCATTTGTGATTTTTCATTTACCGAGACCTCCTTTGGTGACAAGATTGGTTACATCAAGCTGCACGAGGTATTCTCCCGGCTGGGAATAACAATGCTCAACAATCCGGCCTGCAGCCTCGGTCCCATCTCCAAACTTCCATTCAAATCTGAAAGGCATTGTATCATATTTCACCGCATTCTCCTCCACGAATTCATAGCAGTAATTATTTTCCTCAAGCGGATTGCACGATGTTTTCCTGATTATTGTTGTATTAAACTCATAAATGTCGTCATTCCTGCGCCGGTTAGATGCGAAATAGCCTTTCTGGACATCCGGCAGGGCAACAAATGCAAAGTCATCAGATGCCGAATTTATAGGTTCTGCAAGTCGGACAGGAGTATCCCATGATCCATCAATAAAATCAGAATAATAAACGTCAAGACCTCCTGCTCCTCCCGGACGGTTTGAAGTGAAATAGAGTTTGCCTGAGGAATGAATACACGGATAATTATCCGTTTCGGGGGAATTTATTTCAGATCCCAGATTTTTCGGAGCACTCCAGTCACCGTTCACTGATTCACAGACCCAGATATCGGATCCGCCCCGGCCTCCGGGCATATCTGAAGCAAAGAAAAGGTACCTGCCGTCGGCACTGATTGACGGCTGACCCATATCAAATTCAGGATTATTATACTTGAAAGGCTGAATTGAAAGAAGCTGTAGTCCCGAAAGTACTGCAGTAAAGATGCCGCTGTGGTTCCTGAACTTTCTGCTCCGCGAAGCCACTCCTGTCTCAATTTCACTGGTGAACCAGACAGTTTTTCCGTCAGGTGTGATGCACAATGGTCCTGTATTGAATTGAGCGCTTCTGTCACTTTTTACTGCTTTTGGTTTTCTCCAGTCGGAAGTATCTTTTTTTTCTGCAATATAAATATTATAAAGCCGGCGGTTGTCAAAAGAGGTACGGTCGGTGACTCCGCTTAACCGTCTGTCGGAACAAAACATAATGCCATCGCCGGTAATGACCGGTGAGATCTCACTGAATCCGGAGAGATTCAGCGACAACCGTGAAATTGAATAGGGTGATGCTTCCTGTGCTGAAATGCCGGTTTCTGACAGAACAGTAAATAAAGTCAATATAAGTATGGTTATGCCTCTTCTCATATTCATCAGAAATATCTTGGATTGGCAGCACTCACTTTATACCTGAATTCATATCTCAAAATAAATTCGGTCGATCCTTTTGAATAGGAATTCATCCTTCCGTAAGGATAATCATAGGAAAATCCGAACATCAGCTGATGATTGAGCTGTACCTGCAGAATAGCCACTGCAACCTGTTCCGAAATCCTCCATGATCCTCCTGCCCAGATGAGGTCCGCTATGATAAAGTTCCCATTGATATCAAACTGTGTCAGCTTCCTTGTGTTCTGCAACGAATAATCAATTAATAATGATGGCTTGAATTTCAGGATTGGTGCAATTGAAACAAGGGCGCCTGCTGAAAACAAAAAATCATACTGGCTGAAACTATGATATGGTGTTGATGATCCGCTGCTTGTCCGTCTGTAATTCAGAAATGAAGGAATCGAAAGGCCTGCAAAGAACCTGTCGGAATAATAATAAACACCGGTCCCTGCATTCGGGAGTACAAGCGACTGATCGTTGGTCTTAAAGACAGGATCATCGGGATCATTCAAAAGCAATCCGGTGTAATCTGTATTTGAAAGATCTACTCCTGCCTTCAGGCCAAATGAGATCTTTCCCTTTTTCAGCCGTATATGATAAGCATAACTTCCATAAATACTGGTCGATTTTGTGGCACCGTACTTCATGAACTGGGCCATGATCCCCAGTGCCACCTTGTCATTCTTCATAGGGGAATGAAATGAAACAGACTGCAGGAGAGGAGATCCGCTGGTTCCCATCCACTGCATCCTGTACGATAAAAAGCCGCTTAACACCTCCCGGGTCCCGGTGTAAGCCGGATTAATTACAAGGCCATTCTGAAGGTACTGGCTGTATACCGGAAATCCAAGGTTTATTCTCGAAGAATCAGGGATATTCTGGCCTGCAGAAAAGTTAAAAATAAACAGGAACAGAAAAGCTGCAATTCCGTATCTTTTCAGCGCAATAATTTCAGTATGAGTTGAAAACTTCATGAACCCGATTATTTCTTAATATCGTTTCAAAATAATAAATCCGCTTTTCTTGAAGACTTTCCCGTTGCCTTCAGATGTTATCCTGAGCAGGTAGTAGTATGTGCCTTCAGGAAGATCAATACCTTTTAAGTTCTTACCATCCCAGTCATTCCATTCATTCCCGTTCCGGTTTGAAGTGGAATAGACTTCGGTCCCGGCACTGTTGATAATTGTCAGTTCAGCGATCTGGTTTGGCAGGTCGAGACCGTTTATTATAAACTTATTATTATAGCCGGCAGGATCGTTGTTCGGAGAAAAGCCTTCAGGAATCACGAGATCATAAATAGTGACATTTACCTGATCCTCAAGTTTGCAGGCTCCTCTTGTCACTGTCCACAGATAGGTGTTCAATCCTTTTGACATACCGGTAACCCTTGTTTCATTATCCGAATCATTTTCAAAACTGCCTGTGCCATCGACAATGGTCCATTTGCCTGTTCCTCCGGCAATTACCGGTTCAGCAACCAGCTGGACGATATAATCAAAAGAGTATATTACAGTATCAGGACCTGCATATATTGATGATCCGGGAGGTAATGAGTCAAGTACAAGTTCAAGAACATTGGAGGTACTTGTACAACAATCGCTTGCGCCCGAATTAACAATGCGGCGGTATTTCATTGTTCTGGTCATTGCAGGAGGCTGATAACTGCCGTCCGGCTGATTATTTGTGCCGGGGGCAGAGACCCATGCAGTACCATTTGTACTCTGCTCCCATAGAAATTTATATGTCCCGCTGCCTCCGCCGCCTGAAAGCGATGCACCTGAAGCCTGGGTAAGAGGCTCCGGAGTATCTGATTTACAGACAGTCTGATTCCCTGCGATTGAATTATTGGCAATTGCTGGCAATACAGTCACCTTAATTGTACTGCTCTCTGAAGAACATTGCCCTGAAACCGTTCTCCTCCTGAACCAGGTTGTTGCAGTAAGCGATGATGCCTGATAATCCGATCCGGTTGCTGAAACTGAAATATCTGTCCATAAAGAATTATCGGGAGATGATGACCACTGATATAAATAATCGCCTGTCATATTTGTCCCGCCTGCGGCATCAGTTCCGATGAAAAGGTTAGGTGTGGCTCCGCTGCAGACAGTAGTATCGGTGAGTCCTCCTGCAAGCAGCGATATTGTATTATTAATTATAGGTTTATGAACATTTATGACAACTGATTTACTGATATCCATACATGCCGACGAATAGACAATCCTCCTGTAACCTGTAGTATCAACCAGGGAAGGCGGGATATAATTCTGGTCAGTAACACCTGTAAATCCGGGGATGTCAGTCCAGGTATGGTGTTTTGAACTATCCTGCCAGGTATATGTATACGATCCTGCTCCTTTGCCGTTCAACGGAGCCGAGCCAGTCAGCTGGGCAGGAACGGTGCCGGAACATATTGTCTGACCTGGTGCGATGAGGTTGTTTGAAATGACAGGATATTCACTCATCAGTACCGGTTTGCTGTTATTTACACATACGTCATTGGTTCCTGACAGAACTACTCTCCTGAAATACTGCTGTCCCGGAAAATAAGGAGCCAGCTCATTGGGATCATAGCTTACTCCGTCATAAGTACCTGTTGCTGTTACCCAAACAGAACCGTTGGCACTGCTTTCCCACCGGTACCTGTAAGTATTATCCCCTCCGCCAAGGGTTGGTGTTGTTGTACCTGTAAGATCATCGAAAGTCATACCCTGGCATATCTCCTGCGGAAGCTCAAGAACTGAATTATTACTGATTGTATCGAGTACGGTAATCATTATAGAAGCACTTATGTCAACGCACGATCCGGATGAAACGGTGCGCCTGTACCATGTTGTCTGAGTGAGCCCGGCAGAGGGCAAATAACTTGCAGTAGTTGCCGGAATATCCGTAAATAATGTATTGTCAGTGCTCAATTCCCATGCATATGAATAAATTCCGTTCCCGTTCTGAAGAGCAAGAACAGAATTCAATGCTGCAGGAGTCTGTCCGTAACATATAATATCGGGATTACCTATTACATTATTTATATATGAATGGATGAACTTCGATCATCACAGGCAGACTGATATCGGTAATGATACTGGGGGTTGAGTTGTCAGTAACAATCCTCCTGAACCAGGTTGTTTGTGTTAGTAATACAGGTGGTGTATAATTCTGAAGATTATTTGTCCCGGGTGCTGTTGTGAATCCGGCTGTACCTGATGTTGTACTGCTTTGCCACTGGAATGTGTATGGCGGAGTTCCGCCAACCGGTTGTGTGCCTCTTATCAGCCCGTACATAGTATTGGAACAGACGGAGTCAATCCGGTTCCCGGTGACAGCTGAACGTATCGAGTTAAAAAGAAATCCGTTCAGTTTAGGGGAATAGCTGTATTTCACTTCTCCGGTACCTTCTGCAGGAATTGTCGGAGCCGGGGTTCCTGAAGCCACTGTCTGCGCTGGTAACTGATGCCGGCATAGCCGATGAACTCAACCATATCAGACCTCCGCCGCCTCCGCCGCCTTCACCGAAACCACCCGGATTAGTACCTCCGTTCCCTCCGTTTGAAGAAACCTGAACCGGGCTTGAAAATCCCTGAAAAGAGATGGCAACAGAACCACCTGCTCCTCCTCCGCCGGCACCTGCATCTGCTATTGCATTGGCAGCAGTGATCCCATTTGATTTTATTATATGATTATTCCCGTCTATTGAATCAGCAACAATAATTATAATTCCTCCTCCATTCCCTCCGGCTGATGCGGTTGATCCGGCTGCCTGAGTTGATGCTCCGCCGCCGCCACCATGAAAAATACCATCCTGGATAATTGAACCTAAAATATTCATTCCGCCATATCCGCCTTCATGCGGATCATTCCCGCAAAGCCCCAGAACAAATTTTTCAAGTAATCCGTTACCGCCTTTTCCACGGTTTGATCCACCGCCCCCGCCCGAAAACCAACCGTTACCGCCACCGCCGCCTGTAAAATTTCGTCCCTGGCCTTTGGCATGGTTGGGGTATAAAAGAGGTCCGGTATAATCGTGGATGGCCACGCCCTCTCCTTTCAATCCGGCATTATTCCATGTCAGCGGATATGAATCATGATTGTTTGCAGCAATATTAGTATAGACGCATTCGCCAATGCCGTTAACACCCGGCGCGCCGGCAAATCCCTGACCGGTGACATCGATATCAGCATTAAGTGTAAGTTTTTTAGATGCCATAAATGCAATGACACCACCGGTACCTGTCGTACTGTTCCAGCTCTGGCTGGCCAGTGTGCCTGTTACGGTGGGTGAATCATAAAACGGTACCTGGACAAGCTGAACATTGCCTGCTACATTATAGGTATTTATATACACATTCCGGGTGAAATCAATTCTCCCTGTTCCGGTATTAACCGATAAAATTTTAAGGAATTCATATCCTCCCGGTGTACCGAGGACCGATTGAACATTCACTCCATAGGTGCCCTGATCGGTCTGGATCCCCACTCCCTGCATCTGGATGAGAAGAACGTAATCGCCAGCGGAGAAAAGACTTGCCTGTGCCGGATCACAAATCACATATCCCGCACCAATTGAGTTTACTTTTGCATATCTGTTTATGACTCCGCTGATCAGCTCCTGACCGTTAACGGCAGAGCTGATAAAACTAAATAAAAACAACAGTATAATTAACAGTTTATTAATATGATTAGACGTTCTGTCTGTCATAAAAAATCTGATTTTACCACTAGTAAACGCTAAAATTGCTAAATAATTGAGAAAATTCCCGATTTTATATAAGCTGCCCGCTGATTTCACTATTTCACACCTGACGCCATAAGCGGAAATTCGACGAAAAATGTCGAGCCATTATCGGTCTCTGACTCATACCATATTCTTCCGCCTGCATTTTCCACATACCTTTTAACGATGGATAATCCAAGTCCTGTTCCTGATGATTTGGTTGTAAAATTGGGAGTGAACATTTTTTTGCGAAGTGATTCAGGAATTCCTGTCCCGTTATCAATAACTGATACAACGATCTTATCATCGCCTTTCTCAATATTGACTTTTATTATTCCTTCTTTCCCCGGGGGGATTGACTGGATACCATTTTTGATAAGGTTCGAAAATACACTGTTTATCTGTTCTTTATCCGCATAAATCATAACCTTTTCATCATGAGGAAATCCAATCCTGAATACAATATTATCACTGCCCTTGAAAAGTTCAAATGTGGTTTTAATTTGTTCCAGCAGGTCTACTATAACAGGATTTGCTTCGGGTATCTTGGCAAATGATGAGAATTCTGAAGCTATGGATGAGAGATTATCAATATATTCTATCTGGTTCTTTGTAAATCTCTTCAGCTTTTTTTCAAATCCCGGGACACCATCAGTCCAGGATTTTAAAAGCTGCTGAACATTAAGTTTCATGGGAGTAAGAGGGTTCTTGATCTCGTGAGCTATCTGTTTTGCCATCTCCCTCCAGGCATATTCCCTTTCGGAATTGGCTAGTTTTTGCGCACTCTCCTCCAGTTCATCGACCATGCGGTTATATTGCCTCACCAGTTCTCCAACTTCATCGTTCCCTATGTACGAAAGGTGCTCGCTTTTTTTCCCAAGTTCTACTGAAGCAAGCCTGCTGCTCAAAACTGTCAGGGGCAGTGTCAGCCTGCCGCTGATAAATACAGCCAGGCTCATAGCTATTACAATAAGCAGAAGCGTGAAATTAATTACTGTAACAATCATATCCGAAATTTCCCTTGCCAGCACACTTTGCATCCTGAAATAAGGCAGGTTCAGATATGCCAAAAGTTCATTATCAGCATTATAAAAAGGAATATACGCTGAAATATATTCCAGATTACCGATCTTCTCCTCCTGGAAATATTCACTCTTCTTCAGATGACCCAGGTTAATGGATGCCATGTTATTTATCCTCTGACTGGTCAGGCTCCGGTAAAATATCTCAGGTCTGGATGTCGCAATCAGGTATCCGTTCAGATTATATAAGTTTATATCGGTATTAAAAATATTCGAGAGTCTTATCAGCATTTCATCCTGTGAATTGTAATTACTGCTTTTCCATTCAGAAGTAAATAGTATTTCCATCGATATTCTGCTCTCCAGTTCATTATAGACTGAATGCAGTTTTTCCTGAATGTTCTCGTAATGCTTGGTCTTGTACTGCTTTATTGTTAAAAAAGCAATTACAACTCCTATAAGGGTAAAAGAAAACAGTAAGATACTGATGAATGACAATTGCAGTTTTTGCCTGAAGTTAAATTCCGCAGGAGTCTTAAGTATGGATTTTCTAATCAGGAAAAGTATAATGTTTGAAAAAATGAAAATAAAGGCGAACAGATATGCAAAAGAAATAATTATGTCCTGCGCAGTGATAGTCGGCCTGCTTATTACAACGGTAACATTTCCGTTTCTGTAAAGGAGGTGGTCGTATGAATCAGCTTTAAAAGCTTTGTAATCTGCAACATTTTCAATATACTCTGCATCAGTTTTATTGTAAGGAAATTCGCCGATCATCAGAACTGCTTCCCCATTAATATACTTGGCAAATGAATTATTTTTAAGTCTGGAATAGCTATGATATTTCTTATCGAGTAAAAGCTCGGAATATCCGGGTTGAAAAACGTCGATATCGCTGAACAGGTCGATAAAGAGACCATTGGTCCTGTTATTGTCATACTCGAAATAAATTTTCCCGAAGTAATTTGATCTTCCCTGCTTATTGTCAATAAAATAAAAACCTGTTCCGGTAAGCTGGTCTCCTGTTGTCAGGATCTTCTTCTCAAAAAAGCTGAAACAATCAGTAAAGGATCCGTTGAGTTCGCCGACACTCAGGGTATCATTTCGCCCGCACGGGACAATATTGAAACTAAAATTTCCCCAATATCCGCTGAAATATCTATTATTCAAATAATTATAGATGCTGTTAAAATCATTCCTTTCAAATAGTACCACGTCCATCATTTTTTTCAGTATCGAATCACCAGAGATTTTTGGCCACATATCAAGGAGAAGATGCTCAGCTGTCGGATCATTTTCAGTGGAATACGTAACCAGCTGTATTTTAATATTCTCCTGAGTTTTTTTCTCTGAAAGGAATGTGATGAGAAAAAGAGAATACAGGCCAAAAACAAGTGAAAATATTACAGTTTTATTAAAGGTCCCCGCTTCCAGCTTTCTCAACCGCCACATAACCAATGTAACAAGAAAATAGAACAGGGCTGCAGATATCAAATCCGGCAGGTCGCGGATGAAGAATACCGGGAAAACGATCAATGCTGTCAGTGCCGACAGAATAAAGGTTTTAGTGTCCGGTTTTACTGCCTTTAATGATTTTCAGGATATACATAAAGGGAACTCCGAAAAGGAGGAGAAGGGAAATAAAACCAATAAGGCTGAAAATATTCAGATCCAGCACCTTATATGTTTCAAAATTGATATTTGAATTGAATATCAGGTGACTGAATACAACGTGGTACAAAGCGAACAGTAATGCTCCCGGGACAAGAAGCATGGTCATAATTAAATAACCTGTCCTGTCCGTTTCTTTTAGATTGTAAATCTGTATTTATGTTCCTGTAAAAAACATAACCAAGCACCGCCAGCAGAATGCTTAAAACCAGTAAATGCCCCAGTGATGGGATGAATGCATTCATAGTGTACCTGTAAGGTGAGAATAATTCTGTCAGAAACAGTACTGCAGGTTTCCGTGCAACAAGAATCAACAGATAGATAACCGATAAAATAAGAAAACAGGTGATCAGAGCAGTAATTTTACGATCGCGGCTAACCAGATATTTGACCAGATGAAGTGTCAGGAACAGGAGGATCAGGAATGTCAGTCCCCATAGCAACAATGGAATAAGAATAAAATATGTTTCCCCTTTCTCTGCAGGATATAAGAGTGAAAACAGGAATGTACCGTCTCCTGCAAATATTTGAAATTCCGATGAATTCCTGTCCCTGCTGAATCCTGTATTGTCAGGTAATCCGAAGTCTTTTACAAAACCGTTTCTGATAATGTCGTTCTCAAGTCCATAATCACTCCTTATTCTCATAAGACCGATAATGATCTCATTCCCTGCCCTGACAGATTTTGTAAGAAACCATCCGTTCCGCATGAAAATAAAAGGTTTGGAATAAATTGAATCGACCAGGATGCGGGGTACATCAAAATCGGTATCTGACCAGTAAACAAGCTTATTTTCTATATATTCAAGAATAGTAATGCCGTTTTGCTCAGCGATCGAAAATAGTTTATTTTCCGTTGGTGATCCGTGTGTTTCTCCCCTTGCCAGTATCGGTTTCATACCGTCAAGGCAGTTTTCCATGATCTTTTCTTTCTCCTTCAGTACCTTATTAAACCTTCGGGTTCTGAACTTGTATTCAAAATCGCTCAGATATATCCAATCAGCTGCTATTGCCAGAAGAATAAGGATTATTGCAAGGATGAACGGGCTTATCTTTAATTTTCCATCTTTCATACTGTCCGTGCGTCAATCTATTCGTGATGATAAGGTTCACCTTTAATAACCGTGAAAGCCCGGTAAAGCTGTTCAATAAACAACAATCGTACCATCTGGTGTGAAAATGTCAGGCGTGATAATGACAGGCGCATATCCGCCTTTCCATAGATCTCGTCTGAAAAACCCCAGGCCCCTCCTGTAACAAATAGAATTCTTTTCTTCTGCAGAATTAATATTTTCTCCAGCCAGGATGAGAATTCCATTGTTGAAAACTCTTTCCCTTTATCATCAAGAATTACAATATAATCATCTTTTTTGAAGAACTGCAGTATCTTTTCGCCCTCCCTGGCTTTCTGACTCTTTACAGGCATACTGCGGGTATTCCTTAATATCCGGAATTGTGATGATCTCAAAAGCTGAATATTTTCTTATGCGTTCTTCAAAAGCGGCGATGCCTTCTGCCAGATATCTTTCGGTGGTTTTTCCCACCTGCAATAATGCAATTTTCATAATTATTGGCCCGACTTTTGTACATGATAATCAGTCCGGCACTCATTACAAAAATAATAATTAATAACTTGCTGCGGCAATTATAATCAGGGTGAATGCCGGAAACGGATTTTGCGTAAGATAAATTAGTTTAAATTTGCATAGGATTTGACCTGAAAATAGAAAGTAAATAAACAGAATTAAATGAGATATATAATTTCAATAGCGGTTGTCATATTTACTATCGGTTCCCTGGCCGCGATAACTCAGGACCAGACAAAGATCCCTGCAGGTATTTCGCTTGCCATAAAGGCAGGAAATGCCGCTGAATTATCAAAATACATGAATTCAACAGTTGAACTTCTTCTGCTGGAAAAAGAAGATTTCTATAAGAAGGTTGTTGCTGAAACAATACTGAAAGATTTTTTTAACGAATACCACGCCAAAGATTTTGTTATCCGCCATCAGGGTGCAAATAAATGATGCTCAATATGCGATAGGCAACCTTGAAACTGAAAAGGGCAATTTCAGAGTCTATATTCTTCTTAAAAAGGTTGACCAGGAGTTACTTATTCATATAATACGTATTGAACCCGACAATGCAAAATAGGGTCCTGAGTGATTTCATTTCAAGATGTCTTAAAGAAGATATCGGCGATGGCGATCATTCATCACTTGCCTGCATTCCGGGTGAGGCATCCGGGAAAGCAAGGCTTCTTGTAAAGGAACATGGCCTTCTATCGGGCTGCGCAGTCGCCGGAGAGGTTTTCAGGATTGTTGACAGCGATATGAAATTTGAGCCCTTCATAAGCGACGGCTCTAAAATTTCACCCGGTGACATAGTATTCCACGTTTATGGCAGGATTCAATCCATTCTCAAATCAGAAAGGCTGGTCCTTAATATCATGCAAAGGATGAGCGGGATCGCTACAAGTACAAGTATGTATATTGAAAGGATTGAAGGGCTGAAGGCAAAAGTGCTGGATACACGCAAGACAACACCCGGCATGAGATACCTTGAAAAGGAGGCGGTTAGAACAGGCGGCGGACAGAATCACAGGATGGGCCTGTATGATATGATAATGCTGAAGGATAACCACATAGATTATGCCGGCGGTATTGAAAATGCCATCCGGAAGACTAGAGATTATCTCACCCGGACCAGAAAAAACCTCAGAGTCGAAATAGAAGCCAGGAATCTTGATGATGTCAGAAAGATCCTTGATATCGGTGGTGTTGACCGCATCATGCTTGATAATTTCAACCTGAGCGATACCATGAAGGCTGTTAAACTGATCAGAGGCCGCTTTGAGACTGAATCTTCAGGGGGAATAACTCTTGAAACTATAAGGGCTTACGCTGAATGCGGAGTTGATTATATTTCGGCAGGAGCCATTACCCATCATATCAAGAACCTTGATATGAGTCTGAAAGCTTTCTAGTTAACCTGCAGCGAACATACCACCTGAAAGGTTAACCTGATTCCTGAAATTCATTAAATACAACCTTGAAAGCTCATCCCCGGACATATGCAAAAAAATTAACTATTTTTGGATCCATATTCCTGATAAATGAAAAATTGGATTTTTATATCTGTTCTGTTCTTACTGACAGGTTGTAAAGGAAATGTCGAGGATACCTACTTCACTCCTGAAAAGGCAGCAGCCTGTTTCAAAAATATTGAAGAGATCTGTAACAGGGATGACGGAGATCTCTGGGGCGCAAACCTGTACGGCCCTCTGATGTTTGTCGACAGGAACAGCAGAAAAATCTTTGCTAATCAGCCAGACAAGGATGGTCTGCTTAAGCTTAAAGATGGAATTTATACCGGACTTTATCCGAAAGAAAACATTATCAATACAACTGCTATCTACTTTGGAGGAACGCATTTTGGGATAGCTCCTCTGCCAAATGAAGAGGACGACTACAGAATAATAAGCAGAGCCGTTCATTCACTTTTTCACAGGTATCAGCAGACTACAGGCATTAATCCGGAATATTTTAATGCCTTTGATATGGATGAAAAAGAGGCACGCATCTGGATCAAACTGGAATGGAAAGCCCTGAAAAAAGCGATCGTCTCAGAAGGCGAAGAACAAAAACTGGCAATCCGGGATGCCCTGATCTTCAGGGGATCGAACCGTGAATCATTTCCGAAAAATACTGATATGGAAAACCGGTTTGAGACATATGAAGGACTGGCAACTTTTTCCTATCTGCTTTTGATTACAAAATCTCCCGAGGAATATAAGTCAAGACTTTTTGAAACCCTCGATCGCATCTATTCCTTTCAATCATATTCACGATCGTATGGTTCAATACACGGAGCACTGTATGCCACGCTGCTCTATTTCAAAGGTTTCGATTTTAAGACAATAACTACCGATACCGTCGATCTGGGCAAAAGTGTCAGGGAGCTCTATCAGATAGAACTGCCACGGGTGTGCAGGGATGTGGCAGGAAGCATCTCGATTAATTATAATATTACCGAAATATATAATGAGGAGGAACAAAGACTGCAGGATATAAAGGAGAGACTGAATAATCAGGTAAGTGTTTTTACAGAAAAGCCGGTGGTGTTCCTTGAACTGGAAAGTCCTTATTTTGATTTCGAGCCGGAAGATGTTCAATTCCTTGATACACTCGGAACTCTCTACCAGACAATGCGTGTTTCTGATAACTGGGGAAAACTAACTGTTAATAAAGTAGGATGCCTTGTATCCAATAATTACAAATACCTGCGTATTACAGCCAAAGGATTAAAAACCGACAAAAATCATATTTATGGCGAAGGATGGCAGATAATTTTAAATGACGGATGGGAGATCGGGGAGTCTGATCAGAACTATTTTATCAGAAAACTAATGCCTTGATAAGCCCTTTAGAGTTTCCTTAAGAGATTTGATTTTCGATTCCGTATCAGCTTTTTTCTTTCGTTCCAGCTCAATTACAGCTGCAGGAGCATTCCTGACAAAACTTACATTGTCAAGTTTCTTCATAACTGACTCAAGAAATCCTTTATAGTAAGCCAGATCAGCCTTGATTTTTGCCCTTTCGCTTTCAACATCCATACTTTCTCTTAGCGGGATATAGTATTCGGTTGTCCTGACCATAAAAGATGCAGAATTGTCAGGTTTTTCAGAAATAAATTTCACACCTGAAAGATTGCACAATTTAATTATGACCGGAAGAAGATCAGAATCATAACTGTTCCGTTCTGCCCTGACAGACAGCTCGATCTGATCCCTGTTAAGTATTTGTTTCTCTTTCCTGACCATTCGTATGGCGCTGATGGTTTCTTTGACATTCTCAAACCTGGCCACCATCTCCTTATTGTACTTCTTCGTTCTTGGCATCGGCGAGATCATTACGCTTTCCCTCTCTTTTCTTTCCTCAATCCTCTGCCATATCTCCTCGGTTATAAAAGGCATGAAAGGATGTATTATCCTGAGAAGATTGTCAAAAACATCAATAGTGGCATTATATGTGATCGTGTCGACAGGCTTCCTGTATTCCGGTTTTACGATTTCCAGGTACCAGGCGGAGAACTCGTCCCAGAACAGTTTATATGTGTTCATCAGAGCTTCCGATATCCGGAATTTTTTAAAATTGTTGTCGATTTCCCCCAGAGATTTCTTAAGAATTTCGTTTATCCATTTTACAGCAATAGCTGATGATTCCGGCTGTGTAATAGCGTCATCCACTTTCCAGCTTTTTACCAGCCTGAAAGCATTCCATATCTTATTCGCAAAGTTCCGTCCCTGCTCAGGAAGTGAGTTATCATACAGCAGGTCATTCCCGGCCGGAGAGCATAACATCATCCCTACCCTTACACCATCAGCACCGTATTTCTTTATCAGATCGAGAGGTTCAGGTGAATTGCCGAGCGACTTTGACATTTTTCTTCTCTGCTGATCACGGACCAATCCTGTCAGATATACATTGCTGAAGGGCTTTTGCCCCTGATATTCATATCCTGCGATTATCATACGGGCAACCCAGAAGAAAAGGATTTCAGGTGCAGTTATCAGATCGTTGGTCGGGTAATAATATTTTATGTCCCTGTTGCCCGGATGGTTTATTCCGTCAAAACAAGTGATAGGCCAGAGCCATGATGAGAACCACGTATCAAGGACATCTTCGTCCTGTCGCAGATCACTTTCCTTTAATGTTTTGTTTCCGTTTTTCTCTATTGCAAGCCTCAGGGCTTCACCGGAGTTTTCAGCAACAACGATCTCATTGTTCCCGTAATACCAGGCAGGTATTCTGTGGCCCCACCAGAGCTGGCGGCTTATGCACCAGTCATGGACATTCTCCATCCAGTGGCGGTAAAGGTTCCTGAATTTGGCAGGATGCAGGTGTACATCTCCATTCATCACTGCATCAAGTGCAGGTTTGGAGATATCTTTCATCTTAAGGAACCACTGAACTGAAAGTCTGGGTTCAATAACTGCATTAGTACGTTCGGAGCGGCCAATCTTATTGTTATAAGGAACAACTTTCACGAGGTTTCCTGTCCGGCGCAATTCCTTTTCTGCAAGATCCTTTGCAACGAACCTGTCAATTCCTCCGAACATTCCTGCATTTTGACTTATCGTCCCGTTATCATTAAATACATCGATTGAAGGAAGGTTATGCCTGAGACCGATCTCATAGTCGTTAATATCGTGGGCGGGAGTTATTTTCAGGCAGCCGGTGCCAAACTCCATATCTACATAATCATCATAAATAAACGGTACCGCCCTGTTTACCATAGGCACAATCACCTTTTTCCCTTTCAGATGCCGGTACCTGTCATCATCCGGATTGGCACAGACTGCAGTGTCGCCGAGTATTGTTTCAGGACGGGTTGTTGCAACCATGACAAAATCATCTTCCCCTGCAATTTTATACCTGACATAGTAAAGCTTTGATTTTTCTTCAGTATAAATGACCTCTTCATCCGAAACGGCGGTCATTGCCTGGGGATCCCAGTTGACCATGCGACTCCTCTGTAAATAAGACCCTTATTATAAAGATCAACAAATACCTTAATTACAGAATCATATCTCTTCTCATCCATTGTGAAGAGTGTCCGGTCCCAGTCGCAGGAGGCGCCCAGTTTTTTCAGCTGTTCAAGGATGATCCCGCCATGTTTCTCGGTCCACTTCCAGGCATGATCAAGAAATTCCTCCCTGCTCATATCACGTTTTTCAATTCCCTCAGCTTTCAGTTTGGCCACTACCTTGGCTTCAGTTGCTATTGAAGCGTGGTCGGTTCCCGGTACCCAGCAGGCATTTTTTCCAAGCATCCTGGCCCTCCTGACAAGAACATCCTGGATTGTGTTGTTAAGCATGTGTCCCATGTGCAACACCCCTGTAACATTGGGTGGAGGAATTACTATGGTATAAGGTTCTCTGTCATCCGGTTCGCTTGTAAAAAATCCATGCTTCATCCAGTAGTCGTACCACTTGTCTTCAGCATTTCCCGGTTCATATTTCGAAGGAATATCCATCATCTGCCTTAAATAATGGTTTTTCAAATGAGTGCAAAATTATAAAAATTAGTCATAATTATTTGCCTGGGACTAAAAAGGATTATCGATCAGGTTTTTTCTTAATTTTGTTCAGCTTAGTACAGAAAGAAATTTATCCGTTTTTTTATGCCGACAATTTCAGAAAGAGGCAGAGCCATGCCTCCTTCACCGATCAGGAAGCTTGTCCCTTATGCTGAAGAAGCAAAAAGGAAAGGAAGAAAAGTTTATCATCTTAACATAGGCCAGCCTGACATACCCACTCCCGATGTTGCGCTGAATGCAATACGGAATCTGAATCTGAAGGTAATTGAATACAGCCATTCAGCAGGAAATGAATCATACAGGCGCAAGCTTGCTGATTTTTACCGGAAGATCGGAATCAATGTTGACTATACAGATATACTGATAACCACCGGCGGTTCGGAGGCTGTATTATTTTCCCTTATGACATGCATAAATCCGGGTGAAGAAGTAATAACACCCGAACCATTTTATGCCAATTACAATGGATTTGCGGTTGACGGCAGGAATCAAGATTGTTCCTGTAACATCGCATATTGCAAACGATTTTGCTCTTCCTCCGATAAAGGAGATTGAGAAGAAAATCACTTCAAAGACAAAAGGTATCATAATCTGCAATCCAAATAATCCGACAGGATACCTCTATTCAAAAGAAGAGCTGTTCCATCTGAGGGATATTGTGGAAAAGCATGACCTGTTTCTTTTTTCAGATGAAGCATACAGGGAGTTCTGCTATGATGGTGCTGAGCATCTCTCTGCAATGAATCTTGGAGGGATTGAGAAAAATGTGATACTGGTTGACTCTGTTTCAAAACGTTACAGTGAATGCGGAGTACGTATCGGTGCACTTGTAAGCAAAAACAAAGAGATAATCTCGACTGCTCTGAAATTTGCCCAGGCGCGTCTTTCCCCTCCCGGACTCGGACAAATTGCAGGAGAAGCTTCAATCGATACACCACCTGAATATTTTCAGGAAGTAAACAAGGAATACACTGCCAGAAGAAATTTCATGGTTGATGCCCTGAACAAAATGCCGGGGGTCTATTGTCCGAAACCAAAAGGTGCATTTTATACAGTTGCAAAGCTGCCTGTTGATGATTCCGACAGGTTTGCAAGGTGGCTTCTTGAAGAGTTTGAATATAAAAATCAAACGGTCATGATAGCTCCTGCTTCAGGTTTTTATTCAACACCGGGATTGGGGAAAAATGAGGTAAGGATTGCATATGTCCTGAAGACTGATGATCTGAAAAACGCCATGGAGACGCTGGCTGAAGCATTGAAGGTGTACCCCGGAAGGGTGTGAAAGGAAGAAAGGAATGAAGGATAATGTACTTAATTGCATAGCGATTGATGATGAGCCTTCCTCACTCAGGATCATCAGGGAGTTCTGTTCAAAAATTCAGTCTGTCAATATTGTCGGGACATTTACAAATCCGTACGACGCCATACAAACTCTAAATAACAACCAGGTCGACCTTATCTTTCTCGACGTCGTCATGCCGCAGATCTCGGGGCAGGAATTTCTGAAAACCCTTTATAATCCTCCGATGGTCATTTTTACTACGGCATATAAAGAATATGCCTTTGATGGATTTGAGTATGATGCTGTCGATTACCTCGTTAAACCCTTTGCTTTCGACAGGTTTCTGAAAGCCGTGAACAAGGCTTTCCAGCTGTTGAAACTGAAAAATCCTCCTTATGCTTCCATGCAGGATCATCACGGGAAATCTCATGAATTTCTCATGGTCAAGGTAGAATACACTACTATCCGTGTTGATCTGAATGACATATTATATATTGAGGGATTGAAGGATTATGTCAAGATACATACTGAAGGAAAGCTGATCCTTACAAAGACAACCATGAAGAATATAATTGAGAAGTTACCATCCGACTCATTCTTCAGAGTTCATAAATCATATATTATTTCAGTTGATAAGATTGACATGATCGAGAACAGCAGGATTGTTATCGGAAATCAGCGTATTCCGATCGGGGAATCGTTCAGAACCTCATTTTTTGAGATGGTCAGCAGGAATCTGATATGACGGATTAGTTGTATCTCTGCTTCCTGAACCATAGATCCCTCAGGGACATATCCAGATGAAGGGTGATGAAGCTTTCCTTAAAAAGTCCGTTTTTTGATGTTCCGTTTTGTCCCAGTTCAAGAGCAATATTGACAACGCTGAAAACCCCCTTAAGCGGTATACCTGCCCCTAATGTAACAGCGCGATAGTCTATGGGGGTATTATCTATAACCAGATAAGACTGACGATACTCCCCTCCAAATCTGTAGAATATCATTTTGCCGGTTCCCTTGTTCAGTCCCGGTGAGGGGAACTCCACACCAAAAGAGTACCTGTTGCTGTTTCTTGTCTGCAGATAGTTATTAGTAAACTCTATGTCTTTCCAGCTGCTCCATTCATAGTCAATGCCGGCACTGAAAAATCCTTTGCCTAAAGCAAATCCTGCTCCAATATTCTGTGGTATGCCGTATTTATATTTCCGGCTTCTCAGAGTTTCAGTTTCTGTTTCTGTCTGAATAGTTGTTACATTCTTTGTTTTAAGCTTCTTTGAATTCCCATATATAAGCCCCAGACTATATTTCCACTTATTTATCTTAAACTGATAATTCAATCCGTAGTTAAGATCAAAATTTGAAACATAGGTAGCATCCTCAAGGTAATATCCAAATTCGGCTGAGGATTCGGTACGGGTGATATTGCCAAAAAGATAAGCTGCGTTGAATCCGACGGAAAGATTCTTCAGGAGCTTTATTGAACCGCCGAGATACACCTGGTTCACCCCGCCTGTTCCCGAAAAGGTTTTGGAGTATTCCTTATTGGTTCCCTCAATTGAGGCATTTGTGGTGATATTATATCCGATTGAACTGTATGGTGAAAATCCGAAGCTTGTTGCCAGCC
>CAWHGX010000040.1:0-35852 GCA_963828775.1 uncultured Bacteroidales bacterium | reverse complement strand
CTGAAATCATTTATTTCCAGCACTCTGTAACGTTCTTCCATCAATTTTAACAGATCGGGTATGCTGTTTGCGGGAAGCAGGAATTTAGTGTCAACCCTGTCCATCAGTCTTGCCCCAGCGATCTCCTTAAGAGTGACAGAATTGAAAGAATCCACGATATTTTTTATCTCAGATATCATCATCAGCTAAAATGTGGTGTACTGGTAAATTTTTTTCGATTTCAGTTTTTTCTTTGGGTCATAAACATATTTTTCTGTTCTCAGCCCATTCTCATATTTATACTCGGATGTTTCAATTATTCTCCCTGATGGATCAAATTCCTCCTCCCTGATCTTATTGTCATCTGAATCGTACTGGTATTTGAAATGTTTGGTGACTTTACCCTGTTTGTATGTAATATCTTCCAGAAGATTTCCTCTTGCATCAAAATACTGTTCAGTATCCTTATATTTTCGTGTTACCAGCATGTCATATTTTTCCTGATAGACAATTATGCTTTTAATCTTTTTATCAGGTTCTTTCTTCTGGGCGTATGATGACGGATTCAAACCGGTTACCAGTGTCAGGAGCAATAAACATCGTGCTATTTTCATTTTTTTAATTTTATTATTCTGGTTTTAAGAGATTCATTCGGACCGCAAAAGTAATGGAATTCTACTTTCAACGGTAATCCTGACATCTAAATTGCTTAAAAACTGTATAATCATATTATTAACCATTATCTTCTTAATCCGGTCTTTTCCTTTCCGGGCATCAGCTGTTTTGTTTTCTTTTCCCATACTACAGGAAGACCTTTCTGACCCCTGCTCACCCTTTATGTTTATCAGGAATATAAGCTGGGATAATAAAATAAGAACAGGAATTAAGTAATTCCTGACAGATAGATAAGGGTGTCTTAAAAGCCAGGTTTTACCCCCAAACCCCCCACGGGGGGCTTTGCAAAGTAACTGTAAACCAGTAAGTCCCCCCTGGGGGATTTAGGGGTAAGGGATAAAGAATGGGCTTTAGATACGGCCTCATAATAACTCAGTTGAATTAAGCCTGATATTCAGTAAGTCCGAGATTAAGTTCAGGCTGTTTGTCGCTTACTGATCTGAAAATGATAAGAGCAGCTCCCAGAGCTGTCGCATTGTTTATAACAGATGTGAAAACCTTTTTTGTGGGGAAGGCTCTGGCCAAAAGTCTCAGGAATATCGTGTTTTTCGCAAAACCTCCCGTGATATATATGTTTTCGATCTCGTCCTTTTCACTCAGTATCAGGCGTATTGCTTCATATGTCAGGCTGCACAGTTCAACCATCAGCTGATGGTAGCCTTCATCAAACGATTTGAAATCGAAGAGATCGATCCTGTCTTTAAATTCTCTCGATTCCGGGCCGCTGTTGAAAAATGCCCTTTTATCACCGGTATACCTTTTTAGCAGCATATTGAGCAGGTCCGGATCAAACTTTACATTTCTATAAAAATCATCTGTTGTTCTGAAATGTTCATTTAGCATTCTTACAGCTGTTTCGTGCATATTTCCAAGGAATAATCGTGATGATTTTACAGGCTGCCGTGTGACGCTCATATAGCAGAGGCAATCTCTGTCGAGTTGTTCCACAGAGAGTTTTTCATGATTGAAAGGATTCATATTAATGCACCAGGTGCCTGTTGAAACCAGCAGGAATTTGCCCCTGCTTCCGGTGAAATAGGGAGCCAGTGACGATGAACTGTCGTGAATGCCGATTCCGGCCTTAATTTTTTTCTCATCGATCGCTATTTCGCTGAACGTATCAACAGGAACAGGCTGAGGTAGCTCGAATCCCTGATCGCTGATCCATGGGTGGTATTTCATATTATCAAAATCCCACATTCCGGTATGACAGCCAATAGATGTATGCTCCGAGCAGATCTTCCCGGTGATCAGGTATGACATATACTGCGGAAAGTGGAGGATATAGTGCACTTTTGAAAATAGCTCCGGCTTTGCAGTTTTCAACCATAAAATTTGTATTCCCGAATTCAGCATACCCAGAGCAGGAGAGGCAGTTCTGCGGCAGAATTCATCCTGTCCGCCATATCTCCTGTAAAGCCTTTCAGGTATCTTTTCGTCGATAGGCTTCAGGTAATTATAAACCGGAGTGATTCTTTGTCCTTGCGCATCAAGATAAACGATAGTGGCTCCGTATGTGGCAAAATTCAATGCTGTGAGATCATATTTTTCTGAATGTATGAGCTTCGTGACTGAATCTTTAATCCATTTCTCGATCAGTTCAATATTGTCGCACTCAAATCCGTCATCATCAAGCTTTTCCGGAAATCTTATTTCTTGTTCTAAAACTATCCTGAGGTTATAATCAAACAGAAGCAGTTTCTTATTGGTTTTACCAACATCAAATATTCCTATAACTTTCTCCTTCATATTCCTTTATAAATGCCCTTTCCTGAAACGGAACCGGAAATGTTTCTATTTTCTTTTGCTCAGCACCATGTTTTCATATTCTCTGATCTCTTCAATATATTCCAGCCCCACCGGGACCTTATTCATCATACAATAATAGTCCCATACAGCGCCGAAAGGCCTGGATTTCATCAGTTCCAGGTATGACAGCCTTTCAAAGTTTTTGCCTTCCTCTTCAAATTTTACCAGGGTCTTTAAAGGCTCCAGCAATGCGTAAAGGAATGCCATCTGAGCTGACCTGGTTCCTATAACATATGCTCCGATCCTGTTAAGGCTTGCATCAAAGAAATCGAGGCCGATATTTACCCTGTTCAGAGCTTTTGCCCTGACAATTTCCTGGGCAATAAGCAGCAATTCGTCGTTGAAGGTAAGCACATGATCGCTGTCCCATCTGACGCCTCTTGTCAGATGCAAAAGAAGTTCATCGATAAATAACAATATTGAAGAAATCTTATCACCTGTTTGCTCTGTCGGGTGGAAATGACCATTATCGAGGGTTATCATTGTATTGTTCGTGACGGCATACCCGAGGTAGAAGTCATGTGATCCCACAACCATCGATTCGGACCCGATCCCGAAAAGCTTGCTTTCAATGGAATCCTTCAGGTATTTCTTCGGATATTTTACTGAGAATATCTCGTCAAGCGATTTCTTGAGGAGTTTGCGCAGGGTGTACCGGTCGACAGGTGTATCCTTTGTACCATCGGGGATCCAGATGTTATGGACTGACGGTGTCCCGAGCTGCTTCCCCATTTCCGCAGCAATTGCACGGCATCTTTTTGTATGTTCAATCCAGAATTTCCGGATCCTGGGATTTTTACTTGACAAGGTAAATCCGTCGTCAGCCAGCGGATGGGAAAAGCAGGTACAATTGAAATCAAGACCGATTTTCCTTTTCCTGGCCCAGTTTATCCATCCTTTAAAATGCTTCAGCTCGATCTGGTCGCGGTCAACTGCTTTTCCACCAAACTCACCATAAATGGCGTGAAGATTCAGCCTTTGTCTGCCCGGCAATAAAGACATCACCTTGTCCAGATCATCACGCATCTGGTCAAGTGACCTTGCTTTTCCGGGGAAATTACCTGTAGCCTGAATCCCTCCTCCTCCAAGCTCGGCACCCTCTTTTTCAAAACCACCCACATCATCGGTCTGCCAGCAATGAAGGCTTATTACAACATCGTCCAGTTGTTCAAGGACTTTATCAGTGTCAACTCCAAGTTCTGCGTATTGCGCCTTTGCAAGCTGATATGATTTTTTTATGAGCTCTTTATTCATATTATTTGATTTTAAAATATTGATTTATGATTTTTTGCTTTAGCCCTATTTTACTTATTCCAGAAAAAATACCTGATCGAGAGGAATAGTGACCGGTGAATTATCAGGATTTGTTTCCATTATATCGGACATGTATTTCCACCATTTTTTGACAATTTCCGTCGTCCCCAGGTCCTGTGAGGAACTCTCCCCTGATTGTTCCTGGTATGCAAATAAAATATTTGTCTCTTCATCAAGAAATATTGAATAATTTCCAACGCCTTCATCTTTTAGCATTTTGACAAGCTCGGGCCATATTTCACTGTGACGCTTTCTGTATTCCTCCTTAAATCCGGGATACAATTTCATCTTAAATCCAAATCTTTTCATAATCAATTATTAACTTAATTTAACAACAAATGTTGAAAGAATGAGAACCGCAATGCCAATAATCAGAATGACAATTGTCTTCTTCGTTACGCCTTTCCATTCTTTCAGAATGATACCCCATATATTGCTGATTGCAATATTAAGTGCCATAAGGATGCTCCAACCGAATACAGCCATGCCCTCCGGCAATTTGCTCGAACCCATGCCATAAGAAATGGAACTGTAAAAACCACAGGAATCCCGCAAGGAATGTAAATGCCAGGTTGTTCATGAGAACATTGCCTGAAAATGAGTAATAATCCTTATAGGTCTTGTTTTTAATATTCAGATATCCGCAATATATAAGGTTTGTCAGGAATCCGCCAAACAGAATAAAAATAAGCGTCGGATTTTTCTGAAATAATGGATTGGTCCCGTGAGCGATAGCAATATTTTCTATGGGTTTTCCTGCTTCGAATCCGAAATTAAAGCAGGCGCTCATTATCCCGGAGAAAATTGCTATCAGGATACCTTTTTTCAGAGCGAACTCTTTCACAGAGGCTTTTTTTGCTTCTTCAGTCATTTCCCTGCTCTTAAGAGCTCCTGCATATCCAATGACTGCAATTCCTGCAACTGTTATCGCGACACCAATAACTGTAAGGATCCCTGCCCTGCTGGAGAAGAGGTCCTGTCCCGCAACAATAGCCGGGATAATGGTCCCGAAAGCGGCGCATAACCCAAGGGCAATGCTCTGTCCCAGGGCAACGCCCAGATAACGCATGCTCAGCCCGAATGTCAGACCACCAAATCCCCATAGAATACCGAATACCATTGCCATAAGCTTGGCAGACGAAGGGGCTTCGTTAATAATCGGGATCAGTTCTCCCCGGGGAATGAAGATCAAAGCAAATAACCAGGGTGCAATAAGCCATGCTGCAACTCCCTGGACTATCCAGTAAGATTCCCATGCCCATTCTTTGACTTTCTTAAAAGGAACATAAAAACTGGCAGCTCCAATACTGCCAAGAGCTATTAACAAAATTCCCGCAATTGGATTCATTTATTGTACTGTTAGTTTCAGGTTAATAGTTGAACGAGTATAAAAATAGTCATTTTACCTTTCTGTAATCCGATAAAAATGGATAAATTTCAAATCTCGAATTTAATAACCTAAATTTCATATTATGAAATCATTTAAACTCATCCTCTACCTTCTTCTTGTACCGGCTGTATCATTCTCACAGGATTTATCGGCTTATGATCTGACATGCGAGCATAAGAAAAACCCTGTGGGCATTGACAATCTGCAGCCAAGATTTTCATGGAAAATAAAAAGTACCGGTAACAGCATTATGCAGACAGCCTATTCACTGCGGGTGTCTGCCGATCCGAAGTTTTCTGCGTCTAAAACTATCTGGCAGTCAGACAAGGTAGCCTCCGACGAATCTGTTCTCGTCAGCTATAAAGGGCCCGAACTTGAAGCCAGCCAGAGATATTACTGGCAGGTAAGGGTTTGGGATAACAAAGGAAGAACATCAAAGTGGAGTGAGGCCGCATACTGGGAAACAGGTTTATTAAAGCCTGAGAACTGGAAGGCAAAATGGATTGAAATGGAAGGGGACACAATTCGTTATTCACCTTCTCCGCATTTCAGGAAGGAGTTCTCAATCGAGAAAAATATCGCCAAAGCAGTAGTATATGTTACATCACATGGTTTCTATGAGCTTCACCTGAATGGCAAAAAAGTGGGTGATCAGGTTCTTACACCAGGCTGGACGTCGTATGGGAAAAGGCTTCAGTATCAGGTATATGATGTTACCGGACAAGTAACGAAAGGAAAGAATGCCGTTGGTGCCGTACTGGGCGATGGCTGGTATCGCGGAACGCTGGCATGGGGAAATAACTGGGCAATTTACGGCAAAAGACTTGGCCTGCTGATGCAGATAAAGATCACTTATACCGACGGCGCCGTATCATATATTCTGACGGATGAGTCATGGAAGAGCAGTAATAATGGATCGATAAGGATGAACGATATATATAACGGAGAAACCTATGACGCAACAAAAAAGCTTACTGGCTGGAATATGCCGGATTACAACGATGCAAACTGGAGTACAGTGAAGACCGGGAATTATAACAATAATATTATTGCCTCCGAGGGTGCCATGATTAAAAAGATACAGGAAATAAAACCGGTCAGGATTTTCCGTTCACCCAAAGGAAGTCTGCTTGTCGATATGGGTCAGAATATGGTTGGCTGGATAAGACTGCGTGTTACAGGCAATAAAGGGACAGTGGTTACACTGCGTCATGCTGAGGTCCTCGATAAATACGGAGAATTTTATACAGAGAATCTACGGGTGGCAAAATGCCAGCTGACCTATACACTATCGGGAAGCGGAGAAGAGGTTTATGAACCGAGATTTACATTTATGGGATTCCGGTTTGTAGAGGTTACCGGATTCCCGGGGGAGCTTACAACCGATAATATAACAGGGATTGTTGTCCATTCCGATATGCCGCTCACTGGCAGTTACGAAAGCTCAAATCAGCTCCTGAACCAGCTTCAGCATAATATTCAATGGGGTCAGAAGGGTAATTTTGTCGATGTACCAACCGATTGTCCCCAGAGAGATGAACGTCTGGGATGGACAGGCGATGCCCAGGCTTTCTGCCGGACTGCTGCCTTCAATTACAATGTCGCAGCATTTTTTACCAAGTGGCTTAAGGATGTTGCATCTGATCAGAAGCAGGACGGCGCTGTGCCCGATGTTATCCCTGATGTTCTGAACAGGCAGGATGCCAGAACTGCTGCGCCTTCCGCCGGATGGGGCGATGTGGCTGTAATAGTTCCATGGACTATGTACCAGGTGTATGGCGACAAAAAACTCCTTGAAACACAATACCCCAGCATGAAGGCCTGGGTCGAATATATAAGGAACAAGGCAGGAGATTCCTTTATATGGAAGGGCGGAAGCAAATATGGTGACTGGCTGTTCTACCACCCGCCGGTGAACAACCATCCTGAACCTGACGGATTCACCGAACATGATTTTATCTCCACGGCATTCTTTGCTTATTCGTCAAATCTTCTGGCAAAAACGGCAAAAGAGCTTGGCAAAACTGACGATGAAAAAATCTACAATGAATTGTTCAGAAAAATTAAAAGTGTATTTATCAACGAGTATGTCACCCCTGCAGGAAGAGTCGGGACAAACTCCCAGACATCATATGTTCTTGCCCTGATGTTTGATCTCCTACCCGATGACCTGCGTCCCGGATCAGCAAAATTCCTTGTTGATGATATAAAAAGCAGACGGAACCATCTTTCAACAGGATTCCTCGGGACTCCGTTCCTCTGTCATGTGCTGACACAAAACGGATATGCCGATGTAGCATATGATCTGTTGCTGCAGGAGACCTATCCGTCATGGCTTTATCCTGTAAGAATGGGAGCCACAACAATATGGGAACGCTGGGACGGACAAAAGACCGACAGTACGTTTCAGGATGCAGGTATGAACTCATTTAACCATTACGCATACGGCGCAATCGGTGACTGGATGTACCGTGTCTCGGCCGGGATTGATCTTTTGAAACCCGGCTATAAGGAGATCCTGATCCAGCCGCATCCCGTTAAAAAGCTTGAATTTTCAAAAGCCTCTTTGGAAAGCCCTTATGGTACAATTGCTTCGGGATGGGAAAGGAAAGACGGGAGAGTTTACTTTACTGTAAAAATCCCTGCAAACACTAATGCAAAAATTATTCTTCCTGCCGACTCGGTTGAAAAAGCAAGGGAGAACGGAATGCCTCTGAGTGATAATAAGGCTCTGAAAAATATCAGGGTCACTGACAGGAATCTGGTAATTGAAGCAGGGTCAGGGGAATATAGATTTGAAATCATTGAATAATTCTCTGAAGTTGCTGGGTACTGGTTACTAGGTTACTAGTTACTGTTACAGGTTGCTAGTAACTAGTTACCAGCACCTAGCAACCTAGCAACTAGCAACCAGCAACTGCAACCTGCAACTAGCAACAAGCACCATGAACAAATACCTGCGCAAGTGACACCTGAAGAATTAAAAGAGCGCATTCCGGAAGATGAATTTGTTTTTATAGCATCCCGAAGCAGTGGTCCCGGCGGCCAGAATGTCAATAAGGTAAATACAAAAGTCGAATTGCAGTTTAATGTTCAGGACTCTGCCTTCCTGTCGGCACATGAAAAAGAGCTGATTCAAAGGAAGCTTATAAGCAGGATCAATTCTTCAGGTGTGCTTATTGTCCGGTCCCAGTCAGAACGAACACAGCTGAGAAACAGGAAGAATGCTCTTGATAAATTGCTGATCTTATTATCAGGGGCGCTGACTGAGAGACCTGAACGAAAGCCTACCGGACCTACAATTAAGTCGCAGGCCGAAAGAATTGATGATAAGCGCAAGCGGGGTAAGATAAAAAAGCTGCGTAAGGATACTGATATTTCAGATAACGATTATTAGAGCCGTAAAAATGTTGTTCTGAAAGCCGTTCCGGTATTACACTTCCTTAAGCTTCCATTTGCCCCGTCGGAACACAAGCCATGCAGTTAATGTCATCAGCGATTCGGCTATAACAATTGCCGTATATACACCAGGCTGATCCATTCCTGCTTTTAAAGCGAGGATCCATGCCAGCGGAATTTCAATCAGCCAGAATGCAAAGATGTTGATTTTCAGCGGAGTTGTGGTATCCCCTGCCCCATTGAATGAATTAACCATGACCATGCCGAATCCATAGGCAACAAATCCGATACTTATAATCCTCAGACATTCAGCCCCTGCTGTCAGGACGGTTATGTCATCAATAAAAATATTTATAAAGTATACCGGAAACAATACCAGGATCAGACCTACAATACCAAGTAATATCATGTTAATGAATCCTGTCACCATTACGGCTTTTTCAGCCCTCTCCGGCTTTTTCGCTCCAAGATTCTGACCTACAAGGGTCGAAGCCGCATTGCTTATTCCCCATGATGGCAATAATACGAAGCTTACTATCCGGATTGCAATTGTATATCCGGCTATTATTTCACTGCCGAAGACTGAGATTATTCTGACGAGCGCAACCCAGCTTATTGTTCCGATAAGATTCTGGCCTATGCTTCCGAGTGATAGTCTTACAAGCTTTCCTATTATTTTAATATTAATGGTTAACGTGTTCAATGACAATTGAATACGTTTTCTGCCAAAGAACAGCAGCCAGAACTGGTACAGGACCGCAATTCCTCTGCCGGTAGTAGTGGCTACAGCTGCACCGGTTACCCCCAGTTCCGGGAAAGGCCCCAGTCCAAAAATTAAACACGGATCGAGAATTATATTAATAATATTTCCAACCCAGAGTACCCTCATTGCAATTGCTGCATCTCCGGCACTGCGGAAAATTGCATTGATGATAAATAACAACATAATCACTATGTTACCACCAAGCATTATTCTTGTGTAGCCTGAAAATTCTGAAACGATCGTCGGTGAGGCTCCCATCATTTCAAGCAGTCTGGTGGAATAAACTGCACCTGGTATAGCAATAAGAAGTGAAACAATGAATCCAGTCAAAATAGCCTGAAATGCGGTCTGTGATGCTTTTTCCGGATTCTTTTCACCGATCCTTCTTGAAACCATCGACGTAGTTGCGGTAGCCAGGCCTAACGAAATAGCGTAAACGATTGTCACAAGCGACTCAGTAATTCCGACAGTGGCAACTGCATCGGCTCCCAGTTTGGAAACAAAAAAAATGTCGACGATTACAAAAACCGATTCCATGATCATTTCAAGAACAGCCGGTATGGAAAGAAGGAGTATAGCCCTGCTGAGTCTGACCTCAGTAAAGTCCTGTTCTGTTCCCGTGACTGCTTCCTTAATGTCACTGAAGAGTGATTTGGCTTTTATGTCAGCTGTTTCTTTCAAAGCCTGATATGACAGTTTTTTATATCCGGAAATAATTAAAACAACATTAATGCGTTATAAAGCATGTCTTTTGAAAATTTGATAAAAGTATTTGAAATTCGGATAACTCAAAATATTTATGACATATAAAGTTCTGGCATAATAATTGTTAAGTACAATTCTTAAAATTTTTAAGAAGAAATTAAAAGATCTGAAGGATGTATTTGATTAAGAAAATGGAAAAAACAGAGTGCGAAAACGGGCAAAAAAATACCAGTTTGACCGCAGGTTTTTTGAATGGATTTCAACAATATAATATGCTGAAAAACAGCAATATATATAATTGTTTAATTAATAATAAATTTTAGATTGTTAATAAAATACCATTCGTGTTAATATTTATGGAGGTCGAATGATACAATGTATTTATAGATTATATATTTTCGTCCCAATTTATTTTTAACTAAAACTATTTAAAACAAGCAAACTAAAAGGAAAAGGTGAAATCTTTCATCATTTATGAACGCTAACAATAATGAGGTTGCAGCCCTCCACTGTGAGGGCCGCCTCGTGGGTTGCTCTTCTGATGAAGAGCCTGGCGCGAAAACCACGATTTTTTCGCAAAACGTAATCCCAAACCTGTCAGTTAGCACCCGGAGTTCGGAGTTCATGCACCGTTACTTCCCCCTGACAACCATAGAATCCTGGAATGATTGGAAATGGCAGCTTCGGAATGCTTTCACAAGCATCGAAGATCTGAAGAAAATCATGAAATTGTCCGAAAAGGAGATTCTGGCTATTAATAATCTGAAAGGCCGGCTTCCTTTAAGGATTACTCCCTATTTTGCATCATCTGATTTATAACACAAAGCCATCACATCCGCTTCGCCGGAACGTTGTGCCTGTTGTGGAAGAATTACTGGAGACAAGGAGTGAACAATCTGACCCTCTGCACGAGAAGTCATTTTCCCCTGTTAAGGGAATTGTTCACAGGTATCCCGACAGGGTTCTGTTCACTGTTACCCAGGTATGCTCAAATTACTGCAGGTATTGCACGCGTTCACATTCGGTAGGAAGGCTTGATAAGCTGGGAAGACAGGATTATGAAAAGGCATTTAATTACATCTCCTCCCATAAAGAAGTAAGAGATGTTCTTATAAGTGGAGGTGATCCCCTCACCCTGAGTGATGAAACACTCGATTATATACTTTCAAATATCCGAAGGATTGAGCACGTTGAAATAATCCGTATCGGGACCAGAACACCTGTGGTTTTACCCCAGCGTATCACCGACGGTTTAATAAATGTACTCAGAAAATATCACCCTCTGTTCATTAGTCTTCATTTCTCACATCCTCTTGAAATAACCGACGAATGTGCAAAAGCATGCAATAAGCTTGCTGACGGTGGATTCCCCCTTGGAAGCCAGACGGTTCTTCTGAAAGGCATAAACGATAATGTGCCTGTCATGAAGGAACTTATGCACAGATTATTAAAGGTCAGGGTAAGACCTTATTATTTATATCAGTGTGATCTGATACCAGGATCAGGCCATTTCAGAACCACTGTTGCTAAAGGCCTGGAAATTATTAAAGGGCTGAGAGGCTTTACCAGCGGTTACGCAGTTCCGACATTTGTTGTCGACGCTCCTGGTGGTGGAGGTAAGATCCCTCTTCTTCCGAATTATGTTGTTGAGCATAACGACGAACACATCGTTCTGCGTAATTACAAAGGTGTTTTATGTGAATATCCTGAAAAATAAGTCGTTATAGATGATTATCGGATTGACTTATGACTTGCGGTCATGGTATCTTGATCGTGGTTATTCTATGGAAGATACTGCCGAATTCGACAAGCAGGAAACTGTCGATGCTATCGATACAGCGCTCACCAGGATGGGCTATGAAACTGATCCCATCGGCAGCTGCTTTCAGCTTATTGAAGCGCTTTCTGCCGGTAAAAGGTGGGATCTTGTGTTTAATATTGCTGAAGGACTTTACGGCGATGGCAGAGAATCTGTTGTCCCGGCCATACTCGATCAGTATAAGATACCATATGTGTTCAGCGGCCCGGTCATAATGGGTATATCACTTAACAAACATCTGACGCGGCTGATAGTATCTGCCGCAGGTGTACCAGTAAGTCCGGGTATGTTGATTTCAGAACTTAATGATGTTGACAGGTGCAATCTTCAATACCCGCTTTTTATCAAGCCTGTATCTGAAGGTACCGGAAAGGGAATCACTGAAAAAAATCTTGTCAGCTCAAAGTCCGAACTGAAACAGATGGTTGAGTATCTGCTCAAACGATTTGACCAGCCGGCTCTTGTTGAAGAATATCTTCCCGGAAGGGAGTTTACTGTTGGTGTAATCGGATCAGGCGATGAAGCTGTGGCAATCGGTGGAATGGAAATCGAATGCAAGGATAATCTCCCCTACTCAGTGGAATTTAAGGAAAACTATCAGATATTCTGCAAATATATTCCAATGGCAGGCGAATTTGCCGGGGAGTGTAAAATGGTTGCCCTGAATGTCTGGAAAGCTTTGGGCGGAGTTGATGCCGGAAGGGTTGATGTTAAAGCAGACCGGAATGGCCGGATGTGTTTTATGGAGGTTAATCCTCTTGCCGGTCTTCATCCTGTTCATTCTGACCTACCCATACTTTCAAAAATGATCGGAATTGATTACCAGTCTCTGATTGAGATGATAATGAATTCTGCGGTTAAAAGACATCATCTGAAATCATGACAGGAAAAGGATGTTGCATATTATTCAATCAGCCCCGTGACGGGGCTCTTCCGGATGAGCTTGATGTGCTTGACCAGGTTGAATATGTTGAAACCAATCTGAATAAGATCGGAATTAAAACCTTCAGGAAAGGGATCACCTCAGATTTTATGAATGAAATTGCATTACTTGCAAAAGAAAAGCCTGATTTTGTTTTCAATCTGGTTGAATCGATTATCAACAAGGGGGAGCTTTGCTATTTTGTGCCTGCCCTTCTGAACATGCATTCAATTCCATATTCAGGCAATCCCCTTGAAGCTATGTTCATTACGACAAGCAAAGCTTTAACAAACAGGATATTAATAGAACAGGATATAAGTACACCGGTCGTACTTTTCCCTTCACAGCACAATCTTCTCCAGCCCGGGACCAAATATATTATTAAGCCAGTCTGGGAAGATGGATCCATGGGCATAACAGGCGATTCGGTTTTCGTGTATACATCCGGCTACGAAAAGAAACTCAAAGAATATGACGATTCACACTGGATTATTCAGGAGTTTATTGATGGTCGTGAATTTAATATCAGTGTACTTTTCAGTCATAACGGACCTGAAGTGATGCCTCCGGCTGAAATGGTTTTTCACAATTTTGAAGAAGGCAAACCTAAAATTGTCGATTTTAAAGCAAAGTGGATTGAAGGAAGTTTCGAATACGAGAATACCATCAGAGAGTTTCCACACGAAAAGCTTAATCCTGTCTTATCAGAAAAGATCACGGATATTGCTTTGAAATGCTGGCAGGTTTTCGGACTAAAAGGGTATGCAAGGATTGATATGAGAATTGATAAAAATGATAATCCGTATGTAATTGAGGTTAATGCAAATCCATGCATGTCGCCTGACAGCGGACTTGTTGCTGCTACAACTGAAGCGGGTCTTCCCATCACAGAAGTACTTCGGCGGATTATAAGTGATTTAAATTCATAGTTTATGGCAATTGTTTCAAAAGGGATTGTTCCGAAAGACAGGAAACGCATTGAGGAGATACTGCGTTCCACGGAGTTTTTCTATGAGTTTGAGATACAGACAGCGCTTGAAATTGCCGATGAGACCTTAAAAAAGGGATCTGAGGCAAGTGGATATTTCTGGATGAAAATTACTGATGAGGATGGTCTCGTTGCCTTTGCGAATTATGGGAAAAATGCCTTTTCAACGCATTCCTGGGACCTTTACTGGATAGCAGTGCATCAAAATTCCAGGAATAAAAAACTGGGATCAGTTCTATTGAAAGCTATCGAAGATGATGTAAGAAATCGGGGTGGTAAAATACTATGGATCGAGACATCAGGAAGACCTTTATATGCTTCAACAGAAAGCTTTTATCGCAAAAATAGTTATGAACTCCAGGCAAGTCTCAGGGAGTTCTATGGTCCGGGCGATCCTAAACAGATCTATTCAAAGGTGCTTTGATCAGGATATGCATCTGATCCGTTATAAAAGGTTGACATTATAAAATTCAGATTTCCCGGTAACCTCCTCTCCCAGCCAATCAGGTTTTTCAAATACTTCATCTTCGTCGGAGAGCTCAATTTCAGCGATACACAATCCCCTGTTTTTCCGGTGAAATACGTCCACCTCAAAATTGTGCCGGCCGGAAGGAACAATATATCTTGTTTTTTCGATCCTGCCCGGGAGGCACACTTCCAGAATCTCCCTGGCTGAAGGTACAGGTATTTCAAACTCCCATTCCTTGCGGGAAAATCCGGTATCATTTAATGGTGATTTGACCGAAAGAATTGCTCTGTTACCGGATACACGCAATCTGATTATTCGGGCAGGATCAATTGAAAGGTAACCCTGAGTAATTCTTATCTTCTTAACAGCAAGATGTTTAAACTCACCGGTAACCAGAAATTTGCGTTCAATTTCCTTACCCATTGTTTTATTGTAAAGATATTAATTTACATACAATGTCAAACCAGACATATTTATTAACATTTTGGTCAAAAAAGTTTAACATGGTTAGGTAATCATTTAACATTAATATAAATTTGATAATAATGACCTGTGAAATTTTATAAATCCGGATAAGGATAATATAAATTTTAACAGATCAGGTGTCGGGTAGGCAATTGTGCTATCTGAAAAAACATGTTTCTTAGTTTTAGGTTTTGTGGGTAGATAGTAGTGAATGGACTGATGTTAAAAACGTCAGTCCATTTTGTGTAAGCAGAATGAAATTATTTGAGTACTTTTAAGTATGGATGTAAAAATTGAACCTGGCTGGAAATCCAGGCTGAAGACTGAATTCGAAAAAGATTATTTCACCAGGCTGACAGATTTCATTAAAGAGGAGTATCGCAAGGCTACTATATATCCTCCGGGAGCGCTGATATTCAATGCTTTTGATATTTGCCCCTTTGATACTGTCAAAGCAGTAATACTGGGACAGGATCCTTATCATGGACCCGGGCAGGCTCATGGATTGTGTTTTTCAGTCAGGGAGCAGGTCGAATATCCGCCGAGCCTGATAAATATATTCAGGGAGATTGAATCTGACCTTGGAATACCGCAGCCATTATCAGGAGACCTTACCAGGTGGGCAGGGCAGGGAGTACTTCTTTTAAATGCAACTCTCACTGTAAGAGCACATCAGGCTGGTTCTCACCAGAAGAAAGGATGGGAAGAATTTACAGATTATGTAATAAAGGTCCTGAATAATGAAAAGAGCAATCTGGTATTTTTCCTCTGGGGGGCATATGCTCAAAAGAAAGGCGAATCAATTGACAGATCGCGACATCTGGTCCTTGAATCAGTTCATCCCTCTCCTCTTTCAGCCTCAAGAGGTTTCTTTGGCAACAGACATTTCAGCAGATGTAACGACTATCTTGTCACGAAAGGCATTGAACCGATAGACTGGAGGTAGAGAGTACTGTCATTATCTGCCTGTCTTGTCCAGAGCCTCCAGGATGGTTTTTTCCAGCTCGTTGTAATTTTCGAAACCAACTGATAATCTGATCATTCCTGGTTCAGGATATTTAGCTCCCCAAACCGACTCAACAGGCATCAGTATCGTTTTAGGATCCCCAAGTGAAGGAATGATCTTTATTTTTTCAGAAACTGCCTTGATAAATCCATCCCGGTTTCTTTTCTTTTCAATTTCAGTTCTGCCGGCAAAATCGACTGTTATCATAGCCCCGAATCCCCTGTCTCCGAAAAGCTTTAATGCTTCCTTATGTGTCGGATGATCCGGCAATCCCGGATACCATGTTTTTCGGATGGCTGGATGATCCTTAAGTATTCTTATTATCCTGACCGCATTGTTGCACTGTTCCCTGAATCTCAGCCTAAATGTCTGAATCTGTGTATTCAGCCTGTAGGCATCGTCAGGGGAAATCATATGACCAACAAATTTTCTGTATTCAATTGCTGCTTTCATCAGGGAAGTGTCATTGCCACACACTGCGCCGGCAGTAATATTTCCGTGTCCTGAGAAGTATTTTGTAGCACTGTGAATAACCAGGTCAGCACCGTCTTCGAGAGGTTTATACAGCTCAGGGGTTGCAAAAGTATTGTCAACTATAACTTTTGATCCATACTTGTGAGCAAGCCTTACAACATGTCCGACATCAGTTACTATAAGCATTGGATTTGAAATAGCCTCTATATAAATGACTTCGGGTTTGATTATTGCCGATAATCTTTTCAAACTCACGGAGGTCATATTTTTCATCGACAGGGTTGAAACTGTGAATCTGAAGACCTCTCCTCTTCCTTAGCACTGAATCAATATATGAAAGTGTTCCTCCGTAAATCTCGCTGAAAAATAACCACGGCTTTGTTAGTTCCCCTTTCTGGAAAACCGATAAGGCCGTATCGATTGCTGACATGCCTGTCTGGGTAAGAAGAGCCCATTTACAGCCCTCAAGATTCAAGATCTCTTCCTCTGCTGCAACTACAGTCGGATTGCGGTATCGCGAATAGATATATAAATCCGGGATCCGCTCATTTTCAGTTTCTCTCGTGAACGCATCTTTTGTAGTATCTGCATCAAAAAGTTCAAAACCCGCATCCCTGTATATCGGTGTGCGGGAACTGTTGACCGGTTTTCTTTTCATAATACGAACCTTTTAAATCCGGATAAAAATAGCCAAAACAGGGAGATGAAAATAATTCTGAATTAAATTATTGTCAGGCTGTTTGAAGGGACCCAACCCTTGTTGCCATCGGAAAGCCTGATCTCGTACCAGTCACCTACCATATCTTCGATTGAGACTTTGGAACCTTCATGAAGGACAAACAGGTCAGTGCCGCTGTTGTCAGGCGAACTTTTCCCATTTACAGAAGGGGCAAATATCACTGCTTTATGACTGTCATAAACAAGTGATTTATTTCGCATTGTAAACGCCAGAGAAGATGCAGAAACAATAAGGCAGATAAGTGCAAACCAGAAGCCCAATACTTTAAGCCTGTATTTTGAGGTGTAAATGTATACCGAAAGCAGAACAAGAAAAAGGATGAAGGAAATAATGCTGACAAGGGCCCAGGTATTGGTTGAAAGCAACAACGACAGGAAATCAAACCATTTAACAAAAAAGAGTTCGGGGATCTCTTCAAATTTATCCACTACCAGCGATCGTGTAATCTGCAGATTGTAATTTATGCTGTTATCGGCTGGTTTCAGTAAAAGTGCCCGTTCATAAAACAGTATAGCCCCGGGTACATTATTCAGCTTAAAGTATGCATTGCCAATATTATAATAAAGTGTTGCTGAACGGTACCCTGTATTATAAATATCCAACCATTCTTCAATGGCTTCCTGATAATTTGAAGCAGAGTATAATTCTACACCTTTTCTGAATTTTTCTGAGCGCTCCTCCTGTGAGAAGACTTTATTAACCGGCAGAACCAGCACCAGCGCCAGAAGTATCAGAATATTCCGATATAATGATTTCATCTGTCAGCCTATTGAATTTTCAACGAATCTGATAAACTTTGAAGCTCCTTCGTAAATCTTCTCAGCCTCAGCTGCGGATGATGACGGAGCAAATCGTGCATATTCGCATGTGTCAATAATCGAAGTGAGAGTATTTATGTCGGCTTCATCAATTCCTTTCTCTGTCAATGAATTAACAGCACTGTTCCTGGTGAGCTCCGAAACTGGTATATTGAGTTTGTCACTCAGGTACCCCCATATCGCTTTTAATATCTCTTCATAGAATTTATCCGTTTGTTTCTCTTTCAGGCATTTTTCTGCTTCCCTGAGCCGTTTACCGGCGACTTTCCCGGCCTTTCTGTTCCTGACTGATTTCAGGTCGGCATTACGACGGATATGTTCCCTTCTGACAAAAAGTATTACCAGGAATAAAACCAGTGCAAACGCATAGGTAGTGTAAAAGGTTCGTTTTGATGACAGAATATTGCCTGATTTCTTTAACAGACCCGGATCAGATTTTATGAACCTTATATCCTGACCCAGATATTTGACATCCTCTTTTGAAACACCTCCGTAAACAGTTATTCCCGCATTCTGATCAGTACTTTTGATTGCATAGAAATGAAGTTCAGAAGTTTTCAGGTTTTCGTATTGTCTTGTCGATATATTGAAAAAGGAGTATTTTATTGGTGGTATTGTAAAATCGCCATAGTGCCGTGGAATCAACAGATATTCAAATATTTTCTGACCAGAGGTTCCATTCAAACCATTCTTGAGATTGTCGGTCACCTTAGGGTCGTACACCTCCAGGTCGGCTGGCAGTTTCATTTCAGGAGCATTTGCCAGCTTCAGGTTCCCGCTGCCTGAAATGACCAGTTTAAGATTAACTGCATCATTCACATTCACAGTATCTTTGCTTAGAGTTGCATCCAGGGTTGCTTTTCCGACAATACCTGAAAAATCAGCAGGCTTAATTCCGGGCAAAGGATTAACTTTCACTTTCAAGGGCTTTGCTCAGGACAGCCTTTGGAACTGTGGTATAAGTAGCAAAAAAATCTCCGAAAAAAGGATCAGACTGACCAGTCTTTTGCCGGATCAAAACAGAAATCTGCACCGGATCGATATTAATATCGCCTGAAATCTGCGGATAAAGCAGAAACTGCTGAACAACTCCGGTTCCATAGATAGTCCCGTTGACATTCTCACGTTGAAGCGAAGTCAGAGGAGGTGTATCGAGGTCAGTTTTCAGGAAACCTTCAAAGCCGGGGAATTTAATTTCGTTGATGCCTGAAATATCGACCCTTGAGTAGATTTTTACTGTTGCAACAATATGTTCGCCAAGATATACCTCTTTCTTATTGAGCAACAGGCTTACGAAAACGTCATCGCCGGTCTCCTGAACCGGTCCCTCTTCATCAGCTCTGCCGGTTCCCGGTACATTTTGCTGAGAAGTATTACCTCCAATAACCTCTATTCGCAGGGAATCGGAATAATAAGCCTTATTCTTAATGGTGAAGGTGGCAGGTGGGATTACATATTTGCCTTCATTCAAAGCCTGAAGATAATAGATATATGTATACTTAGTCTCTCTTGAGATCTTACCATTTATAATCTGCGTACTTGAACTATATGATGTTTGAGGACCCATAAGCTTATAAAAACCAGCAAATGGAGGCTCGGAAAAATCACCTCCCCCGGAATTTATTGTCCAGGAGACACTGAATTGCTGACCATTCCTGACAACTTCCGGGTAATCTGCCACGACAGATATCTCCTGCCCTTCCGTGCATAGATGCAGGATAAGTAATACAATTGTCAGTATAATCGTCCTTCCTTTCATTCTGCCAAGTTACCAGTTTTTTAGCGTTTTGACCTTTGCTTTTGCTGCTTTTGCCAGCTTAACTTTTTCCTGTACATTTTTTTCATCATTGGCAATGGCATTCAGCAGGCGCTCGGCATCCTCTTTTGATATTGACTGCTGATCCTGCTGCTTTTGTTGCTTGTCATCGTTCTGTTTTTCCTGATCATCCTGTTTCTGCTCCTGTTCCTTCTTCTCCTGATCCTTGTTATCCTTATTTTGTTGTTGTTCTGCTGCTGTTCCTGCTGCTGCTTTCTGAGCAGGTCCTGGGCATAGGCAAGATTATATTTAGCTTCCGGGTTATCAGGTTTAAGTTTTAATGAGTTTTTATACGCTTCAATACTCTCCTGCAATTTGTTTGCCATCAGGAACGAGTTCCCAAGATTATACAGGCTTGCTGATTTCTTAACTTTATCCTCATTCATTTTATGAGTTTCAATAAACTGTTTTCCGGCATCTTCGTATTTTTTTTGTTTATACAGGGCATCTCCGGAATTAAATACAGCATCGGCTGATTCTTCATTTTTATCAATTGCCTTCCGGTAAAATATTTCAGATTCCGAATATCTGGTCTTTTCATACTCCCTGTTCCCCTGCCTGATTAATTTCCTATCAACCTGTGCAATTGAGTATCCTGTAAAAAATAACATAAAAATCAGGATCAGCATGCCTGTTTTTTCATGAAACCTGATATATGAATGTCTCTTATACATCTGTTTTACAATTTATTACCCAATCCGGAACTTAAATAGCCTTACATCCTGCAGTCTTCTGTTCTTTCTGTCCATGATTAAGATATCAAACAGCAGGAATAAGATAGCAATAGCTGCAAATATCTGGAACTGATCGTTATATTCAGTATACATTGTACTTTCAAGTTCTTCCTTCTTCATTTTCCGGATATCATTGAAAATCTCATCCAGACCAATATTTGAGTTACTTGCCCTGATGTAATTTCCTCCTGCGCTCATTGCGATTTTTTTCAGGATTTCTTCGTCAAGTTTTGTTATCACGGTTGATCCGTCTGCATCCTTAAGGTAATCACGCCTGCCTCCGGTGGCAACCGGAACCGGAACACCTTCAGCAGATCCTATTCCGATGGTGTGAATAACAATACCTGTTTTTGCTGCCTCCCCGGCTGCAGAAACCGGATCATCTTCGTGGTTTTCACCATCGGTAATAATTATCATTGCCTTGCTTTTTCCTTCTCCCGGCGTGAACGACCTTGAGGCCAGATCAATGGCAGCACCAATCGCTGTTCCCTGTTTCGGGACCATTTCAGGATTTATTGTTGAAAGAAACATTTTTGCCGAAACATAATCGGTCGTTACCGGTATCTGTGTGTAAGCATCACCTGCAAAAACTATCAGCCCGATCTTATCATTCTCAAGATTGTCGACCAGCCTCGAGATAGCCTGTTTTGCCCTTGTCAGCCTGTTGGGCTGAATATCTTCAGCAAGCATTGAATTACTCACGTCGAGAGCAATAATTACCTCCACGCCCTGTTTCTTCACCTCCTCGATCCTGGACCCGAACTGTGGTCTTGCAAGCATGATAACAGCGGCAGATAAAGCCAGAAGCTGAATCAAAAACTTGAACACGGGTCTGATTCCTGAAATCTCAGGAATGAGCCTGTTGATAAGAGTAGTCTCACCCAGCTTTTTCAGTGAGTTTCTTCTTCTGAATTCATTTATGATAAATAAAGCAATCATAACCGGAAGCAGAAGCAGGAGGTATAAATACTCAGGATTCGCAAATCTGAAAAGCTGCATAGTCACCAACTGATTAAGTTACTTTCCTCAATACCGTATTTCTTAAAAGCATCTCCATTACCAAAAAGCAAAAAGCAATTATTGCAGGAGTGAGGTATTTCTCCTCTTTCCGGGTAAATTGCTTTACATCGATTTTTGATTTTTCAAGTTTGTCGATCTCACTATAGACCTGAACCAGTTTATCATTGTCGGTTGCTCTGAAGTATCTGCCTCCTGTCATCCGGGCAATTTCCTTCAGAATGGCTTCATCAATTTCTACCGGCATATTCTGATACTGTATTCCATAGGGAGTCTGCACCGGATATGGAGCCATTCCCTGGGTCCCCACTCCTATTGTGTACACTCTGACGCCAAAGGTCTTTGCGATACCGGCGGCTGTAGCGGGGGCAATTTCTCCCCTGTTATTGATCCCGTCGGTAAGCAGTATTATCACCTTGCTTACAGCTTCGGAATCCTTTATCCTGTTAACAGCATTCGCCAGGCCCATTCCAATGGCGGTGCCATCCTCGATCATTCCGCTTTGTATTTCCCTCATAAGGTTGATCAGGACCGCATGATCGGTTGTAAGAGGACATTGCGTAAAACTTTCACCGCTGAAGACAACCAGCCCTATCCGGTCATAAGGTCTCCCGGAAATAAACTCAGTAGCCACATCTTTTGATGCTTCAAGCCTGTCAGGCCTGAAATCGCGTGCAAGCATACTGCCGGAGATATCGAGTGCCAGAACAATGTCAATGCCCTCAGTGGAAACATCCTGGAATTTATCGGACGATTGTGGCCGGGCCACGACAATTATAAGAAAAATCAGGGCAATCATCCTGCCTGCGAACAGAGCATGCCTGAGCAGATTCCTGAAAGTGGTGCCGGTATTTTCCAATGACTGCAGTCCCGGCATACGAAGAGCTGCGGATGCTTTATGTTGTTTTAAAACGTAAAACGCAACCAATGCAGGTATTACCAGCAAAAGATAAAGGAAATCAGGATCAGTAAAAGATATTCTGTTCATACCTTCTTTTCTTCCAGTGTTTTTATGACGTCACTCTTCTCCTCAACAATCTCAACCACCTGTGTCGCTAAGACGAAATCCCATGCGTTCGAAAAACCCGATTCATTCTCAATTGGTTCCGGTTTATATTTGGCAAATTTCACCAGATCGGCTCCTGTCAGGACCGAGCTTGAGCTTATTGTAAGACTCATTCTTTTTAAATCCGGTTTTAACAAGCGCTTCGAGTGTCTCAGATGTAGTAAGTTCAAGAGAACAGACCTGAAATCTGTTTTCCAGGTACTGACGTATTATTTCGGTCAGTCGCGTATAATATTTCTTTGTTTCACCTTTTTGCCAGAGCATCTCATTCTGAAGCTTTTCCAGTTCCCGAAATGCAATTATATGAGCAGGTTCAGCACTGACAGGGACAATCGCTTCTTTTCTGGTCCCTTTATATTTCCTGATAAACCTTATTATTGCCCATACGATAAGTGCTGCAAGCAAAAAAAGGAGGATCCAGGGAAGGATCTCACCCAGCGTAAGAGGCGCCCGGTAAGGTGCTGCTATATCAAATATCTTTAAAGAAGTATCAGGAGGTGTAAGTTTGACTCTTGCAACTTCAAGTATTGAATAATCAGAATAATATCTTTTCAATCCGTTAATATCACTGGCCTCTGCAAATACAGGATCGATCATGTAGAAACCTGAATCGAATGAAGTGACAAGGTATTTTTCAGTGATCCGGATCTTATTTCCCGTGATGGATGAAGTATCAATTTCAGGTCCGGATAATATTTCTATATTTTTGCTTAGCGAATCCTTGAAAAATGGGAGCGAAAGTCTAAGGTCAGCCGGCTGATCGATAGTCACTGAAAAATTAATCTGATCACCGATTAATATCCGGGATGTATCAAAAGCTGCAGTTACAGAAACCTCCTGCCCTATTAATGAGAGCGGGAACACAAAAACTAAAAACAATATAAAAAAACCAGCTCTTTTCATAATTATCATCTGCTCTCAAAAAGCATTATCAGCGGTTTCACATAGTCTTCGCGTGTACTCAGTTCCGTAAAATCCACTCCGCATCTTTTAAATCTGTTCCTTACAACTTCTATATGAGAGTTCCACCATTCTGCATAAGCTCTCCTGATATGTTTTGAAGATGTGTCAATCCATTTTTCTTCACCGGTTTCTGCGTCCAGCACTTTTATGAAACCTGCATCAGGCAGTAATTTCTCAAGTGGATCGGAGACCTTCAGTGCGACTATATCGTGCTTGTTGGCAGCAATTCTTAATGCTTCTTCGAATTCAGGAGCTATAAAATCAGAAATAACAAATGCCGTGCATCTCTTTTTTATGGCATTTGTCAGAAACCGCAAGGGTTCGCTGAGACTTGTCCTGTTGCTCCCGGGTTTGAAATTCAGAAGCTCCCTGATTATTCTTAGTATATGTTTCCGTCCTTTCTGCGGAGGAATGAATTTCTCAACGATATCAGTGAAAAAAATGACGCCGATTTTATCATTGTTATAAATTGCCGAAAATGAAAGCACGGCAGATACTTCAGTCATAATATCCCTTTTAAAACTGACTGTCGAGCCAAAATTGCCCGAACCGCTTACATCGATCAGAAGCATGACTGTCAGTTCCCTTTCTTCCTCATAAACCTTAACATAGGGATGATTGAGCCGCGCTGTTACATTCCAGTCAATGCTCCTTATGTCATCGCCATACTGGTATTCCCGCACTTCGCTGAAAGCAATTCCCCGGCCTTTAAAGGCACTGTGGTACTCACCTGCGAAAATATGCCTGGTAAGTCCACGGGTTTTGATCTCTATCCTTCTGACCTTTTTTAATAATTCTGTTGCTTCCATGTTCTTGGTACTGGGTACTAGGTACTAGGTGCTAGGTGCTAGGTGCTTGGTACCGGGTACTGGTTTTTAACCAGCACCCAGCACCCAGCAACTTTTTATGGGACCTCAACTACATTAAGAATTTCAGCAATTATCTTATCCTGATTAACGTTTTCAGCTTCAGCTTCATATGTAAGACCAATCCTGTGACGCATAACATCAGCACAGACACTCCTGACATCTTCGGGAATCACATATCCTCTTCTTCTTATAAATGCAAATGCCTTTGATGCAAGTGAAAGATAAATTGAAGCCCGGGGTGATGCGCCATATGAGATCATATTTGAAAAAGCAGGAAGTCCGTATTTTTCAGGATTGCGGCTGGCAAATACAATATCAAGTATATAGTTTTCAATTTTTTCATCCATATATACTTCCCTTACAACATTTCTGGCTCTGATTATGTCAGCGGTTTTCAGCACACTGTTTGCTTTGGGAAATTCCTTTGCCAGGTTTTCCCTGATTATAAGCTTTTCTTCCTCCATCGAAGGGTAGTCGATCAGGACTTTCAGCATAAATCTGTCGACCTGTGCTTCAGGCAACGGATAGGTACCTTCCTGTTCAATTGGATTTTGTGTGGCGAGCACAAGAAAAGGCTCTTCAAGCTTGTATGTCGATTCACCTATAGTGATCTGTCTTTCCTGCATTGCCTCCAGCAAGGCACTTTGCACTTTTGCCGGAGATCTGTTGATCTCATCGGCAAGGATGAAGTTGGCAAAAACAGGACCTTTTTTGACAATAAACTCTTCCTTTTTCTGGCTGTAGATCATCGTACCCACCAGGTCGGCAGGCAGAAGATCGGGAGTGAATTGAATTCTGCTGAACCTGGCATCAATGATCGAAGCAAGTGATTTTATTGCAAGTGTTTTAGCCAGACCAGGCACTCCTTCGAGAAGAATATGACCATTTGCCAGAAGTCCGATCATAAGTGAGTCGGTCAGATGCCTCTGACCTATGATTACCTTGTTCATCTCCATCCTGATGATATCGACAAATGAGCTCTCTTTTTCAATTTTTTCGTTAAGAATTCTGATATCCGCTGTCTGCTCCATAGCTAAAAAAATTAATTGGCAAATATAATAAATTGAGTATGACCGGGACACTTTAAAACTACCCGGAAAATAAAACACAAAAAAAGGAGGCTAAATTCTAAAAACGAGTTAAGAAGTGTTAAAGTTGTGTTAAATAAGGCAAAGTGAGGGGATTCCATTCAAAACCGGCCCTTATGGAACTTCGAATCATTAAAATAATTATAAGCGGGAAGAAAGCATTGTTTATATGTTGCGGAAGAACAGCCAGGAATAAAAGAAATAAAACTGCAAGATAAAAGACAATCCTGAACCATCCTGACCAGTTCTTTTTAAATACAAGGCTCGTAAGGCACAAAATGATGAACGGATTCAGCCAGATAATATTCAGATTCCATCTCAACTGGTGATGGTCAGTAAAAAAGTTGAAGAATATCATCAAAAGGGCCAGAACTGAGAAAACTGAAAAAAGAAAAATATCAATAATATTGTTTGCTGTTTTTCTCCGGACTGATGCGGTAAGTATAATGATAATTATCAAAAGAAGGGAAAACACAAAGAGTGGCGATGTAAACAGCTTTTCCTTTAAAGGCTGCTGGTCGATATCCAGGACAATTTCCGGATCCTGAAGCAATGGTATCATTTTGCTGTTCCTGCGAATCAATAATTCCGACAATCCGTTTTTCAGATGAGCCGGAAGAAACATCATCTCCCTGAATGAAGCTTTCTTATCACCGGGAGAACCAATTAACAGATCAATACCCAGCTTCAACCAGGGGAATACTTTTTCATATTCCCCGGTAAGATATCTGAAGGTCTGCAGTTCTTTCTTTGTTTTTTCAGGAGGATAGAGAAGATCTTCACCGACAGCTTTTTCCATAAGATCGCGTATCCTCGTCGAACAATTATCATAGTAAAAATCATAACTGTAGGTAATATTTTCGGGCTTGAGATTTTCTTCCAGAAGAAGAAAAAGCCTTTCAATATCAGGTGTTTCCAGATTGAACTTCTGAGATATGACCCATCTTTGTTCCAGAAAGTAATCCCTCAGAAAAGTCTTCATATGAATCGACTCCAAGAGAATAGTTGAGCCTTCCCTTGGCAAACTTCCAGGCAAAATTAGGAGTGGCAAAGTCGAAAACGCCCCAGTTGTAAACAGTATCGATCTTTTTTTCCGGAACTACTATTCTCAGGGCGCTGTGACCATAGACAGAATATATTTCTGTACCAGGGCCGCATGTTATCAGATAGACTTCAGCCTGAGGGGTTTCCTGCGAAATGAGTACACGGCTGAACAGAATCAGTAATAAGAACAGGTATTTTAATCTCTTTCTCATAAAAATTATTCTGTGTAAACCTAAGAGTTTTTTTTGAGAATTGGAAGAGTCTCAAGCCCGAGGTTGGAAGACTGAAGAATCTTCAGTTACTTTGAAGTTATTTCTTCGTTTTTTAATTAGATTTATGCCCGTTATTCTGATTGCCCGGATACTTGTTATTTCAACAATTTAAAATCACACACAGGAAAATGAAAAAACTATTCTTCACGGTTATTTCCTTAGCTGTCATATTTTTAATAAACTGCAGCAGCAACAACCCGTTTAAGATCACCGATCTTCATGTACATCTGAAAGGCAATTTTACCATAGATGATGCTATTGCCAAATCGAAAGCTGAAAATATCGATTATGGTATTGCGGTAAATTGCGGTGTTGGTTTCCCGGTTCATAAGGACAGCCAGATCGATTCGGTTGTAGCACTTTTTAAAGACTATCCGCAGTTTTATCTTGCAATGCAGGCCGAAGGACGCGAATGGGTAAATACATTCTCAAAAGAATCGATTGAAAAATTCGACTATGTTTTCACCGACGCCATGACATTTTTCGATGAAAAAGGCAGAAGGAACCGTATCTGGATGAAAGAAGAGACCTGGATCGATGATGAGGAAAAATTCATGGATTATCTTGTCACAACACTGGTAAACATATTAAATAATGAACCGATTGATATTTATGTGAATTCCACCTTTCTGCCTGCTCAGATGCAAAACAGATATGACATATTCTGGACACCCGAACGGATGGACAAAGTAATAAAAGCGGCCAGAGACAATAATGTAGCGATTGAAATCAATAACAGGTACAGGATCCCTTCAGCTGAATTCATTGTCAGAGCAAAAAAAGCAGGTGTAAAATTCACAGTCGGAACAAACAATGCTGATGAGAACTTCTCAGGTGCAGCTTATGCTCTTGAAATGATAAAGAAATGCAACCTGACTGAAAGTGATTTTTTTCTGCCTGTTAAAAAGGACAGGATTTGATACAGCTTTTAGATAAATTAAATATCAATATGATATCATTTTGATATCATTATGATATCATTTTGATATATTTTTGATATCATTTTGATATCAACTATTTTGGCAGCTTATACTATTTAATCAGCATGGAAAATCTTGCTATAACCCGCATTCTGGAGTTTCTTCCCGGCATAATTCTCGGATTGACTGTTCATGAATTCAGCCATGCTTATATTGCCAAGAGATGCGGGGACCTGACATCATCTGAACAGGGCAGGGTTACTTTGAATCCTTTCAAGCATATTGATGCCCTGGGTTTTGTCATGCTGCTGGTTGCAGGATTCGGATGGGCAAAACCTGTTCAGTTCAATGAACAAAACTTACGGAATCCTAAAACTGACGTGATAAAAATAGCTGTTGCGGGTCCTGTTTCGAATGCAATTACCGCAATGTTCCTGTCCATAATATTTTCGCTGTACAACTATTTTTTACCAGGTTACTATGGCAACTGGATGCAAATAGTTAACAATGTTTTTCTTTATGCGATCTATATCAACTGGGGATTATTTATTTTTAATCTTATACCGCTCCCTCCTCTCGACGGATCGCATCTTCTGCTGAATCAGTTTAAAAGGTTTCCGCGCCTTTATGATGGCTTTTATAAGTATGGTTCGTGGATCTTTTTCGGACTTATAATAGTAACGGTATTTACCAGGATTAATCTGCTTCCCATCTGGCCGGCTATGCAATTCCTGGGCAATGGATTTTTGTCATTGGTCGGTTATCATTGAGTTATACTGCATATTTTCACCCTATTACCCTTATAAATTGGAAATATTCCAAAAATTAAGTACCTTGTAGGAAATAGATCCGGTGTGAAATATGTTCCGATCATATTTTGTTTTGTTATGGGAGGTTTCATTTTTCAACAGGGAGATAAATATGAAGCTGCCAGGGAGAGGATGGTAACCCAGCAGATTGTCAGTCGTGGTGTAAAAGACGCTGCCACGCTGAAAGCGATGAGAATGGTGCCAAGGCATATTTTCGTTCCCAAAGAGTATGAAAATGAAGCTTATGATGATAATCCGCTTCCAATAGGATACGGGCAGACAATTTCTCAACCATATATTGTCGCTTATATGACTGAAATTGCAGCACCTGATCCTTCAAAAAAAGCGCTTGAGATTGGAACAGGATCAGGTTACCAGGCTGCCATACTGGGGGAGGTAGTAAAAAAAGTCTACAGCATTGAAATAGTCCCTGAGCTTGCCAGAGAATCAGCAGAGAGGTTAAAAAAGCTCGGGTACACCAATATCACCGTAAAATATGGCGATGGCTATAAAGGGTGGAAAGAGTACTCTCCTTTTGACATTATTATAGTAACGGCTGCTGCAGAAGAAATTCCTAAGCCGCTGATAGACCAGCTTGCCGAGAACGGCCGTTTAGTTATTCCTGTTGGTCCTCCGGCTGCGGTGCAGGAGCTTATATTACTTGAAAAGAAGAACGGAAAAATTGAGAAGAGCCGTCTGACATTTGTCAGGTTTGTACCCTTCAAACGATTGTAAAATAACAATCAGTTCCTCATCTTCCCTGGAGTAATTCCGCAGCCTGAGTTAAATTATGATCATCAGCCATACAAGTTAAACTGTATAGCTTATCATCACAATTCCTTAGGCAATCTGGGGATCTCTTTTAATGACCGGCCGGAATATGACGGACACATTCCCTGGGAACAAGAGTACCCTAACAGCATGGAAATCAACAGGATCAAATACAGAATACGTTTAATAAATACAGATTTGTGCGACATTTAGGGAATTATTGACTTATAAGTATAACGTCAACAGATATAATTTATTTCCTGAAATAACCTTAGATTCATTTTGAGCACAAAAACTTGTTATGAACTGATTATTTTAACTAACTTATGTCCTTTTAGTAATTTGCAGTTATTGAACCTGGCAAATCAAAATATGAAAAAAGTTATATCCTTTTCCCTACTGGTTTTCATGGCTGCCTCTTCATTAAGTTACGGCCAGACAAAGAATAGTTCAACCGGATCTTATGCTTTCGGAAATTCCAAACCCGGATTAATGAACATTACTGAACTTAATTTTGGAATAGGCTTATATAGATTGGAGCGGGATTTTTCGAAACGAATATTTAATCTGACCTCAATTTGCAGCATCGGCCTGGCAAGAAATTTCAGCGGTGGTATCGGAGTCGGAGTATCATTGTATGACGGAGGCACACTGGTTCCTCTTTTCGCTGATTTTCGCTATTTTACGAAAATCAGGAAAGCAAGGATTTTTATTTTTGGTGATGGAGGAATACTGTTAAATTCTGCCAATACCACAAATGGATTTAAGTTCCTGGTGAGCCCTGGAGCGGGAGTTATTTTCCCTGTGGGCAATAAACTGTCATTAAGTCTGGGAGCAGGTATCGTTACTCAGCTTATGAAAGATTTTGACCACGACAGTTTCGCCATTATTAAACCCGGGATGATATATTTGTTTAACAAGAACTGATACATTACTTTTTCAGATTCAGGATCCGTATTCCCGGTTTTGTGGAAGGTGTTATTTGATTAGCTATACTGCTTTCAACCGGGACTCTCCATCGCGCGATGAAAAATACATATGCTTACAGCATGAGGTAAAACAGAACTGGTACAAATCCCAATGTAGTATCTTTGAGCATTATGAGAATATACAACAACATAATCAAAATCAGTGATAACAGATTTGGAAGACCTTGCATCAGAAATCACCAGAATCACATGTATTTGATATTCTTGAATGGTTAGGTTCAGTGAATCAGTTTTGCAGACAGCTATCTGAATATAACTATCCTGAACTTTCAATAGACCGGATATCAATGCCAGTTTCAATGGTTCGCCGTGGATAGAGAACGTAAACTTCAGACTATCTGCATGAAATTACTCCTGTGATCAAGAATATGTTCTTTTAGTGATCACAAGTAAAATCCAATGATTTATTTCCAGTGGTAATCAAAACAAGTCAGGGACTCTAGGACTTGAAAATCCAAAGATTCATTTCTACGGAAATATGCAACTGAAACATAACTATTGTATCGTATACCTTGCGATGGTGACTTTTACGATCTTGGACTCATTAAGGGATCCTCCCCTAAACGTAATATGGCTAAGACTTGGTGAACACCAGTACAAAAAACATTGATGATTGTCTTGAGAAAGAATTACGCACCTCATTAAAACTTTTTTGACTGATCCGAATTGATACAGAGATTCGGCTGTCTGGAGATAAACAACTAGTTAAGGCTCAACACCAACAGTTATGCATTAGAACTGATTTACAGAGACCTCTGACAGATTCCTTCCTGAACAGATAGTTTTAAAATTAACTACATGTGCTAAACACGGACAATGCTAAAGTTCATAAGTCCAGCCTTCGCTAAAGCTACGGCAGGCACAGTTGTCACGGTAATGTGCGAACCGGCGGATTATAAGAAAAAACTGCTTATCCCTTTCGGTCAAGTATAAGATGACTATCGGTAATTATGAATAAAATTATCAATTTTTGTTATTTATACCCCCATCCCAACCTTCCCCCACGGGGGAAGGAGCAAGGCTTTTCCCCCTTGGGGGAAACGGGAAAGGGGGTCAACAAGAATAAAAGGATACCTACTGATTATTTAAAGTATAAGATTAATAATATTTTAAAACTAACTTCTTATTAGTGATTCCCGACACTCAATTTAATAAAAATGTCAGCTACTTGTTTAAAGGGGATAAGCAGTAAGAAAAATAGATATTAATAAGGACCAACTCAATAAATTAATTGATCGAATTGCAGAAATACAATTTTTCACTATTTTTAAAAACATGGATAGAAAGAACTTCAAATAACCAGGCTGATCAACTCTGATACAAAAATCTAACACTTTTTGTGCAGGTTATCCGTGGTTAAATACTAATAACTTTTAAAAAGAAGGAGGTAAACCAATGAAATTATTTAAAGACAATACTTCATCAAAAAAAATCTTGTTTATCCTGGTATTACTGGCAGGTGTTGCTACTTTACATTTTGCCTGCAATAAAACCGAAGATTATCCCAGAGAACCTGACCGTCTTGGATCCGGCAAAGTCAAGTGGGCGGAATCACTGACTCCAGACGGCTGGACTATGGTAACAAATAAAGACGGGGCTACCCTCGGATATTCAAAGAGTTCCGGGCTTCAGCTTATCCAGGTAGACAGATACGCGTTCAAAGATCTCAACAGGAACAATCTGCTGGATCAATTTGAAGACTGGCGCGTTGACTTTGAAACAAGGGCGGCAAGCATCGTTAAAGAAATCCCGGTCGATCAGATGATGGGCATGAAAATGAACCCATTCGGTATTGGGAGTGTCAACGCTGATGCACTGGATGATGACATCAGAAACAGATTGGAAATCGGTTACAGACAGCTGCGGGCACCCGGCGCGAATACAACAGGAAAAGTTAAGGCTTCATGGAACAATATGGTACAGGAGTACATAGAATCCCTCGACAGTATCGTCTGTATTCCTGCAGTTTGGATAGCTGACCCAAGATCAGGAGACGTATCCGACTGGCCAAGCAACCTTGCTATGGCGGCAACCTTTGATCCTGAGGTCGGAGCCGAATACGGACGACTGATGTCAGAAGAGTGGCGGGCCATGGGAATATCCATGCAGGTCGCGACACAGATGGACCTGGCTACGGAACCGCGCTGGAAACGTATCTCCGGTACGTTCGGCGAAGACCCCGCCCTGTCAATGGATATGGCCAGAGCAGTAATTAACGGATGGCAATCTACCTACGACACAGCCGGAAATGATCTGGGCTGGGGCGAACACAGTGTGAACAACCAGATGAAGCACTGGCCCGGAGACGGTGCCGCCGAAGGCGGACGCGAGTCGCATACGCGTGACGGGGCATACAACGTATTCCCGGGCGGTCAGTTCTTCACTCATCTCCTGCCTTTTGTTGCATGTATGGACTTGCCGGGCAAGACTGAAAAGGTAACGGCTGCCATGACGAACTTTTCAGTAGGTATTGAAGCTGATGGTTCGCCAGTTGGTAAAGAGCGTGTTGCATCAAGCTACAGCAAATATAAAATCAACACCCTGTTAAGAGAGAAGTATGGCTGGGATGGCTATATCCTGACGGACTTTGGGATCATTACAGGAAAGAATTTCGGTGTGGAAGATTTGACTCCGGCTGAATGCATGTTAGCGATCCTGGAAGCCGGATGTGATGCCTTCGGCGGTGAGGGCAGGTCAGGCAAGGCGGACATTGATCTGGCCATGGAGGCCTATAAACTCGGTGTTGAGAAACACGGCGAAGAAGCAATGAACGAGATAATGAGGCACTCGACCGAGAGAATCCTGAGAACCCACTTTAACATCGGAATAGTTGACAACCCATATCTCAGCATCGAAAAAGCCGAAACGGTTCCAAACAATGCGGAGCACAACGCCCGGGGCTACCAGGCTATGCTCAGATCTGTCGTGATGCTGAAGAACAGTGGCGGCATTATTCACCAGGCATCGGCAGGAGCAGGAAAAAAGACCGTGTACATCCCCAGGGTGTATTCGGCGGCGACTACAGGGCGGCAGGCCAGTCCCGCAGCTGCCAACCCGGTAATCAACCTTGAAACAGCCAGAGAGTACTTCAATGTCGTAACTGACGCGCTGGCTGAAAAACTTACAGGCCCGGCCGATGAGAAGGGCAATCGCACACCATCGCCAAAGGACATCATACGTGCATCTGCAGCAGAAATAGCCAAGTGTGACTTTGCTCTTGTCAGGATAACCAGTCCTCAAAACGGGAATCCAACATACATGGGATTCGGAGGTATTACAACGGACGGCAAGGAATATACATATCTGCCTATTTCACTGCAATATCGTCCCTACACTGCAAATTCAGAATTCGTGCGTTTGGAGTCTATCGGCGGAGATATGATTGAGGTGACAGAGACATCGCCTGATGGTTATGGCGATACAAAGACACTGAAAAAGGAGAATCGCTCATATTTCGGCAAGACCGCAATCATCAGGAATGAAAGTGATCTGGATCTCGTACTGAATACCGCATCTGCGGCAGAAAAGGTCATTGTTGCTCTAAACGTGTCAAATCCTATGGTGTTCAAGGAATTTGAGAGCAAGGTCGATGCAATCCTTGTGGGATTCGGTGGTGACAGGTCAGCCTATCTGCCCGACAAAGCATTCCTTGAGATTATTGCTGGTCAGGTAGAGCCGTCCGGGCTACTGCCACTTCAAATGCCTGCGAATATGGAGACCGTAGAGGCGCAATTCGAGGATGTGCCGCGAGATATGGAATGTCATGCTGACAGCGACGGCAACACCTATGACTTTGCATTCGGCCTGAATTGGTCGGGCGTGATCAAAGACGACCGCACGGCAAAGTATGATGTTCCTCCGATTGCAGGCGGACCACCTGACACTGGCAATAATTAATAACGCTCTGATCTAAATTTCAAATCATAAGTGTCTTGCCTCCATTTCATAAAGGCAATCCATAGAACTCATCTTTCCCAGAGACAATTACACATATCAGATGGAGATTCCTCGTTTCGCCTTTTTCCATCGCTCCAGCCCTTACTTAGGCTCATTCGGAATGACAAGGTAATTTAAATCAGGCGTGGGGAGGGAAGCAGGGGCGTTTCTAGTTAACAACTGGTTATCGAACCTGCTTGTTATTCATAACGAAGTGAGGAATTTTTTATTAATTTATTGACAAGTCACTGCTTTAATGACAATTGAAAACTGCTTTGCCATTTGGATCAGATTTTTGCAACCGGCAAATATTTAGATAGTCTGCCGGAGTAAGATTATTGACCCTTCCAGAAATAAATTCTGTAAAGTACTTTGCTGGTATAGTTTTTGTACTCAGAAATTATAACCTGACTACCTTTATAATGAGAAATATATCTGACTTCAGAATATTGATAACCACTCTTATTTCGCTGGTTATCGTGCTCTCCTGTGAAAAAAGCAGCACAAATAATCAATCCATCGATCCGGGAAATCCTGTAGCTATTGTCACTGAGATTCATCAAAAAGAAGTGATAGACTCTGCAAACAAGTTTGCATTCGATCTTTTTAAACCTATCCTTTCAGATGCCAAAGGAACCGAAAATATAATGATATCTCCATTCAGCATTGCCAGCGCCCTTTCTATGACTCTTAACGGTGCGGCTGAAGCAAACCTTTGATGATATGAGGAGCTCACTCAGGCTGACAGGGAAAACCCTTGAACAAATCAATGACACGTACCTTAAACTGATGACAGAGATGGTACCCGCGGACGAACGGGTGGTGCTGGAGATAGCCAATTCAGTGTGGGTGGAAAAACGATTAAACGTCAAACAGAAGTTTATCACTGACGTACAGAATTGGTACCGGGCAGAAGCAAAAGGAATAGATGTCGCAGATCCTGATGCCGTAAAGATTGTTAACGACTGGATTGCCGGGAAAACTCATGATAAGATCACTGATATGCTGGACTATCTGGATCCTGATCTTGCCATGCTTCTTATAAATGCTGTATATTTCAATGGCTTGTGGAGGAATCAGTTTGACAAAGCTGATACAAAGGAAGAGTCATTTTATGTCACTCCATCAACGCCTGTGACAGTTCCTATGATGCATCAGACTGAAAACCTGAAAGCAGCAAAAGACAATAATCTGACAATTATTGACATCCCCTACGGTCAGGGAAATTATTCTATGCTGATCGTTTTACCTGATGCTGATATTACCACCTCTGATGTTGCTGAGACTCTTACTCCATCTCTTTGGAGTGAGTGGATGGAATTGCTGGCAAATAATAATACACATAAAGTAGAACTGAGTATGCCGAAGTTCAAATATCAGTATAAAAAACTCTTAAATGAGGATCTGACCGGTCTGGGGATGGGGATTGCATTTTCAGACCGGGCAGACTTCAGCAACATCAGTGACCAGGCACTTCAGATCAGCAGAGTAATACATCAATCCTTCATCGAGGTTAATGAGGAAGGCACGGAAGCAGCTGCTGCTACTGTTGTGGAGATAAGGTTTACTTCATCGGGACCAGACGCAGAACCGTTGGTCTGGAAGGTGGATATTGACCGTCCCTTTCTTTATTTCATTCACGAGATCTCTACAGGTACGCTATTATTCATGGGAAGAGTCTCTGATCCTACAGCTGAATAATAATGACCATCATGATTAATAACATATGAATAGAATCCTTGCCTTAATAAGTCTGATCCTTATCGCTTTTGCCTGCGAAGATTATCATTATTCAGCACCTCCTGGCGATTCTTTGGAGTTCTA
>CAWHGX010000039.1:0-20539 GCA_963828775.1 uncultured Bacteroidales bacterium | reverse complement strand
CACCGGAATCATTGCTGGTTAAGGATCCGGGGGCTGTTCAGGAAACAACTTATTCTTTTACAGCCCCTCTTTATAATTACTTTTACAGTCAGGACATTATTAAACGATTAAAGGATGTCGTTTTTGTTAAACAATATAATTCACATATTAGCAGGAGGATTGATATATTTTACTCCTGCTCAGGCTTTATTTTTTTTTGAAGCGCATAATAGACCGCTGGCAGAATTTCATGAGAAAAGGGCAGCTGGTGCCACAGATATAAAAGGTTACAGGGATATTGTATTTTATAACGGAAAGTTTTTGGCTGTCGGTACTGATGGAAGAATTGATTACATAAACAATTCCGGTGAAACGGAAGCTGTCGCGAGCACCTGTAAGAATAATTTAAACTGTGTAGTCGGCAGAGATAATATACTGGTTGTTGCCGGTGATAATGGAACAATTCTTTTCTCTTCCGATGGGCAGACATTTACCAGAGTCGAATCCGGCACTGATAAAAACATTAACGGAATTGCTTTTATAAATCAATTATTTGTAGCGGGAGCTGATAAAGGGACAATACTTGTCTCAAATAACGGGAAAAACTGGAGCGGCACTCATCTCGAAGTCAGGGGTAATATTGTGTCGGTCACAGCCAGCGATTCAATCTGTTTCGGGGTTACAGATAGTGGGGAGATAATCAGATCAAATGATGGACTTAAGTGGGATATTTCAGACTACAACAAGGAGTATTCAGGGTACAATAAACCATGCATCTTTGCCAGGGCACTCCTTGCACAAAACAGGATTGTACTTATCGGAACACATGATGACGGTTCTCCTGTCGTCCTGTTTTCATCACTTGGAAATGTATGGACAGAGCGATCTCTGACTTATAATGACGATAATGGGATTATCCGGTTTTTGACCAATAAACCTAATGATATAACTTATGACCGTGTCCGCGATCAATTCATTCTTGCATGTGATAACGGGGAATTATTCAGCCTGCCTTCATGCACGAAATGTAATGAGTCTGTGACAATATCAACTAATGATATTTATGGCATCATTTTGACTGAAAATCTCCTGCTAAGTGTTGGCGAAGGATTTTCTGTTAATATTCTGAGACTCTGAATCAGCTTAAATAAAGAAAACAATTGAAATGGACACAATAAATGTTTATTTGTTACCTTTTGGTCCGTCATAATCATAGGTAAACCAATTAAAGGCAGCTGATCCGCTTTCACTGGTTTCATTGAAGGAAAACAGGCCAATGCGTGTTCCTTTCCAGAAACCGGCTGATGTGCTGAAAGACTCACCAATCTGATTGAATTGTTTATTATCCAGGCTGAAAAAGAACTGATTATTAGTTCCTTTTATATCCAGTTGTACTTTCAGGCAGATCTTTTTCGATTTAATGACTTTTTCGTTTGTGATTTTTCCGTTTTTTTCAGTGAAGACATATAGTTGCCCTCCTTTCCTGACAACTCCCAGGAGATTTGTGTTTCTGCCGCCCATACTGCACAGACCAGCTTTTTGTCCATCGGTGATTCCGGTAAGATCCATTTCCGTCACTGCTTCCCCGGTAGTGCCCATCACCTTTTGAGTCAGCGTGTTGCGGGCTTTATTGAAATTTTCTGTTTTTAATGCTTTCAGGGTCAGCATCCCCGGCTTCCCGGTCAGCGACCAGTTACTATTTACAGGGTTATGATTCCACTGCCACTGAAGACCCAGCGAAGTTGAGTTGAAATTATCATCTGACTGAGGTGCGGTTATCTCAAAGTCACCTTTGATGGCTGGTTTTTTCCAGACGTAAACCGGTTCACCTATTCCATTGCGGTCAATGTCAACACCGATTACAGGCCAATTGTCCTGCCATATAACAGGTTGAAGATGAACGACCCTGCCCATTGCCCCGTCGGACTGGAAATGATAAAACCACCATTCTCCTTCAGGCGTATCAACCAGTGATCCCTGGTGAGGACCGTTGATGGGTGTGCTTCCTTTTTCAAGTACCACCTTTTTTTCATAAGGGCCGAAAATTGTTTTTGACCTCAGGATCGTCTGCCAGCCTCTTTCCACTCCGCCCTCAGGAATGCTTAGATAATAGTAGCCGTTAAGCTTGTGCATCTTTGTACCTTCAGCCACCGGCCCGGTATAAACGGTGACACCGTCGTCGAGAAGCTGTTTGCCATCAGCACTGAGCTTATGGATTATTATCGGACCTGCGCCTACTCTGCTGTGTCCCAGATAGCCTGTACCGTTATCATCCCAGAAAGGGCACGGATCTTCCCAACCTGCAATACCTTTGACCAGTACCAGTGGTTCCCACGGTCCTTCCGCTTTTGGAGCAGAACTCATAAACAGGCCCTCATCCGGGGTACAGACGTAGATCCAGAATTTATTGTCGTGATATCGTATTGCCGGAGCCCAGGTACCTCTGCCATATTTCTCATTTGTATCATACCCCGGAAAGCTGATATTATCATAAACTTTGCCAACGATCTTCCAGTTTACCATATCATCGGATTCAAGGACGGGCATCCCCATGAAGTGAAATTCAGAGCACACCATATAGTACTTGTTATCCACCCTTATCACATCGGGATCTGAATAATCTGCATTGAGCACGGGATTAATATATGTCCCGTTAAGCTGGTCTCCCCACGATCCGGTTGTCTGGCCTGTTAATGAGATCTGAAAAAGAATGCCTGAAAAAATCAATAAGTATTTTCTCATGATATTAATTTTTAAAAGCCTTGAAATCCGGTACTTTGTGTCTCTGATTCATTCTTGACATATTCGAACCAGTCGAAATCAGCGTTTGCCGTGCTTGCCTTGCCATTTCCTGTCGCGTAAAGGCCGACGTAGACGCCTGTGAATCCTCCGACCGTTTCAGAACTTAAATACCTTGACATTACCCTGATGATCTCTTTAGGGGCATCATTACCTTGTGCATATAAAAAGATAAAATCCGACCGCTCTCCTTTAATTATAAGCTTTACAGGGCCGGGTCTTAATGTAATTTCATCTGACTCGTGCAGAACAGATCCAAACCTGAGCTTGCTCACTATGACTCTTTTGCCTCCGGATTGCTTTATGAGCAGATCAAAATGGGCTCCATTGTTGAGGAGGATCATGCCGGCTTCTTCATTGGATTTACCAGGATTAAATTCAAGCAATGTTGTGGCTGTAAAATACATATCCTGAACCCTGCGTCCGGTAAAAGTGGGTGATTTCCGGTCCTCAATAGTCTGTTCAGAACCTTTTAACCTGAGAAAATCCTTGCGGGCAGCGAGGGAATAATCAGAAGTAACGGGATACCTGAGATAGTTCCATTCAAGACCCGGCTTGTCAGAGCTGAAATCTGTCCTGGGAGATTTTGCCGCGAAAGGCTTTAAGGGAAGGGTAGGGCAGGTCATGTTAACTGTTGCAGTTCCGTTTCCGTTTACCACCGGCCATCCATGTTCAGGCCAGCTGACCGGGGCAAGGCATGTTTCCCTGCCAAGAATATGATGAGTACCTCCCACAGTGCGGTAACCGTGAAAGACGATCCACCATGAACCATCATGAGCCTGAACAATATCAGCGTGACCAACACCCTGGATTGGATTGCCCTGTCCGGCAGCATTGCAGTGAGCCAGGATAGGATTGGAAGGATTTGAGTTGTAGGGACCCCAGATGTTCTTACTTCTCGCTATTGTCTCAGAATGAGCTTCTTCGGTACCACCCTCAGCTATCATCAGATAATAGAAACCATCCTTCTTGTAAATGTGCGGACCTTCGGGATAACGGCCGCCGGTCCCGTTCCATACTTTTCTGCCTTCAGAAATAAGTTTACCTGTTTTCAGATCTATTTCAAACAATATGAAAGTCGACGAAATAACGTAAGTTTTTCCATCATCATCGAAGAACAGATCAGGGTCAATCCCCTGTACTTCAATAAAAATGGGATCGGACCAGGGCCCTGCCGGATTAGTTGCTGTAACATAAAAATTTCCCCCGGTACCAACATTCGTGGTGATCATATAAAATGTACCTTCATGATTCCTGATGGTTGTGGCAAAAATATTCAGGCCTTTGGGAAGCTGTGTCGGCCGGTCAATGCAATACCCGATCATTTCCCAGTTTACCATGTCCCTGCTGTGAAACACGGGAACTCCCGGGAAATACTCAAATGTACTGTTGACCAGATAATAATCCTCGCCGACACGGCAAACGCTCGGGTCGGACCAGAAGCCCGGTATTACAGGATTATTATAAGTGACCGGTTTATCAGCAGCAATTACTGCCGAAAATGCATTTCCGCCCATTCCGGTGAACGAAGCAGCCGGCCTGGTTCGGGTTGAGGGCGATGTTACCTGCGGGTAAAGTGCTGAACCTGTTACTGATAACAGCATGATCAAAAAAATGGTCCTTTTCATATGTTATTTGATTTTAAATGTGTTGAATGAGTGTGGTTCCATCCTGACACTGAGTCTTTTCTTCCCAATCCTGATATTTGTTTCCATCGAAGCATCTTCTTTGTTCCCAACGATCAGGATCAGGCTTTTATCGGGATTTAAAAAAGCGAGCATTCCAGTATTATCACCTTCTGTCTTTACTTTTCTTGCTCCTGGTTGGACATAATAACTGAAATGTTTCAGCAAATAGAACTCAGGATTGTACATAACTTCCTTCGTGGAACTGTTCACTGTTATCATTGAGTTCTGCTTCCATCCCCACATGCTTTTCCCTGTCTCATCCAGTACACTGTTCCAGAATGAATAAACACTGACGCCATTCTCGAAATAATGCTTCATTAGTGAAAATGTGTATTCAGCAGCTGCCATGTCATTTGTCCCGCGGCCACATTCAGTTTCGGATTGCATCAGCTTCAGATCAGCATATTTAGCATGCACTCCGGGTATTGCCTGTTTCCCTGCCCACTGAAAGCTTATGCCTGTAATGTATTTTGAAGTGACGGGATTTTGCATTATAGTGTCTATCTTTTCGACCGACGGCCTTTCATACGTGCCATACCATATCTCAGCATCGGGAACACTTGCCTTAAGGGCAGGGCCGAGATACTGTCCTATGAAAATACCCAGATCAGTGGCTGTCCATATGCATGACGGGAAATTCTGGCAGGAATTCATCTCATTTTGCGGGTGTACACCGGTGATATTAATGCCTTCATTGCGGTAAGCCTGTATATATTTAGAAAAATAAAGTGCATAGGCATTCAGGTATTCCGGCTGCATGCGGAATTGAGTGACCCCTTCCCTTCCCATCTGCTCCCTTGCAAGTCCGTTATCCGAACCAGGCCGGCAGGCATAATGGTTATTCGTCTTCATCCAGTAAGGTGGGCACCAGGGGGATCCCCATATTTTCAGATCGGGCTTGTACTTCATTGCAGCTTTTATGTAGGGAATAAGCATTTTTTTGTCCCGGGCTATCGAAAAATACTTCATTTCAAAGTCATTGACAGAATCGTTCAGGGAATAATAATCACGGGCATAATCGTTTGCACCTATTGGCATTCTGCAGATATTGAGTTTCAGACCTTCATCCGGATCGAACAGATTTCTCAGGATTGTTTCTCTTCCCTGTTCATTAAGAACCGATAATGCAGTCCATCCCAATTCGTTGAAACATATACCAAAACCATCAATTACCTGCTCTTTTACACCTGCAAGAACTGCGGCATCTGTTGGTGAACCAGATAACCTGACAAGCCTGACCTGGTTTTTTGCCCAGGGTTTACTGTTGGTAGTCGACATCCATTCAACCTGGGCATCTATCCTTACCGGGCCGATAAGTGACAGAACCAACAATATAGCTCTGAAAGCCAGACAAATTTTTTTCATATTAATTTTCAGAATTTAAGGTGAAATGAAGTCATTCCAAATTAGGAAGAATGTTTCATTAATCCAAACCCGCTGTAAGAATTACGATAGGATTTTACGACTTATCACTGTACTATTTACTGGTTACTGGTGATAACTTTTAACTATTGTTAAATAAGAAATGCCTGTAGTATTATAACTGATATTATACTTGTGCTTGCAAACACTTAAAGACTATATGAATAAAATTACAGTTTTAGTAAAGTTAAAAATATGTATGTAGAGAAGTATAATGGATATGCTAATAAGCCAACATGGACTCTGTCTGTCTGGTTAGAGACTGATGAGAGTTTAAAACAATACTGGAGATATAAAAGCAAATCTCTGTCGGAGGAAGATTTGTCAAAAGAGTTGAAGACTTATTTTGAAGATAGGAATCCACTCTCAAGTGAGTTTACTTTCTATTCTAACCTGCTGGTTGATTCCTTAAAATTGATTAGCTGGGGAGAGGTAGCTATGAAATTAAAAGAAAAAGAAAGAGAAAAGAATATTGAGTACAGAGAAATTCAGCGGATAGAGTGACAAACTTGATTAGATGACAGCCCTCGGATCACCTGGGGGCTGTCGAAAAAATCTGAATTTACCCCCCAACCCCCCAGGGGGGGCTTTATAATTATCAGAATTTCAATAAGTCCCCCTTGGGGGATTTAGGGGTAAAAAAGAATAGTTGACTTTTTAGACACCCCTTATTCATAACGCACCACAAATGTGGTGCTTTTGTCAAACCCTTTCAGGGTCCGGATCATGTTGCCTGCCCACGAATCATATATAGGACAAATTTATTGAACAGATAAATAAATTTGACTTTGGCTTTTTGCTGGTGTAACTTTCCTCTGTTAATCAAATACCGGTTTTCATAAAGTCTATGTATAAATTAAATTCTTATGGAAGTTTGGTATTACAAAAATAAAAATCATGAAAAATTATCAACTGATTCTGATTTCACTGATTGCTTTATTAATTATGGCAGGATGTACTTCTACCTCAAAGGAAAAAGAAACACCAGCTCCTTTAATTGACATGAAATTGTTTTTCAAAAATGGAGAGAAAATTAATTTTCAGATCTCCCCTGATGGCAATTACTACTCCTATCTTGCCAATTATAAAGATATGTTAAATGTGTATGTCCAAAAAGTAGGGGATAAAAATGCCATTCGTGTTACAAGCGATACACTAAAAAGTATTGGATACTATTTTTGGAAGGGAATCCGGCTTGTTTATTTGCAGGATGTTGGCGGTGATGAAAATTGGCAGCTGTTCTCTGTAACTGCCACCGGCGAAGATCTTAAGGCTCTTACTCCATTCCCTGGTTATCGCTCTGTTCCACTAGATCACTTGCATTACATTCCTGGTAAGGAAAAAGAATTGCTTGTGGGTATTAATAAAAGAGACAAACAATATTTGGACCCTTATCTTCTAAATATAGAGACCGGCCAACTTACTTTATTGTACGAAAACAAACAAAATTTTGATTCCTGGTATACTGATAATGATGGTGTGATAAGAATGGCTACCAAGACTGATGGCGTTAACATTTCATACATGTATCGCAATACCGATAAGGATACTTTTAATGTATTGCTTACCACCTCGTTCAAAGAAACATTTTATCCGGCATCATTCGATGCTGATAATAAAAATGTTTATGTTTTTTCAAATATTGGAAGAGATAAAGTTGCTCTGGTAGAATATGATCCATCAGCAAAAGAAGAAGTAAAAGAACTATATGCTAATCCTGATTATGATTTGGAATATGCGTTTTATGATAAAAAGAAAAAAGTACTGGCCAGTGTTTACTGGGAAGGTGAAAAAACGGAAGTACATTTTTTTGATAAGGAGTGGGAAAATATATACGCCGGATTAAAACAAAAATTCGAAGGGTATGAGTTAGAATTTAGCTAAATGGGATGATGAAATGAAGAAAGGGATTGTAACCGTTTACAGTGACAGACTTCGCTCAAAATATTATATTTATGACTTTGCCTCGAAAGAAACGATGGAAATCGCCAATCCTTTTCCCTGGATTAATGAAAAAGATATGGCTTACATGAAGCCTATCGTTTATACCTCAAGAGATGGATTAACCATTCATGGGTATCTTACTTTACCAAAAGGGATTGATGCAAAAAATATACCGGTGGTTGTAAATCCCCATGGAGGTCCCTGGTCCAGAGATGGGTGGTACTTTAATCCCGAAGTACAATTTTTAGCCAATAGAGGCTATGGTGTATTACAAATGAATTTCAGAGGCAGCACCGGTTATGGTAAAAAGTTTTGGGAAGCATCCATCAAAGAATGGGGCAAAAAAATGCAGGATGACATTACAGATGGAGTAGAATATCTAAAGAAAGAAGGTATTGCTGATCCTGAACGGATAGCGATTTATGGCGGTAGTTATGGCGGGTATGCTGCTTTGGCCGGTGTTACATTTACGCCAGATTTATATGCCTGTGCAGTAGATTATGTCGGCATTTCAAATCTATTCACTTTTATGAAAACTATTCCACCTTATTGGAAGCCCTATTTAGATCAACAGTACGAAATGGTAGGCAATCCTGAAAAAGATAGTTTGTTATTAGCAGAAGCTTCACCTGCACTTCACGCGGATAAGATAAAAGCACCTTTGCTTATTGCCCAGGGGGCAAACGACCCAAGGGTGAATAAGGCAGAAAGCGACCAGATGGTTGCTGCACTGAAAGACCGGGGATTAGAAGTTGAATACATGGTTAAGGATAATGAAGGGCATGGCTTTCGTAACCAGAATAACAAATTCGACTTTTATGGTGCTATGGAAAAGTTTCTTGATAAACATTTGAAGGCAAAAAAACCTTAAATAATAACCTTCCTCAATTGATTTATATTTCGGACATTTGATTTCAGCGGCATTTCCTTCTTTTTTGGATCTGTGCATTCAAATGTGTATTCAAATAAAAAAAGACAGTAATGCACCTTGTCATAACTGTCTGATTTCCTGTGTCGGCCCGGAGAGGCTCGAACTCTCGACCCCATGATTAAGAGTCACGTGCTCTACCAGCTGAGCTACGGGCCGTAACAATTTTCTGACCATAAAAGTAACTGTTACCAGCTTAATTAAAAAAATATTCCTGAATAATTCCTTACATTTAAAATTATTCAGATGCCGGACTATCTAATCCAGCTCAAACCATCCTGAAAAAACAGGCTGGTCATTATCCATCATGCTTTTGTGATGAAACTCATTCGTCCGCCTGTCATAAGAGTAATCTTTGCTCCATTCCTGTCCATTCTCTGCAATCATTCTGATCGCCCCAGTTATAAAAGACAACTCATCGTTTTTCATCGTCGGATGCAGTGACAATCTGATCCATCCCGGCTTCATCGATAGATCCCCTGCATCAATCCGGTCAGTGATCTCCTTCGAGAGGTTAAAATCGACGTTTAACAGGAAATGTCCGTAAGTACCTGAACATGAACATCCGCCTCTCACCTGAATTCCAAACCTGTCGTTCAGTAATTTGGTAACCAGGTTATGATGCACATTGTCAATATAAAAAGAAAAAACACCAAGCCGTTCATTAATATTCTCAGCAAGAATATGCAATCCATCTACACCTGACAAATCTTTAAATGTAAGTTCAATCAGCTCTTTTTCGCGCTGATGAATCTTGCCGGTTCCCATTTCCTCCTTCAGCTTTACAGCAAGGGCGGCCTTGATCCCCTGGAGAAATCCCGGTGTGCCACCGTCTTCCTTTACCTCAATATCACTTATATAACTATACCCTCCCCACCGGTTCGTCCATTTAACAGTACCGCCACCGGGGCTGTCAGGGATCTCATTTTTATAAAGCTGCCTGTTAAATACCAGCACACCTGCACTTCCCGGACCTCCAAGAAATTTATGGGGAGAGAAATAAACAGCATCAAGCTGTTCCATTTTGTCTGGCGGATGCATATCAATATCGACATATGGCGCCGATGCAGCAAAATCTATAAAACAATACCCGTTGTTTTCATGCATTATCCTTGCGAGCTCATAATAGGGCGGCATATAACCCGTGACATTTGAACAGGCGGTAAAAGAACCAATAAGCAGCGGACGCTCTTTATACCTGATTATTGTTTTTCTGAGGACATCCGGATCGACTTTTAGATTTGCCGGGGGTTCAAGAACCACAACCTCTGCAAGTGTTTCAAACCATGAAGTATGGTTTGAATGATGCTCTGCATGTGTTAAGAAAACAACAGGACGGTTTTCATTCGGGATCTCCCTGCAGTTATTATATTCACCGTGAGTAAAAACACAATAATTAATCGCCTGCTCAGGTACTTTCAGCCCCAGTAGTCTCTGCAGCTTGGCAACAGCCGATGTCATGCCGGTACCGGTAAATATAAGAACATCATTCTCATCAGCATTAATATGGCGTTTAACGACTTTTTGAGCCATATGGTAAGCACCGGTCATTGCCTTCCCGGTAGCCGAGGATTCTGAATGGGTATTCCCCACCAATGGTCCTATCTCATAAGAGATCTTTTTTTCAATTGGTTCGTATAAACGGCCGCTGGCTATCCAGTCAGCATATATCAGCTTTTTATTTCCATATGGTGTCCTGATGCTGGCATCAATACCAATTATATTCTTTCGAAACTTATCAAAATATTTTTCAAGGTCCGACATTGGATGATTATAAAATGTCCTTAGAAAAGACCAGCAAAAATATCAAATATTTGTTTATATATTGCGGTAATGACCTCAATCGGATCAATCAATGCTGAAAGGACCAAAGCCCAGGTAAGATAAAAGATAAAAGTCGAAGTGAAACGAAGATCCTGACCGGAGTGTCAGGGTAACAAGATAAAAGTCGAAGTGAAACGAAGATCCTGACCGGAGTGTCAGGGTAAGAAGACACAAGAGGCACTTAACGCTGTAAAACCCTATGAATATGCTATATAAATTTTCTATTATCCTGATCTTCAGTTTTGCTGTGGTTGTTTTTATCATGCTGTTTTTTATATCAGCTCCCTATGGCAAATTTTACAGAAAAGGATGGGGACCTGTGATCAAGTCAAAGTGGGCATGGATGACCATGGAGTTCGCCTCACCTGCCTTAATACTGATTTTTTTCGTTTTTTCTGACGTAAAAACCCTTCCCGGGATCATATTCCTGTGCCTCTGGCTCGGACATTATCTGCATCGTACTTTTATTTATCCCTTCACGCAATCGGGCAGGGAAAAGGCATATCCGCTACTGCTCGTACTGATGGCAATAGTATTCAACTGCCTGAATGGATTTGTTAACGGATATGGTGTTTTCCATATCTATTCCTATGACATTTCATATTTACTGAAATGGCAGTTCATAGCCGGTTTCCTATTTTTTATCTCAGGATTTATTATCAATAAGATATCTGATGAAAAACTTCGGAATTTAAGAAAGCAGAATCCTTCGCAATATGTTATACCACATGGCTGGCTTTTTGAATACATATCAAATCCGCATTATTTCGGAGAGATTATTGAATGGGCCGGCTGGGCAATTATGACCTGGTCATTACCAGGTCTGGCATTCTTTGTTTTCACTTTTGCGAATCTTTTTCCGCGGGCAATCAGTTCTCATAAATGGTACAAAGCAAATTTCCCTCATTATCCTTCTGACCGTAAGGCGGTTATTCCTTTTTTAATTTAAGTTTGGAGTGAGCTAAAGTGTGGAGTACTTAAAGTTCAATAACTCTAAGTACTTTAGGCACTTTAGGCACTCAAGGCACTTTCTTCGTTTTTTATTTGGAAAGTTAAATGATCAAATTTATTTTTACGCCGCGAAATCAATTTTCAAATTCAAATGGACGACGGCCCTGCGAGTAAATTTTTTAGAATCCTGATCTAGGGGGACCTGGCTGTTTACAAGGTCGCTTCCTTCTATTTCAGAAACAGTAAGGAGGTGACTATGACTTCACTCACAACATTTTATTTAAGCGGAATAATCGGAAAAGAGGCCTTCGGCTCCGATGGTGATGCTATTGGAGTTATTAAGGATTTGCTTATCAGTACAGCTCCATCCGGACAAAATGATCCGAACCAGCAGCTTGTTGTTGGGATAAAGCTGAAAATAGGCAAGGAAACGAAGTTCTATTCCTTTAAGACTTTCAGGGTGGTGAAAGCCAGGGAAATGCTTAATGTAACCTGTTCCGGCCTTATAGATCTGAATAATGGTGAAGTGGCAAACGGACTTTTACTTGTTGAAAACATACTTGACAAACAGATAGTGGATCTTAACGGGCGAAAGCTTGTAAGGGTAAATGATGTCAGGTTGGCAACTCTGCCTGCCGGAACATTTGCAGTTGCAGTTGATATAGGGATAGAGGGCCTGTTGCGCAGGATCGGAATATCGATACCTATTAAAAGGGTCCTTTCTCTTTTCAGAATAAATATACCTGCAAAATTTATTCTATGGGATGATGTGCAGGCAATTGATTTTTCAAACCTGAATATCAAATTGTCAAAGAGTTATGCCAAGCTTCATACACTTCATCCGTCCGATCTGGCAGACATCCTGGAGGACCTGGGTAAAAAATCGAGCACGTCGGTTTTTTCGGCTCTTGATGAGGAGAAAGCAGCTGATGTTCTTGAAGAAATGGAGACTCAGACCCAGATTCATATCGTAGAAAGTCTGCCTGTTAATAAGGTGGCAGATGTCCTTGAAAAAATGCCTGCGGACGAAGTGGCGGATATCCTGGATGAGATAGAAGATGAAAAGGCTGAGATGCTCCTTAAGGAGATGGATAGTGAATCATCACAGGAAGTGAGGGAACTGCTTGAATACCCTGATAATTCAGCAGGTGGACTGATGACAAAAGATGTTCTTTCATTTAAAGCCGAACTGACAGTTGATGAAGTAATCAGAGAGCTCAGGATCAAAAAGCCTGAGCCATCAGAACTATATACCCTTTTTGTCACAGAAAAGAATGATGAACTGGTTGGTACATTTGACCTCCGCGATCTTGTTGTTGCACAGCCGGAGACATCTATTTACCAGATAATGAAGTCCGAACCGGTCTTCCTTTATGACGATCAGAGAATTGATGATATTGCCGAGACCATATCAAAATATAACCTCCTGGCGGTCCCTGTAGTTGATCAGAATAACCAGCTTCAGGGAATGGTGGTTGTTGATGATGTGGTTGAGGATCTGATAAATAAAAGAAGAACCAACAAGAGATAACCGGAGAAGACATGTTCAGGACGAAATTCAGCCGGACCAACTTTTTTAAAAACCTGACAATATTTTTTGCCTTGCTGGGGCCGGGCATTATAACCGGGAGCGTTGATAATGATGCCGGAGGTATAACCACCTATTCCGTTGCAGGAGCTATATACGGATATGGTATGATCTGGACTCTTATACCTTCCCTGATCGTTCTGCTTGTAATCCAGGAGATGAATGCCAGGATGGGGATTGTTACCGGCAAGGGACTTTCAGACCTGATAAGGGAAAATGCCGGAGTTAAGGTCACTTTTTTCATATTTATCGGATTGCTTCTTTCCAATATCGGGAATACTACCACCGAATTTGCAGGAGTGGCAGGAAGCATGGAAATATTCGGGATCAGCAAATATATCTCTGTTCCTGCAGCAGCATTTTTTGTCTGGCTGCTGGTTGTGAAAGGAACTTATAAGATAGCGGAACGGATATTCCTGATTTTCAGTGCATCTCTTCTTACATATGTCATATCGGCACTTATGGCCAAACCTCAATGGAGCGAGATAGGATCAGCCATAATTAATCCCGGAATAGAATTCAATACGAAAAGTATTACGGTGGTTATGGCTCTTGTCGGAACTACAATAGCTCCCTGGATGCAATTTTACATGCAGTCGTCGGTCATTGAAAAAGGGCTGAAAATGAAAAACTACAAATTTACACTGATTGATATTGTGGTAGGTTGTATAGTGACTGTTGTTGTTGCTTTTTTCATTATGGTAGCCTGCGGTTCAACACTGTATCCTAACGGTATAGAGATCACCGAAGCAAAAGATGCAGCCCTTTCGCTGGAACCCCTGGCAGGCAGGCTTGCATCGCATGTGTTTGCATTCGGATTGTTTGTTGCATCGGTATTTTCAGCCACCATTCTGCCTCTGGCAACAGCTTTTTATGTCTGTGAAGCTTTTGGTTTTGAAACCGGAATTGATAAGAGCTGGGATGAAGCAAAGGAATTTTATATTCTGTACACAGGTATCCTGATCATATCAGCAATCATTATTCTGATCCCTGATGCTCCGCTTATAGATATTTCTATCTGGTCACAGGTGCTGAACGGAATATTGCTGCCGGTCGTCCTGGTCAGCATGATACTCCTGATAAACAACAAAAAGATAATGGGCAGATATACGAACAAGCCTTTTCAGAATATAATAGGGTGGGGCGCAGTCGGGATTATTGCTGTTCTTTCGGTTTTGCTCCTTATTATGCCTGTTTTGGGAAGATAAGTCCGTCGCCTCTACTCAACCGGCCATCCACTGCCTGAAAATGATCTTGTTTCCAGCAATCCCGGATCGAGAACAACATGTTTTATAAGTTTCCTGTTCCAGGTATAGGTAATATGGACCATTCCGTCATGCGACTGGATTACGGCAGGATAAGAGTATTCCGTATCTTTTATGTCATTTTCAAGAAGAACTGCTGGTTTCCAGTTAATACCATCCTCAGAAACGGCTACATTCAGCATGTTACGCCCTGAGATGAGATGATTATAAACCAGCAGGTGTCTGCCATCTTTCATAGTCACTGCGTCAATTCCGGAGTTTGGATTCGGGATACCTGAAGGAGCAAGTTCTGTCCATGTGGCACCAGAATCTTCCGACCAGGAAGTCAGGATCTGGGATTGCCTGCTGCGGCATAGTATCTGTAATTTCCCTGAAGGATGGACCAGTATTGAGGGTTGTATGGCTGCTTTGCTTCTTTTCATTTAATGCCGTCGTCCTTTCCCAGGTTATCCCGTTATCCGGAGTCATTTCCATGTGAACCCTCCATCCATCATTTTCAGTGCTTGAAGGGCATAGCAGAATTCCGTTCTTAAGCAGGACAGGCTTATTTTTCACCGGTCCGGTAATTCCTTCTGGAAGCTTTTTTGATGCAGACCAGGAAATCCCATTATCTTTTGATGTAATCAGTTCGCCCCACCATTCTGAAGGACTGGGTCCGACTTTGTAAAAAAGGAGGATCTCATCACCAGAATTAAAAAGTACAGGATTCCAGCATGGGTAACGCTTATTGTTTTCCCTTATCCCGTTTGCGGCTTCGGCCGGCTTTGACCAATTACCATTTGTAAACCGGCTGATCCATATGCCGACATCAGGATTTTTCTCAGCTGTACCGCCAAACCAGGCAGTGATCAGTCCATCAGATATTTCAGCTATCGTTGAAGCATGACAGCTCGGGAATTTAACAGCTTCGGGTTGATAAATAAATTCAGATCTGACAATGCATTTATCACCTTTATACGGATTTTGAGAAAGAATGGAGTTGCAAATCAGGAGTGAAAGAAAATTAGCAATAGTGTTTTCATTTTTTCTTTCTTAATAAGTTACCCAGTATAAATCCAACAAGAAAAATCATCAGAGTGCCAAATACAATTGTAAGGTTAGCGTGAAACGGGCTCCTGAACGCTAACAATCTTCCTTCGTTAAAGTAAACCGGTGAAAGACTCATCCAGCTTATCAGAATAGCACCTATAATCACGCCGATAACAGCATCGGTCTTTTTCGCTTTTTTGAAATATATCCCAGAAGGAAAAGGCCAAGCATTCCGCCGCTGAAAATTGAAGCTAATGCCCACCAGGCATCCAGGACACTTTCAACGCCTACCAGGGCAAGTGCAATTACAATCCCCAGTAAGCCCGTTATAAATGATGAAATATGAAGTACCCGCATGGAGGTTTTTCGTCAGCTCCTTTGTTGAAGTATCTTTTATAATAATCTGACAGGATAATTGTCGCAGTGAACTGTTCAGACTTGTTGAAACGGTACTCATTCCAGCAGAAAAAATTGCTGCTATCAGAAGTCCTGTCAGTCCAGCAGGCAATCCTGTTGCAATGAAAAACGGGAATACCTTGTCTGCCGAACCGGGCATCATGAACTCATCAGGCAAAAGATCAGGCTGTGCGGCATAATATGAAAAAAGTGCAGTCCCTATATAGAAGAATACCAGTGAGACAGGTATATATAGCAATGAGCCAAAAAGTGCCGAAGATTTAGCCTCTTTTTCAGATGCTGTTGTCATGTAGCGTTGAACAAAGTTCTGATCAATACCGTAGTTTTGAAGGTTAATAAACAAACCATAGATCAAAACCACCCAGAAAGTAGAATCCCTGAGGCTCGGGCCAAAGGTTCCCAGACTGAATTTATTATTTGCAGCTGCAATTTCAAATAGTTGCCGGGGACCCTCCGGCATTGAAAACGTAAGAAAAACTGCACAGACCACCGCTCCTGCAATAAGGATTATTCCCTGTATGGTGTCGGTCCAGATCACGGCCTGAATGCCACCAAGCATTGAATATAAAATTACGGCAAGGCCGGTAACAATAACCACAGTTTTTATATCCCAACCGAAAAGGGCATTCACAGGAAGCGCCAGAAGCAAAAGGATTGCACCTGTACGCATCAGTTGTGTCAGGATATAGCAGAGAGATGCGTATATTCTCGCCCATGCTCCAAATCGCAGTTCGAGATAATAATAAGCGGAAATATTTCCGACTTCCCTGTACAGCGGTACGAAAAATTTGACGGCAGCGAATGATGCAAAAGGTATGGAGAGACTGAAAACAAATGCATTCCAGTTTGTTGCATATGCTTTCCCTGGTAAGGCAAGAAAACTAATGCTGCTTACAAATGTCGCGAAGATTGACATTCCTACCACCCAGGCCGGAATTCTCCCTCCTCCGGTAGTAAACTGCGCGGATGTTTTGTTTCTGAAGAAGAATGTGGCACCAAAAGCGACATTCCCAAATACCAGGACAAGAAATACTATTGCATCAAGTAAAGAGAGCTTCATAAAACCAGACCTGAAAGCATTTTAGCCATTTGATAACCGGATAAATTTACAATTTAATATTAGATTTGTATAGATCAAATTCAGAGTTTGAAAACAGGCAGGCGCTTATGTTATTTTTCTGAGATATGTAATGTAAGGGGAACAAATCCGCTATATGATATAATTCTCATAATGCAGCATGGTTATTTCGACTCATATACTTATAACAGTCCGGAAAAGGGAGAAAAAAGCCTTTGGGATAAAATCATCCATTGCAACAGATTATATTTTACAGTCAAGTATGCCGGAGTTGTCCTGAAGACAAGGAAACAGGCCATCAGGGGAAAATATGATACTAAAGCATGGTCGGATTCATCCATATATATTTTCAGGTTTGTCGAACGATCCGGTGGTGTCTTCCGTATTTCAGGAATGGAAAATATTTCCGGCGATCCCGGTCCGGTGGTGTTCATAGGCAATCATATGAGCACTCTTGAGACAATGGTACTCCCCGGACTAATTGCACCTCATCGCGAGGTTACATTTGTTGTTAAGGAGAGCCTTGTAAAACATCCGCTCTTCGGACATGTGATGAGATCGAGAGATCCTATAGTTGTGGGAAGAACAGATCCCAGAAAAGACTTTGAAGTGGTGATGACAAAAGGCATGGAACTGCTGTCAAAAGGCATATCAGTTGTTATTTTCCCGCAGAGCACCCGTAGCGTCGAATTTAAGCCTGAGGAATTTAACTCGCTGGGAGTAAAACTGGCAAAGAAAGCCGGAGTGAATGTTGTCCCCATCGCTCTTAAAACTGATTTCTGGGGACAGGGCAAAGTCATTAAGGAACTTGGACCGCTTGACAGCAGAAAAATAATCCATTTTAAATTCGGTGAACCTTTCCCGGTAACCGGCTCAGGTAAAGCTGAAAATCAGAGGATCATTGAGTTTATTCAGGCATCCCTGAAAGAGTGGGGTAGCAATTCACTCATGGAAATCGCCCCCATACCGCTTAAAGAGGGCTTGCAAAAGTGTATATACCCCCCTTCTTCGCCTTCGCGTAGCCGCTTCGGCGGAGCAAGGCTATGAGGGCGGGGAGCTGAACCACCTTCTGGTAGCATGGGGGAAAATACTATATTTACCTCAGGCTAAAATATTTTTTAAGTGTAAAAGGTACATTTAATTATTTTTTATAAATTTGGTGAGAGGATTACAAACCTTTTTTTCCTTATCCTGAACCTTTTGAAATTCAAATAATCAGATATTAATAATTAAAAACACTAATTATGGCAACATTAGACTGGATTATCCTGGTTCTGTTCTTTTCTTGTCTTGTTGGTATTGTTCTGTGGGTAATAAAACACAAAAAGGACGATACAAGTGATTATTTCCTTTCAGGCCGCAGTGAGACGTGGCTTGCGGTAGGAGCGGCAATATTTGCTGCAAACATTGGTTCAGAACATCTCGTGGGCCTTTCCAGCGCAGGGGCAGAGAGCGGAATGGCTATGGCCCACTGGGAGATGCATGGATGGGCAATCCTTATACTGGGTTGGGTATTTGTCCCTTTTTATCAGCATAGCAGGGTCTTTACCATGCCGGAGTTCCTGAAATTGCGGTATACCAGAGATACGAGTTCCACGCTTTCAATTATCACATTGATCAGCTATGTTCTGACAAAAGTATCTGTAACTGCTTTTACCGGCGGTATTTTCCTTCAGTCTGTCCTTGGTATTGATTTCTGGTACGGGGCAATCGGACTTGTGCTTCTGACCGGAATATTTACCGTTTTAGGTGGCATGAAAGGTATTATGACCATCTCGTTATACAGACTCCTATTCTTCTTATTCGGTGCACTCACAATCCTGGTACTCGGCCTGATAAAGGCTGGCGGCGGAGGTATTGATCGACGGCTGGCAGAGAAGCTTGTGGAATATGCAAGGCTGATGGTGCAACCAACATGCACCTGGTTCCATTCTGATAAAGCGATGACAGTGGTACGATGAATTTCCCTGGGACAAGCGTATTCTTTGGAGCTGCCATAATTGGCTTCTGGTACTGGTGTACTGACCAGCATATTGTTCAAAGAGCACTTGCTGCCAAGAATATAACACAAGCCCGAAGAGGTACAATTTTTGCAGGATTTCTCTAAAATTTTACCAGTTTTCATATTCTTAATACCAGGCATGATCGCTGCTGCCTTAAGAACTCAGGGTGTCCTTGTCTTTACCGACAACAATGAAGCTTATGGCACCCTGGTAGGCACTTTATTGCCAATGGGTGTCAAAGGTGTCGTTATAGTTGGATTTATTGCTGCCCTGATGACTTCACTGGCAGCTCACTTTAATTCATCAGCAACTTTATTTACAATTGACTTCTATAAACAGTATCATCCCAGTGCCAGTGAACATCGCCTTGTTGTGATTGGACGTATTGCAACAATAACAGTTGTATTATTAGGTTTAGTCTGGATACCTATAATGAAAAGTATTGGCTCGGTGCTTTATGAATATCTGCAGAAAGTCCAGTCTCTTATTGCCCCAGCTATTGCTGCCGTATTTGTCCTCGGCGTATTTAACAAAAGGATTACTCCAAAAGCTGGCCAGTGGGGATTATTAATAGGCGCTCTGATTGGTTTCTTAAGACTCGGTATGATGATTTTTGATCCGGGTTCACACTATGATAATGTCACAGCAAAACTGGTTTTTGATTCCGTCACTTCGTTCAGGTATATGGACTGTATTGAATATCAACTGGCTCCAATTCTGTATAGGTCTGTTTTTATTCACTATGTTATTAATGGTTGTTATCAGCTTCTTTACTCCGAAAGCCGACGAAAAGCAATTACAGGGATTAACTTATTTTTCACAAAGTCCTGAACAACGTAAAGAAACACGTAATAGCTGGAGCACACTTGATGTAATTACTTCACTCATAGTATTGGCTGCTTGTATTGCATTCTATATTTATTTCTGGTAACAAACAACAGACTCAAAAAATGATAAAGATAATAATGGAAAATTTAAATATTAAGGAAGTCTGGTTCGTCACAGGAAGTCAGCATCTGTACGGACCTGAAACCCTGCTTCAGGTTGCCGCTGATTCAAAAGCCATCACAGAAGCTCTTGACAATTCACCAGAAAATACCTGTCAGGGTAATCTTCAAACCGGTGCTTACTACTCCCGATTCAATTTTTGAGCTCTGCTCCGCGGCAAATAATTGAAAGAATTGTATCGGGCTGATAACATGGATGCATACCTTCTCGCCTGCAAAAATGTGGATCAGGGTACTGAATATCCTAAACAAACCGTTCCTGCATCTCCACACCCAGCTTAACAGGGACATACCATGGGAGACAATTGATATGAACTTCATGAACCTTAATCAGTCGGCGCATGGCGACCGCGAATATGGATTCATAACAGCCAGGATGAGACTAAACCGGAAGGTTGTTGTTGGGCACTACAAAGATACTGAAACTGTCAACCGGATAGCTGTCTGGACAAGGGCGGCAGCAGCATTCGACGATGCAAGCAGCATGAAAGTAGCCCGGTTCGGCGATAACATGCGCGATGTCGCAGTAACCGAGGGCAACAAAGTCAGCGCCCAGATGAAAATGGGATACTCCGTATATGGTTATGGGATCGGAGATCTTGGCTGCTGTGAATTCT
>CAWHGX010000038.1:0-19893 GCA_963828775.1 uncultured Bacteroidales bacterium | reverse complement strand
TTTATAAAATTAGCCGTTTAGAAGTGTTTAAAAAATGTAAGTTTGTAACCGGAAATGCCGGAATTTTAATGAAACAGAACTTTGTCCGATACCTCATTTGTTCAGTAGCGGTTTATATCATGGTATCCGGATGTGCGAAAATCAGCGCACCAGCAGGCGGGCCAAAGGACAAGGAAATACCTGTAGTTTTAAAAAGCGTTCCCGAAAACGGGGCAACTGATTTCAACAATAATGAAATCGTAATTACTTTCGATGAGTATGTGGTACTGGATAAGATTAGCGAGAAATTTATGGTATCTCCGCCTATGAAAAGAAGACCGGATGTTTTTATCAGAGGCAAGAGTATCCATATCGAATACGAAGATCTGCTCAGAGACAGTACGACTTATACTTTTTACTTTCAGGATGCTATAAGGGATCTCAATGAAGGCAACACCATAAACAATTATCAGTTTGTATTTTCAACAGGTCCCTTCATCGACTCCCTGTCAGTGACCGGGAATGTCTATTCTGCCCGGGACCTTGATCCCCCTGAAAATACACTGGTGCTTCTCTACAAACAGCTGACAGATTCATCGGTGGTAAAACATCTGCCTGACTATATTACACGGGCTTCGAATAACGGAGAATTCCGCATAGATAATGTCCATCCGGGCATCTATCGTCTCTATGCCCTTGTCGATGCTGACAACAGCAAGAATTACAACAGCAGGGATGAAATGTTTGCTTTTTATGAGGAACCTGTTCAGGTCACGCCCGAAAAAAATTATCTTCCTGTGAAAAAAGACTCAGCTGAAGTTGTTATCCAAAAACCAGTTGATGGAAAAACTCCCTTCAAACCTCCGGTCGTTGGAGAATATCCGATGATCATGTTCCAGGCTGAAAAGAAATTGCATTACCTTACATCCTCAGCAAGAAAGCAGTCCTACCAGCTGACCTATACACTGTCGCTTCCCCCCGACACTTTAAAATTTGATTTTTCAATTCCCGGAGTTGAACCTGAAAAATATTATATCGAAAAGAGCAGATTCCTCGATACGATAACGGTATGGCTTACTGACAGTGCAATCTACAACCGTCAGCAGATTGAAACCATTGTGAAATTTCCTTTCACCGATACACTTGGAATTACCAGCCTGAAGGCTGATACAATTCAAATGAGATATCTGGCTCCCAGAGCACCCAGAGGAAGAGCAGCAAGACGGGCTCCATACAACGTCGGCACAGGTATTTCGAGCCAGGTCAGGCCCGACTTACGGATCATTTTAACTGCGCCGGCACCCTTCTTACAGCCAGATACTTCAAAGATTACTTTTTTTGAACTTCAAAAAGAAGAAAAAACCAGACAGCCATTTTCAATTATCAAAGACACGGGTAACACCTGCCGTTACTATCTGAATACTGATCTTAAACCAGGCCATAACTATCTGTTTATTACTGATTCTGCAGCGTTCAGGAGTATCTATGGCGATTGTTCCGATTCAACAGGCATCAGATTTTCTGTCCGGACTCCGGAATCATTCGGCAAACTGATACTGGATATTAAAGGCCATTACGGAGGTAAGATCATTCAACTCCTGGATAATCAGGAGAAACTGGTAAAGCAGATTTATCTTAAGGACACTATTAAACTGGAATTTCCTCTTCTTGAAAAGGGCAAATACAGGGTACGGGCAATATTTGACCTCAATAATGACGGGAAATGGACTACCGGAGATTTTGATATCCGCCTTCAGCCGGAACCGGTATCATATTATCCGGAAGAAATTGAAATATTGGAGAACTGGGATTGGGAACGGCCATGGGAACTGGTGCTCAGGAATTTTAAAGAGCCAGGGCTGCAAAAAATAAAAACATCGGGCAGATAATTCATAAATTGATTTAAAACCAATATATTTCAGATATAAAAAAATCTGCCCTTGCAAATCCGGGCGATCAGTAATATTGCATTAATAATTAAAAATTTATAAAAATGAAAAATGTTGTAGCAGGTGTTGATATCGGTGGAACGAACACCGTATTTGGTATTGTTGACAAATCAGGCAAAGTATTGGCTGAGGGTCATCTCAAGACAACAGATTACCCTGTAGCCGGTGATTTTGTGAAAGCATTGGGTACAGGAATTAAGAAACTGATGTCGGGCAAAAAGGATTATAAGCTGGACGGTGTTGGAATCGGTGCCCCGGATGCAAATTACCACAGGGGAACGATTGAACATGCACCAAATCTTGCATGGAAAGGCATTGTCCCGCTTGGGGATCTCGTAAAAAAAGAACTCAAAGTTCCGGTTGCTGTTACAAATGACGCAAATGCTGCTGCAATGGGAGAAATGGTTTTCGGCGGAGCAAAGAATATGAAGGATTTTATTATCCTGACACTTGGTACGGGACTTGGCAGCGGGATAGTTGTTGACGGAAAAATGGTTTACGGACATACCGGTTTTGCAGGAGAAGTCGGGCACATGATAGTTGTTCCGGGAGGAAGGGTCTGCGGTTGCGGGCGAAAAGGCTGTCTTGAAACCTATGCTTCTGCATCAGGCCTCGTGAAGACGGTTTCGCTCATGATCAGCGAAATGAGGGATGACAGTATTTTGAGGGATATACCGCCATCAAAGCTTACATCAAAGGCAATAGCTGAGGCAGCAGCAAAAGGAGACCCGATTGCTGTCAAAGCTATGGAATACACTGCTGAAAAACTTGGATTCGGAATAATCAATTCGATAGTATTTACCAGTCCGGAAGCTATATTCTTATTTGGCGGACTTGCGCAGGCTGGAGAAATGCTGTTTAAACCGGTAAGGGAGTATCTTAAAAAGCATAACTATATCCTGTTCAGGAATACTGTTAAAATTCTTCCTTCGGGCATTTCAGAAAGCAATGGAGCTGTTCTCGGGGCAGCTGCTCTTATACTAAACGAGCTTTCATAACACTATTCATTTGCTAAACTGCTTGCCTGGAAGAGATTTAGTTCTAAATTTGGTTCGTTTTCCCTGATGTATAACTAACCGGCCGGTGAAGACTTTAGAAGTTACAAAGCTTGATTTCGGAACAAAATACCCCGGACTGGATGATATTTCAGAAAGGCTTGACAGTCTGAATGTCAGAAATCCTGTCGGAGAAGTAAACTGGAAAGGCTTTGATTATAAGCCGGATGTGAATTTTACGATGGCTTATACCGATAATGAAATACTTCTGAAGTTCGAAGTGACAGAGCAATGGTTCAAAGCTGAAAAGACAGAAACTAACCAGGAGGTATATGAAGATTCATGTGTAGAGTTTTTCGTTTCTCCATCGGATGACCGGATTTATTACAACCTCGAGTTCAACGCGATCGGTACATGCCTGATGGGAGCCGGTACAGGGAGGAATGACAGAAAACGGGCTGATCCTGAGGTAATCTCAAAGATCCGACGGAAGACATCGGCCGGACACAAAACCGTCAGCGAAAAAAAGGGTAGATTTTTCTGGACCATCACCATAGCAATCCCTTTAATTGTTTTTTCCCGGCATGAAATAAAAAATCTGACGGGAAAAACATTCAGGGCTAATTTTTACAAATGCGGCGATAAACTTACTGTACCTCATTATTTAACATGGAGTCCCATCGGTACGGAGAATCCGGATTATCACCGTCCTGAATATTTTGGTTTGCTGAAATTTGTATGATCCGACCGTCAGTGTTATTAATTGAGTAAGTGTGATGCCTGTTAATGAGTAAATACCGGAGTAAAAAATAAAAGCAGATATATGGCAAACAAGCAATTAGTAGTGGGGATCGACATCGGTGGAACAAATACAGTTTTTGGCTTTGTTGACCGTGAAGGCAATATTCTTGCCGAAGACAGGTTAAAGACCTCACATTATGACGAGGCTGCAGTTTATGTGGCGGCACTGTATGAAAAGATCATGGTGACCAGGCAGAAGATTCAAGGTGATATTGAGATAATTGGCTTCGGCATTGGAGCCCCTATGGGCAATATTAACAAAGGTACAATAGAATATTCAGCCAATCTCCCCTGGAAGGGAATAATCCCTCTGGCGGATCTTTTCAGGCGGCATACGAATCTGCCAGTAGTTGTTACTAATGATGCAAATGCCGCCGCTGTTGGAGAGATGGTTTATGGAGGCGCCAAAGGTATGAGGAATTTCGTCGTAATAACACTTGGGACTGGTCTGGGCAGCGGTTTTGTCGTCAATGGCAAATTGTTGTACGGACATGATGGCTTTGCGGGGGAGCTGGGACACACCTCTGTCAGTGTTGATCCTTCGAGCCGTGAATGTGATTGCGGTAAAAAAGGCTGTCTCGAAACATATGTTTCAGCTACCGGTCTGAAGAGGACACTTCTCAAAATAATGGCCGACAGCATTGAACCCAGCGAGTTACGGAAATACAGTTTTGATGAGCTTGACGCTGAACTGATTCATGAGGCTGCAAAACGCGGCGATCATTTAGCTAAAAGAGCTTTTCTGCATACAGGAAGGATGCTAGGATTCAAGCTTGCCGATGTGGTGGCTCATACAAATCCCGAGGCCATATTTCTTTTTGGCGGCCTTGCCCTGGCAAAAGAGCTGATCTTTGAGCCGGCCAGGGAGTCCATGGAAGAGAATCTTCTTCACATTTACAAGGGGAAAGTAAAACTACTGCCATCAGAGCTTAGTACCCGGAATGCAGCAGTGCTTGGTGCCAGTTCATTAATCTGGTCGTTAAAAGAATCATGATACGAAAATTAATACCGGCAGATATGGCAAATTTCAATGAGATTCTGAATCATATTCTGGGGATAATCTTTATTGTAATAATCTTCTCGGTTGCATATGCTTATCTTAAACCGCATCAGCTGCATAAACGCAGGCTTTTTTCAACACTGGTTCTGAAGCTCAGTTACCTGTTTTACGTGCTGGTTTTATGCATAATTGTTTACCTCTCAGCTCTTGTGAAAGGGGGATTGGACAAAGTGTTTTACGGGATAGAATTTTTTGCATTTCTTATTGTTCTGTTTGCACCGACAATCGGGATTTTTGCCAGGAAATTAGGCTATTTCAGTAAAAAGAGGGAAGGGTATAATTACTTTTTCACAGTTGTAAACCTGTTGTCGGTTATAGCTGTTCTTCTGATGTACTTTATCTAGTGAAATTTGATTATTTGACATTATTATTCATATCTTTCCTTTATCCTAAATTAAAAACCTCAAACTATGATCAAGGAGCGACTTATCAGTTATATTGAACAAAGTATCAGACAAAACTGGGAAATTGAAGCTTTGTCGAATTACAAGGAAAAAGGATTATCTTACAAGGAGATTGCAGAAAAGATTCTGAAATTGCACATCTTCTTCAAAGATGCTGGCATCAAAGAGGGAGAAAAAATTGCTCTTGTCGGACGAAACTCAGCTAACTGGTGTGTCGTTTACCTTGCCACTGTGACCTATGGTGCAGTAATTGTTCCTATTCTCCCCGATTTCAAAACCGAAGATCTGACAAACTTACAAACCATTCTGATGCAACACTTCTTTTTGCAGATGATAAGATTTATGAAACACTCGATATTGCTAAGATTCCCTTGATAAACGGAGTAATTTCTCTTGATGATTTTTCGATGATCACTGCAAAAAATTCCGATCTTAAAAGGAAATATCTTGCACTTGATGAAAAATATCAGAAAGCATACCCGGTTCTTAAACCTGAAGACATTAAATTCTCGGATATTTCAAATGATAAACTGGCAGTTATAAGCTATACAGGAGGAACAACCGGTTTTTCAAAAGGTGTCATGATATCACACAACAGCCTTGCAGCCAATGTCAGGTATGCTCAGCATAATATGCCGTTGAAACCCGGCGATCCCCTGGTCTCTTTCCTTCCGCTTGCCCATACATTCGGATGTGCATTTGAATTTCTCTTCCCGTTTACCTTCGGATGCCACATTACAATTCTTTCAAAAACACCATCCCCGCAAATCATTGTACAGGCATTTAAAGAAATAAAGCCGACGCTTATTCTTTCGGTTCCTTTGGTTATTGAAAAGATATTCAAGAAGCAGTTGTTGCCTGTGATAAGCAAGCCCCATATGAAAATACTGCTGGCAATACCCGGGATAAACAAAATTCTTCATAAAAAAATCAATGCAAAACTGACTGAAACATTTGGCGGGAGGTTTAAGGTGATTTAGTTATTGGAGGTGCAGCATTTAATCCGGAGGCTGAGAGATTCTTCAGAAAGATAGGATTTAAATTCTCTGTCGGATACGGGATGACGGAATGCGGTCCTCTCATAAGCTATGCTTCGTGGGATACAACAAAGCTTGGTGCTTCAGGAAGGCCGGTTGATTCGCTTGAAGTGACAATTGATTCCTCCGATCCGCTGAAACAGATCGGAGAAATAATTCTCAGAGGTGAAAATGTTCTGCTGGGATACTATAAGAATGAAAAAGCTACCAGGGAGTTAATAGATGAAAAGGGCTGGATGCATACCGGAGATCTGGGAATAATGGACAAAGAAGGCAATATTTTCATTAAGGGAAGAAGCAAGAGCATGCTGCTTGGTCCGTCAGGCAAAAACATATTCCCCGAAGAAATAGAAGCAGTCATCAATAACATGGATTATATCGCCGAATCGGTAGTCATATCAGAAGACAATAAGCTTATTGGACTAATCAATCCTGATTATGATGCAATTAAGAAGGACAACATTTCCGAGGAACAACTCTCGGCCATCCTTGACGAGTCAAGAAAAAGAGTAAATGAACGGGTACCTGATTTTATGTCGGTAAGCAAATTCAGAATTCACACCGAAGAGTTTGCGAAAACACCTAAGAGAAGTATAAAGCGGTTCCTGTATACTAAGGAGTAATCCCCCCAGGGAGGAGCTAGCCCCCAACCCCCTGAAGGGGGCTTTAAAAGCAATGGGTTTCAACCCCCCCTTTTGGGGGCAGAGGGGCGGACCATAAAAGGAGTTGAGGGTGAGCCATCAGGAGTAAAAAATCATATTTATGAATCGTTATGCAGTGATTGCAGCAGGCGGTTCAGGACGGAGGATGGGGAAAAGTATTCCCAAACAGTTCCTTGAACTGGCCGGAAAGCCTGTTTTGATGCATTCAATTGAAAGATTCCTGCAATTCGATAAATCAATCAGGATTATAACAGTTCTTCCTGAAGACCAGCTGGAATTCTGGGAAGAGCTCCGGGAAAAATATTCATTTCAAATTCAGCATGCTGTTGTCGCAGGGGGCTCTTCCCGGTTCTATTCTGTTAAGAACGGGCTTCATCTTGTGGAAGATGAAAGCCTTGTGGCTATCCACGACGGTGTACGGCCGCTTGTGACCAACGATACCATTTCAAGATGTTTTGCAGATGCTGAAAAATTCGGTAATGCAATTCCTGTTATCAGTCCTTCTGATTCCCTGAGAATGATCAGCGAACAGGGAAACAAACCTGTGAACAGGCAGTTTTTAAGGATCATACAAACACCCCAGGTGTTTTATGCAAAGCTGATCAGGAAAGCTTATCTGCAGGATTACAATGCTGATTTTACTGATGATGCCACACTCCTTGAAAGGACGGGTGAAAATATACACCTTGTAGAAGGGAACAGAGAGAATATAAAAATTACCAACCCTGAAGATCTGGCAGTTGCCGAAGCGCTGTTTCATACAATTTTCTGACTTTCGCTGTTATTTGTATCTTGCAGTAAATTTTAAATGCCTGAATTATGAAAGTCAGATACATTCTATTGATATTTTCACTTGCTGTTTTTTCGGGATGCGCCGAATTGCTTAACGTCCTTCAGACACCTGTAAGCGCTGTGCTCACAGAAGACGAGGTCATCAGCGGATTAAAGGAAGCCCTGGCCCTTGGCGCCAAAACTTCTGCTGAAAAATTGTCAATGGAAAACGGATATTACGGCGATGCAGCAGTTAAAATCCTGCTGCCTGATGAAGCAAAGATGATAATAGATAATATCTCAAGGATCCCTGGCGGAGATCAGCTTGTTGAGGACGTAATACTCAGGATAAACAGGGCTGCCGAGGATGCCGCCAGAGAGGTTGCCCCAATCTTTGTCAACAGCATTTCGCAGATGACAATAAAAGATGCATTCAATATCCTGAAAGGTGCTGATAATGCAGCAACCTCTTACCTGCGGGCTACAACATATAATGACCTGTATTCATTATACAAACCAAAGATCACAAATTCGACTGAAAAAGAAATTATTGGAAATATTTCCACAAAAGATTCGTGGATCGCGCTTACAGGTAAATGGAATTCTGTTGCAAACTCTGTTGCCGGAAAGCTCGCCGGACTGAAGCCGGTTAACACTGATCTGGATGACTTTCTTACAACCAAAGCTCTCAACGGAGTGTTTTCAAAGGTCGAAATTGAGGAGATGAAGATCAGGAAGGAAGTTACAGCAAGAGTCACTCCATTATTAAAGAGGGTATTCGGTTCACTCGATAACAAGTAAAAAAAGTCATATCCGGAAATATATGTTTGAGCGAAGTATATTCAAACACAAGGAACTTGAAGTAAAAGTTACTGATTATGCAACTGAGGGTATGCTGGAAATTCTCAATCATGCGGTTCAGGGTTCCGAAGGGGGATTGAGATTTCAGCTCCGGAATATCCCTTCGAGGATAGGTGCATACAAGGATCAGATCAGATTTGTATCGCTTTACAGGAAAAACAAGATAACAGGAACAGTCGGATCGTGTTACAGGATAACAGGTCAGGGGAAACTCAGGTATCCCTCATCTCATTTGAGATATCTTGCTTTTCATTCGGTTTACCAGTCAGATATCTCCTGGAAAAAGAAGGCAAGGGATTTTATCAAACCTGAAAAGGATGATACATTCAAACAGAAAACCCTTGAAATTTTCAGTAAGCCGCATTTGCTCGATTTCAAGCAGGTAAATGAAAATGATAAGCATATTATGTATGCTTTTATTGAAAGCATGAATGAACGGTCAAAGAATCTGGTCCACCAGGCAGGATATGAATATATAAGATCTTTTCTGACAGTGGCTTTCAGCAGGTTTTCGCCTAAACCCGACGGCAGAGTTTCGAAAATCAGCACACCGGACGAAAAAAAGAAAATGGAATCACTCCTCCTTGAATACTACCTCGGTCATTCATTCTTCAGTACCGATTATGCTTTCTATGGAGATAAATATTATGTTCTGAAAGAGGGAGGGGAGATCATTGCAGGAGTCAGTGCGCTCCCTTCTTCCTATAAAATATATGATATGCCAGGGATCTGGGGCTGGATTTACATGAAAGTGCTTCCGAGGGCTCCTTACTTTAAAAGGTTATTTCATCCCGACGAATTCCGCCACCTGGTATTTGATGCTATTTACTGCAGGAAAGGAAAGGAAGATCTGCTTGCAGTCCTCTTTGAATCAGTTTGTGCCCTGGAAGGCTATTTCACCGGTCTTACCTGGCTTGATGACCGCAGTGAATTGTACGACAAACTCAGGTCAGGTGTCAAAATGGGTGCATTGAACCGCATGCTTAATGCCAAGCCCGGGCTGGTCTATGCCAGGTTCCTGAATCTTTCAGAAAAGGAAAAGGAATATTTCTACGATGCTCCGGCTTATATTTCAGGATTTGATTTCTCCTGATCTCTATCCTTCCAGGAATTTTCCCAGTATTGAACCGGCTTCTTTACCCCTGTTCCTGCCAAACGGGGCTAATGCTCTTATCAGCTTACGTATCGGCATTGATTGCAACCACACTTTCCCGGTTCCCCGTATTGTTGCAAGGAACAGGCCTTCACCCCCGAAGACCATCGATTTAAGGCTTCCGGTCGTTTCAATATCAAAATCCAGCACCGGTTCATAAGCAACAACACATCCGGTATCGATGCGAAGCATGTCATTATTCAACTGCCGCTCTATAACAGTGCCGCCTGCATGGATAAAAGCTTTACCGTCACCTTCGAGTTTCTGGAGGATGAATCCTTCTCCTCCAAGCAGGCCTGATCCTATTTTACGGTTAAGGGTAATGGAAAGCTTAGTGCCGAATGCTGCGCAAAGAAATCCGTCTTTCTGTACGACCAGATTGTTTCTTACCTGTCTTAAGTCGACAGGTAAAATAGTACCGGGATAAGGAGCTGCAAAAGCAACTCTGCTTTTTGTTTGTCCCTTGTTGGTGAAATGGGTCAAAAACAATGATTCGCCCGTGATCAGTCTTGAGCCGGCAGAGAGCAGACTTCCAAGGACACCTTTATTTGGTGATGAACCATCGCCCATTTTTACATCGAAGCTTATGCCCTGTTCCATATAGACCATAGTGCCGGCTTCTGCGATAACAGTCTCCCCGGGATCGAGTTCAATCTCAACAAACTGGATATCATCTCCGATAATCCTGTAATCAATTTCGTGCGATGTCATAATTAATCTTTTAGCGGTTTTTGTTCTGATTATCGAAGGTAAGATTAAATAGCGGATAGTAACAGATAGAAATTAAAATATTATTTTTGCTGAAATAAGGGACGTTAGTTCAGTTGGTTCAGAACGCTTGCTTGACAGGCAAGAGGTCGACAGTTCGAATCTGTCACGCCCCACAAATGAAAATTCCGGTCCTCTTATAATTTGCAACAGCCTTTTTCGCGGTTTCGAGGTTAAATTTATAGCATCCCATGCTCTTCTAGCCATTTTCTTACTCTTTCATGCTCTGCCTGATATTTGACTTCAACATCCCTGACAATCTGCTGAAATTCAGGTTCATTCCTTATGCTATTGAATAATGGATCATCTTTAATGAGTCTTACAAGATTTAAGGGCATCCATTGCCTTTGATTAAATATTCTGAGATTCTCGTATGCTTTTTCCCTCTCTCCCCTGAATGCATATATACCGGCAAGATCATAATATTGAAAAAATGTTAATGCACTTCCCCGTTCCAATTTAATCTCCTCGTTGCTATATTTAATTTGCATATCAAAATATGATTCTGCTTCTTGCTTGTATCCATTTTCCCAATAAACAAAACCAATGCGGTGTGTACCATTTAAAGAAAAATATGAGAGGTCTTTTTGCTTTTCTACATATTTTTTGTAATATTTCATTGATTCATCATATTGACCAAGCATCATGTTGTTATATCCCATTAGCCAAAGATCATAAGTTCGATCCTGATTTAGTGCATATGCTTTTGCTGCATATTCAATAGCTTTTTTGTAATTGCCCCGATGGTTCGCAGCGCCGGATAAAGCACTAAAATATGATGCTGAATCGCCATTCAATTCAAGTGCTTCCTGATTACAATTTTCAAATTCTTCTATAAAACCGGCACTATTATAAATCCAGCTAATTCTTTGTAACATCGCTGGTAATGTTGTTCCGCGATTGAGGGAAATAGCTTTGTTATAATTATCAATTGACTTAACAAGGTCAATGTTCGAATATAGATTTCCATTGAAAAAGTAAGCCATCCAATCATTTGGATTGAATTTCAGGGCTTTATCAAGCTCTTCGAAAGCCTTGTCATATTTACCAATCTGGTAATAACAAACTCCTTTTATACTATATGCTTCTGATAATTGATTGTCATAAGTAAGGGCAATATCTGCCAGGATCAAAGCAGAATCCAGAAAATTTTCCGAAAAGTAATCGCTCCAATAATGCTTGTTCCAGTACGCTATTGCTAATCCCGTATATGCCTGCGCAAATTTAGAATCATATTCCAATGCTTTATGATAGAGATCTTCTGCACTTTCCAGGGCCTCCCTGGAGCTACCTGACATGTATTCCATGTGTTCCTCTCTTCCTCTTTGAAAAAAATCGTATGCTGTAAGATTTGTGGTTGGTGTTTTTTCTATAAGCTGTTTTTCCTGTGGAGAGATAACAGCATTTAATTCACTGGCAATTTCCTTTGCAACATCGCTCTGTAATGTAAAAACATCACTCCACTTATTTTGATATTCATTTGCCCATGCATGACTCTCCTCACTTGCTTTAATCAGCTGCACAATCAATTTTGTGTCATCACCATACTTCTGAAAACTGCCTTCAAGTAAATACGCAACATCAAGTTCTTGTCCGATAGTACGAGTCGTTTTGGTAGTTCCCCGGTATTGTTCAACGGATGTTCTGGACATTACATGCAGATCCTTAATTTTAGAAAGATGAAGCGTAATTGCATCCATCATTCCATCAGCCAGATATTGCTGATCAGGCTCATCACTAAGCAGCTTAAAAGGGAGTACTGCAATTGATTTTTCATGTCCTTTTGAGAGTTTTCTGCCACCAATGATATTTGTTATGAGTAAAAAAGCAACTACAATCGCAATAACCAGAATTAATCCTGGAACCACAACTATCAGATTTTTTGTTGGAATTGTTGTATTCTTTTTTGCATCCCCAGCGACTTTATTGTCCTGTATGATCTCTTCAACCGATTTTGCCGTTTTTCCTTTTCCCGGCTCCTTATATCTCAGGTACCATTTGATAATTATGGCAAGATTATTAAGAACTGGTTTTACCTGTTCAGGATCAAAGTCTTTAGGATGTGCTCCGTAGGTTGACAGCTCATTCAGACCATACATAGATGTTATTATATGGGATGGAACTTTTTCTTCCTTATGCAGCTTATCAATGATCCCTTTGAGCGGTTCAGTCTTTCGTGGTCTTTTAAGTTCACATTCACAAAGATCCGTAATGATTACTTCCAGACATCTTCTTGAATACAAGAGTATCATGTTCTCATCATCAGCTTTAATCAACCGTCCCAGTTCCTTCTCCAGATCAGGTAACTGACCTTTGAAGGATTCATAAAGTTTCTCAAGCTCTTTTATTTCTATTGACCAGATTGGCACGTGAAGGGATATTAAATATGCTAAAGTTAGGAAAGAATGAGATGCAAGTCAAATAAACCGGAATCATTTAAATCCCGGAACGGGATTAACAGAACAACCGCGTTAGTGGCTGAATATTAATAATCCCGGTGCAACCGGGGGCAGGGATAAACAAATGATCCTAAACATTACAGGGGCTTTACATTCAGCACCTTCGGAGCTGATAACAGGGGGGTAGTTTCAGTCCTCCGGTTGGCACCGGAGGTTATTCATATCCTTCTCCCATTCTCCGTCCCTGTGTCCCTCTGGCCCTTCGTCATCTTCATCTCTCCGTCTCTTAGTCTCTTAGTCCTCTTCTAAAGCATCCCCTGCTCCTCAAGCCATTTCCTTACCCTCTCATGCTCAGCCTGATTTTTAGCTTCCATGTTCTGCAGGATCTTTTGAAATTCTGGTTCATTCTTTATACTATTAAACAATGGATCTTTGTTTAATAATGATAATATCCCTTTATTTATTTTTTCTGTTTGACTGAAAATTCTGAGATTTTCAAAAGCTTTATCTTTATCTCCCAGAAATGCATAAACACCTGCAAGATCGTAATATGTGAAAAGTTGTGCTGATCTGAAACGTCCCAGCTTGTTTTCATTGGTGCTATACTCTATCTGCTTTCTGAAATATTCCTCTCCCTCTTTCCTGAAACCATTCATCCAATATTCATATCCAATGCGATGAGTATTCCAGAGGTCAACCGTTTCAATATGTTTTATTCTTTCAAGATGCATCTTAAAGTATTTTAATGATTCATCATGTTGTCCATCATACATCAAACATTCTCCCAAAGAAAATAGGATATTACCGGTTCCGCCATAAAAATTATAGGTTGAATCTATTTTGTATACTTTGTTTAAATATTTAAACTGATTTTTATAATTACCTGCCTCTCCTTCCAACATACCAAGAGAAAAATAATACGTAGCCGTATCATCCGTCAGCTTTAGAATTTGCTCTGCATAGTATTTACTTTTATCTGGAAACCCCGCATTTTTCAATGCCATAAACATCCTTCTTAAAATTTCAGGTAATTGTTCACCATGATAAAGTGATAGTGCTTTATGTGCATTATCAAGAACTTTTACAAGATCATCATAACCATGTAAACCTGACTTAGAATAATAGGGCATCCAGTCATTTGGATTGTATTTAATAGCATTGTTAAATTCTTCCTCAGCTTGTTCTGTCATGCCTTTTGCGCTATAATAACTCCCTTTTATCAAATATGCTTCTGCTAGTTGATCATCATAAGACAGAGCAACATCCGCAAAAATAAGAACGGAATCAAGGAAATTTCTGGTGAAAAAAGTTCTCCAATATTGTTTATCCCAATAAACTCCAGCTAATCCTGAATAAGCCTGGGCATAAGCAGAGTCGAAGTCCAAAGCCAGTCGATAAAATGCTTCGGCCCTTTCAAGAGCTTCCCTATTATTCTTATCTGACCAATACTTCTGATGTTCTTCCCTGGCTTTCTGGTAAGAATCAAACGCTTTAATGTTTATGGTTGGTGTTTTATCAATGATCTGCATTTCTTCAGGAGAAATAACCGTTTTTAGTTCAGATACAATTGACTGGGCAATATTTCTTTGAATCCTGATATAATCATTTACTTCTTTAATTTCCTGATCGTATGGTTTTGCCCAAAGGTGAGTTTCTTTACCCCTGGCTTTAATAAGCTGTACAGTGACACTGAATGAATTTCCATACTTTTGTCCGCTTCCTTCAAGTATATAATTAACATTAAGCTCTTTTGCAATCTCAGGAATAGATTTGATGCTATTTCTATATTGTTCAACAGAAGTACGGGAAAGAACACGCAATGATTTAACCGTTTGAAGATTAGTCGTAATCTTCTCCATAAGACCATTTATAAAATACTGATTTGTTGTATCCTGACTATCATTTCTAAAAGGCAATACAGCAATTGACTTCTCAAGTTTTAAAATGTCAGCATTAAGGGTTTTTCTGCTTATTAAATTATAGGTCACCAATGCTATGATTATGACGCCGCTTACATATGCAGCAATCTTCCATCCGCCTGGATTTGCCGTGGCTGTTTGATCCTTATGTTTTACTGCACTGACTGGTTTTGTTTTCCTGACACCTGCTGGTGTTATATCGTAAATCCATGAAACAAAAACAGAAATGACAAATCCTATACATAGCAGAACAATCACAAATGCTTCAGTCCAATCAGGTAACCGTAATGGCCGGACAACCATGTTAATAACCTGAAGAATTACAAAAGCGATTGCGGCATAGACTGTTATTACATGAACAACTTTACGCCGCTTCAGTTCCTTCCAGAACTTTTCGAAGCTGTTGGTTTTCTGAGCCACGAGGTATCTTTCGGTAATATAAGGCTAAGTTACATCATCCTGATAATAAAGTCAAGTAATGGGACTTTTCAACAGGGATGGTTTAAAGAATAAGTTTTATGGATCTATGGTCAGTGTTAAACAAGGTGGTATTTTTATGTTACCCCATTATTCTTTTTCGAAGAACCAATCTTTTACTGCTCTGGTGGATTTATTCTTTTGCATAATGCTTCATAGCGAGGATCGCCACTCAATAAGTTTTTTAAACCCTTTGCAGTGTAAGGTATCCACGGATGATATGGACGGTGATCGAGCCATTTAATAGCATTTTCTTTATCTCCTAATGCACCATATAGTTCTGCCAAACCATTAGCCTGAAATGGGGTTATATCCCCTTTCAATATTTCTGCAATTATCTTATGGGTTTCTTCCGGATGTCCTGTAGCAGCGTAAGCATTTCCAAGCGCAGATATCCATTCCGGATCTAATTCAGCAAGCTTCTTAAATATTGCAATAGCTTCATCTGGCTTTCCCTGAGCAAGATAGACATATCCAATGACAAAATAACAAACGGGATAATCCTTCTGTATCTCAAAAGCCTTCTGACATTCATTTAAAGCATCATCATATCTCCCCTTGGATAAGTACAAAAGTCCTAACCATGCAGTATTCCCTGGATTAAACGGATCATACTTCTGGGCAAGCTTATGTTCAGCAATCGCTTCATCCAGCCTATCTAACCAGAAAAGTCCCCATGAATAATGATAATGGGTATCAGCGGAGTTTGGATTCAATGCAAGCGCTTTCTTAAAGTATTTCTCAGCAAGGTCGAATTTCCAATCATAGTATTGTGCGACGAGACCAAGAGCCGTGTAAACCTCTGCCATTGTGGTATCCAGCTTTATAGCCTGCATTGCAGCAGCTTTAGCTTTTTCAATTGCATCTCCGGAATCAAGGGGTCCATGAGCAATCTCAATATATCCTATACTTAGTGCAGCATAAGCATAAGGATCCCCGGGGTCTGCCCTCAGGACCTGGTGTAAATATTCTATGCCTTTTTTTAGCCCTTCCGGGGTATAAGTATTTATATTATACTTTGCTCTCAGATAGGTCGCATAGGTTTCCGGATTGATTTTCCGGGGTGCCGGAAGCTCAGCAATATTTTCAGTTGTGAGGCCTATGCCAATTTTACCAGCGATCTGACCTGCCAGGTTATTGTACAGTTTTTCTGAATTAGCGATATCACTCTTAAATTTATTGGTCCATAAAAGCTTTTCATCTGGCAATACCTCGATCAGACTCAGCTGCAGGTTAACTGAGTCGCCGACGTTAAAAACTGAACCTTCAATAATGTAATCAAAGTTATACCCGATAGCTAATTCAGTTATGGGTTGGGAAGACTTTGCGATGGATGATCCACTTGTCCCGCCAAGGACACGAAGCTGCTGCTTTACCTGGCTTATTGAACTTAATTCCATTCTCAAAGCTTCGCTCTGTCCCTGGACAAGATAATCCTTGTCCGTATTTCCGGTAAGGTTTTTAAATGGTAATACGACAACAGATTTTTCAATATTTGTTGCATTATCAGCCTCCTCCGGTCTGTTAAGGGCTTCGGTATTAGCTGTAGCAGAACCGGGGACAAGATAAAAATCACCAGTTAGTGATGTCGAAACCCAGGGTAATTGCTGGTTGCTGGATTTTTTAAAAACGTATGCTGTCACTTTTTGAAACATCTGAATCGCCGTTATTCCTGGTTCATTTATATATGTCAGCAATCCCGAGGTATACAATCCATTTTTCCCGGTTCCGTCAGAAGCAGTACTTCCCGGAGAGGTTGCAAATGCAATTACAGAGCCAACAGGTGCTGTCATTGTAGCCAGGCCACGTCCTTTTGCAGTTCTTGTCCAGCTTCTTTCAAAGGGATTATCACGGCAGGCGTCGAGTATTACAATATTAATTTTATTTTTCGCATCTTCCATCTTTCCTAAGACCCTGTCAGCTCTGATACAGTTATATTCCACGTCAGATTCGGAAAACAATCTTGCATCAACCGGTTGCAAATAATTAAAACCTTGTGACTGCAATCCATGCCCGGCATAGAAAAACAATCCGACATCATATTTTCTTAATCTGTTTCCGAAGTCATCAATCACCCGGGCCATCTCTTTTTGATCCAGATTCTCAAATTGCATCACTTCAAATCCGATCCCTTTAAGTGCCTCTTCGATTGTTTTTGCATCATTTACTGGATTTGCAAGTGCACTCCTTGCATAATTACCATTCCCAATCACAAGGGCCAGACGTTTTTCCTGGGAGGAAACCGAAATGCAGGAAAGAAATACTATTGCAACAACAATAAAATTTTTCATGTCTCATGATTTTGCACATATCAAAGTTACACCATCAAAAATCCAAAGTCAAACTTTTTTTGAATCCTCCCACGTGTCTTGGATATGGGGTGTATATAAAGGCATATATAAAAAGTGATACTTTACCATCACTTTGACCTGTTATGCCCTATGTGGCAGACATGTGGTAGACAAGCCACGTAAGAAATGGCGTACTTATCCCTCACTTGAGAAAAAGATCAGTTGATTATTTTTTCACAGAAAAAAAGCCCCCGGAGTTGATCCGAGGGCTGGGAATAAGTTAGTATTGTTATTCGTTAATTGACAGGCAAGAGGTCGACAGTTCGAATCTGTAACGCCCCACAGCGCCCTCCGAAGCCTTGGCGTAGGAGGGTTTTTAATTTTGCTCCGGACTTTAAGTTGGAGCAGGCTTAAATGGTATTCTGTCCTTTGAACACCCTTGCGTTCTGAACTGTCTCCAGATGTCCCTCCCAGGTTAGCCTGCCGGGAGTCAATCCGGTAATTGTTGCCCTTGCTCTGGCATCTGAGCCAACACTCATTGCCACATCATATGTTCCAATGTTTGTATAGAGACTGAATTGCAGCCTGAAGTTCAGATTCTTAACATCTTTATAGATTTTCCATCTTCCTATTTTACCTTCGGCGGTCACACCTCCGACGCCATTATACCCTATACTGAAATTTGATCCGGTCTGTAAAATACCGGTCGATTCATCCAGCTTAATAAAATTCAGCATCGGGGTAACGATTATCCTGTCCCCATATTTGTTTTGGAGATAATCAGCCACAAGAACAAATGTTTTTTTGTTCAGAAGGGAATCCAGAACATAGAAGTTTGCAGCCAAATGCGCTTTCCGCACCTCTTTCAGTTCCTTACGGTTTAATTTGTTTTCCTGCGAATTGCTATTTAGTGAAATACATAATAACCCAATGATCCAAAAGAGGCTTGCCGATTTAAATTTCATTGTTTTCATAACCTCTGATTTATATCTGTTGAGATAATGCAAATAACATACCATTCTGATATGATCAGATCTTAAAATCAGTTAATTTACATCCCGCCGGGAACCTTCAGGTAAGGCTACAATGTCCAGCCCTGCCTGTACTCATAATGCAGCAGGGCGTTGGCTTCGGGAAGATTGGTAAATTGCATTTTTTCGGGATCATATTCCAGGGTCACATTCCTGTTTGCCATAAGTACGGCAATATTACCCAGCATCATTGTCTCCACAAGTTTGGCCGCATATGAAAAGTCTGTGGAGGATTTTGTATTGTTTTTGATAGCATCGATCCATTCCGCATAAATACCCGGTGACCGCGGCAACCATGGTTTTGGAGGAACAAATTCATTCATCGCTTTTTTGGGTATGAGCTGGGGATTGCTTCCATAGTCGCCATGCATCAGCACCCCTTTATCGCCAAGGTAAAGGGCTGAACTGACACGAACACCCGGATCCATCTCGGCCGGACGCGGCGCACGCAATCCACCGTCGACCCAGGTAATCTTAAGCGGCGGCATGTAACCACGTGCAGGGAATTCGTAGGTTATCATTTCAGCCAGTGGCCAGAATTCGTCATTATAAACTGATGAACTTGCCTGGATCCTGGTAGGTATGCCGAGATTCAGCGACCAGAACGGATGATCATAAATATGTGCTCCCATATCTCCAAGAGCGCCTGTGCCATAATCGCGTAAACCGCGCCAGTTGAAATGGCAGATGTCAGGATGGTAATCTTTTGCAGGAGCAGGGCCAAGCCAGACATCCCAGTTCAGTGTTTTGGGTACAGGTATCGCTTTAGGCCGGGGAATATTCCCCTGAGGCCAGATAGGTCTGTTTGTCGAAAGGTGAACTTCGCGGACAAGACCGATTGCACCACTCTGTATCCATTCGTTTATCAGACGTGCTCCCTCGCTTGCGTGTCCCTGATTGCCCATCTGGGTAACGACATTGTACTCCTTTGCAATTTCAGCAAGCTTGCGGCATTCAAAGATTGTTTTGCACATCGGCTTTTCAATATAGATATGCTTTTTTTGCCTCATAAATGCTGCTGCAATAGGTGCATGATTATGATCGGGAGTACCGATCATTACTGCGTCGATCGTTTTCTCTTTCTCAAGCATCTGGCGCCAGTCTGTATATACTTTTGCCTTTGGATAGCCCTTAAAGATATGTGCGGCAAAATCAGTATCCACATCACAGAGAGCATAGATATTGGCAAGTTTTACAGGTTCCCTTCCCTGCTGGGGTCTCTGTTGCTGTTGTGCAGCAGGGGCACCCTGCTGAGGCCGGTTTGTCATCCTGGCTTCCCTGGCAGCCAGCTCCTCCTTACTGAGCGTCTGGCCGGTACTGGTCCGCTGTGGCGCTA
>CAWHGX010000037.1:0-56298 GCA_963828775.1 uncultured Bacteroidales bacterium | reverse complement strand
AAATTGTCACGGGGCAAGCCTGCCTGCCGGTAGGCAGGGAGGGTATGGCACGTGTTTTTGCAGTCAAGGTGCAGGGTTTAATGGCCATTGTGAGTGTCGCGGTACAAATTTGATTAATGATTGGGATCACTATAATTGTAACAGATGTTACAAAATGAGCACTAGCGCAGTGTCGCGGTACAAGCTATCTCGAAGGCAGGAATTTATCACGGTATAGGATTCCAATTGCGTGCAGATGCGCGTGTCCGGGTGCCGCCAGCATTACAAAGTTGTCTTGGTAGCAGGAACAAAAGCAAAAACCGTGACAAACAACTTACCCAATATCGTCCGTGTTAGTATTTAGTGCTTGTTAAAAATCCCAGGAGCCACAAAACGTCCGAGACGAATTTTATCCAGTTTGTTTTCTTTGTTAATCTTTTATCTTATTAATAAGCTTATAATTTTATTTGATACAGTCTTGATTCCCGAGTCCCGGCCTACGTAGAGCATTAATACTAACGGCCCGGCAATAAAGGGCGTTTGTGGTACCCGACGCAAGCACCGGCAGAAACCCGTAAATTTTAGCGAAAAATTGTCACGGTGCAAGGAGGGTATGGCATGTGTTTTTGCAATCCAGGTACAGAGTTTTGTTGGCATTACGAGTGTCGCGGTACAAACATTCAAAAGTAACTGGTAAATTATCACGGTATTGTTATTTTATTTACAGTACTGGCGCAGTGTCGCGGTAGAAGGTTGAACGGAGCCAGAAATTTGTCAAGGTGCAGAAATTTTATTGGGGCACTGGTGCGAAGTCCGGGTTTAGCGGTTGACAGAAAACTATCCAGAAAGCAGGATCAAAAGCAAAAACCATGAGAAACAAATGCCGTTTATTGTCCGTGTTAGTGGGTCGTTTGTTAGGCGGTTTGTAGGAGCGGTCATCTTTAGACAGAAGTAAAAGAACCTTTTTCGAATTTATCTTAAAAACGAGTTTTGTCCCTATTTCATTCCTGCCAAAACGACCTTATGGTTTGTCACTTGAGTTGCAAGTATCATAGTTGTAAAGCATTGTTAATGACCACTAACGGCCCGGCAATAAAGGGCGTTTGTGTTACCCTGACGCAAGCAACGAACAGAGTCCTGGTTCTTTAGCCAGTAAGCTATCACGTTGCAAGGAGGGTATGGCATGTGTTTTTGCAGTTCAGGTACAGAGTTTTGTTGGCATTACGAGTGTCGCGGTACAAACATTCAAAGTAACTGGGAAATTATCAAGGTATTGTTATTTTATTAACAGTACTGGCGCAGTGTCGTGGTACAAGGTTGAACGGAGTCAGAAATTTGTCAAGGTGCAGAAATATTATTGGGGCACTGGCGCGAAGTCCGGGTTTAGCGGTTGATAGAAAACTATCCAAAAGCAGGATCAAAAGCAAAAACCATGACAAACAAATGCAGTTTATTGTCCGTGTTAGTGGGTTGTTTGTTAGGTGGTTTGTTGGAGCGGTCATCTTTAAACAGAAGTAAAAGAACCTTTTTCGAATTTATCTTAATAACGAGTTTTGTCCCTATTTCTTTCCTGCCAAAACGACCTTATAATTTGTCACTTGATCTGCAAGTATCATAGTTATAAAGCATTGTTAATGACCACTAACGGCCCGGCAATAAAGTGCGTTTGTGTTACCCGACGAAGCACCGAGCAGGATCCCGGTACTTTAGCCGGGAAGTTGTCACGGTGCAAGGAGGGTATGGCGCGGTTTTTGGCGTCCTGGTACAAATTTTCTGGCCTATACGAGTGTCGCGGTACAAGGTTACTAAGTGAGTAGAAATTTGTCACCCTACAGAAGTTGTATAAATGGGTACTGGTGCATGTCGCGATAAAATTGTGACAACGGAACCAGGAATTTATCACAGTACCAGACTTAATGGCGTGCAGAGGAGCGTGTCACGGTTTATTGATTATAGAGGATTTGTCAAGGAAGTAGGATGCCTCAAAAACCGTGACAAACAAATGACCTTTATTGTCCGTGTTATGTGTAGGGTTATTTTTAAAATTATCTCGTTTAACATATTTGTCTCATGACCTAGTCTGGTCTGGCTGTGAAATGAATACTGCGTGATCGAATTATTTAAAACTTACTTTTTAGTTCCAACAATCACCAAAACCGGACTTATCTGAATCTTCCAACTTTTCAACCATAAGTTTAAAGACTGCTTTTTATCACTCAAAACGCGCAGTTCTGCTATTGAAATCTATGCTTTGATATAGATTTTAATGTTAGAGTACTAATAGTCATAAAGACTTCCTCATCATCAACACTCTTTTTGGCCAAAATCCAGGACCTCCATCCCAATCATTTATAAGTCCCGATGGTTCATAAGGATTGTCGACAAGAAATGATCCTTCATGTGTTTCTCTATTAAAAATTATATTCTTGTCTATTAAACCTTTGTAATCTTGAGTCTTGATAAATATTATCCCTCCTGCTTCCATAACGCTGGAAAAGAAATATTTAGCACTTTCTCTCTTCGGAATCTCAATAAGTTTGTGGAGGTTCAGGTCTTAAGTCATTGGGCAACCGGTATTTACCCATATTTACAAAATAGGTAGGTGTAATTATATTATCCAAAACAGTATAGATTGTATCATTATACATGCTCTTGAAAAAAATTGATTTTGGTAAGTAAAAAAGGTCTAAAAGCATCATACCCCACCATACCTGTTATTCCCGAGGTATTTTCCCATTTAAAATGATTTTAACCGTACTGATCGTGTCTCCGTTTTTCATTTGAAAGTAAAGATAAATATTCCTCGATGCCTATTTGACATGCATAATATAAAAGATACTGATTCAAATTCATAACTTGAATTCTAAAAACATCCGGAGGTCGTGAAATTCATTTAATGAATGTCCCGTCAAATGAAAAAAACATAAGTTTTCGACTCCAATTGGTTTGGATAATGATAATCTGTTCCTTTTCAAATACTGAAACGAAAGCTATTAAGTCTATTTCGCCAGGACCTCTCCCCGTGTTCCAATCTGGCGAATGAATTTCCCTGTATAATCAAAAACAAGAAGTTGTTCAGAACTGGCAACAAAAATCAGATTGTCTGAGAAATAATATTCAAGTTTTCGGAAACTAAATATTTACTCACCGGTTTCTAGCGGGATATATCTCATATCTGAAGCGATGTCGCTTAAAGTCACTGTTTTTTTGTTCTTCAGTTCACTTTCATAGTTGATTTCAAAGAATTCATTCTTTTTACCATCATTCTCTGATTTTGCTTTTTTATCGCTGTGACATCGTGTTAACAAAAACAATGTGATCAATATTGTCAAAATTTTCATAGGATAATATTCTATGTTATCTAATTCAATTTCCTTCCGGATTATAGTAGCCTGTTGTCTAAGACCTTACACATAACTTGTTTATAGAAGTAGTAAAATTACCGAATGTATCATAAATTAGGTGGATAGTGTTATGTTTTGGGCGGCATTAATATTAGCAGCCCTGGTTCACTTCCTACTGAAACTCAACAATAATTCAGAATGTACTTAATGCCTTCAAATAATTAATCCCCGATAACCTCTTTTACCAGTTTCAAACGCCTCCTGTCAAGGATGTAACTGGCAGGTACGGGACCAAAATAAAAACGAAATATGGCTTCCGACGTCCCTGATATAGCCTTCACAACTTCATCCGGCAGGGTGATCACAAACTTGTCCTCAATCCATGTGCGGGTGTCAATGTCTGTTGAAAACGCACTGCTCAATCCCGTCGAATCGGGAGCTGCAAAATTTGTTATATTGGCTTCACTTTTCGTTCTGAACTTTGAAACCTGATCCTGAAGACTCAATTCATACTTCATCCCTCCAACCTTTATAAATCCTGAACCATCAGCCGCAAAACTTGCAGATGATCTCCAGATAACAAAATAAGCCCTTACCTCTTCACCCTCCTTCATCGCTTCCTTTTCCATGATTATCCTGGCCGTCCCAACTTCGGATCGCTTCTCCTCCGACTTTATACCTACCCTGACAAACTTCTTCGAATTATCCCTGAATTCATCATAGTAACTGTATACTTTATTGTACTTTACCGTACTACATGAATTAAGAACAAATATGCAAGTCATTATTAATCTCAAAATGCGATTCTTCATAATTTACATAATTTAGAAATCAGTTCCTCAAACTTTAAAATTCTATCCATTTGAAATTATCCGGGGATTAGCCCTGAGCCCTGTGCCACGTCTACCTGACATCCATATCCTCAATCGGACTCCGGACCTGAATCAGATTCCTGCGGCTTACATGAGTGTAAATCTCTGTAGTCCTGGTACTCTTGTGACCCAACAGTTCCTGTATATATCTTATGTCAAGCCCATTCTCATGCAGATGTGTTGCGTAACTATGCCTCAGACAGTGAACACCTACATCTTTCTTTATACCAGCCTTCTTGAGAGCATCCTTAAAGACACGGTATACACTTTCAGAAGAGTACCTGCCCTCCGGTCTGACCTTCAAAAAGATATTCCCTGGGCCTGTAACCTGATATATATTCATCAATCTTTTCCCACACCTTCGCCGAAACCGGAACTATCCTGTCGATCCCTCCTTTACCCTCCCTGATATGTAAGAATACCCGCGGTCACGATCAAGATCAAAAAGCTTAATATTCGTAACCTCCGACCTCCTTAATCCGCACGAGTAAATCATCCATAATAAAAGCTTGTGCTTTAGATTCCGCACCGAATTCAGGATCCTGCTTACTTCATCCTTCGAAAAAACCTTGGGAAGTGCCCTCCTTCTGCGCGGACGTTCAAAAAACTCCGGATCCACTTTTCCCTTCCCTGAAATAGTGTAATAAGTCTTTATGGCTGAAACCATCTGGTTCTGGTATGTCGGAGAATAACCTAGACCTATAATGAAATCATATATAAACCGGGAGATCTCTTCCTCCGTGATTTCTTGTGGTTCTTTATCACTGAAATACCTGAAGAAAAATTCAAGCATCGACACATATGACTCCCTGGTCCTCGGGCTGTAACGGTTCTCATCAAGGAACATGGTAAGTAAATCCAATCCATCCAGCGCTTTTTTGCTTAACGGCCTTTCCCCTTATCTCATCACCGGTAACTTTTCTTACATTTATAAGCTCCTGATCTGCTCACCTGCTTTGTGACATTAACCGCTATCCCCTGCCTGCAAAGTAATCTGCAAGCGAGTCGCAGGTCAGCTTTGACCATTGAATAAGCCACTCCTTCCTTTTCTTGTCGTAATAGCATCTGCCATACGTCCTCATTTCATCGATCCATTCCGGATCATACCTGCCAAGGAACTTAATTACCAGCAGCCCTTCCTTCTCACTTATCCTGAATTCAACCGGACCCGGATATCCATGTTCATAAGTGAAATGATTTTCATTGTCCTCTTCTTTTATCCTGATTTTTCCGGTCCGTGGAATCTCGTCAGGTTCCTCCTTGCATGGGACTGCTTCATCAGTTAAATTTGTTTTAATTTCCCCGGTATCAGATTCTGCTTCAGCGTTTTTAGATATTCCTTCTCTGCTGACAAGAAAAGAAATATCTAAATTGGCAGAATCTTTTAATGTTTTCAGGATAAGCTTCAGATTCTCTTCTGAATCATTAACATAGAAGCACCTGCAGGTGCCGCTGTATAGTGTTCCGGGTATTGACCTGACAAGCTGTTTCAGCTTCTCATCAAAATCAAAAAAGATACCAATACACCATTTATCACGGTGAAAAATCCTTTTCAGAACTACATTCTTTTTCAACGGAATACAAATTTAGTTAGCACGGGAAAACAGCTATTAAATATAGTAAAATTACGCTAATCCTGCCCAAATAAACCAGATTTTTTTGTAATAAGATATCAGGTCACTTTCACCAATACCTGAGTCTTGAGCCCTGCACCCTGCGTCTGCTTATAGCACAGCCACGTCAGTCACAATAACAATAATCCTCCCTCCATGTTCTTAACTATCTTTATGCCCGTTGCCTGACTTTCTTTGGCTATCCAAGTTAAACAAAATCCGCGTAAAGGGGAAGTGAAAATCCTAAAAATATTTCCGGGGATTTTTATACTAAGTGCTGGAAATACTTTATTCTCAGGTAAAGAGATAAAAAATGACCATGAGAGGTTATAACCTGTAAATTATATGCAGTATAGCTATGATATAGCATTATATGAGTTTTTAAATAGTTACAGTATTTCTCTTTAAAATATCTCCTTGCATTCTATGATCCGGATTTTTGGTCTATTTTTCCATTATCCCTTCAAATAGCCTTGGAACCTGACTTAATGATTTGTATCTCCGTTCCCCTGGCTCCCCGCTTTTTATGTCAAAAAGCGGTAGAACCGGCGCCCCACGGATTAATCCCGCTTTTTTGTTGAAAAAAGCGGGATTCTTTTTATCTTTTTTTTCAAAATAATTCTTTTAAAGAACTGCTCAAGATAGCTCGTATCAGATCTACTGTTTATCAATTTCCTTATTAATATCGTGCTTTTACGACCTTTAAGATATTTCTCAACAATGATTGCTTCAGACCTGATTTCCGAGACAGGAAACTTAAACACTAATGCCCAGGGTCTGAACTTGCTTGAGTAAGTTGTCTTTTGTATATTATTATGTTCAAATAACCGTCTTTCAGGGTCATTAGTATGACCAACATAGTATTTGTCAGCTCCTTCAGAATAAATGATATAGATGTAAAACATTGCAGCGAGAAAACAGGAGACGATTTGAATCATCTCCTGTTTTGCTCCCCAGGCTTCCCGCTTTTTATGTCAAAAAGCGGGAGAACCGGCGACCCACGGATTAATCCCGCTTTTTTGTTGAAAAAAGCGGGATTGCTCTAACCACAGGAGATAAATAATCTCATCTCCGATATTGCTCCCCAGGCTGGACTCGAACCGGCGACCCACGGATTAACAGTCCGTTGCTCTAACCAACTGAGCTACTGAGGAATTTTTATCTCCCTTTCCATTTTGCTGAGCTGGTCCACGGATTAATCCCGCTTTTTTACATAAAAGCGGGATTGCTCTAACCAACTGAGCTACTGAGGAATTTTTATCTCCCTTTCCATTTTGCTGAGCTGGTCCACGGATTAATCCCGCTTTTTTACATAAAAGCGGGATTGCTCTAACCAACTGAGCTACTGAGGAATTTTTATCTCTCTTTCCATTTTGCTGAGCTGGTCCACGGATTAATCCCGCTTTTTTACATAAAAGCGGGATTGCTCTAACCAACTGAGCTACTGAGGAATTTTTATCTCCTTCCATTTTGCTGAGCTCGTCCACTTAATCCGCTTTTTACATAAAAGCATTGCTCTAGCCCTACTCTAGGATTAATCCCGAAGTTCTCGGGATTGCTCTAATCATCCGAAAATCTTACCGCTTTAAGCGGTCTAGATTTTCGAGGATCCTCGTTCCGCAGAGCGGAACGGGACCAACTGAGCTACTGAGGAAGGTCTCTTTTAAGCTTAAATTTAGCGTGCCAAAAATAAGGGCTTTATGTGAATTAAGCAATATCTTTGCCGAAAATTTTTAAATGAAGAGGATATTGGGAATAGGCAACGCTCTTGTGGATGTAATGACTCTTGTTGAGGGGGATTACATTCTCCGGGAATTCAACCTGCCAAAAGGTAGCATGCAGCTGGTCGACAGGAAGAAATCAGAAGGAATCAAAGCTGCTACTAAAATTTTCCCAAGGACGTGGACATCAGGCGGCTCAGCGGCAAATACAATCCACGGACTGGCAATGCTTGGTGCAGATACCGGATTTATCGGTTCTATCGGTAGGGACGATACCGGCGATTTTTTTGAGAATGACATGAAAAAAGCCGGTGTAAATACACTTCTGATCCGCAGAAATAGTGTTACAGGAACAGCAATAGCCCTTATAACAAACGATTCCGAACGTACCTTTGCAACCCACCTCGGAGCTGCGGTGGAACTGGCTGCTGAAGACCTGAAACCGATGCTCTTCGACGGATATGATATCCTTTATCTTGAAGGATACCTGATAAACAACTTCCCGCTCATTGAAATGTCGTGTAAACTTGCCAGGGAAAACAATATGGTTGTTGCCCTCGACCTCGCAAGCTTTAATGTTGTTGAAGAAAATCTCGAATCCTTTAAAAAAATTGTTAAAGGATATGTGGACATCCTGTTTGCAAATGAACAGGAATCAAAGGCATTTACCGGGCTCGAACCTGAAAAAGCCCTTGCAGTATTATCCGGCATGTCTCAAACCGTTATTTTAAAAGCAGGGGCAGAGGGATCGTGGCTGAAACGTGACAATGAATTAATAAAGGTCAGTGCATTCCCTGTAAATTGTATTGATACCACAGGAGCTGGCGATCTTTACGCTGCCGGATTCCTTTATGGTTTTTCCAGAGATCTGAATCTCGAAACCTGCGGAAAATTAGGTTCATTTATGGCTGGCAGGGTAATTGAGATTGTCGGCGCACGCATGAATAAAAGGAAATTCAGGGAAATAACAAAGGATATTGAGGAGATTATCGCAGAGAAATGAATGACACAGGTCAGAAAAACTTCTGGAGCAGACTGAAAATCCAGCACCGCAGGAACACTAAAAAGGGAGTCTACGGATATATGTGGAAGACTGCCCTGAAAATAATACTGATCTACCTGGCGGTCATGATACCTGCAGTCCTGATAGGCAAATACCTTCTGGACTTCGAAGCTATTTTCAGGTTCATAGCCAGCCGCTTCCAGGATTGGTTTGTTCTGACAATTTTTTTGCTTTCAGAATCTTTCCTGGGGATGATACCACCAGATCTGTTTATCATCTGGAGTGCAAAATTCAATTCTCCATTGCTCATGGTGACCACCCTTGGAGTGCTTTCTTATATCGGGGGTGCAATTTCCTATCTCATCGGATACCTGCTTACAAAGAACAGGAGAATCAAAGCCTACTCTGAACGTGTGCTTAATAACTATATCGGGATGATAAGAAAATGGGGAGGAGCCTTTATTGTTATCTCCGCTCTGTTTCCTTTCTCACCATTTTCAATGGTCGTGATTGCAGTGAGCCTGTTTAAATACCCTTTCAAATTGTACCTTTTTTACGGATTTTCACGGATTGTCAGATTCGTTGTCCAGGGAGTTTTCTACGCAGACGTACTTAATATGCGCTCTTTAGTGGGTTAGCAATAATAACCGGTTGCGGCTGAAACGACCGGGATCCATATTGGTCAGGTCTAGCCCGGGAATTACTGCATCAGAATGTCACAACTGCTGAGCAGCATGTTTTACCTTATATCCCTGTATCCCGTAATATACTATGAAGGCGAAGCATACAAGCGGCACTATAAATCCAAGAGCCATAGTTGAGACATCGGCTATACGGCCCATGATGACAGGTATGAGTGCGCCGCCAACAATAGACATTACCAGGAATGAGGATGCTTTCTTGGTCAACGGACCAAGGTCTTTTATTCCGAGAGCAAAAATTGTCGGGAACATGACAGACATAAAGAAATACGTTGAAAAAAGTGCGACAACAGATGTCCATCCCAATCCGGCAACAACAAGACCCATTGTGATGACATTTACGGTTGCATATGCAGCCAGCAGTCTGTTAGGACGGACTATACGCATGAAAATTGTACTTCCGGTGAACCTGCCGAGCCAGAATAATCCCATTCCTCCGATTCCAAGTATCAGTGAGGCCTGCTGGTTGCTCAATGTCGGTATTTCTTCGGTGACATAATTTATGAAAAAGCTGTTTACTCCCGTCTGTGCAGCTACATATAGGAACTGAGCAACTACGGCTTGAACAAAATGAGGATACCTTAAAAGGTCCTTCAGGCTTCCTCCTGATTTATTTTCAACTTCGGGAGATTCTTCCTTTATTGCGGGGAACTTTATCTTCCAGAATAAAACAGCGACTATAAGGACCAGTGTTCCAATAAGCATGTAAGGAAGGGCAATTGTGGCGAATTTATTTTGGTTTCCGCTGCCTGAAAAAATGAGCATCCCTCCTACCAGTGGCCCCGTAACCCATCCTAATCCGTTAAATGACTGGGAGAAATTTATCCTCCTTTCCGCAAATTCCGGCGGTCCGAGGACAGTTGTATAGGGATTTGCGGCCGTTTCGAGACAGGTTAATCCGCAGGCAATTATAAAGAGGCAGAACAGGAAACTTCCGAATGTCTGGATAAAAGTGGCCGGGAACATCAGAAAGGCTCCGCATGCGAAAAGAAGAAGCCCGAAAATTATTCCCTTCTTGTATCCTGCTTTCTGCATCAGCAAACCTGCCGGAAGGGCCATGAGAAAATAACCGCCGTAAAAAACAAATTGAAGAAATGCGGATTTGGCTTTGGACATACTCAGCAATTCCTGGAAATGCTTGTTGAGGACATCGATGCACCCGTGAGCAAAACCCCAAAGGAAAAAGAGACTTGTGACCAGGATGAATGGGATGATAAATCCCTGGTAAACAAGCTTTTGCCTGTTGCTGTTTACAGAAAGGCCATTATTCATATACAGATTGATTTTGTCAATACAAGATTATCATGATTTGCGACTTTTCCAATACCCTTATTCGATTTTCCCGGGACAGAAAAGCAGTTCTACAACTACAATTTATGGATGTTAAGTCCGCCGCTGATCTCGAATACCATGCCGGTCGAGAAATCCCAGTCACCACGCGCTATTGAAGCGACAGCTTTACCGATATCCTCCGGCACTCCCCATCTGTCCTGGGGTACGAATCCTTCGCTGATCATCCTGTTGTATTTGTCCTGTACCTTAATTGTCATATCGGTCTTAATAATGCCCGGACGTACTTCACAGACAAGGATTCCTTCTTTTGATAACCGGTCGGCAAAAACAGTCGAGGCCATGCTCAGTCCTGCTTTTGAGACGCAATATTCAGCCCTGTTTACTGATGAAAGAACAGCAGAAACCGAGGTTATAAAGATAATAACAGGTTTATATCGGGAAATATGGTCCTTCATCCATATCATTTCCCTGGCAATTTTCTGTGCGAAAAACACGGGCCCCTTCAGGTTAATATTCATTACCCTGTCGTAACTCTCCTCGCTCATATCGAGCAAATCATTCCTCTGAAGCGGAGCAACCCCTGCATTATTAACAAGGATATCAATGCGGCCGTATCGTTCAAGAATGTCTGAAACGACCTCTTTTTGGCATTTTGTACATGAAATGTCAAGACCGATGGGGAAATATTGTGCTCCGCGTTTTTCGACTTCAGGACCGAGAATTTCCATTCCCTCGCTGTCGACCGACCGTGCAATTGCAGCAATATCATAACCTTCTCCAGCCAGCGCAATTGCCACAGCCCTGCCTATCCCTCTGCTGGCGCCTGTAATAACAGCTACAGGTTTCCCGTTCATTAGAAAAGAGTGTTTTTCAGGTTTAGTTAGTGGCGGTAAAGGTAATAATTTGTCCGATTTGTTCAACCTTCAATGAAATTATCTTCAAGATAATCTTTCCAGACCCTCTCGAACCATAGGTCCTGGACGGGTATTTCCCTCACTTTTGCGATATTTATTTTTATTTTGCTGTCTCTGTAAGCGATCTCCAAAATATTGGCCTCGACATCCCTGTCATACCGGCAGAGCTCAAAATTCACGCCTGGAGACGATTTATCAGGAACTGTCAATTCTTCATCATTCGTTATAATGTATGATCCCCGGCTGCGGCCATTCATTTCAATATATGTCCTTATAGCTTCGATATATATCAGGTGGGCAAGGCAATTATCCGATATCCTGAAACAATCGGCAAGATCTTTAGCAGAAGAGGCTCCAACTTCATTTTTTATGTTCTCAAGAAGTGAAAATGCCTCAGATGAAGCTCTGATAGCCTTTTGGCGGCTGCGGATAATGTTTCCTGCACCGGACATTCTTTGACGGATTTCAGACATTATCTTCTTGTTCCGGCTTTCCTTCCCCGATGACAACCAACAAACTGACTGATCAAGGACTGAAGAGATGTTTTCCATCGAAATTGCCAGAAAATGATCCTTGTCCGGTGCTGGATTATCATATCGCCTGCTGATGAATTCTGCAGCACGACTGCTTCCTACCTGACCGGAATTAAGGGCAGATCCTCCTGGCCGGTAAACGCCATGAGATCCGTTCACCTCTCCTACCGGAAAAAGGTGCCTGAGATCTGATTCCCACCATATGTTGCCTTTAAGGCCTCCGTTATTATGCTGTGCACAAATACCGATCTCAACAGGCTCCGATGTCAGGTCAATGCCATGCTCCCTGAAAAGTTCAACTGCAGGTCTGTTCATAGCAATAAGTCTGTCAACCGGATTTTTTTGTACTGACCCTGATTTGATCAGATAATCATTAACCTCAGTATCAAGCTCACCGGGCCGGAATAAATCCTTTCCGTTCCACGTGACATTTCGCCTGAAATCAATAAACACTCTTCGTCCCTTCTCAACTTTCTCTTTATAAACAAGCAGGTCGATCAAAGAAGAGCCATATCCTGATACTTTAGCCGGATCGAATGGCCACTGGTATCCCTTCAGAAAAATTGCCTTTGTAAGAGTCTTATAATCAGGAAAATGATCATTCAGGAATTCTTTTTCATCATTTCCTTTCCTCCCGGTTGAAAAATATCCCGGAATTACCTGCTGATAACTCCCTGACAGGTTCCACCTGAATTTCAGGGAAGCTATCCCGAATTGTGATTCTGTCAGATTCTGACCCGCAGCTCCTGCCCTGAAAGCCACTCCAATCGATCCTGTCTGCGACAAAGGATAAACACTTTCAGCATACATATCACCCGGACCGCCGGTGCCAAGAACAATATTCATTGCATTAAACAGGGTAAATGCTTTCGAGGGATCCTTTGCCTTCGTATTAACAGCTATTGCTCCAATTACTTTAGTTTTGTCCCTGTCAGTCAATAGTTCAATGACCTGATGATGGTTCAAGTACCTTTATTTTTCTTTTCTTAACCTCATCCGAAAGAACATTGAACATTATTCTGGATGTATAAGGGCCTGCGGATGTTGCTCTTGCCCGGGGATCGTGATCTGTCTTGTATCCTGCCCAGGATCCGTATTTATCATGAGGAAAAGGAACACCAAGATTCACCAGCTTCATAAAAGCCTGAACAGATCCCTGGGCTTCACATAAGGCGATATCGCCATGCATACACCTTCCATTAAAGAGATCCTGTGCCATGGCCATGACTGAATCGGGTTCACTGCCGCCGAGTGAAAGCTTATAATATGTCTGCTTGTCCGATCCTGCATTATTCGAAGTCCCGGCACCCCATTTTGTTGTCGCTATGAGAATATCTCTCTGACCCATCGAGTGCAGGCTGACAGCGGCGTTAAGCGAAGCAGCACCGCTGCCGACGATCAGGGTATTTATGCTGTAATACTTAACCTGGTAGTTGCGAATCTGCAGAAGATCACTTTCCATCGGCAATCAGTTTTTTTAGTTCATTACCATAGATCTCTTTGTCGCGTATCACGCATCCCCCGGGTCTGAGGTTCCTGATCAGCCTTGTGCATCCTGAACATGCTATACATGTCTTATGCGGATCAGCTTTCCCGTTATTTATTAAATCAAGCGGCATCGAAGGATATGCAAATGAATTTCTGCCAAAACCCGCAAAAGTTGCATTTCCGTTTTTGATCACTGCAGCTCCGACATTGGGAGCAAATTGCCTCAGATACGACAATGCCGAACCAACAATTGCTATCTCGGGGAATTTTCTTTGAAAAAGTGCAGTCCCGTTTATTATTCTCATTACTCCTTCCAGGGGATGTTCAGCGGGTAAAGCCTGTCCGGGAACAGGGTTATCGTAAGGCCTTGTAACATGAGGATTGAAATAAGGACTTCCCATGGTGATATTCAAAAGCGGGATATCTCTCGATCGAAGCTGATCAACAAGCAAAACGGATTCAGTAAAATCCGGTTCTCCAATTTCATTAACACCAAATCCACCCCTGTAAAGGTCTGAGATATTAAGTCGTGTAGTAACTATGATCCCGGGAATCTCATCTCTTATCCTGTCGAAAGTCTCGAGCAGAAACCTGAATCTCCGGGAGGTTTCTTCCCCACCGAAGATGCTGTTTAATCGGGTCCTGGCCGAAAGAAGATCGACCAGCAGGTAACCATGGCAGGCTTTCAGATCGACCGCATTAAACCCTGATTTGTAAGCCAGTTTTGAGGCCTCAACAAACCTGTCAATTATTCTTTTCAGATCGTCGTCTGAAAGTATAACAGGTGACGTTTTATCGAGAATGGGATTCAGAGCGGCAACCTGAGGTTTTGGAATACCTTCGGGCTTACTGTAACGGCCCGAATGGGTAAGCTGGATCACCAGGAACGGATCAATTCCATTTTTCAATGCACTCTTCCTGACCTCATCATTCAGACGGGAAAAACTGCCTGAATTTTTCTTATGGATCCAAAGCTGATGCGGATTTGAGCGGCCTTCGTGCATTACAGAAACAGCTTCATACCAGATTATCCCGCTCCCTCCTGACGCATACCGGAGATATCGTCTTTTTGAAAGCCCGGAGGGGGAACCGTCATTTTCAGAGTCGTATCCCTCCATAGGCTGTACTGCAAGGCGGTTGGCAACTGATAATCCGGCCAGCCTGAAGGGTTGAAACAATGGAGTTATATCATCGCTATAAGGCAGATCGAATCCTAAATCTGCAGCTTTCTGAATAATATCTTGCTTAGTTTTGTATTTAAAGCGTTCGTGCATTTAAACCATTACCATTAATAGTGGAAATTGGATGAACTGAACCGTGGATTGACAATGTTATTATAAATTGATCCGAAGGTATATGTCAGTTCAATTCCCCCTTCGAGCCGGTATTTCGTAGCAAGCTCCCTTAACTGCAAAAGCCTTTCCGCTTCTGAAATATCACCTTTCCTGAGGCTGAGCTGATCGTTAATATGAGCGACACCGCCATTTATATCAAGTGACAGCCCTTTAAAAATTCTGATCCGGACTGAAGCATTCAGCTCAATTCTGTTTTTCGAGAAATCATGAAAATAGTTTGATCCGATCAGCAGAAGATTAATTGATCCCCATTTTTTTTGCAGCTGGAAAGCAATATTCAGCCTGTGCAGATACAACGTTTCTTTCACTTTATTATAAACGGTTGAGTCGATATAATTATTGATTTGCAGCCCCACACCATATAGAATCCGGAGCTGCCTGTGCGTCGCTTCTGAATAAGGATAAATATCATACTCTATTGATGGCAGGAAATCGGTTCTGAAACTAAAATTTTCGCGTGTTGACGATCCCAGGTCCCATCTTAAACCGGCAGACCAGTGCTCACTAAGGCTTTTTGCGAAAAGACTATTGACCATAAGGGCACTGGTTGTGTAAGTACTTGTGTTTGCTGAGTCAGTATTGACATTTTCTATAAATTTTTCCCGGTTAAAGAAATGATCCATTTCGATTTCAAGCTTAATATCGGGAGTAACTTTACTTATATTGATCGAGTTTCTCAGTTCCAGCTGCTTATTTGCTTCTTCAGATTCGTACTGAGGTTCCGTTGATATTTCGAAAACCCAGTAGTTCCATCTGTCGATGACTTCCTGAGATTCCAGATCTTCATTATGATTTATTTCAATTTCATCGAACAAAGGCGTTTTTGCCACATACCTCATTAGTCCCATTTTTAACATGTTGGTCCGCTTTTCCCTGATTATCGTACTTGTCTGGTCAGGACTGCTGGTATATGTCAGAGTATCGTTAATTCCTTTGAATTTCCCTTGTCCCTGGAAAGTAAAAGTAAACTGTTCACCTCCGCCTCCTGCATCCTGCTGCGTTACAAGAATGAATACTTCAGCTTCCCTGACATCCCTGACATAGTTAATGTAAGGGATCTCCTGGCGTGTATAATTCATATCACAATCATTACAGTCCAAAAATATCTTAACAGCTTTTGCCCTGATGGAATCTGCCAATGATTGGTTTTCCTGCGACAAAATATTCATGGGGACTACTGTAGCCGTGATAATAAACAGCAATTGTTTTATAATTCTTTTCATATAAAAATAAGATCTAAATTTTGAGTTTGCTAATCCATACGCAATTCAGGCAAATATCAGAATATAATTTGGGGTAAAATAGCTTACAGATTATCCATAATCCACAAATTAAAGTTTTTTAACAATCTTCAGTATTCTTATAAATTGAATAATTGGCAGAGGGGCTCAAATTGAGAGTCTCTGTGTTAATTCTGTACCGGATCCGACTTGCCGGTTCCATCTTCCTCCGGAGTTTCAGCGGAAGGAGATTCCTCATCAAGCCATTCATACACCGGTTCCTGGGGTCCTTCCTTCCGGTACCTGACAGCCAGGATTATACCGGAAATGAATCCAAGCATATGCGATTCCCAGGAGACATTCCTGTAAATATCGGGGAAGATGCCCCATACCATTGAACCGTAAAGGAATACTATAAGCAGGGATAAAGCCACAAGCCTGAAATACTTCCTGATAATACCGCTGAAAAAGAGGAATGATGCAAGACCGTAAATTAATCCGCTTGCTCCTATGTGCCAGGCATCTCTGCCTGCCAGCCATACAAATAACCCCGTAAGAAAGTAAGACCACAGAGAGACCTTTATGGCTATTTCGTTGTAGAAATAAAAAAGAGCGGTTCCGAGAAAGAAGAGAGGGAGGGAGTTGCTGAACAGGTGGTTGAAATCTGAATGAATAAAAGGAGAAAAAATTATCCCCTGCAGGCCTTTTACCGTCAGAGGATAAATACCAAGGTTTGATAAGTCAAGATTAAACAATATTTCAATGATCTTTACGAGCCACATGACGAAAACAAATACTCCCGGAATAAACATGCTAATAAGTATTCTCTTCCTGAAAAAAGCACCTTCGTTTTTAGTATCAGTTGTGGATCTGAGACATAGTTCTTTTGGTTTTGCAGTTTTGCAGTTTTGCAGTTTTAAGAATTACAAACCGCATAACCGTATAACCGCATAACTGCATAACTGCATAACTGCATAACATTAAGATCAATCCCTTCCCGGGAAGACAATGCCGGCAGCATCTCTTATTCTGTCAAGAGTGTTAATCAGGTCACGGCTGAAAGAAAGGGGGACTGCCGGACTTTCAGTCAATCCTTTTTCGAGGCACTTCATAACCTCCTCGGCTTCCCAGTGATATCCCAGTGCAGGCGGACTGAAAACAAATGTTTCCTTTTCTTTACCATGCATGTTAAGGATCACCCGCTGGTTCATATCACGCCCGCGCGATGCAGTGAGGTTTCCTTTTTCGCAGAGGAGTTCGCATCCGATTCCGGTATTTGTCTTATATGAACTGTAGAGGGTGCCCATCTGTCCGTCGTTATACTTAAAGATGGCACTGATTGATTCTTCCGATCCTGTCTCACCAAATGATGCAGTGGCTTTGATCTCGTCGGGAACACCCATAAATGTGAGTGCATCAATTACCGGATATATACCAATGTCAGGAAGAGAGCCGCCACCCAGGGCAATGTCGAACTTGCGATCGGCCGGATCATATGGCGGAATAAATGAAAAGTAGGCGTGCAGATGGAAAATCTTTCCCAGAATACCTGATTTTATAATATCAAGAGCCTTTTTATAAAACGGCTGGAAGGGCGGCCATAAGGCTTCCATCAGAAAAACATTCTGCCGCCTTGCTTCATTGATCATATCTTCAACCTCACGGCTGTTCAGGGCAAAAGCTTTTTCGCAAAGCACCGCCTTCCTGTTTTTCAGGCAGAGGATCGTCTGATCATGATGATGTGAATGAGGAGATGCAATGTAAATAACATCAACGTCAGGATCACCGGCCAGCTCTTCGTAACTGCCATAGTATTTTTTAAAATGATGTTCAGCCGCAAACTTTTTTGCTCTTTCAATATCGCGTGACCCGACGGCGTATAATTCAGCATTTGCCAGTGTCTTTAAACCGTTTGTAAATTTTGCCGCCATTTTACCGGGAGCCAGGATACCCCATTTGTATCGTTTTGTCATTTATAATATTGTTTGCATAAATATAGATATTCTGATTATATTGACAATTTAAGATATATTTCACTGATATCCGGCTTTTGCTAAAATTCAGCTCATCTTCAATTCCTTTTAGTTATTTTACACCTCACGCAAAATCCCTATAAATGATAACTACATCATCCCAATCCCTTTCCTGATGTTGACCTCACCGCAAGAAGGCTGTCTCAGAAGCCCATTCTTTATCCCTTACCCCTGAATGCCCCTACCCTTTATACACGTCTTCCTTGCGGTAAAATCAAGTTCTTGTACAGGGGTTCATTATTTCTACACCACCCCAATACGCTGGCAGGAATATTAAATTAGTCCAGATCTAAAGCCCTGCAAGTGGCTTAACAGAGCAGTCATGAATATGACTGAATATGAATAACCTCCGGTGCCACCGGAGGTAAGGCTCACTCTCCTGACATCAAGCTCCTGAAAGGCCTTAATATAGTTGCATTTCAGGTGCAGATTTTGTACCTTGCTCCTGTCTCGTTGTATTATAAACCTAATTTTTACCGCTATGTCAAGCTATCGTCAATTGCTGTATCATAGTCGTGTTCAGGACTATAAACAGTATGCCTTCAATAAATCCGGAGCATGCTGATCAGCTCTTCTACTTACATTACAGGGATAATAGAAATCACAGAATAGTCATTAGTATCGTATAGATGTTGTTTCTGAAATACTTGCCATTCTGATGCCTTCTTCTAAGCCTGCTCCATATGCTCTTTCCTGTTCTGTATGGAGTTTCTGAGCTCTTTCGCTTCGGTATGGATGTAGAAAGCCTGCTCCGGATTTGATGTGATCAACTATGCCTCTAGATCATTCATTCTGGAGTTATTCCTATCTCCCCAGGAGAAGGTGGTAGCTTAATTGTCAAACTTTCAGGGTCCGGATCATGTTGCCTGCCCACGAATCACCGGTTGCAAGGGAAGATTAAAGAGATCCCCCGTGGGGAACAGCTGCGAAGATAGTATATTATAAAAAATCAGGTCTTACTTATTTCCTGTTATTTACCTACAACAATTCCGGTTTCCCACAAGAGGATATGAGTCTGACAAGCTCCTGTCCCCCTGGGGGAAGTCCCGCATAGAGGGACTGAATGGGGTAAATTACTTATGAAAAAGTCAGATCCGTGACTGATTTGCAGGTTATAACCCCTTTCCAGTCATCCCCCAAAGGGGAAAAGCTTCCATTATTCTGGAGGTGAGGTGTAAAACGAAAGGAGAAGGAGCTGGAGTCAACCTCAGGTAAGAAGGGATAAATATAAAATGAACAAAATTTTTTCCTTTTTGTGCTTCTCTTTCACAATAACTCCTTCCATAATATTTTTTTCAGAAAAATTCCTTGTTTATTATCTTCTTGATTATCTTTTAATTACAAAATATTTTACTGCTGTCATATAATTTTATTAGTACTATGTATTGCATAGTATATTATTTTATATATATCTTTGCATTGTAATGATGTAATTATTTTATAGTAGTAAATAATATATGGTTCTATGAAACCTACAGATCTGTCAAATCAAAACAATACACAAGATTTTCAGACTGTAGGCTACAACAGGCATCTAAAATTAAAATAACATTCTGATGAAAATAACAGTAAGTGTAAATCTGGGAGGTTATTCCTTCAACATCGACGAAGACGCATATTCAGAGCTTAAAAGATATCTGAAGAATCTGGAGATTCACTTTGCAGGCGAAGAGAGTGCCTCTGAAATCCTGTCGGACATTGAGAGCAGGATGTCCGAATTGTTCCGGGCAAAGCTGACCGGTTACAAGCAGGTAATTAATTTTGCTGACGTCAACGAGGTTATTTCCGTAATGGGAAATCCCGAAGACTTTTCAGATACCGAGGGTCCCTCGCCAAAGGAAAAATTCTCAACACCGGGGGCTCACCGTATGTACCGCGATCCCGACAGAAGGATCATTGGCGGAGTGTGTGCCGGCATGGGGGCATACTGGGATATAGAGCCATGGATAATCCGCATAATTTTCGTGGCGCTGGTAATGGCCGGAGGGCTGGGTATTCTGATTTACCTGATCCTGTATATAGTATTGCCTGAGGCAAAAACAACAGCTCAGAAGATCGAGATGAAGGGCGACCCTGTAAATATTCACAATATAAAAGAATCAGTGAAAAAGGAATTTGACAATGTGAGAAAGAATATGAAATTGTAAACTTCTAAAAATTACTAATATGGATTTGGAAAATACAAAAGCACAGATGCGCAAGGGAATTCTCGAGTACTGCATTTTATCGGTCTTATCGAAGAATTCCTGCTATGCAAGCGATATTATTAAGGAACTAAAGGAAGCAAAGGTAATTGTGGTTGAAGGTACCCTTTACCCTCTGCTTACAAGGCAGAAGAATGCCGGTCTGCTGAGCTACCGCTGGGAAGAATCACAGCAGGGGCCGCCAAGAAAGTATTATGAGCTTACGTCCGAGGGGAAAGAATATCTTGATGATCTTGATGAATCGTGGGAAGAGCTTGTTGAGTCAGTTAACCTCATCAGGACCAGGTAACCGTTTTAAAACCTATTAAAAAAAACAACGATGAATAAAACAATCAAAATAAATCTCGGCGGTACACTGTTCCAGATCGATGAAGAGGCTTATCAGATATTGCGCCGCTATTTGCAGGATATTAACGACAAGCTTAAAAACACACCCGGGGGAGCAGAAACTATTGAAGATATTGAATTACGTATAGCTGAAATATTTCAATCGCAGGGTGCAGCGGCCGGAGTGATCTCAAGGGAGAATGTCGACTCTATGATCTCTATAATCGGCAAACCTGAAGACTTTGACACCAGCAGCGACACGACAGAAACAAGGGAATCTTCCTACCATTCAACCACCGGGAAAAAGATGTACAGGAATCCCGATGATATGATAATAAGCGGAGTCTGCGGAGGCATTGGCACATATCTGAATATCGAGGGAGTCTGGGTACGGTTATTGTTCGTTCTGTTAACCTGCTTTTTCTTTTTAGGCTTTTTTATCTATGTCGCACTCTGGATCGCACTTCCGTCAGCGCAGTCAGATTCTCAGAAAAAGGAGATGTACGGCAGGGATGACTATTATACGGCAAGGCAAAAAAGCAAAACAGGCTATTCACTGGCTTCAGCTGATTCTGATCACACTGCAACAGGTCCGGCAGGATCAGGTGTGGGAAATGCATTCAACGAGGTGTTCCGGGCATTAGGAAAAGTTCTTTTCATAATTCTGAGAATTTTCCTGATCATTGTCGGGATATCCTTTGTAATCGCCGGATTCATTGCCCTTGTATCGTTCATTATGGTTTTCTTCTTTAAATATCCGGGATATTTTTCGACTCACTCTTTTGGTGTTAATCTATTCTATTTACCCGATTTTCTTAACTATATTGTTAATCCGGCTGTCGCACCCTGGATACTGATCCTTTCATTCATTGTGATCCTTATGCCTCTTCTGGCACTTATCTACTGGGGTGTTAAAATGATCTTCTGGTTCAGGGCAAAAGATGGTATCTTCAGCCTGGTTGGTCTGATAATCTGGGTAGTGTGCGTTGCGGCTCTTTCGCTCCTGCTGTTCAACGAGGGAATAAGTTATGCGGAGATGTCTAAAACAGAATCAGAAGAGGTCATTGAAAAGGCACCCTCTGATCTTTATATCATATCAGATCACAAAGTGTCAGATCTGCATTATGATAAAGAGATATCTTTCGATGATGAAGATTATAATGTCTACTTTATCGATGATAATAAAGGGTTATTCATAAGCTCACGTCTCGTGATCGATAATTCATATGATAATCTGATGAAGATAAACGTCAGGAAGCGTTCCGCCGGAAGAAGCAGGACTGACGCCACCAGAAAAGCCGGGAGTTTATTATATAACTACAGGATCACCGGCGATACTCTTTACCTCGATGAGTACTTTACTATGCCCGCAGGTACCAAATGGTCGTTTGATAATGTAAGAGTAAGTATTTATATCCCTGAAGGAACGGAAGTCCATTTTGACAGGACTACTGAAAATATGTTACGCAGACATTACTCCGGGGATTGGTTTTTTGATTCTGATGATAAAGAATATGTCAGATCCGGCAGCAGAGATTATTACTGGGTTATGACAGAAGACGGCCTCAAAAGAACATCTGACAGAGATGAATAAAATGTTGCTTGTTACTGGTTGCCGGTTGCTGGTTATCAAATGATTTGGATTCCATGTTTCCCGCTAATACCTGGCCAACAAAATATCATGATAACAAAACACCCGGTAACCAGCCCCGGTAACCAGCAACATGATTTAAACCGCTTCTTGTTTTTCATTCCTGATATCTTCATGACAATCCGGTATCCATCCGTGGGTGCCGGATTTTTTATGAAAAGTATTTATGGAGGCCTCCGATTATTTACGCCGGGAGATGCCTTACGTCAACTATGTGCGCCATATTGTTGTCAATCCGCGTTTCGGCGAGGGCAGCAGCGGAGGGATGACTATAATTATGAACTGACCTGAAATGAATGTAACTTAGACAAAAAATTGTATCAATCATTTAAATCAGATTAACTATGGGAAAATCATTAAAAGGAACTAAGACCGAGCAGAATCTGTTGAAATCATTTGCAGGTGAATCACAAGCCCGAAATCGCTATGAATTCTTTGCCAGTGTTGCCAGAAAAGAAGGGTATGAACAAATTGCAAATATTTTTACCGAAACCTCCCTTCAGGAAAAGGAGCATGCAAAACGGTTCTTTAAATTCCTGGAAGGAGGTATGACTGAAATCACGGCAGGATATCCTGCAGGTGTAATAGGTACAACAAAAGAAAATCTGAAAGCTGCAGCCGAGGGTGAAAATGAAGAGTTTACCGATGTTTATCCCAATTTTGCAGATGTAGCCGGTGAAGAAGGATTTCCCGAAATAGCAACAGTTTTTAAATTAATAGCAAAAGTTGAAGCTGAACACAAGCGGAGATATCTGAAACTGCTGCAAAACATCTCGGAAGATATGGTATTCATGAAGAAGGGGAAAGTCTGGTGGAAATGCCTCAACTGCGGCTATGTTTATGAATCAGAGAAAGCCCTGGAAACCTGTCCGGTATGCCTGCATCCAAGAGCCTTCATGCAGGTAAGGGAAGACAATTACTAAAAGCTTTCATTCTATTTGCATCAAATGAATCTTAGAGACCTTGGACTGTCAAACGAGTTGACTTCATATCTGAAAGATAATAACCTTTCAGAATTTGCTGTCGGAAGAGTTACTCAGGAACACCGGGAGAGATATATTGTCTCCACAGGTTTTATAGAATATGATGCCGAAATAACCGGGAATCTCAGATACTCAGCTTCTTCGCGTGCTGATTTTCCTGCTGTCGGAGACTGGGTGACCATGACTGTTGTTGATCCTGACCTGGCAATAATTCACTCAATACTTCCGCGTAAATCAATACTTGAAAGACAGGCCGTGGGAAAATCTGGTGAAAAACAGATAATCTCAACAAATATTGATGTTGCCTTTATCATTCAATCAATGGATGATAATTTCAGTATAAACCGGCTTGAACGATATCAGGCAATTTGTAATTCAGCCGGCATCGAACCTGTTTTTGTAATCAGTAAAATTGATCTGGCTGATGAAAAAAAAGTCAAAGATACGATTGAAGAACTCAGGAAGAGAGAAAAAAATGTTAAATATATTCTCCTCAGCAATATTACACAGCAGGGACTTGATCAGATACTTGACTTCATTCAGAAAGGCAAAACATATTGCATGGTCGGCTCATCCGGAGTGGGAAAATCTACCCTGATCAATAACCTGTTAAAAAAGAATGTCATGAAAACCGGACAGATAAGTGAGAGTACACACAAGGGAAGACATATTACAGACCACAGGGAATTATTTGTCCTGGCAAATGGAGGAATAGTCATTGATAACCCCGGGATGAGAGAACTTGGTATGACTGATAGCGCCGAAGGGATCAAAACAACATTCCAGGAGATCTTTGAGCTGACCCTGAAATGCAAATTCCCTGACTGTAAACATGTCAATGAAAACGGATGTGCTGTCATTGAGGCTATAGGTAACGGAATAATAAACAGAGACTCAGTTGATAATTTCCGCAAAATGCTCAGAGAGGAGGAACGATTCCAGACAACTCTGGCTGAAAAGCGGAAGAAAGACCGGGAATTTGGCAGGATGTGTAAAAGCGTTATGAAAGAGAAAAATAAAAAATGGAATTACTGATTATAGGCATACTTATCCTTTTAAACGGTTTTTTTGCCCTGTCAGAAATCGCCCTTGTATCGAGTAAAAGATCCAGATTGGAACAGCTCAAAAATGAAGGGCGTAAAGGTTCCAAAACAGCCTTAAAATTACTTAACGACTCTCAAAGCTTTTTATCTGCCATCCAGGTGGGGATAACATTTATCGGCATTATGACTGGTGTTTACGGCGGCCTTAGCATTGCAGATGACATCACTCCTTTCTTCCGGAAATTCGATCTGATTAAAAACTCAGCGGAGGAGATTTCCCTCACGATAACGGTACTGACAATTACATACTTCTCGATAGTGATAGGCGAACTGGTTCCAAAAACAATCGCGTTAAGCAACCCGGAAAAAGTTGCTGTTAAAATAGCGGCCCCTGTTTATTATTTCAGTTTGATCTTCTATCCTGTTGTCAGGTTTTTGTCCTTCTCCACCTCCCTGATCACCAGTCTTCTGGGAATAAAAAAGCAAACTCATCACCTGACAGAGGCGGAGCTCAGGTATATTTTAAAAATCGCCTCCAGAGAAGGAGTAATTGAAAAAGACCAGAACCTTATACACGAAAAAGTCTTTTACTTCTCGGGTAAGAAAGCTAAACATATAATGACTCACAGGATGGAGGTTGAATGGATAGATATAAATCAACCTGCTGCAAGTCTAAAAGCCGACATCCTGAAGTCAAAGCATAGCATAATTGTCTGCTGTAAAAAAAATCTTGATAATTTTCAGGGTGTTCTGAATGTTAAAGACTTCCTTACAGCCAATGCATCTCAGGACAATCCGGATATTTCCGGTCTGATAACACAGCCGCACTTCATTCCCGAGAGTACTGAAGCTCCCAGAGTTTTAAAACTTTTCAAGAAAGAGAAGACCCATTTTTGTGTCGTTGTGAATGAATATGGCACTCTGGAAGGAATTATCACTCTCCACGACATTCTGGAAAACCTTATTGGCGATCTGCCGGAGGAAGGCGAGTCATTTGAACCGGATATTTTTGTCCGTGATGATAAATCCTTTTTAATAAGCGGTGACGCTCCTGTTGAAATCCTGGACGGCGTCTTTGACAACTATATGACCGATCTCGAAAATATCGATTACACAACTGTTGCAGGATTTGTACTCAGGCACATTGATAAAATACCACAGATCGGGGACCAGTTTACGTTCAACGATTATATAATTGAAATCGTGGACATCGACGGAAACAGGGTTGATAAGATACTGGTCAGAAAAAAATAAAACAAATATCTGGTCTTTTGATTTAAATCTATTAATGTTTTTATGAAAGGAGAAAATTATGAAAAATAAAGTATCAATTCTTGTCGCAGTTTTGCTTTTTGTGTTCCCTGCAATTCAGGCTCAGGAATCTGAATTTAAGGACACTCCCTGGTTCTCCGGAATGCCCAACTTCATGATCTATGATGCAGAGGATGTTGACTTTGACAGTTATAATTTCTTCAACGGTAAAAATTGCACAACAGTTGAAGGAAAGAAATTTAAAAGAACATATTCTTTAAAAGAAGATGCGCAGAAATCGAGCGTCATTCAGATAATGCGCAACTATGCGAACGCTGTAAAAAGTATGGGAGGGACTGTCATTTACGAAGGAGCTCCTCAGGATGCCGAATGTGCTGATTACAATGGCCTAAATATGATTGTTGGGAAGGTTGTAAAAAATGGAAACGAAATGTGGGTCGAAGTGGCATCACTTGGCGGAGATGATTATTATCTCACTATAGTATTGAAAGAACTTATGAAACAGGATGTCACAGCAAGCAGTATGTTTGAAGCCCTCAACCGCGACGGCCATATTGCTCTTTATATAAACTTTGACTTCGGCAAGTCAAATATCAGGGATGAATCCAAGCCGGTCATCGAACAGATTGTCCAGATGATGAAGTCAAATCCGGAGCTTAAGATCGGTGTGGATGGACATACTGACAATGTCGGGAATCCCGCATCAAATAAAGCTCTCTCTGTAGAAAGGGCAAAGTCGGTGGTTATCTGCGATTATCGGACAGGGCATTTCTGCTGACCGCCTGAGCCCTGCCGGATTCGGGCAGGACAAACCCATTGCTGACAATAATACAGAAGAAGGAAGGGCCAGGAACCGAAGAGTTGAGCTGGTAAAAAAATAAATTGATATGCAAAGCTCCCTGTGATCATGATAAAGAAAGAACTTGCGCGGGGTCTCTTTCACTTGGCATAATTGCAGCTGTAAAGACACAACGGATTTAGGGTTGACTGATTGACTTCGATCCGGATAAATGAGACCAGGAATGAGATATGCTGTATCAGCAGTCTTTAAGAACCTGCCTGGAATCTGGTGCTGACGCAATCGGATCTGTACAAATCTTAGTATTTAATGATTCTTCCTGACCCGGAGACAGTCTGATTTATTGAAGGATCACCTTTCAGGTATATATTTCCGCTTCCTGAGATTACTGCTGTCAGGCTGCTGATAACATAAGTGAAGATATTACCTGAACCGGATATTGTCTCTGTAGCAGAATTGAGAAGGAACTCATCGGAATTAATATTTCCGCTGCCGGAAATTCTCAGATGTCCGTTTTCGCCGTTTCCACTGATGCCAATGTTGCCTGATCCGCTGATAAGTATATCAGCATCCTGGCAGGAAGCATCAGCTATTGCTACATCGCCTGAGCCGGAAAGTGTTACAGAAAGATCATCACACGAGAGGTTTTCTGCAACAATATCGCCCGATCCGCTAAGCCTGATGATCACTGAGCTGCCTGACATAATATCAGCAAACAGGGTCCCCGATCCGCTTAGCACTATATTTTTCAGTTCAGGAGATGTTACTGTAATTACAGGCCGTTCATTGTAATCCAGACATGCATTCCAGGGATCCATCCTGATCTTAAGATTGCCATTGACGCTTTCGGTAACAATATGGCCAAGCAAATTTGATTCGGCCACAACAGTTATGCTTACGTCGTCCGACTGCCTGTAAATCACATCTGCTCCGGTTGAGTTCTCTATCTGATTGAATGAAGATGTATTTCGCGATTGAGTCTCAATCATCCCGTTACCATTTATGCAAATAAGATCTTTAATACATGATGTGGCTGAAATGGTTAAAACAAGTCCGATAATAAGAATTCTTTTCATATCACATGATTTAATAACATTCTATAAAATTAAGACGGACATAAGTACAAAAAGTTACTTCTGCCTCTTGTCAATTTAAACTCTAATATTCCCGTTTCAGTTATAGATTGAATCTCTTCTCTGCAAAATGGCGGATAAGTTTCACGGTCTCATCAATTCCAAGTATTGACGAATTGATGCATAAATGGTACGATTCAGCTGCTCCCCAGACTTTATTGCTGAAGTAATTGTAGTATGATGCCCTTTTCTTGTCCGTCTTTTCAATAAAATCCTTTGCTTTATCGTCAGGCATCTTTTGTATTCCGGCAATCCGTTTAATACGGTCATTCATATCAGCGCTGATAAAGATATTCAGGCAACGCGGATTTTCACTGAGTACATAATCGGCACAGCGCCCTACAAACAGGCTTGATCCCTTCTCAGCCAGCTTGCGGATGACGTCGCTTTGTATCTTGAACAATGTTTCATTGTTCAGATAATAGTTGGAAAAGGGTTCCTCTGCGATGGTTCCGCGCAAACCAAAAAGTCCGCCGAATATAGAGTATCTTTTCTTCTCATCAGCCTGCTCAAAATACTCTTTCCCAAGTCCGCTTTCCTGCGCGGCAATTTGAATCAGCTCTTTATCATAAAAAGATATGCCAAGCTGAGCAGCAAGCTTCTCCCCTATTATCCGGCCGCCGCTTCCCAGCTGCCGTCCAATGGTAATAACATAATCTTTATTCATTTACGGATCGCTTAAAATATAATCAAATTTACTGCTTTATATAGGATTTCCGGTACTGTGATATAAGCAAATACGCAGCTATAATGCTTGCAAGCAGGTCAGCCGCTGGCATGCTGTACCAAACTCCTTTTATCCCGAAAATTGATGGCAAAATCAACAGGCAGGGCAACAGGAAAAGTACCTGTCGGGTAAGTGACATAAATATAGCTTTGCCTGCCATCCCTATACTTTGAAAGAAAGTGGAGGCGACCATCTGAAAACCAATTATAGGGAAAAACATCATGACAATGCGTAAGCCCGGTACAACTATGTTAATCAAATCTTCCTCTGTGGTAAATGCCGATGCCACGGCATGCGGAAAGATTTCACTTATCAGAAAACCAACTGTCATTACAGCCGTGGCCAGTAAAACTGTTAATTTCATCACTGTGTTTACCCTGTCGAATTGCTTTGCACCGAAGTTATAACCCGCTATTGGTTGCATCCCCTGGGTCAGTCCAAAAACTACCATAGCAAAAAGAGCGGCCACACGGTTTATTACCCCGAAGGCTCCGACGGCCAGATCGCCTCCATGTTTAATAAGGTTTTGATTTATAATAATAATTATTATACTCCCTGCAGTATTCATAAGGAAAGGAGCCAGCCCGATAGACATGGAATCGGTTACGATTTTGCGTTTTAATCTGAAACACCCATTCTGGAAATGAATATAATTTTGCTTGTTCCGAAAATAACTTAACTGCCATATCAGCATTGATGTCTGAGCTATGACTGTTGCAAGGGCCGCACCGCGAATACCCCATTTAAACCCAAAAATGAAGAGTGGGGCGAGTATTACATTGATGATTACTGATATGATAGTGGCGTACATTGATCTTTTCGGATTACCAGTGGCACGCATCAGGGCATTTAAACCGAAATACATATGAGTTACTATATTGCCAAGCGTTATTATCGTCATAAAATCCCGGGCATAGGGCAAGGTCTCAGAACTTGCCCCGAAAAATAAGAGTATCTGATCAAGAAAAAGAAGAACAACAACAGTGTAGCACAATCCAAAGATCAGGTTCAATACCAGAACATTTCCCAGTATTTTATTTGCTGTGCTGTAGTCCTTCTGGCCCAACCGTAGTGACATAAGCGCTGAAGCTCCGACACCAACCAGCGTACCGAAGGCAGCTGAAAGATTCATCAGAGGGAATGTAATGGCAAGTCCTGAAATTGCCAGGGCTCCAACTCCATGACCGATAAAAATGCTGTCGGTAATGTTGTAGAGTGACATGGCTGTCATGGCAATTACTGACGGTATGGCGTATTGCAAAAGCAGGTGCCAAACATTTTCAGAGCCCAATGCCAGATGTGATCCTTTTTGTGACATCTGTATTTATTGTCAGTGTGCCTGATAAATTTCAGAAAATGAATTTGAAGACACAAGGTAATGAAACTTTAGGAACTTCTTAACAGAAGAAAATCCTTAGAAACAATTTGAGAATTGTTCAATTACCTATACATTTATGCAATACCATAAAGAACAAAATAACTAATGAAGACAATCAAGTCGTATCTGATCGTTGCGATACTGGTACTGTTAGCTATTATCCTGATATCTAATAAACTAATAATCTGGGGAATTGGAGTACTTACTTCAGCATTGATAATCCTTGGCATCCAGCAGCTGACCAAACTAAATGTAAAGGTCTCATTGTTTGAAGATAATATTAAAAATCTTGATGAAAAGAACAATTCGCTTCAAACTCAGAATAAGAAACTTCTGGAATGGGATTTCTTTGAAATATATGAATACAGGGAACAGAATATTTTGGCCGATAAAAAATGGACTGGCCAGTGATGATTTGTATAAATACGCTGATAATCTGTCATTTGATGCGCTGACTGAACAAAAAAAATTAACAGAACACCCGGAATAATTTACGCTGGTTCTGCTTGTCCCGGATAAGAAAATGAAGATTATTTGGAAATATTTAAAGCCCCGGAAATGGATTGTTATCCTGTCGCTTTCCCTGGCTGGTATAAGCCAGTTGCTGAACCTTGTTGATCCACTGATATTTGGTAAGATCATTGACGACTATGCCATTCAACCCGGCAACCTTACCGAAAATGAACTGGTGACAGGAGTGTTATTCTGGCTGGGATTGGCAATTGCCATAGCATTGCTGGCACGCATTGCCAGATCGTTTCAGGAATACTTTACAAGGTTGGCAGTTCAGAAGTTTGGCGTTCAAATATTTAACGACGGATTGAAGCAGACACTCCGGTTATCTTACCAGGAATTTGAAGAACAACGTAGCGGAGAAACTTTATCAGTTCTGCAAAAAGTAAGATTTGACACACAGCAATTCATAAATTCCTTCATTAACATTCTATTCTCGACGGTTGTTGGTGTCGGATTTTTGATCTGGTATTCAGTTACAAAGAACTGGATGCTGATACCGGTTTTCGTTGTCGGAATATTGATCCTGGGATCCATGACAGGTCTGCTCAGTAAAAGAATAAAAACGACACAAAGGTCAATAAACCGGGAAACCAATAAGATGTCGGGTGTTATAACTGAATCTTTAAGAAACATTGAACTGGTTAAAAGCCTGGGCCTGACATTCCCTGAAATCAGACGACTCAGGGAGCAGACCCTGAAAATATTCGCTCTGGAAATGGAGAAAGTGAGAAAGGTGCGCACACTTACGTTTCTGCAAGGCACGATGCTCAGTATCCTGAAACAATCCATCTTATTCATTCTTCTATGGCTCATATTCAGGAGAGTACTAACCACAGGAGAGCTGATAGCCATGCAATTCATATCAACATCGATCTTCGGGCCCCTTCAGGATCTTGGAAATATAATACTCAGTTACCGTGAAGTGGAAGCATCGCTTCACAACTTTGATCAATTGATGAACAAGCCAGTTGAAATCAGACCTGAAAATCCTGTTGAGATTGGCGAGTTGTGTGATATCCATTTTCAGAATGTTGTGTTTCGTCATAAAACTGCAACTTCCAATGCCATTGATGAAATCTCATTTAAGGTGCAAACCGGGGAAACAATTGCATTTGTCGGCCCCTCTGGATCAGGGAAATCCACACTGGTGAAACTGCTTGTTGGTTTGTACAAGCCAAAACAGGGCGAAATTTATTTTAATGGACACTCTGCTTCTGTTATAAGATACAATGAATTAAGAAGACAGATCGGATTTGTAACACAGGATACCCAGTTGTTTGCAGGTTCCATCAGGGAAAATTTGTTGTTTGTCAAGTCAGATGCTGCTGATTCTGAGCTTTCTCAAGCCTTGAATAAAGCGTCATGTGAACAATTGCTGCATCGATGTAAAGGATTTCGTCTCCTCTGCAACAGAAGAAGGCAATGCTCTGTGTATTGAGGATACATTTGACCTTATGACATTTCGCGATCATAATACTACAACATTTACGGATGATTCAGGAAATAAATTTGATCTGGAATGCAATGAAAGATATTATGTGCCTTCAGAAATTACATGGCTCCTGAAATCACTCGGCTTCAGAACAATAACTATCTGCGGTGCCAGGCTCGGAGCATTCAGCAGAATGGACAAACTGACGACAGATGACTTTGAGATGCTTGTTATCGCAGAAAAATAAGATCCCGTTGAGATCAGCAATTAAGAAATCAGGAATTTTCTATCCAACCTGTAATCCGCAACTCTCAGTAAAGCATCCTTACCCTTATGGTTCCCTTTACAGCTTTTAGCTCATTAAGAATACTATTACCAAGGCAGCTTTCAGTATCGATTATCACATAACCTATCTCAGGATCTGTTTGAAGATATTCTCCTGCTATGTTTATGCCCTTTGAAGTAAAGACGTAGTTTACTTCCTTCAGCACGCCGGGTTCATTTTTGTGGATATGAAGAAACCTTTGTGCATTATTGTTTGGCTGTAATGACACCTGGACAAAATTGGTCGCACCGATAGTTGCTCCGGTATCGCTGTACTTAACCAGCTTTTCAGCAACTTCAATACCTATATTCGCCTGGGCTTCCATTGTGCTGCCACCTACATGAGGCGATAAAATTACATTATCGAATTGCTGCAGTTCTGATATAAAAGGATCATTATCTGAAGCCGGCTCCTCAGGAAATACATCCAGTGCAGCCCCCAGGATATGACCTGATTTAAGTGCACCCGCAAGTGCCTGAATATTAACGACCGAACCTCTTGATGCATTCACCAGACAGCCACCTTTGCGAATCAATGACAATTCCCGTTCGCTGATCATGTTTCGCGTAAGTGGTGTCTCGGGCACATGCAGGGTAATAATATTTGACAGGGAAAGTAATTCCTCAAGTGATGAACATGCAACTGCTTTTCCCAGGCTTAGCTTATTGACAATATCATAATAATAAACATTCATCCCGAGGGCTTCAGCAAGGATCGAAACCTGTGACCCGATATGTCCGTATCCTATTATACCCAGATTTTTATTGCGCACCTCGAAGCAATTGGTGGCTGATTTCATCCATTTTCCCTTATGGGCAGCGGCATTCTTGGCTGGTATATTGCGCATCAAAAGAATCGCTTCGGCTACCACCAGCTCGGCAACTGACCGGGTGTTGGAAAAGGGCGCGTTAAAGACAGGGATCCCCATCAACCTTGCAGCATGACCGTCAACCTGGTTTGTACCGATGCTGAAACAGCCAATAGCCAGTAACTTTCCTGTTGAATTTAATATCTCTTTTGAAAGCTGGGTCCGTGAACGGATACCGATAATACTTGCACTGTGGATCAAACCCTGCAGACGTGCATCATCGAGGGCTGATGCATAAGATTCAATGTTGTTGTATCCGTTTGCATGAAAAAACTCAGTTGCACTTTTGTGAACTCCCTCAAGCAAAATGATTCTGATCTTGTCTTTATCCAGAGAATACTTTTTCACCATAACATTTAGCAGGAAATTACAGGATTTGATTAATTGGCTTCAAAATTATAAAATAAACTCAATTAATAACTCAAACCAGATCCGAATGGGAATAATGGATCTTTTGAATCGTAAGGCATATCTTCTTTCTGATTTCTCACAGCTTCCATTGATGAAGGCATCTCAAACGGAAGTTTTGCAGAAGGATTGACTTTACCAAAAATAACATCCAGCAATGCCTCATCGCTTGCGCCGAAATTTGCCAGTAATCCTTTTGATGCTGCTGCAATTTCAGGTATAACTGCAGGTCTGTCAAGATACACATCTACCACCGAGGGTACATGATCAAGGATTTGCATTATTTCATCAAGCGCCTTACCTTTAAAATCAAGATCACCTGAACTAAATAATTTTCCTAACAATCCTGTGCCTTTAATGTATTGTGTTGGTGACTTTAAACGCAAAATGGCAAAATCAGCCTCTTCAGGCTTTTTAACCACAACAGCATACTTGCTTACCTTATCAGGATCAATGTTTTGCAGATAGACCTTTATCCCATTTTTTAACGGAAGGGTTTTCCCGTTCCATTTGAATCATTCTTTAACAATACAATTGATCTCCGTTGTGCCAGTTCCCCTGCCGCAATAAATTCAGGATTCCCGATAGTCTTTACTGCCTGGCCCACATTTGTAAAAGGATTATCGAATAAACCCAGTTCAAATTTTACTTTCAGCAATCTCCTCAAAGAGGAATCAATTCTTGCCTCACTTATTTTTCCCTCCTTTACAAGCCTGACAAGCATTTCAGGTATCATCTCTCCCCCGAACTGATCTACTCCGGCATTGATACATTTCAGCATCCTTTCTTCCGTAGTTGCCTTTTCCATTCCCCTGGCCCGTGCCGGAAGGATCATAAAACCCAGAAATTTAAAATCAGTTAACAGACCCCAGTCAGTGCAAACAACACCATCGAAATGATATTTGTCCCGTAGCAGACCCGTGATCATTTCCTTATTAAAACTGAAACCCACATTTTCACCTGTCATCCCCATCGGTATGCCGTAATAAGGCATTATTTCTGCAGTACCAGCTTTAAATGCAGCTTCAAAAGGGATCAAATGATAATTGAAATTATTTCCCGGATATACCTGGCCTTTCGCATTTGAGAAATGCGGATCAATTCCTTCTTTCTGCGGTCCTCCTCCTGAAAAATGTTTTGTCATACATGCAACGCTGGTTGCACTAAGGCTATCACCCTGGAATCCTCTGACATAAGCATAGGTGAGCTTTGCAGAAAGAATCGCATCCTCTCCAAAGGTACCGTTTATGCGACCCCAGCGTGGTTCTGTCGCAAGATCAATCGCAGGATGGAGTGAAACCCTGATCCCGGCAGCCAGATACTCCTGCCTGGCAATATCTGCAAATTGCCAGGTGACCAGGGAGTCACCGATTGCAGCCAGTCCGATAGGTTCAGGCCATATGGAAAAATCTCCTGCAAATGCTGAAGCAAGGGGATTGTTGCTGTAGCTATTTCTTGGATCTGAAGCTATCGTAACAGGAATCCCAAGCCTTGTCCTCTCAGCGAGTTTCTGAAGATTATTGTACCATACTGCCATTCCCTCTTTATCAGTACCGGTAAATATGTTAAAATGATTCATATGTTTGCCAAAAAGCATTTTAGATGTTCCTGATGTCATTAAAGAAAAAACATCACTCAAAGATGGTTTTTCAGAAATGGAACCCTCTTTTTTCATACTTACAGGTGGGAAAAACATTGATCCTGCTTTTTCTTCAAGATTCATCTGTGATAGAAGGTCGTTTACTCTTTCATCACAAGGGCGCCTGGGATCTTCATAAATATCGAGACGACTGTTTTTATTGAGATCCCGGATAGTCAGGCTGTCAATCGTCAGAGTTTTTACCTCAGGACCTGCAAGAGCCATATTTCTTTTGGCACTGCGGTTACCCGAAACAGAAACCCATAAAAAAGTAATGATCACAATTATCAGGATCAATCCTATCAGTGATCCTAACATCCAAAGCAGGAACTTAAATAGCTTTTTCATAGTCAGTGATAATTCAGCTTAATGCATTAACTGAGTAAATATAATTCAGATTTTTTTGAGTTATCTTTGATACATGTAAAAATATCCTGTACAAAAAAACAGATTTCAGGCATGACAAAACCCGATAAAATCATCTTCGGATCTTTTCTGGGTGCTTTTTTCCCGTTTTTACTGGCATTGATTGCATTGGGCATCGGCTTTTATTTTTTCAGTGAAAGGAGCATACCGTATTTTTTCTCAGGCGGATTGATTGCCGGAATTATTGTCGATATCATTTTTATCAGGAAACTATTGTCATTTCTGTTTGATATACCTTTCTGGATCTTTGCCGGTTTTTATATTCTTTGCTCAATATTCCTTTTCGGAGTATTTATGGGTCTGCCTGTTCCGGAATTAATTATGGGAGTAGCAGCCGGATTTTACTGGGGCAGGAGGGTCGAGATTAAAGGTATTGCCTTTAGTGAGAGAGAAAATCTTGTTAAGAAGGTCCCTCGTTTTACATCAATAGTAATGATAGTAATATGCATTTCATCCGCTTACATTGCTTTGCGTGAAAAAACAATCGGCGAAGAATTGCAAGGTATGTTTAGCCTCAATTTTGTTCCCGGTAAAGCTTTAATAATAAGCGGAATCATTGTTGGCGGATCAGTTCTGGTTATAATTCAATATTTTATAACCAGGATCGTGTTTAAAAGCATTGCTAAAACGGCGATCAACTGAACAAATCACAAAGTTACTCTAAGGCTCAACACCAAGGTTCAAAAAGGACCTGTTCACCATTTTCTGTTCATTTTTACAATTTTTTTGACCTCCACAATGATTTCAGCAGAACAAAAAAGAATTGTAAATTTACTTTCTTACTAATTCTGCTGAATAATGGCTGAGTTATACCCTGATTATTTTGCCAGATTTTATGATCTGATCTACCATCAAATGAGAGATGACGCCGATAGTGAATTCTATCTTGACCAGATCAGACAGGTGAGAGACAAAATCCTTGAAGTTGGTGTGGGAACAGGACGTCTTTTTATGAACGCATTAAACAGTAATGCCGACATTTATGGAATCGATATAAGCCCTTCAATGCTTGAAATCCTCAGGGTAAAGCTTTCACCGGAAAATCAAAAAAGGATAAGCTCTTCAAAATATCATCGACTTCAGGCTTGATAATAAATTTGACCTGATAATTGCTCCGTTTCGGGTATTTATGCATCTGACTGAAAAAATCGACCAGCTAAACGCTTTGAATAATATATATAACCATCTGAATCCGGGAGGAAGATTCATTTTTGATGTATTTGTCCCTGATTTAAGACCGCTTATCACGGGACTTGAGAATGTTCTTGATTTCGAAGGAGAATATGAACCCGGTAACAGGGTTAAAAGAATTGTTTCCACCAAACCTGATATCATAAATCAGATCATCAATATCACTTTCAGGCTTGAATGGAACGAGGGAGACTCAAACCTGATCAGGGAATGGAATACCCCTTTAAGATTCTTCTTCAGGTTCGAGCTTGAACACCTGATTGAGCGATCTCAATTTAAAACCTTCAGGATTTCCGGTGATTTCAGCGGCAACGATTTGAATAAAGACTCAAAAGAATTCATAATTGTCTGTCAGAAATAAATTTTTTACAAAAATGAAGAACCTGAGGATTTCTGCAACCGTAACACTTTTTTTGGGTTTCCTGTCATTAATTGCTCTTCTTCTAATGTATCTGCTCTTTCAGATATCTCTAAAGAACCTGATACTGTCCTCGAGTGGAAAGTTGTTCAGTTCTGCTGGATAACAATATTGCTCTTTGTCATTTCGACTTTTTTTACAATCGGATATGTTCTGAAAGTACCCGGCCTGTGGAAAAACCAGTGAAAAATGAAACTCATAGTAATAATGCTTATCATGGTGACATTTCAGAATGCAGAAGCTCAAAAAAAACGTGCCGCGGATTATGGCATCAGGATAGGTGTTCTGAATCGGGGTAAGAAAAATTCTATAACTGATGTACCCGGAGTAAAAGTCGGGCATCTGACAATAATTGAAGAAAATTCGGTAAATACAGGAGTCACTGCCATTCTACCGCATCCTGGCAATATCTTTCAGGAAAAGGTCCCGGCTGCAATATTCATTGGAAACGGATTTGGCAAACTTACCGGTTATTCTCAGGTGGAAGAACTGGGTAATATTGAAACCCCTGTTATACTGACCAACACCCTCAGCGTTCCGGTGGCAGCTGATGCTGTGACAGACTATACCCTCAGCTTCCCCGAAAACCGAAGCGTGATGAGTGTTAATCCGGTTGTGGGGGAGACAAATGATGCCGGGCTGAATGATATTCAAAGAAGAATTATCACAAAAGAACATGTTCTTCAGGCAATCAGCAATGCTGATACCGGAATTGTAAAAGAAGGAAACGTTGGTGCCGGGACAGGAACCGTCTGTTTTGGTTTTAAGGGAGGCATCGGAACTGCTTCAAGAATATTGCCGGAAAAAAGAGGCGGGTATACAGTCGGTGTTCTTGTTCAGACAAATTTTGGAGGAATTCTGCAGATCAACGGAGTGCCTGTGGGGAAAGAACTGGGGAAATACAAGTTCAGCAGAATCGAAGATGAATACAGGGAAGATGGTTCCTGCATGGTCGTTATTATGACAGATGCCCCGCTTGATTCCAGAAACCTCAAAAGACTTGCTGCAAGAGCCATGGCGGGTATTGCCCGGACAGGAGGAATGGCCTCAAACAGCAGTGGTGATTATGCAATTGCAGTGTCGACCAATGAAAAAATCCGTATACCCTATAGCTCAAAATCAATGTACCGGGAGGTTCAGCTGCTTCGGAATGAAGAAATGGATATTTTATTTGAAGCCGTAATTGAAGCAACAGAGGAAGCAATCATTAATTCACTCTTTGCAGCTGAGACAGCTTATCGGTAAATACAAGTTTAAAATTGAAGCCCTGCCAGTAGAAAAGACAATAGAAATAATGAAAAAATATAACAGGATTGAATAATTGTAAGTATAAAAACCATGAAACGAAAACATCTGTACATCATTTCATTATTCCTTCTTTCAGTTTTATACGCCTGTTCGGAGAATAAGACCGAACCTGTCAATTATGTGAATCCGTATATCGGAAACATCAGTCATTTGCTTGTTCCCACTTATCCAACTGTTCATTTGCCAAACAGCATGCTGAGATTCTATCCGAACAGGGATAATTTTACTTCCAATAATATGCAGGGATTCCCGCTGAATGTTGTGTCGCACCGTTCGGGAAAAGTATTTACCATTTCCCCTTTCACGGAAAAAACTGGCAACATCCCGCAGAATCTCATTTATACATATGATAATGAGATTATTACACCATATAGTTATTTTGTGACTCTTGATGAGCCAAACGTAGAAGCGAAATTTATACCTGCTCGAAAATCCGGTATTTTTTCTTTCCGCTTCAATGAAGGCGAAGATCAGGGTTTTGTCCTGAAAACTACAAATCAGGGAGAACTTGTTTATGAAAATAATGCTATATCCGGATATGATATGTACGACGGAGTCAGATCATACCTTTACCTGGAATTTGACCGGATTCCCGGCAATATTAAAGTCCGCGAAAGGGATGAAATAAGTGACAGGACTTCAATTAGCGGAAGAAGGGTCGAATTAATAGCCTTTTTCAACCCTGAAAGCACCGCTGAATTAAAAATTCGTTATGGACTTTCGTACATCAGCACAGAACAGGCCAGGAAAAATCTTCAGGCAGATATTTCAGGATGGGACCTTAATGAACTTTCCGGCATGGCAAGGTCAAAATGGAATTCTGTACTTTCCGGGATTGAGATTGAAGGAGGAACAGAGAATCAGAGGAGAGTGTTTTATACTTCACTTTACCGTTGTTTCGAAAGAATGGTTGACATTACTGAAGACGGACATTATTTCAGCATATGGAGCAATCAGGTGGAACCTGCAAATGATACTGCCTTTTATACCGACGACTGGGTGTGGGATACTCACCTGGCTTTGCATCCCCTGCAGGTCATCCTGAATCCTTCTGAACAGGATGAAAAGATCGCTTCATATATCCGGATGGCAAGACAATCGGGATGGATGCCCACATTCCCCACAATCTCCGGTGATAATCATGCAATGAATGGGAATCATTCAGCTGCTGTAATACTCGATGCCTGGAATAAAGGATTAAGGAATTTTGATCTTGAAGAAGCATATGATCATCTTAAAAAAACTATACTGTCCGAAACCAGGCTTCCATGGATCAGAGACAGCCTGACATGGCTTGATGAATTTTATGACCGAAGAGGTTACTATCCTGCACTAAGAAAAGACGAACCGGAAACATGCCCGGAAGTCCATTCCTTTGAGAAACGACAGGCTGTTGCAATAACACTGGCTTCATGCTATGACGATTGGTGCCTGGCACAGATGGCTAAAGAGCTTGGAAAAGAAAATGATTATGATTTCTTTATAAAGAGAAGTCTGAATTATAGAAATCTGTTTAAAAATGATACAGGATTTTATCATCCCAAAGACAGCGACGGAAATTGGATCGAGCCTTTCGATTACCGCTACGACGGCGGCATGGGAGCTCGTGATTATTACGATGAAAACAATGGCTGGACATATATCTGGCAACCTTATCACGCTTTTGACGATCTTATAAAAATGATGGGTGGCAGGGACGAATTTGACAGCAAGCTCGACAGGTTATTCAGCGAAAGCCTTGGAAGATCAAAGTGGCAGTATTATGCAACCATGCCCGATGCAACAGGTAATGTCGGGCAGTTCGTAATGGGCAACGAACCATCAATGCACATAGCATATCTTTATAACCTTGCAGGGAAACCCTGGAAGACGCAGAAACGGATACGTATGCTGATGGATACATGGTTCAGGAACGACCTTATGGGCATCCCGGGCGATGAGGATGGAGGAGGTCTGTCGGCATTTTATGTTTTTTCCGCGATGGGTTTTTATCCCATAACTCCTGGTATCCCTGAATACCAGATAGGAAGCCCCTTATTCAGCAAAATAAAAATCCATCTTCAGAATGGGAAGACCTTTAATGTTATTGCCAGGAACAACAGCCAGACCAATAAATACATCCTGTCTGCAAAGCTGAACGGGAAGCAATTGATAAAGCCGGTATTTACACATGAGGATCTGGTTAAAGGTGGTACACTTGTTCTGGAAATGGGCGACAGACCAGATTATAATTGGGGACTTGAGTAAAGTATTATTTAAGTATGTGATGAAACAATCCCGTTTAATAAGTCTTGTGATAATTACTCCATGCATCCTGGTCCAATGCGGTACATCAGATAAGGATGATTCACTCATGAATCGTCCGAATATACTGATAGCAATTGGTGATGATATTTCATTCCCGCATATGGGGGCTTACGGTTGCACCTGGGTAAAAACACCAGGTTTTGACAGGGTTGCCAGAGATGGTATACTTTTCAGGAACGCCTATACTCCCAATGCAAAATCATCACCTTCGCGTGCATGCTTACTTACCGGACGGAACAGCTGGCAGCTTGATGAAGCAGCAAACCATGTCCCATTCTTCCCTGCCCGGTTCACTACCTTCATAGAATCATTGGGCGATCATGGTTACACTGCAGGATATACGGCAAAAGGCTGGGCTCCGGGTACAGCGCTCGATAGTGCAGGTAATCCCAGAGAACTTACCGGCAGAGCATTCAATGTAAAAAAAACCATCCCGCCTGCTCCGGGAATTGCAAATTCCGACTATGCCGCCAATTTTGAAGAATTTCTTAATACAAAAGATCCCGGGAAACCTTTTTGTTTCTGGTACGGTTCACATGAGCCCCATCGAAAGTATCAACACGGATCAGGGGTGGCGATTGGAGGAAAGAACCTCTCAGACATAGACCATGTACCCGGATTCTGGCCTGATAATGATATTGTCCGCCATGATATGCTGGATTATGCCCTGGAAATAGAATATTTCGACAGTCATCTGGTTAAAATGCTCGATATTCTGGAGAAAAGAGGGGAACTCAGGAATACAATTGTTATTGTTACGGCCGATAACGGGATGCCCTTTCCACGGGTAAAAGGTCAGGCGTATGAGTATTCAAATCACATGCCGCTTGCCATAATGTGGGGCAAGGGGATCAGGAATCCCGGGCGGACTCTTTATGATTATATAAGCTTCATTGATATTGCTCCCACGTTGCTTGAAGCTGCCGGAATAGAAGAGTCAGAAAGCGGTATGCAGCCTGTCGAAGGGAAAAGCATGGCCAGGATCCTGGGCAGCAGGAAAAGAGGATTGGCTGATAAATCACGCAACCATGTGCTTATTGGCAAGGAGCGTCATGATGTTGGCCGGCCTGATGATACCGGTTATCCCATCAGAGGGATCGTAAAGGAAGGCTATCTTTTCCTCGTGAATTTTAAGCCAAACCGCTGGCCGTCAGGGGATCCCGAAACAGGATATATGGATTGTGATGCAAGTCCGGTTAAATCACTGGTATTAGACCTGAGACGCACCAGACAATCATATGATTTCTGGAAACTCAGCTTCGGAAAAAGGGCTGAAGAAGAATTGTACAATATTTCTGCAGATCCCGAGTGTCTTATAAATCTTGCCTCTGATCCCGGATTGAATCCTCTGAAACGCAGAATGCGTGAACAAATGGTGAGAGAATTGGGTCAGCAGGGCGATCCCAGGATACTGGGGAATGGAGATGTTTTTGATAAATATCCATATTCCTCCGAAACAGTCAGGGATTTTTACAACAGATTCATGAAAGGTGAAGTTACACGCCGGTCTGCAGGCTGGATCGATTCAACAGATTTCGAAGAGGAATCATACTGAGTGGCTTTCTTCAGCCAGGTTCAGTGAGAGCTTCAGGACCTGAGGAAATTGCTGATTACTTGTAAAATCGACAGGAACCATAAATTAATGACATCAGAATTTGATGTGATAATTTCCGGAGCTGGTCCGGCAGGGTGTACTGCAGCTCTTGCACTTGGTTCATCCGGGCTTAGGATCGCGCTGATTGAAAAAGAACGATTCCCCAGGGAAAAAGTATGTGGCGACGCAATCCCCCCCTATGTGCCTAAAGTATTGAATACAATAAATCCTGAATACGGCAAGGCCTTTGAGGAATTGAGTGAAAAGGAAAAGATCAATGTTTGCCGGATTATCACGCCCGATAAAAAATCCCTGAATCTGAAGTTTTCAGAGTATGGATTCACCTGTAAGCGAATGATTTTTGATGCATTTTTGTTTAAGCTTGCCAGCCAACTGTCAAATCTTACTGTTTTTCAGGATACTCAGGTGAGAGATGCCAGATGGGACGATACCGGAGTTATCATTTATACTGATAAAAACCTTGACCTGAAATCACAACTGGTAATTGGATGTGATGGTGCCAACAGCATAATAAGAAAAAAACTTGCCGGACCCAAAACCGCTGCGGGTGAATATTCTGTTGCTGTCCGCACCTATTTTAGAAATATAAAGGAATCTACTCCGGGAGTTCTTGAGTTCCATTTTATTAATGATCTTATGCCCGGGTATTTCTGGATATTCCCCATGCCTGATAATCAATTCAATGTAGGCCTGGGATTGCCATCAAAAATTATTTCAGATAAATCCATCAATCTCAGCAATGAGTTGCTAAGGATTATCGATACGGTCCCCTCACTGGGCAACAGGTTCTCCGAAGCAGAAATGACAGGTGAAATTAAAGGTCATCTTCTGCCTCTTTGCTCCCGCAAAATTCCCATATCCGGGAATCGGTTTATGCTTTGCGGTGATGCAGCATCTCTCATAAATCCTGTCACAGGATCAGGTATCGGACATGCGATGCAATCAGGCAGATATGCAGGATGGCATGCTTTAAAATGTTTCGAAAAGAATGATTTCTCGGATGATTTTATGAGACTCTATGATAAAACCATCCATGAAAAACTCTGGCCCGGGAACAGGCACTATCTAATGATCAGACAGTTTATAATTAAATATCCCGCGATACTGAATACAATTGCTAAAGCCGGATCAGCAAGCAAATTCATTAACAGAATGATGATAAAAAATCTTGAATAGGAGATCCGGGGTTTTAACAATCTCTTTAATAATATTCCTTCAAATATTACTAACTTGAAAGTCTGATTTTATATTGATCCTGACTAATTCATTTTAATCTGTTTTAATTAATATGAAATGGTTTTCCAGATCAACAAAAAAATGAAAAAGATAATATTTCTGTACAGGTACGGACTTTTACGCGATCCCCCCGGAGTATTTCCGGAAAGAGAAGAATTCCGGCCTTCAGTTGATCTATCTGATTCCAGGTTCCAACAACGGATCAGCTATACCTTTTAAGTTTCAATATCATAATTAAATAAAGCAATATCCTCTTTTGGTACTAATAATAGATTCTGTTTAATTTATTACTACTAAATGGCTAATTTTATAAAGATAGAAAAAGTGCGAGGTAACCGGTTGATTTTATCGTCATTCATAAACAGGTCGCCCTGACGGGGCTCATTTTTCTGTTTAGTATTAATTTCTACAAACAGGCCGTCCCTAACGGGACTTACAAAGGCCCAACTCCGTAGAGCCTGCCCCGCAAAAGCGGGGAGTGAACTGTTTGTAGAAATTGGTACCGCCATCATAATTTTAGCTCTGTAGAGCCTGCCCCGCAAAAGCGGGGAGCGACCTGTAGTTAATCGAACACTAGTGATAAAAAATGTATAATTTATTAACCTTTAAAAATAAAATCATGAACACAAAATCAATTATCTATTTTGGATTATGTTTAGTTTGCATCATTGTTGCGCTGGTAATCTTTTACACAAGATTTTTTAATTTCATGGCTTTTTTATTTCTTATCCTTGGAGTGGCTGCCGTTTTACTTTTCAGACAGGGAATTGACTGAAATGAAAAAGAAAAAAGAATAACATTTTTTCCGCATTCTCCTGAACAAAAATCTGTAAGAAGGGTTTATTATTTGAACAAATATCTGCACTTATGAAAAAATCACTATTGGTTATGGCCGCATTGACTTTTATTGTTTCCTATCCTCTTGAATCACAGGGAGTGTTCAGTAAAGTAAAAAATGCCGTAACAAAGGAAATACTTGGAGCCAGCAATGATGACAGCAACTCTTCAAAACCGGGACCTGAACCCTCAAGCGCACGGGATGATGCAAAGACTATCGTGGATCTCACAAAATTTAAGCTTGATTACAAAGAAATAAATATATGTGAAAAGGAAGACGGCTCTCTTCTTATAAAGGACAGGCGTGACGGTAAATATTATCTTCTTAAGGATGGTAAATCAGAGGGACCGTTAAGTGAGAATGATCCCCGTGTAACAGAATGTGTTGATACCGGTGCAGGGGCATCAGAAAATCAGGACTCTGATTACTGGGTTGATAAGTATCCTGCCTTCATTTCACATTCAGGAGATAAATACATGATAAAATTCAATGGGAAGAGCTTTGGACCTTATGCTGTAATTTCTGATTTTGCAGTCTCCCTTTCCAGAGATAAATTTGCTGCCCTGGTGACAGAGAATGTGCTGGTCACTGAAGCTCAGAACAAGAAAATAGAAGAAGAGCTGGAAAAGGCAAAAACCGACCAGGAGCGCCTTGAGATCTCAATGAAATACACTCAGCAGATGTCGGACATCCTGTCGCAGCCGGGAGGAACTGAATCTATCCAGCCGAAACTGGTATCAAATGTACCCGGAGCCAGCTATGATATGATGAAATGGATGGGAGGAAGGCTAAACAGTAAAGTGAAATACGATGATATAGTTGTAACTGCCACAGATAAAATTATTGATTTAAAAGGCAATACTATTATCACGCTTTCCGATAACAGGTATGATTTCAATGATCTGTTTCTCAGTTCCTCCGGCACAAAGTATGCTACCTATAAATACGGAACTCTTACATTCAGCGATAAAACTTCCCTTGCAGAGCTTTTTAATCCGAACCTGACGAAAACCGATGGTAAGGTTTATCTGACCTATATGTACTATTCTCCGGGGAAGAATGCAATTATGCTAGCCGCTATTCCTTTCTAAAGAGGAGTCTGAATTAAATAGCCTGCTTTTATCTTAGAACCGGTGTACGAGAAATTCAAATTGAGTAGATGCGTTTTTTTCATCTCTGTTATCTGTTTTGAAGGAATTTCATTTTCGCAACAGCCAGATTACAAAAGTATTTTTGGCAGAGACTGGGAGAAAGCTGAAGCATTTGTGACTGAAAATGAGATCTGGATGAAACAGCTATCGGGGAAATATGATGTTTCATACCCTGAAGCAGTTGCAGTAGTCTTTCCTGAACTGATCCGGTATTCGGCTCTTCGTGATAAAATGGAAATCACTCTGCTGAAAACACTCTATGTAAATCTTGGCGAAGAATATGCAGATTTCTCAATAGGACAATTCCAGATAAAACCCACTTTTGCTGAATCAGTTCACAATAATATGCCATTATTGAAGGGCAGGCTAAGAAACCAGTTTAAAGAAAAAATCAGGAAAGATGATCTGAGGGAATACAGGGCAGCTATTGTGAAGGAACTGGAACAGCCGGAATCTCAGTTTCTCTATCTGATCGCGTTTATAAAGATCTGCGAGACCATTTACGACCTTGAAGATATTAATGTGGATCACAGGTTAAAATTTCTGGCAACAGCATATAATTACAGTTTTCAGAAGAGCCCTGAGGATATAAATAAAATGATTGACAGGAAATTCTTCAGTACGAAACTTTTCAGGACTGATACCTATTCCTATTCGGATATCTCACTTTACTGGTATACAAATTATTTAGGGAATCATTTATCCCGGGGTGTCAGCCATTTTCCTGATTGACGCATTTTCCGGTATTTGTAACAAACAAAATATATAACTGTATAAAAAATGAAATTGTTAATTCAAAAAAAATGCCTAAATTACTAACAGATAAAACAGTATTATTTTAATAATTACGTTAAATAATTATATTTCAAACAATTATCTAAACTATTAAAACTATGGCCGTATTAAAAGTTATTGAAATCATGGCATCCTCTGAAAAAAGCTGGGAAGATGCTGCTGCTTCTGCTGTCAAGATGGCAGGCAAAACCGTTAAGGAAATCCGCTCTGTCTATATCCAGGATATGAGCGCTGTTGTCACTAAAAACAAGATCACGGAATACCGTGTCAATGCGAAAATCTCATTTGAAGTACTGAACTGAAGACAACCTTAGTTGCTGGTTACTGGTTACTGGTTGCTGATTAATTAAGTACCTGTCAACCAGCACCTGGCACCAAGTACCCGGCGACTAACATTTTATTATTACAAACTTAAATTATTAAGATCATGGGACTAATTTCATTCATTAAAAATGCTGGAGACAAACTATTTAAATCCGAAGAAAAAAGAGAACAGGAAAAGGCCGGTTTAATTCTATCTCACATTAAAAAATTCGGGTTCGACACAAGCGACATCCAGGTAAAGGTGGATGATGACAAAGTAACACTGATGGGCAGTATTGATACAGTTGAAAATAAGAACAAAGTAGTGGTCACAGCAGGCAATGTTGATGGGATAGCCACAGTAGATGACTGGCTGGTGGTTAAACATCCTCCGGTTGTAGCTCCTCCTCCGCCTGAAAAGCAGTTTTATACTGTAAAGAAAGGTGATTACCTGTCAAAGATTGCAAAAGAGGTTTACGGGAATGCCAACAAATACAATATCATTTTTGAGGCAAATAAACCAATGCTAAAGGATCCTAATCTTATCTATCCGGGCCAGGTCCTTGTGATTCCACCATTGCCAAAATAAGAGTCATTGCAACGTAGTTGCAACGTTGATTGCAACGTATCTTGCAACGTTGCAAAATACGTTGCCGGTAAAATTCCGATAAATGGTGAAGGGGCGTAGTATATGCTACGCCCCTTCAATTATTACCTCCACGCCTCTGTTGTTTCAAACGTTCTCCTGTTTTTCCTCGTTGCCGGTTTTCTTTTTGATATTTTCGGCAATATCCTCCAGCTTATCGGCAGTTTTGTCGGCAGCTTTTTTGCCAAACTCCTTCAGTTTTGCCACGGTATCTTCGGTCTTATCCTCTACCTTGTCAGCAAATGCTTCAAGCTTTTCCTTCACTCCGCTCTGTTTGATGTCTTCAATTTTGTCTTCAACAAAATCTTCGGCTTTTTCATAAGTCTCTTTGACTTTCTTAAAGGCTTCGCTCTGTTTTACATCATCGACTTTATCATCGATGAAATCATCAGCTTTATCAAGAAGCTTTTTTGCTTTGTCCAGCAAACTTTCTTTTTCGGGTTCTACTGGCTCCTGTGTTTTATTTTCTTCCATTTGTTTAAAGTTTTAGAAAAGTATTAATAATAAATATTTTGTGGATTTTCTGAATGAATTACTTATAAAGGTAGCAAAATATTTTATATCCGGATTAATGAATATGTCTAATTTCGTGAATCTGGTTTATCTTTAGGAAAATGTTTTGAAGAAATGGAAAAAGAAATAATAACAGCAGTTGCCATAGGGCTCGGATTAAGCGCCAGCTGCGGATTCAGGGTGTTTGTCCCGATGCTTGTGGCAAGCATAGCTGCAAAAACGGGCATATTCCCTGTCAATGAAGGATTTCAGTGGCTTGCGAGCTGGCCCGCTGTGATAAGTTTTGGTACGGCAACAGTCGCTGAGATACTTGCCTATTATGTCCCTTTCATCGATAATCTCCTCGACACTATAACCACTCCCCTGGCTGTGGGAGGCGGAACTCTTTTACTGACATCAGTTCTTCCTATTGATAACGATTTTCTAAAATGGGCATCAGGTCTCATTTTTGGAGGCGGGGCAGCTGCTGCGGTTCAGGGAGGAACGGTCCTGACCAGGCTGGCCTCGACAAAACTTACAGCAGGCACAGGAAATGCCGTGGTAGCAACCGGCGAGCACGCTGCCGCATTCGGTACCTCTATCCTTTCTCTGGTAATACCCTTAATAATAGCCGCTCTGCTATTTTTATTGATTGTATACTTCATAACCAGGTTCGGAAGTAAGATCTTTAAACATAAATCTGCTTAGCTGTTCTATAAAAAATGATATTCAATTTTAATCCCTGCTTTTGGAACGTATCGGGGATCAATATTATGGGCAGACAACAACGAATAGGATTTTCAACATTAAAACGGGTCAATTTTTCTCCCATTTTGATATTTGTTTTGTCTCAATTTATCACCAATATATGCCTGTCGCAGGATTTCTCCGGGACATCAGCCGATTCTTTAAGTATTAAGGGGCAATTATCATTATGGGCTAATTACAATATCAACAACTCTCTCCCAATTATTACGGGTGGCCGTTACATTCCATCAGCTTATTATGGAATAGGATCCGGTAGCAACAAGCACCTCGATTTTGAAGCTTCTGCAAATGTTTTTGGTTCATTTGCTTTTCATCCATTCGATACATCTTATTCTGACGGCGGCCTGAAACCTTACAGGTTATGGATGCGATATTCTTCCGATCAGTTTGAGATACGTCTTGGATTGCAAAAAATCAATTTTGGTTCGGCATCAATGCTGCGTCCGCTGATGTGGTTCGACCAGATGGATCCTCGCGATCCGCTCCAGCTTACAGATGGTGTCTGGGCGTTGCTCGTACGTTATTATTTTCTTAATAATGCAAATATCTGGCTTTGGGGGCTTTATGGTAATCATGATCCCAGGGCATGGGAAATAATACCTTCCAATAAAAAGATCCCTGAATTCGGAGGCAGGATTCAGATACCTGTCGCCAGCGGAGAAGCGGCAATCTCATATCATCACCGCACTGCTGATAACAGGGGAATGGTAATCTTTAATAACTACTTTGATAAAATCCCGGAAGACAGGTTTGGTTTTGATGCACGGTGGGACTTTGTAACCGGACTATGGATCGAAGGCTCATGGACCAGAAAACGGCTGAATCTGGGAACTTTAACAAACCAGGAGATAATTAATGCGGGGATCGACTATACGTTCGGACTGGGAAACGGATTATACATCGCATACGAACATCTCCTGCTGTCGTATGATCAGAAAGCCTTCGGATTCGCCAACAGAACTTCATTTTCACTTTTATCAGTAAATTATCCCATTGGTATTTTCGATAAATTAGGTGCCATAATATATTACAACTGGACGAATAAAACTGTTTATAATTTTGTTACCTGGCAAAAACAGTTTGATAACATTATGCTGTATATTATGGGATACTGGAATCCTGAATATTATCAACTTCCGGCACAGACTCTGACGCAGAATTATTATGCAGGAAAAGGCCTTCAGATTATGTTTGTTTTCAATCATTAAATATTTAAAAATGGAAATTTCGCCGATTATTAAAATTGAAAAACTGGTAAAAAAGTTCCCTGTGGGAAAGGGAGAATTTACAGCCCTGAATGGCATTGAACTCCTTTTTACCAGGGGTGAATTTGCCGGTCTTGTAGGACCAAGCGGCTCAGGCAAAACCACACTGCTGAATATTGTCGGTTCTCTTGACGTGCCTACTTCAGGTGAAGCCGTCGTTCTTGGCCGGTCCATAGGTACTCTTACTGCAAGGGAGGCGGCGAAGCTCCGGAAGGAAAACCTTGGTTTTATTTTTCAGAGTTACAACCTTCTGGCTGTTCACACTGTTTTTGAAAATGTTGAATTTCCTCTGCTTCTGCTTAACTATTCCTTCTGCCGAACGTAAGAAAATGGTCATGGATTCCCTCGAATGGGTAGGACTTACCGGCAAAGTCAAATCGAAACCGCCCCAATTGTCAGGAGGAGAATGTCAGAGAGTGGCAATAGCAAGAGCTATGGTCAAGAAGCCATCGCTTGTCCTGGCCGACGAGCCGACAGCAAACCTCGATGCTGCAAACTCTCATAACATCCTGAAAACAATGGAGACACTGAACAGGGAGTTGAAGACTACCTTCCTTTTTGCGACTCACGACGACAAGGTCATTAGTTATCTCAAAAGAAAGATCTTCCTCCTCGATGGTAAAGTCGACAGGGAAGAAATTAAACCCAACTAAACCTGTATAAGATGAAATTAGCGATCAGGCTTGCATACCGGAACCTTATCGGAGCAGGATTAAGGACCTGGCTCAACGTGATAGTCCTGTCATTCTCGTTTGTTATTATCATTTTTATGAAAGGTGTAATGATCGGCTGGGATCACCAGGCAAAAACTGATATGACAAATTATGAGATAGGAGGCGGACAATTCTGGCACAAATCATACGATCCTTTCGATCCTTTTACTCTGACAGACAGTCACGCACCCATTCCGGCAGAACTGAAAGACGAAATCACTGCAGGTGATATTGAGCCGTTTCTCATAGCTCCCGGAACCATTTATCCCCGGGGGCGGCTTCAGTCAATTGTAATTAAAGGCATTAATCCCAGGCAGTCCCTGTTTCTCCTGCCCTCACATAAACTGGATACGATCACTGAGGCAATACCCGCAATAATAGGCTCCTTAATGGCTAAAAGCATCAAAGCATCTGTCGGTGATCAGATGACACTGCGGTGGCGCGATGCCAACGGAACCTTTGACGCAGCTGATATTGTAATCACTGAGATCTTTTCAACAAATGTCCCGACCGTCGAATCAGGTCAGATATATATTCCCCTTGAAAGACTTCAGACAATGCTGATGATGCCGGGAGAGGCTACAATACTTACTTTCAGGGACAGCGAAAAAATCAGACCTGCCATTGATAACTGGACCCTTAAAACCAAAGCTGAATTAACTGCATCTGTCGATAACATGATAAAAACGAAGAGTGCAGGACAGACAATACTCTACGCCATACTGCTTTTGCTCGCCATGCTTGCTATCTTCGACACACAGGTGCTGTCAATCTTCCGCCGACAGAAGGAGATAGGGACGTATATTGCCCTTGGCTACACCCGTCAGCAGGTAGTAGGACTTTTTACAGTAGAGGGAACCATGCATGCAATTCTGGCTGCTCTGCTGTCGGCAGCATATGGTTTGCCCTTCCTTGCATGGATGGCAAAAAATGGCTGGACAATGCCTATCGATACAAGTGAATTTGGCATGGCTATAGCTCAAACCCTGTATCCGATTTACAGTGCAGGACTAATTATTTCAACTGTCCTGATACTTACGACCGTTACGGCAGTGGTAAGTTACATGCCGTCGCGCAGAATTGCAAAAATGAATCCAACTGATGCACTAAGGGGGAAACTGCAATGATAAAATTTCTGTCTAAAAGGTCTGATACGCGACAAAAGCCGGAGCCGGCTTCCCGTAATAGTTGTAGCAACAGGAGTTGCCCTTACCGTTTTGTTGCATGCTTATATCAAAGGCTTCATGGGCGATACCATTGAAATGAACGCCCGCTTCACAAACGGTCACGTAAAGGTTATGACAAAGGCTTATGCCGAAAACATGAACCAGTCACCAAACGATCTGGCATTGCTCGGTGCCGGTAAGCTTTTAAGTGATCTGGAAAATCAGTTCCCGGAAATGGAATGGGCCGGGCGGATCCAGTTTGGAGGACTTATTGATGCACCCGATGAGAATGGCGAAACAAAAGCACAGGGACCTGCTCTCGGCATAGGACTCGATCTGTTTTCGGAAAGAACACAGGAACCTGAGCGATTGAATCTGGCTAAATCACTTGTCCGGGGGAAAATACCCGAAAAACATGGGGAAGTCCTGATCAGTGAACTATTTGCAGGAAAACTTAAAGTGAATCCCGGTGATAAGATCACCCTCATAGGATCTACCATGAACGGAAGTATGTCAATCCATAATTTTCTGATCGCCGGCACTGTATCCTTCGGCAGTGAAATTCTCGACAGGGGGTCTGTCATCGCGGATATTGAAGATGTAAGGACTGCACTGGATATGCCCGATGCAACAGGAGAAATTATCGGATTCTTCAGAGATGGTTTTTATGATGATGAGTCTGCTCTGACAGCTTCAGAGAGGTTTAACTCTGCTTTCTCCGGAGATCCCGATGAATATGCCCCGGTCATGAAAAGTCTGAGCCAGCAGGGAAGTATGGGACAATATGTTAAAATGTCAGACTACTGGGCAAATTATGTTGCCCTCGTATTTATAATTGCCATGTCGCTGGTATTGTGGAATGCAGGACTGCTTGGCGGTCTGCGCCGGTATGGCGAAGTTGGCTTAAGGCTGGCAATGGGTGAAGATAAAGGCCATGTATACCGCACAATGATTTATGAATCGGTCATGATAGGCCTTGCAGGATCTGTTATCGGCACTTTTTTTGGACTGTTTTTTGCATGGCTGATACAAAAGTATGGAATTGATATTTCAGGATTAATGAAAGGCTCATCCATTATGATGCCAGGCAATATCAGGGCACGAATAACACCTGCTGATTACTATCTGGGATTTATTCCCGGATTGATATCCACTGTAATCGGGACGATGCTCTCAGGTATAGGAATTTATAAAAGGCAGACTGCAAAGTTGTTCAAGGAACTGGAAGCCTGAAAAAAGCAATATTATGAAGAAGATTATTATGCCAATATTCTGTTTATTAACAATATGCCTGACCGGATTAAGCCAGTCCGATGCAGATGATATTTTGAAAAAAGTTGAAAAGAATATGTCATCCGACAACCGGGTATTTGAATCCTCAATGACCATCAGGGGGAACAGGACCAGCAGGACGATCACCTCAAGTACCTATTCTGTCGGAGACACGAAATCCTTTACCGAGTATTTATCACCTGCACGCGAGCAGGGCACCAAGATGCTTAAACTCGAAAATCAGTTATGGATCTACTCACCTTCCACGGACCGGACCATCCAGATATCGGGGCATATGCTGAGACAATCGGTGATGGGCTCCGACCTCTCCTATGAAGATATGATGGATGACCGGAAGCTGACCGATGTTTATACGGCAAAAGTATCTGGTAATGAGGTGATTGACGGAAGGAAAACCTACATCCTCGACCTTACTGCAAAGGTTACAGATGTCGCTTACAATTCAAGGAAAATGTGGATCGACTCGGAAAGATTTGTCCCCCTTAAGGAGGAATTGTTTGCAAAAAGCGGTCAGCTGCTAAAGCGAACAACTCTCTCGGATGTCAAACAGATAGAAGGACGCTGGTTTCCTGAAAAGGTAGTTTACAAGGATATGCTGAAACAGGGCGACGGCACTGAATTTAAAATAACAAGCATAAAATTCAACCAGAAAATACCTGACTATATTTTTACAAAAGCTGCATTAAAACAATAATAATAAATTCCCGGGAGAAGTATCATCGATTTAAACCATCAGCAACTATCCCCATGGGAGTTGATTAAAAAGGATTTCTTAAGGAACTTCACCCCTGCTTGTTATATTCGGCAAGCTAAAGGGAAAGAGCCAGCGATTAAAATCAAAAAATATATTTTATAATTCCTGAAAGTAAAGTATCTTTAATGGTTATTCCGGGATTGATCTTCATACTTTTGGCCGGAGTCACATAAACACCTATTAACCAATAAACAAATCAGTACTAAAATGGCAGATACAACAACAACAAAACCCTCTAAATGGGCTGGTGCCGTAAAAAAGACAAAAAAGATCTTAAATTGGGTTCTGTCACTCCTTGTTATCTTCCTTGTAATTTTTGTCTACTTCAAATACTTTTTTACCTACAGCGAAGGTTACCGGGCGGGATTATTGCAGAAGTTCTCAAATAAAGGTCTTGTCTTCAAAACTTATGAGGGGGAATTGATCCTGAGCAGTGTTTCAAGCACAGCGAATGTTGCACTTGCCTCTGAAAAATTCCAGTTTTTCGGTGTTGAAGAAATATATGGATATTAAGTTTGACACGCTCCAGGGAAAGAATGTAATTGTGCATTATATCGAAAAAAAAGGGACTGTACCCTGGCGGGGAGATTCAAGATACCTGGTCGACAGTATTGCGATACGGAGGTGATATGATATAGGATCCGGCCTGCTTCTTTTATACCCCTGAACTACCTTATTACTTTTTTCATGATCCCGAGCACGCCTCTGATAAAAGTGGCACTGGTAAGCACCTTTACGACGGGGCTCCTGCCTGTACTGCGTCTCCTTCCCGAAGATCCGGATGTTCTTCTCCCTTTCTCCCATTCCCTTCTCGATGCTTCATCTTCAGCCTCTTTCTGAATAGATTCAATTTTATCGGAAAGGATCTCAAACGCGCTTTCCCGGTCAATAACCTGATTATACTTTCTGATAAGGTCCGATGCCCTGTTTATAGAGTCAATTTCTTCCTGATTTAAAATATCCATCCTGCTCTGGGGAGCACGTATCATTGTTGCGGCCAGCGGAGTCGGAATTCCCTTTTCATTTAAAGCTGTTACCAGAGCTTCACCTGTTCCCAGGGAAGTGAGTACTTCATCAGTTTTATAATAGTCTGAAAGAGGGAAGTTTTCTGCAGTCAGCTTGATAGCCTGCCTGTCGAGAGCGGTGAATGCCCTTAATGCATGCTGGACTTTAAGTCCAAGCTGGGCAAGCACTTCATTCGGCACATCCATCGGATTCTGTGTGACAAAAAAGACTCCGATACCTTTTGAACGGATCAGCTTCACAATGGTCTCAATCTGATTAAGAAGGGTCTTGCTTGCCTGGTTGAAAATAAGATGCGCCTCATCAATGAAAATAACCAGTTCCGGTTTATCAGTATCTCCTTTTTCAGGCATCTCATTATACACTTCGGCGAGCAGGCATAGCATGAAGGTAGAAAAGAGCTTGGGTTTGTCCTGTATATCAGTTAGTCGTATGATATTAATAAATCCATTCCCATTATTGTCGCGCCTCATGAGGTCTCTGATATCAAAGGAGAGTTCTCCGAAGAAAAGATCCGCATCCTGCTGTTCAAGCTCTAACAGCTTTCTAAGTATTACTCCTGTCGAAGTGGGAGATATCTTCCCGTATTCATGTTCAAGTGATTGCTTTCCTTCTTCTGTTGCAAACTGGACTACCTTTTTTAGATCTTTAAGATCAAGCAATGGCATTTTATTATCATCACAGTACTTAAATATTACCGAGAGAACGCCACCCTGTGTATCGTTAAGGTCAAGAATCCTTGACAGGAGTACAGGTCCGAATTCCGAAATAGTGGCACGCATGCGGATCCCATCCTGCCTGGATAGTGTCATTAATTCAACCGGACATCCCTTTATGATATATGGAAGGCCTATTTTCCCCATTCTCTCGGTTATGAAAGGTTTTTCTTCACCGGGTTTTGCTATTCCGCTTAAGTCTCCTTTAACATCCATAAGAAGAACAGGGACTCCTCTTTCAGAAAGCTGCTCCGAAATTACCTGAAGGGTTTTGGTCTTGCCGGTTCCGGTTGCACCGGCAATGAGGCCATGCCTGTTCATTGTCTTAAGAGGCACCTTCACATGGGCGTTTGAAAGAGGAGTGCCGTCAATCATGGCTCCGCCCAGAACTATTGAATCGCCTTTGCATGCATAACCCTCATTAATATGAGCTGAAAACATTTCTTTTCTATCCATAATTTATAGTATAATTCCGGAGAAACCGGAGAATGCAATTTAGTAGTTTAGCTTTAATTTTCAAAAATGTTTAGAATGTTCATTTTAATTAATCCATATATTAAAAATAGTTAAATAATACTATATTTGAAGGTGGAAACCCTGATCAGGCAAATTTTACGGGTATTGATTGTTTTTAAATATTTTAAAATAATTTACTCACAAAAACCAAATTATCATGGCAAAGTTTGAAGTTTACCAAAGTGGCAAGAAAAATGAATTCCGCTTTCGTCTGAAAGCCGACAACGGCCAGACTATCCTGAGCAGCGAAGGCTACGCAAGCAAAGCATCATGCCTGAACGGAATCGAATCAGTAAAGAAAAATTCTGCTGATCCGAAAAGATTCACAAAGACCAAGACTCCCTCAAATATGTTCCGTTTTGCAATAACTGCTGCCAACAGCCAGATCATTGGTACAAGCCAGAATTACAAGAGTGAAAGCGGACGCGACAATGGCATTGAATCAGTAAAAAGAAATGCTACCAAGGCCGGAATCAAGGAAGTTGCAAAATAAAACCGATCTATTTTCAGCCAGAATGAATTAACCGCAGAGAGCGCTTTTACCCCCTTTGCGGTTAATTTTTCTCCCGCATTATTTAATTCTC
>CAWHGX010000036.1:0-124448 GCA_963828775.1 uncultured Bacteroidales bacterium | reverse complement strand
TTCCGACATTCAGGACTTTAGCAGAAACCGGTTCCTGACCATAGTACTCCTTTTGAACAGGAGATACAATTCTTGCAACTTCCAGGTCTTTCTGGATATATTTCACCACAGCTGTGCCTGCGAAGTCAATAAGGTCAATCCAGGCACCGTCTGCACCCTGCGATACGGAGTTATCTTTCCTGAATATCCATTCCATTTTATTTAAACCGGCAGGAACCGCAACTCAATGTTTTTCCCAGTCAGTTTCGCCGGATTTCCTTATTATCTCAGTACCATTCAGATTAAACAGGAGATAATCATAATTAGGCTCTGATGAGACCCTGTAAAAAAACCTTAGTGAGTCGGGTTCCGGGAAATAGGTCCTTATCATCAAAGCAGAAGCCGCATTGTGGCTTATTATGCCTGAGCGCGCCGACAAATTTCCGTCGGCCGAATTCGATCCGGTTATTATCCATGGTTTTGAACTCAGGTTGATCCATGGAAAAACAGTAAATGTTGATGATTCAAAACTCTCGCGTACCCTGCCGACCCTGAATGAGAAATTATTGTCAACAATATATGGCGAACAGTCAAGAGTCGATATTAACGTAATAAAGTCTCCATATTGAGCTGATGAGGAAAGCTTTACAGCGACATGTATATCTGATATCTCACCAAAATGCAGAATTCCCGATTTAATATCAGAATCAATGACCTCAAGTTCACTTTCCTGACTCTCAATCGCCAATTGCCCCGATGTATTACTGCTTCCACGATTTCTGATCTGAAAAATGAGGTCAAAATTCTCCCCGGGTTCTGCTATAAAGTTGTTATTTCCGAGAACCGAATCATCAATCAGGCAGTTTATTATCTCAAGTTCAGGAGCATGAATCCTGACATCGATCTTATATTTTTTCTCTGTCTTATCGTCCTTGAGTGTCAGATCAACAGTTATGATACCAAGGTCAGGCACATTTTCATCTATAGTAAGCTGCAGATCGTCGACCAACAATTGTCTCGGATTTTCCGGTAAGCGTTCGGATTGAAACACTGTTTCTGTTTATCGTCACCCAGGGTGAGGTCGATGAAATAGCTGCAGAGAGATTCATGGCATTAGCCAGACCGAGATTGCTTATCTTCAGCTTCAGGTACAATGTTTCTCCAAAATCAGCTTTCCCGTTATTATTTCCGGTGACATCATTTATGCCCGATTCAGAAAGATTAATAAATTCCTTCTTGAAATCTGAAAAATAAATGGTCCTGATTACAGGGATCCTGTTTTGTCCCGTAACAACCACCAGACAAGAATCATTCGACAAACCCGGCAGTTCCAGCACGACAGATCCTGACGGACTGGCAAATGAGGCATCCCACAGCTTGTCAAAATGCGAAACAGCCATATACGCAAAAGGATCTATGGTGACCGACAGCGATCTAATACCGTTCGGCAATGTGTCGGGCAGTGAAATATTGAATGGGGAAGGAGTGCCGATTATTGGTATAATACTGGGATCTCCCAGCACAGTATAAGTTTCCCAGTAATATTTCTTTTTAAGTGAAGAGGATGAACTGACAGCAAGATTCCCTGCAAAATTGACCTGTCCCATGGTTATATACCAGTCAGACGGTAACTCACTGTGTGTATGGAATAATCTGTCGTAAGCACCTAATCCTGTTTGTGCATATGTGGGATCAGAATTGGGAGTTCCCGGCCCGACAGCCCAGGCAAAATCTTCATCCCAGTATGAATCATTGGTACAACCGATAAATCCTATTGCCCCTTTCCCCTGGGACAATACTATTTTGTTGCCAAAGGAAGCAGTGTCATTGAATTGTGCTGTACGGCATGCATTGCTTATCACAAATGGATACATGCTCCTGTTGCTGAAGTTTTTTACATCGGGCGACTTAATATCAACATGCAGCCAGCCGGCAGAGGTGCCATGACCTGAATAATTTATAAAGGAAAGCCCATCCGAAATCAGCTTAACAATTGAATCCTTTTTTGTAAATCCGTCGGGATAGTAAAAGTGAAACTCATTGATTTTGTTGTCAGGTGTAAGGTAGTTTGTGATTGCATATTTTACCTGTCCGTTCATGTAACTGGCATAGTTGCCGTCCTTTCCTGCAAAAGCCAGAGCCCTTGAGTAGAAATTGTTAGTGTCGGCGAACTGGAATTTTTCATATTCAAGGATCTTTTCCACAACAGACTTTACCGTTGTGGTATCTGTGGCAGGGATCCTTCCTATGTACATGTCGGGAAGATAATCGCCGCCACCGTCAAATTCACCGTAGTACAGGTCAGTTATGTTTTCCGAACCGAAATACGGAATCCTTTCTGCATCCCCGATTATAAGCAGGTATTCGGGCGGATGTCCTGCCGTTGAAGCAGATGAGTATATTTTTGATATTGACTCTTTCAATTCCAGGTCACTGACACCAGCCTGATGAATTCCCCTGTAGAGTATGTCAAGCTTAAATCCTTTTTGCATTTTCCACCGGTAAAATGGCTCAAGATATTTTTTGAAGGTTGTATCAGTCAGTATGACCATCCCCACCGGTTGATCAGAATATCCTGTTATGAGGTCTTCGGGGAAATAATTAAGAATTCCCTTATCCAGGGTTTCATTGAACAGAGGAGATTCGGAAGAAACAGATTTGGAAGAAGTCCTGATATCCTCTGAAAATGTTATCCTTATCTTCATGGATGTGATCACTTCCAGAAAATTTGAACCTGGATTATACCTGACCGGTGAAATTATAAGGCTCGACAGTTGTTTATTTCTGATTTTTCCAAGGGATTCTATTCTTACAGTATCTGAACTGATAATTTTTCTCCCGGAATATGATTTCTTATCGAAAACGAATCCCTGTCTTTGATTTTCATTCTGCTTCGTTTCCCCATGCTGGGATGGGAACAGTAAACCTTTGATATTTTCTCTTGACGGTTTGATCCTGGAGGATTTTACATCGGAAATAGTGATCCTGTACGTGACCCCCGCAGGAATATTGATCAGACGGTTAAAAACCGGGAGTTCAGGCTTTCCCGGATCGGTTGTCAGAGAATGTCCCGGAACAGCGATCCTGTAAAATGAACCATTATCGTTGACAATGGCATCAAGGGCAAGCTCAGGTAAATTATAGTTAATGATTATAGAACGGTCTCCTGTAACTACATTTCCCTCCCGCAAATCACCAATAAAACGGTACTTGTAACTTTTCCCTGTCTGTCCTGAGACAGATAGGGAAATTAAAAGAAAACCGGCTAATATTTTAGTTAGCTTACTTTTCCCTAAATACATCAATGTTAATTAATTAACACTGTAACCTAAATTCTGCCGGAAAGATATTCAAAATTTCAATACTTTCCGATATGTTAATATAAAATTTGACCAACAGGTCTCTGTGCCAGTCCGATATATTAAAACAACTTAAATGCCTGATTGTTTATTGATGCTTGTCAATTCTGCGGATTTTACAATCAACGTATTGAAAGGGCTCTGATCTAAATTACAAATCATTACTGTCTCTCCTCCCTGTTTCGCCTTTTCCCATCACTCCAGCCCATGTAAAGGTACATCCCAATGACTAAATATCATAACCAATTGGATTATAGAACAATGAAATCCTTCACTTCGTTACGAATGACAAGTTTCTTTTTAATCGGTGGATAGTAGATAAAGATCCTTCACTTCGCTGGCGCTCCGTTCAGGATGACAGGCCGCTTCACTCCCCAGATTTACCACCGGAGCCCTGTCATTCCGAGCGCCAGCGAGGAATCTCATTCAACCATTGCACTGACAAAATTCAATCAACGTATTAAAAAACGTATTAAAAAACGTTTTTTAATACGTTGGAAAGGTATGTGTTTGATATACAGGTAAGTATGTAATATCCCAGGCTCCGGAGGAGGATCGGGGTAACAGATTAAATATTATTAACATTTAAACCGCATCTACAGTTTAAACAGATAAAACAAATATTTGTATATTGGGATTTTTGAAATCGGGTTAGGATTCGGACTTATCAAATGATTATGAAATAGCCATGATTCGTAAAACATCAACCGGGATGTATATTTCACATCATGGCTATTCCATCTGACCATTAAAAATAAAAATATATACAGATGAAAAATATATGTTTAACCTTAATACTTATTGCCATGACTGCTCCGGGTTTTTCCCAGGATCTGCCGGAAGCTGATAAGATCAGCACTTCGGCAGGTGATGTTGAAATGTTTTTTGTTGGACATGGTTCCCTGATGTTCAGGACAGGAGATTTTGTGATCCATATCGATCCGGTGCAGAGTTCGGGTAAATATGATGATCTGCCAAAAGCTGACCTGATACTTGTTACTCATGAGCATTATGATCACCTTGATGCTGAACTGATTAAAACACTCAGGAAACAGGAGACTGTAATGTTTTGCAGCGGTTCATGTATTTCAAAAGTGCCCTGGGCCCAGATTCTGAAGCCTGGCGATGTTAAAACTGTGAAAAACATAACGGTAGAGACTCTAAGTGCATACAATATTGTCAATGAGCGTTCAAAAGGCCAGCCTTTCCATCCCAAAGGTGTTGGCAACGGTTATATCATCAAAATAGGGGACAAGAAGATATATGTTGCCGGAGATACCGAAAATACCCCTGAAATGAAGACTCTGAAAGAAATTGATGTAGCATTCCTGCCCATGAATCTTCCTTACACTATGACCCCGGCAATGGTTGCAGATGCCGCAAAAGCCTTTAATCCTAAAATATTATACCCCTATCATTACGGCGATACAAATACTGATGAGTTAATAAGATTGCTTAAGGATACAAAAATTGAAGTAAGGATACGTAATCTGAAATAATTGAAAAATCAAATAATATGAACAGAAGAGGATTTTTGAGAACCGGATTAGCCGGAGCTGCAGGCATTACTTTGTCTCCGGCTGTTATTCCGCATGTTGCACAGGCTGACAAAAGCAATATTATTTACCGGACCCTTGGTAAGACTGGTCTTAAAGTTCCTGTGATCAGTTTTGGAGTTATGCGTTCTGATAATCCCGCTTTATGCAAAGCTGCATATGAACAAGGAATAAAGCTCTTTGATACGGCAAACGGGTACATGAATGGAAATAATGAAATCATGCTTGGAAACCTTTTCAAAAATTACCCGAGGGATTCCTTCTTTTTAGCTACAAAGGTCAAAGCCGCGGGAATCTCCAGGGAAGGAGTGCCATCTTCTGAAACCACTGCTGAAGATTTCCTTTCGAAATTCAATACAAGTCTGTCGCGACTCCAGATGGATTATGTTGATATCCTTTATGTTCACGATATAAGCAATCCGGAGTACCTGGAATACAAGCCCATAATAAATGCCGTGAAAAAGCTTAAAAAGGACGGGAAGATAAGGTTCATGGGATTTTCGACACACAAAAATGAAGCCTCTGTCATTGATGCCGCTGCGTCGACAGGCGACTGGGATGTAATCCTGACATCCTATAATTTTAACCAGGCTTACAGAAAAGAGCTTGATTCAGCCGTACACAAGGCAGCTGAATCCGGCATAGGGATTGTCGCAATGAAAACCCTGGCAGGAGGCGGTTTCCTTGACAGGGAGAAAACAAAACCAATTAATACAAATGCTGCAATTAAGTGGGTTTTATCAAATCCTGATATTCATACAACAATACCGGGAATGACACAATTTGATCAGCTCGATAAAAATGTAAAGCTGCTTGCAGATATAACTCTAACCGAGCAGGAGAAAAAGGATATCCTGATTGCCGGTAATCAGCCTGGCTTATTTTGCTCCGGTTGTGAGAAGTGTATCCCCGCATGTCCTCTGAAGCTTCCCGTACCCGATCTGATGAGGGCATATATGTATGCGTACGGATATTCCAATCCTTCTCAGGCATATTCGCTTTTAAACGAGCTTGGATATGGCAGTGACCCCTGTAAAAACTGCACAGGTGCCTGCAGTGTCAAATGTTCCAGAAGCTTCGATATAAAGCAGAAAATAGCTGACATATCTAGACTTACAGATGTCCCTGCTGATTTTCTGACCTGATATATATTATAGCTTTAAATTCCGGTAAAATGCAAAACAAAATTCTCCTTCTTCTTGTATTTGGATTTATCTCATCAGGCTCAGTTGCACAGGAACTTGTGTATCCGTCCCTGAAAGGATTCAAGCTTAAAACCGAATATCCTGTTTTTGTTCCCGAAAACCTCTGGGACTTCATCAATGGAGCGGCTGAAAATTACCTGGCGTATGGCTTTATTGATCTGAATGTTGCTGAATACAAAAAGGGCAGGAATGTAATCAAGCTCGAGATTTACAGGCATAACAGCAATACAAATGCATTTGGCATCTATTCATCTGAACGATCACCGTCGTTCAGGTTTATAAACCTCGGAGCCCAGGGATATAATGCCGATGGAGCTATAAACTTCTTCAGGGGAGACTATTACGTTAAGATCAAAACATATTCAAAAAAGGAAAAAGTATTGCAGGCAGAGGAAACGCTCGCAGCAAGAATTGCGGGAATGCTTGAAGGAGAAGCTTCTATGCCTGCAATGCTTTCAGAATTTCCGGCTGATGGCAGGAAGCTAAATGAAGAGACTTTTATTAACGAAAGCGTGCTTGGCCACAGTTTCCTCAATCAAGCATTCAGGGCAACCTATCAGGTTGGAAATGATGTTTTTTCGATTTTTATTTCAGAAGGAAGTTCTCCTGAAGAGGCAAAAAGAACAGCAGAAACTTACGTCGCTTCAACCGGTATAAGTCCCGTAGCGACCGGCGACAGCAAATTTATGCTTATGGATGGATTTAACGGTACGGTTTTTCTTGCCTGGAAAGATAGAAGGATCGTAATAATCTCCGGACTCGCCAAAGATCAGGCTGATATAGCAGACAAATACACCTCTGAGATCCTTAAGTAGATATCAGGCATACCAGTTTCTTCCTCTCTTGCCAAGATTTGCAATAACTTCTATTGCAGTATTCACATTGTTCACAACCTGAAAATCAAACATACCCACAGTGATGAAATCTGCCCCGTTTTCAAAGGCAAAACGGAATCCGTCTTTGGGACCAATGGCGCCTGCGGCAAGGACCTTAAACGCTATCCATGGCTTTGTGACTGTTTTCATATACTCCGATGTCTGCTTTGGAAACAGGTCCCACATATTGTCATGGATCTTGTTATGATCATCAGACGGTTCCCCGACGATGCTGAACTCTTCTCTTTTGTCCATCGGGTGTGCTGACCAGTATTTGTCGTGATGGAATGTCTTTACATAAAAATCAACAGGCAGATTTTCTTTTTCACAGGCTTTTATTACCTCAAGTGAATGGGCTCCCATACCGGCAAGAAATCCCTTCTTCTTAATGTGCCCTATCGCTTCGGCCAGCTTTGATATTTTGCCTTCCTTTATATATCTGTCACCATATCCTCCCTGGATATATAATGCTGTTGCTCCGTTATCGACTGCGTTGTCGATATCCCCCAGAAAATCTTTCTCTTCGAGATAGGTCTGGCATATTGATTGCATTTTACCAGAGGTCTCCTTCAGATACCTGTGGAAAACAGGATAATAGCGGTTGACCATAAAAGCTGTATTTATGCCAGCCTTCTCCGACAAATACAGTGTTTCTATAACCTTTTGATCGGTGTTATAGGCTGTGAAAAGACCAGAGGCATAAATCAGATCCCGGGCATGTGCCCAGCCTCCGATCTGATTGCACCCCATTATCAATCTGGAAATGTTCAGGTTCCCTAGCTTCCCCAGAGGCATAACACCCTGGAGACCGGTCAGGTCCGGATAGTCTGTTCCCATGATTCTAATTGTCCCGTTGTCCTTTACTGACATGCTTTTGATAAACGAACCTCCGAAGCCGGCCATCAGAGGTATGCCTGCAAGCCCTTTAAGAAAGGCCCTTCTCCTGGTCAGAGTTTTCCCGGTAAGACCAGCTGCCGGTTTTTTGATTTTGGGTTTCATGAAATTGGGATTATTTTAAGGGTTTATCACTGTTTGCCATTTCTACAACTGCAACAAATAATAACTGTGCCAGATCCTCCATTATTTCAGGCTTGATAATATCAAGGTTATCCTGAGGAATATGGTAGTAATTTGCCGATCCGAAAGTTGAAAAGCTTAAAGACGGGACTCCCGCACGCATGAAGATTGCTGCATCGAGGCGGGGTCTTCCAAGATTTGAGAAGGAGCCTCCGGCAAGAGCCCGGTGAACAAATTTTTTGTTCGCATCCTCAATAAAAGACCATATAACGGGAAAATCCTTTCCCGCGACTGCATTTATCGATTGACCGATACCGACTCCGTCCATATTCAGCAATATACTCTTTGCCAATGGAATAACAGGATTGGCAACATAAGCTTTTGATCCCAGCAAACCCTGTTCTTCTGCCCCGAAAGCAATGAACATTACTGATCGCTTTAATGGTATCTTATTTACAGCTAAGGCTTTTGCCATTCCCATCATCACAGCTACCGCCGATGCATTGTCATTAGCGCCCGGCATCATCTCATAGCACATCCCGAGATGATCGAGGTGCGCACCAATAATTATAACCTCGCTGCTTAAAGCGGGATCAGAACCACTGATCAATCCTATTACATTGCTTCCCCTGCCTTCAGCGTAATGACTGGTGCTCATTTTAATTGTAACTACCTTGCCTGTATTGAAAGATTGGGGTTTCAGTGTTTTGTTAATTTTACTTACGATCTCACTGTGATCTTTCCCTGTGCCCGAAAAGATGTCCTTAACGACAGAATCGCCGACATGAGCATAGATAAAAACCTCGTTATAGGAATTATTTGGATTCCCGATAGGGCCGTAGTTGTAAAGCATCCCTCCCGCACCGTGCCTGACTGCATTTTCAAGCTTGGTCTGGTGAAAAGAATAATCATACCAGGGATTGAATTTTTCCGCTCCTGCTCCGGGATTGACAGGAGCCTCCCTCTCGATCATGATGATCTTGCCTTTGACGTCAATCCCCTGATAATCATCATATCCCAGTTCCGGTGCTGTAATCCCGTAACCTGCATACACGACTTCAGCGGTGATTTCCCCATTACCTGAGGTTGAACCAGGTATAAATTCTGTAACGTACTTATAAGATTTAAGAATATCGGTGCCGTTTTTAAGGGGCAGATGAAGAGTTACTTCACAGTCGGGAAAAACAAGAGTATATGGATCATCGAACCATTGAAACCATGTTCCGTTTTCACCTGCAGGCGAAATACTCCATTTTGATAATTCCCCGGCCAGCCACACGGCACATGCCTGGTATTCAGGAGTCCCTGTTAATCTTCCCTGATATTTTTCATCGCACTGGATCTTTACGTATTCAAGAAGGTCATGACTTGAGATGGAATGCATTGCATTGACAATGCCGGTTTCAGTCAATTCCTGGGAACAGATTGATATATAGCTTAAAAGCAGAAAAATGAGCATGCCTGTCCTTTTCATAAAGCAGAAGATTTATGATGTAAATATCGGAAATAAAAATTACAGACTATTCATCTCAAGAATTTCTGATACCAGATGCTTGAGCTGCGAATACGAAGCAACAACTTTGATGTCCTGGTTATCATCTATAACATTCTGAGGTGGTCGGTACAATATGCCGTGTTCTGCCTTTCGCAGCATCGTAATGTCATTATATGAATCACCAATTGCAATAACCTTAAAGTTCAGATTCTGCAGGGCTTCCACAACCTTTTTCTTTGCATCGGTCTGACGCAGATTAAAATCGGTGATATTTCCGTCTTTGTCTATTGTGAGGTGATGGCAGAACAAAACAGGCCATCCCATTTTCTCAAGAAGGGGATCAGCAAATTCCCTGAAGGTATCTGAAACCACTACCATCTGAACACGGCCATGCAGCCAGTTAACAAAATCCAAGAGCTCCCGGCATGAGTTCAAGGAGTGAAATAACTTTCTGAATATCATTGATTGTAATACCATGCTGTTTGAGGATTTCAAGCCTTCGCTTCATCAGTGCATTATAATCGACAATATCGCGTGTCGTAAGTTTTAATTCATCAATACCGGTCCATCTTGCCACATTAATCCAAACCTCAGGAACAAGTACTCCTTCAAGATCACTGCATAACATGTACATTTCTCAAACAATTAAAAATTAGTAATTCTGAGTAATGAATCTCTTCAGAGTATCATAATTATTTTCTAAAGATATATATTCTTCATTTCTGAATTCAACTTTGCGAAGAGAATCCGGAAGTTCTACCTTAATATTCAGAACATTGCTTATTTCTTCACGGAATTTTGCCGGATGTGCTGTCTCAAGACAGATACATAACAGATCTTTACCGGAATTTTCAGAATAGTTTTTAAGGTATTCCTGCATCCAAACCATGCAACTGCACCATGAGGCTCAAGAAGTTTGCCGTACTCCCTGTAAAAAGTCCCGATCGTATTTCTTGTCTCCTTGTCGGAAACGCTGTCGCAAAAAGCTCTTTTCTCATTTTCTTTAAATCGGGCTGTTTTAAGATTTCACCTTTTTCATCCATTCTTCCGCTATACAGTGCAATTATCCTTGCCAGATTACTTGGATGCCCAACATTCATTGCGCTTGAGATACAATTTCTTGATGGGATTATTGCTTTATAATCTCCTGTCCTGAGAAATACCGGAACTTCATCATTTTCATTTGTGGAAATAACAAAGCGTTTTACCGGCAATCCCATCTTCTTTGCAATAAGTCCCCCGGCGAGATTTCCGAAATTACCGCTATGGAACACTGAATACAGCCTGTTCTCCGGAATTTTCTGACAGCTGCGACCATGCACGGAAATAATAAACTGACTGGGGAAGAAGCCTTCCGATATTAATTGAATTGGCAGAAGAAAGGTTTAATCCCGACAGTGAAGGATCCATAAATGCCTTTTTAACCAGCCGCTGACAATCATCAAACTTCCCGTTAATTTCAATAACCTTTACGTTGTCATTAAAGGTGGTCATCTGTTTCCTCTGCATTTCAGTTACTTCTCCGGCAGGGAACAGAATTATAACACGGATATTCTTCAGACCGTAAAATGCATTTGCAACAGCACTTCCTGTATCGCCTGATGTTGCAGTAAGTATTGTGATATGCTTATTATCAATATTGAGAAAATACTGCATCAGTCTGCCCATAAGAAGTGCAGCAAAATCCTTGAACGAAGCTGTAGGCCCCTGGTCAAGACGCATCAACTAGGTTCTCTCGTAAATATTTTCCAAGAGGTATATCGAAAGTATAAATGTCATTGCAGATCTCTGAAAGATCATCGTTGCTGATCTCATTACCGATGATTCTTCCAAGAATCATCAGATGCCAGTTCCGGATAGGTCATACCCGAAAGAGTTTCCAGTTCTGCGGTACTCAGCTGTGGCAGATGAAGCGGCATATAAAGTCCTCCATCAGGAGCAAGACCTTTAAGAAGCGCTTCCCTGAATGAGACGTGTGGTGCTGTAAGGTTTGTTGAATAATATTGAATTCCTTCTTCCAATGGTATGCGATGCTAAACATTGACTACTCTCATGATATCGGCAAAAACACCTGCAGCAGTGACATCCGCACCTGCTCCATATCCTTTAATGACCATTGGAAGTTCGCGGTATCTTTCAGTGGTCAGCAAAACTATATTATTGCTTCCTTCAAGGTCGAAAGTGGGATGAGTTGAATCGACGGTGATAAGTTCAACTCTTGCTTTGCCCCCGTCCATTGAAGCAAAAAACCTCCATTTCTTATTCTGCTTAAGCCAGCAGTTTCCGCTGTTGTTCAAATTCATCATCATATTTTCTCACCTTCTTGATAAAAACTCTCCAGGTTGCCCTCGAAACACTCTTCCGGCAGGAATTTTTTGACAACAACATCTTCTTTTTCAATTTCATAACCAGCTTCACGGGCAAGGATAAGTATTTTTCTTACCACATCAATACCACTGAGATCGATCCTTGGATCAGGTTCGGAGATTCCTTTTTCCTTTGCAACTCTGATGATGGTACTCAACGGCATTCCGGGACCCAATATTGTTGAAAATAAAATTCAGGGTTCCTGAAAGAACAGCTTCTATCTTAAGGATTTTGTCACCGCTGACAACCAGGTCATTGATGGTTTTGATAATCGGCAGACCTGCACCCACCGTGGTCTCATACATAAACCTGACACCCCTCTCAATTGCTACTGATTTAAGGAGATGATAATAAGCATACTCCGATGAGCAGGCAATCTTATTGGCTGCTACGACCGAAACATATTTCTGCAAAACATCTTGATAAGTACCTGCTACCTTTGCATCAGCAGTACAATCAATGAAAACTGAGTTTCTCAGATTAAGCCTGGTCATCTGGCTGATAAATGCATCGATATCACTTTTTTCGCCGGCTGAATTCAATATTTCCTTGCAGGTATCCAGCGGTATGGATTTGTTGCCAATAAGCATCTTCCTTGAGTTTGTTAATGCCTAAAAGATTGATGTTAAGATTATGATCTTTCAAAAGAGTTTCAAGCTGTTTACAGAGTTGATTTATCAGACTGGATCCTACAAATCCGGTCCCGGCAATGAAAGAGATGCAGTTCCTTATATTTTGAAAGGAAGAAGCCATCATGGATAACATTGAGTGCTTTCTTCAGGTTATCATTCCTGATCACAACCGAAATATTCAGTTCAGAAGAACCCTGGGCTGTTGCAATGACATTGATACCGTTCCGGCCGAGCGATCTGAAAAGAGTTGCCGATATTCCCGGAGTATTTTTCATCCTTTCCCCTACAATTGCAATAATCGACAGATCCTTTTCAACAAGTATTTTAAGTTCTTTCTTAAATGCTATTTCCCTGTCGAACTCCTGGTTTATTGCTTCCACTGCCTTTTTGGTGTCAGGAGGATTGACTGCAAAAGTGATAGAATATTCCGAAGATGCCTGTGTTATAAGAATTATATTCACATTACGTTTAGCCAGTGAACCGAAGAGCCTCATTGAAGTCCCTGATACGCCAACCATCGACGGTCCCTGAAGCGTAATAAGATCGATATGGTCGATGGATGAGATACCTTTGATTGGGCTCCTGCTTCCATTTGACGGCTTTTCGCTTATCAGTGTTCCTTTTGCAGATGGATTAAAGGAATTCCTGATAAAGACTGGTATAAGTTTTTTGTAAACCGGACGAAGGGTAGGGGTGTAGATGACTTTTGCTCCGAAATGCGACAGCTCAATTGCTTCAGAATAAGTAAGTGACTCAATCGCATAAGCTTTTTCAACCTTTCTCGGATCAGCTGTCATAAAACCGTCAGTATCGGTCCAGATCTCAAGCACCTCTGCATTGATTGCAGCGGCAATTATTGCAGCAGTGTAATCCGATCCGCCTCTTCCCAGCGTACGTTGGTTCATTTTCATTTGTACTTGAAATAAATCCCGGTACAATCATCAGGCTGTTCTTTCTGGAGATCTTTTTTCTGATGAGGGAATTTGTGAGGTTAAAATCGACACTGGCATTCCCGTAGTTATCATCAGTTTTTATCATTTCCCTGGCATCAATCAGCAGGGATTTTTCAAAAAAGGCGGATATTATGACAGAAGAGACTCTTTCACCGGTACTGAGCACCTTGTCGAGGGAATATTTGCTTAATTCTCTCAGCAGGTAAAGACCGCTGAGTGTTTCACTTAACTCGCTAAAGATCTTATCGATTTTTGAAAGGGTGTCGGTCAGGTTATTGCCGGAAAGAAGTTCCTGGCATATATTCCGGTGCCTGTTGATGAGATCATCAAGAAGTGCTTTATATCCGGGATTGTGACCTGCAGCCAGCTCACTTATGTTTTTCAGGGAATCGGTTACACCCTGCAAAGCAGAAACCACTACTACCAGCGGTAATGGTTCAGCACTGGCAATTTCCCTGACTATCCTTATCCTTTCAGAATTACCAACGGACGATCCTCCAAATTTCAGGACTTTCATAAAAGATTATGTATGTGGCGTGTAATCGCATTCAGTTGATATTAATCTCAACTTGCTGCAGCTTTTTCCAGACGTTTCAGTATACTGAGAAGATAAATGTTGCGGAAAGAAGGCAGCAAACGATGAATACAAGCCAAAGTGTGCTCAATGATACTTTATCCCAAAGAAGCGTACCGACAAAAAGAAGCTTGTTGCCAACAGCGGTCGCCAGCAGCCAGCCGCCCTGCATCAATCCCTGGAAACGTGACGGAGCTACTTTTGAAACAAATGATAATCCCATTGGACTCAGGAAAAGTTCAGCAATGGTGAGGACAAGATAACTACTCATCAGCCAGTAAGGTGAGACCCTGTCGCTGTCGGCTGCAGGGACGCCGGCAAGTGATGCGGGTGATGGTGCTCCAATGGAAGCAATAAGTATAATTATAAATCCCAGAGCTGCAATTGCCATTCCTATTCCGATCTTTTTTGGTGTGGATGGTTCTATTCCTTTCTTGTTCATCCATGCAAAGGCTCCCATAACAGGGAATGTCAGAGCAACAATGAAGAGCGGATTAAAGGACTGAAATACCTCAGGCTCTATAGAATTCAATGACACCGAAAGGAGTGATATATCTGGCAAGAATTTTTGTGGGATCAAATCCTGTGAGGTAGAACAGAGCCAGAAGGAAAGAAATTAAGAATAATATGCCTCCGATTATTTTGGTTTTTGCTTTGATGTTTTTGTAAAGCAGGATTACAATTCCTGCAATAGAGCCAATCACTGCCAGCATTGAAGGAAGTGTAAAGAAAAGGTTAGTAAAAGGCCCGACCTGCTTTACAGTATAATCCCTTGCAAAAAGAGTAAATGTCAATCCGTTCTGATGGAACGACATCCAGAAGAAGACAACGACAAAAAAGACGAGTACCAGAGCTGTAATACGAGCCCTCTCTTCTTTGCGTGAAGTCAGGATTATCCAGGTGACAAATGCAGCAAACAGACCAAATGCACAACCATTCGCCCATCCCACCTGCTTGATAAAATGAAGTCCGAAAGCAGTGATGCCCATTGCAATTATTGCTGCAATTAATGGCACAGGTTTGAAATCGATCTTTTCAGAAGAGACAGCAGAAACTTTCACTTCCTTATTCGGCAGCAATTTGTTGAAAATAATATAAACCAGCAGTGATACTACCATTGCGACTGCAGCAATTCCAAAAGCATAATTATATCCTTTGGAAAAGACCTCCAGGTAGCTGTTGGCAAATGCCGAAAGATCAGTTACCGGTCCGCTCAGGTTTACCTTATCGGCAAGCTGCTGAAAAACTCCGGGATCGGTCAGGGTTCCATTGATATATTGATGGCAGAGCGAAGGGACGCTTCCGTCATGGGCAAATCCATTCGTTTTCAGCCACCAGTTGCGCATGCCGTTAGCTGCATATGGAGCAAAGAATGCTCCGACATTTATTCCCATATAAAAAATCATGAACGCAGTATCCCTCAGTTTGGAATACTTCGGATCGTCGTACATTTGCCCGACCACTGCCTGAAGATTGCCTTTAAAAAGTCCGTTACCCAGTGCGATCGTCATCAGACCTATTATTGTAACTGTGAGTGTCATTCCCGGCACGGCCATTACAATATATCCTGCGAACATGATAATTATACCTGCAAGTATTACCAGCTTGTATTTTTTGGTTGAATCAGCGAGAATACCACCAACCAGTGCAAGAGCATATATACCAAAATAAAACCAGCTATATATACCTCCGGCTTTTTCAGCAGAAAGTCCAAACTTAGCCTGAAGAAAGAGAACCAGAATTGCCATCATTGTATAAAAGCCGAATCTTTCTCCCATATTGGAGAAAAATGCTACCAGCAGACCCTTGGGATGATTTTTTAACATGTTCTTGAGGATTTATTAGTTTTTAATCGTTGTACTCATAAGATTAAACCATATCTACAGACACAGATCTTTTATGATAAAGAACTCTATTTTTTGATCCGGAACAAATATATTAATCTTTTTAAAAATTGATTGTGTAAATTTATAAATTGGAAATTAACGATTCCGGCGACCAAAATGAAAATATTCAGAAGCGAACAGATAAAAGAGATAGACAAGGCTACTATTAAAAACGAGCCTGTAGAGTCTGTCGACCTCATGGAAAGAGCAGCTGACCAGTTGCTGAGATGGTACATCAGGAACTTCGACAGGTCGGGAAGAGTATTGATTTTTACCGGACCTGGCAATAACGGTGGTGATGGTCTCGCCCTTGCAAGGTTGTTATCGGTTAACAGGTTCAATGTTGAGGTTTTCTTTGTTAAAATATCGGACAAAACATCTGATGACTGGAATATCAACTACAGGCGTCTGGAAAAAGAAACTACAGTTCCCTTTAATACAATTGAGAATATAGAGCAATTCCCATTTATCAGCTCCGGCGATATAATTGTTGATGCAATTTTCGGATCCGGTTTATCCCGACCGGTCGAAGGGCTGGCTGCCCTGGTGATTAAAAAGCTTAACCTGACAGACAACACAGTAATATCAATTGACATCCCGTCGGGATTATTTGGAGAAGACAACAGCACCAATAAAACTGAGACCATCGTATGCGCTGATCACACTCTTAGTTTTGAGTTCCCGAAACTCTGCTTCATGTTTGGAGAAAATTTCAGGTATGTTGGAGAGTGGTGTGCATTACCAATAGGACTGAGCAAAACCGCTATCGGAAACACCAATACACCATATTTATTTGTCGAGGACGACTATATTTTTCCTTTGCTGAAGAAAAGACAGAAATTTGATCATAAAGGAAAATTCGGACATGGTCTCCTTGTTGCAGGATCGTTCGGTAAAATGGGTGCTGCAATTCTTGGAGCCAGAGCTGCACTCAGGACAGGGATTGGATTGATTACCTGCCATGTACCTGGTTGCGGTTACCAGGTCATTCAGACTTCGCTTCCGGAAGCAATGGCCAGAGTTGACAAGAATGAGTTGTATATTTCAAATATTGAGGCAGTTGATTCTTATGATGCGGTTGGAATCGGACCCGGGATCGGAACAGATCCTGTAACACAGGAAGCTTTTCATAATTTTCTTCTGAGCTGCGGTACACAAATAGTAATCGATGCTGACGGAATAAACATCCTTGGAGAAAATAAGAGCTGGCTTGCTGATTTAACCGGCGGGACTATTTTAACTCCTCATGTAAAGGAGTTTGAAAGAATAGCCGGTAATACCGGTAATGGTTTTATAAGGCTCGAAAAACAAATTGAGTTTGCTGCAAAGTATAACTGCATTATAGTCCTGAAAGGAGCATATACTTCAGTTGTGACTCCGGGGGGGAGAGTATTTTTCAACAGTACCGGTAATCCGGGTATGGCAACTGCCGGAAGCGGAGATGTACTTACCGGGATTATACTGTCGCTCCTTTCCCAGGGATACACACCTGAAAATGCTTCTGTTGCAGGAGTATATCTTCATGGCCTTGCAGGTGATCTGGCAGCCGCAAAATCAGGGTATGAATCAATTATTGCATCCGACATAATTGATAATATCGGAAATGCGTTTCTTAAGGTAAAGAATACTTCAGAAGTTTAATATAATAAAAATCCACAATATGCGAAGCAAAACAGGACTGGCGTATTTAATTTTGATAGCTTTAGTAACCGGATCGTGTGCTGTGAACAGGAACATGTCAGGTTCCAAAACTATCGTAACACCTCTTTCGGATCAAACAGTAATATCAGACGGAAGTCTTGTTTATGGTCTTCCGCTTACAGTAATTGATATTGAAATTGAGGCGGAACGGGTAATTGAAAAACCCGGGCCCTATTATCGTTTTGCCGGGGATCTGCTTGGACTGACTGATGTCATTAAAACCGAAAACGAATTCTGGACTATCACCGGGATTATAATTAATTCCCATCAGGAGCTCGATCCTGCAGAGTTTTATGTTATTGGGGCAAGTTCTCTTTTTCAGACCAATGTTCTCGAATTGAAAAAAGCCGGATTAATCATGGATTTGAATCCGGAAATATATAATACATTCACTGAAAACGACCGGAGCATTGAAGCCGATTTGAGTCGCTTAAATATTTATGATCTCGGGTCCGACGAATATTTTCAGGACAAAAGAGATACGTTATATAAAATTGTCAGCGTTGATACTGCTTTTATCAGGATACCATATCTGGTCGAGAAAAAACAAAAACTCAGTGTTGACCGGCTGGCTGAAAAAGCTGCTATAAGGCTGATGGAGCTGCGCGACGGAAAACATCTTATATTAACGGGAGAAACCAATATATTTCCACAGAATGAAGCTGCATTAAATGAAATAAACCGTCTTGAGAATGAGTACACAGAATTATTTACCGGAAAAACACTGAAGGAGAAGCATATATTTAAATATCAGATAATTCCGCAAAAAGATCTGATTGGTAAGCAAATCACTTTGTGTATGTTCTCTGAACTGACCGGTCCGGGAGCAACATCAGAAAAATCAGGTTCTCCAGTGATGATTGAGTTTATACCTGAGATGAAAACAAGGAACCTCAATGTAATTTCAGGCAAAACACATGAATCTTCATCTCAAAAGTATGACAGACTATTTTACAGGGTACCTGATGTGGTGAATGTAAAAGTTGTTATCGGGAATGATGTCCTCAATACATCCAGAAAGTTAATTTATCAGCTTGGTGAAATTGTCAGACTTCCGTCAAACTATCTTATCGGAAAGTAAGCGCTGCCATAGGGGTGTCTAAAAGTCAGGTTACCCAAACCTTTCAAGGGGGGTTTTACAAAGGTAACTGTAAACCAGTATAGATCCCCCCGGGGGGTTTAAGGTCTAAGGGAAAAAGAATCGGACTTTTCAATACCTGAATTACATCCGGTATTCCTTATTGAATTTTTCCGATGAAACTCTTCTGATAATCTTCCAATTTCTGAGTCTCATATGCTTTATCGGCAAAAAACCGTAAAAGTACCTCCATTTCTTTGGCCTGTCTGAAGCCTACTACCGGTGATGCAGAGTATTTATTATCCTGTTTCGTAAAAAATACCACAGTCGGATATGAAAGCTGGCCACGAAGCAGAGCAACTGCAAGCTGATGTGCCTTTCCGGCTTTGCCATCATTTATATAAGTCTGGCCGAAAAATTTGATGCTTTCTTTACCTTCAGCGTCAAACTTGACAGGGTAGTAACTGGTGTTGAGAATGTCAGCGATCACAGGGTTGGTAAATGTTTCCTGATCCATCTTCTTGCACCAGCCGCACCAGTCGGTATATGTATCAATGAACATTGGCCGGAATGATTGCTGAATGAGTTTTTCAGCTTCCTGAATAGTGTACCATTTAACTGCCTTATCCTGGGAATATGATGAAATTGTTGCTGCCGCCATCAAAATAAGTGCAAATATCTTTTTCATAAAGTATGTTTAATAATTATTACTGCAAATTCTGTGCAAAATAAAATAAATTCCTTTTACCATTGAAAAAAGTTCCGGATTTTCGATTGGTTAACAATTACTCATGGTCCTGTGTTCAATTTAACTATATTATAACAGGATTTTCCTTGAAATATTTTTTTACATTTACCGATCTTTAAAAAATGCCTAAACAATCTATATGGAAACAATAACTAATACTTTGCGCGATTCTAAAGTTGCACGCTGGACTGCACTGGCCGTGGTAGCATTTACAATGTTATGCGGTTATTATCTGACTGATGTAATGGCTCCGTTAAAGCCTATGCTTGAGAAGGAATTACTCTGGAACAGTGCTGAATATGGTTTTTTTACCAGTGCATACGGATGGTTTAATGTGTTTCTCCTGATGCTTATTCTTGGCGGTATTATCCTGGATAAGATGGGTGTGCGCTTTACCGGCAAGATGGCAACGATTATAATGGTTATTGGTACTGCAATTAAATTCTGGGCAATTTCGACTCATTCTCTTGATACAGTTAACATACTTGGAATGAAGGGCCAGGTTGTCATTGCTGCACTTGGTTTTGCATTGTTTGGAGTAGGGGTGGAAGTTGCAGGTATAACTGTTTCGAAGATAATTGTAAAATGGTTTAAGGGAAAAGAGCTTGCTCTCGCGATGGGTCTTGAAATGGCGACGGCCAGGCTGGGAACTGCACTGGCTCTTTCGACTTCGGTTCCAATAGCAGTCGCTTTTGGAAAAGTATCAGCACCTATCCTTGTCTGTCTGATAATGTTGTGCATCGGAATGATCTCCTTTTTTATCTATACTTTTATGGATAAGAAACTTGATAAATCCGTTGCCGCCGAAGCTGACAGAAGTGGTGCCACAGAGAACGAAGAGTCCTTTCGCTTTGCTGACATCCTGAATATTATTACCAATAAGGGATGGTGGTACATTGCTATTCTTTGCGTATTATTTTATTCATCAGTATTCCCCTTCCTGAAATATGCTGCGGATTTAATGGTAAATAAATTTGGTGTGGATGCTAAGCTTGCCGGTTCGATTCCTGCGTTATTGCCATTCGGAACAATTCTCTTAACTCCGCTATTTGGTAATTTATATGATCGTAAAGGGAGGGGTGCTGATATTATGATATTAGGATCAATTCTGTTGATATTTGTTCATGCTTTGTTCTCAGTTCCATTCCTTAAGCAAACACCTGTTGCAATAATACTTATTGTCATTCTGGGTGTTGGTTTTTCTCTTGTACCTTCAGCAATGTGGCCTTCTGTTCCCAAAATAATACCTGAGAAACAGCTTGGTACTGCGTATGCGATGATTTTCTGGGTTCAGAACTGGGGACTGATGGGTGTTCCTGCATTGATAGGCTGGGTATTGAACAAGTATTGTATAACAGGTACCCGGCTGGTTGATGGGGTTCCGGTTTCAAACTACAACTATACTGTTCCAATGATCATCTTTACAGGATTTGGAGTCCTTGCTCTTGTATTTGCACTGCTTCTTAAGGCAGAAGATAAAAAGAAAGGTTACGGATTGCAATCACCGAATATCAAAAAGCAGTAAAAGATTATGTCTTCAAACGAATTTGAAAAATCGAAGGTTTTTGGTTTTGCCAGCTCAGTAGATTATGCTGAAGGTGCTATTGTCAGCAAAACCGTATTAAAGAAGGAGTCAGGAAATATTTCTCTTTTTGCTTTTGCAAAAGGAGAGGCCCTGAGCGAACATACGGCTCCGTTTGATGCACTGATTCAGGTGGTAGATGGGAAAGGTGAGATAATAATTGCGGGAGAATCGCATTTCCTTGATTCAGGCCAGTGTATTATCATGCCTGCAAATATTCCACATGCTGTAAAGGCTGTTGAGAAGTTCAAGATGGTACTGACAATGATTAAGAGTCAATAAACTGGTTCGTGGTGGTCGTGGTTCGGGGAAATCCAAATATCACTCCTCATACCTCATTCCTCATCCTCACTCCTCATTCCTCATTCCTCACGCCTCATGCCTTCTCTACGCCATTTTTATAAGGATTGATTTAATTACATCTGTTATATCTTCTTCCTCGTCCACACACCTTTCAAGTATCTCAAGGATTTTATTATTTTTCAGTAATTCAGCAGGATCTTTCTCTTTTTCAAAGAGTTCACCGACGGCAAAGAAATAATACTCATCGGCTTTATGTTCAATTTCCGTTACTTTGTTGCAGGCTTTGGTAATTTCGGCTTTGTTTGCAGCGGCATCATTCAAACAGTGAATGCAGATCTCGACCTCCCTGGCTGCTTCAACAATCATTTCAGCCATTTCTTTATAAACCGGCATAAGGTGCTTGGGCTTATACAGGCAGATCCTTCTGCCGATACCGTTAATTGAATCCACAACATCATCAATATGACCGGCAAGCTCATGAATATCCTCCCTGTCAAATGGAGTGATAAACGACTTATTTAACTGCTGATATGTTTTATCTGTGATCTGATCGCCGATATGTTCCACATCCCTGATCTCTTTGTATATCCTTTCGTGGTCTTCAAATTCAGTACTTAATAACAACTGGTTCAGCAGCTCAGCAGCTTTCACCAAATTCTTTGCATCCTCTTCAAAAAGAGGATAAAAGGAATGGTCCTTGGGAACAAAAAACTTAAGAAATTTATCAATATTCATATTCCAGATTTTTATTTAGTCAAATTAATTTATCCATTTAAAGAAGAAGTACATCAAAGCTCCGATTATACCGGATACGGGAATTGTAAGTATCCATGCCCAGAATATTTTTGTGGTCACCCCCCATTTAACGGCTGAAAGACCTTTGCGGGAACCAACACCGATTATTGCACCGGTAATAGTATGAGTTGTACTGACAGGTATACCAAAATGCGTAGCGCCAAATAATGTTATTGCCCCGGCTGTTTCAGCGCAGAATCCTTCAAATGGCTTTAGTTTTGTGATCCTTTGCCCCATAGTTTTTACTATCCTCCATCCTCCGAATAATGTTCCCAGAGCAATGGCAGCCTGACACGACAAAATAACCCATAAGGGAGGTCTTACAGCATCTTTTGCAGTAAGACCATAGATTATTAATGCAATCCAGATAATTCCCATTGATTTTTGGGCATCATTGCCGCCATGACCCAGACTGAAAGCCGCTGCTGAGAGGAGTTGCAGCCTCCTGAAATGTTTGTCAACACCGAACGGGCTATGTTTTCTTGCAAGAAACTGGACAAAAGTTGAGATTATAAATCCGAATAACATTCCAAGTAATGGTGATATTACAATGAACGCCACAATCTTAATAACTCCACCTGTGATTATGGAACCAGGACCGGAGCTGACCAGTGCTGCTCCTACTAATCCTCCCACAAGAGTGTGTGAAGAACTTGAAGGTAATCCCAACCGCCATGTGACCAGGTTCCATGTTATTGCGGCAACAAGAGCAGCTCCGATTACTGTAAGGGTTAAAACATCGGGCTCAACAACACCTTTGCCAATTGTTGTAGCTACTTTAAGAGGGAAGATAGTGAAAGCAATAAAATTAAAGAATGCTGCCATGGACACTGCAGCCAGTGGAGAGAGTACTTTTGTGGATACTACAGTAGCAATGGAGTTGGCCGAATCGTGAAATCCGTTTATAAAATCAAATATAAGAACCAATGCGACAATAATATACAGAAAAGTCATCTACATAAAATTAGGAATTACATTCTCACTTGAGAATATATGATTTGGTTAAAATGGGAGGACTTACAAGGTCTCATTATATTCTGATATTTTAATCAGGTGCCCAAAATTATAAAAATAATTGTATTTTTATAAGGTAATCATTCTAAAATTTTAAATGAATATACTATGAGCGACATACGCAATCTTGAACCGAAATCACTCTGGAATTTCTTCTATGACATAACCCAGATACCGCATCCCTCAAAGAAGGAGAAGAGAATCGTTGATTATGTTGTAAAATTCGGCAAGGAACATAAGCTTGAAACAATTGTTGACAAAACCGGCAACGTGCTTATCAGAAAACCTGCAACAAAGGGTATGGAGAAACGCAAAGGCGTTGTTCTGCAGACGCATCTCGATATGGTGCCGCAGAAAAATAACGACAAAAAGCATGATTTTGAAAAAGATCCCATCCAGGCAATCATCGATGGGGACTGGGTTAAGGCCAATGGAACAACGTTGGGATCGGATAACGGTATAGGTGTTGCAGCTGCCCTTACAGTACTGGCCTCAAAAGACCTGCAGCACGGGCCTGTTGAAGCGCTCTTTACGATCGACGAGGAGACAGGGATGACAGGAGTATTCGGACTGAAAAAAGGTCTCCTGAAAGGAGATATCCTGATGAATCTTGATTCAGAAGACGAACATGAGCTCTGCGTGGGATGCGCCGGAGGAATTGACATAAGCGCTGCCAGGAGATACAGGGAAGAAAAAGCCCCGGCAAGAATGGCGGCTTACAGGATAACGGCAAAAGGTCTTAAAGGCGGACATTCAGGTGTTGATATTGCACTTGGCAGGGCTAACTCAAATAAGCTCATGTTCCGCTTCCTGATGCAAGCCGAATCTGATTTCGGGATAAGACTGGCTGAAGCCGAAGGCGGTAATCTTCGTAACGCAATTCCGCGCGAATCTTATGCAATATTGCTGGTAGCAGCTGCGAAGGCAAAATCTTTTGAGAAATTTGTTAAAGGATATGAGAAGATGTACAGGGCAGAATTTGCCGAGCCTGAACCCAATCTTTCCTTTTTATGCAAAAAATGTGAGATGCCTGTAAAAGTGATGGCCAAACAGGATCAGTATAAGATAATCAGGGCTGTATTTGCATGTCCGAATGGTGTGCAGCGAATGAGCCAGGCTGTGAAGGGACTTGTTGAGACATCAAATAACATGGCAATTGTTAAATGCCTCAAGGGCAAGCTGGAAGTGCATAACCTGTGCCGCAGCTCGGTTAATACTTCCAAGGAGTCAACCGCCTGGAGGATCGCTGCCGTTTTCCACCTTATCGATGCAAAAGTAACAATGTCAGGAGCTTATCCGGGATGGAAACCCAATATGGAATCTCCCGTTTTGAAAATAATGAGCGGTACCTATAAAAAAATGTTCGGAACAGAGCCTGATATAAAAGCAATCCATGCAGGACTGGAATGTGCCATCATTGGCGGATTATATCCTTCGCTTGACATGATTTCATTTGGACCGACAATTAAATTCCCTCATTCTCCGGATGAGAAGGTGAATATACCATCAGTCAGGAAGTTTTATGATTTTCTGTGCGAGAGTCTGAAACAGGTGCCTGTCAAATAAGATGTATAGGCTCACGCTAGAGATGCGCTCTGCCAGGGATGAGGGGGCATTAGATATATGATTATTAGAATTTTTTACCCCTGCACCCCGGACACCGGGCCTTGCACCAATTGTTATATCAACTTTTATCTCAAGAAGGATATCATCCTTCATTACATTTGAATCAGGTTTTACAAAAACACTGACTATCCGTCCGTTAACAGGAGACTGGATCTCATTCTGCATCTTCATGGCTTCGAGAACCACCAGAGATTCTCCTCGTAAGACATTTGATCCTTCCCTGACCAGAACATCAATAATCTTTCCTGGCATAGGCGCCTTTAAGATTTCTTTCTCAACTTTTCCCCTGCCTGAGTCAAGCACCTTCTTTCTCTGCATCGAGAAAGGAGTCTCCACTGAGAATGTATAACTGATATCATTAAAGAGGATCTCATATTTATTCTGCCTTGACCTGACTATCTCCACAGGGTACTTCCGGTTTTTCCATAAAATATATGTTCCATACTTCTCATCTGCCTTCAATTTAACTTCATATTCCCTTTTACCGATCCGGATTGAGTGCTTTAAAGGCAGAGGAAAGCAAAACCTCTTGTCTTCGGATGAAAGTGCATATAGCTTTTTGATGTCTGGTTTACCTGTTGACATAATGTTCTGCTTGTTTTAAAACTGGTTGATCCTTTTATTAAGTAGCCAGGGGCTCAACTCTTTTCCATTTTCAAAATCGACATTTATGCTGGTGTCCATCAGGTTTTCTTCGATGAACAACTTGGTGGCAAGCCAGGCTGCCAGCATCTCTTCATACTCGCTGTTCAGGTAATATTTTTCGAGATCTTTTTCCATAAAAGCTGTAGTGAAGTCGCCATTAAGGAATTTAGGATTCCGGACCAGCATTCTGAAGAACGGCAGGGTTGTTTTTGTTCCCTTGACCCAGACTTTGTCAAGAGCCATTTTACAGTTTCTGAGAGCATCTTTTCTGTCGGTACCCTTAACGATCAGTTTTGCTATCATCGAATCATAGGTGGGGACAATAACCGATCCTGCCTGTATTCCTGTGTCAATTCTTATACATGGATCTGAAGGGAGGCTTAGTTTTTCGATTTTGCCGGGATCAGGAGCAAATCCTGACTGAACATCCTCAGCATTAATTCTGCACTCGATTGCCCAGCCTTTTAATTTAATATCCTCCTGACGGTACTTCAGTGCCTCCCCATTGGCAATACGTATCTGTTGTTCAATAAGATCAATGCCTGTAATGATTTCTGTAACAGGATGTTCAACCTGTATTCTTGTATTCATTTCCATAAAATAGAAGTTCCTCTCTGAGTCCAGAAGAAATTCCACTGTCCCTGCCGAATGATACTTTACAGCCCTGGCTATTTCGACAGCCAGTTTTCCCATCGTGTTCCTGAGCTTTTTATCCAGGGCTACCGAGGGGGCTTCTTCAAGCAGTTTCTGATGTTTCCTCTGGATGGAACATTCCCTTTCACCCAGATGTATAATATTGCCTTTTTTATCTCCAAGTATTTGGAATTCTATATGTTTAGGATTTTCGATATATTTTTCAATAAATACCGACGGATCATTAAATGCCTTTTCAGCCTCTTTGCTGGCAATAAGGAACAGTTTTTCCATCTCATCCGATTTCCTGACAATCCTCATTCCTCTGCCGCCTCCTCCTGAGGCTGCTTTAATAATTACCGGATATCCGATTTTTTCAGCGATGGCAACTGCCTCTTCTTCGTCGCTGATATTGCCATCACTGCCCATTGCCATTGGGATTGACGCTGCCATAGCTATTTTACGGGCTATGGTCTTGTTCCCCATTTTATAAATGGCATCGGGTGACGGTCCTATATAGATTATCCTGTTATCAATACATTTCTGGGCAAAATATGCATTTTCTGCAAGGAATCCGTAACCAGGATGCAAAGCGTCAGATTTAGTTTCAAGTGCTATCCCGATCAGCTTCTCAATATTCAAGAAATACAGGAATCTCTGATACATCTTCAGTATTATCATAAATCCGGTCAGCCATTGAAAGATACATGGCATTCGGTTCAACAGCTGTCCTGACAGCAACTGTTTCAATATTCATCTTATGCGCAGTCCTTATGATGCGTACTGCTATCTCACCCCGGTTTGCTATCAGTATCCGTTTGATCTTCATATTTTTTAATTTTGTCTTGCGGTCGTGCAGTCTGAGTCTGCAGTCGATTCCGCAGCTCGTCTTGCAGTCCTTTTTGTACCGTTATGCCGTTGAACCATTAAGCCTTTGTCCCTTTACAGCGGCATATTCCCGTGCTTTCTGGCCGGCACTTTTACCCATTTGTTACTGAGTGCGCTGAAGGCAGAGATTATCTTCTTCCTTGTAACAGCCGGATCTATAACCTCATCAATATAACCGAGTTCATCAGCAATAAAGGGATTGGCTATTTTATCGCGATACTTTTTCACAAGTTCCTTCTTCATTTCAGCCGGATTTTTCGCATTCGGCAAGTTCCTTGCGATACAATATTGCCACAGCTCCGTCGGGTCCCATAACTGCAATTTCTGCTGTTGGCCATGCAAAGCTGAAATCACCGCCCAGGCTCTTGCTGTTCATCACAATGAATGCTCCGCCATATGCTTTCCTGATAATGACAGTGATCCTTGGAACTGTTGCTTCGCTGTAAGCGAACAGAAGTTTTGCACCATGTCGTATTATGCCGGCATGTTCCTGATCCTTGCCCGGAAGAAAGCCGGGAACATCCTCAAGTGTAAGAATAGGTATGTTGAATGCATCACAAAACCTGATGAATCTGGCTCCCTTTGTTGACGAATCAATATCGAGTACACCTGCAAGAACTTTTGGCTGGTTTGCGACGATACCGATGGTTTTACCCTTAAGCCGCGCAAATCCGGTAACCAGGTTTGGTGCATAGAGTTCTGCTGTTTCAAAGAAGCTGTTCTTATCGACAATAAGCTGTATTATATCTTTTACATCATATGCCTTATTGGGATCATCCGGTACAATATCGCGAAGTTTCTCATTAACGTCCGGAGTTGAACCATCATCAGCAACCACAGGAGGATTCTCAACGTTGTTTGACGGGAGGTAAGCCAGAAATTTCTTCAGTGCCAGGATCGTATTCTCCTCATCATCATAGATCATGTGAGCTACTCCGCTTTTACGGCCATGAACCTCGGCGCCCCCGAGCTCTTCGGATGTAACATCTTCATTAAGAACTTCCTTGACAACATTAGGTCCGGTCACGAACATGTAGCTTGTATGGTTTACCATGAAAACGAAATCGGTGAGGGCAGGGGAGTAGACTGCACCACCTGCTGCAGGTCCCATAATTACGCATAACTGCGGAATGATGCCTGAAGAATGGATAATGTTATGGAAGATAGCAGCATAACCACTCAGGCTTGCCACTCCTTCCTGGATCCTTGCACCTCCGGAATCCATCATACCTATTATCGGTGTGCCCATTTTAAGGGCCATTTCCTGAATTTTTGCGATCTTCTTGGCATGCACGTAACCAAGTGATCCACCCATTACAGTGAAATCCTGGGCAAAGCCAAAAACAAGCCTTCCGTTCACTTTGCCATGGCCAACGATCACCCCGTCACCATAGGTACGTTCCACTCTTGCCGAATTCAACAGGATGGTCAGCTGGTGTGACAAATGCATCAAGTTCCTCAAAAGTGCCCGGATCAAACAGAAGGTTTATTCGTTCCCGGGCAGTAAGCTTTCCTTTTGAATGCTGCTTCTCTGCCTGTTTTGGACTGTATTGTTTTTTTAATGCTTCCTGGCGTTCAACGAATGCTTTGTAGTGTTTACCCGATAAATCCATACCTTGTCTATAAAATTAATTTTCAGGAGAATGACAATAATAAAACTACAGTTACAAAATTTTAAGCCAAATAAAGGCTTCAAAAATAGCTAATCCCGGTGTAATTCCAAATAAATCTTTCGACCAGCCTTTGACTTAAGTTCATATTCAATTATAAATCAGGTTATTAATATGTGCTGTTTTTCGACCAGGAAAATTCTATTTTTCGGGTTTAAACAAGCCATCGGTGTTTGAACCAAGCAATCCGGCTTTTATCATTGATTCGCTGGCGATACTGAGTTTTTTTATCATTATTTCAGATACTACCGGAAAATGGTACAGCGATTCTATCTTGTCTCCGATATACTCAAGATCGTCATCAGTAGTAGCCCAATTCATTTTGTTAAATGATGTCAGATTCAATGGGAGGGAATAGGATCGTAATGATTTTTCTCCGTTAATGTTAAAGAAAAAATCGAAATATGACATTATCAGTTCCCGCAGTGTACGGTAAACAGGTTCCCTGAACCGTAGTGAAGTGAAATTTGATTTGGCGACTGCACCCCAGTAACCGTCTTCCCTGAATACTGCAATCACATGGTCATCATCGTTGAAAGCCTTCATGTCGACAATAAGAGGCTTATATCCAAGAAAATGCAGTGCAGCAGCAGCAAAAAGAGCTCCTTCGAAACAATGTGCCGACCTCTTCTTCATTACCCATCGTGGTGACCTGCATTCATAGTTCGGATTATATTCAATGGAATCAAGATATACCTGGATGTCCCATGGAGTGGAGAAACTATTCAGAAACTCCTTTTCTTCTGATGTCCAACTGATTTTAGAATATGGTTTCCCCATAAAAATGTAAAGAATTGTTCACTGGTCTTTATGACTGCAGCCTGATGCCTGTTGCCCGTCGCCATTCAGACTAGTTTTCTTATGATATTTTGCATCTCCGGATATTGTTCCTCCATGCTCTCCAGCAACCTTATCTGTGCACGTGTCCGCTGGATATTATGATGTTTATGGTGTATCCTGTAATATTTGTCTCCGTCAATATAGTCTGTCAGAAAACGCAGAGCTTGTTCGTAAGTCATAAGCAGGGGAGAGAAGGCCAGATATTCTTTTTCGATGGCATTAAGGGTATTATTTGTTTCAGAAAGGTACCCTTTTGCATAAGCTCCGAACAGGTCAATATCCATTTTTATTTTTGAAAGGTCAATCTCATCCTCTGCAGCAACATTTGCCCCTGTTCTTATGGCATCTCCAAAATCGGAATGAAAATATCCGGGCATTACGGTGTCGAGGTCGATAATGCAAAGCGATTTATCGTTCTCATCAAAGAGTATGTTGTTGAATTTTGTGTCATTATGAGTTATCCTTACAGGTATTTTACCCTCCTTCCCAAGTCTCTGGATGATCCTCATATCATCAGCTCTCTTTGAAATGAAAGCAGTCTCCCTGGCTGTTTCCTTAACTCTTCCGACAGGATCCTTCTTTAAGGTATTCATGAAATTGTCAATTCTCTTTTCGACGTTGTGAAATGAGGGGATGGTTTCATAAAGGGGTTTACCCGGCAGGTCAGTGAGCAGAGCCTGAAAACGCCCTATTGCTTTACCTCCCTCGAATGCCTTGTCGGGTGTATCAACTATGTCATATGATCTGTGATTCGGAATGAGTATATACATTCTCCAGAAATTGCCATCTTCGTCTTCAATCCAGCTTTTACCATTTTTTGCCTGGATCAATGTCAGGCATTCGCGCTTAATGTCAGCACCCGGAACAGAAAGTAGCCTGTGATACAGATGCTTTGTTACTCTTTCAATATTCTCCTGAAGCTGCGGTATATTCCTGAAAACATTATTATTCAGCCTTTGAAGTATATAATCATCTTTGTCTTTTTCAGATGTTTCTACCCGGAATGTATCGTGTATATGACCGCTTCCGCATGGTACCGCCTCTGCAAATGAACCATCGGCAGTGAAGGAGTCAAATATTTTCTTCAGGTCGTACCCCATATCCTATTTCCCAACTTTGTATCCGAAAAATGCATAATACATTATTACGAGATATGAAGGCACACAGATCCAGTATGCAGTCTGGGTTGAGAAAGACACAGCCAGTTTGCCATAAACCAATGGCAGGATTGCCCCGCCTGCAATTGCCATTATCAGCATCGCAGAAGCAGTCTTTGTGAATTTTCCAACACCATCGAGAGCCAGCGGCCACATTGCAGGCCAGACAAGGGAATTGGCAATGCCAAGCAAAGCAACGAACAAAACTGTGACAGGCAGAACCAGCTGCAGTGGTTGGAAAGTGACAAGGTCTATGAAAGGCATGGTGAATACTTTATCAGCCGGGGTAAAAATAGCTCCAAGAGAAAATATCACGCCAAGAATAGTGCATATCTTTAAAGCGTTCCCCTGTTTTAAATATTTTGGAATTAATAAAATTCCCAGGAGATAGCCTATTATCATACCCACCATCGTAAGTGATGTGAAGTATTTTGCTGAATCCATGGGGATGCCGAGGGATTGTCCGTACCTTATTATCGTATCCCCGGCAATCACTTCCACACCGACATAGAAAAACAGGGCAACGACTCCAAGGACCATGTGAGGAAACTGCCAGACACTTGTTTTTTTGAGATTAGCTTCACCCACAGCCTCATCTTCTGCCTCAGTATCGACTTCAGGAAGATGCACATATCTCAGAAGAAGGCCCAGCAGAACAAGTATGATAGCCATCACAATATAAGGCATTATAACATTTCTGGCCATTTCATCAAGGAGTAAAGCGCGTGAAGCAGCATCAGCTGCCTGAGCCAGTTTTTCTTCCAGAATGTGTGAATCTTTAAGCACAATACTTGCAAGAATAATCGGAGCGATGACTCCGGCAAACTTATTTGCAATTCCCATTATGCTGATCCGTTTTGCGGCACTTTCGCGCGGCCCGATAATTGTCACATAAGGATTGACTGCCGTTTGAAGAAGGGCAAGTCCGGTTCCCTGTATAAATAATCCTGTAAGAAAAAGACCAAATGTTCGTGTAAGTGCTGCCGGTATAAATACAAGCGCCCCGATAGCCATTACCCATAAACCCAGAGACATGCCTATCTTGAAACCTGTTTTTTTCAGTATTACTGATGATGGAAGGGCCATCACAAAGTAGGAGATATAGAAAGCTGCCGTTACAAAATATGCCTGAAAATCGTTAAGCTCACAGGCTGTCCTGAGAAAGGGGATAAGGACTCCGTTAAGCCAGGTAACAAATCCGAAAATAAAGAAGAAGAGACCGATAATTGTTATTGCAAATACATAGTCTTTTCTGCTGATGCTGTTAGTAGAATTACTGTTAGCCATAGTTATGGTTTTAGGTTAGAATAATAATAACGAAAGGATCAAAACTAATCTTTTTTAATTTTGCGACAAAGAAAAATTACTTTCCTGGAGGTGTTTGTCCGGATTTTTCTCTTGATTTAATACCAAGATATCCGCCATGATGCCTTTTTGAGTAATCCTCGGGAGTGAATCCGATCTTTTCCATCATAAGGACAACAAGGGCATCGCCAATTACTGTAAAAACTGTCGTCGAAGTTGTTGGTGTCAGTCCCAGGGGACATACCTCCGAAGGAGAACCTGTTGAAATAAAATAATCAGCCTTAAGAGCAAGCGGACTTTTTTCATTGCCGGTGATTACTATTACGGGAATTGAGGGGAAAAGATTATCCTTAAGTTCAATAAGCTCGATAATTTCCCTGGTCTTACCGGAATTTGATATTGCCAGAAGGACATCATTTTCCTGCAGGATACCAAGATCTCCATGTTGTGCTTCGCTTGGGTGAAGAAAAATTGCAGGTGTTCCGGTTGAACTGAATGTGGTTGCAATGTTGTGGGCAATCTGCCCGGCTTTCCCCATGCCGCTTGTTATAAGCTTGCCGTTTTTCTTATGTATATGTTGATAAATTATTTCAGTTACTTCATAGTAGCTGTCGGTCACAGGTATCCTGTTTATTGCAGATGCTTCACTTTCAAATATTTTCCCAATCTTGTCCTTCATTTTGATAAATAATAAACAGGGTTCAAATGTACTAAAAAATCGACCTCTGTTGAATTGCCGGCAGCATTTGTTGGATTTCTCAATATTTAATAATTAAAGAAATTTTATTTTTGTACGGCAGCACATACCTGACAATTTGAATTCCGGAAAATAAAATTATCCAGATAATTCTGTAAAGAGAGTCGTATTCAGTTCAGGACTGCATGTTGTGGCAACACCCTTTTGCAATAAATGTAACTAATACACTTATAATTATGAAAAACACACTTCTAAAACTGACCCTTTTACTCTTTATTGGTGCATCGGCCGGCATAAAAGCTCAGGTACCGGAGCAGATGATAAAGATAATTGTGTCGCCCGATCATGATGACTGGCTATACAAAACAGGTGAAAAGGCAAAATTTACAGTCCAGGTTTTTTTCCATCTGAATCCCCTTAAAGGAGTTAAAGCCCATTATGAGATCGGACCGGAAAAGATGGACCCTGTGAAAAAAGACTCAGTTATTCTGGATGGAAAGCCATTTGTCCTTGAAGGTGGGACATTATCATCTCCGGGTTTTCTACGTTGTTTGGTGACTGTGGATTACGAAGGAAGAAAATACAGGGGACTTGCAACGGCAGGCTTCAATCCGTCAGCAATAAAACCAACTGTAGGCTTTCCTTCAGATTTCATATCATTCTGGGAATCAGCAAAGACAGAACTGGCAAAGGTGCCTCTGAATACCAGGATGACATTAATACCTGAAAGATGTACTGAGAATGTAAATGTCTATCTGGTAAATCTGCAGAATATTGGAAATTCGAGATTATATGGAATTGTATCGATTCCCAGGAAGGAAGGAAAATATCCGGCTGTTCTCGAAGTCCCCGGGGCAGGAGTAAGAGCCTATTTGCCCGATATTAATCTTGCTGAGAGGGGGATTATTACTTTTGTGATAGGTATCCATGGAGTTCCTGTTACTATGGATCCGGGTGTGTATTTTGACCTTGGAGGAGGAGCTTTACGAGAATACTGGACTTTCAATATGGACAATAAAGACAGGTACTACTATAAAAGGGTATATCTCGGATGTGTCCGTGCAAATGATTTTATTGCCTCGCTTCCGCAGTTTGACGGTACCAATCTTGCAGTAATGGGAGGCAGTCAGGGGGGAGCATTATCAATAATAACAGCCTCTCTCGATCCAAGGGTCAGGTATCTTGCAGCTCAATACCCTGCTCTTTGTGATGTCACAGGCTATTTATCAGGAAGAGCAGGAGGGTGGCCTCATTTCTTTGATAAGAACAATGCCGTGTATCACAACATTAAGGAAAAACTTGAAACTATCCAGTATTATGATGTGGTAAATTTTGCCAGGGAGATAAAAGTTCCGGGATTCTATACCTGGGGTTTTAACGATGAGACATGTCCGCCCACTTCAATGTATGCAGCTTATAATATGATAAATGCTCCAAAGATACTGCACCTTGCCCTTGAGACCGGGCACTGGACCTTTCCTGAGCAGAATGTTAAAATGCACAACTGGCTGATAGATAACCTGACAGGGAAATGAAATTCAGATAGTTTTCTTAAGTCGTTGTCTGACAGGTAGAAGATTTCACTTCTTTCAAATTCCGCATCATTTTGTTTAAGTTCTGGTACAATACAACTAAATTAGCCTTTTAAATTATTAAGCCTTGCTAATTCAAAAAACAATGGTAATGAAAGCGTATTTGTCAAAGATTAGTTTTTCAAGAAACATTATTATTTTCCTTTTCATTTCTTTAATCAGTCTTTTTTCATCGTGTGTTACCCAGCGGAATGTTGAATACATAAAGGATAAAAAGACAGGAACCAGAACATTCCCGGAACCGGAATTACCTGATTACAAGCTGAAGCCCCATGATGAACTTCTTATACAGATCAACAGTCTGGATGAAGAAGCTGCTAACGTCTTTCTGAATTCAAACAACATACAATCTCTGAATTACAGCTATATTGATCCTTACGGGGCTTCTCTTTTGGCTTACCCTGTTGATAAAGAGGGTTATCTGATGTTACCTGTTATCGGATCAGTCCTGGTAATGGACAAAACTCTGGAGGAAACAAGAGTGCTTTTACAGAATTCTCTTAAAAATATCCTTAACCAGCCGGCTGTAACTGTGAAGCTTGTCAACAGGTACGTTTCAGTTCTGGGCGAAGTCAACAGCCCGGGTCATTATCCTTACACAAAAGATAAACTATCGATATTTGATGCAATCGGAATAGCAGGGGATATGACTGATTATGCCAACAGGGAAAGCGTTACGCTTGTACGCAATGAAAACGGGGAGAACATACGTATAAATTTAAATATGACAAAGCCCGACATTCTTTCATCAGGGTACTACAACGTAAGGCCGAATGACATAATCTACGTCAAGCCTCTCAGGAAAAAATTCTGGGGCATGCGCCAATTCCCGTTCTCAATTGTACTGTCAGCAATTACTACAGGTCTTCTTATATATAATGTTGTGAAGTAGTACTTTCAATTTGTAATAAAATCTAGAAATGTCCCAATCACCTAACCTTAATATCCAGGAAGAGAGCGATTTAAAGAAGATCACTGATCTGGTTCGCAGGAATTACATCCTCTTTGCTGCCTTTCTTTTATGTGCACTTGGAATCGCATTTTTAGTAAATCATATTGCTACTCCCTTGTATCAGGTCTCATCATCCCTGCTTATAAAGGAGGATGCCTCACAGGCTGGACCACAGGTGGTAAATGATTACCTTAACAGCCGGCTGGTGATCACCGACCGGAACTTCCAGAACGAATTGTGGGTTTTAAAATCATCTCCTGTACTGGAACAGACTATTTCAAATCTCGGTTTGCAGGTGAACTATTACCGAAAAGACGGATTGAGATATCCTGGAAGCATATAAAGACGTGCCGTTCAGGATACTGCTTCTGAAGTAACCATGTTCAGCCTGTTGGTGTAAGGTTTTATCTTACCTATCAGGGTGACTTTTTTCACATCAGGGCAGAATCGAAGAAGATCTCATTATATAATTTTGCCACGAATGAATTCACTGAGGATAAGCAAAGATGGACTTTTCAGAGAAATGGCAGATTCGGTGAACTTATTGAAACACCTGATCTTGCATTCATTATTGAATACGACACATTAAATCATTCAACCGGCAAGCCGGCTTTATGGTACGGTTTTGATTTCACTGATCTGCCTGCTCTGAAAGAGCGCCTTCAGAAGCGTTTTGAATTTAATGTGGTTGAAAAGAACTCCACTGTGGTAGAGATAGTTTTAAAGTCAGAATCTATAAGGAAAGGAACCGATATTGTAAATGAGCTGATGAGTGTTTATTCTGAACAGAATCTTAACAGGAAGAACCACACAGCAGGTGTAACAATTCAATATATTGAAAAACAGCTTGATGAAATATCAGATTCACTCAGCCTTACTGAAGATAATCTTCAGAATTTCAGATCATCAAACCAGCTTCTTGATGTTGAGGGTCAGGCAACCGGGTTATCAGCACAGTATATGAGTCTTCAGAACCAGCTTGCAGAGCTGGTAACCAGGAAGAAGTATTATGATTATGTGGATAATTACCTTACATCAAATGACAATTTCTCAAATATGGTTGTTCCGGCTTCACTGGGAATTCAGGATCCGCTTCTTACAACCCTGATGACGGAGCTCATTGCTTCACAGGCGGAACGTTCAAATCTTATCGAGAGCAATCAGGAGCGGAATCCCCTGGTGCAAAAGCTCGGTATAGAGATTGAAAATACAAAGAAAACAATTACAGAAAATATTTCAGCAGTAACGAAGACCACAGATATCTCTATTGATGAGATGACCAGGCGGATTTCGAGGATAGAGGGTGAGATAAGCAGGCTTCCGGTAACACAACGCAAGGCTTGGCAGTATTGAAAGAAAATACAAGCTGAATGATGCCATTTATAATTACCTGCTTGAAAAGCGGGCAGAGGCAAAAATCACCCGGGCATCAAACCTGCCGGATAACATCATTATTGATTCGGCAAAAATGGCCAGTCTGAAACCGGTTTATCCTGATAAAACAAAGAATTACCTGATCGCATTCCTGTTCGGATTGTTGCTGCCGTTTGGGACTCTTTTCACCAGAAAAACGCTTAGCAATAAAATTGCCAGCCACGAAGATATTGAAAGAATAACCACGGTCCCTGTCGTTGGCAAGATACTCCACAACAGGAACAGGACAAACAATATTATGCATGATTTTAAGACATCCAGCATCTCAGAGTCGTTCAGGGTACTTCGTACAAATCTCGATTTTTACATACGGAACGGGAATAAGAAGGTTGTCATGGTTACATCATGCCTGGAGGGTGAGGGCAAGTCGTTCATTGCCTTGAACCTGGCAATGGGATTTGCCCAGCTGGACCGCCGAACCATCCTTGTCAATTTCGATCTGCGGGTACCTGCAGAGTATTTTGAAAACCAGAAAAATTCTTATCCCGGATTAAGCGCATATCTGATAAATAATGCATCAGTTGAAGAGATCATTGTCAAATCACCCCACGATAAGCTTGATTATATTCCAGCCGGTGCTGTTCCTCCCAATCCTGTAGAACTGCTGGCCCTCGAAAAAACCGGCAATCTGATAAATCATCTTAAATACAATTATGATATCGTTATCATAGATACAACTCCCCTTGCACAGGTCACTGATGCTTATCTTCTTTTAGGATATTCAGATGTCAAGCTTATTGTTGCCCGGTACAATTTCACGAACAGGAAGGTATTGGCGCTGATGATGAAGGATTTGAAGCAAAAGGAGATAGCCAATGTATTCGTTGTAATGAACGATAACAAGGTGAACAGGGATCAGTACGGATATGGGTATGGATATGATAAAAGGTAGAAGGCTCAGGGCTCAGGGTAAAGAGGCAAAGGATTTAAGTGTTTAACTATTGTGCAGATTTTTATAATAAACAGAATCTCAAATTATTTGGTCGGATGACTTTTGGACTTCGGGCAGGAGTTGACCGGTATTTTATCATTCTGTTCTACTATTAATCTGATTTTCAAATTATATTTTACTATTGTCGTCTCCGGTAGTGTGACTGACGGGGCGAAGGCATACCGGAAAGAATCAGATCACGGATGAAAGATCTTTCCCCTGATTGAAATTTATGAAAGTATTTTACAACTGATTTAGTGATGTCACTCAAGGAGAAAACCGTTACTGGTATCATATGGAGTTCAGTCGATAATTTTGCAAATCAGGGCATAAACTTTATTGTCGGAATTCTTCTGGCAAGGATCCTATCACCTAAGGAGTTTGGATTAATCGGAATGCTTGCGATTTTTATTGCGGTCTCGCAAGCGTTTATTGACAGTGGTTTTGCCAATGCATTGATAAGAAAAAAGGATTGTACTCAAACCGAATATTCAACGGTTTTCTTTTTTAACCTGGCAGTAGGCATTGTTTTGTTTCTTATATTATTCATGTCAGGTTCAGCTATTAGCAGGTTTTACAATGAACCGGAACTAAAAGCTGTTATTAAAGTACTGGCAATAGGCCTAATAGTGATTCTTTTACGATAATACAACGGACGATCTTAACCCGACGGATCGATTTTAAATTGCTGACTCGCATAACGATAATCTCGACTAGCTCTCGGGTATAGTGCTCAATTGCTGGCGCTGAAGGGTTACGGCGTATGGAGTCTGGTGGGTCTAACATTAACCAAACAGCTTCTGACTTCATGTCTCCTCTGGTTATGGAACCAATGGCGGCCAGCATTGTTTTCAATATATCTTCTGTTAAGGAGTTATTTAGCTTTGGCAGCAAGCTACTGGCAAGTGGACTAATAGACACGATTTACCAGAATGTATATTTACTGATCATAGGAAAATATTTCTCTACACAAGAACTAGGATACTATACCCGGTCGTATCAGTTTACGTTCATACCGTCTCAAAGTATAACAAGTATTATGTCACGAGTGACCTACCCGGTACTATCACAGATAAGGGATAATCCTGCATTACTGAAAGAATCATATAAGAAGATGATCAAAAGCATCATGCTGGCATCTTTTGTTCTAATGCTTGGGATGGCAGCGATCGCTGAACCCTTGATCATATCACTAATCGGCGAAAAATGGAGATGTTCCCGTCATCTATCTGCAAATGTTGAATTGTAGGTATGCTAATTCCTCTTCAGGTAATGAACCTGAATATGCTGAATGTACTGGGGCGATCAGACCTCTATCTAAGACTAGAGATCATAAAAAAATTACTCGCAATACCCTTATCAGTCATTGGTGTATTGATCGGAATAAAGATGATACCTGGTATGATACTTAATTCCATAATCGATTACTTCCTCAACAGTATTTGGTCGGGCAAATTTATTGATTACCGATTGAACGAACAATTAAGTGACATTTTACCTTCTTTTTTGCCTGGAGCCGCTTACTGTTTTAGTTTTGGGGTAGGCCATTAAAACCTACATCCTATCTGGTCAAACTGATTGTGCAAGTAATTACGGCGCTCTGATTTTTATTGGTATCTGTGAACTAACCAAATTGCCAGATTACATTTACATAAAACAGATTGTTAAGGAAAAGTCTTCAAAAGAAAATAAATATGAATCCTCTCTCAAAACCTATCTATGTCACTCAGCCAGCTATGCCGCCATTGAGGAGTTCAGTGAATACCTAAGAAAGATATGGGACAATAAAATACTTACTAACAATGGTCCTTTTCATCGAGCAATTTGAAAAAGAACTAGCAGTTATCTTGGAGTAGAATACTTATCTGTGTTTGCAAATGGCACTCTTGCTTTAGTGACTGCGCTACAAGCTTTGACGGATCACAGGTGAAGTAATTACGACACCATTTAGCTTTGTTGCTACAACCCATGCATTATGGTGGAACAATATAAAGACCGGTTTTTGTCTGATATTGAACGAGATTTTTTTAATCTTGATCCTGAAAAGTTGAAGCAGCGATAACACCACAGACCACTGCCATAATGCCAGTTCATGTCTACGGGAATCCCTGCAAAATCGATGCTATTCAAAAAATTGCAGATACCTATGGCTTAAAGGTCATTTATGATGCAGCCCATGCTTTTGGAGTAAAAGTCAATGGTAATTCTGTACTAAATTATGGAGATCTTTCAATTTTAAGTTTTCATGCTACAAAAGTCTTTAATACGATTGAAGGTGGTGCAATAATCTGTCATGATGAGAAAACAAAAGAGAGGATAGATTTTTTAAAAAACTTTGGATTTGTAGATGAAGTAACTGTAATTGAACCAGGAATAAATGCTAAGATGAATGAATTACAAGCAGCATATGGGCTGGTACAACTAAAGTATGTAGATGAATATATTGCCAAACGTAAAGCCATTGCAGAATTGTACCGAAGAAAATTACCAGGTATTGAAGGAATAGAGTTTCTATACTTCAAAGGATATAAAGCATTCATATACTTATTTCCCCATTTTGATTGATGCAAATCTTTATGGAAACCCGGGATGAACTGTATGAAAGATTAAATAGAAACAATATATACGGAAGGCGATATTTCTATCCACTAATAAGCCAGTTTCCAACCTATCGGGGACTACCTTCATCAAACCTGAAAACCTACCGGTAGCAACAAAGTAGCGGAACAAGTGATTTGTTTACCAATTTATCCAGCCTTGGGAATCCGAGAATATTAAACGAATTATTGATCTCTTGATAAAGGGTAAAAACGGTTAATGAATTATTAAAAAGCACGAGTTGAAAGATAAGTTTATGATATAATTATGGCAGAACCTTTGGTCAGCATTTGTTGCGTCACGTACAATCAGGAAACCTACATCCGGGATGCAATCGAGGGATTTTTGATGCAGAAGTGTACTTTCCCGTATGAAATACTTATTCACGATGATGCCTCCACTGATGGCACATCAAAGATTATAAAGAATTACGCTGCAAGTTACCCTGCCTTGATTTTTCCAATATATCAAACTGAAAATCAATATTCAAAAAAGGAAGGAAGTCTTGAAGCAAGGTTTGTATGGCCAAATGCAAGGGGGAAATATATCGCTGTCTGTGAAGGTGATGATTACTGGACTGATTCTGGAAAGCTGCAGAAACAGGTGGATCTGCTGGAAGCAAATCCTGATTGTTCATTATGCTTCCATAACGCAATTATTACTTTCGTTGATAAATCAAAACGTGACAGGCATTTCTGTAAAGATTTTAAGAACAAACAGGTTTTTGGTACTAAGGATCTTATTCTCAAGATCTGGTTTGTTCCCACTGCAAGCATTATGTTCAGGAAATCAGATAAACCTGATTTTCCAGATTGGATAAAAGAGGTTTTCAATGATGATCTTGCCTTGCAGTCGTTTCTATCGCTGAAGGGGAATCTTATTTATATTGATGAAATTATGTCGGTCTACCGAAGATATGCGCTTAACAGCCTGAGTGCAGTAAAACGGAATCCCACTTTCTGGCATGATAACCTTATCTTTTTTTATCTCAATTTCAATAAATATACTAAAGCGAAGTATAAGCGTTATATCTGGTGGATTGTGACTAAACTCTATATACAGAGTAAAATTCACATCGTATATTCGATGGTAATTAGGGTCTTAGACCCCTGGGCAGAATAACGATCCAGATGATCAGGAAAAAAGAACAGAATTAAGTAAAAATGGCCACAAACAGGTTCCTATTTGTATTCATACTAATCCTTGTATATGAAATTCTAATGATGTTGATACATCCTTTCGGATTGTCATTCACCAAGGTTGCCATTACAATGCTTGTCTGGTCCGCTTTTTCCCTTACATTTTCAACATTTGTTTTTAATTATCCTTCGATCAAATCGAATATACCGGCTTTTGCATTTTACGTATCTTTTTGCATTAATGTGTTGGAACTTTATTAATATACTCCGCAGTTTATTCTTTGATGATCGTTCATTAACCACACTCTTTGGAAATTCAAGGACCAGCCTTGCTCTTCTGGTCCCATTCACCATTGCATTTGGTTATGATAAGAAAAACTTACGAAAGTGTAACGAAATGCTTATTTATCTGGTAATAACCGCGATTCCGTTATATATTCTCTATCGTTATTTTACGGCCGATCCACAAAATATTACTCAGAATGAGGTATTTATGGTATCAATTTCGCTCACTGCATTTTTCATAAACCTTACTCCATTCCAACCGGGCAGGATAAGGCTTGTTACTTTTCTAGGTGCAGTTTTGCTTTTTTATTTGGCATATATAACGGGTATAAGGACCATGATGATTCAGATAATATTACTTTTTTTTTCCATTATTCCTGTCTACCTGTATAAGCAATTCAATACTAAATTGATATACTCTATTGTTCTTATTTCTCTGATCATACCATTTTATTTGCTTCATAAGAGTCTTGATACAGGGCAGAGTCCTTTTAAAAAAGTTCTCTCAGAATTGACTGATCGGGAATTAGGTGTTGATACACGGACCTTTTTGTATGTTGAAGTCTATTCTGACCTGAAAGAAACCCATTCTCTGATTACGGGCAAGGGAAGCAACGGAACATACTACAGCCCGTATTTTGATGAGACAGGCGAAGATACAGAAAACAGGCTGTCAGTGGAAGTAGGGATCCTGGCCTTGTTGTTAAAGGGAGGAATTATTTCAGTCATATTATATCTGACTCTGAGCATATCTGCAGTCTATTATGCTTTGTTTCATTCGAACAATTATGTAGTGATGAGCCTTGGTTTCATGATGCTTCTGCACATATTGATTCTGTTTATTGCAAATTCTCCCGACTACTCAGTGTACAATTATTTGATCTGGTTTTTTACAGGTGTCTGCTTATCAAGAGAGATAAGGATGCTAAGCAACACGGAAATTAAAAACTTTATATTTGATGCAAAATGATTTTCCTCGGATCTCTATAATTACACCTTCCTACAATCAGGTGGAGTTCATTGAGGACACGATCCTTTCAGTTATTGGTCAGGATTATCCGAACTTTGAATATATTATTATTGACGGAGGATCATATGATGGAAGTGTTGAAATAATAAAGGAATATGCGCATAAACTGGCTTACTGGATCAGTGAAAAAGATAGTGGACAAAGTTCAGCGATAAACAAAGGTTTCAGGAAGGCCGCAGGCAAAATAATTTGTTGGATAAACAGTGACGATATTCTTCTTCCAGGTGCGTTATCAGCAGTTGGACATTATTTTACAAGAAATCCCGATGTAATGTTTGTTAACGGAAACACAATGAGGATTGATGCCCAGTCAAAAATACTCTTCAATAACCATATAATGAAACAAAATAAGTGGTTCGCCAAAAATGGAATATTTAATATCGCTCAGCAATCAATGTTCTGGCGAAGAGAACTTTTTGACAGCATAGGGTACCTTGATGAAAGTATGCATTGTATGATGGATCTGGAATTTCTTATCAGGATATTTGAATCTAATGTCAGAATTGGCCAGATCGATAGAACATTAGCGGCCATAAGGATCCATGACAAGACAAAGACCTGCCTCGCCACCAATTACTGGACTCAGGATAAGGTTAAGATCAGGACGCTTTACTGTGGTAACTATGATAACGAAAACGTATGCTGGGTCTATTTCTTTTTATTTGTAGTCATTAAAATGGTAAAACTTAAATATCTGAGAGATATTATATTCAAAATCAGGTGGAAAGGGAAGCCGATGAACGAGTATTCAGCATTCAGGCCAAATCTGGTTAATCATTTTAGAAATCAATGATTCGTACGAAAATCAGGTTTTGAAACATTAGCTTGGGCACTGAACAAATGAATATTCTTTTGCTTTCATATCAGATTTCACCTACACGGGGTTCAGAATATGGAGTCGGCTGGAATTTTGCGATTAATCTTTCAAGGCATCATAGCGTATTTGTTTTGTGTGGTGCATCTGGTGATCACATGGGAGACACAGATGAGATCAGGGATTATGCCGAAAACAATACTAATTCTAACTTGCATATCATTCCCGTAAGACCCTCACGCCTGACAGAACTGATCAATTGGCCCAATCGGACTGGAATTTTTTCATGGATCTTTTACCTTGCAATTCAGCTCTGGAACAGGACCGCTCTGATAAGGGCAAGAGAGATCATTAATGAGTATGAGATTGATATAGTTCATCACTTGACACCAATTGGATTCCGCGAACCGGGTTACCTGTGGAAACTCAACAAACCTTTTGTCTGGGGCCCTATCGGAGGAGCTCACTTTGTGCACACAGCGCTTTTAAAACCCTTCCCTGTCAGTTTTAAGCTCTCTTATTTATTGAAGAATACAGCCACCTTTCTTCAGCTTCATTTTCAAAGGAGGTCAGAAAAAGCAGCCAAAAAAGCATCCGCCTTGATTTTTGCCTACTCAGATGCTGCAAATAAATTCCTTAAATACTATAAAAAATCCGGAACAGTCATTAGCGAAGTGGGAACATCTTATTTTACAACTGATGTAACAAAAAAAGGAATTGAAAAACAATATTTTAAATTTGTCTGGTCAGGCAGAATATGTGTCGGGAAATCGCTATACTTTTTATTTGATGCTCTATTTCGGATCAAGGATGACCCTTCATGGCGACTAGATATTATAGGTGACGGCTCCCTGAAGAAGAAAATGATAAAACTTTCGGTGAAACGGGGTTTGTCTGACCGGATCACATGGCATGGGAAAAAATCGAGGGATGAGGCAATAGAAATAATGAACGGGTCAGATCTGCATTTATTTACAAGCATCTCCGAAGCAACCGCCACCGTCGTAATGGAAGCTATCAGTCTTGGAATTCCGACAATTTCACTCGATCACTGTGGTATGCATGATGTTCTTGGGAATGGCAATGGTATATTGGTACCTATCACAACTTACAAGGATTCAGTGGTGCACTATGCAGGAAGCCTGCGGATTTTACTGCATGATCGCAAAAAGTTGGAGAGCTTAAGAAACAGGACTCTGAAAATACGGGAGGATTATTTGTGGGGGAAAAAAATTGAACAAGTTATAGCAATTTACAGGAATGTACTTGAACAAAAATTATAGCAAATTGAGTTTGTCTAAAATCAGAATTCGCAGAATGGTTTCTGAAAAACCTAAAATTCTTTTCATTATTCATTTGCCGCCTCCAGTTCACGGTGCCGGAATAGTCGGTCAGTATATTTATAAAAGCATACCGGTAAACAATTCTTTTGAGTGCTTTTTTATTAATCTTTCAACATCAGATCATTTGTCAGAAATTGGCAAGCATGGAATAAAAAAAACTCTATTAATCCTAAAACTCTATTTAAAAGTGCTTAAAGAGATTTTTGTGAGACGCTATGATTATTGTTATATGACTATAAATTCAAAAGGTGCAGGTTTTTATAAAGATATGATCATAGTTTTGATCCTCAAGATTTCAAAATACAAACTGATTTATCATTATCATAATAAAGGGATAGCAAATGTCAAGAAAAACTGGTTGATTAATAAGTTGTATCGTATCCAGTTTAAAAATTCCCGCACCATTCTTCTTTCAAAATTATTGTACGGAGATATTGAAAAATATGTTCCGGAAGATATGGTCTACTATTGTTCAAATGGTATACCTCAAGCTGAAAATGTCGATATAGAACTTTTAAATTCATTGAGATTGGAGAAGAGTGTCCCGGAATTGCTTTTTCTATCAAACATGATAAGGGAAAAAGGTGTTTTTACCCTGCTGGAAGCATGTAAGTTGCTTAACTTAAAAGGTGTGATGTTCAGGGCAGTCTTTATCGGCGCATGGTTCGATATTAAGGAAGAAGATTTTATGGAGTATATCGTGAAAAATAACCTGGCAAATTATGTATCCTATGCAGGAAAGAAATATGATGATGAAAAAGCCACGTATTTCAGCAATGCTGATATCTTTGTGTTTCCGACTTATTACACATATGAGACTTTTGGCCTGGTAAACCTTGAAGCGATGCTTTACGGACTGCCTGTAATAACCACCGACGAAGGAGCTATATCTGAAGTAGTTGAAAATAATCTTAATGGATTTATTGTACCTAAACAGGATGCCCAGGCACTTGCAGATAAAATTGAATATCTAATTATTAATCCTTCTTTAAGGATTGAAATGGGAAGAGCAGGAAGAAAAAGATTCGAAGAAAGATATTCATTGGAAAAATTTGAAAATAATTTTGTCAAAATTGTCGAAGAGATTATTTCTGATTTTACTTTAGAGTCAGTTAAATAGAACATTCTTTTCAAGACATTAAACTTTATTTTGTCTGATTCGGAGAATTCAATGGTTAAGCAGACACAGGAAATAAACAGATTATCCGGTAGTTGTTTTTTTACTCCATTATATTACTGGGTGTGGTGGTATGGAATTTAATTTTGACATAAGGGGATGGTTATTTAAAATCAAGAATTACTGCAGAGTAGCTTTTTATGTCAGGCTTTTGGTGCATTTTGTCAGACTGAAAGTGATCATTCGCGGTGTTTCTGTTGGCCGCAATGTAAAATTCAATGGTTTTCCTATCATAAGGCGAGTACCACATTCCAAAATAGTTTTCGGAGATAACTGTGAAATCAATTCATCCAGGTATTCGATTCCATTAGGTCTATACAGGCCATGTGCTTTTGTTACCATGAAAGAGGGTGCTGAGATAGCGGTTGGAAACAATTCAGGATGCTCAGGTGTTTCAATAGCAGCAGCAAAAAGCATTCAAATAGGAAAAAATGTATTGATCGGCGCCTTTTGTACAATAATTGACAATGACTTCCACAATTCTAATCCATCAAGAAGAAAAGCTGTTGAATCTAAACCTGTTATCATTAAGGATAATGTATTCCTTGGATTTAACTGTTTTGTCCTGAAAGGAGTAACAATTGGAGAAAACTCGGTTATCGGAGCTAACAGTGTTGTAATCTCGAGTATTCCACCTAATTCTTTTGCAATGGGTAATCCATGTAAAGTTGTGCTTAAAAGAGACTGGGAATAGTCTTTTATGCTATAACCAATAAAATTTCAGTATTCACTGTATTAATAATGACTATTTATAGTCTCATATGTGCGTGCTAAAATCAAATGTAGCAGATGTATTTAACAGACTTTAGCCATAAACTTTTTAAAAAACAATTAACCGAGTTACCCGAGGAAAAAATACTCATAAGTACAATAAATGCTTATTCATTTAATATTCTCCAGAAAGACAGACCATTTCGCCGCGCTCTCCTTAAAAGCAGTCTGATATTACCCGATGGCATAAGTATTGTCCTGGCTATGAGGTTCCTTTCAGGAATAAGACTGAAAAAGATTGCCGGAGCCGATCTTCTTAAGTGGGAACTGTGCAGGTTGCAGGCCATGAAAGGAAAGTGTTTCTTTCTTGGCAGCAAGAATTCTACCCTTGAGATGATCTATGAAAGAGCAAAAAAAGAATATCCAGATGTTAAAGTGAATTATTATCAGCCTCATTTTAAGTCGAGATTTACAGCAGACGACAACCTCGCAATGCTTCAGGCTGTCAACTCAGTTTCTCCGGATGTACTCTTTATTGGCATGACTGCCCCAAAACAGGAAAAATGGGCAATTGGTCATTTCAACGAGTTGAAGGCCAATCATGTATGCTGCATTGGAGCTGCTTTCGACTTCTATGCCGGAACAATAAAACGTGCTCCCAACTGGATGATTCGCATCGGGCTTGAATGGTTTTACAGGCTTATCCGTGAACCCAGACGCAACTGGAAACGCTACATGGTAGGCAATACGATCTTTATCGGACTTATACTCAAAGAAAAGATCAGATTAGTCTTCTTCCCTAAAAAATCAGCGAAAAAACACCCCGCCGGTTCAGAAATTTGTGTCCAGCAACCTCTCAAATAAAGATCCTCAGAGACAACTGTATTACTCATTTTAATGCCGGTATTTGATCAGATCCGACAGCAAAAATTGAAAATCTCCTACATAACACTATCTGAAACATCTAAAATAAATAACTGGTTGGACTTCTTATACTATCTAATATATTTCCATGATGCTGGAAAGTCAATTCTTGTTTATTGATTATATCGGCAAACTGAAGATTCAGATTAAGCTTAATCTGATATTTAATTATACGAAATAAACGGAGAACGTTATGAGTCTAATGAATAAGATAAAGAAGCAAATAGAGCTTTTAACTGATACGCATATATACCATGGACTGCCCCGCGGTATTGACTTTATTCAGGACATTGCCAAATCCTTACCTGCATATCGCGTTGATATTGTTTTTGACATAGGTGCCAACTTAGGACAGTCTTCGAAGATCTATTTAACTCGGTTCCCAAGTTCTCACATTTTTTGCTTTGAGCCAGTGAGCACTACATTTCATCAGCTTCAAGATAATCTAAAAGGTAATGAGCGTGTTGATTGTTTCCAGCTGGCTTTCGGTTCGTCAAAGGGCAAAGGGCAAATGGTTGTACAAGGCAGTTCGGATATGTTCTTCCTGTTAGGCCAGTCGAAGAAGTCACCAATGAAAAATGACGTGGCAACTGAATCCATAGATATAGTTACGGTGGATGAATTCTGTCACACCAGGAGAATCGATCATATTAGTTACCTTAAGATAGACACAGAAGGAGGAGACCTAGAAGTTTTGAAAGGTGCGGTAACCATGCTTACTGAACAAAGAATAGACCTTATAGAAGTGGAGGCCGGAATGAATCCCAGCAATAACTGGCATGTGCCTTTTGAAGTCCTAAAGGAGTTTCTTGAATCACACAAGTATTTTATCTTTGGAATTTACGAACAAGTGAGTGAATGGCCCACTAAAGAACCTCATTTGCGACGGACAAATCCCTTGTTTATTTCCCACGGTATGATAGTAACGAATAGGAATTCTGCAGAGAAAAATACATGACAATATGCAGCATTTGAACACAGTTCAGCAATCTTTATCAGTACGTCTGGGTCATTGAATCAAAAATAGATTCTATAAGTTTTTATAAAATAAAATCAAATGCATATTATGTTGAAGTTTTGATAACTTTGTGCAGGTCAGACATTTAATACCATTCAACTAACAAAGCGGAAAAGACCTGTGTCTTGAAAGTTCCTTTGCCCTCTTCTTAACATATATTATGAAAAAAATATTATTTCCACTCCTTTCGGATCTTAATGATTCTTCATATGATTCAGGAAGCTATTTCCAGATTTACAGGGCTCTTAAGAAACAGTTTGAAATAATTCCTACCGAGCTATTAATAATCAATAGGAACATGTTTTACAGTGGATTAAATTATCTTAATAGATATAGCTTGTTTCCGTGGCGAATTGCCACTAAGCACTCATGGAGGACTGTAAATGGGTATGCCAATCAGATAGGCCGATCTATTAAAAACACTGAATTTGATGGTCTTTTTGCTACCAGTACACTATGCCTGGCCGGAGTTAAAACTGATAAACCTAAATTTGCCTTTGCTGATTTTAGCTTTTATAATGCATTAAATTATCATCCATTTGCGTCAAAGCTGATCTCGTTCTCACGAAGAGAAGCGTTGGCTGTTGATAAGTACTGTTTCCAAAACCACCAAAAAATATTTTTGGCCTCTGATTGGGCTAAAAATAACACTGAAAAAGCTTATGGATTATCAGAAGGTAAAATATTAGCAGTTGGCAGAGGAGCCAACCTGACTTCAGGATTTAATGATAATGAGCTTAATACAATAATTAAAAATAGACTCTCCAGTAATTGCAAGAATTTATTATTTGTAGGTGATAATTGGAAAAGGAAAGGAGGGGATATAGCATTTGAAATAGTAAATAAATTACATAATTCCGGATTCAATGTAACTCTTCAGATTGTCGGTTGCACTCCAGATAATAAAAGAATTATTAAATCTCATCTAGTTGAGGTTTATCCTTTTTTAGATACAAATAAATCTTATGACTTAAAGATTTTTAAAGGATTATTTGAAAATGCATTTCTTTTTATTCTGCCAACAAGAGTTGAAGCATTTGGAATAGTCTTTGCTGAAGCTGCATCTTTTGGTTTACCATCTATCTCCTTTAAGACCGGAGGGGTAGGTAGTGCAGTTAATGATGGGACGACCGGATTCCTGTTCGAAATCAAAGAAAACATTGATACTTTAGCCATGAAAGTTGAACAACTGATTAAAGAGGATGAATTGTACAGGGGAGTTTCCCAAGCTGCCTTTAGAAAGTATAGCGAAGAATTAAATTGGGATCGAATTGCGGAGAAAATCAAAAATGAAATAGAACCATTTCTCTAGAACCAGGACAGATTTCATTGCTCATTGCACTGCTAAAACAGCTGGTTGGGGCATAATGAAATTTTTAAAAGAAATGTAGCAATAGGTTAATCTTAGGAATTTAACTTCCTCCAGAAATAGGAATAATTCTATGGTGGATTGAGCAGCGGAGTGATTCTGCCGGGTACAGAATCTTTACTCCGCTTTATTTTTTTCTTAACAGATATTAAAGCCTATGATTTGTAAAAATTATCATTAAGTGTAATATTTATATTTTATTATCGTTTACTTTGCAGCGTTAATCAATCATTTTTAATTCGTTAGTCAGTAAAATAACGTTTTACAGGTCTTTGAAGAAGATACTGGTAATAATATTTTCTGTTTTCAGCCTTGCTGTAACAGCTGCCGATTATTATGTAAGTTCAGCTGGTAATGATCTGGCTGACGGTCGTTCATCTTCAACTCCCTGGAGAACTATCCTAAAAGTTAATTCGGAATTTTCAAAGTTAAATTCCGGTGACCGGATTCTCTTTAAAAGTGGCGACACATTTTATGGAGGTCTTGTAATAACAAAATCTGGAATCTCGGGCAATCCGATTACGATTGGATCCTACGATACAGGAACAAAACCTGTCATTTCCGGATTTACTACCCTGAAAAATTGGACAAACGAAGGAACCGGAATTTATTCCGCTCAACTACATACCGGATTCAAACTGAATAATGTTACTGTCAATGAAAAACTGCAGAAAATGGGAAGGTGGCCAAACACCGGATGGAGAACAATTACAAGCCATTTAGGTAGAACATCGATTACTGACAATTCATTGACTGGCTATCCAGACTGGACTAATGCAGAAGTGGTGATAAGAAAAAACAGATGGACAATCGATCGCAGCCATATTACAAATCATGGAGGGAACCTTATTGAGTATAAAAGTGGTTCTGTAAATGATGCCAAGAACGGCTTTGGGTATTTCATACAGAAATCGATACATACCCTTGATGAATTTGGTGAATGGTATTACAATGAACAACTGATAAGTTTTACATGTATTTTGGAACTTCAAATCCGGATAATTATGTTATAAGGGCAAGTACTGTAAGCAAACTGATATATAACTACGGCTTCAACTATGTGACGATCGATGGACTATCTTTACAGGGAGGAAACTGGGCTGCTGTACACTGCTACCAGACAAATTATAATACAATAAGAAATTGTGATATTTTATTTTCGGGCGCTTATGGCATATATGGCGAGACTGACAGTAATTCGTTAACTGAAAATAATTCGATAAGCTCTTGCCTTGATCAAGCGACTCTACTTTGATATTAACGGAAGCAATCATACGATACGGAATAACAAGATAAGTAATATAGGACTTATTCCGGAATGGGAGAACCAGGAGGTGGAACTTATGGTGGAATAAACATGCGCGCAATAATACTACTGTTGAAACCAACTCAATTGAAAATATAGGCTTTAATGGTATCTCCTTTGTGGGAAGCTATGTAACAGTAAGAGAATAATCTTGTTGATAAATTTTGTTCTGTAAAAGATGATGGGGCAGGCATATATACTTTTACCGGTTCCATCAGGTATTGGCTTATGACCGACATATTAATAACAATATGGTTCTTAAACGGGATCGGAAATAATAGCTGGAACGACATCCAAACCTGACTTTTTACCTAGCCATGGAATTTGTCCTGGATAACAGAAGTGAAAATGTTGAGGTCTCAGGCAATTCAATTGCAAATCATCCTACTGCGGAATCTATTCTACATAATGCTGCTAACTGTCAGTTTGAAAACAACAATATTTATAATTGTGCTGCATATCAGTTTTTACAATCGGCGATGATCCTGATTTCAGTGAAAGAACAACAAGGTTTGAAATAATATTTTCTTTTCAAAGACAGCAGCTCAAACAGCTTTTGAAGCAATAAGCTATGTCTCTGATAACCTTGAACTTTTTTGTAAGTGACAATAACTACTTTTGCCGGCCTATTGACGACAATACTGAAACTATTCTACACCCAGCAACCATCTACAGGTGGTGTAAACAGGACTCTCGCCGGTTGGCAGTCCTTTTCCGGACAGGATAAGAATTCCCATAAGTCTCCAATAACTCTCACTGATGTAAATAAGATAAGGTTTGAATATAACGCAACAGGCTCACAGAAGATTATTGCTCTTGATGGAGCTTACATTGATGTAAAAGGTACCAAATACTCCGGGACTCTTACTTTAATGCCCTACACTTCTGCTGTATTGATGGTTGATCCCAATCCTGCTTCGCCACCTGCAATTCCTGCTTATATAAGTTCTGTAATAGAGAATGCCACACCGGCACAGCTTGATTTGACATTCAATCTGGCTCTGGCAAATATTGTCCCATCAGCCTCAGCTTTTACAGTAAGGATCAATTCTGCATCCAGAACAGTAACTGCTGTCACCATATCCGGATCTAAAGTCCTTCTTACACTTGCCAGTCCGGTCGCATATGGAGAAACTGTGACAGTAGCCTATACAAAACCAGCCAGCAATCCATTGCAGACAACTGCGGGAGGACAGGCCGCAACATTTGCAGCACAGACCGTTACCAATAATGTTGCAGCACCGCCAGCGGTACCTGTTTATTTAAGCTCTGTGATCGAAAATGCTGCTCCGGCGCAGCTCAGCATGACATATAATATGGCTCTGGCAAATATTGTCCCATCAGCCTCAGCTTTTGCAGTAAGGGTCAATTCTGCCTCCAGAACAGTCAATGCAGTTGCGATCTCCGGGACGAAGGTCAATCTGACACTTGCCAGCCCGGTTGCATATGGTGAAACTGTAACAGTAGCCTATACAAAACCAGCCAGCAATCCATTGCAGACAACTGCAGGAGGACAGGCTGCAACAATTGCTGCACAGACCGTTACCAATAATGTTGCAGCACCGCCAGCGGTTCCGGTTTATTTAAGCTCTGTAATAGAAAATGCAACACCTTCCCAGCTCGACATCACATATAATCTTGCCCTTGCAAATATTATTCCCGCAGCTTCATCGTTTGCTGTAAGTGTCAATTCTGCCTCCAGAACAGTCACTGCAGTTGCGATCTCCGGGACGAAGGTCAGTCTGACACTTGCCAGCCCGGTTGCATACGGTGAAACTGTAACAGTAGCTTATACCAAACCTGCTGCAAATCCTTTGCAGACAGCTGCAGGAGGACAGGCTGCAACTATTGCTGCACAGACTGTTACCAATAATGTTGCAGCACCACCTGCGGTTCCGGTTTTTGTCAGCGCGGTAACAGAGAATGCCACACCCGCACAGATTGATATAACGTATACCCTGCCTCTGGCAAATATTATTCCTTCTGTTTCAGCCTTTGCTGTTACTGTTAATTCTGCAGTAAGAAGTGTTGTCTCTGTTGTAGTTTCAGGAACGAAGGTATTGCTGACTTTATCAAGTCCTTTGGTTTATACTGATGTCGCGACTATTGCTTATACAAGACCCTCTTCAGATCCGTTGCAGACCACTGCAGGCGGACAGGCGACAAGTATCAGTGCCCAGGCTGTCGCCAACAGGGTGAACATGGTAAATTCTCCACCTGTAATCAGAATAAATTACCCCTCAAGCACATATTCAGGATTCCTCGGGGAGATAAATGCCACCGGCAGCTACGATCCGGATAAGGATAACCTTACCTACACCTGGAAAGTTCCTGATAAAGTGTCCGTTTCTTCGACAAATGGTTCGATTATACAATTCCTGGCTCCAATTGTCGGGGCTGGCCAGGAACTTGATTTTACACTGACAGTTAATGATGGTAAAACAACCGGATCTGAAACTATTTCAATTGAAATCCTGCCTTATCAGCCTGAACTTGAATTAGCGGAAGTAATTGCTGTTGAGGCCAGTGGATTTCAGTCCCCTGATTACCCAATTAATATCATTGACGGCAATATTGCGACTTTGTGGTCAGCTAACGGAACGGACCAGTGGATAACATTGGAATTAAAAGAGCCTTTTAATATCCATCATGTCATATTAGCATTTCAATCGGGCCTGACTAAAGAGTATTATTTTGATGTGCTCGGATCGGAAGATAAAGTCACATGGGAGCCAATTCTCACTAAATCAAGATCATGTGCTTTCTCCGGAGATCTTCAGGTTTTTGACTTTCCTCCATCAAAAACAGGAAAAGAATTTAAATATGTCAGGCTTATATGTCAGGGCAATTTAGCTGATACCTGGAATAATATTGCAGAATTCAGGATTTTTGGATATAGGTTTCGAACTCCATCAGATTACGAAAAGCAGACAGTTAAGATCTTTCCGAATCCGGCGCATGATTACTTTAACGTCAAAATTGAAGAATCATCTGTTATTCATGATTATATAAGAATAATCAACCTGTCCGGGAATATTTTGTTACATAAAAAAATCGATCCTGGTGTCAGTGAATTTCAGGTTCCGATAAACCTTATTAAGGGTATTTACCTTATCCAGCTTGGCTCTGAAAAAATCATCAGTTATTGCCAGAAACTTATTGTGGTTAATTAATATTTGAACCGATATTCATTTCCTGCAGACAATCCGGGAAGCTGATTTATTTGCGCGGATATATCCAGGCACCAGGATCAATATTACTCTGGAACTCTTTCAGATAACCGGCAGCTTCATCATAATTATCAAATGTCCTGGCTGAAACCAATTCAATCTTTTTACCATTTCGGTCAGTCGTCTGGATAACGCTTGGATTAAATCCCTGACTGGTATATTGACTGGCTGCAAGTTTAGCGTTTTCCGGATTACTAAAGCTACCGATAATAATGTAGTACATATTGTTGATTTCCTCTCCTGAAAGCTTTACATCTTCAATCCTGATTTCAGGATCCTGTTGCGCTTCAATGGCACTATTTGCAAAAGTCCCGGTTTTTATAAGAGAGTCCGCCCTGAGAATACTGTCTTGTTTCACCTTCAATAATACCAGTTTAACATTTTTATCCAAGAATATTCCTTTTTCCCTTAAATACCTGCACGAAGGCAGACATAAGAAAAGCAGGATTATTACTATTGCAGGTAAAAAGCTGTTATTATGATACCTGGCTTTATGCATCAACATTTTATACTGTTTAATAGAATAATCAAAAGTACAAAATAATAAAAACAAACCAAATGGAATTTGTAATCCTGTTTGCTATTGGCCTGATCCTGTATTAAAAAAGAAATGAAATGCATAATATTAAGACAATAACAGGTTTAAGACTTCCGTTTTTAAAAAGAGATCCGTTCAAATCTGAATTATAAGCATCCTGTATGATGACAGCATCAATTAAAAGAATTCTGAGAAAGATCAGATCAGAGAAAATCCAGAACAAGATTGAAACAGGCAAGATCGTCTATTTCCTGAATCCTCTGGAGGAGATCGCATTTAAATACGTCCCGGGCAAATCTGGCAAACCCGGGAAATACTATGCCAAATATTATGGTCAGAATGAGTTCGAGATTGATTACGATTCAAGTTCCATTCTCATGGCTGTAATGGAGGGTAAGCAGATAAGTAAAATAAGGTATGACAACTATCATTTAATTGAAGGTGTATCCTGGAACAGGAGTACTAAGACTCCTGCAGCCTATAAGGCTGTTGGCACTTAGTAAATAGCTGGCGCACTGTTGACCACGGAATTCCGGAAGTCCGGCAAGTAATCAGTTTGCCGGACTTTTTTTTGTGATCCCGCAGGGATTGCTCACTACACTCGCGGACCCAAAAGAGGTGCAACGATCCCGAAGGGAGGTGAATTGACCCTGAATCACCCTATTAATTGACATAAGTCCTCAACCTATTTACGTTCTCAGCATTTCACTTCATATATCTTTTTGGTTGGCGATAAATTGGTTTCGGTATATGATGACTTTTCGAATGAGGTGGTTTATACTTATGGACTGAGCACGAATAAAGCGGAATTAATAACAGGATAGAAAATACTATCATCAATATTCTTGTTAGGATTTTATTAGTCACAAAGTTCCTCTTTTCAAATAAAACGCTTTTGCAAACTAAAAAGTGCTATAATAAAAACATTTATTGGAGACGAGTCAGGATTGAAGCGAGTTTCAGCCATGGATATCAGCAGTCTGGGGCTTTCTTGTTTTAAAAATTGACATTGAAAAACAGGGGTAAGAAATTCCTGAAAAAAATACCCTATTAAATTAAATTTATTTTGGCTTAATACAAATGAAAATTTGTTTAAAAATAAAGGAAGTATCCTGATTAATTATATCCTTAGCTCTTGTTAATAGTAGTGGATTTCAATTAATTAAATCAATATCGCTATGAAACGCTTATTTAAAATTTCCACAATTGTTATCCTTTTATTTGGGACAGCAATTTATCTTCCTTCCTGTAAGAAGGAAGCGACTCTACCTAATGTAACAACCATTCCTGTCTCAAATATTGCTTAGACAACTGCAGTCACAGGAGGAACGTCAAGAAGTTATGCTGTTGGTTTTTCAATCGGGAACAAAGGATACCTTGGTACAGGAAGTTTATTAAAGGATTTTTGGGAATGGGATCAAGCTACTAATGTATGGACACAGAAAGCCAATTTTGGAGGACCCGCCCGAAACGGAGCTATCGGTGTTTCAATCGGGAACAAAGGATATTTAGGTACAGGAATAAATGGTAATGGTCAGCCTGATGCTTTTGAGGATTTATGGGAATATGACCCGAATCTTAAGTAATTAAGGTAATTGCAGAATTAGCCTGAGAAAATGTATTCTTTTATCCCGGCCAGTTAAATGGTTACAGTGCAACAATCACCAACCCTCGGAAATCATCTCCGGGGGCTTATTGCATAATAAAAAGCCAGCACCCTGAATTACTGATCTCATGACAAGATTTGTTTGGATGCTGGCTATCTTCTTTTGATTAACTAAAATCTTTGAAATATAGAAAAATAACATCAACAAGCAAATGACAACTATCCTGTTAAAATAAAATTGACTTTGGCTTTTTGCTAGTGTACCTTTGATTTGCTAATATCTTAAAATGGAATAAGATATTTCCGTTATGAAAAAAGTAATCTTATTATTCTTTGTATTTGGCAGTATGTTTAACATAATGGCCCAGAATAAAATAAACCTTGATACGCTAAGCATCGAACAGCTTAATTTATATTTAAAAAAGGCGAATAATACGAGCAGTGCCGGATTAATTTTAACCATAACAGGAGGAATAATCAGTGCCACTACACTTCGTCTTTTTATCAATTATGTAGGCGAACATGGTTTTTGGGAACAAGATAAAACCGAACCGAATACTTATGCCATACTTAATCTATTCGGTGATGCGGCAATGATTGTTGGAATTCCCCTGTGGGTGACTGGCAAAGTCAGGAAAAAAAAAGCCCAGCTTACTTTACAGAAGTTTAAAATTGAGCCAGAAAATTCAATGGCGGTAGGATTGGGAATAACATTAAGGTTTTAATCTAAAATTGAACAAAAACTTATTGTACAGCCCTCAGCTCTGGGGGCTTTCTGTTAAAAATAGGCTTTGAAATATTAAGTAAGCAATTAATGTCATCAAATTCATAACTTGGGATAAAATATAGGAAATGAAAATAGAACTAGAATTTAAGGATTATATAATAGTATTGTCTGATAATAGCGAAAGGCCGATAACTATTACTGAACTCAATAAATGGTTAAGGATTAATTCCCTTGCTAACATCAAAGAATTTACCGAATGGAAATATTCAGTTAATGGGGTTGAAAAGCATTTCAGAATAATTGCTAGTGAGGGTGGTAAATGGAATGTTAATCAGCCGGAAAAGCAATCTGAAATTTATTTCTCATTCACTTGTGAACATGGGATTCAATTCATTAAAGAGTTTGAAGACAGATTGAGGGGAATTATTGAAAAAGAAAATATTGATCCTTATACTTTCCATTCCCCTGATTCCCCTGTAAAAATAGATATGTAAAAAAAAGTTTGCAAATTGTGTGCAAATGGGCAAATAAAAAAGAGTTAGATTAACTCTAACTCTCTGATTATCTTTGTGATCCTGAAGGGACTGCTCGCTGCGCTCGCGGACCCACAAGAGGGGCTGCAACAAAACAAACAATGCCGCAGCAAGCTGCTCTCATTTTTTGCTTTCATGGCAGTTTGCATGCCTGCCGGCCTGCTCCGCCATTCAAACAAACAATGCTCCTCCCGGAGCATTGTTTGTTTTGTGATCCCGAAGGGACTCAAACCCCCAACCTTCTGATCCGTAGTCAGATGCTCTATTCAGTTAAGCTACGGGACCATAATTCATACCAGGGTGCAAATATAGCAATTTTTTATCCGTGATTTATTGCGTACTTTTATTTGTTCATCAATACAAAATATTTTGATTCTTACATCGTTGGCAATCAGTAGCAACCAATAGTATTATGAAAAAAGCAGCAGGCATCGTATTGAAAATTTTTCTGGGATTATTCTTACTGATTATTATACTGATATTTACTGTTCCGGTGATTTTTAAAGATAAAATAAAAGTAAGGGTAGAACAGGCAATTAACGAATCTGTTAATGCAAAAGTAAAATTTGGCGACTATAAACTTGGATTTTTCAGGAATTTTCCAAATCTGGCTTTCTCACTCGAAAATCTTTCGGTAACCGGTGTTGGTAAATTCGAAAACGACACCCTCGCTGATTGTGAGTCAGTAAACCTTGTTTTCAATCTCGCGAGTCTCTTTAAAAAAACAGGTTACGAAATAAAATCGGTTATAATCGACAACGCTGATATTAATACTGTTGTTCTTAAAGACGGGAGTGCAAACTGGGATATAATGACCGATACAACGGAGACTGCTCCGGAGGATGAGTCCTCTTCTGTCATGAAAATCCTCCTCGAAAAAGTAGAAATGTTAAACAGCTCAATTTCGTATACCGATTACGAGTCAAATATTGAAATTAATCTGGCAAATGTGAATTGTTCCCTGAATGGTGATCTTACCGAGAATGAAACAAACCTGGAAATTAAGATCAATGCCGGAGAGGTTTCATATCTGATGGATGATATTAAGTACCTGAACAAGGCAGCAGCTGATTCAAAAATCAGTCTCAGGGCTAACCTCGACAGCATGCGATTTTACCTCAGGGATAATTATCTACTGATCAACGACCTGAAATTAAATTTTGCAGGAATGGTCGCAATGCCTGAGGATGATATTGAAACAGACCTGACTTTTAAAACGGAAGAGACATCTTTCAAGTCTTTGCTTTCATTAGTCCCTTCGGTATATATGACTGATTACAAAGATCTTACAACAAGCGGAGAATTCAATCTTTCCGGAACAGCCAAAGGAGTTTACAGTGATGCGGACAGTACAATGCCCGACATCACTCTTGATATAAGTGTCAAAAACGGCCTGATAAGCTATCCTTCACTTCCTGAACAGATAAAAAACATAAATCTGAAATCGGACATTTTTGTCGATGGAACAGACATGGATAAAACGACTGTCAATGTCAATGATTTCCATATGGAACTGGCAGGAAATCCTTTCGACCTGAAATTTACCCTCCGGACACCGATGAGCGATCCTGATTTTAATGGTTCAATGATTGGGAAGATCGACCTTACAGCTCTTTCAAATGCCGTTCCACTCGACAGCATTAATCTGTCAGGTTTGATTAATATGTCGGTAAGTATGGCAGGTCGGATGTCAATGATTGAAAAGGAACAGTATGAAGATTTTAAGGCATCCGGAAATCTGAATATCAGTGATATGCTGATTTCAATGGCTGGTTATCCTGATGTGAAGATCAATGAGGCTGGCTTTGAGTTTGCACCTGCTTTCGCAGCATTGAAAAATGCTGATCTTAACGTAGGAGGCAGCAGTGATTTCACTCTCAGCGGCCGACTCGAAAATTATATTCCTTACTTATTTAATGATGATATTATTAAAGGTAACCTTTCTCTTCGGTCAAAACAGGTTGACCTGTCCGATATCATGTCGGAAATAGCCTCTGATACAACTGAACTTGATACGACATCACTTTCAATTATTAAAGTACCTGAGAATATAAGTTTTGATTTCGACGCACTTGTCGATCAGTTTATTTATAACAATATAAAAGTTCAGAATGTTAAAGGGCATATTATCGTCAAAGACGGTATTCTAAGCTTCCGGGAAACAGGCATGGACCTTCTTGGAGGGAAGATTGCGATGAATGCAGATTATGACACACGCGACACTCTTAAGCCGTTTATGAAAGCTGACCTGAATATGGAAAATATAGGTGTAAAGGATGCATTTAACACTTTTAACACTATCAAAATGCTGGCACCGACAGCCAAAGGAATTAACGGTAAAGTAGGTGTTAAACTAAATTACAGCAGTCTGCTTGATCAGGATTTCATGCCACAGATTTCAACGATAAGCGGAGGAGGAAGACTGCAATCTGATGAAGTAACTCTTGTTGAATCGGTGGTCTATAAAACAATGAAGGAGGCACTCAAATTAGGGAGTAATTACAGCAATACATTTAAGGATTTAAACATCAGCTTTAAAATAAATAATGGAAGGATTTATGTGAGTCCGTTTAATACCAAAGTCGGCAACATAAAAATGAATATCAGCGGTGATCAGGGGCTGGACCAGACGTTGAATTACGTGATAAAAACAGAAATACCGAGATCAGATCTTGGCAGTTCTGTAAATTCCCTGATAGATAATCTTTCAGCCCAGGCTGCAGCCTTTGGGATGGCCTTTAAACCAGCGGAACTGATTAAAGTAAATGTAAAAGTGACAGGCACTTTCCTAAAACCGGTAGTGAAACCTTTTTTTGGCAATGCCCCTTCAGACAGTTCAAAAAGTATAAAAGAAACTGCAAAAGAAACTATTAAGGCGGCAGTGGAGGAAAAAGTAGATCAGGCGAAAGAAAAAGTCAGGAGCGAGGCAGAAATCCAGGCTGACAAACTCGTACAGGAAGCTGAAGAAAAAGGCCGTCAGCTAAGAAATGAAGCTGCTAAAGCAGCTGAAAAAATCCGTCAGGAAGGTAATATCCAGGCACAAAAGATAATAAAGGAAGCAGAATCAAAAGGAACCATAGCAAAACTGGCAGCTCAAAAAGCTGCTGATTCTGTTAAAAAAGAAGCTGATAAGCGAGCTGATCAGGTCGTAAAGGAGGCTGACGAGAAGGCCCTTAAACTTACGGAGGAAGCCAAAGTAAAAAGGGAGGAATTGCTAAATAAAATATAATCAGTCTAAACAGAAAAGGCTGCTCAATGAGAACAGCCTTTTATTTTTTCCAAAAATTATATTAGAATTTCTTTTCCCTGATACGTGCTTTTTTACCTGTAAGATTACGGAGATAGAAGATTTTTGCCCTGCGGACTTTTCCATGCTTATTGACTTCGATCTTATCAATGAAAGGAGATGCGATCGGAAAGATCCTTTCAACACCTATGTTCCCTGATATCTTCCTTACTGTAAATGTTTCAGTATGACCGCTTCCGCTCCTCTGGATAACAACACCACGGAACTGCTGGATTCTTTCCTTGTTCCCTTCCTTGATCTTATAATGAACAGTAACTGTATCTCCTGCAATAAATTTGGGATATTCGTTAGTCACTGCAAATTCCTTTTCAACAACATCCATTAAATTCATTTCACAAACAATTTTGTTTTCTAAATATGATCTTAAAAATCAGGGGGCAAAGATACAATAATATTTTATAATTCATCAATATTACGATTCAATATTTACTCAACTAATGCCCGCTACCTGCCGGCACAAGCAATTTTTTACCTGTGTCCTGGATTACGGATTTCTTCCATTTGTCATCATATCCCGGTTGCATCGGGAACCCCGGATAACCATCCTCTGATGTTTCGAACTTCCCGTCCTTTTCCTTCTTGATATTACCGTCGATATATTTAACAAGAAGATATTCACTCAGCTTCTTCCACTGCTTGAAGGTGCTCTGAGCGGTTGTTACAGAATACTTTGTAAGATAGTCTCTTGCCTTCCAGACATCATTTTCGTACAGTTTTTTTGCTTCCTCATCGATTGTTGAAGCAGTCTCAGTGATATATTTGGTCTCCAGTTCCTTTTGCAGCCTGATGGCATCAGCGCTCATCAGGTCATAGCGTGAATAGCACTGGTTGGCAACCTGGTTGAAGAGCCAGAAAGCTGAAGTGGGAGAGTAGGTTACCATGTCTCCGTTACCAACTTTGAAACATTCGGGTATTTCCGTGATCCCGCAATACATGGGATTGAAAACCGTAGTATTTGCATCATCCACGCCGAACCAGAAAATTCCACCAACAGGATCCGGAAGCCAGTTCCTCGACTCTGCGACAAATACAAATCCGGTCTGCTGTGTCGATGTAGCTCTTTCGTTGCAGTATGAAGGAGCATTTGGATCACCAGAGACTTTCCAGGTAAGCGGCCGCCAGCGGTAGGGAGAGCCGAACGGACCTGCACCAATATCCTTTCTCATGTCGAATTCCGTTCCTTCAAGATGATCGCGCATGAAGTTCATAAGATCGTAGTTTGATATTTTCCGGTTTGGCTTAACCCAAAGGGGCATGCGCTTGCTCAGATCATGCCCGGAAACATAGCCGGTATACTGATCCATTTCATCATTTACTGCCCTGAAGAATGCCCATACACGGATATCACACATCCTGGCACCCTCAAAAGATATCGGATTAAAAGTGTCAGAGAAGCTGAATTCCTGATCATTTCCGGTAAATAAATTTTTGGATCGTGCAAATTCGATAACATCATATGCATAAACACATTCAACCAGGGGATCAGATATGCGCCTCAGGTCCTTTGATGTGATCGCATTGCTGGTTTTCTTGCCTGTAGCCAGGGGAAAAGTCTGTATCCTTGCCTGGTTGGCATGTCCGCATATATAGCCGTCGGGAATAAGTCGTGCAACCCATACTGCACCCTTATTGCCCTTGCCTTTTCCGATGATTTCAAAGATCCAGGCTTCATTCGGATCAGCTATTGAGAATGATTCTCCTGAGCTTGCATATCCATATTCTGATACCAGCTCCGACATTACCTTAATGGCTTCCCTGGCATTCTTTGCCCTCTGGAGAGTGATGTAAATAAGACTTCCATAGTCGATGATAGCCATCCGGATCCACCAGTCCTTCAATACCACCATAGGTTGTTTCACCAATTGAGACCTGATGTTCATTCATGTTGCCTACAACTGAATATGTATGACGCACCTGTTTGATCTTTCCCATGTATTTGCCTGTATCCCACTCATAGACATCCAACCAGGCACCTTCGGGGTAATCTCTTGAAGGCCAATAGTACAATTCACCGTAAAGAACATGTGAGTCGGCCGAGTAGGTGATCATTACCGAACCTGTCTTTGATGCTCCCTTTGTTACAATCAGATTTGTACAAGCCATGGTAACCGGTCCCTGAAAGACTCCTGCAATGACAACTGCGAGGAGTGCTGTAACTATTCGTTTCATAATGTATATTATTTTATAATTATAATTTGATTGAAGAAATACGGAAGTGCAAAGGTAACAAGAGAGATAAAATTTCAAAGTGATATCAGATCATTTTGATAATATTGATGATATTTTTTATTCTTTCAGGATCAGCCACCTTTCTTGAAAACTCAGGAATATCAGGAATCCCACCCATATTGATCCCCTGACGTCTGAAAATCATATCACTATCGATAGTCTTTCTTCCCGTGAGGTGTATCTCCGCAGCCTTTGTGGCAGTTGCTATCAGAGCAACATTGGTCTCATCTATCCCTCCTCCGGGCATTAAGATTATTCTTTCACCAGCCTGTATCACGAGCTGCCTTATCAGTTCAATTCCGTCGAGAGCTTTATTTTTCAGTCCCGATGTGAGCAGACGGGAAGCACCTGATACAATAACGTCCTCAAGCCCCTGGACAGGATCACTGCACATATCGAAAGCCCTGTGAAATGTAGTTGACATAGGATATGCAAATTCAATTAGCTTTGAGGTTCTTTCTACATCAATATTACCTCCCGGCAGTAAAATTCCAGTCACTATTCCATCAACTCCGCATTCTCCGCATATCTCAATATCTCTCCGCATTATATCATATTCCAGATCGGAATAAAGAAAATCTCCACCTCTCGGTCTGATAATTACATGAAGCCCGATAGACAGATTGCTTCTGGCTGAAATTATTGAACCATAACCTGGTGTTGTTCCACCTTCAGCAAGATTATCACAAAATTCCACCCTGTCGGCTCCGGCTGATTGTGCGCTGATTGCTGATTCAACACTGTCGACACAAATCTCAAGCTTTAACTTCATCAACAAATTATAATCTGATTAATAAAAGTAACAATATTTTCTGTATAATTGTGAATACAAAAACTATATATATGAAACCGACACTTTTAGTTTTGGCTGCCGGAATGGGAACCAGGTATGGAGGAAATAAACAGCTTGATGAAGTAGGTCCATCAGGCGAAACAATAATAGATTATTCTATCTATGATGCTATCCGTGCGGGCTTTGGTAAAATTGTCTTTGTTATCCGTCATGATATTGAAGAGCAGGTTAAAGAAAGGTTCGTAGACAGGCTTCAGGGGAAAATTGAAGTTGATTACGTTTTTCAGGAGATTACCAACCTCCCTGAAGGAGTGAAGGTCTCTCCTGAACGTCAGAAACCCTGGGGTACCAGTCATGCAATCCTTGTCACACGTGATAAAATAAAAGAACCTTTTGGTGTGATAAATGCCGATGATTATTATGGTTTTGAATCTTTTAAGATACTGAAGGATTTTCTTGTTACTGACAAAGATCCTGTCAGCTATTGTATTGTAGGTTATAAACTGGGAAATACACTGTCAGAACATGGACATGTAAACCGCGGGGTCTGTCAGGCTGGTGAAGACGGAATACTGAAAAAAATTGTTGAAACGCGGCAGATTGAAAAAACAAAAGATGGTGCTTCAGCACCCGGACCAGATGGAAAAACAATACATTTCACCGGGAACGAAATAGTCTCAATGAATTTGTGGGGATTTAAGCCATCATGCTATGATTTTCTGGGTAAAGAATTCAGGAATTTTATTGATAAGCACGGAATGGATCCGAAATCAGAACTTGATATACCAACCTCTGTTGATAAATTTGTGAAAAACGGGGAAATTAAAATTAACGTGCTTATGAGCAATGAGCGTTGGTTCGGAGTCACATACCGTGAAGACAAACCTATGGTTGTTGAAAGCATAAAGAAAATGATCAGAAAGGGAATTTATCCGGCCAGGATTTATTGATCATTTGTCACCAGGTAAACTCACATTTGTAGGTGCTCACATTGTCCCTGTTGTCAATAACCTTCAGGGTAAGATTGTGAGTTGATCCTTTTTGAATCCGTTTGGGATCAAACTTGTATATCAAAAGGTCGTTTTTCTGATCATATTCAAATAATGCCCATTTCCCGTCAACCGATGGTTCATATGACTTAATACCTGAAAAGTCATCCCTGATTTTAATTCTCAGACCTGCCTTTTCCGACAGGTTTCCTCCTGAGGAAAATCCGTTTGGTGAAATTAATGGAGGTATTGTATCGATACCCACATAAAAAGATCCGAAAGTGCCTGGATTTGCTGTAAGATAACCATTATCCCAGATGCTGGGAACAGGACTTTTTATAATATTATTATCCAGTTGAACAATAATCAGTTTGGTCCCTTTCCCCTGTGGAACACGGTCAGGTTTAATCGAAAGTGTGTATGTTTTATGAACCGGTGTATACTTGTTGTGGATCTGATAGATATCAGAATACATGCCGGCATTGCCGTCTGATCTTTTGAATTCAAAATGAAGTGTGTCATAGAGTGTTCCTGCAGGAATATTTACAGCTACATCCTTTGAAACAAACTTGTTATTCCTGTTATAAGGCATTAAGACTGTGCTGCTTTCAACTTTCTCTGCTTCACTTTCAAACCATGGGGCAGGAGCTGAATTTGCATAAAAGGAAAGAGTAGACTTGTTATTGTTGATATCTGCAACAATAATCTCAACAAAATGTTTTTTACCGTCAGAAAAGCTGAATATTCCCTTATTGATTACATTCTGGTAAACACTCAGCTTGTCATTTGGCAGTAAAAATGCGCGCTCTATATAAGTGTTTTCCTTCAGAAATGTCTCATAATCAATATGACTGTTTACATATCTCGATTCATTGAATGTGAATGCATCCATTTTGTAGTTGTAAACGGAAATAGAGTCAATCCTGAGCTCAATTGAAAAAACCGAGAATTTATTATAACTGTTGTTAAGCAGATCATAGGCTTTAAGTCCGAAACCGGCAGGGCCGCTGATCGAGACTTCATTATTTGAAGGGATATAATAGTTGCCATTGCTGCCGGTAATATTGATTTTCAATAGTTTATTATGCCTGTTTATTAAGGTTTTTTTCCTGGCAGGATAAATGACCAGTTTTTCAATAACAGGTTTAAGATTATCTTCTATTCCAAAATCAAAAAGAAGTGGATTGACCGGGACTTCTTCATCTGATTCTCTGATTTCATAATGCAGATGAGGACCGGATGAACTGCCGGAGTTTCCGGAATATGCTATCAGATCGCCCTGATTAAAACGGAATCTGTCTTTGGGAGGCCAGAGAGTTATCATAAAACTCTTATCCTCATATTGCCTCGAAACAACATACTCGTCAATCTCAGGAGTAAATTTGTCCAGATGACCATAAACTGTCGAATATCCTGATGGATGTCGCAGGTAAAGAGCTTTTCCGAATCCGCCGGGTGAAATGCTTATCCTGTAAACATAACCCGAGGCAGCAGCTATAACTTCTTTGCCTGTTACACCCTGGGTCTTTATATCAAGCCCTGAGTGAAAATGATCAATCCGCAGTTCTCCGAAATTTGCAGAAAGCGAGAGCGGTATTTTCACAGGTGATACAAATAAGGATCTGTCCTTTGGCTCTTCACCGGGAACATTAATAAAAATCCAGCCTGAAAGTATTATAAGTGCTAAAACCATTTCTTAAAAAGAACTATGTTTCCGAAGATGCAAAACTATGCTTATGAGTTGTTCTGCCAAACTATTTACCTTAAATTTTTGAAAATATCATTAACAGTGTTAACTTTGCATTAAAGATTTTAGTATGTCCGACCAGGGTTTTGAGGAGCTGACATTGCTGAACAAAAAGCTTGAAGAATTGTTTGAAAGATATAATGACCTGAGGACAAAAAACAGGGAACTGAAGAACGAAAATGAGGTATTAGAACGTTATCTTCAGGAAAGAGATGAAAAACTAAAGGAATTAGAAATTAAATACGAAAGAATTAAGATATCAGGAGCATTAATGGGAGAGGGTGAAAGTGCAGTTGAGGCGAAACAGAAGATAAATGAATTAGTGCGGGAAATAGACAGATGTGTTGCTCTTTTAAACAGATAAAATATAACAATGGATGATAAGCTTTCGATCAGGGTAAATGTGGCAGACAGATATTATCCATTAAAGGTAGAAAGGGAAAATGAGGAAAAGATCAGGAAAGCTGCCAGGATGATTAACGAAAAAGTCCTGCAATACAAACAGCGTTATGCTGACAAAGATGTACAGGATTTTCTGGCGATGGCTTCCCTGCAATATGTGATAAAGCTTAACGAAGAGGAGGAAAAGCTTGATTCAAATCACTTCCCTGATGCTATTAAAGAACTTATAAATAAAATTGATACAGTTCTTGAAGAAAAGAGTAACAGCGTTCTTTAAAATATAGTAAACTTATTGCCCGCATTGTTTCTTCATTCGTTTTTAAAACTCAACACTTAAAACTTTGGAGCTCTCCTTAGTTCAGGTAGAACAGGCCTCATCCCGGTTTTCCGGGAATCGCGCTTAACAGCGCGACAGTGGACGTTCAAGCTGAATTAGCGGCTCCAGCCATAAAGATATGGGGTTTTATAAAAGTTGAGGAGACTTTGCGGGCTTTTTATTTATATAAAATATTGGAAATGATGACTTTAATAGATGGTACAATAAGCGGAGGACTTACCCTGGTCCTTAGTATATCAGCACTGATCCTGGGATTTGGTGCTTCCTATCTTATATGGCAACAGGCATTAAAAAACAAAAGCCATAAGATTGTCAGCGAAGCTGAATCAGAAGCTGAAGTGATTAAGAAAGAAAAAATCCTTCAGGCAAAAGAGAGGTTTTTACAGCTCAAGGCAGAACATGAGAAGATTATTAATGAAAAAAACAATAAAATAGGCCTTGTCAGAAAGCCGGATAAAGCAGAAAGAGCTTACACTTTCCCAGAAACTTGAAGAGGCACAGCGAAAAAAGAATGAAGCTGATGCCATACGTGAAAACCTTAATTCACAGCTCGAGCTGGTCGAAAAAAGAACTGAAGAGCTTTCAAAACTGCACAGACAGCAGGTTGATCAGCTTGAAGCCATCTCAGGTCTGTCGGCTGAAGAAGCAAAAAACCACCTTATCGAATCATTAAAGGAGGAAGCGAAAACAGGGGCAATGTCCTATATAAATGAGATACTTGATGAGGCCAAAATGACAGCCAACAAAGAAGCTAAAAGAATTGTTCTGCAAACGATCCAGAGGGTTGCGGCAGAAAATGCCATTGAGAATGCAGTAACAGTTTTTCATATCGACTCAGATGAAATGAAAGGGCGGATTATCGGCCGTGAAGGACGTAACATAAGGGCCCTTGAAGCTGCAACCGGAGTAGAAATTATTGTAGATGATACTCCCGAGGCTATTGTCCTGTCTGCTTTCGATCCGATAAGGAGGGAAGTAGCACGGCTGGCACTCCATCAGCTGGTTACTGATGGAAGGATCCATCCGGCACGAATTGAGGAAATAGTTGACAAAACAAGAAAACAGATCGAAGAAGAGATCCTTGAGGTAGGCAAGAGAACCACAATCGATCTTGGAATTCATGGATTACATCCGGAGCTCATACGTCTGATAGGTAAAATGAAATACAGATCATCGTATGGTCAGAACCTGCTTATGCATTCAAGGGAAGTGGCAAACCTCTGCTCCATTATGGCAGCTGAACTGGGTCTGAATCCGAAACTTGCAAAACGGGCAGGACTCCTGCATGATATCGGTAAGGTGCCTGATGACGAACCTGAACTGCCACATGCAATACTGGGAATGAAGGTTGCTGAAAAATATAAGGAAAAACCTGAAATTTGCAATGCTATAGGTTCTCATCACGACGAAACCGAAATGACAACACTTATAGCACCAATTGTGCAGGTTTGTGATGCCATTTCAGGTGCCCGTCCGGGTGCCCGTCGTGAAGTTGTTGAATCATATATTAAAAGACTTAAGGAGCTCGAATCGCTGGCATTGCAGTATCCGGGTGTTATGAAGACCTATGCAATTCAGGCAGGAAGAGAGCTGAGAGTAATAGTAGGTGCAGAAAAAGTAACTGATAAAGAAGCTGAAAATCTCTCATTTGAGATTGCCAGGAAGATACAGAATGAAATGACTTACCCGGGACAGATAAAAATAACAGTTATCCGTGAAACAAGGGCAGTGAATTATGCCAAATAGTAATACCTTTAACTAATAATATTTTTATTTTCCTCAGGAATAATGTCAAAAATAAAACTACTGAATATAGTAGGTGCCCGGCCACAGATAATAAAATCATCAGCTATCAGCAGAGCAATTCGTCTGAATTTCTCCGATCAAATTAATGAATTTACCCTTCATACAGGACAGCACTATGATAAGGAAATGTCAGAAGTCTTCTTTGATGAACTCGAGATTCATAAGCCGGATTTCAACCTGGGTGTAGGATCGGCTCATCACGGCCGGCAAACTGCTTCGATGATCGCCGGAATAGAGGACGTGCTCCTGAATGAAAAACCTCACTCGGTTCTGTTGTACGGGGATACAAATTCAACTCTTGCCGGAGCAATTGCTGCTGTCAAGCAACATTTTCCCGTTATTCATATTGAAGCCGGACTGCGGTCGTACAATAAAAGCATGCCGGAGGAACTTAACAGGATCATTAGTGATCATTCCTCCACACTCCTTTTTGCTCCGACCAATGCAGCTTTTAAAAACCTGATGAACGAAGGATTCAGGCCGGAAAACAGTCCGCCTTATACGATAGATAATCCAAAGATCTACCTTACCGGAGACATCATGTATGATAATTCCCTCTTTTTTGCTGAACTTGCGGAAAGGAAAAAGGGCGAACTTCTTGAATCGATGTCCCTGGAAAGGGATAAATTTATACTTGTTACAATACACAGGGATATCAATACTGATGACACAGTCCGTCTGGAAGCAATACTTTCAACACTGAAAAATCTGGCTGAAGAGCATTCCATGCCGTTCGTGATGCCTTTTCATCCGCGAACCATGAACTCATTGAAATCAACCCTGAACAATCTGCTTGATGATCTTAGAAAATGCAGGTACATCAGAATAATACCACCTGTCTCATACCTTGCAATGACACTCCTCGAAAAAACCTGCAGGATGATCATCACCGACTCGGGAGGAGTTCAGAAGGAATCGCATTTCTATAAAAAACCATGCATTGTATTACGGAAAGAGACAGAATGGATTGAACTTGTTGCAAATGGAACCGTAAAGCTTGTGGATGCCAATCCCGATCTGATCCGCAATGAATACACAGCATTCATGCAGACAGGACAAAACCTGGAGTATCCTGGTTTCTACGGAGATGGAAAAGCAGCTGAGTTCATCCTTAAAGAGATACTTCTGCTTTTTGAAAATTAATTTACCTTGATTCCCGGGAAATAATCATACCTGAAATTCGTTTTTTATTATATTTTTCCTTATGAATCGAATTGTAAGTGGCCAAAAAGTGCTCGTAACGGGAGGGGCTGGTTTTATCGGTTCCAATCTTGTTGAATCAATGCTGGATGCCGGCAACCATGTTGTATGTCTTGATAATTTCTCTACCGGTAAACGGGAGAACATCAGGGGATTTATGGATAATCCGGATTTCAGGCTGATTGAAGGGGATATAAGGAATTACCAGGATTGCGAAAAGTCCGTAAAGGGAATAGATTTTGTTTTTCATCAGGCAGCACTCGGGTCTGTTCCGCGGTCTGTAAAGGATCCTGTGACTTCAACAGATGTGAACATAGGAGGTTTTGTGAAAATGCTTTATGCATCAAAGGAGGCCAAAGTCAGAAGATTTATTTATGCTGCCAGCTCTTCAACCTACGGGGACCATACGGATCTTCCCAAGGTTGAGGAAAAGATAGGAAAACCACTTTCGCCATACGGCATTACAAAATATGTCGATGAACTTTTTGCCGCAAATTTTGCTGCTCTCTATAATATTGAAGTTATAGGTTTACGTTACTTCAACGTCTTTGGCCGCCGGCAGGATCCTCAGGGAGCATATGCTGCAGTGATTCCGTTGTTTGTAGAAAAACTGCTCCGGCATGAACCTCCTGTTATCAATGGAGATGGATCTTATTCAAGGGACTTTACATATATTGACAACGTTTTGCAGGCAAATCATCTTGCAGCACTTGCAAAAGACCAGCCGGCTGTAAATCAGGTTTATAATGTAGCATATGGTGAAAGAACCAGCCTGATTGAATTATTTGAACTTGTCAGAAATCTTATAGCCGGTTTCGATAGTGAAGTAATGGGAATTAATCCTGTTTACGAAACTGTCAGGGCAGGGGATATACCTCATTCACTTGCTTCGATCGGAAAAGCAAAACGACTATTGGGCTATAATCCAACCCACACAGTCAGGGAAGGATTGGCAGAAGCTATTCAATGGTACAGGACAAATTTGTAACAATTGTTACAAATTTTATTATCAGATGATTCTCATGACTTTTATGCTGAGGTCCTTAATGATTGACTTGTAATCATTAATGAATTCTCCGGTAGCCCGATTCCCGATTACAGCGCAGATAGTAAGGGCTTTATGACCCAGTAAGCCGGATAAGCCGTATATCGCTGAACTCTCCATCTCATAGTTGCAAATTGTCCTGCCCCTGAAAGAGAACTGGGCCAGTTTGCTGTTGATCTCATTATCGAATGTCTCAAGCCGCAATCGCCTTCCCTGGGGCGCATAAAAACCAGGAGCCGAGATAGTAATACCCCTGATGAAATTCTCATTCTGAAACAGTCCGGTAAGCTCTTTGCTGGCATTCACAGCATATGGGAAGGATAGTGTGTCGGGCCATTCAAGATATTCAGCTATCACCGACGACAGAATATTATCCAACAGCCAGTCGTAGCCTTCGTAAAAATGAATCAGGCCGTCAAATCCTATAGCGGTTTCAGTCAGAACACATGAACCGGCAGGAACATCGCTCCTCAATCCGCCGGAAGTACCTATCCGCACAAAGGTTAATGAAACGGGATTTTCTTTTATTTCACCTGTCGAAAGATCGATGTTTGCCAGGGCATCAAGCTCATTAATCAGAATATCTATGTTATCAGTTCCGATCCCTGATGAGATAATTGTGATTTCACTATTCTCAAAAGAACCAGTGACAGTCCTGAACTCCCTGTTTTCTTTCCTGACCCTTATGTCATTAAGGAGAGTGGAAAGCATATCAACACGTCCCGGATCGCCGACAATGATTATTTTATCGGAGATGTCGCCAGGGAGCAGGTTTAAATGAAATATGCTCCCGTCGCTGTTGGTTATCAGTTCGGTTCTTTTCTCCATGCCAAAAAATGAGGAACAAATATAGAGATTTTCGCTTTTAAGGGCTATATATAGTAATCCATTATTCTGCCTGATATCAGCAGAAGTGAAATTTCAGCCAGCTTTGCCTGATATTCGACCGACAGAAGACTCTCGCGGGCATCAAGAAGGCTCTTCTGAACCTCACGGAGATCAATCCCCGAAAGAGTTCCAAGTTTGTACCTTTCCATTGCGATTTCAAGGTTCTCGGTCGCTGTCTGAAGATTTTGATTCTCGAGCGTAATAAGCCTGAGATAATTGCTGTATGCACTGTAAAGGGTTATCAGATCTGCCCTGACGCCCTGTTCAATCTCAAGGTATTTCAGCTCTTTATTTTTTACATCAATTGATGAATTCCGGATATTCCGTCTCTGGTTCAATCCATCAAAAATATTCACACCAAGGGTTAAGCCATAACTCAAACCATTTGTAAACTGGTTCTTTGTACTGCTCGCAGAGTAGGTGTTAATTGAATAATTGTAACCTGACGAGGCAGTGAGATAAGGATAACTTCGTGATACAATAAGTTTATAATCATATTCTGATATTGTCCTGTTCTTTGCAGCTATCAGAAGACTGGTATTTTTTGCAAGAGTTTCTTCAAGAAGTTTCTCAAAAAGCAGTTCGGGATTTACATTAATTGAAGTATCCGTTGTAGTAAACTTCTGACTCAGATCTTTCAGTGCCATCAGTTCATTCAGACGTATCTGTGCGGCCCTGACTACTTCAAATTGACGCGACAGCCTTGAACTGTCAGCATTAAGATAAACACGCGACTGCAAAACCTGAAGTTTGGAACTTGATCCAAGCAGGTAACGATCTTCATCAATTCGTAAACGTTCTTTTGAAAGTACTACTGCATATTGAAGGTTTTTCAAAAGCATCATCTGCTCGATATAATTGTAATATCCTGAAATTATGTCTGCCACCAGATTTTCGATTGCAAGTTGAGTATTAAGTTCCCCAATATGTTTTAATTCATTAAGCTTTTTATATGTTGTCTGTACATTAAAACCATTGAAAATAGTAAGGTCCATGGCAAGACCGGCAGATGTTGTAGTATTGTGTTCTCCATCCGACTGGGTCTGACTGCCATCAGTCTGATTCCTGGTTATGTCGTTTATTGAACCGCTGTGTCTGCTGGTTACATCCAAAGATGGAAGGAATCCTGCATTTCCTAAAGTGAAATTGTTTTTGGCAATTGTTTCACTGTTTTTTACTATCAGAAGTGAGAAATTATTCTCGAGACCTGTCTTAATACATCCATTCAGATCATAAACGACCTGGCTGTAAGCTTCCGAAGAAATAAGAAGAAATAATGAATTAAATAGCAGAAACTTTATTTTCATCGGAACTTTTTTTTGTTTCACTGGATATGTAAGTATAAATCGCCGGAACAATATAAAGTGAGAGGAAAGTGGCAAATACCATTCCACCTATCACGGCAGTTCCCATTGCAACACGGCTCTGTGCGCCTTCTCCAAATCCGAGAGCAAGAGGCGAAATCCCAAATATGGTTGCCAGACTTGTCATCAGGATAGGACGGAAGCGGGCAGCTGCAGCATGTTTAATTGCCTCAATTTTAGACATACCTGCATTTTTTCTTTGATTTGCAAACTCTACAATCAGGATCCCGTTTTTCGATACCAGCCCTATAAGCATGATGATGCCGATCTGACTGAAAATGTTCATGGTAATATCAAAATACCACATAAAAACCAGTGCTCCGGTAAGTGCCAGAGGAACAGTCATCATCACAATCAATGGATCTTTAAAACTTTCAAACTGGGCCGACAGAACAAGGAAAATCAAAATTAATGCAAGCATGAATGCAAACATTAAACTTGATGAGCTTTCACGAAAATCTTTTGAATCACCCGAAAGTGCTGTCCTGAATGAATCATCCAGAACTTCATCAGCAATCCTGTCCATTTCTGCAAGTCCTTCGCTCATTGTTTTACCTTTGGCAAGACCGGCTGAAACAGTTGCGGCTACGAATCTGTTATACCTGTAGAGCTGAGGAGGGGCGGTCTCTTCTGAAAGAGTCACCAGATTATCGAACTGGATCATCTCACCATTATTGTTCCTGACATAATAATGATTTAAGATCCAGTGGTTTATTACGGTCCTCCCGGGCAAGTTCACCAAGTATCTGGTACTGTTTTCCATTCATGAAAAAATATCCGAAACGCTGTCCGCTAAGTGCAAGCTGAAGTGTTTGTCCTATATTCTGTGTTGAGACTCCAAGGGTAATTGCTTTTTCACGGTTAATATGAATTCTCAGCTCAGGTTTGGTGAATTTAAGGTTCACATCAGCCATCTGAAGGATATCGCTCTCCATCACCTTACTCATGAATGCAGGAAGAATCTCCCTTAGCTTTTCAATTGATGTTGCCTGAAGAACATATTGAACAGGCATCCCCATGCGTCTGCTGCCAAAAGTAGATTGCTGCATTACGAATGCCCTTGCCTTTGTCTTTTTCCTGAGGTCAACTGTTAATTCATCTGCAATCTCCTGCTGAGTCCTTCGCCTTTTGTCAGGTTTCTCAAGCATTATCCTGATATTACCCATACCTCCACCCCTGATCATGGTGGTATAACTCACTCGTTCAGGAACTTTTTCTTCAACAAGCCTGGCAATATCATCACAATAGGCAAGCATATACTCATATGTTGATCCTTCAGTTGCTGACGTATTTATTGTGATCTGTGAACGGTCTTCCAGAGGTGCCATTTCAGAAGGAATTGTTTTCCAGAGCAGGAAAACGATCCCGAGAGCCAGTCCAAGAATAAGAAATGCAAACCTGCGATGTTTAAGAAATGAACTCAATGAATTTCTGTATGCCGTATTCAATCTTTCAAAAAAATGTTCTGTTTTTCTGAAGAACCAGCTGTGTTTCTTTTCATGTCTTAACAGTTTTGAAGAAACCATTGGTGTAAGTGAAAGAGCCAGAAATGCAGAAATAGCAACTGCACCGGCCATCACAATACTGAATTCCCTGAAGAGACGTCCTGTGATACCCTGAAGGAAAACAATAGGGAAAAAGACAGAAATAAGAGTAATTGTAGTTGAAATAATTGCAAAATAAATCTCCTTTGAACCTTTTAATCCTGCTTCAACAGGATTTAATCCCGATTCAACTTTGACATAAATATTTTCCATTACAACAATTGCATCATCCACAACAATTCCAATTGCCAGAACGATAGCAAGAAGAGTAAGAACATTTATTGTATATCCCGCCAGATACATTATGAAGAATGAGCCGATAAGTGAAACAGGGATAACAAGTATTGGTATCAGTGTTGCTCTCCAGCTTCGGAGAAAAAAGTAAATTATAATCACTACAAGAGTGAATGCGATGATATATTGTGTTTTTAACTTCTTTTATCGAAGAACGGATATATTCAGTATTATCATAATTGACATTTACTTTTACATCATCAGGCAGATCCTTTCTGATATATTCAAGCCGTCTGTAAGTTTCATCAACAATATCAATATGATTTGATCCTGGCTGTGGGATAATGGCAATCTGAACCATAGGAACACCATCCCTTTTCAGAATTCCTCTTATATCTTCAGGTCCAAGTTCCGCCCGGCCAATATCTTTGAATCGAACGATCTGGTCTCCTGACTGCTTAATTATCAGATCGTTAAATTCTTTTGGAGTCGTCATTAACCCCAGTGTTCTTATGGTAAGCTGTGTATTTGTACCTTCGATGGTCCCTGATGGCAGCTCAACGTTCTCGCGATTGATTGCATTTCTGACATCCATGGGAGTCAGCCTGATATCCTGCCAGCTTGACCGGATCAATCCATAAACGCATTGAATACCTCTTTTCCCCGAAAATATTTACTGCACTTACACCTGATATGGTCTGAAGCTGCTGCTTCAAAGTGAGATCAGCAATTTCAGAAAGCTCCAGCAATGATCTTTTACTGCTTTCAACAGTCAGAAAAAGGATTGGATTAGCATCAGCATCAGCTTTTGCCACCGTAGGGGGATCACAGTCGCGCGGCAGGAATCTCATTGCCTGAGAAACTTTATCTCTGACATCATTTGCAGCTGTTTCAAGATCGACTGATAATTCAAATTCAACAGTAATATTGCTGCCACCCTGACGGCTGACACTTGTGAGCGATCGTACACCCGGGATTCCATTTATATTTTGTTCAAGAGGTTCAGTTATCTGTGTTTCTATAACATCCGAATTGGCACCAGGATAGGATGTACTCACAGTTATAATAGCAGGATCGACGCTTGGAAATTCCCTGATACCAAGGAAAGTAACTCCAACAATCCCGAAAAGAAGAATTATAATTGCAAAAACAGTTGCAAGTACAGGTCTGTTTATACTTACTGACGATAGACTCATAGCTAATTGGTTAACTGAAAATTAATTTGTTATCAGAGTATCAAGAACAACTGGCAGACTTTGCCGTAGCTGCAGAATACCTGAAGTGATCAATGTATCTCCGAACTTTAATCCATCGACTATCTGAATCAGCGATTCAGTGCGCAATCCGGTCTGGACCCTTACCGCAGAGGCTTTTCCATTCCTGAAGACATAAACCATTTCACCTTCCATTTCAGGTATCAGGGCTTCAGTAGGAATAGCAATTGTATTTTCTATCTTCGAAAGAAGAAGAGTAATGGATGCAGAACGACCTGATTTAAGCTCTTCATTTTTATTTGGATAGAGTGCCCTGATGACAATTGTTCTTGTATATTCTTCTATCTGGGGATCAACAGCATATACTGTGGCCTGAAAAGTCTTATTCGTCCCTTCGACTGTAAATGAAACAGGATAGCCAATTTGTACCTGACCGGCATATTTCTCTGAAATCGAAAACTCAAGCTTAATAGGACTGATTTTTACCAGCCTGGCAATTTTTGTTGATGGATTTGTATAACTGCCCTCACTGACATATCTTAAACCAATTATTCCATCGAAACGGAGCACGAAGTTCTGTTTCAGATATCCGTGCCTTTACCAGGTTAATATCAGCCTGAACAGTCTGAAGCTCAGTAACTATCTGATCATAGCTTTCCTGGCTTATTGCGTCCTTATCAAGAAGGCTTCGCTGGCGGAACTCCTTTTGTTCGATAAGATTTTTCTGAGCTGTGAGCTTCTCAAGCTGCGCCTGTAAAGGTTTATCATTTATTTTTGCCAGCAGATCACCTTTCTTAACACGTGTTCCTTCAGTAAAATTAATTCCTACTATTTTACCTGAAGTTTCAAAGGCCAGCTCAACTGTTTCATCCGGCTTTAATGTTCCGGTACTTATGTAAAGGTCGCTTAGTTGCTGAGGCTGAATCAGAAATCCGCTGACATTAAGCACTTGCCTTGCCTGCATTGAACCCGGACCTCTGCCTGCGCTTTGACCTGAGCCTGGTCCTTTTGACTTTGAAGCCAGAAGAGGTTTAATTTTCGGATAAAGGATTATAACCGCGGCGACAACAATCAGTAATATTGTAATAATCAACCTATTTCTTTTCTTCATAAAAATCTGTGCTAATAGAATAGTGTTTAATTTTTTAACATTTTAATATCAGGAAAGTTCAATTTTATTATGCGATGTAATCAGAAAGTGACAAATGTAGGTCATTTAGAAGTTATTAAGTAATCTGTGATCTGAAAAATATGTTAAAATATCATAAAACTGATTCTGGTTTCTACATTATAATGTATATTTTCGCAAAAAGCTGAGTAAATTCAAACAACCATTTTTGTTGAAAAAAATCCATAAAAGATGATACAGAGAATTCAGTCGCTATACTTGCTATTGACATCTTTACTGTCACTATTATTCCTTAACGGAAGCTATTTAAAATTCTTTAACACATTCAGGATCTGAAATTTATCTGAATCTGAAGGGTATCTGGCAATCTTCAGGAACCGGGAACGATGAAATGATAAGGAGTCTGATCCCTCAGTCGGGGATAATGATATTGATTTTAATCCTGTCTGTAACAGCACTCTTTCTTTTTAAGAAGAGAAAAATACAGCTGAAACTGGCTGGTGTTATTATACTTCTTATAATCGTATTTATTGGGCTGATGCTGTATCACTTGTTTTGGGTTGCAGGAAAATACCAGGCTGACCTCGTTCCCGGTTATAAAATGTTCATTCCTCTTCTGATCCTTGTTTTTGGAATTCTGGCTTACAGGGGAATAAAAAGAGATGAAAACCTTGTCAGGTCTTATGACAGACTGAGATAAACTAGTAGGGGCGTTGCATGCAACGCCCCTACCATGTCAAATTGTGTGACAGGTTGCGATGATCATATTATCTGCAAATTCTCCTGATTTGTGATCTTCTCACAGTAGTGGCATTTCAATGAAACATTTTTTTTGGAGACTACCCTGAAGCGTGTCGTAACAGCTTCAAAATTAGTTATGCATTTAGGATTCATGCACCTGGCAATCCCTACAATAATATCAGGCACCTCCACAACCTTCTTTTCAACAACCTCATAATCTTTAATGATATTAAGTTTGGCATCAGGAGCCACCAGGGCAATCCTGTTAATATCAGCATCCTCAAAGAACTTATCTGATATTTTAATGATTGCTTTCTTCCCAAGCTTCTTGCTTTCCAGATTGGTCCCGAAAGTTATCTGGCTGTCAATATGATCCAATCCGAGTATTGAGATGACTTTGAAAAGGTTTTTTGCAGGTATATGATCAATAACAGTTCCGTTTTGTATAGCGCTTACACTCAATTGTTTAGGTTCCTTCATGATTTTCTTTCAATATTATTTGATTCCTAAAAGCGAACATAAAATTGCCTGGCGTGTATAGACTCCGTTGAGAGCCTGTTCAAAATAATAGGCCTTGGGATTAGTATCAACGTCAGGATTAATTTCATTAACCCTTGGCAAAGGATGGAGGATACGCATATTGGGCTTTGTATTTGTCAGCATCGAATTCCTAAGAACATAAACATTCTTAACTTTCTCATATTCAATAGGATCGCTGAATCTTTCCTTCTGAACCCTTGTCATATAGATAATATCAGCCCTGGATATGATTTCCGTAAAGTCAAGGTGTTCATAATATTTCAATCCAAGGTTTTCAAGGTATAGTTTGTACTCTTCGGGCATCTTAAGTTCTTCCGGTGAAATGAAGTTAAAAGTTGTATTCCATCTCGACATTGCCATCATCAGGGAGTGGACGGTGCGCCCGTATTTAAGATCCCCCACCATAAAAATATTAAGATTGTCGAGAGTCCCCTGGGTTTTGCGGATTGAATACAGATCAAGCAAGGTCTGGGTGGGGTGCTGATTAGCTCCGTCACCAGCATTTATTACCGGAACTGAAGATATCTCACTGGCATATCTGGCACTTCCCTCAACAGGGTGACGCATCACTATCAGATCGCTGTAATTGCTTACCATTCTGATAGTATCATGGAGTGTCTCTCCCTTTGAGACACTGGAAACACCGGCATCCGAAAAGCCAACGATCTTACCGCCAAGGCGGTTTATGGCACTTTCAAAACTCAGCCGTGTGCGGGTCGAGGGTTCAAAAAACAGAGTTGCAATAACTTTACCTTCAAGCAGCTTCTGAACAGGTTTCTTTTCAAACTCTGCTGCATTATCAAGAATCTTAAGAACCTCCTCTGTGGTTAAATCATCTATCGATACTAAACTTCTGTTTTTCATTATTATAGCTGTTTAAAGCCAATGCATTAACTGGTACACAAATTTATTCAAGAATAGGTTCTTTCTAAAAGAATGTTGATAATTAATTAACAACTTTTACGTGCAATTTCCGGACTAAAATGTACCTGTGTGACTGTATTTGAGCCCTTCGATCCTTGACAAGGCATTCAGTATTCTTTCCCTGGCAGAGGTCCGGAAATTAATTGTCATACTGCATTCCAGTTCAAATTTGTGATGCGACTGGTTTATCTCCTCATCTTTAATGATTTTCATTACATCATTGACAGAGGAATAGGGGAAAATCAGTTCAAAATAGTCCAGGATAAATTGTTCAGTTATCTCACTGTTACTTATTGCTGACTCAGCAGCCGACCGGTAGGCATTAATCAAGCCGCTGATACCAAGAAGTTTTCCTCCGAAATACCTGACCACAACAATCAGGATATTTGTAAGCTCACTGGCATTTATCTGGCCGAGTATAGGTTTGCCGGCACTCCCGGATGGCTCTCCGTCATCACTTACCCTGTGCATCTGCCTGCTTTGACCAAGCACCCAGGCAAAACAATGATGCCTTGCCGCATGATGTTCTTTTCTGATATTCTCCAGAATTGATTTTATTTCTTCCTGTGTTGAGACCGGATAGGCCAGTGCAATGAACCTGCTTCCCTTTTCCTTAAAAAGACCTTGTGAAAAAGCTTTGATAGTCAGGTAGGTGTCAGATCTCATGGACAAAATAAAGAATGTATTCTTTCGTTCATACATTAATACAATATTAACTAATTCTGAACAGACGGTTTCTGGATACTTCGAAAAATGATATTTTTGTTTTAAACAATGAAAGATATGAGCGTTTTGTTAGATGAGAAAGACCTTCAGAAACTGATAGTTATAGGTGACAGGATCCTTATAAAACCTAAAGTCCCCCAGTCAAAGACAAAGAGCGGACTTTATCTCCCTCCCGGTGTAAATGAAAACGAAAAGGTACAGATAGGATATGTCCTTAAAGTGGGTCCGGGTTACCCTATCCCCTCAGTCAGTGACACTGATGAGCCCTGGAAAAACCGTTCAGATGAACCAAAATATGTTCCCCTTCAGCCAAGGGAAGGTGATCAGGCAGTTTACCTGCAGAACAGCGCCATTGAAATTGAATTCAATAAGGAAAAATATATAGTCGTTCCCCAGTCAGCAATTTTATTGCTTCTCAGGGATGACGGACTGTTTGAATAAAGCTGATAGATATGGAAAATGAATATCTTAAGACAAAGAGAATACTGATTGTCGAAGATGACATGTCGAGCCGGTTATATCTGAACAAGATACTTGAAAAGACCGGAGCGTCACTCCTGAATGCCTGTGATGGTAAAGAGGCAATAGACGTGGCAAAGACAGATCCGGGGATTGACATAATTCTGTTGGATATTCAGCTTCCTGTGATTGATGGCTACGGTGCGGCAAAGAAAATAAGGGAATTCCGGAATGATGTGATAATAATTGCCCAGACAGCCTACAGTCTGCTTGGAGACCGGGAAAAGATAATTGCTTCCGGTTTTGATGATTATATCGTGAAGCCTATCTTTCCGGCCCAGCTTATCGAAAAGCTCGTAAAGTCAGTCAGAAAGTTGTGATATTTCCATGAGGAGGCTCTCCGTTTATTCGGGATAAACCGATAGCTGTCGAAACTCATTTAAAAATTCCCCGATCTCATATTGCCACCTTTGTCGTTCGACACTTGCAGGAACCCTGTTTATAAGAGAGGATCTCATTAAAGAATCACCTGAAAGAATATCAAACGGCTTAAGCTTATATTCATACTCATAAGGTGGTGGATTGAATTTCAGCGAATCCGGTGGTGAGGTTTCAATAATTGCATCAAATATCTCATAAGCAGTTGCTACCGGATAATACACTGACGGATCAGTAACATGAATCTGCAGACCATTACAGAGAGTACCGGCAAATTTATGGAATGTGGGGATGAAACTATGAACCCTGAACACACATCCTGGAATTTTCCTGTCATCAAGATTTTTCTTAAGCCTCCCGGGGTCAATAAAAGGAGCACCGAAAAGCTCAAATGGTATCGTTGTGCCCCTGCCTTCAGAGAGGTTAAGAGCCTCGATAAGCACCGTTCCCGGATAGACAAGAGCTGTCTGAAGGGTGGGCATATTAGGAGATGGCAAAACCCAGGGAAGACCAGTCTCGCTGAATAATGAATTTCTCCTCCAGTTTTTCATCCAGACCACATTCAGATCACACCTGTTATAGTATTTTTCCCTGATCCAGAGTGACATTTCTCCTATTGTCATCCTGTGGCACAACGGAATTGATGCGCCTCCAACGAAAGTAAAATACTCTTCTTTCAGAACAGGGCCATCAAAGGGAAGCCTGCCCACCGGATTTGGCCTGTCAAGGATCCAAACCGGTATGCCGCTTTCCGAACAAGCTTCAATACAGAGCTTTACAGTCCAGATATAAGTGTACAATCTGGCTCCGACATCCTGAAGATCTATAACGAGAGCTTCAATATTATTCAGCATTTCAGAAGTGGGTTTCCTGTGCTCTCCGTACAGGCTGTAGATCGGGATCCTGTAAACAGGATGAATATTGTTGTTCCACTCTATCATATTATCCTGAGTCTGGCCATAAAGTCCGTGCTGAGGTCCGAAAATTGCAGTCAGTAAACAATCTTTCCTGTAAAAAAAAATATCTGTAATATGCTTATAATCAGGTGTCACACTGGGTGCATGACATAAAATTCCAATTTTCTTTCCGGTCAGACCCGAAGGAAGCTTGTAACTTATCTGATCCAATCCTGTTTGTACCATAACTTAAGTTTTAATTTCCGTAAATTCTTTAACTATATTTAACCTCACCCCGAACATTTCCACTTATAAAAATAACCGAAAGTAAATATTCTTTTCTATGTTTATGTTTTTAAATAAAATCTGAATAAAAATATCATGAGAAGATTATTTATTTTTTCATTTCTGCTTACATCATTTACAATTAATGGCCAGAAGCCGCCACTGGATCATTCGGTATACGACAGTTGGAAAAGTGTAAGTCAAACACTTATTTCCGATAACGGAGAATGGACAGCATATGCCATAAATCCCCAGCAGGGCGACGGATGGCTTTATATAAATAATAATCAAACCGGGAAAAAAGATTCAGCCTCAAGAGGCACTGCTCCGGTATTTTCCCCCGATTGCAGATATATTGCATTTCAGGTTATACCGTCTTATGCAGAGACCCGTCAGGCTAAAAAGAAAAAACTGAAAGAAGACCAGATGCCGAAAAACAGTCTCGAAATACGGATCCTGCCGGAAAATGAGATCATCAGTATCCCGGGAGTAAAGTCATTTGCAGTTCCATCTGAGAAATCATACTGGATGGCATATCTGCTTGAGAAAAAGGTACCCGAAAAACAGCCTGCAGATTCAGTTAAAACAAAGAAAGAGGATATGAAAAAAACTGCAAAGGATACTGAACCTAAAGGTACTGATCTCGTTATATTCAATCCGCTGGTAAATAAGGAGTTCAGGTACCCGGACGTAACTGAATATGTTGTTGCAAAAAACGGAAGATCAATCAGTTTCATCCAGGATTTTCCCGATACCACCAAAATCGATAATTTCAAAGTAACCATTTTTGACGTAGCCAAAGAGACTCCAAAAGTCATTTTTGAGGGAAAGGGCAATGCAAAAAAAATAAGTACTGATAGATCAGGCAATTATACCTCATTCATTTATTCATCGGATACTTCAAAAATAAAAGTATATGGCCTTTATCTTTCGAAATCCTTTAACAGTGCAACCGCTATAGCCGATACAGCAAATAAAGCAATGCCCGCCGGGTGGTCAGTCAGCGAAAATGGCAGCCATATGTTCTCTGATGATGGCACCAGATTATACTTCGGAACAGCTCCCAAACCGGTCAAAGAGCCTGAAGACACCCTTCTGGATGAGGAAAAATACAAGGTTGATATCTGGTCATGGGATGACAGTCAGATCCAGCCCATGCAGAAAAAACAGCTTGATCAGGAATTGAAACGGACCTACCAGGCAGTATACCATACCAACAGAAATATTATGTTCCAGCTTGCCGATACCTCCATACCAACAGTCAGAGTTGATCCAAAATCGACATCATCTTATGTTCTTGGTATTTCCGATAAGAAATATCAAAAACTTTCCAGCTGGGAAACACGGCGGTATGCAGATTATTATATTGTAAATGAAGAAACAGGTACAAGAACTGAGATTCTCAGGGGTTATCCATCGCAGGTCGTTCTTTCCCCGGCCGGGAAATATGTGCTTGTCTGGTCACCTGAAGAAAAGCTCTGGAAAGTATTGTCAAAAACAGGGGAAATTCATAAGGTAATTCAGGTTCCCGGTAATTTCCCGTTATATGATGAATTGAATGATACCCCCGATGATCCCTCTCCTTATGGTTTTGCCGGCTGGACTGTTGATGAAAACCATGTCCTGATCTATGACAGGTACGATATCTGGTCATTCAGGCTTGAAGGTAATGAGGATCCTGTAAATATTACCAACGGATATGGCCGTTCAAACAATCTGAGATTCAGATATGTGAAGCTTGATCCGGACGAGCTGTTCATATCAGTTAAGAACCCGGTTTATTTATCTGCCTTTAACTTTATTGATAAAGAAGCCGGCTTTTTCTATGTCAGACCGTTCAAAAATGAAAATCCTGTAAAGCTCATATTTGAGAAAGCTTCGTTTTCATATGGAATTAAAAAAGCAAAAAACAGCAATAAAATAATATGGCAGAAAGAATCTTTCGACTTTTCTCCCGATCTGTATGTAAGTGATCTGAATTTTACCGGTATCAAAAGACTTTCTGTATCAAATCCCCAGCAGGGTAAATATAACTGGATTACTGCAGAGCTTTTTGAATGGACCTCATTTGACAAGCAGGAACTTCAGGGAATTTTATACAAACCGGAGGATTTTGATCCTGCCGGTAAATACCCTTTAATAGTTTATTTCTATGAACGCAGCTCTGATGGATTATACAGATACAATGCTCCTGCACCGAGTGCCTCAACCATAAACCGTTCATTTGCAGTTAGTAACGGATATCTTCTCTTTGTTCCTGATATTCCTTATAAAACAGGTTACCCCGGGGAAAGCTGTTACAATGCAGTTATCAGCGGTACTCATGCCTTACTTGGTAAATTCAGCTTTATCGACAGGGATAAACTGGGCCTTGACGGACAAAGCTGGGGCGGATACCAGATTGCATGGCTGGTTACCCGGACAGACATGTTTAAATGTGCCTTTGCCGGGGCTCCGGTTAGTAACATGACAAGTGCATATGGAGGAATCAGATGGGAGACCGGTATGAGCAGGATGTTCCAGTATGAGCATTCGCAGAGCAGGATAGGAGGTACCCTCTGGGAAAAACCATTACTGTTCATAGAGAATTCTCCTGTCTTCTTTGTACCGAAAATCAACACCCCGTTACTGTTGATGCATAATGATGCTGATGGCGCTGTGCCATGGTATCAGGGAATTGAGTTCATTATGGCACTGCGGAGGCTCGAAAAACCAGCCTGGATGCTTTCTTATAACAACGAAGCACATAATCTTGAAAAGCGGCCTAACAGAAAAGATCTTTCAATCAGGAAAATGCAGTTTTTTAACCACTACCTGAAAGGATCGGAGATGCCTTACTGGATGAAGTCCGGAATATCCCAGGTGGAAAAAGGGAAAATAGATGGCTATAATTTAGTTACGGATAATTAAACAAATTGAAATGGATCTCAAAATCAGTATCTCCCGGCTCCTGTTTTTGGTCTTGTTTACTTTTATTATCTCCTGCTCCAGGCAGGGGAAACAGTCGGTTACTATTCTTCAGACAACGGACCTTCATGGAGTTTTGTTACCGTATGATTTCATTGAAAAGGAAGATCTGAAGGTATCGCTTGCCGCTGTATCGTCGTATGTAAAGAAAGTGAGGGGAGAAAACGGATCAGTGGTCCTGCTTGATAATGGTGACAACCTTCAGGGTCAGCCTCCGGTTTATTATTACAACTTTATCGATACTGTTTCCCCTCATATCAATGCGGAGGCACTGAATTATCTTGACTATGATGCAGGTACGGTGGGGAACCACGATATTGAAGCCGGTCATTCGGTTTACGACAGGCTTATCAATGATTATAATTTTCCATTGCTGGCTGCGAATGCCGTAAACACGGCAACAGGAAAACCATACTTTGAGCCTTACACTATCATTGAGAAAGAAGGTGTCAGAGTAGCAATATTCGGAATGATCACACCTGCAGTACCTGACTGGCTCCCTCCTGAACTTTATTCAGGAATGGAATTCAGGGATATGCTCGAAACTGCAAAAAAATACATGCCGGTTATTTTAAAGGAAAAGCCCGATCTTGTGGTCGGTCTCTTTCATTCGGGCTGGGATGAACGTGACGATCCCGCACAGGCAGGAAGTCATTCTGATGAAAACGGATGTTCTGCTGTGGCATGGAACGTACCGGGTTTCGATGTGATCATGTGCGGACATAATCACAACGTGGTGAATAAAAAATTTATCAATTCTGAAGGCGATACGGTCCTGATTCTTGAAGGTGGCAGCAGGGCAGAAAAAATTGCCAGAGCAGATGTGGTCTTCCATAAGGACAAGACAACTGGTAAAGTGCAGGAAAATAGTTACAGGCAAAATTATTGATGTTGACAATTATAGTCCTGATCGTGAATTTGTTACTAAATTTTCGCCTCAGAGGAATGTGATTATGGAGTATGTAAACAAAGTGATAGCCATATCCGAGGTTACCATCTCATCGCGGGATTCCTATTTCGGATCATCCCCGTTTGTCGATATGATCCATTCAATTCAGCTCGATATTACTCATGCCGATATTTCTTTCGCTGCCCCTCTTTCATTTGATGTAAAAATTTCAGCAGGACCGGTCACAGTTGGGGATATGTTCAAATTGTACAGATTTGAGAATATGCTCTATACCATGTCAATGACCGGTTCAGAAATAAAGAAGTACCTGGAGTTTTCCTATTCAGAATGGCTCAATACCATGAAAGGTCCGGATGATCATTTATTGAAATTCCAGGTTTCAAAGGATGGAAAGCTCATCCTGAGAAATGGCGAAGCCTGGTTAAAAAACCAGCCCTACAATTTTGATTCGGCCGCAGGGATCGATTATACGGTGGATGTCAGCAAACCTGAGGGGAAAAGAGTGACAATCAATTCACTTTCAAACGGAAATCCATTTGAGATGAACAAGGTTTATCTTGTTGCAGTCAATTCCTACCGGGGGAATGGGGGAGGAGGACATTTATCGGCAGGTGCGGGCATTCCGCAAAGTGAGTTTTCAAACCGGCTGGTAAAATCCACAGAAAAGGATCTGAGATATTATATTATTAAATACATGGAGGCAAAGAAGACTATCAGGCCTGTTGCGCTGAACAACTGGAAAATCATTCCTGAAAAATGGGTTAATGAAGCAAAGCCAGGAGATTATGCAATGCTGTTTGGAAAATAAAATCAATGATAATCACGTTTTGAAGGATGGGGGAAAAGCAAATGAGTTACGGTGTCGGCACCATGCTGCCCCTTGTTGAAGAATTTTACACAATACAGGGAGAGGGATTTCATGCTGGCGAAGCAGCATGGTTTATCCGCCTTGGAGGATGTGATGTGGGCTGTAACTGGTGTGATTCGCGTTTTTCATGGGATCCGGGGCTCTATCCCCTTGTGGAAACGGACAAGATAATTGAACATGCAGTGAATTCCGGCACAAAATCTGTTGTCGTTACCGGGGGTGAGCCGCTGATGTGGGATCTTGATTATTTATGCTCAGGCCTCAGACAAAATAATATTGGCACTTTTATTGAGACATCAGGAGCTTATTTGTTAAGCGGCAAATGGGACTGGATATGCCTTTCACCCAAAAAAAATATGCCTCCGGTTGGTACGATATGTAAAGAGGCTGATGAATTAAAAGTTATTATTGAAAGTAAGGATGATTTTAAATGGGCTGAGAATATACCGGAAAAAAGCTGACAGGAGCTGCAAACTATTTTTACAGCCTGAGTGGAGCAGATTTGAGATCATTATTCCTGAAATTGTTGCCTATGTCAAAAAAAATCCTGACTGGAGAATTTCAATTCAGGCTCATAAATACATGCATATTCCCTGAGATGATAACACGACTTCTCATTATAGCAACCGTTGTTCTGAGTTCCTGCCTGATGACAGAAAAGGGATTTTCGCAACAGTATCATACTACTTCAGCCAAAGCCCTTAAATTATACAAAGCAGGCGTTTCAGCATTTGACTACGTTGATTATATCAGCGCTGAGCGTTTTTTTAAGGAAGCACTTGATGTCGATGATGGATTTTTCGAAGCATATATGATCCTCGGAGAGCTTTTTTCAAAGCAGAAGCGTTATGGTGAAGCGGCCATTAATTATCAGAAAGCAATTCAGATCGATTCCGCATTTTACATGCCTGTCCTATTTCAATATGGCAACAGCTGAAATGATGTCAGGTGATTATAAAAAAGCCTTGATCCATTATAATGTATACCTGGAACAGAAAAACACTTTGCAGAAAAACAGGGATCAGGCAGTGAGAAACATAAAAAACTGTCAGTTCGCCATTGAAGCGATGAAAAATCCGGTACCATTCAATCCCGAGAGTGTCGGAAAAGGAATAAATACTGTCGATAACGAATACTGGCCGTCAATTACGGTTGACGGGCAGACGCTTATGTTTACACGCCAGGCAAGAGCAGGTGATAACAGCAAATGGAATGGAGTCCCACAGGAGGATTTTTATGTAAGCTACCTTTCAGGAATGGTGTGGAAAGATGCTGTCAATGCCGGTAGTCCGTTAAATTCGAGTCAGAATGAAGGAGCCCAGAGCCTGTCGTCCGACGGTAGTTATATGTATTTTACTGCCTGCGATCGTTCAGGCGGACTAGGCAGTTGTGATATATTTTTCTCAGCCCTGAATGATGGTAAATGGTCTTTACCGGTAAACCTTGGAAGTCCGGTAAATACTTCTTCCTGGGAATCTCAGCCTTCGATAAATGCTGATGGTAAGATGCTGTTTTTTTCCAGCAACCGCCCCGGGGGATATGGCGGTAAAGATCTCTGGTATTCTGTGTTCAAAACGAACAGGAAATGGTCCAAGCCCAGGAATCTGGGCATTGTTATAAACACAGCAGGAGATGAAATGTCCCCGTTTATTCATTTCGATGGAAAAACTCTCTATTTTTCCTCCGATGGCAGGCCCGGAATGGGTGGTCTGGATATTTATTTTTCGAGGATGAAGGAAGACAGCTCCTGGACCGAACCTAAAAACCTTGGATACCCTATTAATACATTTAACGATGAAATGGGGCTTACAATAGAATCAGGCGGACAAAAAGCCTATTTTTCATCTCAAAGGGATGAACGGGAAGGGAAAAATATTTTCTCCTTTAAGCTCTATGAGTCTGTAAGACCCGATCCTGTTGCATATCTGAAAGGGAAGGTTACTGATAAAGAGACCGGGAAAATGTTAACCGCCGAATATGAGCTGATAAATCTTTCCACGGGCAAAACAGCTGTTGCCAGTTCAACTGATGGAAACGGAAATTTCCTTGTATGCCTGCCCTCAGGATTTAACTACGGACTTAATGTAAGCAGGAAAGGTTACCTTTTCTACTCGGAGAATTTCATGTTTGAAGGCCAGCACACGGTAATGAAGCCTTACCTCATGAAGATACATCTGAGTCAGTTGAAGGTAGGGGAGAAGATGCTCCTCGCAAATGTTTTTTATGAAGTGGATTCCTGGCAGCTAAAAAAAGAATCTCAGACCGAGTTGAACAAACTTTGCAATCTTTTAAAGGAAAACAAGGAACTCAAGGTTGAAATCGGAGGGTACACCGATGCTACGGGCACTGATGAGCATAACCTTTCGCTTTCAGAAAAAAGAGCCCTGTCGGTGGTTGATTTTCTGGTATCAAACGGAGTGCCCTCTGAAAGGCTTCAGCATAAAGGCTTTGGCAATGCATCACCAGTGGGTGACAATATTACTTCCGAAGGACGTAAACTGAACAGGAGAACCGAAGTGCAGATCATTGAATATAAAAAATAAAAGCAGCCGCCCGTGACAGGCAGCTGCTTCCGCTCTTGCTTGGTGCATTCAGACATTGAATAAAAAAACATCTGGTATCAGATAGTGCTCATGGTGTTCGAAAATTTAATAACAGGATCTTTGCTTTTTTGTCCTGGTCCTGACAACGTTAATTTGCTATGTGCTGAAAGATCAAACATCTCATTCCCGGGTGGTTCATACTTATTTTAAACTCCTTAAAATTCTTTTCGCATCCTTCCGGTAAATAGTTCCGGATTTTTCAATTATTGCGAGCTGATCAACAGCTTTCAGTTTTTCATCAGTTTTGATGTAGCACAAAGCCAGGTACCACTGGGCATGATCGATGTAATAGTTATTATTATCATCAATTACTTTAGAAAATGAACCTTCGGCTTCAGGATAGTTCTGGATCTCGAAGTTTGAGATCCCGTTCAATAATGTGGAATGCATATTCCCGGGTTCATTTTCAATAACTTTTTTAAAGTAAACTGCGGCATTCCTGTAATCGTTGATATTATAATACTCCAGGGCAAGTTTGTAATCCTGATTCTTTACCAATTCAACGGATCGTAAGGACGACTCGGCTTCATATGGTTTATAAAACCGGCCAATAATTTCATCACTGCTCAGCTGCCGGTCCGACAGCAAAGCAATACTGCCAATAAGAACCACACCGGCAATTGCAGCAGCGTACCTAATATTTATACGTCGTCCCGGTTTCCTTGCCGGTAAAGGCACAGCCCTCTTCTTCTCGATTGCGTTGAGTTTATTCCTGAGGTTCATTACATCCCGATTCTTAAGAATAGTATCAGTTCTGCTGCGCAGGTCAACCTCCTTTCGGAGCTTTTCGTTATGGTTCAGTTCTTTTCTGAACCATTCTTTTTCAGCATCATCCATCTCTCCGGCATTATACCTTTCGATGAAATATGAAAAATCGATTGTTTTCATAGTGTATATTATTTAAAATTGTCTCCAAAGTTCAGTATGTCAGATATATAAACACCTAAATCAGATATATAAACACCTAAATCAGATATATAAACATCTAAATCGTATGTCTTCCGAACACATCCCCAAATCACGGATCGCATAATCGTTCCGGATCTGAAATATTAAATCCCAAACAGATACCTTGAAAAAATACTGTTCCCTCTGCTTTTATTAAAGCAGAATCCTGGTTTTTAAAGTACGATCATATCTTTATCGGCGGCACAGATGGTTTAAGTATTGGCTCGCCTTGATCTCCGCCTTTAACACAAATCATTTCTTCTGCAGTAAGAGCATACTCAACAAGAATTTCATCGATGTTTTTCTGATTCAGGGTTTTCATAGTTTTTTGTTTTTAGTAATTGATAATTATTTCGGGTAATTCGCAATTCTGATATATGTTCTACTGTTACATGTCGGCAGATCAGATTTTGTGACAATAAAAAATCAATTATTTTTTATTTTTTTAATTAATTCAAGAAAATCAACCACTTACCGGAAAGAAAATTCTGGTGCAAGTAAATTGTTCTGACAATTTTTGTAAACTTGCAGTTTAGCACGGGGAAAATAAAAATCGGCAGTTCCTGATGATCATAAGAAATCAAATAGGATGGATTTTCTTGATTTTAATTTGTATTGCCGGAGGCAGAGGAATGTATGCGACCGGAACTTCCACTTATTCTGACAAGCTTCCGGATTACAGGAACTCTTGCCAGGGAACGGACCAGACAGTTGATGCAGATACCAATAATATCCTTGATAAGGTTAATACAGAATTCCAGAATTCAATTACCGCCGGAGACACGTCAAAATCCAGGTCACTCCTGAATTTGATCCTGAAAATGTTAAGGGAAAATGACCATGCTCAATTAACTACATCTAACTCACAGTATTATATTGGAGTTTATTACCTGTTGGCAGGGAAAAATTCAGATGCGATTAATTGGTTCAGGCTTTCATCATCGATACGCGAACAGATGAATTGCAGAGATGAGATCTATGCCAAATGTCTCTTTAACCTTGGCCTTGCATATAACAACCTTGGAGATTTCAGGCATATGGAAGAATATACACTGAAATCACTTGAGATTGAGAAACAATTATATGGAGAATCGAGTCCCTTGTTAATTAGAGGCTTATCTTCCCTTGTTATTGCATACTTCAATCTTAATGATTACAGTAAAGCGATCAGCTATGGGAACAGTGCCCTTAAGCTGATTGACGATTCAGATGCAAACCTGGATTCTGATCTTGCGATCCTGTATACTAATATTGGTATTAGTCATGCCCGTTTGTCCGATTATTCGAAGGCTGCCCTGTATCTTGAGCAGGCGGAGATAATCTATGAAAAAAATTCTCTTGCTGAAGACGAAAATTACATCAACCTTCTAAACAGTCTTGCTTCTACATATTTCTTCCTCGGTCTGAGTGATAAATCAAACGAATACTTTGACAAAGGTCTTGTTAAGATCAAAGCATCAAAATCAGCTCTGTCCCTTAACTTTTTGAACAGTGTTGCAATTATGCTTGGAATAGCCGGTAACATAAGCAAAGGAGAAACATTACTAGCGAGTTCCCTTGCAGAGGCTGAAAGCTTTTACGGCCGGGGATCACGAGATTATTACGAAGTACTTAAAAACTATGCCGATTATCTGAGAAATTTCAGGATCGATCTTAAGAAATCGTTGACCTTTTACGAACAATGCATTGAATACCTGAAATCCCATGAAGATGATTTTTCACTCAAGGATCCGGTCTATCTTGGGTACGCCATTGCACTTTCAGAGAATGATGAATCACAAAAAGCTCTCGAAATAATTCAGAAATTGCTTTTTACAGGCATTCCGGGAAGTACTAAATATTCAATAACTGAAAATCCGGGGATTGAATTAATTGAACCTGTTCAGTGGTCAATTAACCTGTTAAGGGCTAAGTACAGGATACTGTGGGATATCTACACCAAACAGAATAATGTTAATTACCTGCTGGCAGCTTCAGAGACTTCTGAATTAATAATAGCTTTGCTCGACAGAGTGAGAATAAATATCAGTGAGGAAGAGAGCAGGATTGTGCTTGGCGACCGGTTCAGGGATTCCTACCTTTACACAATACGCGATTTCGATTTATGTTATAAAACCACCGGCAATAAAACTTACCTTGATAAAGCATTTGAATATTCTGAAAAGAGCAAAGTGGCAGGATTGCTTACTTCGACGCGGGAACTGAAAGCCACCCAGTTCCATATTCCTGCTGAAATTGCAGAGCTTGAAAGGAGGCTTAAAACGGAAATAAGTTACTACAGTTCCAGAATTTCAGAAGAAAATTCTAAAAGCTCACCGGATCCATCCCTGATATCGGAATGGAAAGGATTAATGATCAATTCAACACAACGGAGGGATTCGCTCATTGAAATTTTTGAGGAACAATATCCCGGATACTACCTGATCAAGTACAACACCGGAGTTATAAAACCTGGTGATATTCCTGAAATCGCCGGCAGGAATACGAATTATATAAATTATGTAGTTTCCGACACTGCACTTTATATTTTCTTAACGAACAGAAAATGGACGCAGCTTCTGACAGTACCGGTTGATTCGGGCTTTTTCAGCAGTGTACGGGAATTCCGGGATCTATTGTCACTACCCGGGATTGATGCAAAATCCAGTTTTGTCCGGTATATGGCAGTTGGAAGAAATCTTTATAGAATTATTATCGAACCAGTCAGGGAATATTTGATCTCAAATAAACTATTGATATCACCGGATAATATTCTCTCATATATCCCATTTGAAGCAATTCCTGTGGATAAGGTTTCAGATGAGGAAATCCGTTATAACGAGATCTCTTATCTTATGGATGAATTCAGGATTTCATATACATATTCAGCAACTTTCCTTGCAGAGTCTTCCAAAACAAATATCAGCCTGTCGAACAGCCTGATAGCTTTTGCTCCTGTTTACACCGGAAGGATAAATGCTGATTCACTTCTAAACAGCAGGCTGGCAGGGATATCCATCCTTAAGGATCTTCCGTTTGCCAGGATGGAAGCTGAATTTGTGACAGATCTCACAGGAGGAAAACTTTTTATCAATAAAGAGGCTAAGGAATCTGTATTTAAATCTGAAGCAGGAAAATACGATATTGTTCATCTGGCAATGCATACATTGCTGAATGATGAGCACCCGATGTATTCAAAAATGCTGTTTTACCAGGAAAAGGATTCCGTTGAAGATGGCAGCTTAAACACTTACGAGGTTTATGGAGTACCGTTAAAAGCAAAAATGGTGATGCTCAGCTCGTGCAATACCGGAACAGGAATTTTGCATTCCGGTGAGGGAATATTCAGCCTTGCCAGAGGATTTGTATATTCCGGCAGTCAATCAGTTATAATGTCGATGTGGGAGATTGAAGACAGGTCGGGGACTGAAATAGTCAGGAGTTTTTACAGGTATCTGAAAAAGGGAGCGACAAAGAGCAATGCATTGAGAAAGGCGAGAATCAACTATCTTAAAAAAGCCGATATGCTCAGGTCACATCCCTATTTCTGGTCCTCACTCGTTATTTATGGGGATAATGCCCCTCTGTATTATTCAGGAAGACCTGCCCTGATAACTGGCTCAGTCGTTATCCTGATATTTGCAATGCTGATCCTTAGTCACCGTAAATCAAGAAAATCCTGATATTCCGGATCCTCCTTTACAAGTTCAATCAATGCTTCTTTACTGAGATATTTTTTTCTCCTTGCGTATGTTTCGTTTTTAAGATTCATTTTTGCAGTAATTTCCTGATATGAAAGTCCTTCCGAGAAAAGAGTCAGAATTGTCTGTGAATCCTTACTCAGTTTCTGAAAAGCCCTGGTGACTATTCTTTCCAGAACCTGATTGTCCGCATCGTCACTGTCATTTTCATCAGGGGGATCAAACTCAATTTCGGTATTTCGTACTTTTTTCCTCAGCTGAGCGCTCCATATGTTTCGTGCAATACCGTAAAAATAACCTTTAAGGTCAGATGTAAGTTTCAGCTCATTTTCAGATATCTGGCGGTAAAGTACAATAATTGACTCCTGAAAAACATCAGAAACGTCTGCTTCAGATCCGCTGTTTTTCAGTACATGATGCCTGACCGTCTGATGATAGTTGTCATAAAGCCAGTTAAGTATTTTATCGTCCTGCTGGCGAATTCCCTCAATAATTGCAGTATCTGAAATCTTCCGGAACAATAGCTGACTTTTATGCCCTGCTAAATTAACAAATATAGTGTTTCCTGACAGGAATGCTATTGATCTGTTACCAGAGGTTAGCGCACGATAAATATTGTAAGTAATTTTCTGCCAAATAATAAATATCTTTACTTCACTGATTTAAACGGCTGGCTATCTGAAAATGTTATTCCCATTTGTAAAACAGTTGGATGCCATGGATTGTGGTCCTGCCTGTCTGAAAATGATAGCAGGGTTTTACAAAAAGAACTTTTCACTCGATTATCTCCGGAAAAAATGCTACATAACCAGAGAGGGTGTATCATTTCTGGGACTGTCAGAAGCAGCAGATTCAGTAGGATTCAGGACATTAGGAGTAAAAATTCCTTACACGATGCTCAGGGAAAAGGTAACTTTGCCCTGCATTGTACACTGGCAGCAGAAGCACTTTGTGGTCGTTTACAGGATTAAGGATGACAAGGTGTGGATAGCAGATCCTGCAACAGGCCTTATTAAACTTTCACACGAGGAGTTCGAAAGGAAGTGGGCTACCACTCTGACCGACGGGAATCAAACAGGACTCGCTCTGATAGTTGAGCCAACACCGGAACTATATAATACCGGGGACCAGCCGGAAAAGACCGGCGGTTTCAGATTCCTTGTGAAATATTTCAGATTATATCGCAGATATCTGGGACAATTGCTGCTCGGTCTCCTGATCGGAAGCTGTATCCAGCTTATTATCCCTTTCCTTACTCAGGCTATAATCGATATTGGTCTTAATAACAATGATATAGGTTTTATTTACCTGATCCTGTTCGCCCAGCTTGCCCTTGTTGCCGGACGAATGTCGGTTGAGTTTATCAGGGGGTGGCTGCTTCTTCATATAGGTTCAAGAGTAAATGTCGCTATAGTATCGGGATTTTTGCAGAAACTAATGGCCCTGCCTGTAGCATTTTTTGATACGAAGCTTACCGGTGATATTCTTCAGCGTATAGAAGATAATAACCGGATTGAGGAGTTTCTTACATCAGCAAGTCTCAGTATTTTATTTTCATTTGTCAACCTGCTCGTATTTGGAATTGTGCTGGCAGTTTTCAGTATTAAGATATTTGTATTGTTTCTTGCCGGTACGCTGCTTTACATCCTCTGGGTTTCGCTGTTCATGAAATCGAGAGCAAGGCTCGATGATATGAGGTTTAAAGAGATGTCAGCCTCAAATTCAAAGCTGATCAGTCTCATAAATGGAATGCAGGAGATCAAGCTCTCTCAGAGCGAGCTGAATAAGCGCTGGGACTGGGAAAAACATCAGGCTGCCTTATTCGGATTAAAGGTCAAAGGACTTAGTCTGATTCAATATCAATCTGCGGGTGCGACTCTTGTAAATGAGGTTATGAACATTCTCATAACCATTGTTGCTGCCACAGCAGTCCTTAAAGGGGATATGACTCTGGGTATGATGCTTGCAGTTCAGTTCATAATCGGTCAGATGAATGTGCCTGTAAATCAGATCATCGGCTTTTTCCGGATGTCGCAGGATGCTAAAATGAGTCTCGACAGACTTGCTGAAGTTCACAATATGGAAGATGAAGAATCTGATCCTGAGAGCAAAATAAGGAAGCTTCCCGATAATAAAAACATTAAGATAACTGACCTGTCATTTCAATATGAAGGTCCCAGGTCTCCATTTGCAGTAAAGAATGCAAATCTGTTAATTGAAGAAGATAAGATCACTGCAATAGTAGGTGTAAGCGGGAGCGGAAAGACTACATTGCTCAAAATGCTCCTGGGATTTTATCAGCCGGTAACAGGCGGAATATCCGTGGGAGAAACAGATCTGTCGAGAATCAGTCTCAAACTCTGGCGCGAAAAGACCGGAGCCGTAATGCAGGATGGTTTTTTATTTCCTGACACTATTGCCGGAAATATTGCTCCCGGATCTGAACAGATTGATGAAAACAGATTGTTGCAGGCAGCCGAAACCGCAAATATCAGAGGATTTATTGATTCACTTCCGCTTGGTTTCAATACAAAAATTGGTGCAAATGGACATGGGCTGAGCGAAGGGCAGAAACAACGGCTGCTTATAGCCCGGGTTGTCTATAAAAATCCTGAAATACTGATCTTTGATGAGGCAACGAATTCGCTGGATGCAAACACCGAAAAGGTGATTGTTGAAAATCTTTCGGATTTCTTTAAGGGAAAAACAGTAATTATTGTTGCTCACCGCCTCAGTACAGTCAGAAATGCTGATAAGATCGTTGTTCTTGAGAACGGGCATATTATTGAAACAGGAAATCATGAGGGCCTTATTGAAAAGAGGGGGGCATATTATAATCTGGTAAAGAACCAGCTGGAACTCGGTAATTGAATCGATTGGATGGATGAGCTGCAACATAATATAGTCTATTCTGACCCTGTTAACGAAATCATGGGTCATCCGCCGGGAAGAATAGTGAGATGGGGAAACACTGTCATTCTGCTTGTTTTTATCATCTTTATTCTTTTTTTATGGTTAATAAAATATCCCGATACAATTCCGGCTCCGGTGGAAATAACCACAGTTAACCCGCCTGTCACTCTTGTTTCCAAGTTAACAGGGAGAATAAAAAACCTTTATGTCAGGGACAAGGATCAGATCGCTCCGGGACAACTGATTGCAGTAATGGAAACAGCCGCTTCAATAGATGATCTGACAAAAATTAAGAACATAGTTGATACAATTTTGGATCCTGAGAGAATATTGCTGACCTCGTTACCCGAATTTTCCGAACTGGGCGAGATACAGAACTATTGGGGCTCATTTCTTAAAAGCCTGTCAGACTTTAATAACTATAACATAAATGATTACTACGGCAATAAAATCAAATCTCTCACTGACGAGATAGATGGAATTCTGACATATATTGGCAGAGTAGAAGTAAAGGAGAAACTGTTTTCGGAAAACCAGATGCTCGAAGCAAAAAAATATAGTCGGGATTCTGTATTGTATGTGAATGGTGTTTATTCCGAAAGTGAACTGGAGAAATCGCGCCAGTCGCTTATCCGGTTAAATATAGAACTTCAGCAGGTTCGTCTTGATCATACAGCTAAATCAATAGAGCTTGCAGAAAAACGGCAACTGTTGCAGGATTACAGGATCAAAAAGCTGGAGGAAAAGGAAAAATACTATTCAGTCCTGAATGAGTCACTTCTGAATCTCAAAGCTCAAATAAAAATCTGGGAGAATACATATCTGCTTATTTCTCCGGTAAGCGGCATTGTTACTTTCACAAAGTTCTGGAGCGAAAACCAGATTGTTAACAAAGACGAGCCGGTGTTAAGTATTGTCCCTATGGATGCCGGCGATTTTATTGGAAGGATCAACCTCAGGATGAACCGTTCAGGCAAGGTAAAACCAGGTCAGGCAGTAAACATAAAGCTTAGTGGTTATCCCTACCTGGAATATGGAATGGTGAGAGGTATAGTAAAATCGAAATCACTGGTTCCTTCAGAGGGTTCTTACATTATCGAATTAAACCTGCCTTCAGGCCTTACAACGTTGTATGGGAAGAAACTTGATTTTACACAGAACATGCAGGGAACGGCAGAGATTATAACCGATAACTTACGATTACTGCAGAAAATCATAAATCCCTTCCGATACCTGATATCCAGGAATAAAGGTTAATTTATTTTTTCGAATAGGGCTCGTAGTCATCTTCCCTGACAGATGAAAAAGATGAATCCGTGGAACCGGGCTTCTGGTTATATTGACCGGGTTTATTCTTTTTCATATATTTCCTGTACATGCTGAATCCAAATACGGCTAAAACCAGTACAATTACGAGAATATCTTTACTTTCCATTCTGGATTGATTTTCGAACGATGTATAATGAAAATAGTGTAGTATTGTTTTCAAATATATTATTTATCTTTCAATACTAAACCGGACATAAAAGAAAACATATATTTATATCAGGATTCATTCCCGGTGATTTAAGCTCGTTCCCTCCGAATCGGCAAATCTCTTATTTTTATATAAATCTTTGAGTTTTAATAAATAATTCAATATTTTCGTACTCTGAAAAATCCATGCCCTGGCATGGAGAGGTCTACTTTTGAAGATATTGAACCTTAAAGGATTGATTATGATTAAAGAAAATCCGGAAGACTCTGTTCGGGACGAACAGAACGGAGCAGAATTGAATGCTGCCGGTACTGAAGAAAACCCTGAAACTGATAAAGCAGAAGAAAATGATACTTCTGTTAAAAAGGAGATTACTGAAGAAGATGTAAAAATTGTAAGTGAGAAGAGTGAAATAAAGGAAGATAAGATCATTGATTCTCCCGCTGAAAAAAACATTTCACCATCCGGGGTATCTCACGAAACGGAAGAGATTGAACTTCCTCCGGTGGATTACTCTGGTTTCTCGAAAAATGAGCTTGTCGAAACACTTGCTCTGATAATTGAAAACAGACCTCCCTCTGAGATCCGTAACGATGTTGAAAGGATAAAAACTCTCTTCTACAAAAAGCTTAAGCACGAAACTGAGGAGCGGAAGAGCAAATACCTGGAGGGCGGCGGAAAAATCGAAGAATACAAAATATGGGTTGATCCCCTCGACTATCGGGTCAAAGAACTTCTGGATAAATACAGGGAGAAAAAGAATGATTATACCAAAGTTCAGGAAGTTGAGAAATACGAAAACCTGAAAAAGAAATATGATATTATTGACAAGATAAAGGATCTTGTCAACCGTGAAGAATCAATAAATAAGACTTTTCATGATTTTCGCTCCCTGCAGAATGAATGGCACTCGGTTGGAGTTGTGCCTCAGGCCTCATTAAAAGACCTCTGGGAAAATTACCACCACAGTGTTGAGGTCTTCTATGATTATATTAAAATAAACAAAGAGCTTCGCGATCTTGATCTTAAGAAAAACCTTGAGATAAAGGTTCAGTTGTGTGAAAAGGCAGAGGAGCTTTTGCTTGAACCCAATCCGGTAAATGCTTTCAGATTACTCCAGGATTTTCATAATCAGTGGCGTGAAATCGGCCCTGTTCCACCGGAATCCAAAAATGAGATCTGGGAAAGATTCAAAGAAGCAACCTCTCAGATTAATAAGAGGCATCATGAGTACTTTGAAAAACAAAAAGATGATCAGAGGAAAAACCTTGATGCCAAGCTGGCACTCTGCGAGGAGGTCGAAGCTATTAATTTACTGGAAATAAAGAGCTTCAGGGACTTCGATGAAAGGGCCGACAAGATAGTGGCCCTGCAGAAAATGTGGCGTACTATCGGTTTTGCTCCAAAGAAACAAAACAATAAAGTATACCAGAGATTCAGGGAAGCATGTGATATCTTTTTCGAAAAGAAGAGGACTTTTTACACAGACAATAAAGAGACACAATTAAATAACCTCCAGTTGAAGGCTGAATTATGCATCCAGGCCGAATCGCTCCAGGAAAGCACCGACTGGAAATCTACATCTGATGCTCTTATCAGGCTTCAGAGGGAGTGGAAGGATATTGGTCCGGTACCAAGAAAACAATCAGAAAAGACCTGGAAGAGATTCCGCAAAGCATGTGATCATTTTTTTAACAGAAAGGCTGAATTCTTTGCAAACCTGGATACTTCATATGAGGATAATCTAAAAGCCAAGATTGCTGTCATTGAAGAACTTGAGAAATTTGAACCGGGAACTGATGTTCAGTCAGCTTTTGAACGACTCAAGGAATTGCAGAGAAAATGGACTGAAATCGGTTTTGTCCCGTTCAATAAAAAAGAAGAAATAACCAACAGGTACAGGAATGCCCTTAATAAAGAGTTCGACAGACTGAAGATTGCCGATGAAGATAAAAGTATCCTGAAGTACAAAACAAAGCTTGATAATCTCAAATCAAACCCCAAGGCATCAAGAAAAGTCCGGAACGAAAGGGACAAGTTCTATACCAAGATCAAACAGCTTGAAAGTGACATAGTTCTGTGGGAAAATAATATCGGATTCTTTGCCAAATCTCCAAATGCCGATACTATGATCAAAGAGGTCCAGGAGAAAATAGAAAACGCAAAGAAAATGATCAAGACACTCGAAGAAAAAGTCAAGATGATAGACCAATCGGGTCTTGATGATTAATTATATATAAATCAATAATATAACTTAAGAACTCCGCTAAAGTGGCTGAAGCCAAGTACGTTTTTGTTACAGGAGGAGTAACCTCCTCCCTGGGTAAGGGCATTATATCTGCTTCTCTGGCAAAACTTCTCCAGGCAAGGGGATATTCGGTTACTATCCAGAAGCTTGATCCATATATCAACGTTGACCCCGGAACCCTCAATCCTTATGAGCATGGCGAGTGTTATGTCACAATTGACGGTGCTGAAACAGACCTCGATCTTGGACATTATGAGAGATTTCTGAACGTACCGACAAGCCAGGCGAACAATATTACAACAGGAAGGATTTATCAGACGGTTATCGAAAAGGAAAGAAGAGGAGATTACCTCGGAAAAACCGTTCAGGTTATACCTCATATTACAGATGAAATAAAAAGGAGGATCAAACTTGTCGGATCGAGGAATAAATTTGATATTGTTATTACGGAAATAGGAGGGACTGTCGGTGATATTGAATCATTGCCATATATAGAATCTGTAAGACAACTTAAATGGGAACTTGGCTCCCAGAATTGCATTGTCATCCATCTTACCCTGGTTCCATATCTTTCTGCTTCAGCGGAACTAAAAACGAAACCCACCCAGCATTCGGTGAAATCACTTCTTGAAGCAGGTATTCAACCTGAAATACTGGTCTTAAGGACAGAAAGGAACATAACAGGCGATATTAAAAGAAAAGTTGCTCTCTTCTGCAATGTCGAAGTAGATGCGGTCATCGAATCTGTCGATGTGTCAACCATATACGAGGTGCCGCTTAAAATGCTGGAGGAAAAACTCGATCAGACTGTTTTGAGAAAATTAGCATTACCGGTATCGAAGGAACCTCCGCTTACCGAATGGAGGGAATTTCTGAAAAGGCTTAAGAATCCGAAACATTTTATACGTATAGGACTTGTCGGTAAATATGTCGAACTCCCGGATGCCTATAAATCAATAGCTGAATCATTTATTCAAAGCGGCGCTGTGAATGAATGTGAAATTAAGGTCGAATACATTCAGTCGGAGGAGATAACCAATGAGAATGTCAATGAAATGCTCAAGGGATATGAAAGGTGTCCTGGTTGCTCCTGGTTTTGGTTCGCGCGGGATAGAAGGCAAAATCATTTCAGCAAGATATGCGAGGGAAAACAACATTCCGTTTCTGGGGATCTGCCTGGGTATGCAATGTGCAGTCGTTGAATTCGCAAGAAATGTGATGCATCTTGACGGAGCACATTCAACTGAAATAAATCAGAAAACCAGATTTCCTGTCATCGATCTTATGGAGGAACAAAAAAGCGTAACAGATAAAGGAGGAACAATGAGGCTGGGCTCGTATAAATGCACGATCGTCAAAAATTCTCTTGCATACAAAATTTACGGGAAATCTGAAGTAATTGAAAGACACAGACACAGATATGAATTTAACAACCGGTTTTATGATGATTTTAAGAAGAACGGAATGATCCCGGTTGGTGTCAATCCTGAATCAAACCTGGTCGAAATGGTCGAAATACCTGCTCATAAATGGTTCATCGGTGTTCAGTTTCATCCTGAATACAGCAGTACTGTCATTAATCCGCACCCCCTGTTTGTGAATTTCATTAAAGCCTGTATAGATTAAGGGCGGCAACGTAAGTATTATTAAACTATTATCAAGGAATGGATAAGAATCAAATAACCGGCATGGTCCTGATTATCGCAATAATAATCGGATTCAGCGTATATAACGGCAGCCGGATGAATAAATCATATAAAGCAGTGATGGAAGTTGCTGATTCTATGTATGCAGCAGGGGATATGGAAAATGCAAGAGCCGAATATATCAATGCATTGCGTTATAAGCCAAATCATCCTGATGCTGTTGCAAAAGTAAACGAAATCAACCAACTGCTGGGATTTGCCCCTGCTCCGGAAAAAGCCGATTCCACCGGTATAAAGGCTGCTGAACCTGAGAAATTAATATCTGAACCTGCAGTAAGTGAGGTTGATTCCGGCCGATATGGTGCATTCGGAAGAGCAGTCAGAGGTGATACCAGCCTTATTACGCTGGAGAATAACAAAATTGAGCTTAAAATTTCACCTAAAGGCGGCAGGGTGTTTTCTGCCCGTCTCAAAGAGTACAGGACATACGATTCGCTTCCACTCATATTATTCTCAGGAGATTCTACAATATTCGGATTCAATTTTTATACTTCTGATAATAAAGCGGTTCAGACAAATGACCTCTTTTTTGAGCCTGTGTCAGAAAGCAGGTCCATCATGGTTACATCGGAGCCTCAGAGTCTCATCCTTCGGTTGATGGCTGATAAGGATAAATATATTGAATATAAATACACCCTTGCTCCGGACAAGTACATGATTGACTTTGATGTGACATTTAAATCGATGGAAAACATTATTGCTTCAAATCAGAATAGTCTCACTTTCGACTGGAGAATGTATATTCCACAGCAGGAAAAGGGAAGACCGAATGAAGAAAATTACACATCAATAAAATATAAATATTACCAGGATGATGTTACCGGTCTCCGGTTGCGTCAGCAGAAGGATGTTGAGAAGGCTGATATTCCTACAAAACTGAGCTGGATTGCATTTCAGGATCAGTTCTTTTCTTCTGTGCTTATAAGCAAGGATTTTTTCCTGAACGGTACTGTTACATCGACTAAAACCCCTGAATCAGAAGATTATATAAGATATTATACTTCCGAGGTAGGTGTACCTTTTAACTCCGGTAAGGAGACAGCCATAGGAATGAAACTGTATTATGGTCCAAACCATATTTCTACCTTAAGAAAAGAGGGACTTCAGCTTGAAAAGATTGTGTTTCTTGGAAGAAACGTAATTGGCTGGATCAGCAGGTTCATCATAATTCCTGTATTTAACTGGCTTGAAAAATATATCTCCAGTTACGGGATAATTATCCTGATTCTCACTATTCTTATAAAAATAGTACTTTTCCCGCTTACTTTTAAATCATACCAGTCGACTGCTAAAATGCAGGTGCTGAAACCAATGGTCGATGAACTTGGCAAGAAATTCCCTAAAAAGGAAGATGCAATGAAGAAGCAACAGGCGACCATGGATCTTTATAAAAGAGCAGGTGTTAATCCGATGGGAGGATGCCTTCCCATGCTCCTTCAGATGCCGATTCTGTTCGCCATGTTCCGGTTTTTTCCTGTGTCAATCGAATTGCGGCAGGAACATTTTCTGTGGGCTACTGACCTGTCAACTTATGATTCAATACTAAAACTTCCCTTCACTATTCCGATGTATGGGGATCATATCAGTCTCTTTACATTGCTGATGACTGCTTCAACAATACTTACAATGAAAATGACAGGATCATCGCCGGGATCGGATCAGCCCGGCATGAAAATGATGATGTACATGATGCCTGTCATGTTTATGGTAATGCTGAACAACTGGTCCTCAGGTCTGACTTACTATTATTTTCTTGCCAATATACTGACTTACCTCCAGAACATTGTGTCAAAAAGATTCATTGATGCAGATAAGGTACTGGCTACCCTCGAAGAGAATAAGAAAAAGCCGGTGAAAAAATCAAAATGGCAGCAACGGCTTGAACAGGCAGCAAAACAAAGGGGTATTCAACCACCTAAAAGATAGAAAGTCCTTGTAATTTTAGAGGATTTGTTACTAAATATTATTATAAAAGTTCAGGCATCAGACTATTTTAATCTGCTTTAAGTTAAAAATACTTAAATAGATATTCCTCATATAAAAAATTCTTTAATTTAGTTCTTCCAATTTTAGGGGAAAATGGGGAAAAAAGTCAAAAATAAAGATTTAGCTGAAAGGCTTGGTGTTTCCAGTACACTGGTTTCACTTGTGCTGAATAATAAAGCTGACCAGCATGGAATACGTAAGGATACTCAGGAAAAGGTGCTTGCGCTGGCAAGACAAATGGGATATTTCGATTTATTGAAAGAACGCCATGAACTCTCTCCCGTGGAGGAAAAACCGGGAGTTATCGGTATGATTGTTCCCTCACTTCATGATCCGTTCATATATGAGATAACCCCATTCCTGCAGAAAGCTTTTGCGAGCATCGGAGTTGGATTCTCGATAATTTCCAAAGATCCGGATGACAGAAGATATAACAGGCTGGTAGGTGCTTTCGGGAAATTCTACAGCGGCCTTATCCTGGTCGGGGAAGCAGCTGATGAATATACAATCCGTTCTTTGAGGTCAACCGGCTATCCTTTCGTACTGCTCGAGAAATCAGTCAGGATGCTACGCCTTAATACCGTTTGTACTGATATTGCTGCAGGATCACAAAAGGTTGCTGATCATATCTCGAAATTAGGTTATAAAAATGTTTTGATTGCGACCGATAAAAGCTCCGTCAACAAAGATAAGCCGGTTATTGAGTTCCTGAAAAATGCGCTCGAACAAAAGCCCGGGATGAACAAGCCTGATGTTGTCGAATTTGAGTATATGGGTGCGGGTAACGAAATTGAACCAGGACAGATTGAGAAATATATGCGGCCGCCATACAGTGCTGAAATTATGGTCATTCTGCATGCTGAACTTGTTTATCAGATCATGCTGTTGTTAAGGAAAAAGAATCTTCGCGTTCCCCAGGATATTGCCCTTATCTCAATGGAGGAAGGAATAGGATTTGATCTGATGTTTTCTCCGGTGACCTGCCTGAGAAAACCACTGACCGGGATGGCATTAAAAGTGGCCAACATGATATGGTCTGAAGTAAAAAACTCCGGCAAAAGCAAATATAAAAGGCAGGTAAACATCACACCTGAATTAGTCATCAGAAACTCCTGCGGAACAATTTAAATAATATCCTCTGTTCATTTATGAACAATTGTTGATATCTGTCAATTGTCTTTGTTAAAAATTAACTTACCTTTGATCAGTTTTGGTGTTGCAATGATATGAATTCGTTGCAATGAAAAGGGAATGCGGTTTGAATCCGCGACAGTACCCGCTGCTGTGATGCCCGGTCACGCTTTGCGTGATGATGGTCTTAAGAAATACCTGCCACTGTCCGGCTTTTGAGACAAAAACAGGATGGGAAGGCTTCTTAAGACCGGGATAAGTCAGAAGACCTGCCAGACAATTATATGTTCAAAGCTTTCGGGAGGAGAAGCATAGGATCACAAAATGATTCCCACCTTTTCAAATCCGGCGGCTCAAAATTGAAGTTGATTTTGAAAACTGTCGTTTTTTATATTGCTCTGTTCTTTTCCCTTCATCTGCATGGACAAATAGCCCTTCAGGATGATACGATCCTCATAAAAGAGGTGGAAATTAATGGGAAACAGTTGTACCAGCGACATATTGGATTCAAAATAACCAATTTCGATTCATCCTTAATTAAGGACTATAATCACCATACACTGGCCGACCTGATCTCCAAAAACTCCGGGATCTATATAAAAACCTATGGATCGGGCGGATTGGCTACACCTTCCTTCAGGGGCGCAGGTCCGGGTCATACACAGATCTCCTGGAATAATATAAATCTGAATAATCCAATGATCGGTCAGTTTGATCTTTCGCTTATTCCGGCAGGTTTCATCGATAATATCAATATTTTCTATGGCGGCGGCTCAATGAGTATTAACAGCGGGAGCTTTGGAGGTGTGATTGATCTTGAGACAAAACCTGACTGGAATGATCAGATTCTGATATATCTTAATCCGGGCCTGGGAAGTTTTGGCACACATTCAGGACTGGTAAAGATCAAAGCAGGGAAGGCCGGTTTTCAGTCAGTTTCAAAAGCTTTTTATATAAACTCCGATAACAATTTCAGCTATTTAAATAGTATATCGAGTCAGATTCCCTTTTGGGAAACAAGGAAAAACAGTGAGGTTCGTCAGAGAGGATTTATCCAGGAACTGTACTACAGAAAGCTCCGGCACACCTTTTCTGCAAGGTTCTGGTACCAGTCAGCTTCGAGGAATCTGCCGGTACCGATCACCAGCCCGACAATGAATCCACCTGAAAAGCAATATGATGAGTCAATCCGTGCACTGATCAGATATGGATTCTCAAAAGGACCTACAGACCTGAATTTCACCGCTGCGTTCATATCCGATAAATTGGAATATACAAATGAGATAGCATCTGTGAAATCCGGAAATTTTTCAAAAAGAATTGTACTGAGAAACAATATTGTGCACAGAATCAATGAAATACTAAAAGTTGAAATTGCCTTAAATAACGAATTGAATATCGTAAATACTAATAATTATGCCGGGGGCAAAATCAGAAACATAGCTTCGGTTGATGGATTGGCTGAAGCTGATATCACGCATTGGCTGGCCGCCAGACTTCTTGTCAGGGAGATACTGCAGAACAGCAAGTTCCTTACCCCTGATTTTTCTGCCTCTGCTGAAATCAAGCCTTTCCGGGAAAAGAACTATCTGATCAAAACAGGTTTCTCGAAGAATTCAAAGATCCCTACTCTGAATGATATGTACTGGTCGCCCGGCGGAAATCCTGAACTTGAAAATGAAACCGGGTATTCCTCTGAAATCACATGGGAAATGACTGAACCTTTATCAAAATCTTTCAGTATAAAAAATGATATAACTTTTTTCAGGAATTACATCAGCAATATGATCCAATGGCATCCCGGTGACTTTTCCTACTGGGAAGCTGATAACATAAGTAATCTTGTAACGACCGGACTTGAAGCGGGAATCAATATTAATTATACCGGTTCAGCATTTGGCGCCCTGTTAAATGCAGGATATTCTTTGACAAGAGCAACAAATACTGGTTTAATCACCAGTAATACAGGTTCAGCCGCGAAACAGCTTGCTTACATACCGCTGAACCGGGTCAATGCTCTTCTGAGAATCAGCTGGAAACAATTTTATTCAATATTTAATACCAGCTACACCGGGAGGAGGTTTCTTAACGCGGATAATTCCCAGTATCTTCCGCAATATTCAATAAGTGATTTTAACCTTGGGATCCGACTGAATGCAGGAAATACTAATTATGATATGGGATTCATAATTGAAAATATCTTTGACGTCAATTATCAGAATATTGCTTATTATCCGATGCCGGGAAGAAGTTACATGTTTTCAGTAATTTTTCAGTTTATCAAATAAAACATGCAAAAAACAATATTTGTAATTATTGTATCACTGCTGACGAACTCCTGCATCAGGGAATTCAATCCGGTAATTATTGATGTAAATGATTCTTATTTATCAGGACAGGGAGTATTTGTCCTTAATGAAGGCAATTTCAGATCGGGCAATGGTTCTCTTTCATTCTTTTCCTATGATTCATTGAAAATATTCAATCATGTTTTTCTCGATATCAATAAACGTCCACTGGGAGATATACCATATTCCATGACTATACAGGGTAATAACGCTTATATTGTAGTGAATAATTCAGGAAAAATTGAAGTGGTCAGCAGGAATGACCTGAAATCTGTTGCCATCATCGATGGGCTTGTATCGCCCCGGTATATTTCATTTATAAACGAGACGAAAGCATATGTTACAAGCCTGTATTCGGATTCGCTGGCAATCATCGACCTGTCATCCAATTCCATTTCAGGTTATATCAATCTGAAAAAAACATCTGAAGCAATAGCAGTGCTGTATTCAACTGCCTATGCAGCAAATTGGACAGGAGGTAATAAGATCATGGTTATCAATACCTTGCTTAATCAGGTCACTGATTCAATCGAAGTAGGAACTGAACCTGAAAGTATGGTAATTGATAAAAATGAAAGACTATGGGTCCTTTGCAATGGCGGCTGGAAAAGAGATCACTTTGCCGAACTTGTCAGGATCAATACCCAGACCAATGCCATTGAAAAGAAATTTATTTTCCCTTCAATTACTGATTCCCCTACCTGCCTGCAAATTGATAAAAAAGGTGAAGTGCTTTATTATCTCCACAATGGTGTCAGACGTATGAATATCGAAGCATCCGATCTGCCTTCCGTGGCTTTTATTCCGGAACTTGACCATGTTTTTTACAAAATAGGCATCAGCCCTGTCAATAATGAGATCTTTGTAACAGACGTTTTTGATTATTTGCATTCAGGCAGTCTTTTAAGATTCAGCAGCGATGGCGGTCTTATATCTTCAATGCAGGCTGATATTATTCCCGGGGGAATGTGCTTTAAGGTTAATCCGGATTTCAATACCGAATGAATTTCACTTCTAATACACGCCAGTTTTTGTACAGGCATGCCTTAAAAACAGTCGTTTTTATGTCTGTCTTACTCTTTTCCTGCTCAGGAAAAACAACGGTGACAGGCAAAAAGCCGGATTTAGCTGAAAATCCCATTATATCTTATGCGAAGAGACTTAAAATAGAAAAATTGAATGGGTATTCGCAGCTGTCTGTAATTGATCCCTGGCAGGGAGCAAGTAATATTGTGCAGAAATGGTTCCTGGTTCCGAGGGGAGAAGTGGTGCCATCCTCTATCGATACTTCGCAGGTAATTGAAGTGCCTGTAAGAAAAATAATCTGCATGTCGACTACTCACCTCGCAATGATATCCGCGCTGAATGAAATCAGAACAGTAAAAGGTTTTTCAGGTACCAGATTTTTATATTCCGGTGAACTTCTAAAATCTGTTGAGAATGGGAATATTCTTGAGATTGGCTATGATGATAATCTGAACAAAGAACGGATCCTGAAATTAGATCCTGATCTGGTCATGGTATATGGTATAGGCAGTGAATCAGCCGGATATATCGGGAAATTAAAAGAGCTTGGTATTAAGATCATGTATAATGCCGATTATCTTGAAACTGATCCGCTTGGCAAAGCTGAATGGATCAAGCTGATGGGTGCGCTCTACTCCAAAGAATATATGGCTGACTCAATATTCGGAATAATTGAGGATGAATATAATCTTATTAAATCGTATGTGAAAGCACATACTATTAACAGACCGAAGGTCCTGCTTGGACTTCCCTTTAAAGATACCTGGTATATTTCTCCCGGTAATTCCTATGTTTCCGGGCTGATTGAGGATGCAGGAGGAGATTATCTATGGCATAGCACAATATCATCTGTTTCGATGCCTGTGGGACTCGAAAATGTCTATATTAAAGCCCTGTCAGCTGATTACTGGCTTAATACCGGTACCGTTAACACCCGGGACGAAATATTATCTATTGACGCAAGACTTGCAGGACTTCCTTGTTTTAAGAACGGGAATCTGTTCAACAATAATAAAAGAACTAATGCAAATGGCGGGAATGATTACTGGGAGAGAGGTTCACTTAATCCGCAAGTTATCCTTAAAGATATTGCTGCTATTTTGCATCCCGGACTCTTCCCTGACAGAGAATTATATTATTATAAAAAAGTAAAATAAGAAGAACCTGGTGTCAGCAGAGAAACAAACATCAAGTTATTCCCCGTTAAACCGGCACAGATTAAGACTTATTTTTGCCGGTTTGACAATTCTTTTGCTTATATTTTTCCTGCTCGATCTATTTCTCGGATCTGTCACTATTAAGCCAGCTGATATAGTCAGGGCAATCTTCAATGACACCGGCGATATTACTGAAACGATCCTTATTCATTTCAGATTGCCAAAAGCAATAACCTCACTTTTGGTCGGCATGGCCTTGTCAATAAGCGGATTACAGATGCAGACACTTTTCAGGAATCCGATGGCGGGGCCATATGTTCTTGGACTGAGTTCAGGAGCAAGCCTCGGGGTAGCGTTCGTTATACTGGGATTCTCATCAAATCTTGCACCCGATAGTATCAGGGGGATCGGAAACTGGGCGATTGCTGCTGCTTCCTGGGCAGGTGCCGGATCAGTAATGATACTTGTAATGGTCATTTCATCACGGGTTAAAAATATAATGACTGTCCTGATCCTGGGGATCATGCTTGCCAGCGGGATTTCTGCGGTGGTGAGCATTATGCAATACTTCAGCAATGAAACAATGCTTAAGACATATATAATATGGACAATGGGAAGTCTGGGCAACCTTACTTCCTCACAGTTAAATGTAATGCTGGTGTCGGTGTCAGCCGGGACTCATAGTAAGCTTAATCTCAGTAAAGATGCTCAATGCATTGCTTTTAGGGGAGGAGTATGCCAGAAGCATAGGTCTCAACATCCGACTGTCGCGCATTATTATTATGGCCGGAACAAGTATCCTGGCAGGTACTATCACGGCATTTTGCGGACCAATCGGATTTATTGGCATTGCAGTGCCTCATCTTGCCAGAATTTTGTTCAGGACATCCGATCATAAAATATTGATACCGGGAACAATTCTTATTGGAGCTGTAATAATGCTGATAAGTGACATGATTTCGCAGATGCCGGGATCAGACAATGTATTGCCTGTCAACTCAGTAACAGCTTTAATTGGCATTCCTGTTGTTATCTGGATTATCCTTCGTGACCAAAAATACAGGGAGATATTCTGATGACCGGCGAAAGAAAAAAAATATTATCATTTAATCTCCTCGAAATAGGATTTATTTCGGGTAAATTCACGGCGTGTCCTGCTTCCACCTATCCGGGCTGAGGTTGACGAAGGTGAACTTATTGCCGTGATAGGGAAGAATGGGGTTGGTAAAAGCACCCTTCTCAGAACGATCTGCGGTCTACAGCACCAGCTTGGCGGAGAATTGACTGTCGGCGGCAGAAATATCAGGGAATATTCAAGGATTCAGCTATCAGAGAGAGTAGGGTACATTTCAACAGAAATAGTTAAGGTCAGTAATATGAAGGTATATGACCTTGTTTCGCTTGGCAGATTTCCCTATACAAACTGGCTTGGCAGAATAAATGTTGCTGATCATAAGGTAATTATGGAGGCCATAACAAAAACCGGAATGGCAGATTACAAAGACAGGCATGTTACAGAACTATCCGACGGGGAGCGCCAGAGAGCTATGATCGCAATGGTTCTGGCTCAGGATGCTAAAATAATGGTATTGGACGAACCTACAGCTTTTCTTGATATCAGCAGTAAGTTTGAAATAATCCATCTGATGCATGAACTGACAACCAGCAGGGATAAAACTGTAATATTCTCGACTCACGACCTGAGCATGGCACTGAGTCAGGCAGACAAGATATGGGTTTTGAATGAAAACGGCCTTTCCGAAGGAGCACCTGAGGATCTGATGCTGGAAGGGACCTTCAGTACACTTTTCGATGAAGCAAAAGTAAAATTCAACATTCTTGATGGCAGCTTTAATATCCGGAATATTGAAAGAGGCAGGATAATTGTAAAAGGAGAAGGAGAGCGGAAATTCTGGACTGAAAAGGCTCTTATCAGGGCAGGATATGCGATTGGTGATCAACAATCGGCAATTGAGGTGGAAGTGCCTTCATTGCCTGATTCAAACTGGATATGCAGAACACCCTGGTCCATAAATGAGTTCAATTCCATTTATGGTCTTGTCAGCTGGATCAGGAAGGAAAAATTTACTTCTTAAAATACTTCCTGTAAGTGTCAATAAAAGAAGGGATATCATCAACACTTAGTTTCTTGGCAATTATGGTTTTGTCTCTGTCAAGTATATATATCATTGGCGTTGTTTCCACATTATAGTAATACCCGAAATTTGTTCTCCTTTCCGGATCCCATCCGTTTATCCAGTCAAGCTTATTACTCTTCAACATATTTTTCCCATTTTTCCCGCTCAGCCGGTTGTACATACTGTAAATACTTCAACTCCCTGGTTCCTGGCTTTGTCATAATATGTTTTAAGTTTCGGCGTGGCTTCAGCACAATGACCGCAATCCGGCTCCCAGAAATAGAGAATAGTAAATTCCTTCTCTATATCATATAGCGAAACAAATACTCCCTTGTAGGAATTCATCACAAGATCCGGAGCCTTTTTCCCAATCAGATTGGGTCTTATCCGCTCAACCTGTTTTCTCAGATCGTCTTTGAAATCCGCCGTCACCCAGTCAGCTTTACCTGAAAGATAAATATCATCAGCCAGTTTTACCACTACCGCATCATGTCCCATTATTTCACTTTCCCTGAAGTGATTAAAAAGATAGACCGAAACAAATTGATAGATCTTGGAATTATCTTTAACTTTGTCAATCAGCTTATCAATCTCCCTGTTTATTGTATCCGCCGACTGTATCAGAACATTGGTAAAGAAAGTATTCAGCCGGGCCTGCAAAATTGGAGTCCGCAGCAGACGTTCATCCGTCAGGTCAATATTATCGAAGAAATGATTTTTATTGCTGAGATAATTCATGACCCATTTAGTGGAATCAGGATTTTTGCTTCCCTGTGGCAAAACAACAGGTGGTATTTCAACAGGAAGCATTGCTTTGACAAGAACGGACAGGAGATTTCTGTCGTTTTCCCTGATTACATCCCGCAAATATGATTTCATCGACTCTTCCTGACTCTTTCGCATATCTGAAAGAAGCTTCAGCGAATCCGGATTTTGTTTATTATTCTCAAGTCTTTTATTAATTCCCGTAGCTTTCCGCTGCATTTCGATCCATCGTTTTTGATAAGTTATAAATGCACTGTTTTCATCTGATCCGGCAAATTTCAGAGTATTAAAATAATCCGGGAAAGTGCATGATACGGAAAAATACTGGTCGGCCGCAACAAGAATCTCAAAGTACTGCTTTCCCGGAAGGACGATCATATAGATACCCTGAGGCAGGTTTTCTTCTCCTGCAAATACACCAATGCCCTCTTTATCAAGATTAATCGTATCTTTTATATATTGTTTGTCGCCCAGATGGTATGCAAGAAAAACTGTTGAGTCCCGGAGTTCCCGCGATATTAACTTTAATTTCATACCCGTTTTTCATCTGTCCTGTGGAACAGAAAGCCGATGATATCAGAATAAAGCAAAAAATCAATTTTCTCATTTTCAAGAATTGCTAGAATATGGATAGCAAAAATAGTCATTGCAATTTCTTTGCCAAAGGCTGACTTTAGGAATATTGGAAATATGTTGTACTTTTGAATAATTAAACCTGTTTTTTCCTCCTGAATGAAGATCTCCATCCTGATTCCGGTGAATGATTTTGATATTGTTGCACTTGTTCACAGTATGAGGGAGGGAATGGCAAGTGTTCAGGAATTCTGTGAGATCCTCATTGGCGATGACGGATCTTCTGAAGAATACAAAAAGAAATATCAATCAGCGGCTGCGGAAAACGTCAGGGTAATTTCTTCTGAAAAGAACATTGGCAGAGCAGCTATCAGAAACCGGATGATCACTGAAGCAAAGGGAGATTTACTCCTGTTCATTGATGCAGATACAATGACACGGGGAACTGCTGAAACCTTCCTGAATAAATGGCTTGAATATATTGGGTCCGAAAGGGTAATATGCGGTGGAATATTATACACTGATAGTCCGCCCGGTGATCCGGACAAGACCCTCAGGTGGAAATACGGGAGAAAAAAGGAACAACAAAAACCAGGAGAGAGAAACAAACACCCTCATGCAAGTTTTTCAACCTTCAACGTACTGATTGACAAGTCGATTTTCTCAAAGTTCAGGTTTTATGAGGAGCTGAAGAAGTATGGCCACGAAGATACATTGTTCAGCTATCAGCTTAAAAAAGCCGGGATCAACGTATTGCATATCGATAATGGATTGGTCCATGAAGGCCTCGAAACAAACAAGGAATTCCTTACCAAGACAAAATCCAGTATTGAAAATCTTAGTAAGCTTTATGATAATGTCACCGATAAGAAGACCTTTTCTTCAACTGTCAATTTGCTTCGTCTTTTCTGGTGGCTGAAAGTATTTCACCTGACCAGGATCTTTGCAGGTTTTTTTATCCGCTACCGGGACAAGATGGAAATACGCCTTGATTCTTCAAAAGTATCCCTGACATTATTTAAGCTATACAAGATCAGCATGTTTTGCACATATAGAGAAATACACCGGAGAAGAAAGATCTTACCAATATTCAATATCCCTCCTGATATAATCTAAATATCAATCCGCTCCATATCAATATTTCCGTCAGTCCTGGGTACGGCCTTCAGTATAAAATTGAATTTGTCGGTCATTGTGCAAAGAAAGAAATCGGTAGGCGGTGAGAAGTCAATATTTTCCGGTTTGAAAAAACGCTTTCCTGCTGTCAGCCTTAAATCGGATATTTTCGGCTCAAAGTCTGCTTTTTTGCCTTCAATTAATGATTTAATATATTCTGCACACAACAGATCCTCTTCTGCTGATTGTTTTGCACGATAACCCATTGCTACCAGGGAAACTTGCTCCGGACCAAGAGTCCTGATGTATTTTGCAACAGCTGCTGCATTGACAAAACTGCCGGCAATGGTAATATCCGCTCTTTTGGCATTGATAAGCCCATTGGTACCGGCAGTAGTGGTGTGGATTACAATCTTTCCCGTGAGATCAGCTTTTAAGATCTCAGTCGGACTGTTTCCGAAATCAAATCCTTGTATTTTCTTTTCTTCCCTTTCTCCGACAAGAACTGCCTGTTTGTAAAGTCTCTTCAATTTAAAAGCCTCCATCACTTCACCTGTGGCAATGATTTTTACAGCACCTGAATCGAATGCATAGCATTCAACCGAGAAAGCCCTGAACACATCGATTATTACCGCTAATCCTCTTGCCTGCCTGGCTCCATCTGCAAATTCCGATATCTCAATTTTCATTATCAGGATTTTGGTTGAAAAATAGCAATTATTTTTATTTATGGTATTTTGTATATTTGACCCTGAGAGTTTTAGACAAAAGAATGACAAATCCTGTTTCCTGGATACTCGAAAAAAGCAAGCGTCTCAATGATGCCATCTGGCATACATCACTGTCTGATATTTCCAGAAGCAAATCATTTATATTCAGACAGTTAAGAATAATTGTTCTTGCTGCCCGGGGATTTATGAATGATAAAGTTCAGCTCAGGGCATCTGCACTTACATTCTATTCACTGCTTTCGATAATTCCTGTTGTTGCAATAGCATTTGCTATTGCCAAAGGTTTTGGTCTGGACCAGAATCTTGAGCAACTGGTTGCAAAAGAATTTCAGACACAGCCTGAAGTTCTGAACTGGCTGCTGACAGTAGCCACGAATGCCCTTCAGAAGACCAGGGGAGGTCCTATTGCCGGGGTAGGAGTAATAATTCTGTTCTGGTCAGCTAATGTCATTGCTCGATCAGATAGAAAGCTCTTTTAATCATATCTGGCAGATCGGATCGTCAAGGCCATGGTACCGGAAATTTACCGATTATCTGACTATAATGCTGATTGCTCCGGTTTTCCTGATACTCTCCAGCAGCATAACTGTCCTGGATTTATCAGATTTTATAACAAAATCCTCCATCCTTGATTTCTTCAAACCAATTTTCAACTTTCTTCTAAAATTTGCTCCTTACCTGCTGACATGGTTTGCTCTTACCGTTCTGTTTATCATAATGCCTAATACTAAAGTGAAGTTTGTGCCCGCCCTGGTGTCGGGGATAATTGCAGGAACAATTCTTCAGGTTCTGCAATGGTTATATATTGATCTGCAGTTTGGTATATCAAAATTAAGCTCTATTTACGGAAGCTTTGCAGCAATTCCTCTTTTTATTTTATGGCTTCAGGGCAGCTGGATAATTGTTCTTCTGGGAGCAGAGCTTTCTTTCGCATAATCAGAATGTTTCAAGGTATGAGTATGAATCTGAAGCACTTAATGTGAGCCAATACCAGAAAAAAGCTCTTGTCCTGATGATCATGAACATGATAATCAGAAATTTTACTATTGGTGAAAAACCGATCACCGCTGAAGATATTTCCGGGACACTAAAGATCCCGGTAAGGTTAGTCAGGGATATTCTGCAGGATCTGAACAATGCCGGGCTGGTCTCGGTAATCCATGAAAATGAACATGAGGAAAGGCTCTACCAGCCTGCCATGGACATTAACAAATTATCAATAAGTTATGTCCTGAACCGGCTTGAAAGAAAAGGATCAGTACATCAGATTTTTGTCAAAAGCAACGAATTCAACAAGATAACTTCGATGCTGGAAAAATTTGACAAGCTTGTTGCCCAATCTGATTCCAATATCCTGATAAAAGATCTCTGAAAAATCTTGAATTTCAAAAGTCAGCTGGTCAGGAATTTATCAGGTGACCGGACAGTTTTTTTATGCTTTGCACCTGCTTTCCTGTAGTTCCTGACAAATTCAACAAAATCAGGGAACGAATGCCATTCGTGGAAAAAATAATGAGGAAGCGGCAATACAATATGAATTGTTCCTTTTTCTTTTTCCCAGTAGTTGTTCAGGTTTCTGGCCGGAAAAACCCTGTCGATTTCACTTGTCACTGCATAATCCCATCTGATGACCAGGTTCTTTCTGTTCCATTATCCGGTTGTATAACCATCTGAGCTCGTCATTCAGCGATTTGAGTGATCTGTGAGGAATACGGTCAATATTGCGCAGATATGTTTTTTTGTCACCGAACATTCTCAGGTAGAACTTTCCCATATTAGCCTCGGTGATATTATTCAGGGTTCCTTCAAATATGTTGAGAGGAATCCCGTAACGATCATGGGCAGGTACAGGTGTACCGTTTACGGCAATAGCGAGATCCGGTTTTATACCTGTCCTTTCAGACAAGATATTCCGCAGCCCAGACACCCAATGACCAGCCAATCAGAGTTATTGAATTATATGTTTTTGTCTCGGGAAGGACCAGTGCTTCATCTGCAGAATAGTTGTAAAAAAGAATGAAGTCAAAATCATCTGTGCATAAGGGAGCGAATACATTTTCATCAGTGCCCCATCCGCCATAGAAAACAATCAGATCTTCATTCTTTTCTCTTCTTCTGATGTAAGTTTTCATGGGTCGACTGTTTCATGATCCGACTGCCCGTAAAAAAAAATAAGAGGAGAAAGGGTTGTTATGGAAATCAGGGAGCGGGCTTTATTAGTAAGATAATTCCCGTGTCTACTGTCTGATAAAAGGACGGAACCATGGTAAGCTGGCGCTAATCCTTAGGTTCCAGATGTGAAAGTCAATGTCTGCAATACAATCCTGATGATTTCCACTCTCAACCCTTGCTTTTCTCCTCTTATACCAATAGCATGAGCTTGGAACAAATTTATAAAAAATAATATTAATAATCAAAATATAAAATGAAATATTACGGTTAAGCTGGCGGCATATTGATGAAATTATCTTAATAATTGACGAAATCATACCGGATGATGACAAAATATTAATTAAATTTGATATTAACCTGCCTGATTAATAATTAGCATATCATGGTTGCTGAACTTGAAAAGATTAATTATGACGACAGCGGAGGATTCAGGGCTGAGTTTATCTCAGAAACAAATAGTTTCTGGCATTTTCATCCTGAATATGAAATCACCCTGAATACCAAAAGCAACGGGACCCGTATTGTTGGCGACAGTGTTGAGCTGTTCGACCAATATGACCTTGTGATGATAGGAGGGAACATTCCACATTGCTGGAACTATTATAAGAATAATGCATCACTACCGGAAGATATGGGAATAATGCTCCATTTCAGGCTTTCATCACTGGGTGAAGCATTATTGGCCCAGCATGAACTGCATTCTGTAAGACAATTGCTCATTGATTCGGAGAGGGGACTTGCATTTTCGGTGGAAGACGCGAAAAAAGCTGAGGTATATCTGCTCAATATGGTCAGAAATAAGGGAATTGATAAAATGATCAGTCTTTTTAATGTCCTGAAAATCTTGTGTTCGTCTGAAAAGAAGAACTGTTCTTTGCTCGGAGAATTACAAACAGGCATTTGATGAAAGGGGAAATAGAAAAATGACAGATGTTTATAACTATGTCCGGGAAAATTATTCCAGGTCCATAACACTTGAAAAGATCTCAAGAATAGCACATATGAGCCCCTTTGCGTTCAGCAGGTATTTTAAGAAGAACTGCGGTGCGGGATTTATTGAATATCTTAACAGGGTCAGGATGAATAAAGCCTGTCACCTGCTCCGTGAAACCGAATACCAGGTACATGACATTGCTGAACAGTGCGGATTCTCGAGCATCTCAAACTTCAACAAGCAGTTCCGTAAAACTGAAGGCCTGGCTCCAAAAGATTACAGAGCCCAGTTCAAATAACCTCTGCAGTAATTATTTATTTTGGCATTTAATTAATCATTTAGTTACTATGGGAATGACCATGCTTGAAAGGATCCTGGCCAATCACTCCAAATATGCTGAAGTCAGGCCCGGTGATATTCTGGATATAATGATCGATGTCAGGATTGCACGCGATTTTGGCGGAGCTAATGTTGTAAAAAACATAAATGATTTCGGACTGCAGATAGAAGATCCTCAACGAACATTTTTCACATTCGATTGCAATCCCACAGGATCGGACCAGAAATATGCAGTCAACCAGCACATCTGCCGCACATTTGCCCGCAAGAACGGAATCAGGGTTTTTGATATCGATGCCGGGATCGGTACACATGTAATTATTGATGAGGGAATTGTAGTCCCGGGAGCAACCGCAATCTCAACCGATTCCCATGCAAATATTCTCGGGGCAATCGGGGCATTCGGCCAGGGAATGGGAGATATGGATATTGCATCGGCATGGAACAAGGGAAAGTTATGGTTCAAAGTGCCTGAAACGGTCAGGATCAATCTGATTGGCGATCTGCCTGATGAAATCAGTTCAAAGGATATCATTCTGAACCTTCTCAGCACTTTTGGTGCAAATTCCCTTCTCGGTTATTCTGTCGAAATTTATGGCAAGGCGGTTGAAAAAATGACTCTCGACCAGAGAATCACAATTTCATCAATGGCCACTGAAATGGGAGCGATCATAATCCTCTTTGCTCCATCGGCGCAGATAATTGAATACTGTTCAATCCGCTCAAAAAAAGAGGTTAAACCAGTCTATGCAGATAATGACGCATCATATGCCAAAAGCTTCGCGATTGATCTGTCAGGTTTCACGCGAATGGTCTCCCGTCCGGGTGCTCCGCATGATGTGGTTAACGTGGCAGAGGTTTACGGACAGAAAATTGATTCAGGATTCATTGGAAGCTGCACCAACGGCAGAATGGAGGATATGAGGAAGGCAGCAAGCATTCTTGATGGAAGGAAAATTGCCCCGGGAGTTGTTTTGAAAATTGTGCCTGCTACCGACCCGATCTGGAAAGAGTGCCTTGCAAACGGTCTGATTGAGATATTCAAGAAATCAGGAGCATTGGTTTCCAATGCCGGATGCGCCGGATGCGCAGCCGGCCAGGTTGGTCAGAACGGCCCGGGCGAAGTAACCATCAGCACCGGTAACCGGAATTTTCCCGGTAAACAGGGGAGAGGAAGTGTCTTTCTGGCTTCTCCCGACGTTGTGGCGGCTTCAGCAATTGCAGGGTTCATAACCACACCTGACAGAATTCCTGACAAACCTGCAGTATTCACTTCTACGGCTTCCCGGGCCGAAACTGCAATAAAAACGCCCCGGTCTAAATCCGATACTGACAGGCCGGCTGTCATCGAAGGCAGGGTCTGGATCATTAACAGGGACAATATTGACACTGATATGATCTTTCATAACAGGTATCTGTCGATAACGGAAATCAAGGAAATGGGACAGTATACATTTGATAATCTTATTGGCTTTGAGGATTTTGCAAAAAAGGCTCTTCCCGGAGATATTGTCCTCACAGGTAAGAATTTCGGATCAGGCAGTTCACGGCAGCAGGCTGTGGATTGTTTTATTTCCCTGGGTATTCAGGCAATTGTTGCGGAATCTTTTGGGGCGATCTATGAAAGGAATGCTGTGAACGCCGCTTTTCCTATACTGACATGCAGGAATATCTCAGGATCAGATGTAACTGAAGGAGACCGGATCAGGATCAACCTGCAGAACGGAGAACTTACAAACCTGAGAACCGGGAAGAGTATACCGGCAGAACCCTTTTCTGAAGTGCAATATGAAATATATAAGAACGGAGGACTTCTTTAACCTTAACAACAGGTTCGCTTAACCTACAAAAAGGATCATCATGAAATTGTTAACATTCGCTGAAAAAATCCTTGGAGCAGATGCCGGAGCGATAGTGTTTGCGAGGCCCGATATAATTCTTACCCACGATAACACTGCAAGTATCTATAAAACATTCCTGAAAATGGGTGGAGTGAAAGTTGCAGATCCCGATCAAATGCTCGTGGTTCTTGATCATAATGCTCCTCCCCCCGATGCAAAACTGGCAAATCAGTACCAGGAAATAAGAGATATTGTTTCAAATCAGGGTATAACTAAATTCTACGATGCAGGAAGAGGTATCTGCCATCAGATTATGTCGTATCATGCCAGACCAGGTATGCTGATAGTAGGCAGTGACAGTCATACGTCCACTGCAGGAGCTTTTAATGCATTTGCTGCAGGTATCGACAGGACTGAATCGGCTGGAATCTGGAAAAAGGGAGAGACATGGTTCAGGGTTCCTCAATCAGTCAAAATCAATCTTACCGGGAATCTCAGGGCCAATGTGTCAGCAAAGGACCTCGCCCTCTGGATAATTGGGATGATCGGATCTGACGGTGCAAACTATATGTCGGTCGAATACCATGGCGAAGGAGTCAGAAATCTAACGATATCCGACAGGATGACAATGGCAAACCTGGCATCAGAAATGGGTGCAAAAAATGCAGTATTTCCCGGCTGACGAAGTACTGGGAGTTTCTTTGGACTCGACATTCCGAAAGTATAGACGGTGTCTGGGCAGATGAAGGTGCAGTCTATTTTCGTGAAATAGATATTGACCTTGATGAAATTGTGCCTGTTGTGGCAGCCCCTCATAATGTCGACAATGTCAAAACAGTATCAGAAGTTGCCGGGTGAAGTGGTCCATGAAGGACTGATCGGCACCTGCACAAATGGAAGGATAGAGGATCTGAGAATTGCTGCAGGAATACTGAAGGACAAAAAGATTAAGAAAGGATTCCAGCTGAATGTCATTCCGGCATCAGATGCGATCTTCCTTCAGGCAATAAGGGAAGGTTTGATCTCAACTCTGATCGAATCAGGAGCAAATATTCTTACACCATCGTGCGGGCCATGTCTGGGAACAGGGCTTGGAATTCCGGCAAGCGGACATACTGTTGATCTCAACAGCCAATCGTAATTTTCCCGGCAGGATGGGGAACAAGGAGGCAAGTATTTACCTTGCTTCACCGGCCACGGTCGCTTTCATCGGCTCTTACGGGTGTAATAACAGATCCCCGTGATGAATCCTGAGAATTTTAAATATCCTTATTCCGCAGTGACAGAGTATTACAACGGTCATTAAGGATCGGGTGAAAACAGGAAGACCGGGAATGTCTGGAATTATTCGGATGTCGACAATCTGAATACCGATCAGATGTTTGCCGGTAAGCACACTTATAACATTTTAAGCTCTGACCCGGCTTCAATAATCCCTCATCTTTTTGAGGATTTTGATCCCTCCTTCAGATCAAATGTCAAGCCTGGTGATATAATCATAGCAGGAGATAATTTCGGATGCGGCAGTTCAAGGGAGCATCCTTCAGTAGGACTGGCATATGCTGGAATTAGAGCAGTTATTGTTAAATCTGTCAACCGGATCTTTTACCGGTCATCAATAAATCAGGGACTGGTCCTGATAGTTCACAAAGAGGCTGTTGAGGCTTACAAACAGGGTGATAATGTCAGTATCAGCCTTGAGAATGGTGAAATAACGATTGGGGTCAGAAAGTTTCGGTTTTGAACCGCTGACAGGAAAGCTCAGGGAAATAATTGATAAAAAGGGGTTGGTGAATTATATGAAATCGGTCTGATGGTTTAATATGGTTACTTGTTACTCGTTACTGGTTGCTTGTTGCTGGTGCTGGTTGTACATTACTCAATTCCCCCTTTGAAGTGGGATAGGGGGATGTTTATTACTTGTTAAAATTGAAAAATAATGTATTTTTGCAGCCGGTGTACCGGTTCCGTAGCTCAGTTGGATTAGAGCAACAGCCTTCTAAGCTGTGGGTCGCGCGTTCGAATCGCGCCGGAATCACTCAGAGGCAGCCTTAAGGGCTGCATGGTGCACTTTTTGCCGTCCAGGCGTGCACTGGCGCAGTGTCACGGTACAAATTGTCTCGGAGGCAGAAATTAGTCAAGGTGTAGGAATTTAATAGCGGGCAGATGTGCGTGTCCGGGCGCAACAGCCATTAAGAATTTGTCTAGGGTGCAGGAGTAAGAGCAAAAAGTGTGACAAACAACTTACCTTTAGCACTTATGAAAAAAGCATAGTCTCTTGTACGATATCAATAGTTCTTGTAAATTATTGTTCGTAAATAAATTAACATTTAATACAAAGAGACTATGCAGACACAAGTTACAGAAAAAATTGATTTCACAGGCAAGGAACTCTTCATTGGACTGGATGTTCATAAGAAGAGTTGGAGCGTTACCATCATTGTCGATGGCATGGAACACAGAACCTTTACTCAACCTCCTGATCCCGAAGCTTTGCAAAAATACCTTCAAAGGTCTTTTTCGGAGGTAACTATCATAGTGCTTATGAAGCAGGTTATTGCGGATATGGTATCGACCGGAAGACTTAATGAACTCGGGATAAAAAATATGGTAATAAACGCTGCTGACATACCTGCAACCCAGAAAGAAAATTTACACAAACGTGATCCTGTGGATAGCAGGAAGATTGCCAGGGGTCTTAAAACGAATACATGCGTTGCGCATGGGATCCATGTACTTGACAGGATCGGAGGGCTTAGCGGAAGCCTAACAGGACACGTTTCTACCTTATGCGGGA
>CAWHGX010000035.1:0-133976 GCA_963828775.1 uncultured Bacteroidales bacterium | reverse complement strand
ATGATTTTCTCGTGATTGCGGTTACAGCATAAGAATACCGGTATAACCAGCAATAAAAAAACAACAACAGTCAGCTTTTTCATTTAATTAAAGGATGATTATTATAAGTCGTTGATAATTATAGTAAAGATAGTAAAGAGAGGGCAGCAGGCAAAGTGAAAATAATTGCCACCAGCTTTTCTCCAGAAGTCGGGCGGGAAGCTTATAGTGAATAAGTTTGATCAATCTTGAATTCTTCAATTGCCGTCAGCTTCATCTGACGGTAAGAGATGTTCCCTCTAAATTGGGACTTCAGTCCCTATGTTTTTTGGGCTGAAGCCCGCATTGTATTATATCGCCTGTCTACGGCCTGAAGGCCGTAGTTAAAGGAAGTCATTATATTTTCATTATTCAGTTCTGAGCCTCTCATATAATCTTCAAACTCCGCCTTTCAAGGCGGAGAAAAGAGACCTTCCCCACCTCTTTCGGGGCTTTAGCCCCAAACAATTATGTAGTATTCATGTATCATGGGATGCTCCTATAAATGAGCTGGACCTACGGCACAATTGATTTTGGCCTTACAGGGCCGAAATACTTGTCACACCAGGCCAACACCTCTTTGATCATTTCATTTTTGGGGACATAATGATCTGTATCATAAGGGATCAATTTTTTATCCTGTACTGGTGTGCCGAGAAAATTAAAGAAAGGTATTGCTGATTTATCGTAGGGGAATGTATAGTCATATTTACCAATTAACATAAGTGTAGGTATTTTTATCCTTGAAACGGTACTAACCATTGTACCATCTCCTCGCAGTCCTCCAACAATCAGAATATTTACTTTAAGACGATCTTCAATGGCCGGAATTATGCCACCCATCATAGCTCCGAAGCTGTAACCATAGAATCCAAGATTATTTAAGTCAATATCTGAACGGCTTTCGAGGTAATCAATTGAGCGGCTGAAATCTTTTGCCCATTTGATAATCCAATCTGTTAATTGATGTCCTGACCAAACAACAGGCTCCTGATTATCTATTCTTTCAAACATTCCTTTATAGACCGGACACATCACTGCCCGGCCATCTTTTAAAATATAATCGATCAACCATTTCGTCTCAGTGCTTTTAACCAGGTCTGGTTCCCATGTAGCCCCCTTACCCGGGAAAAAAATCAGAGTATGAAAAGGAGGAGACGTATTAGCAGGCAGAAAAAGATATGCGATCACTCTCTCTTTCCCGTAAGCTGAATTAAATGTAATTTTATCAATGGTCCAGTCCTGATTACTTGTATCAGTTGCCTCAATTTTAGAATTTAATTCTGTCTTATCGTAAAGAAACTGGTTTTTATTTACTGCAAAAAGATTATCATCAGCTGGTTTTACTTTTGAATAATCAGGCATTTCAGAATAACTTACCGGCAGGAAGGTGCTTTCAGGAATTTTTTCTTTATCAATATATTGGACACAGCGAAAACCGTTTTTTTCTGAGCGATCAAATGACGGGGCCTGAGCTATAAAGTCAAACAGATAACTGGCATCATTCCATGCACCTCCACGAATGGCATGTCCGGACGGGGTTTCATTCCAGCACCACTCCCTAACGTTCCCTGCCATATCATAGGCGCCAAACCGCTTACACCTTTATTCTTTCCCAAAGCTTCAGGGCCTTTATTGTTAAAGTTACTGACAGGTATTATTTTAGCCTGAAATACCAAATCACTCCCGGCTGCATTATACCAATGGTTTATAGCAGGCAGACTTTTACCGGCATAATCTGCATAAGCAGTCGCTTCGTACCAGCTGATGCCTGATACAGGAAAATCATCGTGCCCGTCTGGATAATCTCCTGCAATCCAGGTTGAAGGTCCAGGCCTGCCTGTTTTGTCAGTTAAGTAAGTCATTGCCTCATCCCAGCTGATACTTTTTCCATCTTTTTTGAATTCATGTTTCCAGAAGTCAGGATTCCTGTAACCGCCCTTATCCACAAATTCTTTATACTGTTTATTGGACACTTCATAGCGGTCAATGAAAAATCCGTCAGGTCCTTCCACATACACCATCCCGGGTGGTATTGTTCCCTGCCTGAATAATTTTCTGTGTAAAGAGTCTACTGAAGTTGACGTAACAGCAAGTATATTTTCAAATCCCTCTTTCTCTACTTTTACCAGGTAAAATGCTCTCATCATCCAAAAGGTTTTAGATCCGGGTATCTTTACATTGGTTAAAGGTGTTCTGCCCAGCTTTTCCCATCTTCCGGAAGTATCAGAATATTCTCTTACATAAACCTCAGCACCGGGAGGATCAGTCACAATTGTTAAATCTGAGGTAACCAAAGATGACAATTCCTGGAACTTAGGCTCTTTTGAAATAAACCTTTTTGCTTTTTTAACCAGATTGAAAGCAGCAGCAATATCTGCTTTATTTATCAGCTGTTCGATTTCTGTCAAAGCCTTCTCTTTTGCCCATTTTTTTCTGGAGTTGCGGTTCTGAATAAACAATAATGCTCCGAGTAAAATAATGGCGACCAGAATATATGGTCTCAAAATGAGAGTTCTTCTTACAGCCGGAGCTACTTTTGCTTTTTCAGGTTTAATGTCGATAGTCTGAACCTCCTGCTCAGGTTTAACAACCACCTGGAAACCCTTATACTTCAAATACCACTTTATAATTATATCAAGATTAATAAGAACCGGCTTTACCTGTTCGGGATCAAAGTCCTTGGGATGGGTGCCGTAGGTCGACAGATCATTCAATCCATGCATTGAAGTCGCTATGTGATCCGGCACTTTATGCTCCTTATGAAGCTTATCGATGATCCCCTTGAGAGGTTCAGTGCCCCTGGGTCTTTTGAGCTCACATTCACACAGGTCGGTCAATATCACTTCGAGGCATCTCCTTGAATAGAGCAGGATTACATTCGAATCATCGAATTTGATCAGTTGTTCAAGCTCTTTCTCAAGTTCCGGGAACTGACCTTTAAAGGATGCATAGAGCTTCTCCAGCTCTTTTATTTCAGATGACCAGATTGCCATTGTACCCGTAATTAATTATTATAAATTTAGGAAAGAATGGGATACAAGTCAAATATTTCAATTGCCGCAGGTTATCCACCAGGAGTCGGGCAGGAAGCTGATAGTAAATAAGTTTGATCAATCTTGATTTATTCAATTGCCGTCGGCTTCAGCCAACGGTAATTGATGCAGATCATTTACCAAACATGTTCCTGTCGTTATACTGTGCCTACGGCACATTTGATTTTGGCCTTACCGGCCCCATGTACTTGTCACACCAGGCCAGCACCTCCTTGATCATTTCATTCCTTGGGATATAATGATCTGTATCATAAATAACTTTTCTTTTATCTTTCTCCGGAGTGCCAAGAAAATCATAGAATGGTAAAACTGATGATTCTAAAGGGAAAGTAGCATCGTATTTGCCATTTAACATAAGCGTTGGAATTTTTATACGTGGAACATAACTTACCATCTCTTCATTATTTCCATAGAATCCTCCAACAATCAGAATATTTACTTTCAGACGATCTTCAACAGCTGGAATTATTCCACCCATTGCACCTCCCCAGCTGCTTCCGTAGTACCCAATATTATTTTTATCAATATCAGTCCTGGTCTCAAGATAATCAACAGTTCTGCTGAAATCCTGGACCCATTTGATAACCCAGTCAGTTAATTGCCGACCGCTCAGGACGGCACGCTCTTTATCGTTGATTCTGTCGAATGTTCCTTTATAAACGGGGCACATCACAGCTCTTCCATTTTTTACAAGATAATCTGTCAGCCATTTTGTCTCAATACTCTTAAGAAGGTTTGTTTCAGCAAGGGCGTTAAGGCCGGGATAAAAAATAAGTGCCTGAAAAGGAGGAGATGAATTATCTGGTAAATAAAGATATGCTATCACTCTATCGTTCCCGTAAGCAGCATTAAAAGTAATTTTCTCAATTGTATAGTTTTCATAGCTCCTGATCGTTTCTTCAGTAATGACGTCAAGTGCTGAACTGTCATAAAGGAAACGTTCTTTGTAAATTTTGAAGATGTTATCATCAACAGGTTTTACTTTTGAATAATCTGTATCTTCACTGTAATCTATTATTTCAAATGTCCTTTCAGGAATTTTTTCCTTATCAATATACAGCGCACAGCGCAAGCCATTCTTTGCTGACCGGTCAAAGGATGGGAGTTGACTTATCTCATAGAACAAATAACTTGCATCATCCCAGGCACCTCCATGAATTATATGTCCGGCAGGTGTCTCGTTCCAGCACCACTCCCTTATGTTTCCCGCCATATCATAAGCGCCAAAGCTGGTCACCCCCTTATATTTCCCTACTGGTTCCGGACCTTTATTATTAAAGTTACTGTTTAACATAAGTTTAGAAATAAATGTAAGGTTTAAAAAATCATTACCGGATGCACTGTACCAATGTGCTGAAGTGGGCAGGCTTTTACCTGCATATTCTGCATAAGCAGCTGCTTCATACCAGCTTATGCCGGAGACCGGATAATCGTCCTGCCCTTCCGGATATTGACCTGCAACCCAGGTTTTTGGTCCTGGTCTTCCGGTTTCATCTACAAAAAATTTCATCGCTTCTTCTCTACTGATAACCTTTCCATCTTTCTTAAATTCATGTTTCCAGAAGTCCGGATTCGTGTAACCCCCCTTATCTATAAATTGTTTATACTGGTTATTTGTCACTTCATAACGGTCGATGAAAAATCCGAGTTTTTCTTTATAAAAATCGCTAAGGACCTCTCTCCCTAATCCTTCCACATAGACCATACCCGGAGGAATTGCTCCCTGCCTGAATAATTTTCTGTATAAAGTATCTTTAAATGAGGTTCTGAATGAGCCGGGAAGAGTTGATGTCATTGCAAGAATATCTTCAAATCCCGGTTTCACCAATCTTATCAGATAGAATGAATTTGCACCCCAGAATGAAGAACCACCGGGAATTCTTATACTGTCCACAGGTGTTCTTCCAAGTTTTTTCCATTTCCCTTCAATATCCAGATATTCCCGTATGTAAATATCAGCTCCGTGAGGATCAGTGAGGATGGTCAGATCAGAGGTAACCAAAGACGACAATTCCTTGAATCTCGGTTCATCCGGGATATATTTTTTTACCTTCTGAACCAGACTGAATGCGGCTGCAACATTTTCCTCATTTATAAGCTGTTCTATCTGGGTCAGAGCTTCCTCTTTTGCCCATTTTATTCTGGAATTGCGATTCACGAAAAATATCAATACCCCCAATATAACTATGGATGCAGGGAGAAGTGTTCTTATTTTATTGGATTTCTTTGTAACTGTAAATCTTTTTAATTTTTCCGGTTTAATTTCGATCGGTTGAACTTCATGTTGTTGCTTTACAACCGATCCGATACCCTTATATTTCAAATACCACTTTAGAATTATGTCAAGGTTAATAAGAACAGGCTTTACCTGTTCGGGATCAAAGTCCTTTGGATGGGTGCCGTAGGTCGACAGATCATTCAATCCATGCATTGAAGTTGAAATGTGATCCGGGACTTTACGCTCCTTATGAAGCTTGTCGATGATCCCCTTGAGAGGCTCAGTCCCTCTGGGTCTTTTGAGTTCACATTCACACAGGTCAGTCAATATCACTTCAAGGCATCTCCTTGAATAGAGCAGGATTACGTTCGGATCATCGAATTTGATCAGTTGTTCAAGTTCTTTTTCCAGCTCGGGCAGCTGACCTTTAAAGGATTCATGAAGTTTCTCCAGCTCTTTTATCTCAGATGACCAGATTGCCATTGTACCCGTAATTAATTATGATAAATTTAGGAAAGAAAGGGATACATGTCAAATAAAATTCATAATTGATTATCAACGTATTATAATACGTATTATAATACGTTTTATAATACGTTGATCTTATTTACTTCAGGAGGTCAGATTCAGGTCGTCGGTTCTGACTTCATAATGCTGCGACTTTTCGTCGAACCGCGAAAGCACCATGCCAGATTCTGCTTATCACAGTATAAAATTCAAATGTTACTGGTAAGTGGAATAAATTTCATTCGTACTTGAATTGTAGATAATTACCTTACGGAGATCAGTCGTAAACGAAAAGTCGGAAGCTGTCAGATTTACTGTCTTTCCCAGCGTTGAAAAAGAGCCCGTGAAATTAAAAACAAACATAAGCCTGAGGTGATTTTTGTTTTCCAGGATTTTTAAAGCCAGAACCTCATCAGGCAGTTCAAATGATATTGTTTCTTCAATTACATCTACGCAGGCATAGTTTACATTTCTTTTGGTTACTGTCATGCCTGGCGGACATTCAAACAAAAGCTGATCAAACTGGATGATACCCCGGTCTGTCGTAGAATATGCTGAGGCTTACATCATTTGATACAGAGATACTCCTCTTGTCCGGATCATATTTGACACCGATACTTCTTTCAGCCTGGTAGTCGGGTTCAAAATCCAGATGATAAGTTCCGGAAATCAGCTGATCCCTTATTTCCTTTAATTTTGAATACTGCGTTTTAAAGCCTTCCGATCCGGTGTATTCTTCCCTTCTGGAGCTGGTATTGTACAGGTTCCTGAGATTATAGTATTCAAAAACATCCAGATTCAGGATACTTATAAGGTCTTCAAGTTGCTCCTTTTCCTGCTGGTAAATGCTATTGCTCATTCTCCCTTTAATCCCGGAAGAGTTTTCTTTAATAAAAGATATTGTTTCCTGGGGATCCGGAAGAACAAGAAGTCCTGATAACAGTGTTAAAAATATCGTTTTCATGGCCAATTGGATTCTTAAAAGTTATTATGTTCTCAGGCAGGAATAAAATTACATCATTTTGGAGCCAATGACAATTTTATTTGATTTGTGTCTGTTATTGTATTAACTTCCGTCACCTTTATGATTCCTGCCAATATGGGATTTTCATATAAGACGAGACCCAGTCAGATGAAAATATTTGTTTCAGCGAAAATGATTGGTATCCTGATGTTAATCTTTTTAAATGCGATTCAGGCACAGACAGGAACTCAACCCGAAAAATTAATTAAAGCCCTGAACGCAAACAATCTCACAGATGCCCTTGAAATAGCCCGGAATATCGATTCTGTCAACTACAGGGACAGGAGTGGTTTGAGTTTGTTAATGTATGCCTCTGAAATTGGCTATACGGAATTGTGCAAAAAACTGATTGACAAAGGGGCAGATCTTAATTTGCAGAGCAATAATGGATTGACAGCCCTGTTGCTGGCATCCCAGAATGGACATGTGGGTGTTGTAAAGCTGCTTCTGGATAAAAGAGCCGATCCCGATTTGCAGGAGATAGTTTTTAATACAACAGCACTGATGCAGGCTTCGCAGAATGGATATACGGAAGTGGTAAGACTATTGCTTGACAAGGGTGCCAGAGTAGAAATGAGGAGAACCAACGGAACAAATGCCCTGATAGCGGCTTCATTGAACGGGCATGCTGAGATAGTAAAACTATTGCTTGAAAGAGATGCGGAGACGGATATACAGGGTACCAAAGGCGCAACTGCACTGATCCTGGCTTCACGCAACGAGCATAGTGAGGTTGTCAGGCTATTGCTGGATGCTGGTGCAGATCCGGATATGAAGTGTGCAGATGGTTCCACGGCCCTTATATGGGCTTCATATATGGGAAATAAAGATATCGTGAAGCAATTACTTGAAAAGGGAGCAGACCGGGATCTGCAGATTGCTGACGGATCGACAGCACTGATATGGGCTTCAATAAAAAGCCGGACAGATGCCATAAACCTGTTGATGGACATGGGAGCAAATTCAGATTTGAAGCGGAACGATGGAGCAAGTGCTTTGATAATCGCTGTTCAGGAAGGTTTGACTGAGGTTGCAAAATTGTTGCTCGATAAAGGTGCAGATCCGGACCTGCAATCATCTGCGGGACTCACTCCGCTGATGATAGCTTCACAAAACGGAAATACAAAAATTGCAGGTCATTTGCTTGATAAAGGAGCTGATCCTGATTTGCAGAGAAGTAACGGAATAACAGCCCTGATGGTAGCTTCCATAAATGGGCAGACAGATATCGTATCTGTTCTATTAAATAAGGGTGCAGATCCTTTTCTTAGGACCGGTGAAGGTAAAACGGCTCTTGATTATGCGGGGAATGACGACATAAAAAGTCTGCTCGAAAATATTGCGAAAAAAGAATGAAGCGATAATACAGAATTACCCCTTAATCATCAAAATTAACCTTTTTGTAATTCGTCATTTCGATTGCCTTTTTCCGGTACGCTTTCCTGCCCGATTTGTCGTCGTCAATGTCGCTGATACGGCTTAAACCGAAATAAGCATAGGAAGCATAGTCATTGCCATAATAGCCATAAGGTGCCATGTCACTTATTCCTTTGGTATAAAGTTTTTTAGCCAGAGCATAATTATGATATTTCTTTTCCTGGAGTAGGCCATTGAAAATTGTAAGCTGAGCCTGAAAGTAGGAATTCATCAATTTCCCTTCAGATGATCTGATAATATTTTCAGCTTCATCATACTTCTTTGTCAGGAACATGTTTTTTAAATACGAACCGAGATATTGCAGGTTTGAAGGATACAACTCATAAAGAGATTTGCTGAAATCATAAGCCTGCTGATAGTCGTTTTCATAGTGCATATAAATATGCGAAAGAAAAGAATACGATTCTCCTTTCAGCATTATCGAATTTTGAGCAGATATCTGCATTTCCCTGAGACCTTTTGCCCTGTCGCCTTTAGGGAAAAGAAATGCCAGGATCTTGTAGACAGGATGCGTGTCGGGATACGCTTCACGATAATAATTGTAGAGTCCGGTAAAAAAATAAAAATCATAATAAAAAGAGGAATAATCAAAACATTGCCTGATATACCGATATGTACCTTTTGCCAGAGGGAATACGTTTTCACTGAGGTCATTATCGGCATAAAACAATAACAGCATTCCCCTGGCACCCAGATTGGCCAGCAAGTATTCGGCATAGTCAACCTGATTGTAGCTTTCTTCACATAAACTGATACAACTGCGCAGGTCGTTTTCGTAGGAATTGCATTCCGGTGATGAGGGGATCAGGGGATAATTTTTCCAGTACGTTATCATTCCGTTCACCAGATATACTACCGGATGTTCCGGAAATGACTTGTTTAACTTTTGTGAAGCATAAGCTCGCATCATCAAAGCGAAAATCATAAATATCATCAACACATTGTTTAAGGAGATTAAGGGAAGCTGAGTCTCTCAGGATCTGTGCCTGCAGCGCTGTCGTACTTATCAGGCATGAGACCATTAACCAGGAGATGAAAGTTCTGAATCTATGCGGCACAGGTGAAAACATGAAAAATAAAGGTCTTTTTTACATATAAAGCATCAGGTAAATATATTACTTCTGATCTTTTATTTCAATTATTATTTCAGGCCTTTTTGTTGCCCATTGATTATTTCAATTGCTTTTTCCAGTAATTCATCCCTCCCGTTTTTGATACCTTCAATAGTTGGTTTAATTTCTATGTCAGGAACAATGCCTACTCTTTGAGTTTCCCTTCCGTCAGGATAATATACCCCAATACCGCTTATCGCTGTACCGATGCCTCCGGGCAGGCCGAATGAAGATACATTCCCGTCAGCTCCGGCGGTTGTTGACCCAATTACTGTTGCACCGGGAGCTGCCCGGTAAGCCATTGCATGAAATTCTGCCGAACTCACAGAAATCTCATTTGTCAGAATACATACTTTCCCGCGATAATATTCCTTATTTTCATTTCCCATAGATATAGAACCTCCGAATGTGAATAATCCAGGAGTTATGATGCTGCCGTTAGTGAATTTAACAACCGGGGTGCTTTTGGGCATCAGGTATTTGCTCAATTCATAAATGGGGAAATCGGACGGATAGTTTCTGATATCAATGATCAGACCTCTGGTATTTCGCACTGCTTTCCATAACGCAGGCAGATATTTTATTTTAAGGGAACCATTATTAAGATAGGCAATATCCTTCCCTATCAATTTGAAACATGTATCTGAAGTCTGATATTTGTTTCTTATATTGATCTGATTTAAAGAATATGCTTTCAGGGTTTTATTATCCCTTGTACCGTTTCTGATGAATTCAATTTTAACTAATGTGTCATTTGTTCTCAGCAGAGTTGGAGCAATATCCCGCAGTTGTGTGGGATAATTTGATGCCGGGGTTATTTTCAGTCTGTCCATGACAATATTTTCAACCGGCTGGTTGTTGACTTTTGAAATTATATCTCCGATTTTCAGCCCTGTCTCATTCCCAAATTTATCATCATAGAAGCCTGTTACCACTGCTTTGTTTTCTATGAATTTCAATTCAACCGGAGAATAATGAATCCCCCTGTAATTCTCCAGAGCATTACTGCCGCCCCTTATATTGGCGTGTGTGTCGTGTACTCTTGCAATAAGCTCCAGAACTGTCAAAGTATATTCAGTTTCGTTTTTTGCACCAATAAACTTTGGAATATATTCCTCCAAAACATTTTTCCAGTCTTCTTCAATGAGGTTTTTGTAAGGGAAATAGTATTGAATTATGTTCCAATAGCGGTATAATGCCAGGATACGGTACCCTGCATCCGGGAATTTCATTGACGGATAAGCATTTTCATTCTTAAAAACCGGATTTCCTGCTTCAGGGACCAGACCAATATAATAATGGTTTTCTGTTCTTTTGGCATTCTGAACTTTTAACAGCAAAGAGGAAAGGTCATCAGAGAAACCGGAATTTTTAATCCAGCCTAAATCAGGTTCAATTTTTATTTCCCCTGGTGCAGTCCTGGTTTCATTTCCGGATTCAAACTGCCCCAGCTGATTTATCCATTCTGTGAAAACAGCATCTCTCTCACCTTCATTTCCTGAACTTAAAAGCTTTGGAATTATTCTGAAAAGTTCAAAATCCCAGTTAAAACCGCCTGATGCTATATTGGGGTGATAGTATTTCAGGAAGCCCCAGATAAACCCGAGCATTTTCAGGTCCTTAAGGTTCTGTCCGGTGGGATTCAATGTCCGGATCCCCGATCCGCCGGCGAATTCTTTATCAAGGTCGGCTTTATATTCAATCATTGGGACCTGTTTTACCTTGTCTATGCTTACTCCATCCATCAGGAGTTCAAAGTCGTCGACCCATAATTGTCCTTTGCCTGATAATATTGCGCCAATATAGATTATCCTGGCATCCGGAGGGTAAGGCAACTTCACGGAATATAATGTCCAGTCCGAAGTCCCGGCAATATTCCTGTTCATCATATTTTCAAATTGTAATGTTCCGGAGGAACCGTCAATCCTGAGCATCAGACCTATTGTGCCTTCTGATACATCCTGCAGTTTCAAATAGGCTTTTAATTCAATTTCTTCACCTTTGTACCTGGCCGGGATTGAATAGGCGACGCATCCAAAAGAACCCGTGGTTCTGTTTTCCGAGGGATGGATCATCACTGAGTTATTGCCGCTGTGCTTTACTGCGGTGTCAATACTTAAAAGATAATTGGCTCCCCACTGGAACCATTTATCAGGGAGTTTCTGCCCGGAAGAGACTTTTTCAAAGCCGAGATTAAGTTCAGTCGGAACGATATTGGTCTGGCTGCATAAAAGCACTGTCAGACCGGCTAAGGCAAATGTCAATATTGCTTTGTTCATTGTGTGGGTTTTAAGAGTATATTGATTTTCCGTAGGGCCTATATCCATCCCGGGTCATGCAGATTTTAAAGTATGATGAGGTATATCCCGCTGAGAAAAAATGATTTGATATCCTGGCTATTCCCGTTTCAGATATTTAGAATCTTCCCTGGTAAATTTCCTTATTTCGTAAAACGATCTTTCCCCTTTCCATGTATAGATCAGGCGGTTGAGACCACTATCTGTCACAGCCCTGTTCTCCAGGACCGATTCATTCCCCGGCAATACAGCTGTCACCAGAACAATATCATCTTTTGTTTCCGTAATAACCGGTATTTTCATCGTTCTGAATACCAGGGAATCAAATATAACGCCATCACTTACATCCTTCAGACTAATTTTTATCCGGGTTCCCCTCTCCGTTTCACTGGCAAACCAGGAATAATAGGTTGCTTCCGTAACAGTAAATGGATATGAATGACTTATTTTCACTGTATTGCAACTAATGAACAGCAGGCATACAGCGAAAATATGAATACTTTTTTGCATGATGAAGAGGCAGCTGAAATGTTTTCAATCCTTTAACAAAAATAATGAAACTTTAGCTAAAATAGTGTTATTTTTGAAGTTGAAAATATCAGATAAAGATAGTTTGAAAAAATATATTTCATGGATCATATCGTCCTTTCTTATGAGCCTGTTAATTTACGGCTGTCAGAAGGATGAACCGGTGCCGGAACCGGAAATTCCGGATATTAAGGAGGCTACTGATGTTAACAAATTCATTTACAATGGCCTTGCGACCTATTATCTATGGGAGGCCAATGTACCTGCCTTCCATAATACAAAATATCAAAACAGTGACAGTCTCAATGCTTTCCTGAATAAATATTCCGATCCGGAAGATCTTTTCTATGACCTGCTTTACCAGTATGGTAAAATCGATAAATGGTCCTTTATTGTTGATAGTGCGGAGGAGATTGAAAACTGGATAAATGCAATTTCAGAAAGTATGGGGATGGACTTCAAACTTTATTATCTCAATGAGTCAGGTGATGATCTGATCGGAGTAATACGTTATGTTTTAAAGGATTCTCCTGCGGAAAAAGCTGGACTGAAAAGAGGTGACCTGTTTATGACCGTTAACGGGGAACAGCTTACCGTTACCAATTACATGACCTTGTTGTTCACTTTAAAAAGCTATACCCTTGGACTTGCAACCAACAACGGGAGCAGTTTTACGGTGAACGGAAAGACAGCTGCAATGACTGCCGTGTTGCTGCAGGAAAATCCGGTTTACGTTGATACCGTGCTGATTATCAACAACACCAAAGTAGGATACCTGGTATACAATGGTTTTACTGCTTCCTATGACAGTCTAATCAATAGCTCCTATGATATTGAATTGAACAAGGTATTCGGAAAATTCAAGAGCAACGGAATAGAAAAGTTGATAATAGATTTGCGTTACAATGGTGGAGGAGTTGTCAGGACGGCAGAATACCTGGGCAGCATGATTTATTCGACGGATACGCAGAAGATATTTTCCATAACGCAGTACAACAGTCTGTTACAGTCCTATTTCCAGGAAGAGTACGGGGATGAGGTATTCAACGACTACTTTTACAGTACTATTTCCCAGACGGAAAAGATGCCCGCAGAACCTATCAATTCGTTGGGATTAAGTCAGGTGTATTTCATAACAAGTTCGGAAAGTGCTTCTGCAAGTGAGCTGCTGATTAACGGACTAAAGCCCTACATGACAGTGACCCAGGTTGGTACTAACACTGCAGGGAAATATGTCGGTTCATGGACCATCACAGATGTGGACGAGGAGGGGATCCTCAATCCGAATCATTCATGGGCCATGCAGCCCATCATTTTTAAAACAGCCAATTCTCAGAACGTATCTGACTTTGCCAATGGTCTGACCCCAGAAATCAATGCCGTTGAATATGCATCCAGGTTGCTCCCGTTTTGTGATCCCAATGAGCCCTTGTTAAAAGCCTGTCTTGATCATATAAAAGGAGTGAAGAGTGCATCGATTAAAAAAGGAGCCGATCTGAGGGGATTCAAATCCTCTGACGACTTTTCACCTTTTGCCGGAACAATGGTTGATGATAATATTATTGCCGGGCAACCTGCCCAGGAATTGAGTTGTATCTGATTTTTTCTTCAGCACCCGGAATCACTATCTTATTCATAATTATACAATGATCTGTTAAAAATAGAGTAAAATCATCCAATTTTAAATTCTGGTAGGGAATTACTTCGGTATAGCGGTCTTTGCATAAAGAGGAAAGTTTTGAATGATGGATCGTGTTAAAGTAATAATACAAACCGGAATAGTTGTCATTCTCTTTTCGGTAAGCGGGTGCAAAAAAATTGAACCTGAAAATATCCTTGCAATTACCACAGATGATATAGAAATCTTTTCAGAAGGTATTTACATATTCAAAGGTACAATTGTCAGTATCGGGAAGGAAGAAATCAATGAGCATGGATTCTATTGGTCTGAATCAGTAAATCCTGAAATAGATGGAATTTTAATCCGGTTAGGACCCCGAAACTCAACGGGAAGTTTCAGCAGTACGGTATATGATATTTTGCCAGGTACAACTTATTATGTCAGGGCTTTTGCGAGAACCAGTTCAATTCCTTATTATGGTGATGAGATATCATTTACGACACCTGATACTTTAATACTTCCAATAATTGATATTGACCAGAATATATATTATCCTGTAACTATTGGTGATCAGACCTGGATGGCTGATAACCTGAAGGTAACCCGTTATCCTGACGGTTCAATAATTCCGCGGGTTGAGGACCGTCTCACATGGTTTAGCTTTTCATTGTATACCAGGGCATACTGCTGGTATGACAACTATGGCGCTATCGGGGCTACATATGGCGGTCTTTACACATGGCCGGCAGCTATGAATATTAATTCAGAGAGCGATATCAAACCGGGCAGCGTTCAGGGTGTTTGTCCTGACGGCTGGCATCTGCCAAGCGACAGTGAATGGCAGCAGCTTGAGATGTTCCTTGGGATGAGCCTGGCAGAAGCCGATGGAGAGGAATGGCGGGGAGAAGATGAAGGGGGCAAGATGAAACATGAGGGAATACAGTGGTGGACAAGTCCGAACACCGGATCAACCAATGAAAGTGGTTTCAGGGCACTGCCCGCAGGATGGCGTGATGGTGCCGGCTATTTCAGGAATCTTGGAACATCTACCCGGTTCTGGTCCTCCTCGAAGAGAGGTGATTACGCCTGGGTACGGCAGCTGGATTATAATTCTTCCCGGATATATCGTGGCACCAATGGCCTCTATGAAGGCATTTCTGTCCGCTGCATCAAGGATAATAATTCTTTTGCTGCCTCAAAAAAAAACAATTGATCTTTTCTTCAGTGTATGATCACTTTTATAAACTTAATAATCAGATCGTAGATCAGGGTATAATTGCAGGATTTTTAGGTAATATGATCGTAAATTTCGTCCAGACTCCGGGTTCACTGCTGATCGAAATCTTTCCCTTATGACTTTCGACAATCTGTTTTGCGATGGACAGACCTAATCCTGATCCTGTTTTAATATCTTTTGGAACATTTGAAGCTCTGTAAAATTCATCAAAAACCTTCGAAAGTTCTTCCCTGGGTATGCCAATCCCCGAGTCGGATATTTCACTGATTACCTGATCCTGATGACTTCTGACAATTAATGAGATCCGCCCTTTCGGCGGAGTGTATTTAACAGCATTTAATAAAAGGTTGGAATATAATTCTTCGATTGTAAATGGATTCCCTGTAATCTTCTGAACAGAGTTATCAAAGGAAAAATTGAAATCAATTGATTTGTCTTTTGCAAGGGTCTGTACTGTAACTACAACTTTATTTATTATGTCTCTTAGTAAAAATTCTTCGAACTCACTATCATGTTTAAGCCGTTTTCGGGTGAGGTTAAGGAGGTTTTTTATAAACATTGAGAGCATTTCAGTACGTTCGTATGCCCGATCGGAAAATTCTTTCTGTACATCAGTAAGAGGACCTGCAATTCCGGACCGGATTACATCAATGCAGCTCAGAATGGCTGCAACATGCCCCTTTATATCATGAGTAACTCGTAGTACATATTCATTCTTAAGTTTATCCTTGTTCTCCAGTTCAATATTAGTTTTAACAAAAGTCTCTTCACTTTTTATTGATCTGTAAATTATCATATGTGAAAGGCTTACAACAAGAACAGAAGTGCATGTAAACACTAATCCTGTTCCAAATACGTACAATCCATCTTTATACAAATCGTGGTTAATAAATCCTTCCAGCGGATAGTGGGGAATGACTGAATAGCATTCCAGCAGAGCAAGGAGGGAAGCAAGGGTGAGTGTAAAAATCACATAAAAATAACTAGTCAGAGTCGAGAATATTGAACTGGCAATTATCATATGGAAGAAATAGAACAGGATCAGAGGATTCTCAATACCTCCTGAATAATGAATAATAAGTGTCAGTATTACAAGGTCTGTAACAATCTGAAAATGTATTTCCTTTTTGATTTTTTGAATTACACCGGAACATCCCTTTCTGGTTATTCTTCTAAGTATCAGATTATGGAGAATATTAAGTGAAAGAAGGATTGCTGAAAGAATAAATATTGGAATTTCCTGAATTGATATTCCGAATAAATATCTGACAATATAGGTTGAAATAACAAGTATAAATAAAGCAATCCATCTGATTCTGACGAACCATTTGGCAAAGAGGATATGTGCAGGAATCAGTTTTTCATCCATTTTCACAGAATAATCCATCCACCTGTGCCAGCACCTGCTGATCGGTAAAATGTCTTCCTCTTATTGCTGCTGACGGGCATGCTGCAACACAGACACCGCAGCCTTTACATAATGCACTGATGATGTAACTATGTTTTTTTTCTTCATCGAATACAATGGCACTATATGGGCAAAGCTGGTTGCAGAACCTGCACCCTGAGCATTTATCATCCAATACTTCAGAGTAAAGTGCGTCTACCTCGATCTTTCCCTTTGATATTCTTGCAAGAATCCTGGCAGCAGCAGCTCGTGCCTGTGCCACAGAATCAGGAATATCTTTGGGAGCGACACAGGTTCCTGCAATGAAAATACCATCTGTTGTTGTCGCCACCGGTTCAAGTTTTGGATGGCTTTCTATAAACCATCCATCCTTATCCTGGCTTATATTAACAATTCGTGCAATTTCATGCGAATCTTCACGTGCCTCCATTCCAACCATCAGAACTACCAGGTCAGCAGGTATTTCAATGAGTTCCCCTGATAGCTTTTCATTTACTTCAATCAGCATTTCACAGTCATCTTTTGGTGAAGCTTTATGGATTACAGGCCTGTCACCTTTTTCATACATCAGAAAAAGTGTTTTTGCTTCCGAAGAACGCAGGTAAAAATCTTCATGACCTTTTCCGAATGCATGCATATCAATGTAGATATCTGAGATATAACATTCCGGATTGGCAGATTTGATCTCATGTGCATATTTTAATGCAGTCATGCAGCAAACTCTTGAGCAATATGTATGAAATTCCTGACTGCGGCTTCCGACACAGTGTATGATAGCAACATATTTTGGTATTTTACCATCCTTTGTTTCTATACGTCCGGTCCGGATCATTTTTTCAAGCTCAAAAGAGGTAATTACGTTTGGGAGTTTACCATATCCGTAGTGAACAATTCTCGAGGCATCAAACTCCTTAAATCCCGTGCATACTATGACATTACCTATCTCGACTTCAACCGGATTATTAATTTTCGCCGGGTTTCCCGTTAAGCATCTGGATTGTTGCTTTGAAATTTCCAATGAAACCGGTAAGTTCTGTCAGTTTTGACTCAAAATATACATGAACCTGTTTATGGTTCATTATGCGGGTGATCTTCTCGGTAAGAAGGTCCCGGGCTGAATACAGATAAGGTGCTGTAAGATCGACCCTGGCCAGATTGCCGCCAAGATGATTATTCTTTTCTACAAGATGAACATTGTTGCCGGCATCGGCAAGCTCCAGTGCAGCAGTCATGCCTGCGATACCTCCACCGACCACCAGAACATTCGGGCACATGTTAACCGACATGCTTTCAAGTTCCTCATGGAATGTGACACGGCAAATAGCTGCATAAACAAGGGCTTTGGCCTTCTCAGTGGCCTCTTCAGGATCTTTGTGAACCCAGCTGCATTGCTCACGGATATTGGCCATTTCGAATAAATACTGATTAAGACCGGCAGATCGAAGTGCATTACGGAATGTACGTTCATGCATATTCGGGCTGCAGGCAGCAACGACTATCCTGTTGAGATGATTCTCTTTGATATCCTGAACGATCATCTCCTGTCCTGGATTGGAACACATATATTTATATGTCTTCGCTAAAACAACATTCGGAATAACAGAAACATATTTCGCAACAGCTTCTACATCAACTATCTTTGCGATATTTGTTCCACACATGCAAATGTAGACCCCTATTCTGCAGTTTTTCATGGATCCCATATTTTACTTAATTAAGACCGGAACTGATTGAATAATTTCTTCCTGCCTTGCTAATGCCTCTCTGCGGATTTCTGCAAAATACATTGCCAGCGGACGATAAATAAGGTGTGACCATTTACTGAAAGGCATCCTGAGCAACCAGGGTACAACACCCATTAAATGTATTACATAAGTGATATTTGCCAGCTCATTGAGACCAGTACGATGAAAAATATGCTGTAAAATTCCCGTCAGGACTATAATGAATAATAAAACTACAAAAACCCAGTCGGTTCCATGTGACTTTTTATATTGTACATAGCTTTTCTTTAACCGGCTCCGGATAAAATAGACGGTACCTGTAACCAATCCTATGGTTGCCAGGTATCCGAAAATATGCACTGACCATCTGATGTCAGGTCCTGACTGCAATTGCTCAATAAAAACCATTACCAGCACAAGCATGGTAACATAACCCAGCATAAGACCGAGATGGATAATCCATGGCATAAAAACCGGATGCTCCTGTTTTTTTTCACATTCCGAATAACGCTTCTGTGTGAAAAAATGCCATGGGAGCTGGAAGAATTCCTTTATATATAACCACCATGGAACAAAGAAATTTGTTCCTTTAACCATTACCAGATACCACATATGGACGGCATTGGCCAGGAGGAAAATCAAAAGTATTGATCCAATTGAGAGATCAAATCTGTGAATGAACTGGCTTGGTAAGAATGCACCTTGCCCATCATAGATACTTATACTTCCTCCGGATAAGCCATAATATAATAAAAATGCTCCTGTGAACAAAGCAACAACGACAATAGTCAGAACTTCTGTTAACCTTGATTTAAAGAACTTACGTGCTATTCCTGTGAAATCATAACGGGAAATAAGCCATCGCCGCAAGCTCATCATCGTTTCACCGGGATCTGCTTCCCTGGGGCATTGGGTCGAGCACTGTCCACAGTAATAACAAAGCCATGGTTCCAGTGTGGTTTCAATTTTCTGTTCCAGGCCCATTTGCAATGATCGCATTGATTTGCGGGGAAATTTATACACATCATCAGCATGTGGACAAACAGTTGAGCAATCACCGCACTGATAGCATAATTGTACATCTTCGGCACCAAAACGGTCCAGTTCATCTATAAAAGTCGGATTTACTCTGATTGCCATATTGAACTATTTAGAATGCATGAATTTTTTTAGCTCTGCTTTCAATTTCGCTGAGAGAAAGGCTGCTCATGTGCCCGATTCCTTTCCCGCTTGTAAAGCTTCCCAGGACCCCGGCAGCCACTGCTGAGGCCTGTGCTACAGTATCAGGTATGTCTTTAGGAGCCTGACACATACCTGCCACATAAATACCACCCTTGTCGGTATCAGTCGGGCTGCCGTTATAATCAAGCTCTGAAAACCAGCCATCGGAATCTCTCTGTACTCCCAGCATCCTGCTGATCTCCTCAGTGCCCTGAGAGGGTACAAGTCCGACAGCCAAAACTACCATATCTACATTAAACTCAACTAACCTGTCGTTGAAGATATCTTCTCCCCGGACAACCATATGTTCATTTTTCATTGCAACAGAAGCTGAATGTCCCCTGACTACGAATGTCCCTTCCTGTTTTATGCGTTCTGCAAATTCTTCATAGCCCTTCCCGAAAGCTCTCATATCAATATAAAATTCATAAACATTGACATTGGGGACTTTTTCCTTGATCAGGTGGGCAAACTTCAGGGAATACATACAGCATACACGTGAACAGTATGGATTGTATTTTTTATTTCTGGATCCTACACAATGAATAATTGCAACACTTTTAGGCGGAATACCCTCAGGTGAAAATATCCATTCTTCCTTACCGGTTTTTTTATTTGTCACAAGGGTTTTTGTTACAATTCTTCCCCCTGTAGTTCCTGAGGCATTGGTCAGGCGCTCAAATTCAAGGGAGGTCAGTACATTAGGAAAGACACCATAACCATACTGTTCTATTTTACTGACATCCAGAAGTTCATAACCGGTGGCAAGAACAATATTTCCGACTTCTATATCAATTATCTTATCAGTTTCATTGAGATTTATACATTCTTTTGGGCATTTCTTCATGCAAACTCCGCACTTTTGGCCCTCCGAGAGTATATATGTGCATTTTGTCTCATCAACCAGATAAGCATTGGGAACAGCCTGAGGGAAAGGTATATAAATTGCTTTCCTTAATGATATGCCTGCATCAAACTCACTTTTAACCTTTACGGGACATACTTCAGTGCATATGTTACAGGCAACACATGATTTTACATCGACAAACCGTGCTTTTTGCCTGATCTTTACCCGGTAAGCTCCGGGTTTCCCGGAAACAGCCACTAAATTGGACCTGGTTAACAGACGGATCATTTCATGCTGTCCCACGGAAACCATTTTGGGTGTAAGGATACAGGCAGCACAGTCGAGTGTGGGAAACGTTTTGTCAAACATAGCCATATGACCGCCAATTGTTCCGGACTGTTCAACGAGATAAACCAGTTTTCCTGCATTGGCTATCTCAAGTGCAGCTTGTATTCCTGCAATACCGGCCCCGATAATAAGAGTTGCATGATTGACAGGATTTCCCCCCGGTACGGCTGCAAGCGGGAAAGGAATTCCCATAGTGGCACATGCTACAATTGCTTTGGCACGGTCCATTGCATTCTCCCCTTTTGCCCCATGTTCCTGGAAAGAGGCAAGTCGGATTTCATCTGTATTTCCGCCTGTTAATGCAACTGCTTTAGTAAAAACCGGTTTGAAATAACCCGGCATATCTCCTGCAAGGACAATCCGTTCCAGATTATTTGATTTGATCTGTTCTGAAATAAATTTCACCTGTGGGAGAGGTTTCAACCTTAATATCTGGACCGTTTCAACTTCAGGGAGATTAGCTGAATATTTTGCAATTGCATCAATATTTAAATTCCTGCTTTCATCTGTATGGCAGAAAAAAACTCCGGTTCGCATGATTCCTTGGTTTTGGTTTTTATATCACCAGCCTGTCGTGGCTTATTAATTTCTGATTAACCTTTGTAATAATTCCCCGCCTGCATCACGAATTTCAAGGATCATCGGCATTTGCCCGGGGATACAATGAGTAGCGCATGAAAAGCATGGATCATAAGCTCTGAAAGCCATCTCGATCATATTTAAGATTCCATCTGTCACCTCGGCTCCTTTTTTGATAAGACCTTCCGCAGCTTTTTTTATCGACATGCTTATAGCTCCATGATTGTTTGTAGTTCCGACTATTAAATTTACTTTGGTAACAACTCCTTTATCATCAGTCCAATAATGATGTGTCAGTGTGCCTCTCTGGGCTTCAACTATTCCAACACCTTCACCAGGGATCGGACCAAGAGGTGCCCGTAATTCTTTGCCTGTAATATCAGGGTCCATTGCAAGCTCCAAAAGTCTTTCAGCAGAATATAAAAGTTCTATTAGTCTTGCCCAGTGCATGGCCAGTGTTGCATGAACAGGTTTCCCTCCAAGTGTGCTGTACATCCGTTCATATTCCTTCTGTGCCTGGGGTGTAGCCATTCCATCGGCAGCATTCAGCCTCGATAAAGGTGTTGCATGGTAAAGACCGGAATTCTGACCATCGATAAATCCTTTCCACCCAATCTTTTTAAGAAACGGGAATTTAAGATAGCTCCAGGGTTCAACGTGTTCAGCTACATAATCGAGATATTCCGGCGGCGAATACTTATATAATTCTTTACCTGCAGTATCTACAACCCTGACTTTCCCGTCGTAGAAATTTACTTTATTATTGACATCAACCAGTCCCATTGAGTGCAGCTTAAGGCTATACGGACCATTGAGAATAATATCAACATATTCTTTGTTTTTCAGGACAATATCCTCAAAGATTTTGAGAGTGAATTTTGCAAATTCCACAAAGCCGTTAGCTTTGTTTACAATATCATCTCTCTCCTGATCTGAAAGTCCTTTTCTGACACCCCCCGGAATATTCATCACTACAAAAGTCTGATGCCCCCCGAGAAGTGCCTGAATTTCCTGAGCAATCCGGCGTTGTTTAATGACCTCGGTTCCGATTTCCTTACCGACCTTTTCAATCACTCCCAGAATGTTTCTTTTTGAGGGAGGTGATTGGGGACCAACTACAAAATCAGGTGCTGCAAGGGCATAAAAATGAGCTGTATGGCTATGAACAAAATGCGCCATATAAAATAGTTCTCTGAGCTTTTTAGCAGTAGGCGGAGGATCAACTCCAAATACTGCATCTACTGCCTTACCTGATGCCATATGGTGACATCCGGGACAAACTCCGCATATTTTAGCAGTGATTGCAGGAAGCTCTTCCACCGGCCGGCCTTCGCAGAATTTTTCAAAACCTCTGAGTTCCGGGACCTGGAAATATACATTTCCGACTTCTCCTTCATCATTAAGGAAAATTTCTATCTTACCATGGCCTTCGAGCCTTGTGATCGGGTCAATAGTGATTCTTTTCATAATACTTTTCTTCTTATTAATGAGGAAGGCAAGCTGAACCGGTAAAAAAATCCGGCCGGATCTGCAATATCTTCAATGACCCTGCTGATTTCTTCTGGTTCCTTTTCATCAATAATGCTGGCAATTGCTGACATCATTTTGGCTCCGGGATCAACAGCACCCGGAGGAGGTCCGTAGCAACCACGACATGGAGCATTGCCTTTTATGCAACGATGTCCGCACCCGGCTCGTGTTGCAGGTCCCATACATAAAACTCCCTGTTCAAGAAAACAGGTTTCACCATCATCGTAAATTTCCCATGGCCTGTAAAACTTTGTGATTTTCTTGTTCTCGGTTTTTTTCCTCGTGCATTCATCACACTGAGCCTTTACATCTGCACCAACCACAGAACCCTTGGGAGGAAGCTCTGCCCCGGTCACAATAGCAGTAAAAACCTCCAGTAGTCTTTCAGTTTGCGGCGGACAACCAGGAATAAAATAATCCACATCAACCACCTGCGAGAGAGAACGGACATCATCATAAAAAACCGGGATATTAAGAATTCCCTCATTTACTTCAAATTCAGACAGAGGCCTGGTATTTCCAGGATTTACAAGAGATTCACTCTCTTCATAAACCCTTCGGAAAATTTCTTCTTTTGAGGAAAAATTTGCCAATCCGGGAATGCCCCCCATGTGAGCACAACTTCCATAAGCGACAAGTATTTTGCTTTTTTCACGCAGCAGCTTAGCCATATGCTCATTTTCGCTGTTTCTTACTGCGCCGTTAAAAAGCGTTAAATCAATGTGTTTGTCGGGCATATTTTCTACATCTTCATATTTGGTATCAAGTGCTATAGGCCAGAATATAAGATCAGCAGCTGCTATTACATCAAACAGCTTTTCATGAACATCAAGCACCGATACGCAACAACCACCACAGGCAGCAGCCCAGTAAACAGCAAGTTTAAGTTTAGGTTTCTGTCGTTCCATTTTGAAGCTGGTTTAATTTATTTAAAAACTGTCATAGTCTCCCTGATCTTACATGGTCCCAGTTCTGAAATGGTTTCTGTAAAACTGTTGACAAGATCTGCAAACTGTTTTCCTTCGCTGGCACTGATCCATTCAAGTTTCAGTCTTTCGGCCTCAATACCGACCTGTTTGATATATTTTTGCAGCAATAAATATCTCCGCAGGCAACGATAATTACCCTCCTGATAATGGCAATCGCCCGGATGACACCCGCAGAGAAGGACTCCGTCGGCACCTTTATTAAATGCCTTTAGTACCAGGGTAGGTTCAATCCGGCCTGAACACATAAGCCGGACTGCCCTTACATTAGCCTTATATTCCATCCTTGATGTCCCTGCCAGATCAGCACCGGTGTATGAACACCAGTTGCATAGAAAAGCAACAATTCTGGGTTTGAATTCCATTTCTCTATTAGTATAAAATCATATTAATTAAAACCAAGAAAATAAATATATGAAAAAAAAATAAACGTCATGCAAACTATCAATTCAGGGTGTTTAATGTGATTCTATTCACAATATAATTAAATACCGTATTTATCTGTATCCTGACCTGTAAATGCTCCCGCCATGTTAAGAATTGTCATATCACGATTCAAATTTCTGAATAAAATTCAGCGGAAAATTAATATATGTAATTGATATAAAATCACTTAAAAACATAATCATTTACATGCTAAAAAAAGAAATTATTATAATCATGTTCTGACAAGCTTTCAAGAAAAACAACGCATACGTCAATTTCTCAGACCCATTTAATAGATCCTGCCAAATATGTTATTGAGAGGTTTTGCTAATAAATATGGTTTTATTGTGAAATAGTATCACAAATAAAGGACATACTCAGGATGGAAATAGCAATAGCTTAATTCTACTTATTTTTTTCAGGCCAGTTTTCCCATTTACTGGTTTTTTGAGTCAGCAGTTCTTCGACTTTCATCAGAAGGTCTTCAGAATGAACTGGTTTGTCAAGAAATGAATCGACAGGCAGAAATTCACCATCAGTTTCCGGTGAAATTTTAAAGGCAGGCTTTTCTGTATTAATTGCAGTTAACATCAAAATAGGTATTGCAGCAAATTTTTTATTGAGTTTTATTCTTTGGGCAAAATCAATACCTTTTGATTCACCTTTGCTTCCGAACATTACATCCAGGATAATCAAATCTGGTATTTCCAGTTTTAATTTTTCATTTCCTTCTTCAGGATCGTAAGCAACAGTTGCTTTATAACCTTTGCTTTCCAGGATTCTTTTCATAGCTGCCACAAGATCAGCGTCATCCTCAATAATAAGAATTCTTGGTTTTTCATTCATGATTGATTTCCTCCTGTATGAATTTTTTAACTATTAAAGCACGAATAATAAATCAATATTAAGATGAAAATGTAATAAAAAAAGGACAAACATCAAAACAACCTGCATAAAAAGGTTAAATTCAGAAACATATATTATTTCTTATTGTGACATGAAATCATTTTAAAAGGTAATAAAAACCCGGTAAGCCAGTAAATCAGACATATTTCCTGTTAATAATCCTTTTAATCAGGGCAGACGATTCTGCAAGTATTTCAGGATATCTTTTCTCCAGGAATGGAGTAAGTTTTTCACTGAATTCCCTGTCTTCTATAATTTCCACGGCAATAATATGCAGGTCAGAAGGAAGATTTAGTTCCAGAATATTTCCGAGGTGAAGTGCAGTAAGGAAATTTACATCGTGAAGGTTCGACAAATTGGAAGTCTCACTGAAATCAGACGGAGTAAAATGATACACATTACCAGGTTTCCCGTTCTTTGTAAGAATTGCATCAATTATTATTGCTCTCTCATAATCCCGGATATATTCCATAATTTCGAGACCTCCACAACAGGAAGTTGCAAACTCAATATCTTTTCCCTGATTTTTTCTGGCCAGATCCTTTACCAGGCGTGGTCCTATTCCATCGTCTGAAAGGATCTCATTCCCCAGACCAAGTATCAGTATTTTTTTATTTGTCATGCATAATAATTATCTCAAAATAAAAATCTTACTTCTTGTAACAAAACCGGTTGCTTCATTGACAATTCCGTATTTTTGATCAAAACAATCATTTGCTTAGCTTACCTTGGAAAAAGATTCGGTTTCATCAATGAAATTATCAATGTTATTATACCATCATAATTACCATTAAAGGAGAATTTTTCAATGTAAAAGTTCCCACTATTATTTATAAAATTAAGTTTAGTAGTATTTTAAAATAACTTTTTGAGTGAATCGGAAGAATTTTGTAAAATAACAATTACTTATTAAACAGATGAATTATTTGTTTTATTTTCATTTTGCCTAAGTTAATTGATATAACAAGGGATAAATGAAATAATTTGCTTAATTTAAAGGCAATAACCTGTATAAACATTTTAAAGCCAATTTAACATGAAAATCAAATTATCATTACTTGTTATTGCTTTATTTGCAGTTTCAAAATTGTATGGTCAGATCTCTGACAATTGTGTTGCCAATGTGATACTTTCCGGATACTCCGAAAGAGCTTATTCATCAGAACCTGTAACTGATCAGCAGCTCGATTTGATTTTGAAATGTGGGATTAAAGCGCCCAGTGCAAGGAACAACCAGCCATGGAAGTTCACAATAATAAAAGATGAGGCCACCATGAAAGAGATTATCAATAACGTAGTTCCCGGAAATGTACTGATTATTGTTTCAGGAATGGAATCAGAAGGCGGAGCCACCCCCGATTTCGATTGCGGCCTGGCCACAGAGAGTATGTTTGTAGCTGCACATGGTCTTGGTCTTGGTGCACGTATATATGGCAGTCCGGCCGGAAATATCAATTCAAAGAAGGAACTGTTTCAAATCCCGTCAGGATACAAGGCCGTGGTTGTCCTGCGGATCGGGAATATTGATAAAAGTGTGGATGCTGTGTCAGCAGCAACTCCAAGGAAAAAACCTGAGGAAGTCATTAATTATAAAGAATAGCAATCAGATATAAAAACCATTGACCGTGATCAGATCTGGTCAGAGTAAATTGACCATCCCTGGCCGAACTTAAATCCTTTTTATTAAACTATATATGTAATTGAAATCGAGCCGGTCAGATGTGGTCTGATCCTCCGGCTTTTACAGTCGATGATTGTTTTATTTCAAATTTGAGAGGTATTGAAGTATTTCCTTCTTTGAGCCCTCACAAACGGTTTTATCTGTCAGGATTGTATTGATAACTCCCATAAGGAATGCCGTTTTTATTTGCTCTTTGTTTAAGACTTTCATAACTTTATAACAATGAATTACGCACCAAATGCCAATCTGGACCACTGAAATAAAGGAACTTGAGAGACTTTATGAATCCATAAAAGGTCAATCATCCGATCTGGATAAGGAACTGGCACGTTTAATTAAAGCTGATGATGAGAATATAATTCTCCTGTATTCAAGGAGATGCCTTGAGATTATCATTACCGACCTCTGTGAATCTGAACTTAAAAGACCAAGAAAGACCGAGCCTCTGAAAGGGATCATAGATAAACTGCAAAAAGAAGAAAAAGTCCCTTCCCACTTAATAGCTTCAATGCATGGGCTGAATGAGCTATCCACTTATGGTGCACACCCCAAGGAGTTTGATCCGGAACAGGTAAGGCCGGTTCTAATAAATCTTGTCATAATTATCAGGTGGTATCTGAAATATAAGGATTTCCAGATTGTTGTTAAACCAATTTCAGAAGAAGAAAAGTATGATAGTAACCGCCGAAAAGTTTCCCCAATAGAAAAATCCATTGCGGTTTTACCATTCGCTAATATGAGTCCGGAGAAAGATCAGGATTTTTTCTGCGATGGCATTGCAGAAGAAATTATCAATACTCTTTCCCATATTGAAGGCTTTAAAGTTATTGCCCGTACATCTGCTTATGCGTTCAAGGACAAACAGGTAGATATACGTGAAATAGGACGGATACTTGATGTTGAGACATTACTTGAAGGCAGTATCCGGAAAGACGGTAAACGGCTTCGGGTAACTGTACAGCTAATTAAAGTTGCTGACGGTTCTTACATCTGGTCAGAACGTTACGATCGTGAAATGAAAGATCTGTTTGCTATTCAGGATGAAATATCGCTTGCAGTCGCAGATAACCTGAAATTTAAACTTTTAGGTGAAACAAAAGCAATGATTGCAAAAAGGCGTTCTGAAAATCCTGAAGCTTATATTCTGTATTTGAAAGGTACCTGCTGCTACCAGATGTTGACCCCGGATGGATTAAAAAAAGCTTCAGAGTATTTTGGACAAGCACTAAAACTGGATCCCGGCTTTGCACTTGCTTATGTCGAATTGGGATATATAATCTGGTTAGGTTCAATGTGGGGAAGTATTCCTCCGGGTAAAGCTTATCCCCAGAATACATGAATATGTAAAAAAGGCTTTGAAAATAGACAATAATCTGGCAGAAGCCTATTCTTTACTTGCTACCATTAATACATTTAATTATTGGGACTGGAAGGAGGCAGAACAGAATTATAGACGTGCCCTTCAAATAAATCCAAACTCCCCCATAATTCATACAAATTATTCTGTTCTGTTATCATTTACCGGACGTCATAAAGAAGCCATCCCTGAAGCAAAACGAGCCCAGGAGCTTGATCCGCTTTCAAGCTATATTAATGCACGGGCAGGTATGGCCTTTCAAATGGCTGGTCTTTATGACAAGGCGATAGAAGAACTTCAGATGGCTCTGACATTAAATCCGCATTTCTTCTTTACGCACCTTAATCTCGGAGCTGCCTATTTTGCTAAATCAATGTACAGGGAGGCTGTTGATGAATATAAGATGGCATTTGACCTTTCAAACGGAACCCAAATGGCAGTAGTAGCTCTTGGTCTTGGTTATTATCAAATTGGGGAAAAAGTTCAGGCAGAAAAACTTTTTGATAGTTTGGAAAAAAGGTCAGAAACTGAGTATATATTTTCAACCATATTTTATTTGATCTATAGACTCCGGGGTGCCGAGGATATTGCATTTGAGTGGTTAAAGAGAGCCTGTGACGAGCATGATACATTTCTTACTTTTCTCAAAGCTTTGTTACACTTTCATCCTCTTTTCTTATTCCCTGAAGGTTCGAGGTACATGGTATTACTAAAGGAGGCAGGATTGTTAAAATAATCGACAAAAAATGATGCTACTATCCAGCAGTATCAGGATTTACTTTACTGGAATGTTAAAATAAAATCAATTAAAAACAAATGTTATGATTAAACTAACTGTGCTTTATGGACATCCCACTGACCCGGTGGCTTTTGAAAGTTATTATGCAAATAAACATCATCCTCTTGTTTCCAAGGTGAAAGGAATTGTAAAAGCTGAACTTACAAAATTCATGAGTGCAGCTGACGGAGGGAAGCCTGCATATTATCGTATGGCAGAACTTTACTTTCCAGGTATGGAAGAACTCCAAAAAACTGTAGAATCACCTGAAGGAAAAACTCTTTCTGCTGACCTTGCAAATTTTGCTTCAGGCGGTGCAACGTTTATTATCGGAATAGTTGATTAATAATAGATTATATAAGAATTAAGCTTCATTAGTCTTTGCATTAATCTGACCCTTGCCCGACTTTGGTATAAGGATAGTGTAATTTTCCTTGTATATATATACCGAGAACCTTAATGATCATAAATTATTACGCTCATGGCAATCTGGACAGCAGAAATAAAAGAGCTTGAGAAACTTTATGAATCCTTCAAAGGTCAGTTACCTGATCTGGAGAAAGGAACTTGGAACCGCTGATAAAGACTGATGATGCAAATGTAATTCATGCTCTATTCAAGAAGATGTCTGGAAGTGATAATTACCGACCTGTGTGAATGTGAACTTAAAAGACCAAGAGGGACTGAACCTCTCAAAGGTATCATTGACAAGCTGCATAAGGAGAGAAAAGTGCCGGATCCACATATCTAACTTCAATGCACGGGTCTGAACGACCTGTCAACCTATGGCACCCATCCAAAAGACTTTGATCCTGAACAGGTAAAACCAGTTCTTAATAATCTTGATATAATTATCAAGTGGTATATGAAGTATAAAGGGGCAGTTGGAATTCGTCCGGATGTACCTATTGAAGAAAATGATACTGCAAAACTCACCAAAAGTCCTCCGGAAGTAATTGCAAAACCAAAAAGAAACCTTGTTTTCATACTTGCAATTATCCTCCTGATTATTGCAATAATTGTATTTCCGAAAATTTTCAAACGCAATACGCTGGAAACCCTGAGGTCAGCCAGGTGACGGATTTCCGTTGCAGTAATACCATTTCAGAATCTGACGAATGATACAACCTGGAACAAATGGGAGGAGGTGATTCAGACAAACATAGCTACATTCCTTTCAAACTATCCGGAGGAGCTGAAAATCCGGCAGGCAGAACTGGTTACAAGAATACTTCAGACCAGGGGACAGGCTGATTATGACAGAATTACATCCTCGGTTGCCGGTTCTATATCGCAGAAGATGGATGCAGACGTCTTTATTAATGGCAATATAAACCAGTCAGGGTCAGCAATACGCCTGAATGCTCAAATAGTTGATTCAAAAACCGAAGAAGTTTTAAAGTCATTCCAGCTGGACGGAACGGCTGAAAGGATCATTCCACTAATTGATTCCCTGTCAGTTATGTTAAAAGATGTTCTTATAATTTCTGAACTGGGGAAAGAATTTGCTCCTGCAATTATGAAACTCATGTCTGTTAATTCTCCTGAGGCATTCAGATATTTCAAGTCAGGACAGAATGCTTTTAATGACAGGGACTGGGCTGCCTCAACTAAACTTTTATTCACAGGCCGTGGCTATTGATTCGAACTTTACATTTGCTGCATTGATGCTTTCCTATTCATATTTAAACAGAGGTATGTATGATGATGCAAAAAAATGGTGTCTCATGCTTTATAATAAACGTGATCAGATGTCATTGCAACAAAAGTTGATGATAAGCTGGCTCCATGCGAGTTGCTTTGAAGATCCGTATGCCCAGATCAAATACCTTAAGCAAATAATGGAGACTGATGAACAGTCTCCGAACTACCATTTTCTACTGGGGATGGCTTATTGGGAATTAAATGAATATTATAAAGCAATACCTGAATATGAAAAGGCCCTGGAGATCTATAATAAACTCGGGTTAAAACCACAGTATACCGGTAACTATTCCCACCTCCTGATTAATTATTATTTAACAGGACAATATGATAAAACGGAGAAGCTTCTAAAAAAGGCAGAGAATGACCTGCCGGATAATTCTGATATACTGGCCATGCATGCTGTATCTGTCACTGTCAAAAGGGGAAATAACAGCAACAGGGCAATACATTGAAAGATATATATCTGTCCTTAAAGAGAGATCTTTATCGGAAGCAATTATCATGACAGGTGTGGCAGAAATTTATTCCGATGCAGATATCCACGACAAAGCAGAGGAATATTACCGTAAAGCTATGTCGCTGGAACCTGAAAATCCGATGAGAATGAATAATCTTGCATATTTCCTGATTGATAAGGAGCAGAACATTAAAAGAGGTATGGAACTGGTTGAAATGGCACTTGAAAACAACCCTGAAGATTATGAGTTTCTTGATACAAAAGGATGGGGATTGTATAAGCTGGGGAGGTACAATGAAGCATCAGCGGTTCTTCAGAAAAGCTGGGATCTGAGACGGGAAATGGCTGTTTATGACCATGAGGCATTTCTTCATCTCGAAGCAGCAAAAAAGGCTGTTGCCGGTCAAAAGAGGACCGAACGTTAAAGGCGGGTGTCTCAAAAGTGGTTTAACCACCCCTCCTTTACAACTGCCCTTTATACACAATTGTGTCGATGAGCCCTGAAGATATTATTGAACTTAATAATTAAAAATTGTAATTGTATATAAATCAGTGAGATCCCTCGCTTGCGCTGCAAATGACAAGTTTCTATTTAATTGGTGGATAATAGATAAAGATCCTTCACTTCGCTGGCGCTCCGTTCTGGATGACAGGTCGCTTTTAGGGTCATCTGGGGAGTGAAGCGGCGCGTTTTGCATTTTAATTTCTTCCCAGAGGAGTATTTTTTGCAAAACGCGCCGCTTCACTCCCCTTATTTACCACAAGAGCTCTGTCATTCTGAGTTTCCATACAATTTTTTTGTACATCAGGGATTATGACATTATGTTGTCAGTCGTAACGCCTCGGAAACCGAAGCTTTAGCGAAGGTTTCAAGTGAGGGATCTCATCAATCTGTAAATTAATCGGTTAGTAAATGTTGTCAGTAGAAGCATTAGCGAAAAATCTCTTTCGCATAATCTGGAAACAGGTGCGTTCTGTCATACATCACTAATAGTGCCGGATTGATAAAAAGATGATCCCTCATTCCTACCCCAAATAGTGGATCTAATAGAAATGTCATGCTTTTCAGGAGTTTAACAGGTAAAAGAATGAAGGAGATTCCTCATTCCGCTTCGCTCCAATCGGAATGACAGGGTATTTTTAAATACAGGGGGGAGGGAAGCAGGGGCGTTTCGAATAAGATTTAACAGGATCAGGAAAGAAATGCTGCGAAACGCCCCTGCTTCCTTCCCCAGTCCCCAGAAAAGAAATTGTCATCCCGAATCCCGAGAATCGGGATGAGGGATCTCATCAATCTGTAAACCAATCGGTTATGAGATGTTGTCATTAGTAGGAGAAAACCTGCTTTGCCGGCCGTAGCTCAACGAAGGCTGGAGCCTGTGAAGGTTTTCAACTGAAGAATCTTATGCTATAGCCCGATAACAATCTTTATAAAATGTTGGACAAGAGGATATCGGTCATACGCTTGTCATTAACGGCAGAAGTGCAAAAAAATTTGAATGTATCCTCGGGATGACAGGTCATTTTTACCGACCGTAAATAAATTAGCCAGTGGCTAATTTTAGGGAGGAGCCAGGTAGAGCGAGGGATTTGGGCATTTTTAGCGAAGGAGCCAGGTTGGGTGTGGGGCGTGACAGATTCGAACTGTCGACCTCTTGCGTGTGAAGCAAGCGCTCTGAACCGACTGAGCTAACGTCCCATGTTAAGCAAAGATAATCAAAATCCCCTGAGCTGATCATGTTACAGATTATTGATGCATTCCGGTTTTGTCGCAAAGAAGTTCTGAAAAGGCGGCAAATATAACAAGGTTTCGATACAATTATTTCAAATAGCAAATCAATAATTAATTCAGTCATTTCTGTCATTAATGTCTTTTTCTTAACTTGCTTATTTAATCTGCTGCTGAAATGACAAACAATGATGAACAAATCCTCTGGGACAGAATACTGATTGCACTGAGAAAACAATACTCTGATGAAAAACCTGAGATTATTGAAGTATTACCTGACCGGCCTTTAACATTTCACATAAAGGATGCTGATGGGAAATTGTCTTATTATGCAGTGAATTACGAGATTAACAATTTAACAGAAGTAAATATCGACTGGTCAACAGTTGAGCAAATCGATCCGTACTAATGCCTGATCGCTCATGCCGCTTCGGCCATCATACTCCTAAAGATTTGAATGCTTCGTAAACAAGAAAAACCGGCCATACAATGGCTTTCAGGAATCCTAAAACACCAATCCAGAAACCTGTGGCAGTTGAAATAAAATAAATTGCTGCACCTATAAGTCCCAGTCCATAAACAGCACTTGCTGCAGGAGTACTTTGCTGAATCTTTTCCTTCATGATCATAAAATTTTTTAAATTAATAATTGTAATATAAAGAACCTTTAAAAGTAACAAAAACAGTATTCGCTTTTTCAAAATGAGAATTATGTTCTCAAAATGAACATACAGAAATTCATACTTTCAGGATTATCATGCAGACAGATATGATGTTATGAATCCCTGTGCATCCCGGCTTCATATTTGCAGTTATCAGTTGGACCTTTGAGATATTGTTCCCTCCGGGTGAACATATACTCATAGTTGCCGCTTAATAAATAGATATAGAGTGAGTTATGAAAAATAATCCCTTGCATAATATTAGTAATTCCTGTAAAATAATTTTTCAGGGATTTCTGATTATTTTATTCTCTCCCATACTGATCTTTGTTTTTGTTGAGGAATATTATTGCAGAGGGAAAAATCTGGAAAGTTATCCCGACTAAAGTGTCAGCCTTCAGAGATCATCTCAGGTTGCTTCTTATCCACGAAGTTCTTACAAATCACTTAATCGCATAAACACAATTCACCTTACCAACTATGGTGAAAGCGGGTTTATCTGCCCGCCTGACAGAATTTATCTCCGTCAAAACATATTTGTATTCCTTAAAGTAGTATTTTTATTAACCTTCCCGAACCCCGGATAAATGAGATTGAAAAAAGCTGATATTTTACAACTGATAATAGCGGTTATACTTGTGGCAACTGCTATTACCATTGCTTCGCTGACCGTTGGTCGTGATATTTATTACAATACACCCAGCGAAGGATTGCTCTCATTTGCAATTGTGAATTTTTCGGGATACCTGTTTTTCCTGTTCATGCCGGTAGAACTCGCTTTTATCTATTACCTTAAAGGAGACATAAACATCTGGATACTTAATGCAGTGGCTATAGGTACGGCAATGGTTTCGCAGATTATTGACTATCTGATAGGCTATATATTCAGCACAAGAATCATCGACCGTCTCATCGGACGCCGCCGGTACGAAAAAGCTGAAGACAAAATAAGAAAGTATGGGAACATTACAATTTTCTTTTTCAATGTAACGCCGTTTTCATCAGATATTATATCGCTTGCTGCCGGTATGCTGAATCACCGCAAAAAGGATGCAATAATCGCTACACTGGCCGGTCTCATTTTAAAATACCTGGTTCTCACCCTGATATTCATGAAGTAGATTTGTGATATTCATCAGATTCTTTCAAGTATCAATACCCAGTCATTTCCGGGACCTTTTTCTCCGGGCGGATCAAAGTTTAGCACTCCGGTGTTTTTATATACACCTGCTTCGGTAAATATACCGGAACGTGGATTGAACCATGAGGCTTCATATTCTGATTCCGGCATCTTTTGAAGGTTAAGGGAAATGTTCCGTCCATTCCAGGTATAAACAAAAACATAATCTTTCCCTCTTGTAACTGCAAGATAATCATACTTTTCACCCTGTTCTTCAGCGAGCAGTTCATTAGCGGGAACCCGTTCAAAGTAAGGTTTTGATAACATAAGCTGTTTCAGATACTTCATCTGTGAGGCTCCCGGTGCATCAATTGCGACATCCCAAAAGTCTTTGGCACCGTAAGCAGGCACACGATCGGACGGTTTATTAAATTGCATGACTGCTGAGTGGCCATAAGTAAAACCACAGCATCCTGCAAATACTGACCAGTAAGCATATCTCCTTATTTCCTTATCTGTCCAGAATGGTTGTGAAGTATCGTGAAGTCCCTGAGGAATACCCTCGTATGATGGTTCAGCATCGAGAGTAGGTTTTACCGGTATAAGGGAATAATCATCCATCGCGTATCTCCAGTTATCCTCACCATAAGCAGGACCCGTGGTATCCTGGTCATATCTGCGATGTCCCGACTGGAACATATTAAAGTCGAGCCATGGTTCATCATGGAACCAGGTAGAAGATTTTGTCCTTCCAAAAGGGTGATATGTTATCAGCTGACGGGGACTTGTCTGACGTATTGCTGAACCAATAGCATTCCATACCGATGTTGAGTCGTCACCGCGAACATCTCCCCCGTTGATCCATATGACATTGGATTTTCCCTTATATCTTTCTGCGATCCACACTCCATATTTCTTTGCCTGTTCGACGGTGACATGCCCGGTTTTAACATTTGAACCCCAGACCATTACCAGGCCAAGATATAAACCTTTACTGCCTGCCAGATCCACGACATAATCAATATGGTCCCAGTAGTCATACTGTTCGGGATCATCAAACGAATTGCCCGGTGTAACAAGAGGTTTGTCGATCCGGTAGTTTATAAGGGCGGAATCCCCATAGATATTCACTGCACGCCTGATGTTGTGCAATACACTTACCTGTATCACATTGAATCCCTTTTGCCGCCGGTCCTCAAGGTATCTTTCGGCTTCCTCACGGTCAAGTTTGCTGAATAACAGCCATCCTGTATCACCAAGCCAGAAAAACGGATCGCCGTCTGCAGTGGAAAGAAACCTTTTATTCTCCGATACAACAAGTCCGGTGGCAGATTTGTTTTTTGTACTTATGTTGCATGAAAGGCAGATCAGTAATAGAGTTAAGAAAACTGTCAGTATAGTTTTCATAGAGATTTATCTTATTTTTCCCTTATTTAATTAAGTGTAAAAGTAGCACATATTTTGCTGTCCGGGAATTATAGTAACAGAACTCCCCGGATACATAAAATTGAATTACCTTTGAGAAGTCCAAAGAGGGGATTTAGCTCAGTTGGTTAGAGTATGTGACTCGCAGTCACAAGACAAGGGTTCGACTCCCTTAATCTCCAATCTACGAATAATAATCAGGCAGTTATTGCAATCCCGGGATCAATGTCCTGCCAAAAAGAAAGCCCCGGAGCTGATATTTATTCTGAAAGAATCCAAAATCATTTGTCAAATAATTTTGCTTTATATTATTATTGGTAGTATTTTGCAGGTGCCAGCATCCATCACTTCAAAAAAAATCCCATACCCTTGAGATGGGGTTAATTTTTCTACTGAATTACAACTTAACAACCTGGGTGCTGGTTTCTTTTTATTCAGAAAACCAGCTCTGGTAACATCAGCAGTTAACGGGGCTTTTTTTCAGCTATAATTGATTAATAACTGCAAAAATAAATCTGCCTTTTATCGTAAAGGTCCTTAATTTTGTTGCCCCGACTGCGCCGGAAGGCAATACATTATAGCAGTTAGTCAAACTATTTGGTTCGGTATTTGTTATATGTGACACAAGTCTTTTTCAGTTTTGCACATTTAAGCAAATTTTTTAAGACATTTTACGTTTGTGTGGTTGATTGTTTAAATTCTATTAAAATGAAATTCAGTAAAATAAAGACTAAAAGGGGTATTATTTATACAATTATTGCTTTTCTTATCGGATTCATTTATCTGTTATATGCTGAACCCAAACCAATTGAATCGATTAGTCACATCGGATTATTAGTTGCAACAGCTTTAGGCTATATGCTGGCGGCTTTTCTATTTGGTATTATTGTTCTGCTGATACTGATGATATTTATTAAACGAATAAAAACGGATTTCTGGAATTTTTCAACTCTTATGATGGTGGGAGGAGTTAAATTGCTTGTATTATCTAATATATTTGTTTAACCGGGGAAATAAAAGGTTGCATTCCATACCGGAGGTTGCAGTACAATCCTGAAAGTAAAACTTTTGTGAGAGATTAAAGAAGGAAATGACACTGAGATCAAGTGCCATTTCTTTGTATAAAGCTTTAATAGTGATCTTTAAATAGTCCCGGCTTAAACAATAAACAGAGTTAAAACATTATGATCTTATTGTAGAGATATCTGAGAATGCCGGTTTTTAGGACTCAGACACTCAAAAATCAAATCAATTTAAAGAATATATTTGATGTATGAAATCTAAAATAGAATGGGACATATAAATTGGAAAGGAGAATGGATCTCAGATGAATCTCCAATTGACAAGGCAAGTGAATATTCTTTGAAACAAGATTTAATAAAAGAACTCCTAAAAGTAGCCAAAAAATATCAGGGTAGAATTAAAGATAATACGATTGCAGAAGCAGCAGCTGAAGTTGCCAGGAAATATAAATTGTAGAAAAAATCTTTCACCGTCACGTTTTTCATCCTCCTCTACCATTTGGTATACCTATAACAGGATTAAAAAAACTATTAGTAATCAGGTACCCATAGCCTCGTCCGTTGCACGGGTTTTAATATAAGTGTGCTTCTCGTATTTGTTTGAAATGCTTATTTTTTTAGTGAATAGATCCATGCATCGGACCTAATGCTGGTTCTTATACTTTTAATTGCTGATTCAGCCTCTTCATATGTAGAATATTTCCCATAGCTGATTCTGTAAAAACCATCTGCCGTAGATGGAAGTACAATGATATTTTTATTGAAGTCGTTTATTAGTTTTTCAGCTCTTTGTTGGGCCAGTGTGAGATTTTTAAAACTTTCAACAATTATATAGTAGTCAAACTGTACTTTATCATCACTATCTGTTTTCAGACTATCCACAGGAGTGGTATCCTGGATGGTTGATTTCTTTGGGCCTGAAGGTGGACCAATAGCCCGGCCAATTTCCTTCAAAGATATTTCCTTAGGCGGAAAGATGTCATTTAAAGTAATGTCGAGAGCAAGTTTTAAGAACAATAAAAATACTGCAGCAATTATGATTATTAAAACCAGAAGACCAGGCAACTTTCTCATGGCAGTATTTTGTTTATTCCGGATCAAAGAAAATATTTGGAAGACCCGAAATTATTATTTGTTCTGAATCCAAGAGCAATCTTAAAGATAATTCAAGAGTCTGACTTTCCGCTCTGTGACGCGAATTTAAGAATTATTTGTGAAGCTTGTTCTGTGGTTTAAGTAATTTCAAAATCTTTTTTCCCTTTAAGCTTAAATAAATTTGACTTTGACTTTTTACTGGTGTAATTTTGATATCAGAAATTAAAGATGTGATCATGGGGTCTGGTAATTTTTCAGAAGAAGTCAGGGCAAAGATGCTGTATAATTACCTTAAAGAGTGCCACAGGAAAGAGCTTCGTGAGTTGCGTGAAAAGAAAAAATCCACTTCACAATTTAAATGGATCGGAACGAAGCTCCTGAGGCGTTTTACTTCAAGGAACACTATTCTACAGAAATAAAATGGCCCAATAACTGGTACTGTCACCAGGGCTGGCATTCACTGTGATCCAGGCATGAGTGCGGCTGATTTCCGTAATCAATCTATAAGATGCAATATTAAGAACCTCCGGGGCCGGAAACAAATCTTTGTTTCACAATAAGCATGAATTGAATATGATAACAAAGAAAATCCCCGGAGCTGATTTCCGAGGGCTGGGGTAATAAGTTATTGTTATAATAAATAAAAAGGGCAACTCCACAGCGGATTGTTTACATTAGCTTTAATCCTGCTACACAGGCACGCGATGACACCTTGATGTCCGATCATTAAAGGATTACGAAAACCCGGAATATTGACATGTTTTCACGGACGCATCACGTTGAAAAATATGGTCATTATTGTTGATCAATACTTTGAGAGACTTTCCCCACAATATTAACTGACAAAAATTAGTTTATATGTAGTCTATTTAATAAATTTCAAGTGATGGCACCGAACGATCTTGATAGACCTGAAGATCCTTCACATCTATTAAATGATCAAAGAGTAGAAGATCATCTGGCAAGCCTTCGTTATGCAGTTATGATTCAGCATGCATTAATGCCTGATCCATATATTCTCAAGGGTGTATTAAGGGACTTTTTTGTCCTTTTACTTCCAAAGGATATTATAAGCGGAGATTTCTATTATACATTTACAAGCCATCAGTTTACATGTATTGCAGCAGGTGATTGCACAGGACATGGCGTCCCGGGTGCATTAATGAGTATCCTTGGAATAAGCTTTCTGAATGAGATACTTCAATCGAAAGCAACTATCAGAGCAAATCGTGTTCTGAATTTGATGAGGGAGAAAATCATGAAAGCCCTTAACCAGACAGGTGCAAACGCAGAGACAAAAGACAGTATTGATATTGGACTATGCATAATTGAACACGGATCAGAATCTTTACAGTTTTCAGGGGCTAACCGTCCTTTGATCAGGATACGAAACGGGGAGTTATCTGAATTCAGACCTGACAAAATGACTATCGGGATCGCACCCCTGATGGAAAAGTCATTTACAAATACTGTAATTAATACACAACAAGGTGATTCATTTTACCTTTTCTCGGATGGTTTTGCTGATCAATTTGGCGAAATAACAGATAAAAAATTTAAGTACAACCAGTTTATGCAGATTCTATTGTCTGTTAAAAGTCTCCCTATGGCATCTCAGAAAGAATACCTTGAAAATTCATTTAAAGAATGGAAGGGCAATTCACAACAAAATGATGATGTTCTCGTTTTTGGATTTCAGTTATGATCTTACTACATTATGAAGCTTTTAGCTTTCAGGATTAAAAATTTCAGATCAATTCGGGATACCGGCTGGCAGAATCTGTCGCCCGACAATGTAACATGTCTTATCGGTCAAAATGAATCCGGCAAGACATCGGTTCTGGAAGCCCTGGAAGTCTTTTATTCAGGTGTTATTTCTGAAGATGTTCTCAGAAGTGATCTTTCGCTTCCGGAAATAAGTTGTAGGTTCATTATTCCGGAAGGGTGGCTGTTAAAGGCAACAGAGAATCCGGAACCAGAACTTAAAGAGCTTTTATCAGGGCTTACAGAACTTGAGCTTACCAGGAAATGGATTGCAGATCTCTCGTCTGAAATAACAGTAAGCGGGAAGATCAGTCAATATCTTGATTCAAAAGAAGATGCCTGGCGACTTTATCTTGAAGATGTAAAATTAAAGCTCCAGGATGAGATTAAGCAGATAAATGAAAAGGAATCAAACCTTAGTGAGCTTGTCTCCCGAATATCAATATTGAAAAAACAGATTGCCGAGGCAAAAGGAAAAAGGAAAGGATTTACACTATTTGGTGTAAAAGCAATAGATCTTATATCCTCTCCTGAAGCCCAATATCATGTTTTAAAAAATCAATTAACTGATTTAAAGAAGAAAGATGAGGAGGCTGCTAAAGAACTTATAAAATATCAGCCATTAAGCCGGGCTGGCGAAACCTGGATTAAACTGGAGGAAAAATGTGCAGCTATCGATTGTCATCTCAGCAATATAGCAGCTAAACTCGAAGAGAGGCATCAGAAGATGACTCTGTTAATGAGGTATGTAGACGGCACTGAGGATCTCGAATGGAACAACATTCTTAATGATTTCAGGAAAGCCCGGATTGAAAAGGAACAAAGTAAGGAGGAACTCAGCAGGCATATCGCAATGTCGGGCTTCCTGATGGAAGGACTATCTGAAGAGCAGGCAACCAGGAAAGTCAATGAAACTATCAGCTCTTTTAAGTCTCGCCTGAACAGCAAAATACTGGGTGAGAAGTATTTTAAGTTTTGCCCGGTTTTCCAAATGTTCGAAGACTTCGGAAGTCTTCTGCCAAACAGGATCGACCTTGCCGACATAATTTCCGGAAATGAACAGGTCGAAGGCTATAAGGCTGCCCGAAACTTCCTGACTTTAGCCCAGCTCGACTATACTTTTTTCGAGCAGCCATCAAGCAGGATTCTTAAGCAAAAGATTGAAAACCTGAATCATTCCCTGACATGTAATTTCCAGGATTTCTGGCAGCAGTCGATTGGACGCAATAATAAGATAAATATACAATTTGAGCTGGATCATTATAATTCAAGTTGTTCAGGTAAAGCTGGAAAACCTTATCTTGAATTCTGGATTAAAGACGAAGGAGAGAGACTTTATCCCAAGCAAAGGAGTCGCGGTGTCAGATGGTTCCTATCCTTTTATATGGAACTGAAAGCATCAGCCTGTAATGACAGCAGACCAATGGTCCTGCTGGTTGATGAACCTGGCGTGAGTTTACATGCAAGGGCTCAGGAAGATGTTCTGAAAGTTTTTGAGGATATCAGCCCTAAGATCCAAATAATATATACTACTCATTCACCTCACCTGGTTGAGATAAACAAACTTCACCGTATACTTGCCGTCCAACGTGACGATATTAATAGTTTCAAAAGCACTACAAGCATCCTCGATCCCCTGAGATTATCATCAGCAACACCCGATACACTTACTCCGCTGCAGAGCATTCTGGGAAATCCGATGGAAAAAGATGGATTCTCGACAGTAAGGTTCAACCTGATTGTAAATGATATTGGATCATTCTACCTTTTAAATGCCATTATTCATTTAACGGGTTTCAGCGGTAATATTAGCCTGATTCCCTCAACCGATGTTACCTCAATACCATTATTGTGTAATATCCTTATGGGGTGGGGAATGGAGTTTGGCGTCCTGCTCTTTGAGAATGAAAGTGAAAATCAAATAGAAGAGACCCTTAGAAAAAATATCTTTAAAACTGAAAAAAGCAGCAAGGAATTGATTATTAAGCTTCCTGAATCATTTCAGAACTCCGAAGACCTGTTATCAACACTCGATTTTAAGAATTTTGTAATTAACACACGTGAAGGAATTACTGTATTGAATTCATCATATATAAGGGATAAGGAAATACCCAGGAATTTTTTACTCAGCAGATTCCTGAGCAAAGTCAAGTCAGGCCATATCAAAATTAAAGATTTTGATGAGGAGTCCCTCGAAAACTTCAGACTGTTCACCGGCCTTCTTGAAGGATTGAAATAAGTATTTCCAAACTTTACAGTTTATTCTTGTTTCCCTGATTTTTTCGCCTGGCATTTACTGTTAAAACCGGATTCCCTGAACTTATCTGAAGGGCTGAATGGTTGATTTATTCTCTGAGAGATGCTATTGCCAGGAAGATTGTCATTCCCCGATGATTGTTGCCAGTTTATCAAGAAACCATGAAGGTGGCTTCACCGCCCTGCCTGTCCGGGGATTCGTGGATACTAAAACTACCTCTCCCTGGTTTATCAGCTCGTTCCGGGAGTTATAAATCTCAGTTTTTATTTTAAACCTGACAGTCGGCAATTCTTCAATGATCGAACGGACCCTCAGCAGTTCATCATAAAAGGCGGGTTTCAGGTAGGTGATGTGCAGGCTTCTCACCGGCCACACCAATCCTCTTTCTTCAATCTCCCTGTATGTTATTCCATATTGCCGGAGCAACTCAGTCCGTGAAACTTCATAGTAACGGGGATAGGTTCCATGATAAACGACTCCTCCTTTATCGGTATCCCCATAACATACCCTTATATTTGTATCGTACTGAAGTATAGCCATTTATTATTGACTGATGATTATTGGACCATCGTGTCCTTATACGCATGTTCTCATACTGGAAAGGATAAGCTTTTTTTAGAGCTTGAACAAATTTACAATTACCTTGTCAGATTTACAAGAAGTGGGTTTTATTCCAGTAAATAGTCTTGAAAACCTGACAATTAATTTTAATAATCAGTACTTTGAAATTTACCAGGCGAAATTCCATTAATCCAATTATAGCCGGATATATCATTATACCAAAGACAAACAAAGCTTTAATTTCCATTTACCTGTTGCTTAATACTAACCTGGACAAGAAATATATCATTTGTTGATCCGGATTGACAATTTGTAAATTGGATCCGGTTTATTTATGGATAACACCTTAAATTTGATATGGTTATTAAAGGTAACCGGGTTTATGTTAAAAATATTTATTTATGAGGGTATTATTTCTTTTTAGTGTGGAGCTTTTACTAATTGTTTGAATATGAAAGCACGAAAAATATTAATTGCAGTTATCAGTCCTCTTTTCCTTTTGGCCTCCTGTGAGAAGGATGGTGGCATACCAGAGGAAATTCCGGACTTATCAATTGACAGTCTTAAAATAATACAAACAAATATTCCTGACGGACTTTATACTGACCTTACTTTCATTAATGAAACAACAGGATTTGCAATTTCTAATTTTGGAGCCATCATAAAAACAACCGATGGTGGTTCTAACTGGGAACAACTGTCATCTCCTGTTAATTTTTTTCTGAGTAGAATTCAATTTACCGATAGTCAAACTGGTTACATTATTGGAGGTGATACTACAGGAGGCTATCTGTTGAAAACAGTTGATGCAGGACAAACATGGCAGTTAAATAATTTGGACACTCCAGGCAAAGATAGGCCAACAGGTATGTTCTTTCTGAATAATACTACTGGATTTATTTCAGGGAAAAAACTATTCAGGAAAACCACTGATGGAGGACGAACCTGGTCGGAAGTAATGGGTGCCGTTTCAGAAAATATTAATGATGTAAGTTTTAAAAATGCCGGTGAAGGATACGCTACTTCCGATAATGGAAAATATTTTAAAACTGTCGACGGTGGCAAAACATGGCAATCAATGCTGTCAAATACAAGCGACCATTTGGAAAGAGTATATTTTGCAGAATCAAGATCTTATACAAAATGCCGTGCCAATGTATTTGTTGATTTGTCGACAGGAAATATAGCCTTCACTGTTCCTGAAAGTGCACATAATTTTCTCTTCCTGAGTGAAAGCAGATGTATTGGAATCGGACAGCATTATGAAGTTGGATTTTTACCTTATGGTGATATATTTCTGACAAATGACGCATGGGCGACTTTCAATCAAAAGAAATATAATCCTCAGAGTGAAGCCATGAATGTTACTGCAATAGGAAAGATAATTAATGGTAAAGTATTAATAATCGGTTTTGGAGCTGTTAACACTACTGTAATAGAATTGCAGTATTAATTTTTGTTTATCTCCTTTCAAGAGATCCGGATCTGCTTGCCAGGGGAATGAAAACAGTAGCTAATTATTTCTTCGGCAGATTAAGCCTTTTCAGAAATTCATTCCAACGTGGATCACCATGGAGAGATTCAAAATCTTTAATTACAGCCGCCCATGCTACAAAGCCATGGTGTGGTTCATAATTAAGCCATTTGAAGGCTTCATCTTTTCTTCCTAGTGCTGCATTAATCCTCGCCCGGTTAAATGCGTTTATCGGGGTTACTTCCCTTTTTTCGATCTCAATCAGGATCTTTTCTGCTTCCTCACGGTGACCTGTAGCAATGTATGTCAGGCAAAGGGCACTTAGCTGGTTTGGATAAAGCTCTGCTAGTTTCTGATGTATTTTAATTGCTTCTTCATTTCTGCCCATATCCAGATACGACTGGCCCTGTACAAGATATCCAATCGGATAATCCTTTTGAATTTCGAGTGATTTAAGGGCTTCCTGAATCGCTTCTTCATTTCTGCCGGCAGCATTATATAAGCCTCCCAGCCATGCTGTGTGCAAGGGATTGTACGGATCATACTTCTGTGCAAGCTTATGCTCTGCAATAGCTTCTTCCATCCGGCCCCAGAGATAAAGGCCCCAGGCATAATGATAATGGGCCATATCCAGGTTCGGATTTAATTTCAGAGCCTGTTTAAAATGTTTTTCTGATTCCGTAAATTTCCAGGATTTATAGAGGTATGCTATAGCCAGGGCAGCATGAACTTCAGCAATTGCAGAGTCAAGCATAATTGCTTTAAAGGCATATTCTTCTCCTTTGGCAAGTGCATCTCCGGGATCCAGAGAACTATGAGCAATTGTCAGATAACCCAGTGCAAGCCCCGCATTTGCAAATGCATCTTCAGGAGCGATCCTTACAGCTTCATGAAGATATTCCAATCCTTTTATGTTTCCTTCTTTCGTCGTTTTTTCTATTTCAGACATTCCCCGGGAGTATGCTTCGTACGATTGCGGATTAACCAGGCGTGGCTTAGATAGTTTTATCAGGTCCTGAGGCAATAAATCAATACCTATTTTCTGGGCGATCTGCTCTGCAATGGTTTTATGCACCAAATGAATGTTTGTGCGATTGATGGAATAATTATTCGCCAGGATAGGTTTTTCTTCAGGAAATATCTGGATCAGTCTGATCATAATTTCCTCCAGGTCTCCCGAACCTAATATTGATCCTTCTATCAGGTAATCCACCCTGGCTTCCCTTGCTATTCTGGATAATGACATCCTGTCATTTTCTATTGCGAAAGTTGTACGCGAACCTACAATCCTTAATGGTTTTACCTGGCTTATTTTTCCTAACTCCTGATATGAAGCCTCATGGTGCATGTCAGTCAGATAATCATTTGAAACATCACCGGTAAGATTTTTAAATGGCATTAAGGCAACTGACTTCTCAAGGTTTGTAATTGCAGCACTTCCTGTCCTTATATTTATGACGTTGAAAAGGTCTAAAACCACAATAGCAATAATCAAAAGAGTGAGCCCTGTCAGTAACAGTACAAGCCTTTTCTTTGGTTTAACCGGAACTTTAGTTCGAATCTCATTTTGGTCTATTGTTGACTTACCCTGTTCTGATTCATCCTTACCCGCGATCTGTATTCCCTTATATCTCAAATACCACTTTAAGATTATTGCCAGATTACTCAGAACTGGTTTTACCTGTTCCGGATCAAAATCCTTAGGATGAGTCCCAAAGGTCGACAGAGTATTAAGACCGTGCATTGAAGCGATGATATTGTAAGGGACTTTCTCTTCCTTCTGAAGCTTATCAATGAGGCCTTTCAGAGGCTCTGTCCCTCTCGATTTTTTAAGCTCACATTCACAGAGGTCGGTAATAATTACCTCAAGGCATCTTCGTGAATAGAGCAAGGCAACGTTCTCATCGCCGGTATTGATCAGCGACACCAATTCCTTTTCCAGCTCAGGAAGCCTGCCTCCAAGAGATTCATAAAGTTTCTCAAGTTCTCTTATTTCATAAGACCAGATTGCCATTTGATGAGTAGTTCATAGTGATAAAGTTAGGAAAGTCTTTAACAAAGAGCAAATAAAAAGCGACATTTCCTATAGGAGGTTGTCAAGACGATCGTGATACATTAAACCTTTGTGACGGGCTTAAGGAAGGAAATGCCGCTGAGATCAGATATCGGGAAAATTTAAATATAATTCCGAATAAAATTGAATAACATAAGCCCCCGGAGCTGATTTCCAGGGGCTGTATCAAAAATCCCATGTGGCCCCTTATGATCCCGGGTACAGGGATCGTGTAACTTTTGATAGTCTCTTTCTCTGCCCTGTTTTCAGTGTTTTTATTTTAGCTGAAAATTAATTGGTATGGTGTACCATACCGGAACCGGTTTACCACCCTGTTTCCCCGGTTTGAATTTAGGAAGTGTTTTTACCACCCTTACAACTTCAGCATCGAGTTCGGGATCAACACCTTTAAGAACACTGACCTGATCGACCCCGCCTGCCGGGGTAACACAGAACTTGACAATTACTCTGCCCTGTATATTATTTTCCTTTGCAACCTCCGGATATATCACATTATCCCCAATATACTTCTGTATCGCTGCATCTCCGCCCGGAAACATGGGCATCTCCTCGACGACATAGAAAGGTTCTGCTTCATCCACATCTTCCTGGACCTCTTCTGCCAATACCTGTACTTCTTCAACTACTTCTTCATTCTGTACTTCAACCTGAGCCTGATCTGCTGTCATAAGCTGTACAGTTTCTTCCGGCTTAACGGAGTCGACAACAACAGGCGGTATATATTTTGCCTGTTGAACAACATCCTGTGGAGGAGGTGGTGGTGGTAGAGGCGGAGCAACCGTTTCTGTCGGCTGATCAAGGTTCTCCATCTTGATTTCAACTTGTCTTTCAGTACGTTTCGCCTTGTTTTCCGCGGCCTTTGCATTTAAATAGGGTGTAATTATAGCAGTACTCATTAATACAAGACCTATTATGAGGGCAATAATTACATTACGATTGTACTTCTTACGCAGTTTGTAAGCTCCGTACTCCTTGTTCCTGTTCTCGAAAACAATGTCATCGAAACTTGGTATTCTGTCCGGTTCTCTTTCCATGTCATTTTTTATTAAAGGTTATTCGAATATACTGACTCCCTGTTTTTGTTATTTCTTATCAAAGATATAACGAAATAATTAGTTATGCAACTAAAAACATAATTTATTTGCTAAATACTTATGTTTTTTTTCAGGAAGAATAAAAAATAATCAGGGGGAAAATTATTCTGTCCTGATCACAGATTCAAGAGGGATTTGATCAGTGGGGTCTGATCAAAGAATGTACATAAATCCGCGGACCTGATCCGGGGGCAGGATTTTTGTCTGATTCAATGTTTTAAACTGACTTTTCGCGCCGTATTTAACAACCTGTAAAATACCTTTTGAGTTACATATAAAATATATTTCCGAACTTTGTATAGATCTAATGCTAAACAGTTGCATATCCGGGTTTTATTTTAATTGTACATTTCTGGTATTAATTACCCTTTGTTGCAGAGGTGGAAGTTCTTCGATATAATCAGTAAGGGGAAAGGAGACAATGATTAAATAACAATCAACATAAAGGGAATGAATTATCTTTTTAAAACAATAATCCGGAATTTCACACGGCGACCTGTCACCAATCTCATGAACCTGTTGGGTCTGACTGTTAGTCTGGCAATGGTAATCATTCTTTCTGTCTATTGTTACAGCGAACTTATGACGGACAACTATCATAAGAACGGAGATAGAGTCTATTTATACAGATTGGAAGACAGAGTCTATACTCCGGGTCTACTTAAAGACCTCATTGATGCAAAAGTTCCCGGGATTGAATCAACTGTAAGGGTTGGCGGAAGCTGGGAACCGCCTGTATTGCAGGTTGAAAACAAAGAATCCATCATATCGGACCTGATTTATTCAGATGAAAATTTCTTCAAACTTTTTACTTACAATTTTATTGAAGGGAATGCTGAAACTGCTCTTAAAGAACCATTGACGGTTGTGATCACAAAGACATTGTCGTATAAATTTTTCGGAAACGAAGCGGCTGTGGGTAAAACCATTAAGCTTAACAATGATAAGAACCTTAGAATAAGTGCAGTTATTGAAGAGCCGAATGCTAATTCCTGCCTTAACATAAGTGCAATTACAAATATTAGCACAAGAAAAATTGTTATGGGAAACGAAGATGAGTATACTAACTGGGGTTGGAGTGATTTCCAGACATTCCTCCTTTTAGAAAAAGGGATCAATCCTGAGGTTACAGGTAAAACCATTCTTTCCCTTTTCCCGGAAGAAATACAAAAAGACTATTTGAAAGCAAAACTGACTCCATTGAAAAAAATCTACTTTTCAAAATTTTCACTTTTAGGGAGCAACTATCTTATATATGGAGATAAGAAGAAGGTTCAGATCCTGGTTCTTGTTGCTTCACTTGTTTTATTGATTGCCCTGATCAATTTCATTAACATTTCATCATCTCAGTGGCTGGAAAAAATAAAACAGACAGGGGTTATGAAGGTATTCGGGGCAACGCGGTCTTCAGTATTGGTCAACACAATTGGAGAGTCATTTTTCTTTTTCCTGGCAGCTCTTCTGATTGCTATCGTACTTGTTAATGCTGTCAGCCCTTTTATCAGAAGTTATGCCGGGATTCATTACAGCCAGAAATTAACCAATTCCCCTGGCTTTATACTTATTTCTCTGATAATTATCTTTTTTCTGAGTGTTACTTTCAGCATTATTCCTGCTTTAAGGATCTCTTCTTCCAGAGCAGTTGATAATTTGAATAAGACAGTAAGCACAAGCAGTACCAACTTTTCCTTTAGGGGCATTCTTGTAACAATGCAGTTTACAATTGCTATCGTGCTCATTTCATTTACTGTCCTGGTTCAGAAACAGGTCAGATTCGGGAGCAGCGATCCTGGATTTGACCAGAACAATATCATGAGTATTAAGTTGACCGACCAACTTATACAGAAGAAAGATGTTCTTAAAAATCTGCTTGAGGAAAACTCCATTGTCAAGAAGATTTCATTTTCTCAGTTTTATCCCGGTAAAACCAATCAATACAGGGAAGCCCAGTTAACATTGAATGGAGAAAATAAGCAAGTCAGTTTTGACTTAATCAGTGCTGATGCAGAATTCTTTGAAATGTTAGGACTTCAATTGGTTTCGGGGCGGTTGTTTACAGATAACCTTTCCTTCGATAAGCAGAAAATTGTAGTGAATGAAGCATTCCTGCGCCAGAATAATATTGCCAATCCATTGGGAGGGACAGTCTCTATGGGTACCAGTTACGAAATCATCGGAGTTATAAAAGATTTTCATTACAAACCTGTTAATCAGGCTATTGCTCCTCTTGCAATAAGGAATGAGTTTAATTCTTATTCTTCATATTGTCACATAACCATCCAGACAAGCAATTTTAAATCGTTATATGCAACTGTGGATAATATAAAAAAGACAGTTTCTGAACTGTCCCCGGCTTTCCCGGTAGAGGTGAATTTCATTGATGAGGCTATCCGGAATATGTATCAATCTGAGCTGAGGTTCCGCCGGATATTCTCCTTGTTTGCAGCATGTGCAATAGTTATATGCTGTATGGGCATTCTGGCCATGTCAGTTTTTGCCACACAGCATCGTGTTAAGGAAATAGGAATCCGTAAAGTAAACGGAGCCAAAATCTATGAAGTACTGCTGATGCTGAATAATGACTTTGTAAAATAGGTAGCAATTGCGTTTGTAATTTCATGCCCCATTGCCTGGTATGCAATGCAAAAATGGCTGAATAATTTTACTTACAAAACAGAAATGAGCTGGTGGATTTTTGCGCTTTCGGGGATAATTGCACTTGCAATTGCATTGCTTACAGTCAGTTGGCAAAGCTGGCGGGCAGCAACAAGCAATCCGGTGGAGGCGTTACGATATGAGTAAAATTCATTTTTTAAAAATACCAATCTGATCTCTGCACAAAAACCCCCGGAGCCTGTCCGTGGGCTTACAATATATTTTTATTGTATAAGGTTAATCTTTAATACAGCGAACAGACAGGCCATACTTTTTATTGTATTCCGATATCATTGCTTTTTTTATGTCCACGGTAAAGTACCATGCACTATCATAACAGGAGAAAGAGGAGGACCACCATTGAGGACTAAGATCTGCGTAAACATCCCGCCACCCCTTAATTCCATCTATAGTATCCCGCATCACTGTATTATTTGCGGTGAAAAGGTTAAGATCGTAAATCCAGTAAAAATTTACCGGATCATTGGAACTTAGGCCAACATAATCAGCAAATACCTTCCATTCTTCCCAGGCAGGAACATGCCAGCCCACAGGACACAGTTTCCCGGTATTTACAGAATGCCAGTTATAAAGCGTCTCTCCCCATTCATCCCCTTCCCAATATTCATTGGGTGGACTGATCCACGAAAAAGCATAGTAGCCCGGACTGGTTAAAATACGCCACTCCGGCAAACTCTCAACAAAAAGAATAGGCTCTCCATCATTGAATTTAGTTGTTTCCAGATTTTCAGTTAACCAGACCTGCGTCCCTATACTTGCAGTCCCATAGGTTCTTCCTTCAACATCACTAATAAGAGGATTAGTAGTAAAGGTAATCTGCTTTCCGTATGTGATGCCAGCTTCATTAACGGCAAAAGCCCGGGCATAATAGCTTGTATTAGGAAGTAAATGATTGAATCCTTCAACAAACGATCCGGGAGTGAAGTTTTTTTCCCCCACGAGATATAAATAAATAGTATCATTATGACCAAACTCATTAAAATACCATACAGTTTCAATCTCAGGATCAGGTATTGTGTCAATGCACACTCCACGAACGTAAAATCCAGCACCACCCATATCACCAACATAACCAGCAAGTACAGCTCCGTTTGAAGAGATTGCTAAAACACCACTGGTTGTTACTCTGCCCGGAGGCTTGATTTCTGTTATATCTGAATCATCTTTTTTACAACTGTTAAAAGTTGTAAAACAGATTAGAATAACAGCCAGGACAATAATATTCAAGATTTTTTTCATAAGGCATTTATTTGAAAATTGTTCATTAGTTCCCGGATGATCATACCTTAATATTTACTGAATGACCTATTAATACCAGCATCAATAACAAGTAAAAGTGACTTTCCCATTTTACCTGTCTGATTGCCTGGAATTTATTGACGTACCGCCCCGAGTTGGGTTAGAGAAACACGCTGCCTCGTGTTAGACATTAAAATATAGAGATTCAACAAAATTACGAACCATTAAAACAAAAGTCAAATTTATATTCTCATCAAAATTAAACCAAAGGCATATGATGAGTTTTGCTGTCAGTCTCCATTTTTTTATTGTAAGTCTCAAATTTGCTTTTTGCAGGGTGGTGATTCCCAAAGTCAAATAAATTTATTAACACCACATAATAAAACTATCTGGCTCCATGTTTGATCTTTTCCAAATGTTCGCCTATTTTATCCGGATTCATTGGCCAATATTCGGATTTCTCAAGATTGTTTAAAAGTTGCAGCCAATCCTGGTGATCCCACATATAATTGTGATTCTGAACCCAGTTTGCCGGGGAGAGAGGATTGCTAAAATCTATCGACATCCAACGTAAAAGATTATTTTCCTCAAGCGTAGTATTTTTTGATGTTGTACATAATTCCTTATTTAATAAAGTCACCGATTCCATTTCCGGTTCAATAATTCGTTTCATCACTCCTTTATATCCAGTTGGAACAGATATTCTACTGAGTATAAGTTTGCCCTTATAAAGAAAATATACATGTTGTTCTCCACAGGCAGTGCACTTGAGTTCTCCTCCAACCACGCTCAAATTTCCTGAATCCAGGTAAGCCTGACTGCCTACTATTTGAAGCCATAAACTGTTAGGCTCTTTAAAGTTGGAATTACAATTTAAGCATACGATATTGGTAAAGACAAGTTTATTCTGTTCATATTTCTGACCTCCTGGAATATTGTTTGAGTTTTCCTTTACAGATTTAATATATGTGGTCATTAGTGTCCACTAAAAACTAAATATCGTTTTTTGAAATCATGAGTGCATCTAGGTTGCAGAGCTTTTTTGCCAGGTATCGATTTGAAATGAGATCACGCTTTTACCTTGATCAGTATAAAATTATTTTCAATTACCGTTGGCTTTAGCCAACGGTATATCAACCTCACTATAAAGGACTTTAGTCCTTCATTTGTGGGCTAAAGCCCCAACTTAAGCAGTATTTTCATCCGTTGGCTAAAGCCAACGGTAAATGAGTTCAATCTTAAAATTATGCAAATTTTGAACATTATACACCTTAACAAATTATCTCAAAACTAGCTACTTACAAACTAAGATTACCATGATATCAAAGAACTATTTTGTATACTGTTGAAAATCAATTATGTTTAAGTGGACACTAATCACATTGTTGCTAAAAAAAAATTCTTGTTTAACTAGAAGTCAAATATACCTTAACAAGCATATTGACTATTTTATAACTTAATATGAACACTGAATATTGCAAAGTACCAGATTTTCTTTGTGGTTGATAAATTTGAAATCCATGTGAATATTAAAGGTCAATTACCTCTTGATGAATTGGGTATTTATATGAATGGGACATTTCATTACAATATCGTTGTGGAAAATGGTACCCTTTTTATTGGAGCATGTACATTTAATCAGTAGGGTGAATTCATAGTTGATAAGGCAGTATGTCCGGGGAATGGGAATAAATAATGTAATTATAAAGTGAATTATAGGACCCGGAAAATCAGCTCCGGGGGCTTTTATTTTGAATTATGGTGTAAACTTCTCATTTCAATCACTAAATTTATTTCTTTTTTCGCAAATACACTCACTCCATCGAACATCATCACAGGCAGAGACAGAATAAGGGTTACATGATCTCTGGTTCTCAAATCTCTGTGCGTCAATCTCTGAATAGTCGCATTTTTCCACTTTTGCTTCTTTCATGAATAACTCATCGTTTGTTTGCCAGTAAAATGTTATGTGGCAATCATAACAATATGTTTCGTCCAACTTCTCACAGGATGTAAGAGTTATTAATAATATTAAGAGCAATTTAGTTTTCATATTCGGAACCATGACCTGATATTTTTCTCTTCACATAAGAACCTTTATTTTTCAGAATTATTGTACAAATCTTTCTTAATCTGCGGAGTGTAAGTTAATTGCAAGCCGGAAACCCACTACTTTCATTCTTCCGGGTATTCCTGGGCTACCTCTTTTATCAGCAGCTGCACATAATATTTATGAATTGATGAATTAAATTTGTTTTACACGGCAGCAGTTATATTGCGGAAAGATAATTTGCACGGAAACTTCTTCAAGTCACCGGATACAGCGAGGGAAGCTCCTGGGATCAACCCCGGGGATTTCTTTTTATTTGGAATTTTCGGGCTGCTTAAATTGAAAGTATCCCCATTTTTTATTTTTCACTTGCCAATTTCCCCTAAGCTCCATCTAATAATAAATGCAGAAAGTGAAGATCTGATTATTGGGGTATGTCCAAATCTGACCCCGCTTGACTTTGATATCAGGATAGCATAACTTTACATACATAAAGCCAAAAAGATACCTGATGGCTAAGAAACTAAACAGTTTTGAAAGGTTCTGGAAGGAACTGAAAAGACGTAAGGTTGTCCATGTGATAACTGTATATGCTGCTGTTGCATTTGTGATTATGCAGGTAGTCGATATGGTTGCAGAACCATTGAGATTGCCTGGCTCGACTAAAGCACTGGTAATAGTCCTGCTTTGCATTGGTTTTATCATTTCACTTTTCGTTTCGTGGGTATATGATATTACACCGGCAGGATTGAGGAAAACAAAACCGGTTGGCACAGCTAAACATATTGACCAGACACCCACGCCTGCTTCAAGTGGCTGGAAGGCTGCGACATATGTCAGTGGAGCAATAATCATTGCATTGTTGGCATTTAATTTTATCAGTAAAAGAAACCATAATGCAGACATTACTAAACTGGAAAAATCCATAGCTGTATTGCCATTTATAAATGATAGTCCTGATACAGCAAATCTGTATTTCTGCAACGGGATGATGGATGAAATCTTGACCCAGCTTCAGAAGATTAGAAATCTAAAAGTTAAGGCAAGAACCTCGGTTGAAAAGTATCGCAACCCTGATAAAGACATTAAAGATATTGGGAAGGAACTTGGGGTATCTTTAATTATGGAGGGAAGCGTAAGGAAAATTGACGATAACCTTCGCGTCACAGCTCAGCTAATCAACGCGAAATCCGGTGACCATCTCTGGGCTGAAACATACGACGGAAAATATACAACAAAAATATTTGAATTTCAGAGCAATGTGGCAAAAAAGGTGGCTGAGTCGCTGGATGCTGTAATTACTCCTGAGGAAAAACAACAAATTGAAAAAGTACCAACAGATAACCTTGCAGCGCATAACATTTATTTGATAGGTACTTACTATTGGCAAATGTTAACAGCGGAAGGATATAAAAAGGCTTCAGAGTTAATCCTTTTATTATTCCGGAAGGATCAAAATACATGACTCTGTTAAGAGAAATGGGGCTGGATTTCTAAATGGCATGAAGAGCAGGTGATGCTGTAGATTAAAAATGTTTTAAAATGACAGATATTGTTATGAATTTAGATTTTGACCAGTTAACTTCCAAAGACCCAGGAATCAAATATGGATTTACGAAGGAGCTATTGAATATCGCTGCAAATAATCCAGAATTGTTGTACGACCATTTTGAGCATCTCCAGAAAATGCTGAGAAGTGAAAATAACATAATTAAATGGACAGCGATTGATATTATCGGATATCTTTCTGCGGTAGACGTTGACAACAAAATAGATAATAAAATCAACGACCTTATTAGATTTTTCCATGATGGAAAACTAATCACCAGTAACCACGCCATTTTCGCTCTTGGACTTATTGCACAGAGCAAAAAAAAGCACCGAAGAAAAATACTCAGGGAACTCATTGAAGTTTCAAATGACACCTTTGAAACCGAGGAATGTAAAAATATTGCCACGGGTAAGGTATTAGATGTCTTTAAATCTTTTCCCGATGAAGTGAGAAATGATGAAGCCGCAGTTGAATTTATAGTTAAAGCAACAAATAATCTGCGTAACTCAACGAAGAAAAAGGCGACCCAAATTCTGCTGAAATTAGAGAAAATCAGCAAGAAAGAAAAATCCTTATAATTCAATGTCAAATGAAAAATACTTATTACTTGATAATTGCTGCTGTGAATTTGATAACATCATGTCAATCAAAGAAAAAAGATGCTGTGATGATATTAATATAATTCCAAACATTTACACGAATGAAAAAGGAGTGCAGCGAGTGCCAGTCCTCGGAAATCAGCTCCGGGGGCTTTTTTGTGATTACTAATTTGCTTACGATTTGCGCCCTGTCGTTTTGCCCGTATGTAATTATATTATGGAGGGGTAGAAAGTGCTCGTCATGTTATGACATAAAGCCCGCCATACATTGACGAGCCTTTTTATTAAAAAAAGCGGCATTCCCGGGTTTTTGGAATAAACATCTCAATGCATTTATAACCGTGCATGAACAATAGGAAATGTCGCTGAAATCACCGGTTTGGATGTTAAAAAGGTTATAATTAAGAAAGTTGACTATAAAAATTAGATTGCAATACTTGATATCTTTTATTAATGCTTAGGCATTATAATTTCTTGCATTTCTCCATAAAGAGGTCGATCATTGCATTAAGGCTTCTTTGTTTTTCAATCTGACCAAAGAACTGATCCAACAATACGGTAATATCCTTTTTCGATGCTTTGCTTAGATAAGGATACTCATTGATTACGGAATAAAACTGTTCCTTCTTACTTAGAAACATTAAAAGCTCTTTCTGATATACCTCCCTGGTGCGGCAAATACCTGCAAACAGTCGTTCCGTGTTATTTTCTAACTCCAGTTCGGGAGGCGGGATGGCATAATCGGCACCTACAACACCTGCGAGATCAAAATCAAATGGAACGGGGATGCCTAATCCTGAAACATCATATTTTGATGATTTTAGTATATCCACGTTATGCTGCCCGGGAACTGACCAGTCCCAGTTGGCGATCATGTAATTGAATATTGCAATCCTGTCTATTGTTTCCGGGATCATATCTCTCTGTGTCAGGTTTTTTGTTTTCAAAACAAGAGTATTCGTCCTTCCAGCAAGAATGGTTTTAGGCTCAATGAAAAATCCATATAAAGTGAAAGGTTTCCTGGCTTTTTTTGTATCAATATAATTGATTTTAAGCATCCTCACCCTGAAGCTGGTATCGGTAAGTACGTTATAAAGCTTATAAACCAGGTATTCCCTCTTGATATATTCTTCATAAAGTGATCCCTTCTGGCATTGATGAACCAGCTTTATTTTCTTTACCCTGCCGGAATCGGAATCCAGATACACTGGTTTCTTGAAAGTGATCTCCAAAGGCGGAATTCCGCAGTTCAGATAGCGGGATTCACCCCGGTATTTCATCGTAATCTTTCTGTCCATGGAATCTGCTTCACTTAAGAGCATTGTCAGAAGTCCGTCAAAAATTTCTGTTTTAGCAGTTTTTTCCATATAATGTTTGAGATCAAATTCCAGGGAAATCTCTAATGGCTCATCGGTGTCAAACAGCGTCAGAATTCTGTTCGGGGTGTCTGTTTTTTGTTCTGTAACATTAAAGGTGTCACTCTGACCGGAAGCCTGACAGAATGAGAGAACAAGAATGACAAATTGAGTCAGAATAGTTTTTTCGTATGTCTTTTTCTTAAATAGTTTAAACATAGTTTGCATTTTAAGGTGATAATAAAACATCAAGATTATCGCCGAAATAAAACTGATACCTCCAGTGCGCTGACATAAGGGATTAAGCCTATCATTCATCTCTTCTTATGTTGACGCTCAATTTAAGGCATATTTTCAAGAAAACCTTGCCCGAATCAGCATACTTGTCATCAGCACTACTCAATTTTGATATGATGTGAAGTTATTAGTTTGTCTGGCTTTTGTCATATATTTAAAACTTGAATTTCAGAAGACCTTAATAAAAAAAAGAAAATCCTTAGAAGATATAGTCGAATTTCTGTAAGCATTCATTATCAAACCAGAAATTCAAGAATTACGAGCCTGTAAAAAATTTTCTGTGTTTATTTCACTCATAATTGCTGTAGATATTTAGGCATGACCGGTGGCGCTGTTTTTACATTCGGTATACCTGATAGCCGGTATTTCGAAGAATGGAGCCAGGATTACCATTTTCTCGATGAATGGACCTATTTTGATGATCGTGAAAGAAAACTGGGATGGTTCAATCTTTTTTCATTCATCGAGATTTTACGCAAAGTACAATGGACAATTCACTATAGGATCGGTGATTAAAGTGGAAAAGCTGGTTATCTTGACCATAGAGGATTCGATACCGGGATTTCAAATCCTCCGCTTGAGGATAAGATTCTCCTGAAGATCGATCCCGAGTAGAATGTCGCTGGGAACGGTCGTGAGTCTGTTCTTTATTCCGCCAAGGCGCAGATAATAATGGGTGTTTGATAATTTTAAAGGGAAGTTTGATCCGCTTTTTATTTTGTACTGTTCAATCAACTCTTTTCCAATGAAAAAATCATCATCTATATAGCTATTATAATACTCTTTATTTATTAAAAATTGTAATGATTTACATTTCGCCACCGACCGCAGAGAATAAATAACCCTGTATATCAGTTAGATACACAGATTTTATTTCTCATGGGGCTTTTCATATAGGATGGACTTTTTTTGAGCGTTATGTATTTTGAACCTTTTTAAGCAACTCGAGTAAATTTCCAGAAAGTATTTTTTGCTTTTGTTCCATAGTCAGGAATGAATTCCTGATTCGGGCAATAACAGTGCTTGGATCATTAATGCTAAAGTCGGAACCAAAAAGAATACGATTGGGTCCAATTGTCATTACAGCATATTCAAGCACACCTACACGATCATGACCGTAACCTGATGTATCAAGGTAAAAGTTGGGATTTTTTGCTACTGTATCAATTCTCCTGAATATGTCGTCATATTCATGATCATCTCCAAAATGGGCAAAGGCAATAGTAGCCTGGGGGAATTTTTGAGCCACATATTCCAATTCACCCTGCTCAGTGTGCAGGGCAAGTACCATATTTAGTTTAACAACCTGTTCAACCAGCATTTCGAATTCCCTGATCGAGTACAGATAGGGCACCATATAGTTGCAGAGCTCTCCAATCCACACAAAATCAAGCTGGTTGTGACAATATTCAATCTCCTTCAATGATTCTTCAATATATAATGGATTTACTACACATGCTCCTATAAAACGACCTTTGTATTTTTCAACATAACGAGCCACTTCACGATTCCCGGCATATAAATTCTTCAGGTTTAGTTCCAAAACTGCGTTGTGAATTAATAATGCCTCGCTGAACTCCGGTTTTATCCAGATAACTCACGAAATCCTCAAAACTGTTGGTCACCTTGTACCACTGCCATTTTTCTCCATTCTCGGCCGGACAGTGCAGGTGACAATCAAATACCTGAAATGAATCTGTCTCATCACGACTATCAGATTTCCTGCTATTTCTGGCAAAAAGCCTGAGGGGATCCTATTGTAGCGGCAGCAACAGCTCCAACTGCACATAAGGCACTCCGGGTCATAAACTCACGTCGTGGCAAATTTGCATGAACGTTTTGATTTTTTTCATGAGGCGTTCTCATAATCTGAAATTTGGTTAAAGAATACTTTTTTAATAATCATTGTGGAAAAGCAAGGTAGTCAAATAACAGCCACAATAAATCCTTTTAATAACTTAGTACTCCAGAATCGGGAAAATCAAACGTAAAACGAAAATATAAATGAAATTTGAAATGACTGGCAAGGACAAACTTAACCGACGGGGCTTTGTGCATCTAGCAGTGCTGGGCACAGGAAGCATCTGCCTACTGCCCGGATGCATGAAGTCAACATACCAATGGCGCTTTTTTACTGATTCCGAAGCACAATTAATGGACGCACTTGCGGATCAGATTATACCTCCTGATGAGTGGCCAGGCGGTCGTGAATCAGGGGTTACCAATTTTATTGATAAACAAATGGTGGGACCTTATGTCAGGTTTCAGTCAAAATACCGGAAAGGATTTGCTGCCATTCAGAAGACATGCGAAACCAGATACCAGAAGAAATTTGAGGAACTGACCTGGGATGAACAGACCATTTTCCTTGAAAGCATGGAGACTGGTAATATGAAAGAATCAGCCTGGGCAGGGGGATTCGACAAGGAGTTTTTTCAGCATGGTCCGTGATCATTCCATGCAGGCTTATTATGGAAGCCCTCGACATGGAGGAAACAAAAATAATATGAGCTATAAAATGTTAAAGCTGGATTACCCCCTTATCATAGGTCAAAACCGTTACAAAACTTAACGCATGAAAAACAGACAAGTAAATGCCGTTATAGTTGGCTCAGGAGCTGGTGGCGGGGTGGTCGCCAAGGAGCTAAGCATAGCAGGATTGTCGGTAGTGTTGTTTGAAAGGGGTGGCTGGATTTCTTACGATGATCATACCGACGATGAACTCATCTCGCAACCTATCTCACCATTGGGAACGTCATGCGGTCCTGATGATAAACGATACAGAAGGGTTATAGTCTATCCCGACGGAACCAGTAGAATTGTATTGCCCAGTGAAGCGGATTATAACAACATTGCAGCCTGTGTAGGATCCGGTACAGTTTCATATGCTGCCCTTGCATGGCGCTACATGCAGGAAGACTTTAAAATGAAATCTACCTATGGTCATGTTCCTGGATCAACAATCGAGGACTGGCCAATTTCCTATGAAGATCTTGAGCCGTGTTACGAAAAAGCCGAATGGGAAATTGGGGTGGCAGGGGATGACAGTAAGAATCCTTTTGCTCCACCGCGAAAGAAGCCTCAACCAATGCCTCCTTTTTCACATAATAAGGGGGCCAGGCTGCTGAATGATGCTGCACTCAGGTTAGGTCTTCATCCTTTTTCATCACCGGTATTGCGGAATTCTGTTCCTTATGGTGGTCGTCCTGCCTGTATAAGAATGCGCAACTGTAATGGATATCCATGTCCTGTAAATGCAAAGTGCGGCACGCATAATACGGTAATACCAGTTGCCCTGGCAAGCGGTAATTGCGAATTAAGAACTCATTGTGTTGTAAGTGAAATTATGGTAAACGAACAGGGTAGAATAACCGGAGTAAGCTACTTCGACGAAGACAACCGTAAAAAGATTCAACCAGCAGATATTGTTATCTTGTCTGCTTCAGCCATTGAAACAGCTCGATTACTGCTAAATTCCAAGTCAAAATTTTTTCTAAAAGGTTTAGGAAATGAAAATGATTGGGTGGGCAAAAATCTTCAGGGTCATGCCTATCCAAAAGCTTATGGAATTTTCGAAAATGATGTATACGATGATTTTGGTCCGGGATCTTCGGTAACTATTTGCGATTTCAATCATCATAATCATGGTATTGTCGGTGGAGGGTATCTGACAAATTCATTTTTCATCCGACCATATTCCTTTGCAGATATACGTCCTCCCGGAGCAAAATTATGGGGTAAAGAACACAAGGAATTTCAAAGGCTCAATTATAAAAAAGTTATAAAGGTGCATGGTCCATATCAGGAAATTCCCAGATTTGATCAGCAGGTGGAAGTTGATCTGGAAGTAAAAGATTTCTGGGGTATTCCTGTTGCCCGACTTTCACCAAGTAAAATTGAAACTGACAGTGAAGGTTGTAACTTTATTGCAGGGAAGGCTGAATTATGGCTGAAAGAAGCCGGTGCTTACTTTACCTGGAAGTCATCGGGCACCGGGAAAGGCGTTGGGGCTATGTCGCACCAGGCAGGAACCTGCCGAATGGGCAACGATCCTAAAACATCGGTTACCGATAAATATGGCCGTGTACATTCCATGCCAAACCTATTTGTGGCAGATGCCAGTCTGCATGTCACCAATGGAGGATTTAATCCGGCTCTGACCATTATGGCCCTGGGCTATAGGGTAGGCGGTTTTATTGCCTCAGAATGGAATAGAGGAAATCATTTTAAATAAATACTGAAAGTATGAAGAGGAAAAGAACTCCGCGCATAATAATACTCGTTATACCTATCGCATTACTGGCGTTTGTTATCCTATTAGGCTCATTTTATGCTTATTGGAATTCGGCTCCACCTGAGAAAACCTGTACATCCTGTCACGAAATCGGAAAATCGGTAAATATGTTCGTACAATCAGCCCACAGGGAATTTAAATGCCAGGAATGTCATGGCACAGCTCTGAGCAACGGATTTCACGGCCTCAGAGAAAAAGGAATGATGGTGGCACATCATGTTAAAAATAAAATAGTTGAAGATATTAGGTTAAATGAGGATCAGTTGCTTGCAGTAATGAACAATTGTAACCGGTGTCATACAGCTGAATATGCGGACTGGAGTTCAGGAGGTCACTCTGCCCATTACCACGATGTATTACTCGACAGGAAACATAACGAGACTGAACAGATCAATGCTGATTGTCTGCGCTGTCATGGTATGTTCAGCGATTTACCTGTACAGGACCTTGTGGAACCACTTGATAAAACAGGACCATGGGTATTGAAAATCCCGGAAATGGCTGACAAACCTGCTATACCATGCATGACTTGTCATCAGACCCATAGAAAAGGATTACCAAAGGTGAATCCTGATTATTCTAATCCCGGAAGTATTTTCTATATGCGAAAGGATACTTCTGAAGTAGCAGGTTTTTATTACAGGCCTGACAAATCAAGCATATCCGCTGAGTACCTTCCAAAAATTACTCTATGGGAGGGGGAAAGATCGGTTAAAGTATCTGACGATATCCTGATGAGGAACTGTGTCATGTGCCATTCACCAGATGCCCGTCATCAGGCCGGAACCAGTGACGACCGTACTCCGCGCGGAGTTCATGAAGGTATAAGCTGTACAGCCTGCCATGAACCTCACTCGAATGATGCAAGAAAGAGTTGTTTAAAATGTCACCCGGCAATCTCAAACTGCAACATTGATGTTACAACTATGAATACAACCTATAAGGATCAGAAGAGCCCAAATAATATACACTGGGTTGGTTGTGTTGATTGTCATAAAGAGAAAAACTTCAGAAAGAATTGAACAATATATATCATATCTGCCGGGGCCGATGAATAACATCCAGGTTTAATTTCATGTAATTAATTCATTTTAACAACTATTTAATAAATTTGAGTGAACCTAGATAAAAATATGATCATTCCGGTTAAGTTCAGACTCTTCAATTCCTTATATCAATTTTATATAATGCATGAATAAATATTTTATTCTGATCTGTGTAGCTATTATAATAAACAGCTGCAAATCTTTGGATTCCGGAAAAAATAAAAACGGATGGGACATTTCAGTAATCCCATCTTCGGTCCGGATGGATCCGACTTCCAGTGAAATAATTGATCATAGATTTCTGCTTCTAAAAGGTCAAAATAAAGAAAAGGAGGATTTTCTTCAACAAAATCATATTTTTGACGGGGAAATAGTGGCGCTTCATGCAGCAAGAGGAGAATATATCTCATTCCAGCTTGTTATAACCAATAATACCAGTAAGACACTCGATAACATCCGGATCGATATGCCTCCATTTTCAGGCAATAATGCTCAGTTTAAAATCAGTCCGGAATTGTTTCTTGAATGGGCTGTTGAGGTAAAGTCGTCAAGCACAGGTTATCCGGCTGCATCGCTTGGTACCGGATGGTATCCTGATGCTCTTATCCCTTTCAGTTATATTCAGGATGATTCAGCACAGGTAAGGTGGCGCTGGATCTACCCACTATGGCTGCCAGATTTTAATAACCGTATCGATAACCAGAAATCAATGATAGTCTGGATTGATCAGTATATACCGTTTAAAGAGGAGGATGCCAGATCAGGAAATTACTCCACCAGGTTATCTGTGACTATAGGCGGTGAGACGAAAGAGATCCCCATAGAACTTTCAGTATGGGATTTTGCAATTCCAAATGAGAATCGGTTCAAGGAAGGACTGCAGCACGAAGGGTTCATGAAAAGCATGCCGGAAAAACAGGAACTTGCAGTATATCAGCTTCTTAAACGAAACAGGGTGACGATGCTTGATCCTACATATGAACCCGAAATGAAAATATCGGATAACAGGAAGATAGATATTGAATGGAAAACACTTGATGATCGTCTCAAAAAGTATTTTTCAGGAAAAGCCTTTACAAGTGAATATGGTTATGAATATGGCCCCGGGTATGGAGAGCCTATTGAAACATTCGTTCTTCCTTTCGATGTTTACGGAAAACATGGCACAATTGGGTGGCCCGATATTGGTAAACCTGATGTGGAAAGAAATCCTGAAAACAGGGCCATTTATATTAAATGTATAAACAAGGTCAGATCACATTTCAAAACACTTATCGATCCTGCAAAAACTGATTTAACAGTGTATCTTAATGGTCTTGACGAATCATACTTCCCGGAAGCCTGGAGCCGTATGGTTTATTATGGCGACATGTTCCGTGAGCATTATCCTGAAACGCTGTTCAGGATCGATGGCGGATACACTGAAGAGGCGTTGCAGATTGTTAAAAATTCTATCACCTCCTGGGCATCCCATACCATTGAATATGATTTTGAAGCTATCAAGAAATACCAGGAAATGGGAATTAAAGTCTGGCTATATGGTCCAATGCTATATGAAAGTAAGATCAACAGTTGGGTGGGAAGCTCCACCTTTCTTGATCTTCCTCTTGTCAATGATCGTGCTATCAGCTGGAGTTGCTGGAAATACCGGACATTCTCCTGGCTCAGTTGGGGTGCAGGTGCTGGGTGGATTAACGGCTGGTATGATCCAGAATCATGGAAAGATGCATCTAAGGTAAGACCAGAGTCAGAGGAAGAATTTACCTATAAGAAGATTAACGGTAATGCTCTTCTGATATATGCCCCGGGAGTTGTTCCAAACGTAAACGGCCCCTGCCCTTCGATCAGGTTAAAGGCAATGCGCGATGGTGTACAGGAATATGAATATATGAGGCTACTGGCAGATATTGATAAAAACAATGTAAGGGTCGATTCACTGGTTAACACTATTATTAAACTGCCATTTGGCCCTAAATCAATCGGAAAACTCGATGTATGGAGTTTTGATCCGGAAGAATGGGATGAGACGAGGATAGTTATGGGTGAGATGATTGAAAAGGCAATTAAGCAGAAAATTAAATCTTTGTAAAATATGAAAAACAGCAGAAGAAAATTCCTTAAATATGCCGGTATGGCAGGGCTAAGTTTAGCCGGAACCAGACTCCCTGAAGTATATGCTTCAGGCACGAATTCATTTAATGCAATATCCTCTTTCACAAATAAACATCAAGCGACAGTTATGACACAACAGGAGGCAAACCTGAGCATTATCGGACAGTATGGCCCATGGGCATCGTCACTCACAGAAAACAAAATACCTTTGCTCTCTTTCAGGAGGAGAGAGTTAAGTGACCTTAAAAAATGGCACCAGGCAGCAGATAAACTGGTCAGGGAAAGACTCGCCATTCCTGATATAGGAGGCATGCCTGAGGTAACTGTTAATAAGCAGTATATCTTTGATGGGTTGCATATTGAAGAGCTTTCATGGAAATTGCCTTACGGACGTCCTACTGATGCCATCCTTCTGAAACCTGCTGATACAAAAACACCTTTACCAGGAATCCTTGCTTTCCATGATCACGGTGGAAACAAATATTTCGGAACAAGAAAGATCACCAAAACAAACGATACCCAACATCCGCTGATGGTTGAACACCAGAAAGACGGTTATAGTGGCAAAGCCTGGGCAAATGAGATCGCCAGAAGAGGTTATGTAGTACTGGTTTCAGATGCTTTTACTTTTGCCAGCCGCCGTGTGCTCATGCAGGATATCCCTGAAAATCTTCGTGATGGGCTCAATGACGAAAATCCTGAAGATCCTAAGAATATTGAAGCATACAACAGATGGGCCAGCAATCATGAGCACATAATGGCAAAATCGCTCTTCAGTGCAGGAACGACCTGGCCGGGGGTATTTTTTGCAGAGGACAGGATAGCACTGGACATTCTATGTGCACGTAAAGATGTTATTAAAGAAAAGATCGGATGCGGGGGACTATCAGGGGGAGGTCTGCGCACTGTTCTTATGGGCGGACTTGATCTGAGAATAAAGTGCGCTGTATGTGTCGGATTCATGACCACCTGGAGAGATTTTGTGTTAAATAAATCATTTACGCATACTTGGATGACATATATACCAATCCTTCCTAATGAACTGAACTTTCCAGAGATCCTTGGATTGCGTGTACCGCTTCCAACACTTGTGTTAAATGATACAGACGATGACCTGTATACAGTACCCGAAATGAATGCAGCCGACAGAATCTTACAGGAGGTGTATCAAAAAGCAGGTGCATCAGATAAGTACAAATGTTCATTCTATCCTGGTGGACATAAATTTGATGCTGAAATGCAAACAGAAGCTTTTAACTGGTTTGATAAGTGGTTAAAATTATAATCCGCTTCAAAACTTATACGAGTTTTGCTTCCTGAAGATACTGTTTCAGTGTTGTCAGATCCTTTCTCATTGCTGAAATGACATCTTCTCTTTTCAATGTAATCTCTGATGCTCCATGCTCTGCTCCTCCAAGAGGATACTCATAATGAACAGAAACGGGAACAGCTCTCATGGAACCTTGAATGTATAAATATGAACATCGGATGATGTAATAATGGGCAAGGATACCATGTAATAAGGAATATTAAAGATTAAATAGGTTGCAAAAACTGGTTTATGTAAATTTGTGAGCAGACAAGTGATTCTGAAAGGTAATATTGATTACAGACGTCAAGCTGGCGCAATATTTGATTTAGTAATGATAATATTAAAATAATTCCTGTAAATGAATAAAATTCTAGTTTTTATTTGCTTTCTCCTGCTATTAAATACGTCTCTTTCTGCTCAAAAGTATGAACCTGTTGCCGTTAGGGCGGGAACAAAGGTAATTGACTACTTCCCTCCGAGGGAAAGGTACCGTTATCCTGAGTTTGTTTCAGGAAGGGTTCAGTTTAAAAATGGCATTTATTCAGACACCAGGCTTAATTATAATTTTCTGATGGGTGAAATGGAATTTACAAAGTCGGGGGATACCCTTTCTATTATCAATAAAAAAGATATCAGGTACGTTGCTGTTGCGCAAGATACATTTTTCTATGACAAGGGTTATCTGGAGTTGATCTCCGGTGGTCAGGTCAGGGTGGCTTTAAAACAATATATTAAACTGAAGGAGGTATTGAAAAAAGATTCTTATGGTACGTCAAGCTCAGGTTCGGCAACCAATTCCTATGGCTCTTTGCCTGTCGATGGCAGTTTTTATAAACTGGCAGCAAATGAAGACATGGTATTTCAGAAAACCCTTGAGTATTACCTGACCACTTCATCAAGCGGATTTGTACAGTTCAGTAAGAAAAATGTTATTCAGCTCTTTCCTCAAAAGGGGGATGCCATTAAGGCTTACTTAAAATCAAATAAAGTAGATTTCGATTCCAGGGATGATCTTATCAGACTTGCTTATTATTTAGGAAGTCTGTGATCTGGTCGTTATGTACCGGAGCATTAATCTGCCTGTCACATATTTATTCAGGGTAAAGGGTATTCATTCCTGGATTTGCAGCCATTTTTTAATCATACCAAAGTATATCTCCTGTGCCTGTATCATCCAGGTCAGGTCTTCACGTTGGCTGGCCAGATGGAAATACCTGTCTGGTATGTAATTAGCCGGATAAGAAACAAACCTTGTCTGTCCATAAACTGATCGTACTTCCGTCCAGACTTTCTGAAAATCATTCATAGCTCTTTTTACATTTTCGAAACCAGACTGCTGTTGAACCTTATCGCCACTGTCACATTCCTTTAAAGCAAGCAATATATTTGGAGTGTTGCTCTGAAGATCGTACAGTGCTTTTGAAAGGCTCCAGTAATACCTGTTCCTTTTGGATGTATTATAGAGTTCAGTTAACCGCTCTGACAGATTCTTATAATTATTCATTTCAATAATAGCCCTGTCAAGACGGTCTTTATATTTTTGGCTCCACGAACCCGGAGATTTTAAATCAGGCAGTTCAATCAGTTTTGAAGTATAATCAAACTCTGTTTTTTCCCGGCCTTCCAATGGTTTGAGCCAGTGTTCGAGTTGAGTCAAACTTTGCAATGCGTTCTCATCACTTAACAGGTCACCATTTCTAAAAAAAGCATCGTACCATAGAACTGAACCTTTCCTCAGCTGATTATTAAAGTTTAAATAGTCAGGCATTGATATGCCGAATTCTCTTTGCAACCAGGCGTTGTCATATTCTTCCAGTGTCCGCCCGTTTGGAGACCAACTGTATTCAGCGGATGCTATAAATCCGCGCCAGTAATTTTCCATATGAGGGGATTTGTCATCCCATGCAGTACAAAGCATACCGCTAATATTCTTTTCCGCTGCCAGCTGAATGAAGCTTTTAATAGGACTGATGCCGGAAGAAGCGATCCCTTTATCGCGTTCTTCAGGCTGAAAAAGCATTCCCCCTTCACCATTTGTAGCTGTTGCAATCATTGCCTGCAATCCACGGCTCTGATACCATTCGAGGGCCTTAATGTTTCCAGGTTGCCTGGCCATTGAGTAATTCCATCGCATATATACACAATTCTTCGGGAAATCCTCAAGCAGTTTATCGAGTTTTGGAGTGCCCTCTTTCCAGGATTTTGCAGCTTCTTCGGATGTCACTTCATCACTCCAGGTGCTTTCATAAACTCCGCCCTCCTTTAAAGGCATGTCATCCCAGAATACAGGGATGCGGCTGTTCTCCTTTGCAAACTCACAAACTCTTTTAAGCCAGTAAAGACTTAAGCTGAGCATACCTTCCTTATCTGCCATTGGTTTGCAGCGTGGACATAATCCAATATTACCTATCTCATCACCGCCTATATGAAGGTATTTTGAACCGGGGGTAGCTTCAATGGCATCCCTGTAGAGATCAAAAAGCACCTGGTAGGTTCCTTCATTCAAAGGGCAAAAGGCCCATGTATTCCATGGCAATTCACGAAGGTTGGCATACTCCTGATGTTTCAGAATAAAGGTAGCATGGCCCAGACCCTGAACCAGTGGTGTGATTTCGATGTGCCTTTCACGGGCGTATTGTGTCAGTGCAGCCATTTCATCAATGCTGATGGACTGGGGAGCTCCGACAAGAGGCTGACGCTGATAACGAAGTTTATCTTCGAACTCAAATACAATAGCATTGATTTTATATCGTGCCAGTCTGTTAATACTTTCATAATAATAGTTCATATGATCAAGGTGGTGCTTTACATCAAAATGGACAGCCCGGTAGGAGAGCACCGGATAATCAGTAATTTTGCAGGAAGGGACCGGCTTTTTAAAATCTCTTGCATCTTCAAGAAGTTGTTCCAGGGACTGACAACCATAAAATAATCCTGCCTCACTTTTCGAAATTATCTCCACCCTGTCCTGGCTAACTGTCATAATATATCCTTCATCGGAAGGAACAGAAGTTATTGTTTTATCCAGAATAAGAGTTAGTGTTCCTGTGCCAGCCGACTTTCCAATTGTCATTTGGGACAGGATATTATCCATAACGGGAAGTTTGAACTCTCCTTTCAGAAATATTTGATGCAGTTTATCCGACTCAAGTCCCGCGCCTTTGAGAAGTACCACACTTTGTGGTTGGGGCAGAATGACAAAGGGAGAAGGCAGTTTGTCTGCCGATAAACCGATCCATGAGACAACTGAAAATAACAAGCCGGTAGCCAATGACAATTGAAAACTCTTTTTCATAATCAGATATTTTTTGTTAATTCTTTATTCCGGAAACATCTCTTCATAATGTGCTGAAGGCATAAAAATACCGCCGCTTTTTGCATAGAAATCATCATTCAGCTCAAATATTCCATCTTTTATCTGAGTCCATGACGCATCCTTGCAAGGATGATATCCCTTCATAATTTCCCAGTTTTTGTAATTCTGATTTCCATTGGTTTCAAGTAATCCTATGCCGATACCAGGAAAAGGCGAAAGACGTGCTGCTATATTTTTATTCCATTCCACAAGTATTGGATTTACTGTTAGATCGGGGCAGAAACAAGGCACTTTGTGATCATAAGCTACCCGGGCAATTTTCATCGTCATTTTCAGTGTTTTTGCAATAGCCTTCAGAGCTATTGCATTATAACCCATCTGAATACATTTGAGTGCATCCTTCTCAGTATGAGCGCTTTCATCAGCTGCAATACGAACCGGAATATCTTTGATGTCGATCTCAAGATGTTCCGCGAAAGGTTCCTCAATAATTGCAATCTGGTCTAAAGCTCCTATCTTCTTTGTGTGATCGAGCAATCGCATTAGAGTATCTTTACTCTCATATCGTCCGTTTGCATCGAAATAATAGGGAAGTTTACCGCTCTTTGAATAGACAGTTCTTGCATCTCCGATAGCTTTGTGAACCTCAGTAATATGCAACATATCCTTTTCCAGCATTTCTGTCTGGGTCCCCGGTTGCCCGATCTTTATCTTCATGAAGAAATATCCCTGGTCAGCTGCCGCTTTTATTTCACCAACAGGAATCGAATAAGACATAAGCGGGATACTTGCAATTCTGTCATGATGGTGTGACAAAGCAGGTTTATAAGCTTCCGGAACCATATCGTCAAAATTTAAAATGTTATTTTCAGCAGCATACAAAAGCCATAGCGCATTATCAACTCCTACCAGAGAATTTAATGCAAAGGTCTGACGCAGGTCATCTTTAGCACATATCCTTTTGCCATAGTCATATACAATGGGCCAGATTTCGTCAAGCAGAGCCACAGGATCAGTAAAGCTGCGACCTTTTAATAAATGGAGTCCGTATTCGGTCATTGAATACATCAGGGCATTGCCTCCGCTTTCGGAATGGGAGGAAAAGACCTTGGCATCTGACCAGAGGACACTCTGAGAATAAGTTCCTATCTTACGGATGCCGGATTCACTTTTAACTATAGCAGCTGTCTGCCTCGATTTAATACAATCCAGGAAGTTCCGGATCAACGTGGAGGTACTTTCTGCACTGCTGCCATCATATAGCGTGCGGCTAATATTTTCAAATTCTTCAGCTTCAATCTGCATAGCGGGTTACTTTATTGATGAAATTTTCACCCATTTTAGGGATACGACCCTCCTTACCAAGATATCCCTCAGTATATCTCTTGTCGACTTTAGAATAATCTCTTAAGAGATAAGGCTCATACAAATCACATAAAGCAGCAACTTCGCAGTCAGGCTGAGCCATAAAAAGCCTGAGCAATTGTGTACCACGATTGCCGACTCCTATAAACCCTACTCTTATCCTGTCGTTTGGTCCTGAAAATCGCAAACCTTTTGCGGATATAGTATTCAAACCCAGCGATAAACCTGTTGCTGCCAATGTTGTTTTCGTAATAAAATCTCTTCTGCTCGTCATGTTGATTTTCATTATAATTTTAAATTTAGTTAAACGAAATCAGAAAGAAAATTAATTAAAAAATAAATACTCGGCACTTTAAAAAGTATTAAGAAATAAGCAAGTTTAAAATGTTGTCTTAAATTTATTGCCAGAAGAATAAAAAGTAAAAATGGCATTATGAGAAATACAATTATTCTTGTTTTATTGATAGTTATATCAGGTTTTGCAGCACATACTGGCTGCGTACAAAAAAAACAATCTGGTTCAGGTGTTGAAATATCCCTGCTCGAAAATGAAAAATGGTGGGGCGGAGCTGTCCTCGATGGCCGTAATTCACCCCTTAACGAGGAAAATTTTCTTTATGATCAAAATGGAAATTGTAAGGGAAATCAGGCTGCACCTTTATTCATATCAAATAAAGGGCGCTATATATGGAGTGAAAAACCGCTTAAAATTGAAATCTCAAATGCTAAAATTACAGTTAAAGCAACGAGGGGGGATATAATCACCGGCAAATCAGGTGAGACCCTTAAAGATGCATTTTTGTATGCCAGCAGACAATTTTTCCCACCTTCGGGAAAAACTCCTGATTCTTTGCTCTTTATGAGCCCTCAATACAACACCTGGATCGAGCTGCAATACAATCAGAATGAGAAGGATATCCTCAAATATGCTGATGACATTGTTAAAAATGGTTTTCCAACCGGAGTTATCATGATCGATGACAACTGGCAAGACCGTTACGGAACCTGGAATTTTGATTGTGAGAAATTCTCTGATCCGAAAGGAATGATTGACAAACTTCACAAAATGGGTTTTAAGGTAATGCTCTGGGTAGTCCCCTTCATTAGTTCCGATTCACCTGTTTACAGGAAACTGGCAGAGAAGAAGATGCTCATATTTGAGGATAAAGAGAAGACAAAACCAGCGAAAATAGAATGGTGGAACGGTGTCAGTGCTTTGGTTGATCTGTCTAATCCCGAGGGAGAGAAGTGGTTTAAGGAACAGTTAAACAACCTTGTAACAACATATGGAGTTGATGGTTTTAAGCTGGATGCAGGAGATCCTGAATTCTATGTTGACAGGTATTCATCTAAGGATTTTGATCCCAATGAACAATGCGAGGCCTACGCCCGTCTTGGTCTGGATTTTCCATTGAATGAATTGCGGGCATGCTGGAAGATGGCAGGACAGCCGCTGGTTCAGCGGTTGAGGGACAAAAGCCATACCTGGGGTGATGTACAGGTACTGATCCCCGACATGATCGGCTTGGGTCTGATCGGCCACCAGTTTGGATGCCCCGATTTGATCGGCGGAGGTGAATGGACTTCGTTCCAGGATACATCTGTCCTTGACGAAGAGTTGATTGTGCGTTCCGCGCAGGTGAGTACGCTGATGCCCATGATGCAGTTCTCTGTGGCTCCCTGGCGGGTACTGAGCAAGGAGAACCTGACCATCTGCAAAAACATGGCTAATCTTCATTTTAAAATGGGCGCTGAAATTATGGAATTGGCCAGACAATGTGCTGTTTCAGGAGAACCCATGGTGCGTAACCTGGAATACGAATTTCCAGGGAAGGGATATGAAGAGATTAAGGATCAGTTCCTGCTTGGAGATAAAATCCTGGTTGCACCGGTTGTACAGAATGGTCAAAGATCAAGGGAAGTAGTCTTTCCCGAAGGTAAATGGCATGGTGACGACGGCAGTGTGGTTGACGGACCTGCAAAAATAATGATTGAAGTGCCTCTCGAACGACTACCCTGGTACAGAAAACTGGCAGAATAATTTTATAAAAACAAATAAAGCTATGGATAAAATACCGGGAAAAAACATCATTGGTGCAATGCTAATACTTCCCCTGGCATGCTCGTGATTATTGAATCAGATTCTTTTGCAATTGCTCAATAGCCAAGGCAATTTTCTGCCGGGTATCTAAAATACGTTCAGGCTGATCAGGATATCGCAATGTATTTTCCAGGGTTACTTTAATTTTTCTAGGATACTTATACAGCAGGTAATCCTCCGGATTTAATAAATGCCTGTATTCATTCAATATGGTATTTGTGGTATCATTTCCAAACTTTAAAAGCAGTTCCCTGAGCCTGAAAAGGTATTCGTAATCTTCCATCCCGTCACGAAAATTCTCCAGTCTTATTGAGGAATAAGGCATACCGTCAGGGCCCGGGTAGATAAGCTGACCTTCTCCGTTAAAGTAATAGTATGTGCGTGAATCCCATGGTACATTAGGCCATTTTTGATCCATTGGCTTGCCCTTTTGGACATTTCTCCAGAAGTAGTTTGAACTCCAGTGCTCAAATCCATCTACTCCATACATCCAGCAATACCAGGCAATACTCCGCTGATAAATTGCCGGGCAATCGATAAAGAAATTTGGAGCGCTTTCTCTTGCAAGTGTACAGAAGTAGGTCCATATTTCTCCACCTTTTGCCTGTGTTTCAGGAGATTCAATTATATTAACAGGTGCCCAGATATCAACCAGGTTATTTAACCCGTATTTATCTGTGCTACTGTCCCAGAATTCATAAGGCCCTCCTTCAGCAAATAATTGCAGACGCAAATCAGGATCAATCATCTTTAGTCTTTCAGCCCGGTCTTTTATATATGGCCATTCAAGATCAGTTGGTTCATCCCACAGTTCAACCAGAGCTTTGTCGAGCCATCCTTTTTCCTTTAGAAATCTGGCATATGCCTCAACAAATTTATAAGCCTGCTCAGCCTCCTCCGGAGTATAAAGACCTTTTCTCATCTGGATAATTGAAAAGCGAGTCAGTCCTCTGTCGATGCAGTAGTTGAGTACTTTTTCGACTTTGCTGAAATCATATTCACCTGAGCTATCAGGAGTTTCACTAAGGTAATTTACACCTGCCGATCCCGGATTAAGCCTGTTCTTTAAAAGCAGTTCGCAGAATTTCTGATACCATTCTATCGGATATTCTTCAAGGTTATAAAAATCTTCCAGATATTCAATCTGATCCCACGAGTGGGTCTTCAGGTGGCTCACTAAAGGCAGATCAAAGCCCCATATCCGGCAAATTAAATAAGCGGTAACTTTTTTCATACCATCGGCACTGACATTAACAGTACCGGCATATTCTCCAGCTATCGTCCCGGCAGGTGCATAAACCGTTAGCCATAGCGGTCTGCAAACATCACTGCCCTTGATATTCACTCCGTTTTTAATAGGGATAAGCGGATCGGGATGCCACCCTTTTTCAGCTATATAATCTGCCTGCCAGTCAATTTTATTGTAGTCAACAAATGAAGTTTCAATCTTGCTTTTTGAGAGTATGTTTCCTTTTTTATCTGCCAGGTCACTTACTTCCACTTTAAGGTTTTTCAGGTCTTTCCCAAAAGGTAAAATAGCCAGCTGAAATGATTCATATTCATTCCCGGCCAGTGATATCTCAATCTTATCAGTTATTGGTAAAGGGAATAAAGCATCTTTTCTAAGTTTTATAACAGAATGGATAAGGGCAATGCCAAAATCACTTTTTGAACTCCAGTTATTATGTGAATACCATCTCACTTTATGAAGGTGCCGGGCAATTTCAGTCTCTTTATTTTCAATTTTCAGGGCAAGGGTTTCCCATTTTAGCTCCTTCCATGCAGTATCTGCGTAATTTATAAGCTTTTGAACGTCATGCAGGATCATGTCAGCCTCAGTTTTAAGATCGTTGGCAACAGGATTTGAAATCCGGGTCATGGATGCAATAGATTCTCCGATCCTTTCTTTTAGTGACTGAAGTTTTTTCCTGTTTGGTTCAATGGTAAACCAGTAATCTACAGTGCGCCGGATTATTGTACCATCTTTTGTTTTTACGGAAAATGAGGCGTAATAGCTTCCTTCAAAAGGAAGGTTAAAAGGGATACTTTCATTTATTTTTCCTCCTGCCGGGATTGAAAAATCTGACAGGTATTTTATCGGTTCTGAACTCATTTTTATCTGAAGGTCAGAAGAAGGCCCCTGCCCAGCCTGGTTAATAAATTCAGGTTTATCATTGAGGGGGAATAGTTCCAGTTCACAATGTAAAATGACAACTCCTTTTTCAAAATTCTGTGCACTGAAGGAGATATTATTCGTTCCCGGCACGGGATCTGACCATCTGCCGATTCCGCATTTAACAGCTGTTTTATCAGACAAGATACATTTCCCGCTCCAGTCGGATGATTCTCCATACGGGAAACTTCTTGATAATGTTAAATCCATATCTGCTCCTGAGGCTATATTGCTGATCCCTAAATCATTGAGAGGGATGGCGAACTCAGCAGTCCAGTCAGACTGGTTAATTGATGCTGCATATTGCCAGTTACCGTTCCATTTTATATCATTATTCTTCCAGTCGGTCATGGTCCCCTTTGGATCTGCCATAAGCCTGATATTGACATCCTTGTATCCGATTCCGACCATTGCATGGTTACGTCCCCATAAAAATGTGTCTCTGGGTCCTTTCGGACTTACAGTTTTGCTAAGGTTATCAGCATCAGGATCGCTGTTTTTAAAGGCAACATATAGATTCTTATCATCATAGTATAGATAGACACTAACCGGATCTTTTATATAATTATCCAACGACCAGTTTACAAATTCCGTCATTTCCGAAGCTTTTTTCCATGACAAATCAGAAAGCTTGCCATCGATAACAGGCGCGGATTTTATCAAAGGAGCCTGAATTATTGGCTGATGTATCTGGGCTGTGGCAACCATCGAAAAAATTGCCATAATTGCAGCAGGCAGAAGAAACCTGATTATAACCAATTTTCTTTTCATCCTTTTTATTGTTAATTAAATAACAGTAAATTCTATTGTGATAATTGTTCCAGCCTGTTGGCCATTATCTTGCGCGTTAAATAGAGTTCTTCAAGGTTCCGTGAGAAGGTACTTACATCGATCACCATATTCCCGACTATTCTTTCAGCAAAATCGCTGTCACCCTTATCTTTTAGCATCCACAAATATTCATAATCCTCGATGCCCTCACGAAGTAATTCAAACCTGATGGATGATACCGGACCATTTACGTCTGGTTGTCCTGTATAACTTTTTGCATGGTCGCCCGGATAGATAAGAGACCCTTCCCCGTTAAGAACATATCCTCCGCTGCAATCAAATCCTGAAATAAATGTGACCGGATCAAGCCATGGATCAGGTGTCTGGTTCCAGAAATTAGTTGCCCAGTACAGTATGCCATTCATGTGATAACGCGCTGTTATCCATGGAACCATGACAGGATCCATAGCAGGAGCATCGATGAAGTAGTTCGGTTGCGGATATGCCTGGTCACAGGAAATATACCATGTAACCTCTCCTCCCTTTGCCTGCTCTTCCCTTATTGCCTGTTTAACCTCAGGATCGTTAAGGGCATTACCATGAACGCAGAAATTATTTACATATCCTCTCAGAGTTCCCCAGTCAGGATTATCGGTCACCGGTGATTCAGTTGCAAGGAAAGGAATTCCAGGGACTGATTCATGCACCAGTTCAGCCCATCGGCGGGTATCTTCATAGTCTTTTTTATTGTTAGGTTCATCAATCGGGCTGTTAAATACAAGACGGTCTTTCCAGCCGTTTTTCGTGAAATAAGCTTCAATATTTTTAAGATAAGCCTTTACTATTTTATTGAAATCCGTGGAAAATGGTTCTTCTGCTATATTGCGAACAAGATTATGCGGTCCGGCGTCAAAAATAACCCTCTTTGTTTTAAGTTTATTCAGGTAGTAGTCATACCTGGCATCATTGAATTTCAGTTCTACATTTTCACCTTTCACGGTCAGATCGGGAATAAGAGGATCATTACCCCACGTTTCCATCCGGTGGCCAAACAGGAAATCGAAATACTTCAATGTAAGTTCCTCAATTTCAGGCGAAGTAACAGGTTTATTGTAAAAACCGGCCAATTCCCCTTTCGAAATGTTTACATAAGTTATAAGGTGGGTTTCCTCCGGGAGAGAAAATCCATACACTTCAACCTCCACGCCCAGGGTTTCTATGACTTCATTAAACCTTGTTACAGTTAAGCTGCCCTTGTATATACCTTTTGGTGTCCCTGCTGGTATAAATACATCTACCCATATTGGCCTGTTCCCTACAACAATATATTGCGCCTGCATGCTGAAAGGTTCTTTAAGAGGAGCAAGTGCATCGGGCCAGTAACCTGTGGCTCCTATCGGACTCGATTTAGCATAGATCTGGATGTAGTGTTCAAGGTACAGATTCACTTGTTTCAGTGGGATCACATCACCCCTGTCAGATTTAAATTCGGATACCTTAACGAAGAATCCATCCGGAGCCTTTGGTCTCCATCCAGGAGGCACAGGAGCGGTTATCACAACCTGGAACGGAACATGCTCATTGCCAGCCCCTGATACCTTTATTTGTTTTTTCTCAGCAGACCAGATGAGGTTTTCTTTTTCAATCCTGTCATCAGGCCGTACTTTCTGTTCACCAGGAACTGCCCAAACCTGAATATTTTCTTTCGGCCCTGATACTACCTGTGCTTTAACCGGTAAAATAAATACAGTACATACAACTAAAAACATAAATGATTTCATAATAATTTTATTTGCTTATAATTGAAACATTTCTTGATTCTCCTGTATAGGTAGTGACCTTTACTGAAACCACATCCTCAGAGATACGACAAACCCTTGAAGACTGCGATAGGTAACCTGTACCATAATTAAATTCAATATATTCTTTATCACCATTTTTAAATATTAATTCCGCTGATACATCATTATTTTTTAGCCTTATTGACTTATAAGATTGCTCTAATGGTTTAAAAATTTTAAGGCTGTCAGAATTCTGGGCTGCAAGAATAAGTGAACTACCATCTTTAAGTGAAAGTTCAGCCAGTGCTTTTGCATCACCATCGACAAAAAAGCCGCTTTCTCTTCCCGGGAACAGGAAAAAATCCACCTTTTCCGTCTCCTTGCAGAAACAATCCGATAGAGGCATCATACTGGCCGGTGATATACATTGGAGGAATAGGAATTGCCTGTCAGCAGAAGGTCGCAATTGCCGTCAGAATTATAATCACCTGACAGCATGCCGAACACCGGAGATATTTGTGCTTCAATCGGAAGAGGATGGATTCTGAAGGTGCCGTTTCCCAGGTTCTCGATCCAGGCTGATTCAAAGAACCGGCAATCTCTGATATATGCATCTTTAAGTGTATTTTCAGGAAAAATATCATCTATTGAAGCCTTGGCATAATCTTCATAGGTTTTGTATTTGTTTTTCAATGAAGGGATCTGTGACAATAAAATATTTCTATGATAAATGGGATAGCTCTTTCCCTGAACATAATAACTGCATACCGGATCCAGCGACCCGTTCATGTCAAAATCTTTTGCTATGATCCTCATCGGTTCGATCTGTGAAACCTTGTATTGAGTATTCAGTCCCAGGTTACCAGCAGCATAGTCAATATCTCCATCCTTGTCAAAGTCGCCGGCTGCAATGCTGTTCCACCATCCGGTGTACTTATCCAGTCCTGTTGATGATGTAACATTTATTAGTTTTCCCCTGTCATTTTTAAAGAAAGTAAGGGCATCCATTCTCCTGCAAGTATCAGATCAGACCAGCCATCCCTGTTAAAATCGGTCCAGAGGGCAGATGCCACCAGTCCAGGTTTTTCAAGATCCTTCGAGACCGAAGCTGTGATGTCGGTAAAACGGATATCTGATCCCTTGCTGTCGTTACGCAGCAGAAAGCTTCTTGGAGGAATCGGGTAATTCTCAAGGTCGACCCTTCCGCAGACAAACAGATCCAGATCCCCGTCTTTATCGAAATCAGCTGCCGTAACCTGTGAACCACAGACACGTTCATCAGGCAGGGCATTCCTGCTCATAGAAAACTGTCCCTTACCATCATTGATATACAATCTGTCAGCGTAAAATGTATTTCCAGGAGGCAATCCTGAACCACCGCTTACAACATACAGATCGTTATCACCATCGCCGTCTGCATCAAAGAACAATGCTCCCATATCCTCATAATTATTGTGGCCCGGCAGAGTGTATGAGGAAAAGGTACCTGATTTTCCCTGAGTAAAGATCATGCCTGAAAAACCGGTTGATCCGCCGATAAAGAAATCATCCATGCCGTCTGAATTTACATCTCCTACAGCAATACCGGGTCCTTCCTGTGAATACTGATGAGGGACCAGGGGCTGGATATCAAAATCGATAAACTGTCGTTCGTTATGTTTGAATTCTATATTGGTTTTATCAGATTGCCTGGCAAATAATTTATTGCTTTATAGGAATAAGTCCGTGGTTTTTTATCTGAATGAGTGCCATCTGATAGTCTGATTGTCATGATCTGGTCACTTGTAATATTGTATAGAATTTGTTCTTTTCCATCCGGCCACCAGATATATAATGAATCAATCATGTGTTACTTCTCCCAGTCCGAAATGAATTTTCGGATCAACCATCGATTGAAATCCCCTTATGGGAAAATGTTCATAATACTGCTGTTTCTTTTCATAGAATAAATGTGATTTTTGCTCCAATACCTCCTTTGTTTAATGAATCACCTGTCAAGTTGAATGGCAAGAAAATGGTTATTTCGGTTGACTGAGTCCTTCCTGATAAGTGTATTTTCATAAACCGAAGCAAGATCATTAATATTATTCAATACCAGGTCAAGGTCGCCATCGTTATCCAGGTCTGAAAATGCAGATCCGGTTGAATATAAAGGCTGGTTTAAACCCCATTCGCTGGTTTTATTTTCAAAAACAAGATCTCCTGAATTCCGGAAGATGACATTTGGTTTTTTTACATTTCCTTTTTTATCCAGATTCACGTTTCAGCATTTTGTAAAGCACACTGAACTCCATAGCCGGATTTTCCTTTATCGTTTTCATCCACAACTCCGAAAAATCCATATTGGTCATATCATGAGGAATGCCATTTCCAATGAACAGATCCTTGTAATCCGTCATTGTCAAAATCAGCAAAAAGGGGAGCCCAGCTCCAGTCTGTCTCAAAAACACCTGCCAAGTTGTCCTATCTCACTGAAACTGTATCTGTCCTTCAATCTCTCCGTTATTCATCTGAAGCATATTACGGATATACTGAGGTGAATAGCCTGCCTCCAGCTCATTCATATATCTCCTGTAGTCACGCATATTCACTGGCCATTATTCTTTTCCTGTAATAATCTTCAGGTTGCATGTCAAGAGTAAAAATATCTATAAGTCCATCATTATTGAAATCAGCAATATCCACGCCCATGGTGCTGTTAGCTGATATGCTTGGTATAATCTTTTAATCATTTCCTTGAATGTACCATCACTCTGGTTTACATAAAGAAGATCATTTGAAATATAATCATTACCGACATAGATATCAGGCCATCCGTCCCTGTTTATGTCACAGACGCAACTGCCCAAGTCCAAATCCATCCCATATAATGCCGGCTTCATGTGATACATTATGGAAAACAGGCAGTTTGGTTTCAGGATCAATTCCATCATTCCGGTATAACCGGTCTGTATTGATCACTGATCCGTCATTTTTACGCAGCCGGATAGTGTTTTTATTTGGAATCTTCATAGATGAGGTAACAAGATACAAATCCAGGTCTCCGTCACGATCGTAGTCAAAAAAATTCGCCTGAGTGGAATATCCGTTATCATCCAGACCTGCCAGTGCAGCACACTCAGTAAATACCAGGTTATCTTTGTTCCCATTGCTGATATATAGCAGATTATGGTAATCATCACTAATATTTCCTCCCACACTGAGATATATATCCAGCCAGCCGTCCTGGTTAATGTCGACCATGGAGACTCCGGTAACCCATTTTCCTGATGTATTTATCCGAGCTTCGTCTGTAATATCGTTGAAAGTCAGATTTCCTTTGTTCAGGTACAACCTGCTTTTTGTCATATTTGCCCCGAAAAAAATATCGCTTAATCCGTCGTTGTTTACATCTCCGATTGCCAGGCCGGCTCCATTGTAATAATATTCATAAAATATTGAATTGGAGCTGTCAGTTTCCTGGAGCTGGTTTGCAAAATCTGATACCGCTTTCTTTTGGACTAACCATTCGGAAAAGAGTATCTTTTGGAGCTCCTTTTGTATGATCCTTTTTGTTGCAGCCGGCAATAACAGACTATCCACAAGTAGAATAGGATAGCATAATTCTGAAGAAGATTGAATTTAGCATATATAGACTTTACTGTGAACTTGGTTTCTATAAATTCTATTACAGTTCTTATTTACAACCAAATTGCCATAATAGATTAGAAAGATAAAAAAATAGCCGCAGAATATTATGATCCGGCGGCTATCTTTAATAAATTTTAAGTTAATCTATATCATCCTTAAGGACCTGCATATCCCGGATTCTGTGTAAGCAGAGGATTGAGCCTCATATCATTTATAGGTATTGGCCAGAGGTAATCATCTTCAGTGAAATTCTGCTGTATTTCAGGAACTGACTTCTCGTAAAGTAATCCTTTTCCGGCAGAGGTCATACCACCTGTCATATTCGAAGCATAATTCCAGGTTTCTCTCATTAATAACAGCCGCATCAAAAGCTTCCTTTGAAAGGGCAGTGGTCAGCTTTGGATAATCAGGATTATCCACATAACCGTTTGCCCGGTCGATTATCTGGTTTACTGCATCGCATGCTGCCTGCGTAGGACCATTGTTTACCATGTTCTCGGCTTCGGCAAACAGGAGCAGCGCATCAGCAAACCTTAGTATGGGATAGTTCTGTGCTGAAAAATACCGCTCCAGGTCTTCCCGCGATTCATAAATGAATTTTTTGATGCCGGGACCATTCCAATAAAAACCAGGATCCTCGTTCCATGGTACCCCGTCAAAGTTCTCAAGCAGCAAATAGGCATTGCGGCGCGGTTGATCGGGGAATGCAGCTGCCCATATAGGATCAGGATGAATGTCTCCCCATCCGTCGGCCATAGATCCCGGCAGCCATATCTGAGGTTCGGTCGCAGGGTCATCAGGAGAGGCATTAAAGCTCCATATCATTTCTGGGCCGTATGCGTTTTCAAATTTAAATACATCCTCTACATTCTGTACCAATGAATAATTACCGGCATCCATTACCTGTTTTGCCATATCCCTTGCTTTCACATATTGAGTAGCATCATTCATAGGAGCTGTGGCCATAGTAATATATACTTTTGCCAGCAAGGTTCTGGCGGCATCTTTTGAAGGGCGACCGATTTTTTCACTGGGCCATGAAACCGGAAGATTATTTACGGCAAACTGCAGGTCGCTTTCAATCAGGGCATAAACTTCAGTAATAGGTGCCCTGGTAATTTCACCTGCAACCAGATCGGTAGTCTCCGTGATCAGCGGTACAGGGCCCCATAACCTTACAAGAGAAAAATAATTGAATGCCCTAACAAATTTTGCCTGTGCCATTAACAGGTCTATTTCTTCCTGTGTGGCAGAGCCCCCTAACACGTTCTCATTCAAAGCCTTAATGGCCGGATTAAGATCAGCGATAGATTGGTAGTGACTGGTCCAAAGATCCTCTCCATGGTTATCCTCTATAACCAGTTCCCCATAGTCGTACTGGTCATCATCTTGAAAGTTATAATAGGTATAACTATAAGCACCCCAGTACTGGTAGATTCGCTGCATCGAACTTGCAAAGGCTGATTCTATCTGGGAAACGTTCCGGTAAAAGTTATCCGGACCTGTAAAGTCCATTGGTTTCTCTTCTAGCTCTACGCATCCTGGAAGGAGCAGAAGTAAAAATACCGGAAGCAAACCCAGATTCAATATACTTGTTTTACCTTTTTTCATGATATCTTAATTTTTTTGTTATTGTCAGAAAGTGAAGTCAATGCCGAATGTCCAGGTTTTGGCTGGAGGGTAAGAGCTCAGATCAACCCCGATGGTTGCATCTGAGTTCGTGAATTGTGCTACTTCCGGGTCATAACCTGTATATTTAGTGAAAGTCAGAAGGTTAGTTCCGCTGACATAGAACCTGGCTTTTGTAAATCCGATTTTACTCAGCAATTTCTGGCTCATTGAATAAGCCAGGGTAATGGTTTTCAGGCGGATAAAAGAAGCATCTTCCACCCATTGGGAGGTCGCACCACTGCTGTTGCCAAAAATAAGCTTGTTAATAAGGTTTTGTTCTTCAACATATTTTCCGTCATACAATGCGGGTATATCGGTATCCTGGTTTTCAGGTGTCCAGTAATCCAGTACTTTCGGATCATTTGCTTCATAGGTTTCCCTGCGGATCCTCATGGTATTGAAGAGATCGTTACCCTGATAGCTGATGATCAGGAATGAGAGTTCAAAATTCCTGTAGGTAAAGAGGTTAGTCCATCCAATAGTGTATTTGGGATAGCCGTTCCCGATAGTTGTCCTGTCGTTGTTATCAATATCACCATCGTTATCTTTATCCCAAGTATTTATTATTTCCCGGAAGCTGGCCATATTTCCGTGCTTCAGCATCCTCATCAGCGCCCCATAAACCAAGCCATTTCCATCCGTTCATTAATCCAAAGGGCTCACCAACCTGGAGAAACATAAAATTGGAACCAAGGCTGTATCCTCCAGAAGATGGCCTGTATCCTATACGTTCGTCCGGACCGAGGTCAAGGATTTTATTCCGGTTCAGAGTAAAGTTCAGCGAAGTATTCCACCTGAATTTTCCTGCCAGCGGATCACCTCCGATCATGATCTCCAATCCCTGATTCTGAATTGATCCGACATTATCTATCACACTCGAAACACCTACATAACCCGGGAGCGTCCTTGGCATCAGCAGATCATCCGTTACTTTTTTATAGACATCAATAGTGGAAGTCAGCCTTCCTTTAAACATCGAGAGATCAACTCCGATATCTGTTTGTGCCGTACTCTCCCATTTAAGTTCGGGATTGGCAATCCCAGCTATACCAAAACCTATATCAGTAGTAGCCTGTCCATTCCATGGATAACTATAATCCTCTCCTGAGCCAAGACTGGCGAGTGACTGATAAGGGCTTATACCCTGGTTACCTGTAATACCGTAGCTTACCCTTAGCTTTAAATCGCTGACTATTGGTGAATCTCTCAGGAATCCCTCCTGTGATATTCTCCATGCAAGAGAACCGGACGGGAAGAAGCCCCATTTGTTATCCTTCCCGAAAACGGAGGAAGCATCGGCCCTGTAACTGAGTGTAACCAGGTACTTGTCTTTCCAAACATAATTGATACGGCCCATATATGACAATAATGACCTTTTGTCATGCCATGAGCTGGGGGTAATTTGTCTGGCACCGCCAAGGTTATCAATCCCCAGCTGGTCAACAAGAAAATCACTTGCTCTTATATTGCTCCCTTTTCCTTCCTCAGCGACCTGTTCCACTACCCCGGTAAATGTAATATGATGCTCCCCGAAGGTGTTATCATAGGTAAGTATGTTGGTGTTCTGAAACCTTTCATAAAGGCTTTTATTTGCATGACCCCATCCGTTGTACTGAAGTCCCTGAAGAGTTTTTGCGTTATAGTAATCATTATAATATCCATTTGTAAACTGGGCACCACCCTGTATCTTGAGAGATAATCCTTTAATGATTTTAAAGTTCAGGAACAGGTTAGCGTTGTTGCGATAAGTCGGATTATCGATTACCGGTTCCATGGCTGAAGCAAGCGGGTTCCATGTGTCAGGCGCACCATAACCTGGTCTGTGCTTCCAGTAATTGCCGTTTTCATCGTATACAGGTTCTGTTGGTGCCCACCTCGGGGCATTGTTGACAACCTCCGAAGTCCAACCCGCCTCATTCTTGAAAGTGGGAGATTTGTAAACTTCTTTTGTGTATGCATAATTCAGTCCAAAGTCACACCATTTGGTGACATCAGCTGAAAGGTTAGCTCTCAATGATATCCTGGTATATTTTGAATTTACAAGGATCCCTTCATGATCAAGGTAATTTCCTGATACCATGTACTTTAGCTGATCGGTGGCACCGCTTATTGCCAGATTGGAATTCTGAAGAATACCTGTCTGGTAAACAACATCCTGCCAGTCAGTCCCTCCGTTCTTGTCATAGTAGTCAATCTCCGCATCTGTAAATATTGGGGTTGGAATATTTCCCTGTCCTGTATCCAGACTCCGTCTGAAGTTCCAATATCTCACGTAATCCGAGGCATTCATAACCGGAAGCTTACGGGCAAGATTCTGGATCCCTATATTATATCCTGCATCAATGACAGGCTTCCCTTTTTTGCCTAATTTGGTAGTTATCAGGATCACGCCGTTTGCACCTCTTGAACCGTAAATTGCAGTTGCTGAAGCGTCCTTAAGAATTTCCATTGAGGCTATATCATTGGGGTTCAGAGAATTGATATTGCCTCCCTGCAGTCCGTCAATAACAATCAGAGGCTCATTGCCTCCGTTTATTGAATTGAGACCCCTGATACGGATCATGGTATTTCCGCCAGGCGATCCGTCAGTATTCAGAATAAAAACCCCTGTAGTACGCCCCTGCAAAGCCTGGTCAACACGCTGAGTAGGTAATCGAAGAAGTTCCTCCGTTTTGACTGAACTTACAGATCCGGTTAAATCACTTCTCCTTGCAGTTCCATAACCGGTTACCACAACCTCATTGAGTCCAATTCCAGACTCTACCATTGTCACGTCAATCTGCGTTAATGTCCCGATATTGATGTCCTTGGTTTCCATACCAATAAATGAGAATCTCAGGCTTTTTGATCCCCGGGGAACTTCGATACTGTATTTACCAGCGGCATCAGTTACCGTTCCCAGAGCAGTTCCGGTAATAACAATGTTTACTCCTGGAATAGGAATACCATCGTTTCCGGATACTGTCCCGGTTATTTTTACCTGCTGAGGTGCTAAAACATCATTGGCACCTGAATTACTGTCGGCAGCATATGTACTTTCTGATGCCGATAATTGTATAGTAACTAATAGGCCAGCAAGAAAGCAAAATCTCATAATCAGACCAAATCGGTCATGCAAATGAGATGTAAACAAGAGTTTCAGCTTTTTTTTCATGCTTTTTGAGATTTAAAATATAGATTTGGAAGAATGGATTATTAATCAATGTAATTATAAAGAATGGTCCAGTACACCCATAAATTTAATAAAATTTAATTTATGACAGGCAAATAAAATTGTTAATTTGTAAAAAAGGGGAAATAATTCTTCTGTTTATATTGATGGCAGGAAGGTTACCATTGTTTCAGGATCAAAACAGATACTTAAGAACCCTGCAGGGTCTGGCACACATAAGATCGGGATAGCAGGCGAACAATGGTTGCAGAATAAATGTCAAATTAAATTGATATGACAAAAAAGGAAAGAGTTAAAAGTGCCATGGATCATAAGGAAACCGATTTTGTTCCTTATCAGATAGATTTTCTTTCTGCTGCTGAAAAAAAACTTACAGATCATTTCGGTAAAATTGATCTTGGTGAAGTTATCGGCAATCATATTGCAATGATTGAGCCAAGCTATTATTCAATATTCAGATCAGAAAACCTGGATGCAAACAAATTCAGGGATGCATTCGGGGCAATATGGGAACTTAAACCGAACGAGGATATTGGTACAGTAATCGAAAATCCCTTGAAGGAACCAACTTTGAAGAACTATGAGTTTCCTGATCCTGATAAGATTATGGAGCTTGACGAAATTCCGGCATTCATCAGTAAGAATAAGGATAAATTCATAATTGGTGCGATTGGATTTTCGCTTTACGAGAGAGCATGGATTTTAAGGGGCATTGAGCCGATTCTATCAGACTTTTTAATGTATCCATCGTTTGTTGAGGAGCTTTTTGATAAGATCATAGAGTTTAATCTGGCAATTACAAAAAAGATGTGCCCATTTCCTGTCGATGCATTTCACTTCGGTGATGACTGGGGTCAACAGCACGGTCTGATAATTGATCCGGATTTATGGCGCAGGTTTTTCAAAAAACGACTTAAAAAAATGTACGATGCAGTACACACTGCAGGCCTGCCTGTCTCTATACATTCTTGTGGCGACATTACTGAGATTATCCCGGATCTGATTGAAATCGGAGTAAACATGATAACACCATTGCAGGCTGAAGCGCTGGATTTTAATTTCCTTAAAAAGGAATACGGTAAGGATCTTACTTTCTGGGGCGGCGTAAGCACGCAAAGAATCTTGCCATTCGGTACACCTGAAGATGTAAGGGCTGAAATCAGGAAACTAATAACGGTTTTAGCAGAGGGGGGCGGATATATTTTAGCTCCTTCACACGAGTTGCAGGGGGATATTCCACTGGAGAATATGCTGGCATTCATAGATGAGGCTCAGCATCAGCATATATTATTATAATTATTGCGTTCAGAAAGATTCGCCCGCCTTTATTTTGATACTCAGATATATCAATTTCGCAATCTTCATCATATTATAAAAAGATTGCTTTTCTTAAAGACCCAACTATTTCTTTTGAACCGGCAATAACATGAAAATTTTCTTCAATATTTTTCTCATATGATTTGATTTATAAAAGTAATTGTAACATAAAAATAATTTTTTAAAGACAGTCATGTTATTTATAATTTCTTAAATTTAGAAATGTTAAGTGTCACGATAGAACTGCAGACGGCTGACTTAAATGATTTTAGCAAAAGCCATCAAAGCTACAAAAAATGAGGCGGCACCTGACTGTTGGTCCTCCTCTGAAGATCCGGAAATGATCCTGATTGTTCGTGAAAAAATAGCCTCTGAAATCGTGAGACTGAAACATGAAAAGAAATAATAGAGTAAACCATTTATTACCAGATTAATATTTAAACGATAATCATGAAGAAATCAGTTTATCCGGCATATTTTTTTTTCAAACAATTTGTTCTTTCAGGAATTATACTTGTTATGAGCATTACTGTCACCTGCTCTTCGAGGGAAAAGCTGGAAAACGGTATTCTGGAAGAGGATACAGGTTTCCTCCAGATACCGGGAGTCGGATGGCAGACGTTTTTCAGGACAGCTCAGGATGATCCGTCAATGACCGGACTCCCGTTCAAATCGGGATGTGCCTATATGCGATGGACCTGGGGTGACCTGGAACCTGCTGAAGGACAGTATGCCTTTGAAATGATAGATGAGTGGCTTTTACGTTGCCGCCAGGCAAATCAGACTCTGGCATTCAGGGTCATGCTTTCCTGGCCAGGTCATGAGGGAACAATACCCCAATGGCTGATAGATAAAGGTATTAAGTACACTTATTCTGAATGTCCCGAAGAGGGAGCACATTATGAGGTTGATCTCGAAGAACCTCTTGTAAAAGAACTGCACGAAAAGCTGATAAGGGCACTTGGTAACAGGTATGACGGCCACCCCGATCTGGCACTTGTGGATATAGGCTCAGTAGGACTCTGGGGTGAGTGGCATAACTACTGCGATCCTGACCTGATGCCAAGCGACGCGACACGCAAGGCCATCATAGATCTTTACTATGAAGTGTTCCCCAATACGCCACTGACAGCCCTTGTTGATGACAGATCCAATGTACTTTATGCCAACTCAAAAGGCAGGTCAGGATGGAGAGGTGACTGCTGGGGTAATGGCGACGGGTCCGGGTGTGGGATGGAACCACCACAAAGATTCCTACTGGCCAATGGTTAAACTGATGCCCGACGGATGGAAAACAGGAACGGTGGCACTGGAACCATGTGGCACCTTCGGCGGTTATCCAACGCCACCAAAAGTGGTTGTGGATGATGCGATTTCGTGGCATGCAACTTTTATTCAGAACAAATCGCACTACATCCCTGCCAACTGGCTGCCAGAGATAGAAAGGCTTGTGATGAAACTGGGATTCAGGCTGGTACTAAGAGACATTGACTTTGATGAAAATGTTCACCCGGGCAGTGAAATACCCGTATCAATGAAATGGGAAAACCTGGGGATTGCACCTCCATATCGCGACCACCGGATAGCCTTCAGATTAAAGGATGAAAGCGGCAATAATAAAGCTGTAAAAATAACTGAAGCTACTATTCTCGGATGGTTACCAGGTGAAAAAAGTATTAATGTAAAATATAAGCTGCCGGATGACCTCCAGGCAGGTAATTATTCCCTTGAGATGAGTGTTGTATTCCACAGTTCCATTGACCATGTAATCCCAATTGCCAACAAAGGAAAAACAAACGATGGATGGTACGCTGTTAGCAGTATGAAGGTATCTGATTAAAAATTATAAACCTGAAGCAATGAAAAAATTCCTTTCTTTTAAATTCGGAAGACCAGGTTTTCCTGCCTTAATCCTGGTAATTATTTCTCTGATCTCATGCAGCTCACCCTCCGGAATAAAAAGCCTGTGGGCAATCGATGACGGTGAAAAGATAAGGAAGGATGATATCACAAATCCTCTCTCTGCCGATCTTGAAAATGCAGTATGGAAGAATAATTCTATCAATCTTTTTGGCGCCAAAAATGAGATAATCGCCTTTCAGTTGATCATACAGGCAGATAAGACAGGTGCAGATCTGGTAAATGTAACTGTCAGCGACCTTAAAAACGGTCAATTCGGTTATACCGGGATCCGCTTCAGGTCCTTCAGATCCTTTCGACTACAGGGGCAGGTATGTTGAACTCTTTACAGAACACTACCTTAATATTGTTAAACGGTCGCCACCATTGTGGTTCTTTTCTGAGACTGCCGTTCCTTCTGCATATCACACAGGCTGGGTACCTGATTGTCTGATTCCATTTTCAGCTCCGGCAGGAAAAGGCGGAGCTCCGTTCCGGATTGAACCCGACATGAACCAGGGTGTATGGATCGATATTCTGATACCGGGAAATGCTATCGCCGGAACTTATTCGGGAAATGTGACAATTACAGTATCTGACAGGAAGTATAAAAAGATCCCTCTTAATATCAAAGTATATGATTTTATTCTTCCTGATTCCACTCACTTAAAGAACATGTTCGGCTATTATCCTGGTTATATCGCACCACGTCATAATATAGCAAGGAACAGCGATGAATATTACAAGCTCGATCTGAAATACCAGCAGATGGCCCATCGTCACAGGTTTGATCTTGTAACAGGGGTAGCAAATCTTGACTGATATGAACAAATATTATAAGAGATATCTATACAGGAGAAATATATACAACTGCAGATAGGTTATGCCGGACCAGGAGAAAATATTGGCAATACTACTTTTTCAATTGGCTATGGAGGCGATTTTCCTGCAGAATATGGAAGAAGCGTCAACAGAATGACCAAATCGGGCTGGTGGGCTGGTTCTGATGCATGGGAAAACTGGTTCATTCAAAATGCACCCGGTGTTGAACGACACAAATATTTATTTCCTGATGAACCGGATTGGAAAGGGCCCAAAGGAGCAAAAGGGACAGGCTCAATGGATACAATAAGGATGCAGGCAAAATGGACACACAGTAATCCGGGAATAGGTAAAAACATTCCCACACTTGTTACAAATACAATAAAACCCGGATTAAAGGGATATGTGGATTTCTGGTCAATATCTGCACAGGAATGGACAATGGACCTCACAGCCGAAATGATCGCTGAAGAGAGAGCGGCTGGCCGCAAATTTGGTATCTATAACGGATTCAGACCAGGAATGGGTGCTGTGGTAAGCGATGCTGATGCAGTTGAATTCAGGGTAATGCCATGGATTGTATGGAAGTACAATATTGACCAGTATTTTTACTGGTCAACAACATTCTGGAGAAACCTTAATGTTTTTGTCAATCCGCTGACCTATGAAGACAGAATAAACGGAGACGGAACATTTTTATATCCCGGACAGGATAATGTCTTTCCCGAAGAAAGCAGGAATCTGGCTGGTCCTTTGTCTTCAATAAGGGCTAAAAACTGGCGAAGAGGTGCTCAGGACTATGAATATTTATGGCTTGCAAAAAAAATGGGGCTCGAAAATGAACTTAAAACCATAGTTAATAACTGCATCCCAACCGCAGTTTGGGAAGCAAAGTCACAAAAAGACATAAGCTGGTCGAGCCGCGGATATAAGTTCGAGGAATACCGTAAACAACTTGCCGAGCTTCTTTCTTCCTGCTCAGCTAAAAATAAATGAAAATATTACCGGGTCCAAAATGCAGATAGCCCTGCAAAGTATTTTTCGACTACCTGAATATTGGAAGATTAGAATTCACTAAAACAGAAAATATGAACAACCCAATTCAATTAAATCAGGAACAAAACCGGATTCTTTCAATAGACTTTTTTCGTGGTTTTACAATGTTTATGCTCGTAACAGGAATTGCCGGTATATTTAATGGAATGGTAGAACAGGGTAAAGGCGGAGCTATAATCGCTTTAATAAATAAGCAATTAGAGCATGCAGAGTGGAACGGACTTTATGCCTGGGATCTTATCCAGCCTTTCTTTATGTTTATAGTTGGTGTTGCCATGCCTTTCTCCCTTTCGAAACGGTTAGCCAGTGGGGAGAGCTGGAAAAAAGCATTTTATCATGCCCTGACCCGTTCCTTTTGGTTGCTTGTGCTGGGCTTTATGTTAGGAGCCGGAGAGAATTCTTTTGATCTTACAAACGTACTTGCTCAATTATCATTTACATATATCATTGCATTTTTGCTGATGCAAAAGGATATAAAATGGCAATTACTGGTCTCTTTTGCCATGATCCTGTTATCCGACCTGCTTTACCGCTTTTGGCCTGTAGAGGGATTTAATCAACCATTTACCCCGGATCATAATTTTGGATCATGGGTTGATCTGGCCATTACAGGAAGTTTAAACTCAGACCACTGGGTTGCATTTAATGCCATACCTACAACTGCTCATACAATATGGGGTGTCATCGTTGGCATGTTACTGATGAAGGACTGGTCGCATAGAAAAAAGATACTGGTCCTGCTTATAACCGGACTGGTTGGCGTTATCATTGGGTATTGCATGGATCCTTTTATTCCGATTATAAAACGTTTATGCACCAGTTCTTTCATTATAGTAAGCGGAGGATGGTGCTTAATAGCAATGGCATTTTCATACTGGCTGATCGATGTAATGAACTTCAGGAAGCTTGCTCTGTTCTTTGCAATCGTTGGAATGAATCCTATTTTTATCTATCTTTTTTCCAATCTGGGCGGGAAAAGATTACTTACCCGCATGGCCGAACCGTTTACATCCAGGCTTTTCAGCTGGAGCAACGAGATCACCATAAACATGATCACAATAATTGTTGTAGCTGCAATGGTTTGGTATATCTGCTATTTTCTCTATAAACGAAAGATATTTATCAAACTTTAGTAGAGGTTCGCCTCCACTGACCACTCGCATAGATTTAGCTCCATTGATTTCACAAGAGTTACCCTCAAGGACTTCTGGTCACTATTTATTCGTAATTTCAGTAAGTTTCTTGATAATTAAAAAATAATTGTTTTTCGCAAATCCTTTTTCCAGTTCATTAGCTTTCATCTGATCATTCTTATAAGTTGCAATCACCCATTGATTAACCGGATTTCCCGCCCTTCCTGATTTTTCCATTTTCTGAACCAGGTATTTACGGCTTCAGTTTCTCCCTTTTCTTTAAGAAGTTTAAGAGCCAGAATATTATTAAATGACGGCGATGGGTCCTGATTCGTGAAGTCAATTATTGACTTTCTGAGGACTTCAGTTTCATTTGGTCTCTTAAGTTTTTCCAGACAGAAAATATCGAGATAATCCTGGATTCTGGTATCTACATCATATGGTTTTCCTACTCCCAGATTTTCCGGCCACTCTTTTGACTTTTCGATCATCTTCATCGCCTCTGCATATTTCTTGTTCCTTATAAGGTCCATTGACAAAAACAGACAGGCTTGTTCAAAAATGATCTTTCCCTGACTTGCTCCTTCCGACGGCAAAATGTTCATGCCTTCCAGCGTTTTGAGACTCTTTGCATATTGTCCGTTGTTTATAAGGGCAATAGCATATTGAACCCCAATGTCAGGATTATCTTTGTGTTTTTTAACTGCTTCTGTTGAAAGAGACAAAGTCATCTGATAGTTCTGACGGGCATCATAATAATCGATCAGCCTGTAAACTGTACGCCAGTCATCCGGTGCCAGACTTTGTGCTGATTGCAGATCAATGAGTTCCTGTTTTTCGTTCTTTGGCCTTAACAGGGCAGCGCGTGCCAGATAGAATGGTGCATAATCTGGTTCCTGACCACAGGACTGAAATAGCCACATGGCATCTGCGTCACGCTGGGTAGCTAAATAATTCATTGCAAGATAGTATTTGAATTTCCAGCTTGGGTTTTTTGACACAGCCCATTTGAGTACCGAAACAGTTTCAGTACGATAAGGGAACACATAAGCCGGAGATGCTGACGCCACTTCATTTAACATTGCGGGATCCTCTTTGAGATACGCTTTCCATAACGCAATTTCAGGTTGGGATGGACGCTTTATCCAATACCAGCAAAGCATCATTCTTAAATCCATATCCATAATAAATCATGCATAACTCAAGATAAGTCTGATAAGGCATTTCGTTCGTTATGGTAGAAGTGAAACGTGAATAATTTTCAGCATGAAGGATGCACGATATTACGCTCAAAATCAGCAAAATGATTTAATGGATCAAGATTACTGATGGTCTCGATATACTTATCAGCAAGCGCGGTCTCTCCTGATTTCCGGTAAAGAATTGCCAGCACTTCAAGTGCATTAAAATTAGTACGGTTGTAATCAAGTGACAGATTGGCATAATGTTCGGTAAGTTCTTTGTTTCCAAGTTGCAGTTCAATTCCGGCCATCAGCGCATAAGCTGTGGAGCGGTATTCCTGCGAACGGGCTGCCCAGCCAAGAGATTCAAGTGCATCTGTCAGGTTTCCCTGTGCATGGTAGGTTACTCCTGCAAAGTAATTTGCAGCAGGATGGTAAGTGTCAAGCTGAAGAGCGTTATTGGCATAATACAGAGCAGAATCATACTGATTGCTGCGATAATAAATTTCCGTTAAAGCTGCCATGGCATCTATATAAAGCGGATCCTTCTGAAGGCACTTTTTATAGAGCTCTTTTGCCTGCCTGTAAACTCTCTCTTCTTTTAATTGATTACCCTCCTGGTAAAGAGATGCTGCTGTGGTAATATCATTTGGCATTGTGGAGTAGAAAGGCCGGCTTAACAGTTTTCTTTTTGATGGATTAAACTGCAGATCCATACCCTCAACAACTACCTCATAGTCAGCTTTAGCACTCAATGTAACCGAAGTTTTATAGACATCCATCGGTTTGAATTTTTTATCTTCGGTAAAAATAACCTTACCCTCAGATTTAACAATCACCTTTGCCTGTGCAAAAGAGAGGGAATTGATCCCTATCTGTAGTTTCCCGTCTTCAGATTTAACACTCAACACACCCATGGGTGAAACATCGGTAAGCCCGCCTATCTCCTTAACAGGGAACCATATTTCTTTCCACCAGTCAGTAAGGCCAGGAGTAAACGGAGTCTGTGATATCGGAGTTTTAAATGCAGAAGTGCCTCCATATTGATTGAACATTCGACCGGCCTGGAATTCCATGTACTGGCCATCGGAATCTGTCAGCAGATCTTCCCATATTTCGCCGCTCCTTGCCTGTGACCATAACCAGAGTTTATGTCCTGGCATATCATCATACAAGGACCAGTGACCAAAACCGAAGTCCGATTTATGATAATAACCTCCCATGAAATCATTATACTCTCCTACTATATGGGCAGACCTGTCAGATCCAAAAGCATTGTTGGTGTACATTGATAAATCACGTCCCTGCTTGTCTACCGGCCATGGACCAGCTTCGCCACTATGTTCAAGTTCGTTGTTCCCCGGGTATGAGAATTCAAGATCAGCAGTAACAACGGCTGCTGCTGTCATCCAGTTATAATACGTTTGAGGCAGCGGAGAAGGATTACTCCACATTGCTCTTGTTTCAAAATACGCTTTGTCTTTAGGGAGCCTGATCTCTACCCGCCACTGTGTACGTGAAGGCAGATCCATGTTTCCTACAATGCAACTGACACTTCCGTCGGCATTTTCACGAGTTTTATAATCAACCGGTGTTGCATGTTGAAGGTGAATGCCCGATTATTCCAAAATTGAATTCAATCCCTCCTGATGTCCAGGGACCTCGTAAGGAAATATTGCGGAATTTCATCACTTCATTGCGATAAATAAACTCTTTGCCAGTGGATTTTTCAATTGCCCCCCAAACTTTTCCTCCGACTTCAGGGAGAACATAAACTTCGATATAATCGTTTTCGAGTTTAATTACTTTCCATTGTTGTTTTTGTCCTGTAAGGCTATAGCCATCGAAAGAATGATAAGGATAGATTCTTTTATTTTTTTCAGTCAGAAAGGGATTGGATTCGGATCGCTGAATGGATAAGTAACAAGTTCCCTGAATTCCTGTGTGACGGTAGCCTTCTGAGCCATTAGCATTTGAGGCAATAGCAAAAATACAACCAGGAGGATCCTGTATATTTTGCGCATTACAATACCCATATTGTTAATCCTCCAATAGTTTTATAATTATTTCAGAAAATGTAAGATCCGAAGAATGCAGAAACTTAAACAGTGAATGCCTGTCAACTCCTTTGTGGATAGTGTGGGGAGAGGTAACGCTCAATCCGGCAACTAACGACGCAAACTGTTGTGCATCAAAAAGATGAAGTCCCAGCGCAAGGCCGCAGAGGATGCCTGCGAAAAATGCATCCCCGGCTCCGGCAGTACTGGTTGCCTCGGTTTTTATGGCAGGAAAAATGTTCATCTGGTTGCTATCCCAGCACCAGCTACCTTGCTTTCCTGCAGTAATCGAGACCATTATATTTTTATTTCGCATTTTTAATTTTTGAATTGCTGATTGCACGATGGATGTCATATTTGTTTCATCTATGAAACTTCCTGCAACAGCCGATGCTTCATCAATGTTGATGGAAATCAGATCAATATTTGTTATAATGCCGGCATCTAATGCATAGTTTATTTCCTCTGTGGTAAAGGAAGCTGCACAAAACAACCCATGCTGTTTCCCCAATTTCAGAAGCTTTTGCCTTGCCAAAAGCGGAACTTCAGGAGCCGCCATTATGATCCCTTTACTTCCGAATTTTTCTATTTCTGTAACCGCAGTTTCAATATAGGCATCATCAACCTGTGAACTTGCTGAATTATCTGTGGTCAGATTGCCCCCGCTGCCATCCGGATAATAGAAGCAGAATGAAAACAAAGTTGACACATGTGGTACCTTTTCAACCCGGTTCATGACAAAACCTGTTTCGGTCATTTCGTTGTACAGGATTTGTCCGATATCATCATCCCCTATCTTGCCAACCGGTATCACAGAAAAGGAGGGACCCAACAAAACCTTAATATAATGTAATATGATATGTTGCTTGCAATAATCTATGACATCAAGAAAATGACCGCTTCTGCTTTCCTCTCTTCCCAGTGTATGATCACCATTAAGTACAAAGAATTTTCCTGAGCCGATGCCTCCTGTTCCGATGATCCCGGTATAACGCAAGCTGCGTGGATCAAACTTTAATTCCTTTGCGATCACTGTAGATATCATTAAATAATCTCCCAATCCGGGTTTTCGCTTATTGGATGTGTGGCAGTGTCAATAGTGGCAGTGAGTATCGCATCTGGATGCTCCTGGCAAAGTGTGATAGGGTATTCCGGAGTTAAAGGACCAAATAAGGCAACTCTGAGTGCAGTTTGCTTCCAGGCCCCTGTATCACTGAATAATCTCACTTTTTTGGCAGAGAGACATTCCTTAATCCCCAATGTAACCGACATGGGCGGAACAAACTGGTAGGCTGATCCAAATGTACGCTGTGCCAGTGCAATAATTGTGTCCAGATTGTTTTCCTGTATCCTTACCGTTGAATTCCGGACATCTTCAAGGGTAACATGACTGAAAGGATGCCGTCGTGCCTGATTGTAGGCTATATGTCCGTCCTGACCCCAGCCGCCATATGTAATGTCGATAGGTGCCTGTTCAATGTGCTTTTTTATCTCCTGAATGTTGCTTGCATTCAACCAGTTCCTGTTTTCTGGAGGAACAGATAATTCTGATACAATAGGATTGTAAAAATGCTTTTCCATAAACCCCCGGAAACTATATGGATGCTTTCTGGGTAACTCCCTTCCCTGCCAGTCAAGACATTCATCCATGTGAAAGACAACGAGGTTTTTCAAACTGATCTGTTCCCTGTTGACTCAAATCGGTGAAAGGTTTGTACCAGCACGCTGGACCACATGGAATGATAGCGCGGGTTGTTTCTCCCTTTTGCATTATTCGCCTTTATTTCATCGGCCAGTTCCCTGGCCATAAGCATTCCCATTTCCTGAGAGTCCTTAACCAGTCGAAAGGGGACTTTACGGGCTGGATTATTCTCCAGTTGATCGTATGGAATTTTACACCATGGATAAAGCGCGGCTGCTGTGATTGTGATGCTCATAAGTAAATGTGGTTATTCATTTGTAATAGTATAATCAAAACTGTAGTTTAATAATACCACGATTACCCTGCATATTGGTTCCCTTTACTAATATTTGGAGCATTCCCTGTTCAGGGATAAATGTAAAACTCTCCACAACTAGTCCATCATTAACGGAAATAACCATTTCGGGTTTACTGCATCGTATCTTGACGGTTTGCCTGCCATACATTTTCAGGGTTATGAGAATTTGGTTGTCCGTTTTGGTTAATCCGTAAACATTGTATGTTCCGTCATTGTAAACATGCAGAGGCATTAAAGCGGTACCTGTACGGTACTGTAATCTGAACTTTTTCTTTTCCAGCGGAGGAAGGTATAAAAAGGCAAATCCCTCCTCTTCAAAATAGGCAGGGATCAGATTCCCGTTTATAGTGGCGTCCGTAACATGCTGGTTAGTATCTAGTTTCAACTTTAAAACCAGATTGCCCAGGATGTCATTCCGATAGGCATCATCGGGCATTTGTGTATTGTCGATTTCAACAGTTCCCAGCTTGGTTTCCATTATTCGGGCATATTTTCTGTAAAGCCATTGTGAATGCAACTGCTCCGTATTTTTCGCAAGGTATCGGTTGGAGAATCGCTGAATATGGCGATAATAATCGATAAATTTTGCTGTTACTTCAGGCTGTAAAATATCATCTGCAGCTAACCAGTTGGCCCAATGGCTTTCTATAATATCGGTACCCTGCATATCGACCGGTACTTTTGGCAATGAGTTTAGTTCATAATAATTATTACCATAATTCATGCGGTTGATTACATGGCAGCCATGATCAAATCCTCCTCCATTGACCTCCTGGGGAGGTGAAAGTTCGGGGATTTGCCCAAAATCGGTGTTAGCATATTTAACTCCTGCCTGTGAAAGCACTTTTCCAAGGCTGTAATCCCCGTCTGGATTCCAATAATAACCATAGGCACAGGCCACAAAGCTTTCAGGAAACGTATGTCCGTTCTGGAGCGTAAATCCGTATTGAGCCATAATTTCCCTGAAGCCTTGTATATGTTGCTGTAAAGTTTCCTCTGGCCAGGGTTCGTGGTCAATCAGATTATACCATTCTGCACGCCGCTGGATACCATCATCAGCCCAATACTCATGACCAGTGCCATGAAGTCCGAATTCCATATGAGAAGCGGCATTTAATACGTACTTCATAATGTCAAGCTGCTCGTTGCTTACGCGCCTGGAATTATCCCATTTTTCCCGCTGTTGTGTTGTCGTGGGATATTTTGCCAGCACATTTTCCCTATCCATCTCACATAAAACAAACAGGCATTGAATTCTTACACCGACTTTCCTGGCCACATCCACGATGTATTTGTAGTCATTCAGATCGAATGTTCTTTTAATACCCACCCTAAGAGGACCTGAGGGAACATTTTTGGAAAGATTGCTCCCTTCATTCCAGCCTAAATCGTCGATTGAAAAAGCAAATGCCCTGGGAAATACTATTTTATTCATATTGCTTACTATCAATGTGAATCAAATGTATTTAAATTTTTTATAGCAGGGTTCATAATGTGTCCTGCTTTTATGGTTTCAAAGAAAGCAACTTTCATAAAATTTGTATTTATTATCGTATTGTATAAATTTGGATAGGGAATTACCACTAAATAGCATGAAATGAGTAATCCTGGCTTTGAAAACACTTCATCAAGCATGATAAAACTATGAACCGAGCCCCGACGCGTCGGGGCGAGTTACATCATACCATTAAAAAGAAATATTATTATGATGAAAACAAAAGTTATCTCTACAAAAGGATTATTGGTAATCTTTATTTTCTACGGCATTTCAGTATCTAACTTCCCTTTATCGGGCCAGAATGCTGATAACCTGTTACTGAAAAATTTCCGGCCGGTTTCTATTTACAAAATCCCAGTCACTCATGTGGACAAGGCGGCTTATCCGGTAATCGATGTCCATTCTCATGATTATGCCAAAACTGACGAGGAGATTGTACAATGGTTAAGAACTATGGATGCCTGTGGCATTGAGAAGTCAATTGTTTTGACCCAGACATCAGGTCCAAAATTCGATACTATCTATAATTTATATGCCAAATATGGCGATCGATTCGAAATTTGGTGTGGTTTTGATTACTCCGGTTATGACAAACCCGGCTATGGACCAGCCGCTGTGAAGGAACTGGAACGTTGTTATAAGATGGGAGCCAGGGGAGTCGGTGAAGAAGGTGATAAAGGTCTGGGTTTGTTTTTTAACGATCCTGTAAAAGCCTGGGGAATGCATATTGATGATCCCCGGATGAATCTTTTATTTAATAAATGTGCCCAATTGCATATGCCTGTAAGTATTCATGTTGCTGATCCTATCTGGATGTATGAAAAAATGGATTCTACCAATGATGGGCTCATGAATGCACAGGAATGGCGCATTGATATGACAAAACCCGGAATCATCGGTTTTGATGCGCTTATTCAGACACTTGAAAATGCTGTTAAAAATAATCCGAAAACCACTTTCATCGCAGTCCATTTTGCCAATCTGAACCATGATATGGCAAAACTGGGGATTCTCCTCGATAAATATCCAAATCTTTATGCAGATATTTCAGCCCGGTATGCCGAGTCAGCAACCATTCCACGCTACATGAAGGCATTTTATGAAAAATATCAGGATAGACTTTTGTATGGAACAGATATGAGCTATCCTGCTTCCATGTACAGGATCACCTTCAGGGTACTCGAATCCAATGATGAACATTTTTATGAAATCGGCCTTTTCGGTTATCACTGGGCACTAAACGGTTTTGGACTGTCAAAGGAAATATTGAAAAAACTTTATCACGATAATGTTGTCAAAATATTAAAATAGGTTTGTATGATTATTTTCAGAACCATATCTTAAACAGCACTTTGTCAGGGAGTGGGTAATTAACCAGAAGAATTTAACCATGAATAAACGAGTCCTTGTTTTTTCGATTATAATGATAATTTCAGGCACTTACTCTGGCATGGTTGAAATAAATGCCCAGGATACACCTGATTTAATAGATGAACTTGATGTGATACATTCGCAAGGAGCTGGAGGGAAAGACAATATCTGGATTCAATTCAGTGATGCTCACAACTCATTATATCATTTCCTTTCAGGACAGGCCTATCCTTTACTTGAAAAGCGGGTTAATGCAGTTTCCGGATTGCACTCACTGACTGATTGGCAAAAGAGGCAGGAATGGCTACGCACTACACTTAAAGATGTTGTTGGTCCTTTCCCCCAAAAAACTCCTTTAAATGCGAAGATTATCCGGACTATTGATAAAGATGATTTCAAGGTTGAACATATAGTTTATGAGTCCCAACCCGGATTTTATGTTACATCATCAATGTTTATACCTGATGGACTAAAGGGTAAGACTCCGGTAGTGATCTACTGCAGCGGTCATTCAGATAATGGATATCGGGCATACCAGACACAGATACTTAACCTGGTAAAAAAAGGTTTCATTGTGTTTGCATTTGATCCTGTTGACCAGGGAGAACGCCTTGAGTATTTTGATCCTCAAACCAATCAGCCAAAAGCCGGTGGTTCGGATTTGTGGCATTCGTACAGTGGTGCACAGGCATTGATCACTGGTAGTTCCCAGATTATGTATATGATGTGGGATGGAATCAGGGCAGTGGATTATGTGCTCACCAGAAGTGAGGTGGATCCCGCCAGAATAGGGATAACCGGACGTTCGGGTGGAGGAACACAATCTGCATGGATAGCTGCGCTGGATGAGCGTATATATGCTGCTGCTCCTGAAAGTTATATCACGAATTTCAGAGGATTATTTTGGGGCCCCGGACCTCAGGATGCTGAGCAGGAACCTATTAATGGTATAATACGAGGAATAGATCTTGCTGATCTCCTATTGATTAGAGCGCCAAAACCGGCTTTAATTATAGCTACCACCGGGGACTATTTCGGAATTCAGGGATTCAGGGAGAGCGCAAAAGAAGCGTCGCGTATATATAAAGCATATGGTAAAGAGGATGATTTTGAAATAGCTGAAGATATTTTGCCGCGTCATGGGGCAACCCAGAAAAACAGGGAAGCAATGTATGCTTTTTTTCAGAAATTTTTGAAAAATCCCGGCATTTCGAATGAGGAGAATATTAGCCCATTAAGCGAGGAGGAAATGCAGGTAACCAAAACCGGACAGGTTTATACATCATTTGGAGGAGAAACTGTTTTTAGTTTAAATAATAAAGAGACAGAAAAACTGGTTGCTAAATTGCAATCCTCTAGAAACGACCTTCCAAAACATCTTTCAGGAGCATTGAATTCAGCCAAAATGTTATCAGGTTACCAGGAACCTTTATTATCTCATGAACCGGTATTTACCGGACGTATTCAAAGAGAAGGTTATATAATTGATAAGTATTTTGTAAAAGGTGAGGGAGATTATATTATTCCATACCTGTTGATGAAACCGGAAATGCCAAACAATAAAGCTTTAATCTATATTCATCCTTCAGGCAAGTCAGCCGAAGCTTCTGTCGGAGGCGAAATAGAATGGTTTGTCCAAAACGGTTTTACAGTGCTGGCTCCGGACATGATCGGAGTGGGTGAAATGGGTCCTGGTGATTTTCGTGGAGATTCATATATTGAAGGCATCTCTTATAATGTTTGGTTTGCTTCCATGCTTATCGGAAGAAGCATTGTCGGAATACGAGCCGGTGATGTTGTAAGGCTCACAAGGTTGTTGAAGAATACCGGTGGGATAAGTGAGGTTTATGGTTTTGCCAGGAGGGAAATGGGACCTGCACTATTGCATGCTGCAGCTTTTGATTCGGCGATTACCCGGATAGCTCTTATAGAACCTTATTCCTCCTACCGATCCATTGCTATGAACCGTTTTTATGATCCCGGGTTTATACATAGCACTGTTCCCGGAGCTCTTAAAGCTTATGATCTTCCTGACCTTGCAGCCAGCCTGTCACCCAGAAAGCTGATGCTCGCAGGCGTAACAAATGGATATGGCAAGAACATAGAGACTGAAAATATCATTAAAGATCTTGCCGTAATAAAAATTGCATATCAAAACAAAAAAGCAGACGGGAATCTGAATTTAGTGTACCTGATGCCAACTGAAAAGCCGTATGACATTTATACGGAATGGATAAAATAAATTACTGAAGTTTAGCCTATCGAAAAAGATTGAGTTGAAAACCATTTAATGATTAAAGATTCTTCCATATTAAGTTATTGTTAAGCCTGTTTTGGAGAAATTAAAGATACATTTGATTTTAACCTGCGGCATTGGGTAAATGAGCTTAAGAGGTGACCTTATTAATATATGAAATGAAAATATTATGACTAAAAAAAGTGTTACAAGAAGAGATTTTATTGGTAAAGCAGCAGCCGGATTAGCCGGTGTAGCTATTTCATCAAGAGGTCCATCAATGAGTGCGGCTTCCTACAAGAGAATTATTGGTTCGAACGATCGGATCAATATTGGATTTCTTGGCTGTGGCTCACGAAGCAACGGGCATCAAAATATGGTAAAAACATCTGAAAAGGAGAAAAATCTGGCTGTGGTTGCAGTTTGCGATATTTGGAAAAACAATAGAGAAAAAGCAGCAGCAAACTGTAAAAAATTGTTCGGTTCAGATGTAAAACAATTTAAATATTCCGAAGAGATGCTGAAAATGCCGGAACTTGATGCCGTAATGATCGGTACCGGAGATTTTCAACATGCAAAGATCTTAGCGGAAATTGTTAAAGCAGGTAAGGATTGTTATTGTGAAAAACCTATGGCAATTGATGTGGAAGAAGCTAAACTGGCAAGAAGTGCCGTTCTTGCCTCCACACAGGTTGTACAAATTGGGTCACAATGGGTGAGCGACCCGATGCAGAAGAAGGTACGGGAAATCGTTCGTTCCGGGAAATTGGGTCAGATTACAAAAATAGAACAGGTATGGAATGATAATGGTCCCCGCTGGCATGTTCCGAATGATCCAGATGTAGCTGCAATCAGGGAAGAGGATACTGACTGGAACAGGTGGCTGTCAGGTAAACCTTATGTCCCGTTTGATCCATGGAAATATTTTGAATTCAGGATATTCCGTGATTACTCCGGGGGAATTACTTCACAATGGATGAGCCATGCTGCAGGATTGGTTCATTTTTATACAGATACCGCTATCCCTGATTCTATGGTAGCAAATGGAGGAATTTTTGGTTGGCCTGATATCCGGCAGAATCCTGACACATTCCAGGCACTTGCAACATATGACAATGCAAGGTTTTTATATTCCTACACTTCAAACTATGCAAGCATGTTTGGTGATTACACTTGTATTCGCGGAAAAGAAGGAACTTTATTTGCCCATGGAGGAGAAGGGAGTGCCCGCTGGTTTTTCATTCCCGAGCACCAGAATCTTCCAGGTGGATTTGATTTTTATGAAGGGATGAAAGAGACAATAAAAAGCGGGAAAGCAGAAATCGTAACCACAGAAGATTATGGTATGAAACTTGGCCCGGTTAATCTGAACGATGACAGCAAGTATCACCTCGACAACTGGGTTGATTGCATGAGGAACAGAAATAATGTACCAAATGGGAATATTCATACCGGGTTCTGGCATTCGATAGCCACCATAATGGCTACACGTGCGTACAGGGAAGGTAAAAAACTATATTGGGATAACTCTAAAGAAGAGATTGTGGATCATCCAGTGATCGGATAAAACATATGAATGAAATAAAAAAGAAAATCGGCCATTATCGCTACAGGATTCTTGCATTGGTGTTTATGGCCACAACTATTAACTATTTCGATCGAAGTATTGTTGGTGTAATGGCACCTACCCTGCAAACACTTTTCAACTGGACAAACAAAGACTATGCAGCAATCATGGTTTCTTTTAAAATTGCTTATGGGATAGGATTACTGTTCATGGGCGGTATTATTGACAGGCTTGGTACTAAAATAGGATATACTATTTCAATAGCGATATGGAGTATTTTCGGTATGTTGCACGCAGCAATAAGACCGGCGTTTAGTTTAATTGGTTTTATTGTTGCGCGTTTCGGACTGGGAATTGGCGAGTCTGGAAATTTTCCTTCTGCAATTAAAACAGTTGCTGAGTGGTTCCCAAAAAAGGATCGGGCTTTTGCTACGGGCATTTTTGATGCATCAACCAGTGTTGGAGCAATTTTAGCCCCGTTTATTGTTGGAGCTATAGTATCCATTGAAGGAGATAACTGGCAAATACCATTTCTTTTTACAGGAGTGCTTAGTTCTATATGGGTAGTCCTATGGTGGAGAAACTATAACAAACCTGAACTTCATCCAAAATTATCGAAAGAAGAGTTAACTTTTATTAATAGCGATTCGGAAGAAGAGACAAAAGAAAAAATTCCATGGTTAAAGCTATTCCCCAAGAGAGAGACCTGGGCATTTGCTTTGACTACTTTGACTGATGGTGTCTGGTGGTTTTACCTTTTCTGGGGCGCAAAATTCCTCTTCGAACAATTTGGCGTGGACATTAAGAACATAGGACTTCCTTTCCTCATTATTTTCATTATGGCTGATGCCGGAAGCCTGTTGGGAGGATTAGCCTCGGGTGCTTTAATAAAAAAAGGCTGGTCAATAAATAAGGCAAGGAAAATTACAATGCTGGTTAATGCAATTATTATTTTACCTGTTGCCTTTGTACCTGTTGTTGCAAGCAAATGGCTCGCAGTCTTTTTAATTGGTTTTGCAGCTGCAGGACATCAGTCGTGGTCAATTAATGGTTATACTTTGGTTTCTGATGTGTTCCCGAAAAAAGCAACTGCTTCTGTTACAGGAATCGGGAAAATGGTCGGAGTAGCAATAGCAATAATTGCTGATATTGCCTTGGGCGCTGTACTGGATACCGCCGGTAATTCGGGATATTTCTGGGCATTCATGATAGCAGGTTTTTCTTATATATGTATATTGGGATTCGTACACCTTCTGATGCCAAAAATGACTCCACTCGACGATAATTTGAATTATATCACAAAATAATCTATTCTAAATATAAAGGAAAACATAAAAATAATTACAAATTTTAACCGCTTCCAGATTAGTTAATAATAGAATAATATAGCCAATCTTGCTAACCAGAATGATATGAAATCAAGACTTTTGTTTTTGTCAATCTTTGCAATAAGCTTTGCAGTTGGATGTAATCGAAGTGGTATTAAATTGAATACCCCAACACCTCCGTTTATCATTGATTCACATGTCCATTATGAAGCCTCCGATACCTGGGAAAAATCCTTTCTGGAAATCTATACTCGTTATAATGCAATGGCCTGTCTTCTTATGTCGATGAAAGACCTTGACCGGGGAATACAGTTCGCTGAAGCCCATCCGGACAGGGTAATCCCCTATGCTGCGATTGAAATAGACAGTCCTGCAGTGATCAGAGATATTAAAAAGGCAAAGTCTATGGGATTCAAAGGATTGGGGGAGTTGTTTGCAACAAATCAGTGGAATTACGATGATCCTAAATACGATTCAATATGGATTATGGCGGAGGAACTTGGCATGCCTGTAGCACCCCATACCGGAATTCTATCCAATGGTTTGATGGCACGAATGCGTCCCGGTTATCTTGCTACAATAGCATCAAAATATCCTAAACTTGTTATCCATGCAGCTCATTTCGGAAATCCCTGGTATGAGGAAGCAGGTGAAGCAACCCGCCGGAATGCAAACCTCTATTTTGATCTGTCCGGTTCATCTCTTATAAAAAAAGATAATGATCCGGCTTTCTGGTTGCAATTCCTCTGGTGGACACCATACCTTGGAAAATCCCATATGCCAAAGGATGCAGTACCTGCCTTTGAGAAAATTGTCTTCGCTTCCGATGAGGGTCCGGAAGAACTTGAGGCTAATATCATAAGATTCAACAAGATGCTCGATGCCTGCGGCGTTTCAGAGGAGACAAGGGCCAAATGCTATGGTCTTACAATTGCCAGAATTCACGGAATTCAGCTTAGTACATCCAGGTGATAAGAATGGCACTAAAGGTTTATCCCGGGGTGTAAAATTCTCAGGATAGAATAAATTTCTTGCTTATACGATTCTATTTTAATCATTTTTGTTAATCTGATGTTGCGTGTTATGATTTTTAACTTTTAACTTTCTACTTTTAACTTTTGCCTTGTACTTATGGATGTTATTTCTTTGACAAGGAAACTGTTGTCTTTTAATACTGTAAATCCACCAGGCAATGAGGGGAAAATTGCAAAATTTGTTGGAGGTATACTTGCCGGGCATGGCTTTAAAATCGAATATCCGGTTTTCGAAGACAACCGCTTACATCTTATAGCAGAAAAAGGATTATCTTCAAAAAGACCACCAATAGTTCTTTCCGGTCACTTTGATACTGTTCCGCTTGGGGAAAAAAGTTGGAGTTTCGATCCTTTTACCGGAGAGGTAAATGATGGCAAGATTTTAGGTCGGGGTTCAAGTGATATGAAAGGGGGGCTGGCTGCAATGATTTTAGCTTCGATCGAAGCATTTATTGAAACTCCTCCGGCTGGAGGAATAAGGCTCATTTTTTCTGCAGGAGAAGAACTGGGCTGTCAGGGAGTTTCAAAGCTTATCAAAGAGAAGAGAGAGCTTGGCGAAGCCAGTGCTATAATTGTTGGTGAACCTACTGCAAACCTGCCTGTTACCGGTCACAAAGGCGCTCTCTATTTAAAGGCTATCACCTCCGGCAAAACTGCTCATTCATCGATGCCTGAATTAGGAGTTAATGCTATTTATAAAGCCGCCAGATCAATTGTGAAAATAATAGATTTTAATTTTGAGGCTCAGCCAGATTCGTTACTTGGTTATCCGACATTAAATGTTGGCACGATAAGTGGCGGTATGAATATTAATTCAATACCTGATCACACCGAATTTACTATAGATATCAGAACAACTACAAAGGTTGACCATAGTAAGATACTTAATAGACTTACGAGAAAAATTGGCGATGAGACAGCGATTGAAACACTGGTTGATCTTAAACCGATTTTCACTTCAGAAAATGATCCATTTGTTCAAATAGTGTATGATGTATGCGAAGTTGAAAGAAATAGGAATGGATTTCCAAAGGCACTTCCTTATCTGACTGACGGATCGGTATTGCAAAAATTTTACAATGATGCACCTACTGTAATTCTTGGTCCGGGTCAACCTGAGATGGCCCACCAAATTGATGAGTTTTGCTATCTTGACAAACTGGCCCAGGCTGTAAATATTTATAAGAATATTATCCTGAAATGGAGGTAAATAAATGACCGAATATCCTGATAAAATACATAATGAAGACCAACTGGAAGAGCTTTTATCAAGACCTAAGCCTGAGCTTGTGGAAATGTTTTTGCGAGTAGAAGGCGATATAATGTTTTTAGGTATCAGCGGTAAAATTGGCCCTTCTCTTGCAAAAATGGCAAGAAGAGCTTATGAGAAAACGGAGGTAAAAAAACGTATTTTGGGAGTTGCTCTTCAAATAGATCCTGAACAACAGAAATGTTTTGGTGAAATGGGAATTGAAACCATTCAGGGTGATCTCCTGGATATTAACTTTATTGAAAGTCTTCCGGCTTTCAGGAATATCTTCTTTCTGGCCGGGATGAAATTCGGTTCTGTTGACAACCTTCCTTTGACATGGGCTGTCAACTCATATTTACCTGCTCTTGTTGCTGAACATTTCAGGGATTCAAAAATTGTCGCCTTTTCGACAGGGTGTGTATATCCTTTCGTACACGTCAGTTCAGGAGGATCGATTGAGACCGATTTGCCGGTTGCAACTGGGGAATATGCCCAATCATGTCTGGGAAGAGAGAGAATGTTTGAATACGGAAGTAATAAATATAATACAGAAGTAATCTTGATACGCCTGAATTATTCTGTTGAAATGCGTTATGGAGTATTAATTGATATCGCAATCAAAGTTAAAAACGACCAGCCTGTTGATTTGACCATGGGTTATTTCAATGTGATCTGGCAAGGTGATATGAATGATTTTATTCTTCGTTCGCTTGAATATGCTCAAAGCCCTCCAAAAACACTTAACATTACAGGTCCTGAGATTCTATCAGTGAGGGAAGTGGCATTGGAATTCGGCAAATTATTTGGGGTAAAACCGCGATTTATCAACACAGAGGCCGAAACAGCTCTTCTGAGCAATTCAGCGGAAGCATTTAAACTGTTTGGCAGGCCAAAGGTACTTGTAAGCCGGGTAATAAAATGGACAGCCGAATGGCTGAACGATGGCGGGAAGCTGCTGGGAAAGCCTACACATTTTGAAGTCAGGAATGGTTCATTTTGACAATCAATCAGGAAATGGATGGAATAATTCCCAAAAATGTTAGGACTACTTTAAATAGCGGAGTAGTTATTCCTGCATTACCTCTTGCGTTAAACATTAGACGCCAACTTGATGAACGCCGGCAGAGAGCGCTGATAAGATATTATTTAGATGCCGGTGCTGGAGGAATTGCTGTGGCAGTCCACACAACTCAGTTTGCAATACGACTTCCAGAAATCAACCTCTATTCGCCTCTTTTGAAAATTGCCAGGGAAGAGTTCGATAGATTTACCGCTGAATCAAATAAGCCGGTTATCCGGATTGCAGGTGTCATTGGGAAAACAAGACAAGCTCTAAAGGAGGCTCAACTGGCTGCAAAACACGGATTTCATGCCGTCTTGCTGAGTCTGGGTGCATTCAGTGATTCTCAAAACAATATAATTATCAGGCACTGCAAGACAGTTGCAGAAATAATGCCGGTGATTGGTTTTTATCTGCAGCCTGCTGTCGGAGGAAGAAAACTGGATATCGATTTCTGGCGCGAATTTGCTCAGATACAAAATGTAATCGCTGTAAAAATAGCGCCATTTAACAGGTACCAGACACTCGATGTTGTGAGAGGCGTGGTTGAATCAGGCAGAGCGGATGATATTGCCTTATATACCGGTAATGACGATAACATCCTTGTTGATCTTCTGACTGAATACAAAATTCCGGTTGGTACAAAGATTAAAAGTAAACGTATTGTTGGCGGACTGCTTGGTCACTGGGCGGTTTGGACACACTCAGCTGTCGGGCTTTTAAACGCCGTTCACAATGGTGAATTTGACACTGATGTTCAGCGATCTCTAATCCTTGCAAACCAGATCACAGATTGTAATTCAGCATTCTTTGACGCAGCCAATAATTATAAAGGTTGCATTGTAGGGCTGCATGAGGTTTTGCGTCGGCAGGGACTATTTCAAGGCCTCTGGACCCTTGACAGGCAAGAAAGACTTTCTCCCGGACAGAAAAAAGAAATAGACAGAGTATATATCGCTTATCCCGAACTCAACGATGATGCATTTATCGCAGAGAATCTTGAAAGGTGGCTTTCATAAATCTTAAATGGATTTAATTATGCCGGACAATTTCGCTTTTAAGATTAGGCCTATGATAACTAATGATCTTAATCAGTCTATTAGTTTATCAAATTCCGAAGGATGGAATCAAACAGAAAAAGATTGGAAATTGTTACTTGAGAATCCTATTAATATTTGTATTGTAGCTGAATATAATAACAAAGTTATTGGAACAGCAACTGCTTTGAATCATTCAAATAAAATTGCCTGGATAGGAATGGTGCTGGTTGATAAATCCTTTAGAGGACGGGGTGTCGGAAAAATGCTACTTACAAATATAATTGGGGCACTGAAAAATGTTGATTCAATAAAACTTGATGCTACACCTGTAGGGTTACCTTTATATCAGAAACTCGGTTTTATCGAAGAAAATAAAATATATAGGATGATAAATCCTTCATTACAAAGTTTTGAGAAACAGGCATTAAATTATGAACCGATAAATATTGACCACGAAAGCTTTTCAGATGTGCTTAAACTTGATAAGAGGATATTTGGAACTGCCAGGACTTATCTCCTGCAGACTTTGCTTCGTAATTATCCGGGGAAAGCATATCTGATAAAGAGAAATAAGAAGTTAGATGGTTATATGTTTGGAAGAGAACGGTGTTAGATTTAACTATATCGGACCTGTTTTTGCTTTTTCACACGATTCAGCCAGAATTCTTATATCAAAAGCTTTAGAATCACTAAATAATCAGCCGGTTGCCCTGGATATACTCCAGGACAAAGATGGATTAATTAAATGGCTGGAGATGTTAGGTTTCGTAAAACAACGGCACTTCATAAGAATGAATTTTAAAAGCAATTCTTACTGTGGTATAATTAAATATCAATACCTTATCAGCGGACCAGAATTTGGGTAGATTACTCTTTTGATTTTCCGGCTTTCGGCAGAAATGAGACTATTAAAGCACCTACAAGCAGTTTGCCCAATGCATTTCCCGAAGTAACTACAGTCCTCGACCATCCAAATTCTTTTATCATAAAATCAAAAAAGAAGGGTAATCCATAATAGGCAAATCCGACCAGAGCAAAGAGTGATAAAAATGCAGTTGCCACAATATAAGTTTGTCAACTTCTGGAGGAAGATTCTTTATAGAGCTGCCTGGTAGAACTTGGCATATTATAATAAATTATTATGAGTTTGATATAAAGTTAAAAGACAAACCTATTGATTGATTAAAATATTTCAAAGTTAAGTGAATGTTTTTTGGCAGATAAAAGTTAGTATAGTTTCAAAGTGTTTTTACAGTTCGTACTTTAGATGGAAACGGATCTTTTCCAGATTTCCAGATTTATCATTTCCGATTTTTTTCTTAAACCAGCCTTTAAGAAAAGGATGCGTTATGTACAACCGGTGATAGTTACCTTCTTGCGGAAGGTTTCCATTGAATGTGGGATGCTTGATTTTTTCACACCTTTTATTTCGTTTAAGTAAATAGTTACTAATAAATACGAAATAAAAGTAATGAGAGTAAGAGTACTTTTGGCTTTTTCCACAAATAGCTAAATTACACCAGCGAAAAGCTAAAGTCAATTTTATTTTAACACACAAATTCTTGTGCAAAGTTCGGCCACACAAATATCAAAGTCTACCACTTTTGCTATATAAAATAATAATTTGGTTACATTTTCATGGAGAATTAGCCTCAAAGGGGGGAATTGGCTAGATATGCGGTGTAATAGCAATATTTTTAATTTGTACAAATATAAAACCCGCCTGCGCTTAAAGCTTCGGCGGGCAATGGTGGAGATTAGGGGAATCGAACCCCTGACCTTGTGACTGCCAGTCACACGCTCTAGCCAACTGAGCTAAACCCCCGAAAACAAGGAACAATTTAAAAATCACGCTCTAGTCCCGTTCCGCAAAGCGGCAGCGGAGACCAACTGAGACCCTCGTTCCGCAATGCAGAACGGGACTAAACCCCCGTAAAAACAGCGCCAATTTAAGAAAAAATTAAGAATAATTAAACATGCTCTTAAGGCATTCAATTATTACTTTGCAGAATAGCAGGTAATTAGTATTTTTGCGAGGAATTTACCGGAAGAGCTTTACCAGTACAGAACATGTACCGGAATCGGAACGATGATTGTCCTTCGGTTTTCATAACATGCTTTTCAGTATATAAGTTTAAAGAGTGAAATTTAAAAAGGCAGATACAAAGCTGACCAGCCGGACAGATCATCAGGAATTCGAAATCACCGATTTTGATGACCTGGTTTTTGAGCACCGGAACAAAGAATATGGAGCATACCAGCTTCGTAAAAGATATCACCGTGCCGTTCTGACGGGAACTATTGTTGCCTCATTGTTTGCCTTATCTGTGGTCTTGATCCCGTTCCTGACCCGACCCTCTGCGGAAAGAGTTATATCAGGGGGAAATGGTTATGTTCAGGTAAGGATGGAGAATCTTCAGCCTCCCGAAGAGCAAATTTATGTTCCTCCTGCTCCGCCACCTCCTGAAGCTTCAAAAATGACCGAACCTGTCAGCTACGTACCACCGGTGGTTGTGGATACTGTAATAGCTGGTGAGCTAACTCAGATAACAACCGATGAAGCGCTGGCATCAAACGACAGTGAAATTGTTGATGCTTCCGGATCAGGTTTTGGCGACGATCTTCTGCCGGGAGGAGATGGGACCGGAAGCGAAGAACCACTCTTCATTGTAGAGGTGATGCCCACATTCAGGGGAGGCGATCTTAATAAGTTCCGGGACTGGGTCTGGAGACGGACAAACTACCCGGAGGCGGCAATAGTAAACAAGATCAGAGGGACTGTGTTCCTTACATTTATTGTCGAAAAAGATGGCTCGGTGAGCAATGTAACAGTTATTAAGGGAGTGCATCCCCTGCTCGATGATGAAGCAGTTAAGGCTATTTCAGAATCTCCAAAATGGTCCCCGGGCCTTCAGAGAGGCCAGCCGGTAAGGGTCAGATTTCAAATACCCCTCAGTTTTGCATACTGAAACATAATAATAAACAAATTAGATAGTTATACCTGTAATTATTTATTTTTGTTCCTGTTAGTAACCTCGAAAAAGTTGACCTATGAAAAGAACAGTTTCAGTTATATTCATTCTGATGATTATCCTTTCAGGATGCGGTTCCTCTAAAAAGCAGCTGGAGAAAGGGAACTATGACGCTGCTATCGACAGAGCGGTAAGGCAATTGCGTAAAGACCCGCGCGACACCAAACAGATTTCCATACTTGACAGGTCATATAAAATTGTTAACGAACAGGACAATGAAAGAATCAGATTTCTCAAGATGGAAAACAAACCCGCAAACTGGGACGAAATATATCAGACCAGCAAAAGAATGAGCGACCGACAGGCTCTTGTAAGATCAGTTACTCCATTGTACCTGGGCGGTAAGACCATTGAATACCCTTACATCGACTACATGCCTGAAATGGTAGCAGCAAAGCGTAAATCAGCCGATTTCTATTATGCCCATGGCAACGAACTTATGAAAAACGGTTTAAAGGAATCCTACCGGCAGGCGTACTACGAATTCGTAAGAGCTAAAGAATATATAGGCGATTATGAAGGGATTGACAATAAGATCAGCGAATCAAAATACCTGGGTATGAGCAGAGTCCTTATTTCATTGCAGAACAGGTCAATCCTTAAATTCACGCAGGATTTTGAGGAGGAGCTTCTATCCCTCGATCTGCCAAGGCTCAACAGCGAATGGGTCGAATACTATACCCAGAACCTCGATGCAGATACTCAATATGATTATCTTGTCAATGTTAATGTGAGGAATATTGCTGTGAGTCCCGATCAGACAATGCAGCGCGATTCGGTCGTAAAGAAGGAGGTGGAAGACGGATTTAGTTATCAGCTCGATAAAAAGGGTAATGTTATGAAGGATTCTCTTGGGAATGATATCAAGACTAAAAAATACAAAACACTTCAGTGCGCGCTTATTGAGACTGTCCAGACAAAAGTATGCCGGATCGACGGCGATATCGAGGTAGTTCAGATCAATCCAAATAAGGTCCTTAAAAAGGACCCTCTGGGGGCACAATCGAACTTTGAAAATATCTCTGCCCGCGCCCTTGGTGATGTTCAGGCTCTGAGCCAGGCGCAGATTGAAAAAACAAAATCGCATTCAGTGCCGTTCCCTTCTGACATGGAAATGGTTTTCCGTTGTTCGGACGCACTTAAACAGGCCATAAATGGTGCTATTCAGAGTAACAGGAGGTTTATTAATTAAAATATACGTTAATAAGCAGGTGGTGCTTGTTACTGGTTGCTTGTTTACCCGGTAACCAGTAACCAGTAACCAGTAACTTGAAATAAATGATCCAGACCGGACAGCAGGGCGAACGGGCAATACTTATAGGATTAATTTATCCGGGACTGGATGAAAATCAATCCAGGGAATATCTTGCAGAACTTTCATTCCTGACCGAAACAGCAGGTGCAGAACCGGTCAATACATTTGTCCAGAGACTTGCCATTCCTGATCCAAAAACCTTTGTCGGCTCCGGTAAAATTGCCGAAATCGCAGCTTATGTTGCGGAAAACAAAGTCAATTTAGCAATTTTTGATGACGAACTGTCGCCGGTTCAGCTGCGAAATATTGAAAACTCGCTGGGATGCCGCGTCCTCGACAGGACTAACCTTATCCTTGACATATTTGCGAAGCGTGCACGGACATCTCATGCCAGAACTCAGGTCGAACTTGCTCAATATCAATACCTGCTTCCGCGGCTCACAAGAATGTGGACTCACCTGGAAAGACAAAGGGGCGGTATAGGATTGAGAGGACCGGGTGAGACTGAAATTGAAACCGACCGCAGGATCATCAGGGATAAAATTGCTCTTCTGAAAACCCGGCTTAAGAAGATAGATATGCAAATGGCTACACAGCGAAAAAACCGGGGCAAGATGATCAGGGTGGCGCTGGTTGGTTATACCAATGTCGGGAAGTCAACAATCATGAACCTGCTGAGTAAGTCGGATCTTTTTGCTGAAAATAAGCTGTTTGCCACTCTCGATGCAACTGTCAGGAAGGTTGTTATCGGCAACCTGCCATTCCTTTTATCCGATACTGTGGGATTTATACGCAAACTGCCTCATGACCTGGTAGAGTCATTCAAATCGACCCTCGATGAGGTCAGGGAATCAGATCTTCTTTTGCATATTGTCGATATCTCGCACCCCGGATTCGAGGAGCAGATAAACGTGGTAAATGAAACACTCAGGGACCTGGAATCAGCAGATAAACCTTTGATTGTTGTTTTCAACAAGATCGATTCTTTCTCATACTCTGCAAAAGATGAGGATGACCTGACCCCGGCAACAAAGGAAAACTTTTCACTTGTTGATCTGAAGAAGAGCTGGATGGCTTCCGATAAGAATCATAAAACGATTTTCATTTCAGCAAAAACAAAAGAGAATCTTGATGAATTCAGGAAATTGCTGTATGAGGAGGTGAAGAGGATACATATCACAAGGTATCCTTATAATGATTTTCTGTTCGAATCACCCGCAAACCCACCTGTTGATTGATTGGCCTCACCCCCTAAATCCCCCTCTCCCAGGAGAGAGGGGGACTTGATTTACTGATTTTCAAGCCCCTCCCACACCGGGGGAGGGGTTGGGGAGAGGTCAATACAATTTATGTGCCGCCATATACTCTGCAATCTGAATTGCATTGGTCGCTGCACCTTTGCGGATATTGTCGGATACTATCCACAGGTTAAGGCATTTCTCTCTCGACTGGTCTCTCCTGATCCTGCCAACGAAAACCTCATCCCTGTTATGTGCCAGGATGGGCATGGGATATTTAAACTCAGCCGGATTATCGTAAACGATCACTCCCGGAAACTGGCTGATCAGGAATCTTACATCATCTATATTGAAATCCTTTTCAAACTCAATATTAACTGCCTCGGAATGACCTCCGACCACAGGGATCCTTACAACTGTAGCAGTCACCATTATAGTCTGATCCTCAAGTATTTTACGGGTTTCATCAACAAGCTTCTGTTCTTCTGTGGTGTATCCGTCACTCTGAAATGTTCCACCGTGAGGGAAACAGTTCATATCGATCGGGTAATGATATGCCATTTCCCCTTTTATGCCGGCTCTTTCATTTTCCATCTGAGTTACTGCTTTTACACCTGTGCCTGTGACTGACTGGTAGGTTGCAACGACCAGACGTTTGATCTTATATTTTCTGTGCAGAGGCGTCAGCGCCATGACCATCTGAATTGTGGAACAATTCGGATTGGCGATTATCCTGTCTCCCTTCTTTATTGCATGACTGTTAATTTCCGGAACAATCAGCGGGACGTTCCTGTCCATTCTCCAGGCAGAAGAATTATCAATAACAACTGTCCCGTTTTCTGCAAACGCGGGAGCCCATTCTTTCGATACAGAAGCCCCGGCAGAAAATATTGCGAAAACCGGTCTTGATTCGATTGCTTCCATCACGCTCACCACTTTGACGGATTTACCTTTGAAAGTCAGCTCTTTTCCCACTGAACGCTCCGAAGCGGCAGGTATTAACTCGGTTACAGGGAAGTTTCTCTCCTCAAGAACCTTGATCATTGTCCGGCCAACCATTCCGGTGGCACCAACAACAGCTGTTTTCATAGTAATTTATTTTGTCAGAATTAAAGAAATTACCTAAATTTATGTTTAGAAAAAGCTGTCAAAAATAACACTTTTTTCAATTCGTCTCGCTGCATGAATAAAGTTATTTTGCTGGCTATGTTAATGCCTGTTACGGCATTCGGCCAGGTTATGGAAAATATTGGAACGGGCAAGGTAATTATCTCAGAGATAATGGCTGATCCTTCGCCTGTTGTTGCTCTTCCGGCCAGGGAATATATAGAATTGTATAACCGCTCCCCGGAGCCGGTGAATCTTAAAAACTGGCGTCTCTCCGATGGCAACGTAAATTGTGTTTTTCCGGACAGGATAATTGCTCCGGGAGGCTATATGATTGTTTGCCAGCTCGAGGATACGATGTTATTTAGCGGTTATGGGCAAACACTTGGACTGAAATCTTTTCCTGCCCTGACAAATGACGGAAAGATACTTTGCATCAGGGACAGTAAAACAACTCTGATCCATGGTGTGGAATATTCGTCTGACTGGTACGGAGATATCCTGAAGTCCGGAGGAGGCTGGTCACTTGAGATCATTGATCCTGATTACCCGTTCTTTGAGAAAGGTAACTGGCGGGCATCAGTAGCACCGGGAGGGGGGACTCCCGGAAAAGTGAATTCGGTTTCAGGTGAGAATCCGGACAATTTCTTTTATGGGATTGAAAATGTATTTCCTGATGACAGCAATACCATCCGGGTAAGTCTCTCCGAGACTGTGATAAGCCTGGACAAGAACCTGAATTACGTTGAAATCAAAGGTTCGAAGATCATTGATATTTCTCCTTTGGATCCGCTTATGCAGGATTATACGGCATTACTCGGGGAGCCTCTTCAGCATGGAAATATTTACACTCTCACCGCCGGGGACGAAGTGACGGATTTTGCAGGCAACCAGATGCAGAGGAATGAATTCAGGTTTGGTTTGCCTGACCGGGTTCAAAAGGGGGATATTTTATTTAACGAACTGTTATTTAATCCTTTTTCCGGAGAATCCGATTATATTGAGTTTTATAATCAGTCTGAAAGAATCATTGATGCCTCAGATCTCATTCTGGTCTCAGTTAACGATGAATTAAATGATACATCATCAATTGTGTTCGTATTAAATGAAAACCGATGCATATTGCCACGTAATTACATTGTAATTACAACAGAAAGACAAGCTTTATTGGAGCGGTTTTCCGCTTCTGATCCCGATAACATTTTTGAGGTTTCATATCTGCCGTCAATGCCTGACGACAAGGGACATCTGATCCTTTATGACCGTGGGCTGGAGAAAATTGATGAAGTAATTTATGATGAAGGTATGCATTATTCTCTTCTGAGCGGATATGAAGGGATATCACTCGAAAAGGTAAGGATTAACGGTTTGTCGGCTGACAGATCACAGTGGCATTCTGCATCAGAAGTATCGGGGTGGGGCACCCCCGGAGCTCCCAATTCGGTTTTATCTGAAGAGACTGAGAGCAGGGGCACTCTATTATTTTCATCGACCAGGATCACTCCTGACAATGACGGGAATGAGGATTTTCTGGTGATCGATCTTGCACTGACAGGCCTTGGTAATATCATTTCAGTCACTGTTTTTGATGAAACAGGGAGCTTTGTGAAAAAAATAGCAGACAACATACTTGCCGGACCGGAAGCATCAATTGTATGGAATGGTACCGCTGATGATGAGAAGCTGGTAGAAACCGGAATTTACATAATTCTGATCACTGTTTTCGATGATACCGGCAAAACCCGGAAATGGAAGAAAGTGTGTACTGTAATAAGATGATATTTTTTAAGGAATAAATTATAAAGATGAAATCAGCTCTGTCATGATCGTGGTCATTCTGGCTTCAGCTTTTTCGGCTTCAAGCTGGACTGCTTCGTGAGTTGTATACCCGATCTTTCCCTCAACTCCAAGGTCGGTAATTATGCTGACCGCGAAGCAGGGCAATCCCATATGCCGGGCAACAATAACCTCTGTAACTGTCGACATGCCAACAGAATCTGCACCAATGGTCCTGAAGTAACTGTATTCTGCAGGTGTTTCAAAAGTTGGCCCTGAAGTGCCCAGGTAGATCCCTTTCTGGATCCTGATCCGGTTTTCCCCGGCTATTCTGACTGCTTTATCAATAAGCGACCTGTCATATGCTTCACTCATATCCGGAAAACGTGTTCCGATCCTGTCATCATTCTTACCTATAAGCGGATTAGGCATCAGGTTTATATGGTCGGTGATGATCATAATATCACCAATCTGGAACATAGGATTTACTCCCCCCGCAGCATTTGAAAGAAATAAATGCCTTATCCCGAGATATTTCATAACACGTATGGGCAACGCGATCTGTTCAGTTGTATACCCTTCGTAATAATGAAACCTTCCTTTCATGGCGACAATCTTTTTCCCTCCGAAATCACCGAAAATTAGTTTTCCGGCATGCCCCCTGACAGTCGAAACAGGAAAATTGGGAATATCTCTGTAGTCGATCCCGATGCTGTTTTCAATCTTTGAAGTCAGTCCGCCCAAACCTGTACCAAGGATAACCCCTGCTTCAGGATTCACAATCCCTTTCGCTTTAAGGAACTCTGTAGTCTCTTCTATTTTTTCTAACATATTCTAATATCAGATTGTCAAACTCATGCTTATAATTTTTCAAAAAACTTACCTTCACCGGAACATAAAAAAAGATTCTTTTTAATGGATCTTCAATATTAGTGAATTCCCTTAACCTTACAGCATCTTTTTCAGTGGTTATGACCAGCTTTTCACCTGTTGTGAGGTCGTTCAGGGCTGTTTTGACCTTGTCAATATCATTTTCACTGAAATAATGATGATCAGGGAATTTCAGATGAATGATTTCTTTAAAGTATTTGTCAAGGAACATCATCAATACACCCGGAACAGCTATGCCTGTGATTAAAACCGCCCCGTGATTTTCAGGATCTGTTTCCGATGAGATTGTACCTTTTGAGGTCCGGATTTTCAAACAGCGGTATCAGATCTCCGTGTAAAACTGAGGTGAAAAAAAGTTTTTGCCCCTGATGCGATTTTAATTCCTTCATAATATTCGTCATCGCAGGTTCCGGGATCTCTCCGGGTGTCTTTGATACCACGATCAGGTCAGCCCTTTTCCTGTTATTCCTGTTTTCTCTCAGATTTCCGTAAGGCATCAGATAATCCCTTGTTATCAGCCTGTTATAATCGGTAAGGAGAATTGACAGTCCTGGTTTTACTGATCTGTGCTGGAACCCGTCATCCAGGATTATAACATCAGTTTCAGGATGTTCTATTATTATGGTTCTGATGCCGTTGACACGGTTCCTGTCGACGGCTACCAGAATTTCAGGGTACTTGCGGAAAATCTGCAAAGGTTCATCCCCGATTTCACTGACGGAGGATTTTGTGTCGGCAATCCTGAAACCGGTGGATTTTCTTTTATATCCCCTGCTCAGGACAGCCACTTTGAAATCCTTCCTGAGTAATTCGATAAGGTATTCTGTATGAGGGGTTTTACCTGTCCCGCCGACCGTTATGTTCCCGACACAGATAACAGGTATACTGAATTCTTCTGAATGGGAAATGCCGGTGTCAAAAAGAAAGTTACGGAAATCCGTTATCAGCCGGTACAGAATTGATAAGGGATATAAAAAGAAGTACTTTCTGGTTCCCATATATTAATGGACCTCAATGAAATAGGGTAATCTTGCCTGTATCCCCGAGAGATTTTTTAAATCCTGTATCTCATCGAAGAAATTTTTATATTCTCCAAGTTCATTTTTAAGAATCCTCATTTTGACCTCTCCGGTCAGCTGCGACAATATCCGGTTAAAAGGATCTTCAGTTACCGGCAGTTCCCTTATAGAATAAGTATCAATCCCGGCAAGTTTTGCAGCAGCTTCGACAGAGGTACTTAATCCGCCTGTTTCATCAGCCAGCCCTAATTTTATTGCATCAGTTCCGCTCCAAACTCTGCCCTGACCGATACTGTCAACCGCGGCAACTGACATTTTTCTTTTAGCTGACACTTTACTGATAAAATCGGAGTAGACCTTGTCGATGCTTAACTGCATCACCTCTTTTTCATAAATATTCATGGGTCTGTAAACAGATGGAAAATCGGAGTTTTTATTGGTTTTAACTGTTTCAGTCGAAATGCCAAGCTTCTGATTCATTAGTTTACCGGCGTTAGGGATCAGGCCAAAAACTCCTATCGATCCCGTAATTGTTGTGGGATTTGTAAAGATCCTGGTTCCGGGTATTGAAATGTAATAACCTCCGGATGCAGCATAGTTGCCCATTGAGACAACCACCGGTTTGACTTTTGCAGCGAGTTCCAGTTCTTTCCACATTATGTCTGAAGCAATTGCATTGCCTCCCGGGGAATTCACTCTCATTACAATGGCTTTTACAGACGAGTCAAGTCTTTCTTTCCTTATAAGGTCCCCAAATGCGTTCCCTCCAATGTTATAATCACTGCCCTTTCCCATTACAATGCTGCCGGATGCATAGATTACCGCAATCTTGTTTCTTGCCGAGACCATTTTTTTCGGATCGGGAACCTTTGAATACCTGGTCATGGAGACCATGTTAATTTTGTCGTCGGTGGTCAGCCCCGACAGGATCTTTAATGTGTCAATCAGTTCATTGCGGTAAATCAGTCCGTCAACCAGCTTGTTCTCCAGTGCTCCGGATGCCACATAACCAACAAGGTTGTCAGCCATCCTGTTGAGCTCTTCAGGCGCAATTCCTCTTGCTTTTGAGATATTTTCAACAACATGCGACCAGATTGATCCCACATAGCTTTTTATCTGTTCTTCGTTTTCTGTGCTGAGCTGGTCGAGGATAAAAGGCTCAACGGCTCCCTTGAATTTCCCGTGACGTGTTACCTGAACTTCAATCCCGATTTTCTCAAGGGCCTTTTTATAGAACATAACTTCTCCGCTAAGTCCTTTAAAATCAACAGTCGATGAGGGATTGATATAAATCCTGTCGGCTGAAGTCGAAAGATAATACCCTTCCTGCAGGAGAACATAATCAGAATAGGCAATTACGAATTTCCCGCCAGCCCTGAACTTTTCAAGCGCCTCCCTTAACTCTTCTGTTGTTGCCCATCCTGAAGGCAACAATCCGTTTTCGATAAGAATCCCCTTTATCTTATCGTCAGCTGAGGCTTTTTTAATATTCCGGAGTATTTCATTCAATCCCGGCACGGGAGTGAGAGACATATTTATGATATCGATTCCTGCATATGGATTGCTGTTCCCCTGATCGGGAATCGCGACGCCTGCCTTCAGTACAAGGATCGAATTTCCGGATATAGCAACAGGTTTATCCCCTGAGATCACCATAGCGCTCAGGCTGGCAACCAGTATAATAAAGAACAGGAACGAAGTGATAATTATCCCTGTTATAGTTGCCAGGGTATATTTCAGAAAGCTTTTCATAAGGGAGATTGATTTAATAAAATGAGTTTCAAATATATGAAAAACAACATTATCAGATGGCAGGAACAAAAGGAAATTGTAATTTTACTGAAAGTTCACTAAATGGCTGTTTATGCATTTCTTGGATTAGGAACCAATCTTGGTGACAGGGAGGAAAACCTCAGAAAGACGATCGCCATGATCGTTGAATCGATCGGTGAAGTAGTACTCTGTTCATCTGTTTATCAGACAGAGCCATGGGGCTTTCAAAGTGAAAATGAGTTCCTGAATGCAGTGATAAAAGTGAAAACAAGTTTAAAGCCTTCAGGATTGTTGGGAAGGATATTAATGATTGAAGCTCAGCTTGGAAGGCTTAGGGAAGGGAAAGGATACTCATCAAGGATCATTGATATAGATATCCTGTTATATGGGAGTGAAATAATCAATAAAAAAAGTCTGCAAATCCCTCATCCCCTGATCCAGGACAGGAGATTCACTCTGGTGCCGCTTTGCGATATAGCTCCTGAAATGGTCCATCCGGTTTTGAGGAAAACTTTCAGGGAGTTGCTGGAAGAGTGCAAGGATGAGAGTGAGGTGAAGAAAATTGGACCTATTTAGACCCATCCCAACCCTCCCGGGAGGCTTCAGACCGACAGACTGCAAGACCGCAAGACCGCACGACCGCACGACAACTAAAGCAATCCGTTGTCCGCAAAGCTATAGTAGTCCTTTTCAGAAATGATCAGATGATCGAGAAGCTGAATATCCATAAGATTCCCGGCATCCTTTATTTTTTGTGTAATCCTGGTATCTGATTCGCTTGGATTCAGATTTCCTGAAGGATGATTATGGCATACTATGATTCCTGATGCAAGGTATTCAATAGCTTTTTTCATTACGATCCTTACATCGGTGACTGTTCCGCTGATACCGCCCTGACTGAGTTTCATCCTGTCGATCACCCTGTTGGACCTGTTCAGAAAAAGCACCCAGAACTCTTCATGAGAAAGGTCAGAGAGCAGAGGCTGAAAAATATCAGCCACGTCCTTTGAGCATTTGATGTGATTTGCATCGGGCAGTTCAGCCAGATTCCTTCTCCTTCCCAGCTCGAGGGCGGCACTGATCGTTACAGCCCTGGCAGGACCAATACCCCTGATTTTCAACAGATCAGAGACTGAAAGCTTCCCGAGAGAGTTCAGGTTGTTGTTCACAATACCAAGCAGCTCTCTTCCCAGATCAACGGCAGATTTCTTTCTTGTGCCTGAGCTGATAAGTATTGCCAGCAATTCTGCATCGCTCAGGCTGGAAATTCCTTTCCTTATAAGTTTTTCCCTGGGCCTGTCCTCGACAGCCCAGTCGGTAATTTTGAGAGACATAAAGTAAAATATTAGCGAGACAATGTAAAGATATGAATTTTTCAAATAAAAAAGCCCTCTTTTAGTGACGGCTTCCGGCGGGGAATAATATGCAAGGTGTAACTTTGATGATGGATTATAATTGCCCGATATGCTTTTGTCCGCCTGTTTTAGAATGTATTTGAGCGCAAAAAATACCATCAGAGTTATGAATCAAGTCATGTTCCAAAAAAAATATTATAATCTTGTGAAGACATTTATTCAAAAACCAATCAAAATGAACTTTAATTATTCCAGGAAGCAGTCTTGTTTTAGTTTGTTTGTCACATTTTTTCTGGTTCTGTTATCAAATGTTGGGTACAGCCAGGTAAAATGCTGGGAAGGAACTATTGTAATTCCTACTTATGGGTGGGAAGAGGATGTGAATCCTAAATTCTGGGCATTGGAAGGTGGAGCCAAAGGTTCTACAACAGTGAGAGCATCAATTACATATCCCTATAACATGCAGGACCATCTTTCCCGCAGGCTGCAGGATATCACCTATAAGGCGGTTTACCTTGAAAATGAATACCTGAAAATAACATGTCTTCCCGAACTGGGTGGCCGTTTACATTCTGTGTATGATAAAACTACCAATCATGAGGTGTTTCATAAAAACACGGTGATAAAACCAAGTATGATTGCGATGCGCGGTGCTTTTATCAGTGGAGGTGTCGAATGGAATGCCGGGCCACAGGTACACACAGTAACTGTCCTTTCACCGGTAGATGTTATCTCCGGAGCAAATGAGGATGGTTCTGCCTATCTGGAGATCAGTAATTTAGAGAAAAGTCTCCGGACGCAATGGACTGTACGGGTTACTCTTCATCCCGGGAAAGCCTATATTGATGAAGAGATCAGCCTCAGTAATCCTACAGACGCGATGAATCCCTATTATTTCTGGAATTGTACTGCTTTTCCTCAACTGCCGGGAACCCGGTTCATCTATCCGATGAGCCTGGGTACTGACCATTACGGAGTTAAATTCTTCAAATGGCCGGTAGATGAGGGTAAAGACCTTTCATGGACAAAAAACTATGAAGAGGCAGCCTCTATCTTTGCAGTAAATTGTGCATATGATTTTTTTGGAGCATATGATGTTGATCTTGACCGGGGAGTAATACAGGTTGCTGATCATAATGAGCACAGCGGCAAAAAAGCCTGGACATGGGGACAGGGAGAATATGGAAAGACCTGCCAGAAGAATCTGACGGATTCGGACGGAAATTATATCGAAGTCCAGAGTGGTCCTTTACCTACCCAATCTGATTATGGAATCCTGTTACCAAAAGCCCGGGTTTCCTGGAAGGAGTTCTGGTATCCGGTTCATGGACTGGTTGACGGTTTTGAATTTGCAAACAGGCTGGTTGCTTTCAGAACGGAGAGAAAAAACGGACAGATGGAGATCAGAATAATTACCACTGAGAAATTTCCGGGGGCCAGTTGCAATTTGTATAATGGAGAGAAGGAAATTATGGTGAAGCAGGTAGACCTTTCACCTGAAAAACCTGCAATAATTACATTCCTGGAATCTGCCGAAACAAAAGTAACAGTAATACTTAAAGCATCTGACGGCATGGAACTGGCAAGATTTGTCAGTCCGATTCCACTGCCTCAGGTTAATCCGCCTGAACCGCCTTCTTACTATAACAAACCTGATGAAAAGCTGACTATAGAAGAGACATATCTGATAGCACAAAAGTATGACCGCGCACTTGATCGGTTCAAGGCAAGAGAGTATTATAACAGAGTTCTGAAGAATGATTCTCTTCAATTATCAGCTTTAAGGGATCTTGCGATCCTTGATTTTGAAGCAGCACAATATGACAATGCTGCGAAGATGTTAGCAAAAGCCCTTGAACAGATTCCAAATGATGATGGAATTGCCTGGTATTTTCTGGGACTATGCAGGCTTAATCAACAGAATGCAGAAGACGCAATAAAATGCGGATTCAAAGCATCACGGTGCCCTGGAACAGAATCTATTGGCTTTGATCTGGTTGGCCGTGTTCTGATGCTGCAAAAGAATTATCCGGAGGCTCTTTTATCATTCGAAAAAGCGAGCACAGCGAATCAGAATAATGCAAAGTCTTTTCAGCATAACCTGATTGCCCTTTACATCACAGGACAGAAAGAAAAAGCGCTCCAATTAGCAAAGAAACGTATCATCACGCACCCTACCGAACTAACAACCAGAGCACTCGAAGCTATAATTCAGAATAATCCGGATGATTTTGTGACATCCACACGGAAATTTGTCGGAGAATATGACTTTGAAATGCTGGAAACAAGCATTGCCTTTTCCGAACTGGGCCTGAACAGCGAAGCGGCCTGGATCCTTGAAAACGCCTGCATAAAAGGTCTGGACGAGAATAAGCAGAATTTTCTGATACAGTATCATCTGGCATACTTATATTCTAAGTTGGGGAACAGGGAAATATCTGATAATTATCTTTCCAGGGCATCTTCTAACTATCGGGATTTTATTCTGGCTTCAAGGCCTGAAACATATGGAGGTTTTGGAATACGCAATTAAAGAAAATCCTGATGATGCACTTGCATTTTACCAATTAGGGAATCTGTTTGGAAATTTCGGAAGACTGGATGAAGCTGCAAACAACTGGAAAAAAGCTGTGGAGTTGAATCCTTCCATGAGCATACCATGGAGAAATCTTGGCTGGTACTATTGGGCAAACAAGAATGATCATTCCCAATCCGAACAATGCTTTAGCAACGCCATAAAAGCCCGGCCCTACGATCAAACCCTTTACAGGGATCTTGCAAGTGTGCTTATCGATGACGGCAGAAGACCGGAAGCCATTTCCCTTCTTGAAAAAATGTTACTTAAAGGTATGCGCCGGTCAGATATCATTATTGATCTGGCACAAGCCTACCTTGATGAAGCACGTTACGATGAATCCATCAAGCTCTTAATGTCAACTCCATATTTTGTGAACTGGGAAGGATCAAGTATCACCTGGGATATCTTCAATCAGTCCCATGTCAGGAAAGGAATAGAGCTGTTTAATCAAAAGAAGTACAAAGAAGCATTAACTCATTTCGAAGCTGCCCTGACTTTCCCGGAAAACCTTGGTGTAGGCAGGTCATTCCGGACTGAAGAGGCAGAAACCTGGTTCTGGAAAGGTAAAGCTCTGCTCGCTCTCGGAAAGCCTGATGAGGCTATTCTGGCCTGGAAGAAAGGTAGTAATTCCCTTTCTGATCCGGAGAGACAAAACAGGTATAAGGATCTGTGCAAAATGCTTCTGAAGTAGCTAAATGGATTATTCGCATATATTCCATTGAACTATTGCAGCCTTGTCCATAATATGCCAAAGCAAGTAGTTAGAAATAAAAAAGGGGCAGTTGAACTATGCCCCTCACATTTATGATTTCTTTAACCTTATTTAAGGTTGCTGACGTGTTTTTGAATTGATGACTTAAGATTTGAAGCCTTCTTCTTATGAATGACATTCTTTTTAGCCAGTCTGTCAAGCATGGAATTTATTTTCGGTAACATAGTACCTGCTTCTTCCTTGCTGGAAGTACTGCGAATTGTTTTCAAAGCATTACGCATAGTTTTTGCGTGATACTTATTGCTTTCATTTTTTGTTTTGATCTGCCTGATCCTTTTCTCTGACGACTTATGATTTGCCATGCTTAAAAATTATCTTTAAAATATAAAACCTTGTAGTCCATAGGTGAATCGAACTAATTTATAATACCACTTAATTATCAATCCTTTACAGATAGTTGTATTTTCCTGGTCTCGAAAAAACTCCTCTTTATAAGTCCCCACTTCTTTTTTACCGGCGCAAAAGTAAACATATTTTTCATTATTTGAACATTCTTTAAGTAAAATTTCGGCTATATTTAGAAGTATGCGATTTATCATTCTTTCGGGATGAAGGTCAGACAGTCAGGGGATAACACTTATCTCAACGGTTTTAAAGCAAACCTGATTAATTATTCTTTCGACTGGCAACAGCCTTTTTTGCTGCTTCGAGATTAAGATATGCCTGATGATCATATATAGCCTTCTCTCGCCTTAAATCCCAACTTATTTGAAGTACTTCCACCGCTTCCTCATATTTACCCTGCTTGTAAAGTCCCCAACCTTTTGTATGAAGATAAATAAAGTTCTCAGGACTTAGATTAAGAACCTTATCAATAAGTTTCAGGGCTTCATCTATTTTTCGATCCTTGTCAATTAAAAAATATGCGAGACTATTAACTCTGTCAGGATTACTGGAATCCAGAGACAGTGCAAGCCGGTAAGATTCTTCTGCCTTATCCGGAAAGCCTGCTTCATTGTAGCCAAAAGCCAGTAATGCTGTTATGGTTGCTTCTGGAAAGGACATGTTTCTCATGATGGTGGAAAATCTCTTAAAAGATCTATTTGCTGCTATCGTATCTCCCTGGCTCAATGCCAGTATACCTTGCCAACCGATCAGTTCAAAATCATCAGGAAAATCCTTCTCCGCCAGCTTGTAAATCCTTGCTTCTTTTTTATACTGACCTGTCTTATGGTACATCTGCCCGAGATAAGTATAATAAAGAGCCCAATATGGCTTTAAGCCCCATTTTTTGCATATTTCCAGTGCCCTTTCATATTCAGGAATTGCCTTTTCATACTGATTTGATTCAGAATAAGAATTGCCTAAATTAAAATATATTGTCACCCACTGGTCATCAGATTCGATTAGCTGTTTCAAATACTTGATTTCTTCAGATTTTGTTTCAAAAAGTCTGGCATAAAGCCATTGGGTATATGTCTTTTGCTGTGTAGTCATCCGATCCATTTTCCCACAAGCTCTGAGACACCATTTCTTTGCCTCTTCGTACAAGTACAGCTTATCGTGTCCCGAAGAAAACCATGTCTCATATTCGAACTGATTGTTGTATGCCAACGATGCTGATATCATTGCCTGAAAAAAGTTTGAATCAGCAGTTATGGCTTTAGAGTACCATTTTATACTTGCCGGATAATCCTCTTTCATATATTCATTTCTTCCCTGAAGGAAATCTCTGTATGCTTCTGGTGAATTAGTCGTCCCGGAGAGTCTATATATATCAGGAACTTTCTTTTCCAATTCGGATATTACAAGAAAATTCCTTAGCATTCCTGAAAGTGTATCAATCAGCTGGAAAATATTTTTTTCTATTGCAAGACCTTCTGTCTGGAAAGATTTATAAACCTCCTCTGTTAGTGGATCAATTAATTGCGTATACAATCGTATGGTACTACCGGCTTGCTTTATATTGCCAAAGATCAGGATATTGGCATCCAGCTTTTGTGATATTGTACTGGCTATACTTGGAGTGATTGAACCATAGTTTACGATTCCCTCACCTTTAACCAGATTTTTAATTGATTCAGCTTGCCTGATTTTAAACTCCTCTGAATTTGACAGTGAGCTTATTAAAATATCCTGAATCCCATCCTGCCATACATTCCAGGTTGTATCATTGGTCATATTCTGAAATGGCATCACTGCGACAGCGATCCTTTCACTAGATGACCTGAGCCTTTCAAGTGTATCACGTTTGAAGATCCTGGGCCACGCAAGAATAACCACTGCCACCAGTAAAACAACAATAACAACATCGCTTACCTTTAACCTCCTTTTTTGAGGTTTATTTATTATTTCTTTTTCGGTTAATTCTTCCAGCGACTCTGTCTTCTTTATTCCCTGCGGAGTGAAATCAAAGATCCATGACAAAATGGTTATCACAGGTAATCCAATGGCAAGTAGTAATGCAACCAGGGTTGGAATCCATTCCGGCAACCGGAATGGCCCAATCAGGTTATTGGTTACTTCAATTATGATATAGGCAGTGGCAGCGTAAGTGGCCGTTACCCTGAAGACTTTACGTCTCTTCAACTCCTGCCAGAACCTGATCAGTTTGTTTGGACTATATGCCATTCAGGTATTATAAGTTGAGTTTGATAATATTTATAATATCCCAGCCCTTCAAGCTATTTACCAACCTTATTATAATCTGCCCGATACTTTGTCTATTTGTACCTCACAACTTGTTACAACATCGGTTATTTTTTCAAGCCTGCATAATATTCATCATAAGCCTTATGTCCTGTCCTCGCATATAGATCCCGGTACCGGGGATCACTTTTTATGTTTTTAAATACAGGATCAACTTTCAGCCAGGGAAACTCCGGACTACGTCTCTTAAATGCTTCTTCCAGCCAGTAAAAGGCAGAATCCACCTTACCAATCCCGCTGTAGTACCAACCGGTAAAAAATTCAGGGCTACCCGGTGATGTCTTTTTGCTTTTTTCAATGAGTTGATTAATAATCATCTGCGCTTTCTGATTATTATTAGTTTTATAATATGTTAATGCCAGAACCGCCTGAAACCTTGGGGATGAAATTCTGCTAGAATCACTCTGAATATATCGTTCTGATTCCAAGCATAATTTCGCGGAATTATATTCTTCAAGCCTGGTATAAATTTCTCCTATCCATATATCCATCCCTATTGACTCTTTGTACTTTTCTATTGATTTGTATGCCTCGCTTTTATCACCTGAAAATATTTGTAATTCTAGTAGTCTGTATGATACTTCAGCTGTATCCAGATAATGCCATACTTCATCCAAACGATTCATTTTAATAAGGTATTCAGTATAGCCGCTAAGCAAATCCGGATTATTGGGTTCAGTTTCAATGGCATTTAAGTATTCTTTATCAGCCTTAATATAATCCCATCTGATAAACTCATTTAGCAATGCCATGCCAAAATGGCCTTGACTGTTATCAGGATCCAATTCCAGAGCTTTTTCGAAATAAGATGCAGCATCCCATGCTATAGATTGCATATCAATATTACCGTAAACAGCACTACCTTTTAGAATATTCATCAAACCTAAAAAGGCATATACATCTGCAAAATCAGGGTCCAGTTCAATGGCTTTTTTCCCTAAATCTATTAATTGATCAAATGATTTATACCTCCTTGTTTTCCATAGATTTAAAGCTTGCTGGGCTATTTCATAAGCTTTTAGATTGGCAGTAGGAATTTTCTGGATAATTTGTCTTTCGGAGTTCGTTAAAAATGTATTCAAACTACTAGCGATTTGGAGGGCAATATCTGCCTGTATGGCGATAAGATCCTTATATGAACCGTCATATTCATGCAACCAGATATGTCTGTCTTTTTTCGCCTCAATCAATTGGGCTGTTACCTTAATCTGATCCCCTGCCTTTTTATAAGATCCTTCAAGGATATAATTAACTTTCAACTCATCTGCAATTTCTGGTGGTTTTTTTTTATTTCCCAAGTATGTTAAAGAGGTGCTGAAAGAAACTACTTTATCGAAAGATTTTATTTTAAACAGATGGCTAATAATTTCATTTGTCAGACCTTGACACATAAAATCCTGAGCCAGATCACCACTTAAGTTGTAGAAAGGTATAACTGCAATTGATTTATCAAGTTCTTTAGTATGCTTGCCATCACCAATAATTTTGGAAAAGTACAATACTACAAATACAGTCACAAAAACCGCTATTATTGCGGAGATCATTCCAAATAACCATTTCTTCGGGATAATTGTACTCTTCCTTATTTTTGTGGTGCTTTTTGTTTCCTGACCGATCTCTTCATCTGGTCTTACAGTAATTACTGATCCGCTCTTCCTGTGTTTTAAGTACCATTCGATAATTGTTTCCAGATTGATCAGAGTTGTTCTGATTTGCTTTGGATCAAAATCTTTTGGATGAGCCCCAAAGGTTGACAATTCATTAAGGCCATGCATTGAGGCAATAATGTTTGAAGGGACTTTTTCTTCCTTAAGAAGTTTGTCAATAATTCCCTGCAGAGGCTCTGTTTTACGAGGTCGTTTGAGTTCACATTCACAAAGATCCGTAATGATTACTTCCAGACATCTTCTGGCATAGACAAGAATTATATTCTCGTCATCAGTCTTTATTAACCGCTCAAGTTCTTTCCCCAGTTCAGGTAACTGGCCTTTAAAGGATTCATAAAGTTTCTCAAGCTCATTTATTTCAGAAGACCAGATTGCCATATGGAGAGATATTCGTTATGATAAAGTTAAGAAAGGGAGAGATACGAGTCAAATAAATTGATAAACTGATCTTCTGTAATACAACATTTATGGAAGTAGAAAGCCCACTGAGCTGACCCGAGGGTTTGTATTGATGACTTAATAATAATTCTTTATATCAGCCTAAAGAGGATAAAATCAAGTATTATTGTGCTGTGGCTGCGATTTGGTCAACGATATCGATGATCTGTTCGATGGTCATGCCAATATCATCGTCAACCTGAGGTAATGAGGTAATGACTACCAATAACCGTTTGGCAGGAATAATAAAGGCGTACTGCCCGCCATGTCCCCACATGAAATAATAGCCTTTTGAAGGAATGCTCCACCAATAGTAACCGAAAGCAGTATTAGCATTTAACACTTTGGCACTAAGCATTTCCTGCAACCAGTCAAGGGGAATAATTTGATGGTTGTTCCATTGGCCATTGTCCAGCACACATTCCGCGACTTTCGCAAGTTCTCTTGGAGATGTAAGGATCCCAAAAGCGCCCAGGGTGACTCCATCGGAGTATCGTTCCCATTGGTAATTGGTGATGCCGAGTGGATCAAACAGGACTTCCTTTCCGTATTCATCCAGCGTTTTCCCCGTGGCCTCCTGAATAATGCCAGAAACAACCTGAGGATCTCCATCCTGGTAATTAAAAAAAGAGCCCGGCTCGTAATTCAGGTCAAGCCCCAGCACATAATCAATGCTGTTATCCGTTTTATGCTGCCGAAAAATATCAGATTGAGTGGCGTTGTCAAATGCTATCCCGGATTTCATAGTCAGCAGGTGTCCCAGGGTGATCGCAGCCTTATCAGGGTGTTTGGCAATGTATTCCGGAAGATATTCTCCAATGGGATCTTCAACACTTCCGATGTAGCCCTGATCTATTGCAATACCTGTAATGATGCTATTCACCTGTTTGGTGCATGACCAAATGGCATCTATCTCTGTGCGGTCTGCATCATCCTTAAGGTAACTTTCGGCAACGAGTTTACCATTACGGAATACCAGCAAGCTCTTCATCATCCAGGTCTGGTCATCTGCATAAACATCCCGATATAACTGGTCCAGCGCAATAGAATCGATCCCTTCGGCTGCCAGTGTTGAAATAACCCATCCATCCCCGATATTTACCGGACTAAATCCGGTAAATGATTTATTCATTGCATCTTCTTTAAGACACGCAGTTATTAAAAGAAGCATTAAAACTGTGGAAAATAGTATTGTGATTTTCTTCATTTTATTTTTCTTTTTTAGGCAGGATTATAAGTTTTACAGATTGATTAAGTATGACGAGTTTGGGTTCGTCGAAATAGCCATAATATTGAAAGGCATAAGCTAATGCCAGCCGTGACTTAGCTTTGGGTTGCCATCTTATCTCAAGTTCGGATTGATTGTACTGGTCCAGGCTGCCAAATTGAAAATCCTGGTGGACAAAACGTAAGACATACCATGGATTCAGGTCGAAAAAATAAGGATCATGATAAACGGGCTGGCGTGATGTGATCCCTAACAGCGTTGTATGGAATGAAAGGTCAAAAAGGTTTTTTTGCAGAATGAACGAATAGTTCAGCGCGCTGCCCAGACTGAAGTGGGTGAACCAAAAAGAATAGCCGCTCTGCACGTCAGGATATAGCTCATAATTATACTCTGCCGTGAAAAATGGCCCGATGCAAAATTTGCTTTGAGTCCCTGTTTTAAACAAGTAATCTAACCTGACCGGGACCACATTGAATGAACCGGCAATAATATCCCTTGTATCCATTAATGAGAACGACAATCGGGCTTCATAATCCAGTAGTCGTCTTTCATTCTGCCACCGGGCTGAATAAGTGTATCCTATCCCCAGCCCACGAAATACCAAACCATAGTTCATCTCGTCCTTAATCTGAAGAAAGTTTAAAGAAACCTGGTGAACATGTGATTTTGTTACCTGGGAGCTGGCGAGACTGACTGACAGAATCAGTCCGAGAACAATTACAAATGCTTTGTTCATGGTTACTGTATAGTTTGCGATCAGATTTTGATTAATATTCATTGAACAACTTACTTTGATGGATCAAGCTGAAATTATACCCTTCCTGGTTTTTCTGAATGCCCCGTATTATAAAAGACTAGTAATCCTATCCCCGTTCAAAAGCTTTGTAAGCCAGGATCACTATTCATTATCAGATAAAAGTACACCTGAGCTTTTTTTCTGGAAACCAAATTTACACCAAGTTTAAGCCAAAGTCAATTTTATTATTCAAAAACCCATCCAAGCAAGTTTAACCTCAGATAGATGGAATTAGCTTGGCTCGTTTTCAGTGGTTCTTAAGATTTATTAGTTGAGCTGAACAGTCTCAAAAGAACCGAAAACATAATGCAACGTGACTTAACTATTCCAGGATTATTTTAAAATTTATGATTTAATAGTCTGCACTCTTCTATTGGTAGAAATTTCCGCTCTTTCTCCATTGACTGTGATTCTAAGATAAATAGGAGCCTCTCCGTTATTATCTTTTTTTTCTTCTTTCACATAAAAGTGAGTGACAATTTTGTTTTTCATAACAATCTGTATTAAATGGTGTCGATTTCTGTACAAATTTCAGCCCGTTCACGCATATATCCTCATGCAAAAGGCTGCAGACAACCGCAAAGTATACAGAGAGTTATAAGTTTTAGCGACACCTTTATCAAATTTAATAATAGGTGTCGAAAAGGTGTCCTTTTCAAGGAGTTTCAGCGTACATTTTGAGTACCTGTAAAAACAAAAACCGCCTGTAATCCCTGATTACAAGCGGTAGCGTAAAATATGAGGTCGATTTG
>CAWHGX010000034.1:0-68920 GCA_963828775.1 uncultured Bacteroidales bacterium | reverse complement strand
GAAATCCTCTCACGTGTTAGCCGTATGGGTGCAGTATAAGGGTATATTGTCTGAGTGGTACTTTACTATCACTTTGACCTGTTATGCCTGCGCCGGAAGACCCCTATGTGGACACGTCAGGCAAAAAAAGCATTTTTATCCCTTTCTTGAGAAAGAGATCAATTGATTATTTTTTCACAGAAAAAAAGCCCCCGACTGATTTCCGGGGGCTGATGAAAAGTTTCTTTTGGTTTATTAATTATTCCATTGCAGTCGTTCCCGACACTATCTGACAGGTTATGAATGAAGCACCTTGCAGTAGTATTTACTTCGGGAAGTTCATAAACCCGTCACCGCAAAAGGTGACCACGCCATTAAGGCTTCCAGTACATGTAATCTGACCTGTAACACCTTCAAATTTGCCCTCTCCACCGGTAATAGTGATGGCCATAATGACACTTTTATCGTCAATATTGACTGTCATAATGCAGTCATAGAAGTATGAGTCTCCATTAGCAACAGTTACCGTACCATAAATTGTTGAAATATTAAGCCTGGTTGTTAAATCAGTACTGCAACCGGTTATTTCCCATTGGCTCAATTCGGGAATAATCTTTCCACCATGCGTTGTATTCCCTTTCAACAAGCCAAATTGTGTATGCGAAATTTCGTACTGCACAGGATCGCACATGAGTTCCCCCCCTACATCAATGGTTTGACCACACATTTTCAGTGATTTAACAACCCCTGCCTCAGTTCTCTGTGAATCTCTGGCAAATCCAGAGAGAATCACAGCCACAAGCACCAATAGAATTTTTAAAGTTCTCATAGCTTAAAGATTTTTAGTTAATAAAAATAAGTGAGCTACATATCTGAAATAATGATATTTACATCCCAAAATTAAACTAACGGCATATGATGAGCTTTGCTGTCAGTCTCTGAAAGTTTGCTGTAAATCTCAAAGTATGCTTTACTAAGGGTAAGGAGAGCCCAAACAGACAGTTATTTGCGAAACTCGCTGGGTGATTTCCCGAATTCATGTGTAAACTCGCGGCTGAAGTGTGAGATGTTCTTAAATCCGACAATATAAGTTACTTCCGAAACATTGAGACTGGTTGTTAAAAGCAATTCTCTGGCTTTGTGAAGCCTCAGTGATTTTAAATAATCAGCTATGGTTTTATTGCTCAAAGATTTGAATTTCCTGTAGAGTTGGGCATGGCTTACTGCCAGTTCGCTGCAGAGTTGTGAAATCCCGAATTCATCATCACCGAGATTGGCTTCCAGGGCCTGCCTGATTTTTATCATGAATTCATCCTCTTTTTGGATGTACTTATCTGATGTCTTTGGAAGGTTTTCAAGGGAGGCATATCGTTCATGAAGCCTTTTACGCAGATCAATAAGATTTTTTAGCTGGATGTGCAGCTCTTTTTCATCGACAGGTTTGGCCAGGTAGGCATCAGCCCCTCTTTCCAGTCCGGCCAGCCGCGAGTCAATGTCGGCCTTTGCCGTCAACATCACCACAGGGATGTGGCTGGTGCGGATATCATTCTTTACTTTTTCCAGAAGTTCAATCCCGTCCATGACTGGCATCATTACATCGCTCAGGATGATATCCGGTATGATCTCCAGGGCCTTTTCAAGACCAATGCTTCCGTTTCCGGCAACCTCTATCCTGTATTCGTATTTGAGGATAGCCTGCAGGTATAACACAACATCTGAACTATCCTCTACGATCAACAGCAAAGGCAGTTTAGCCGGACCGGCTGCCACGACGGAAAGTAACTCTTCGGGGGATTGCCGCGGATAAAGAGGTTCTCCGTAAGAACTGGCCTTTTCGTACTGATCATCTGTGACTTTGATCAGGTCTGCCGCTTCCGGGGTACCAGACAACGGGGCATTACGGGTAACGGGCAGGAGAACCGTAAATTCAGAACCCTCACCCTTAATACTCTCCACAGAAATTGTCCCTTGCAGGAGTAGCACCATTTCTTTTGTCAGGGCCAGGCCAATACCTGTACCTCCAGGAGATAACTGGTGTTCTACCCTGTAAAAACGGTCGAACAGATGGTCCAGATGTTCTCTTTCAATACCGATCCCTGTGTCTTTGACCCGGATGGAGAACATTTTTCCATTATCCATAACACCTGTGGTAACTTCAACCCGGCCGCCCTCAGGAGTATACTTCAGGGCATTGGAAACCAGGTTGGTTATAATGTGCATCAGTTTTTCAGGATCAAAATCCATTTCGAATGGTTCTCCCGCTGATGTAAATCTCAAATCTATTTTCCTTCTGAGAGCTTCCGAACTGAACTGTTCGACCAGGTAGGCCAGGTACTTGTTTACATCTCTTCTGACGAGGTTAACGGATATGGCGCCTGCTTCGGTTTTCGCCAGGGTGAGCATCTGGTTCACCAGCCGCAGGAGGATGTCGCTGTTGGTTTCTATCTTCTGCAGACCGGTCCCCATCCACTCTCCCGGCCGGGCCTTGATCAGGTTGCCCATACCCTTAATAATGGTCAGGGGTGTACGGAATTCATGGGTGATATTTGTAAAAAACCGGTCCTTGAATTCATTTATTTCTTTCAAATGTCTGGACTCCAACTCTTCAAGCTTCCGCTGCTGCCTGATAAACTGGAGTACAAAAACAAGCGCTGCTCCGGTCAAAACTATGGACTTGAGCCATCCACAGGATATGAGTTTAAACCAGGAGTCATCTGATCCGGAACATGCAACCAGGGTTTCAGGACCACCAAGAGAACCACCCAGACACAAAAAAGAGAAAACATCGAAATTGGTAACCAGGTCCTTTGCCGCGGGATGGTAGCAAGAACATTGGAAATACCCGCGAAAATAAGACCTCCCGAGGTGGGTATCCCTCCCAGCTTAATAATGGCGTAAAATGTCATCAGGTACATCGTCGAACTGATACAAGTATGTATAACCATGTAAGGTCTGGGGAATAAAAGTTGCAGTATCAGGGATAAAGCATAAAGACACTGAATGCAATCATATAATGGATATATATAGTAAGCTGGGGTGCAAAAATCGATAAGGGAATGATAGATATAAGATCGGAGCGACTGCCAGAAAGATATGGTTTTCAAACACAGTTATATTGCCCTGAAGTTGTTTGTTTGTGCAACCCGGGAAAGACAGTTTCTTCTCCAACCATAAGTTCAATTTATGCAATCCCTTGTTTTGCATACCTGGTTACATTGAGCTTCGAATTAAACTAAAAAGCATAAAACAAACCTTATTATATACAGATTGTTGGTTCTTTTCAAAGAACTGATAATTGTTTTCATAAAAAGGAGTATTAATATTTAACTAAAAAGATTTTTCTCAATATGATTTATTCTGTTGGGAGGTAATAAAATGAGGAAATAATTGATTATACCGAAGTTAAGAAACAAATACTATACAAGTCAAATTTATTTTCACTGCACACCAGCAAAAAGCCAAAGTCAATTATATTTTCTATTCAAGAATTTCCTTTCTTGATATTCGTTTTTACTGGGGTTTATGATGATATCCTTTTCGCTAATGTTAGATACCACCCAAGTGGAGATAATTGAAAAGTCATTCAGAATTTGAATAACTCCGAAGGAAATTTGGCAAGAAAAAGCCCCCGGAGCTGATTTCCGAGGGCTGTAATAAACTACTATTATCAAAGTATTAATGATATTATTGACCTGTTGTGAATGTAACTTCATTGCCATATGCAACATCGTCATTTTTCCATGTCCACACTGCAACGAAGGCTTTGGCATAATAAAGTGTGTTTGGAGTCAGATTTTCAAGACTGAGCGTAAATTCCCCTCCCGAATCAGGAATTCCTTGCAAAACATAAGGATCATCCAAATACGCTACCGGATTAGATTCTGTGCTATAGCAAACACCCGCTATAATTATCAAGTCGCCATCAGGGTTTATCACATACCCTCCTGCTTTTGCTGAAGTTCTGCTTATGTCAGTGATAGAATCAGTTGTTACAGTTGTGGTTGTTGGCTGCCACGATGCATCAGAATTGGATTCCTCTTTATCAGGTTGTCTCACAGGGATTTCCTCCATCTATGTGAAAGGTTCCTCCACACAATAAGAAAGTCCTACTAATACCAATAGCATTAATAGAACAAAACAAAATTTATTTTTCATAACAGTAAGTTTTAAATTCGAGTGAATGATATTTTCACATCAAAATTAGACCAATTGGTTGTGACAGGTTTTGCTGATAGTCTCCAGATGTGTACTGGGAGTCTCAAATACACTTTTTTAGGGAGTTGAGCACCAAGGTCAATATTATTTTATCCTGGTAGGTCAAAAATTGAAAATCAAGATTTAGTTATTATCGTTAAGGAGGAACAAGTTTGAACTGGGTGTTAAAAGGCGAAAAGTGGGGGTAGGAGTCTTATTATGCACACTTGGTTAATTAACTGAATCTTTAAAGTCTATCTCCAGTTTATAAATGACCGTATTGCAAGCAATGCATCTCCAGGTCGGGCTATCATTTGATACACAATAGCCACCTATGACTATTTTGTGATCCCTGATTTCCTGGTCAAAATATATTATTGTACCCCTATTCTAAATAGGTAATATATTGCCTATATGGAGGAGGGGAACCTATCCCCCTCCCTCCCTCTCCCGAACGGCAATAAGAGGCCAGGTTATAACCGGTTTAGGAGATATCCCATTATTTCAGGAATCGATTAGAGGCTATAGTCAAACAGCAAATATTTTTACTACTCAATAAAAAAGGGTATAAATTGTTGATTTATACCCTTTTAGATTAATGTTTCTAGTCCATAGGGGAATCGAACCCCTGTTACCAGGATGAAAACCTGACGTCCTAACCACTAGACGAATGGACCGTTAAAAGAACTTTAAAAATGCGGATGCAAAGAAACGTATTTTTTCGATCTGCAAAATATTTTTCTAAAAAACATATTGATCTGCAAAGCAGTCCATAGGGGAATCGAACCCCTGTTACCAGGATGAAAACCTGACGTCCTAACCACTAGACGAATGGACCGTTTAAAGAACCTTAAAAATGCGGATGCAAAGAAACGATCTTTTTTCCGATCTGCAAAATATTTTTCTAAAAAACATATTGATCTGCAAAGCTCCGGTTACCGGGTTTTTCCGTTCAGACAGAAGAGCCAAGAAGTTCTTCGGACAATAGTTTCATATCACAGCCGTTAAAATCACCAGAGCTCATGAACAGAAAAACAGGAGCAGAAAAATGCCGGCTTTTTATACAGGCAAACATTGCGTCTGCATCATCATAAACCATAACATTTTGTCCTGAGAAAGCCTCCTTCACAGTATCTTTTGATAATGGCTCAAGCTTTTTTATCTCAAACTGATGAGGATTAAAATAAACAAACGCCAGGGATGCTTTTTCGAGAGTTCCTTTATAAAAAGGGAGAAAATCCTTGCTAAGACTTGAAAAAGTATGCAGTTCAAAACATGCAATAATATCTCTGCCGGGATATCTCATCGCGACTGCCTCAACAGTAGCTCTGACCTTTGAAGGTGAATGCGCAAAGTCATAAAAAAATATTCCATTCCGATTCTCCTTCAGCACCTGGAGTCTTCCCGATGTCCCTTCAAAACTCTGAATAGCCTCATAGAAATCATCTTCAGGGATTCCGGCTGCAATGCATGCCTCCTTTGCTGCAGAGAGATTCTGCATGTTATGTTCGCCGAAAATCTTCAAGGGTACTGTTCTGCTGCAGGAAGCGGCATAGAAACCGGTTTTGTTCTGGAAGTGGCCATGAATCCTGTAGGGGATCTTTTTAATATTTCCGGATGAGGCGTCTGCAATTTTTTTTACTTCAGGATCATCAGCAAAATAGACCAGTGAACCTCCATCCCTGATCTTTTCAACGAAAACCCTGAATTGACCGACATAATTATCAAAAGTGGGAAAAACATTCATGTGGTCCCATGCAATACCGTTAAGTACAGCTATATCAGGCATATACAGATGAAATTTTGGCCGTCTGTCAATAGGGGATGTCAGGTATTCATCACCTTCAAGCACCGCAATCTTTGAATCATCCGACAAGCTTACCATGGTTTCATAACCTGATACAGAGGAACCTACCATAAAATCGAAATTCACCCCAAGAGATTTGAAGACATGCATTATCATTGCAGTTGTAGTCGTCTTACCATGACTGCCTGCTACTACAATACGTTTTTTATTTTTGGTCTGGTCATACAGGAATTCCGGGAATGACATTATTTTGATCCCCGATTCAATAGCTTTTAAGAGTTCAGGATTGTCTGCTTTAGCATGCATGCCCAGAATAACTGTATCAATATCCCGTGTTATTTTTTCGGGATGCCAGCCATATTTCCCGGGCAGAAGACTGTATAAAGCCAGACGCGAACGCGATGGTTCAAAAATCTCATCATCCGAACCCGTAACTGAGTAACCTTTCAGGTGGAGAGCAATTGCGAGATTATGCATTACTGCTCCGCCTATGGCAATAAAATGTACTCTCATCCTAGACGTCGCAGATCTGGATGCACTTTTTCAGGGATGCCAGCTTATCTTTCTGGGCAGGGACAAACTCCTGTCCGACATATCCGTTATAACCTGTTTTTACAATTGCCTGCATAATTGCCGGATAATAGAGCTCCTGGGTTTCATCGAGCTCATGCCGCCCGGGAACACCGCCTGTATGTATATGCCCTATATGCTTGATGTATTTCCTGATGTTTTCAATCACGTTCCCTTCCATGATCTGCATGTGGTAAATGTCGTAAAGAAGCTTGAACCTTTCTGATCCCACCATTTCGCCAAGTGCTGCACCCCATGAGGTCTTGTCGCACTGATAATCCTTATGACCATAGCTGTTCAGCAATTCCATTATAATGGTGACACCATGTTTTTCAGCTGTGGGCATCAGTTTGCGGAGTCCGATTGCACAATTTATCATACCCTCATTATCATTCATCCCTTCACGGTTTCCTGAAAAACATATAAGGTTAGGCACTCCTGCTGCAGCTGCCTTTGGTATCATTGCCTCGAAGTCGGCAATAAGCTTTTCATGATTTTCCTTCCGGTTGAATCCTTTTGGTATTCCCCAGTCGGTGGCATAACCTACAGCACATTTCAATCCGGCTTTTGTAACTGTTGGCCAGTCTTTTTCGTTAAGCAATTCGATCGATTCGATACCCATTTCTTTACAGGCTTTTGCGAAATCTTCAAGAGGTATATCACCATAACACCACTGGCTTACCGAGTGGTGAATGTTGCCTTTGAGCTTTGTCTGTGGTTCACTGTTCCCGATCAGCGATTCGAATGGTTTGCCGGCAGTAACCACTGCGGCACCTGCCATACTTCCTATCATATTTCTTCTGGTCATGGTTTTAAAGTTTAATATGGGTCTAAATTAGTAATTTTAGGCCATTCTGTTAAAGTTTTTGCAGTAATCATGACATTTTCAACTGCTCCTTCAGGCAGCATCAATACCACCAGATCAGCTTTTGAGTTTGCCGGTAAAATAATTTCAAATCCTACCAGTGTCGTTCCGGGATTCGGGGCGTCATAACTATGCGGAGGATCGGTGTTCCATGTTTTTATTTCGGCACCTGCCGGCGATTTAACTTTCATAACCAATTTCTTCCCGTTTTGTGTGAACTCTGCAGAGTTATTGCCAATGACAGCTACATTTGCCGATGTAAGCAGATTCCACTGTACTATAGCCTCTTTATTCAGTGTTTCAATTTCATCACGGACAATTACATATTTTTTACCGACTATTGCAATCCCCCTTTCAGCTTTTTTAAGGGCATCTTTATAAAGGGATGAAATATCGGTTTTTGCATTCATAAATTCCGGGTCATTTGAACAGGCAGTAATTTTGCTGTAACCATCTACAGCCTGCAGGTGATTATTTATTGTCAGGGTGTTGTGAACGAAATTATTGTATCTGTAAACTTCCCACCGCTGGGAATTCTGCTTCATGTTCCAGAGGTCCACTCCCGCAGTTTCAAGTGAATTGTAATCCTGCATTCCGAAATCCATTGCCCAGCGCTCGCCTCCGGCATCCATAATAAATGATCCGGCATCCATATGTCCGTGGTTTACAGAGGGTGATCCGGCTTTCAGACCAACATAAATGGCATTTTTGTCGGTCCATGATGTCCGCATAAGGGCAACCGGATTTTTACCCTGGCCAACCCATATCAATTCCTCCGGAGGTGTTATTTTATTCATGGTTATACCTGCTCCCCAGATCATTACAGCAGGCAGAAGCCGGTCGGGTGATGGATTTTTATTTTCAAGATGATATCGTTCCGACCAGAGAAGTGAAGGATCATTCAACCTGCCTGCAAACCAGAACATTGCAGGATTCATACCGCCTCCCGATCCTGCATCGGAATAGTTGAAGCTTCTGCCGGTCGGCCCTGTCATATTTTCTAAATAGGCCGCAGTTTTGAAAAATCCCGGATTTACTGCAAGTCCGAAATCTTTTCCGAAAGCTTTCTCCATAGCACTCAGGAACATTATATTAAAGCTTGTTCCATAGCCCCAGTAGCCATAGCCTTCAGGGTATGCTCCATCCGGTTCATAATCTGCCATCGGGATGGTTATTGAACCAATTGCACGCTGAATAATATTTGTAGCCAGGCCGGTTTTATCTTCAAAAACAGCAAGCGCTCCAAACGTCATACCTGCATTGCAGACCTGATTCCAGTTATGCGAAGCTTTTACCCAGCCTGAATTTACTGGTTGCAGTGAAGGATCCAGGCCTTTTTCAATTATTGATTCCTTAAGGATTGTACGGGTCTTCTCAGACAATTCATTGAAGAGCCAGTCATATCCTATCGAAACAGCCATTGTCATTTCAGCAACATCCAGAAAATGCGATGGATTCCAATCGCTGAATGCTGAAACAGCCAACATCTCCTTTACGGCACGTTCAAGATATTTGCTGTCGGATGTCATCCGGTACGCATAGGACAGATAAAATATCCTGCGCAGGGCTTCCCTCGATTTATCAAGCAGTCTCCTGCCTGTCAGGACTCTTTCAACCGGAGGTCTGTCAATAATTTTGTCACATTCACTTACAATGAACCTGTCGAGCTTTCTCCATACTTCATCGGTTGCTATAGTTTGTCTGATAGCAGCTTCTTCACCTTTCAGAAGAAGGATACGCGGATGGTCTGCCTCTTTCAGTATCAGATAGTTAGTGGCAGTCTGGGCTGAGACAATTTTACCTGCCATTAAGAATATAATTAGAATCTTAACGCTTCTCTTCATTTTGTATGGTTTTGGAATATTCATTAAAATTAAAGTAAAAATCCTGTTAATGGTTCATCCGGTGAAAGTTTTATATTTGTATATCTGTCAATAATCCGGAAGGTTTAATGAAGGTTTCTACAAGACATGAATATACCGACGGGCACTCTGTTGAGCTTTTACATAGCGGCGAGCCTTTTTTTGCCGCCAATATTAAAGCTATCGATGAAGCCAGACAGTATATCCATTTCCAGTCCTATATAGTTGATGAAGATGAAACCGGACTGCGTATTTTCAATGCACTTATCAGGGCAGCCGTAAGGGGTGTGCGCACTTATCTTCTGCTCGATGCCTTCGGAACCAAATACCTCTCCGGCGAACTTATAAAGAGGATTGAAAGTTCTGGCATTTTATTAAGGTTTTTTTCACCGGTTTTTATAACAAAAGGATTTCAGATGAGTCTGCGGCTTCACCATAAAGTCCTGCTGGTCGACGGTGAACTTGCCATTATCGGGGGGATGAACTTCGCAGACCGTTATCATGGAACACCGAGGAAAAAGGAATGGCTCGACTTTGCTGTCGTGGTTAAGGGACCTGAATGCATTCACATTAACAGCATTTTAAGGAAGCTCTGGAACAAAACATTTATTTCGAAAGAAGAACGGTCAAATGAAATAGTTCACTCAACAAAGATCTATGAACAGAACATTAAACTGAGGATTACTGAGAATAACTGGTACCGCAACAAGATTGAGATCCTAAGAAGTTACAGGTCTGCATTTAAACATTCTCACAGCCACATGATCATTTTTGCCAGCTATTTTCTGCCCGGACGGCTAGAGCGTAAGCTTCTGAGACTGGCCAGTGCCCGCGGTGTTGATATCAGGATCGTATTTGCAGCAGAATCGGATGCCCCCCTGTTCAGAAGAGCAACCGAATTTCTCTATCAGTATATTCTCCGCAACAACATTAAGATTTATGAATACCTGCCCTCAAATCTGCATGCGAAGGTAGCGACAGTCGACGGTAAATGGTGCACTATAGGCAGTTATAACCTGAATCATATAAGCGACTACGGAAGCATCGAAATGAATGTTGACATCCTGGATGCCACTTTTACCGGAAATTTTGAAAAACTCCTGCTCAGCATAATAAAAAAAGAGTGCCGGCAGGTTACAGTAGAGGAGTATCGGCGAAGAAAGACCTGGTTTTCGCAGATTGCAGGGTGGACATCTTACCAGATGATACAGGCTTCTCATGCGGATCATGTCGCAGATGACATCGAAAAAGGGGAAGATCAATCCACCCCTAAATCCCATTGATGGTACGGGCGTTGCATGCAACGCCCCTACTCAAAACTGATGAAATGCCATTGATACGAATTCCAGCACGGTCGGCAATGCAGTTCTCCAGTAGGTCCAGGTGTGGCCGCCGTCGCGGATCCTGAATTCATGAGGAATCTCCTTCTTACGCATTGCGATGTGAGCCAGTGAGTTGCCTTCATAAAGGAAATCATCATCACCGCAATCAATATACCACCTGACGGCTCTCTTCTGGTTATCGGGAATGTTTTCAATAAGATTGAGAACGCTGTATTTTTTAAAGTATGACTCCCTTTCTGCATCAGTAATGCCTTCAATCCCCTGCCATGCTTTATAATTCTTTAAGTTCTTCAATACTCATCGGACCTGTAGCTGCGCTTAAAGGGCATGCAGAAGAAAACAACTCGGGATGATGCAGGGCAAATATATATGTTCCCTGCCCGCCCATCGATAAACCTGCCACAGCCCGATATCGTTTCTCTCCCTTTATCCGGTAAGTCTTTTCAATAAACGGCATAAACTCTTCGAAGAAAAAATCCTCAAATCTCCAATCCCCTTTGACGGAATTCAGGTAGCCTCTCTGGCCCGTATTTGCATCAGGCATAGCTATAATCATGGGAGTGGCAGCTCCCGCATTAATAGCCTCATCAGCAATATGCAAAACCTCACCAAACTGTACCCAGCCGGTCTGGTCATCACCTCCTCCGTGTAAAAGGTAAAGAACCGGATAGCTGCGCTGGGATGACTCATAATCGGGAGGCAGATAGATAGCATATTTCCTGTCCATTTTCAATATTTTGCTGGTCATGGAAAGGTTGTCCATAACCTTGCCGGTCTGGGCAAAAATGGAAGATGCAATTATCAAAAAGATAAAAGTAAGGGAATGTTTTTTCATAGTTTGAAGATTATGTTATTTAAGATTTTAATAATAGTTGGAAAGATATAAAAAAATTCTGAAAATCTTGACCTGGTTTTTCTCTTTGTTTCTCTGTGACTCCTGCTGCAGAGTTGTCTCTCTGTGTAACAATAAAGAACTCTGCACAGAGTTCCACTGAGAATCCACAGAGGGACACAAAGGTAAAACATATTTAATGATCAATTTGTTATGAAGTCAGAACCATTCAGGAATTTCTTAATATTGTATTATGAAAATTGATCTTTTCAATATCGCAAACTTCAAAGTCGACGGCGGGGCAATGTTCGGTGTTGTTCCGAAAGCTTTGTGGTCGAGGGTTTACAAACCGGATGAGAATAACCTTATAGTGCTTACTCTCCGGTCGCTTATTGTTGAAACCAATGGACATGTTATTCTTGTCGACACCGGCTGGGGTGATAAGCAGGATGAGAAGTTTTTCAGGCATGTTTACCTTCATAATGGCGAAGGACTCCTGGGAGGGCTTGGAAACCGTGGTTACAAACCGGAAGATATTACTGATGTGGTACTTACACATCTTCATGCTGATCATTGCGGAGGGGGTGTTGTTAAAAGCAAAACAGGGACAGGCTATGAACTGACATTTCCGGATGCAATTTACCATGTCAGCCGGACGCAATGGGAGTGGGCAATGAAAAACAATCCACGGGAAGAAGATGCATTCCTTGAGGAGAATATATTGCCGGTAATGCAAAGCGGACGACTCAGTCTTGTCGATGAGGAGTGCGAGCTGTTCGAAGGATTTTCAGTTAGGATTTATTACGGACATACTCCCGGGCTTATGATTCCTGTGATCAGATATCATGATAAGACCTTAATATATACCGGTGATCTGATACCCACTGTTGCTCATTTACCTCTGATCTGGAATATGAGCTATGATATTGAATCGCTGAAGACGATCGATGAAAAGGACCGGCTCCTGAAAGAAGCATTGGAGAACAATTATATTCTTGTATTCCAGCACGATGAAAATCGGATTGAGTGCTGTATCGTCATCATTAGAATGGAATTTAGAACCCCAGAGGTACAAGGGAGCAAGGATCTCAGTGCTAAATTATGATTGAAATTCTTTGTTCTTATACTTTATAAGGACAAATTAATTGTTATTAAATAATACTAGTATGGCCGATTTTATTTACGAAAAACCCTTCCAGATCCAAAAGGATCCGACCAGCTACCGGCTGCTTTCAACAGAGTTTGTAAAAACTGTCGAATCGGATGGACGGAAAATCTTAAGAATTGATCCCAAAGGTCTTGAATTGCTAGCAAAAACAGCAGTTTCAGATCTCTCCTTTTACCTGCGTACATCCCATCTTGAAAAACTAAGGAAAATCATCGACGATCCTGAGGCAACAAGTAATGACCGCTTTGTGGCTTACGTAATGCTAAGGAACACCGTTATTTCAGCAAACGAAGTCCTTCCCTGGTGCCAGGATACAGGTACTGCAATAATAATCGGGAAAAAAGGTGAGAATGTCTTTACCGGAGCCAATGATGCGGAATATCTTTCAAAGGGTGTTTATGAGACATTCCAGGAAAAGAACCTGAGGTATTCCCAGATCGTTCCTTTCACTATGTTTGATGAAAAAAACACTGCCACAAATCTGCCTGCGCAGATTGATATCTATTCAACAGAAGGGAATAAATATGAATTTCTCTTCATAACCAAAGGAGGAGGATCGGCAAACAAGACTTTTCTTTATCAGCAGAGCAAGTCGCTTCTGAATGAAGAGTCACTTACGAAGTTCGTAAAAGACAAGATCAAAGAACTTGGGACTTCAGCCTGTCCTCCGTATCACCTCGCACTTGTTATCGGTGGTACATCGGCAGAAAATACTCTTAAAACAGTCAAGGAAGCATCAGCAGGATATCTCGATCACCTTCCAACCTCAGGCAATGCCGGCGGACGGGCTTTCCGCGATCCGGAGTGGGAACAGAAAATAGAAAAGATATGTCAGGATTATGGTGTCGGAGCCCAGTTTGGAGGCAAATATTTTGTTCATGATGTGAGAGTTATCAGACTGCCCCGGCATGCAGCTTCGTGTCCTGTAGGACTCGGTGTAAGCTGCAGTGCTGACCGCAACATCAAGGCCAGGATTGACGAGAACGGGATATTCCTTGAAGCGCTGGAAAAGAATCCTGTAAGGTTTTTACCTGAAAAGGCACCGGAACTTGAAAAAGCTGTTGAGATTGATCTCGACCGGCCGATTAAAGAAGTACTTGCCGAACTGACAAAATATCCTGTCAGGACACGTCTCAATCTTAAGGGAACTCTGATTGTCGCACGCGATATTGCCCATGCCCGGATCAAAAAGATGATCGACGAAGGCAAGCCGATGCCTGAATACTTTAAAAACCACCCGGTGTATTATGCCGGGCCTGCCAAAACCCCTGCAGGGATGCCATCAGGGAGCTTTGGTCCGACAACAGCCGGACGAATGGATTCGTATGTGGATCTTTTCCAGAGTCTTGGCGGATCGTTGATCATGGTTGCAAAAGGCAATCGTAACAGACAGGTGATTGAAGCATGCAAAAAGTACGGCGGCTTCTATCTTGGCTCGATCGGCGGTCCGGCTGCAATACTGGCCGCAGAGAATATAAAATCGGTTGAGATGGTCGACTTTGAGGACCTGGGAATGGAGGCGATACGGAAGATCAGGGTTGAGAACATGGCAGCATTCATTATCACGGATGACAAGGGGAATGATTTTTTTGATGAGTATAATAAATAGAGGCCTCTCCCCAAACCCCTCTCCCGGAGTGGGAGGGGCTTAGTCCGGATGCAGGATATCTTCCCCCGCTCTCCCCGGGAGCGGGGGATAAGAGGGGGTGAGGCTGAATCTTCAAATATCTCATGCCGATCCATACTGAGCCAGTACTTTATCGAGTTCTTTCTGACAAGTTCCCAGTAGGTATTGCTGTCGAGACCATAGACAAAACTGATCTCTTTGAGCTCTGAGGTTATCTTTTCAGTTATTTCTGGTTTAAGAGTCAGCCTGATCTTATTGTTCAGATATGTGAATTCGGCTGAAGGAGAGACCGGTGGATCATTTATGATTGTCAATAGTCCGTGCCCGGGGGTTGCACCTGTGCTAACCTGGAGTCCATCGTTGAAACAGCTGACGGGCGGGATCGAACCTGCAAATGATCTGACCCTGAATTCATCAACACCGGTATTAAAATACTCTCTCGCCCTGATCCCCATTTTGACGCCTATGATTGCGAAAACACCAAGATGCCGGTGAAGCTCATTCGCCAGAACAGCTGAACTCCATTCATCTATTCCATATTCTTCAATTATCTCACTGACAGACACGCTCAGATCGTCAAAATAGAATGACGGATCGAGGGGGAATTCCTTTACGACCTGGTTTTTTGCAATGGTTTCGCCTTTTAAAATCCTGATAGTGCTCTCCCTTAAACCAGTCAGGTCCGAAGGTATGCAGTCAGTAATGTTGCCCAGAGTTTTACAGATGAAAAGCTCGGGATAATGAAGAAAAACTGCAATCATTTCATCAGTTGCATCATATGCGAATTTGTGATTTTCTGCTAATCCGGAACTGAAGAATGAACTAATCTTTTTTGCATATACAGTTTTTACCGAGCCGAGGGATTTCAGCAGTTCTTCATTATAAAAACCATTATCGCTTATTGAGCATTCCCTTACAATCTTAACAGGTATTTCCTGTTTCAGCATGCTAACTGACGACTTTTTATCAATAGTATAGTTAAACCCTGCTTTGTCGTCCCATCCTTCAACACTCCATATAAAATCCTTTACGTGTTTCCCAAATTCCGGGATGGTTCTTAATGCATGCAAAGCTGTAGACATACTTCCGAGACTGATAAAACTGATCTTGGTCTTCTCAGCGGTGATAATCTCACTGATCACCGGAATGAAATCCGGTGCTTCTTTTAAACTAATGCCATCCTCATTTCCCCATTTTGTTTTAATTGCAAGCGTAAAGTCTGAGGCTTTGGCAGTGCTTATCCGGTTTATGCCGACCGGAATGCCTTCATGAAAATATGAGTTAAGAAGGCTTTTGATCTTTATATATGCATTTTCAGCAGAAAGTGATCCGGGGGAGGTTGTTATTGCAAGCACTCTTACATCCGGTGAAGCCAGAAGCATTGTTATTGCCCTGATATCATCAATCCCTCCATCGGTGTCAATGATCACGTAATGGGATGGCTTCCAGGGATGGGAATAAAGGGTGAGGGTTAGAAATAATGCGGTTATAATGAGATAGAGTCGTTTCATGCGAAAATGAGTTTATGTGCAAAAGTACAATTTATATTAATCCTGCACATTGCACGCGGTTGCTTCGTCCTCCTGCGTCGGACTCGCAATGACTCAGGATCCAGGCTAAATTTTCTTTAGGGTAGGGTCATTGCGAGGAGTACCGCGTATGCGGGACGACGAAGCAACCCTATGCCCAAACGACAAACTCTTAAAAAAACTTAAACCCTGACCTGCATATCGTATAATTTTTTATCTTGACATCCACATTTTATTGAAGTATGAAAAAATTCTTTATATGGTTTACTCCGGGGCTTCTTCTCGGGATATTGATAGTACTTGGGGCAGGCAAGGTAATTACGAATACATCGAAGAATGAATATTGCATGTCGTGCCATATTCATCCAATGGCTGATGCGGAATGGAAGAAATCTGTTCATTATGAAACTGAGTCGGGTTACCATGTAGCCTGCATCGAATGTCATCTTCCACCCAAAGGAGACGGTTACCTGTGGGCGAAAGGAACAACCGGACTACGGGATCTCTGGAGTTACTGGACAAAGGATTCAGCTTCGTTTGACTGGGTGGAGCGCGGCCGGCTGGAAGTTGCCCGCGGACACGTCTATAACACCAGCTGTATAAAATGTCATGAGAATCTCTTTCCTGCGAAGCTGACAAAAGAGGGCGAAGATGCACACCTTTATTATACACAGCAGGAAGAAACGCCCGACCTTCATTGTATAAACTGTCATCTTAATGCAGGACATTATATTGAAGGTTATACGCACGGAAGCAATACGACTTTCGGATCCGTATCATCAGCACCCAAAGAAATATTTGCTGAACCGACTCCTGTAACTGACTTTAAGAGCTTCACAGAAAAAATACCCGGAGCCCCTGTATCATTTAATATGATAGCAATTCCTGGAGGTACTTTTAAGATGGGAAGCCCTGCGGATGAACCATACAGGGAAGATGATGAGGGACCTGTCAGGGAAGTTGAGCTGAGTCCGTTCTTTATGGCGGAGGTTGAGGTTACCTGGGATGAATATCTTGCTTTTTATGTTCAGACGGCTACTGAGGGACGGACAACCGATACACAGGATTTGAAACGCGGTATGCAGGCGACTGAAGGTGTTGATGCTATTTCGGGTGCAACACCTCCCTATGGTCAGCCTGACCAGGGATGGGGCATGGGTCAGCGACCGGCGATCTCCTTTACCCATCATGCCGCAGAAACCTATTGCAAATGGTTGTCGATGGTTACGGGTAAGACATACCGTCTGCCAACAGAAGCTGAATGGGAATATGCGTGCAGGGCAGGCTCCTCAGGTCCGTATTTCTTTGAAGGTGATCCGAAGAAATTCGAGAAGACAGGACTTAAAGCAAAATTATCTAAAAACGATACAGCGGTTATTAATACCTATATAGTATACAGGGAGAACAGCCCTTCAAAGACACAGACACCTGATTTTGTCAGGGCTAATCCGTTCGGGCTTAAAAATATGTCGGGTAATGTGGCAGAGTTCTGTGCTGACTGGTATCAGCCTGATGCATATTCTCAATATCCCGACGGGATAATAAGAGATCCGAAAGGCCCGGAGAGCGGCGAAGAACACGTGATCCGCGGCGGTACTTTCATGAATCCGGCAAGCCTTGTAAGAAGTGCGGCCCGCGATTATACCCGTACTGAAGCATGGCTTCGGACCGATCCGCAGATACCCAAGAGCATCTGGTGGTACTCCGATTGCTTCAATGTCGGATTCAGGGTAGTATGCGAGTTCGATAGTAAAACAGGAAATATTACTGCCTCAGACTGAGGTTATTTGTGGTTATTGTTGCAGTGGAAGCAAGAATTATGATAAACATTCTTGCTTTTACGGATCAAGTTTTTTATATTGCAGTGATTTTAACATTTTTTAAGAACCCTGACCTGACTAACCTTTAAACCCGACCTTAATCTGACAACATTTAAAATCATCGGATAGGGAAAGTGCTTTTTAATGAGTGTAAGTTTTACACTTGCTCTCGCATTGTATTTTTTATATGTGAAAGAAACCATTTAATCCTTAACTCGAAACGAGAAACCCGGAACGCTGATTTACATCCCCCTGCCCCCTGACGCTTCGGTCAGGACAGGCCTTCAAAGGGGGACATTGAAGAAAAGACCCTTCAAAGGAGGAATTAAAACCAGCACCCAGGCACCCAGAAACAAGCAACAAATTAACACCAATCCTAATATCTAACTATTTATTAACTAACTAACAGTGTAACAGTATGAAAAAAACTCCAAACTGCTTTTGGTCTTTCAGACCAGATGTAAATTTTCGCAGGTTACTATTGCCTGTGAAAATTGTAGTTCTTCTCCTGTTCTGCAGTCTGGCATTTCCAGCCTATTCAATGGCTGCAGATAATCCAATTGTTGATGATCCGCAACAGCTCCAGGTGACTGGAACCATAACCGATGCTACAACCGGCGAAGCAATGCCTGGTGTAAATATACAGGTTAAAGGTACAACACAGGGCGCCATCAGTGATATTGCAGGGAAATATACAATTGCGAATGTTGACAGGAATGCAACCCTTGTATTTTCATTCATTGGTTATGTTACCCAGGAAGTAGCAGTCAACGGCAGAACCGTTGTTGATCTGGCTCTTGCAGGTGAGGTAACCGACCTTGATGAAGTTGTCGTTGTTGGTTATTCCACTCAGAAACGTGCAAACGTTGTTGGTTCTGTGACGTCAATTAGTGGTAGTGTTCTACAGGGTATTCCAACTACAAATGTTTCAACTGGTATTGCAGGTCGTTTACCAGGTGCATGGGTCAAACAGACCTCCGGTGAGCCGGGTAACACGTCAGCAACGATACGTGTCCGCGGCCGCAGCAACCTGGGTTCAACTTCCGGCCCTTTGGTAGTAATTGACGGAATCCAGGGCCGGGCTCTGGATGAAATAGATCCGAACGATATTGCAAGCCTTTCAGTCCTGAAAGATGCATCGGCTGCTATCTATGGAATCGGGGCTGCAAACGGGGTAATTCTTATCACGACCAAAAGAGGGCTCGAAGGAAAACCAACACTTAACTACCAGTTCTACCAGGGATTCATGACTCCCACTATTATCCCTCAGTCGTGCAATGCATGGGAATATGCTACGATGCTTTCGGAATACCAGACAGCTGTTGGTAAAAAGCGGCAATACTCAGATGCCGACATTGCACTGTTCAAAAGCGGAGCCGATCCGTGGGAACATCCCAATACCGACTGGTACAGCGAGCTGGTAAAGAAATGGACAACAACCAATGAGGCACAATTTTACCATTAACGGTGGTTTAAAAGGGATGAACTATTTTATTTCTCTTGGTACGAAGAGTGACGCAGCTATGTATAAAGAGTCATCTACAAAATATCATCAGTACAATGTCAGGGGAAAGTTTGACATTCCTATCACCGACTGGTTAAAGACCACAATTGATCTGGCCGGCTTCCAGGTACAGAGGTTGTATCCTTACAAATCAGCGGATGCCATTGTAGGGCAGTGTACCAGGTTATCACCGGCTACATGGGCATACTGGCCCGACGGCAGACCCGGTCCGGATATTGAGTATGGCGATAACCCGGTTGTTACTGAAACTTTTGCTGCCGGCAAGAATGATCAGAAAACCTACAGATGGCAGAGTAATTTCGGTGTTACTATTACTCCTCCAATCATTAAAGGGCTTTCAATTAACGGATCATTTGCATATGACCTTACCAATTATTACGTGAAGGCCTTTTATAATCCCTGGACCCTGTACTATCCTGACTGGAAGAATGCAGTAAGAGATCCCGTTACAGGATTTATAACATCCATGGAAACCATTCCGACTCTCAGGGGGCTGTCATCTCCGCAGAATAACGAAAGATTTGACAGGACAATAAATAAAACTCTTGATATCGGTGCAATATATACCAGGAAATTTGGCGATCATAATATTATGCTCCTGGGCACCTTTGAGCAATATACAAGTGATTATAACCGGTTGGAAGGATTCAGGCAGTATTATATCTCAACATCGATCCAGACAATGAATGCCGGTGCCGACCTGGATAAGAACACAACCGGTTATTCGTCGATTTATGCTATCAGGTCATGGATCGGACGTGCAACCTATGATTATAAGGGTAAATACCTTGCAGAATTTGTATTCCGCCGTGATGGTTCGCTTAAATGGCCGCCATCGAGCCGCTGGGGTAATTTCCCCGGTTTCCTGCTTGGCTGGCGTGCATCTGAGGAAAATTTCTGGAAGAACAATATTCCTTTTATCAACTACTTCAAGCTCAGGGCATCCTATGGAAAAATGGGAATGGACCCGGGTGATCCTTTCCAGTACCTTAATACCTACGGTATCTCTTCAGGAATGGTATTCGGTACAGGTACCGCAATTGAAACAACTGTAGGACCACCCACGGTTGCGAACCCGAATATCTCATGGGAAACCCAGGCTACCTATAACGTTGGTTTCGATTCAAAATGGTTTAACGATCTTATCAGCTTAAATGTTGACTACTTCTATAACATCAGGGACAATATTCTTGCTACAAGGGATGCCTCTGTTCCTAACTTCACAGGACTCTCACTTCCACGGGAAAACATAGCAAGAGTCGATAACAGGGGGATTGAGATTGAAGCCGGGATACATAAGACAGTTCTGTCCGATCTTCGTTTTGACCTGACCGGTAGTTTCTCCTATAATCATAATGAAGTTGTTTACATGGATGAACCGGAAAGAGTGGTTCCCTGGCAGGTTCGCACCGGACGTCCGTATAATCCTGAGACTGACAATCTTTATTATAAATGTATTGGTGTTTTCAAGGACCAGGCAGCTGTTGATGCCTATCCGCACTGGACAAATGCCAAACCGGGTGACCTTATTTTTGAAGATGTTTCCGATGACGGAAAGATTAACAGTGATGACAGGATACTTAAGGAATTTATGGATATGCCCGAGGTTATTTATGGTACGAACCTCGATGTGGCATGGAAGAATTTCACACTGAGTGTCCTTATACAGGGTCAGGGAAAACTGTTATTATTTCAACCGCTATGATGAAAGACGCGGTGAAGCAGGCAATTACCTGTACTGGGAATATGACGGAAGGTGGACGCCAGAAAATACCGACGCTGCCAAGCCAAGAGCATATAACAGGAATGACTTCTACTGGGGTCCGGCAGTAAACAACAGCACTTACTATTATGATAATGTGGCTTACTGTCGCCTGAAAAATGTTATACTGTCATATAGTATACCAAGTAACATCTACAGGAAGTTGGGTATTCAGGCAGCGAGCATTTATTTATCGGGAAATAATCTGGCTCTTCTTTACTCAGCTACCAAGAAGTTCGATCCGGAAGTTAATGGGATTGGAGTATATCCTGGTATGAAGACATTTGCTATTGGTGCGAATATTACGTTTTAATTGATTTAAATTTTAAAAAGTAAGATATGAACAAACTATTTAAATACTTATATAAATTAGCTGTTCTGTTGTTAATTGCGACTTCGTGCGATAATCCTCTTGACCAACAGGCAGTAGACACCTTCAACCAGGACGTAGTGTTCTCAGATATCAATGTGGCAAAGGCCTTCGTTGGCAAATGTTACGACAGGATGGGGGGTAATACCAATAACGGTATCCTGGGAATGCGCGAGGACCTGCTCTCTTCTGCAACTGATCAGACATTGTGCATTCACCGTCCTTCGAACTATGTTAACCTGAAAGGCACCCAGAGCCCCGACCAGCTTGGCTGGTGGGCTAATACCGGTTATGGCGGATACCTGAGGTATACCGAGCTTTACGCCGATATTCAGAATGTAAATGTGGTTATTGCCAACATTGATGATGTTCCTACCATTACAGCTCCGGAAGAACTACTTAAAACCCGGTTAAAGGGTGAGGCATATTTTATAAGAGCCTTTCTTTATGCCAATCTTCTTATGGGTCATGGCGGGGCGGTTCTTTCATCGGAACCCTGGACCCTGGATCAGGACTTTCTCACAATCACACGGTCATCGATTGCTGATACGAAGGACTTTATCCTTGACGATATCGATCAGGCAATAGCCATTTTAAAGGACTATACCATGGAACAGGGCCGTGCCAATCAGGCAGCAGCTGCTGCACTGAAGGCAAGATTACTGATGTTCTGTGCAAGCAAGCTTACCAACGGCGGCTATGAAGCATCAAATACCCTGGTCTCATTCCCTGCCGGCAGTCAGACAGCTCTTTTACAGGCTGCAAGGGATGCAGCTAATGCAGTTATGACTGGCACCTATGGTACATACACGCTGGCAGGTACGACTTCGGATCCACCGTCACCAATGACAGAGGCTCAGGTAAAATCGTACGCAGATAACTTCTTCGCCATTTTCAATCAGAAAGGTAAATGGAACGCCGAAACCATATGGGGGATCCAGTTCCCGCTTACGGGAGGCAATGTTAACAGGGCAAATATCTGGTTCGGTCCCAGCGGTTATCACAACTGGGGTAATAATGATCCGACAGAACCTGCAGTGAGAAGCTTTGAAATGATTGACGGAACTCCGTTTGTCTGGGATAAATATACTCCCGGAGAACAGAATATTCAGAACTGCAACAGCAGCTGAGCTTGTTGCCGATCCCCAGAGAAGTCCTTATGCAGGCCGTGAACCGCGTTTCTATGCTACTGTTCTGTACCATGGTGCTCCATGGCAGACACGGCCATCGGATGCTGCAGGTTTTGATCCGTTTAACCAGGTTCAGTCAGGTCATTTTTATAATGACGACGGTACAGTTAAATCCTATGGGTGTGATACAAGGAAGGGACTGATTGAATCGTGGAATGCAACCAAAACGGGTTACTATATTAAAAAATTCATGGATCCTGCCACTGCTGGTCAGTATTATTACAATACCAATACCTGGGTGGAATTCCGTTATGCAGAAATACTTCTCATATATGCAGAATCCTGTATTGAACTGGCAGTTCTCGGACAGACCGCTGATCTTCAGAAAGGAATCGATGCCCTTAACCTTGTAAGGAACCGGGCAGGATTGCCGGACAGGGTGACAACAGATCCTCTTGTGGCAAGAAACTGGGTGCGTCATGAAAGAGAAATAGAGTTCTTCGGCGAAGGTCATCGCTGGTTTGATATCCGTCGCTGGATGATTTGCGACCAGGTCGTTAAGAATGTTTATGGGATGTGGGTAAAGCAGTTCAATAATGGCAACTTCGAATGGAAGCTTGACCTGACAGACCTTGAAGACGAAAGAACCTGGGGTGGCGATAAGATTTACTGGCTGCCGCTGCCGCGTGATGAGATCAACAAGGCTCCTCAGATTCAGCAGAATCCCGGCTACTAGTAGTCTGTAAGTTAGATAATGTGATAATAATGATAAAAGCCGGTCCGGAAAGGACCGGCTTTTTAATATTTCTGAAACGTTGTTGCTTAATTCAGTTTTTATTTTAAATTGCATATTGAAAAATTACCTGATATTATAACGAGATAACCTGAAGAAGCAAATACTTATAGGAAAATCAGAGATTTTTGCCCCGGACTATGGATAAATCATTTCAGAGTATCAGCAGATGTGCTATATAGTTATTCAGCATATTCAACCTTTATTTTACCTTAAACTTCTAAACCATTAATTAACAATGTAAAGTATGAAAAAAACTTTTCACAACTTCTGGCCCTTAAGGCCGGAAAATAATTTTCATAAGTTATTATTAACAATGAAAATTATAGCATTTATACTGGTCTGCGGATTGACATTGCCTGCCTTTTCGCTCACGCCAGGAACTCTTTCTTCTGATGATCAGCAACAGATAAAAGTCTCAGGAACAATTACTGATGCATCAACCGGCGAGGCAATGGCTGGTGTAAATATTCAGGTCAGGGGTACCGCAACAGGAGCTATCTCCGATGTCAGCGGAAAGTATACTCTGCTTGTTACAAGCCCAAATGTCACGCTGGTATTCTCATTTATTGGCTATGTGAGCCAGGAGGTTGCCCTTGGAGGCAGAACAACTGTAGATGTTGCACTTGCCGGTGAGGTTACAGGTCTGGAAGAAGTAGTTGTTGTTGGTTACAGCACTCAACGTAAAGTTACAGTAACAGGATCTGTTGTTTCAGCCAAAGGTGATGATATTAAAAAATCACCTGCCGTTAACGTATCCAATAACCTCATTGGCCGTATGCCTGGTCTTACTGCTGTTTCAAGGAGCGGTGAACCCGGATATGATAATTCTGAATTGAGAATTCGGGGTTCAAATACCCTGGGCGACAATAGTCCGCTTATTGTAGTCGATGGTATAGCAAACCGCGGGATGGCTCGTCTTAATCCGAATGATATTGAAAGTATCACTATTCTGAAAGATGCTTCTGCTGCTATTTACGGCTCACAGGCTGCTAATGGTGTTATTCTGGTTACCACCAGACGAGGTACTATTGGAAAACCTAAAGTCACATTAACCATGAATGTCGGTGGCACCCAGCCTACCAGGATCCCTGATATGGCTGATGCTGCCACATATTCTGAAATGCTGAATGAGATTGCATATTATAAAGCACCAAGTCTGGGCCGTTTTCAGAAATATTCAGAAGAGGACCTTCAGAAATTCAGGGATGGATCCGATCCATGGGGACACCCGAATACCGACTGGTTCCACGAAGTATTTAAGCCATGGTCAATGCAGAACCAGGTTAATGCTTCTATTTCAGGGGGTACTGATAATATGAAATATTTTCTTTCGCTTGGCACAAGATACCAGGATGCTGTTTATTACAACAGTGCCACAAATTACAAGCAGTATGATTTCAGGACCAACATCGATGGGAAAGTGAGCAAAAGCATTGATATAGCTTTTGATGTGGCAGGAAGACAGGAAGACCGTAATTTCCCTACCCGGTCAGCAGGTTCTATTTTCCGCATGCTGATGCGTGGCAAACCCAATATGCCCGCTTACTGGCCGAATGGTGATCCCGGACCGGATATCGAATATGGTGATAATCCTGCTGTTACTTCAACAAGTGCTACCGGGTATGACAGGGATAAATGGTATATACTCGAAAGTAATTTGCGTGCAAATATTAATATACCCTGGATCAAGGGCCTGATGGTCACAGCAAATGCCTCATTTGATAAGGCAATCAGGTTCCAGAAGAGATTTGAGACTCCATGGTATCTGTACACATGGGATGGGAATGCCAATCATATAACCACTAAGGGTAAAAGAGGTCTTGACGCTCCTCAGTTATCTGAACGAATGGAAGACGGACAAAAGATCACTATAAATGCATTCGCAACCTACGAAAGGCTGTTTGCTGCAAAACACAATATTAAAGTGTTAGCCGGCACTGAAAGAAGAAGCGGGATAAATGATGTTTTTACGGCATTCCGTAAAAATTACATTTCAGCCGCCGTTGATCAGTTATTTGCCGGAGCATCTGATCAGTACATGGCGAATGACGGATGGGCAAGCCAGAATGCTTACATGAGTTATTTTGGTCGTGTAAATTATGACCTGAGCAGAAAATACCTGCTTGAATTTGTCTGGAGATATGATGGTTCATATAAGTTCCCTGAAAGCAAACGGTTTGGCTTCTTCCCGGCTGTATCAGCAGGATGGCGTATTTCAGAAGAAAATTTCTGGAGGAATAATCTGGCTTTCTTTAACGACTTTAAGATCCGCGGATCGTGGGGACAAACCGGGAATGACCGTATTGCTGAATATCAATACCTTACTACCTATGGTTTTGTCGGTGGCAGGACATACGTATATAACGGAGCAGATGCCAAGCTCCTGATTGAAACGAAAATCCCAAATCCCGAACGTTACATGGGAAGTGGCCAATCAGGCAAATATTGGATTTGATGCAACTCTGCTTAATAATAAATTAACAGTATCTGCTGAATATTTCAATAACCTCAGAACCCAGATTCTTATTACAAGGAATGCATCTATTCCAAGTTCCACAGGTCTCACTTTGCCACCGGAAAATATCGGGAAAGTCAGAAATGCCGGATTTGAAGGAATAGTAACTTACCGTGACAGGTCGGGAGATCTTGATTATTCGGTATCAGTAAATGGCAGTTATTCAAAGAATAAGATCCTGTTCTGGGATGAAACTCCGGGTATTCCTGAGTATCAGAGATCAACCGGAAGGCCGATGGGTTCATCATTGTATTACCAGGCGACTGGCATTTTCAACAACCAGGGTGAAATAGATGCTTATCCTCACTGGGCCGGTGCACAACCGGGTGATGTCATTTTTGAAGATGTTAACGATGATGGTGTGATCGATGGATTAGACAGGGTAAGGAATGAAAAGAATTACCTGCCCCGGTTTATTTATGGCGCAACATTGAGCCTTGGTTATAAGGGATTTGATCTGGCTGTCCTTATTCAGGGAGCATCAGGATCCGCCCAGTATATTGGTGTGGAATCGGGCGAAATCGGCAACTTTTATCAAGTATTTGCAGAAAACCGCTGGACACCTGAAAATACCGAAGCTACATACCCAAGAACATGGAACCGCGACGAAGAGTACTGGAGAAGCCAGGGAAATACTTTCTGGCTTTATAAAACGGATTATCTCAGGTTAAAGAACTTTGAACTGGGATATACACTGCCTTCGGGAGTAAGTCAGACACTGGGTATAGAAGGCATCAGGTTTTATGTTAACGGCATTAACCTCCTTACTATGTCGAAGCAAAAGCTGATTGATCCTGAGGTTGAATCGGGAACTTCATACCCTCTTCAGAGAGTCGTTACCGGCGGTATAACATTAACATTCTAAAAATACTAAATATGAAAAAGACATTAAAGATATTGATGATTGTATCAGTCATCTCAATCCTTTTTTCCTGTACCAAACAGGATGAATTTCTTGATAAAAAGCCATTGGGAGACTATGCCGAAACTGCAGTCTGGAGCGATCCTGCCCTTGTTCAGACATTTGTGAACAGTATGTACAGAAATGGGTTGGGTTGGCCATTCTCTATTGAACGTCTTTCTGACTTTTCGGACGAATCTTTTTTTACTCCCGACTGGGATGTAACCAACTTTAATAAAAGTCTGATGACCTCCGATGGTCTTCTGGGCTGGAATGTAAATTGGGATAGTGATCATTGTCCGACTCAACATACTTTTCATTTTCAGTGGTCTCCTCTCTATGCCAATGTCCGACGCACAAACATTTTCTTTTCAAAGATTGATGAAGTGCCGGGTGATAAAGCCGTAATTGACGATTTGAAAGGACAAACCTATTTTTTGCGTGCCTGGACCTACTTTTATCTGACAGCCCTTTATGGCGGTGTTCCTATTATCACGAAACCGTACACTTTAACAGATGAATTCGAAGTTCCAAGAAATACGTATGAAGAGTGTATCAGTTTTGTTGTCGGACAGCTTGATTCATCAGCAATGCATCTGCCGGATACTTACCCCACAAACGGGGCAATCTCTAAAGGAGCCGCACTTGCATTTAAAGCAAGAGTATTGCTTTACGCGGCAAGTGATTTACATAATCCTTCAAAAAATGGTACCGTAACCAGTGGCTTCTCTCAGCCGGCTTTGTTAGGTTATGCAGGTGGTGATGCAACGGCCAGGTGGACGGCTGCTAAAAATGCTGCCAAAGCTGTTATCGACTTAAATAAATACAGCTTGTATAAAGCTACTCCCGCACCGTCTGATTCAGTGGCTCAGAATTTCGTCGAGTTGTTTACCTCAAAGGGAACAAGTGAAGACATCCTGCTGCAGTTTTTTACAGCAAAAACTGAAGAAAACTGGTCTGGCTATAACCCTGCATTATATTGCGGACCCAACGGCTACCATAACTGGGGCAACAACACTCCGCTTGGTGACCTGGTTGATGACTACGAAATGAAGGACGGTAGTAAATTTGACTGGACCAATCTTACACACAAAGCTAATCCATACGCCAAACGTGAGGCCCGTTTCTATGCCAGTATTCTTTATGAAGGCGTACCATGGAGAGTACGTCCGCCTGATGCATTGAAGATTGACCCATTCAGCAGAATTCAGGTAGGTTATGTTTATAATGCAAGTAATGCAATGATCAAAGCAGGTCTTGATACCCGTTCTGGACCGATCGAAGACTGGAATGGCGGTAAGACCGGTTATTATTTAAGGAAATGGGTTGATCCTACTCTTGATCCACAGTATGTAAAGCAGGATGTTCCGTTCAAGCACCTCCGGTACGGAGAAGTTCTGCTTAATTATGCGGAAGCCTGCATCGAACTTGGCCAGGATGCAGAAGCCCGCACATATATCAATATGATCCGTAAACGTGCTGGCCAGCCCGATCTGCCAGGATCATTAACAGGTGATGCATTACGACAGGCATACCGTCATGAACGCCGTATCGAACTTGCTTTTGAGGACCATCGTTTCTGGGATGTGCGTCGCTGGATAATTGGTGAGGCAGCCTATCATCAGACTGCGGCCGTTGATGTTCGGTATAATACAACTGAAGCAACAGTTCCGGCATACCGGAAAGCTGATGGCTCAACTTATGGCGCTCCTGTTTTTTCAAAAAAAGACACCCCCGGAGATGCAAGGGCATGGAATAAAAAATGTTATTTCTTCCCGATATTGAGGGATGAAATGAATAAAAACACTCTGCTGGTTCAGAATCCGGGTTACTAATATCTGTAAAACGGATAATCTGAATTTAATTATGGTTTGTAGGGGCGTTGCATGCAACGCCCCTACTGCTAATGATAAAATGCATAATACCAGAACGTATTCCCGAATTTCTGCTTCAGGAACGGCTGGGCTGTTTTTAAATTATTCCCATACAATTTAAAGGTCTGAAGGAACTGATTGAACCTTACTTCAATCTGTGGATCGATCTTAAGATTCCCAAGGTCCGGCAATTGACCTACATCCGAAATCCTGCAAACCATTGCAGCCTCTTCGAGATGGACAGGTATCTTTTTAAAACCAAGACTTTCAAGTCTGGCCAGTCCCGATGCAATTCCTTTGTAATCTTCGGTAATCATCAGGTAAGCCAGCTTATACTCAAGTGCTTTCCGGTTAAGAGAATCATTTGAGATCACTCTTTCAATATTTACATAGGGATTATCAGTAACAGAGAAAAAGTCATGCTCAATCTTTTCCTTTCTTTTTATTCCAAATTCGGGATGTGACCCTACCGCATTATCATTAAAAAGATACTTTTCGTATTCTTTGGCTTCATCTTTGTAAAATAGTGTCTTCTTCAGTATTGATATGTATTTTGAAGCGACCTTGTAGTTGCTGTTTATTGTTTCGGTTTTAACAAGCATTTTAAGTCCCTCGGGAGTGAGTCCCTTCATTACCATGTTTTCGTATGCCCACCTCTGAGCTTCATTTATCATCCCTGTTGTGTAGTAAAAATATCCTCCGCGTCTTAAAACCTCCCCATACATTTCCCATTTCAGGAATAGTGACTGCCCATCGGGGCTCTGGGGAAAATGAAAAAGCTGATCGTTCAACCTTCCTGTCTCGCATAACGCAATATTATTCAGAAATATCGTAAGCCTGTTGGTTGTGGGATGTGTTGTAATATATTGAGTTAACTCATCAAACCTGCCCTGATAAAACAGCTTTTCCGCATGGAAATATTCTTTATAGGCTTTATCAAAACGAAGCAAAGCTATAGTGCTTACCAGCATTAATGTGACCAGTGAAAGGATAATCACTTTATGAGAATCCTTCTGCCTGACCGGTATTGGAAACCTGATTTTTATTTTTCCGATAAGAGGAAGAAGAATGACCAGGCCAGTTACTGCAAAAAATAATCCGGTCTGCGATCCTGTATCCTCAATTCGAAAATGGGAAAATTACTAAAGTTTTAAAGGGATGAAAAAGGAAAAATTCTTTTAACAGATAAATGAACAGGTAACTGAAAGCAAATAATGAAATGATTTCAGGCCACCCTTTTCTTATTGATTTCAGAGCCAGGTAAAGAGAGTACATCAGACCGAATATCCAGGCAAACCCGCCTGTAAGAAAGTACCACAACGGGAATATGATAACTGGAATAAATCCTTTCATATACTTAATTGCCAGGTAGAAGAAAACAAGCTGAAGCAGAATCCCCAGGTTGTTATAGAGAAGATACTGGTAATTCGTTTGCAGGAACAAAAAAGCTGTTCCATAAAGTATGGGAACAAGGATCGGCTTTTTGCCTGACAGAAAACTGATGATCCTTGATATCATGTAAATTATCAGGCAAATAATCAGACGAAATTATAATTGCTCCGGCAGCAGGATAATAGTAAAATGTTGTCAGAAATCTCCCGAGGTAAACAAGAAGGAATCCGGGCTGAGTTATACCGTCAACGAGGTAATCACGTGAAAATACGAAAAGTGAGGTTTTCTCCTGATAAAATTCAACATAGTCGGCAAAAAATCCAAAAAACAAAAACGATCCTGTAAAAAATATCAGGTAAGGCAGAAAAGTAAGCAAGTGATTATTATTGTTTTTATCCTCCAACATTTTTGTTTTACCTATTTTAAGATGTTAGTTGCTTGTTGAGAACAACCAGTAACCAGCACCCAGTAACCGCACCTTTTCTAATTCTTTTCATCGCATTAATTTTCCACCCACTTCGCCTGTAACGCTTCTCCCTCCGCACTCTTCCTGATTTTTCCGGGATTTACTTTTACTTCGAACGTTGAGAACTCCGGAAGATTGAAGCTCTTCAGGAATCGCTGGTAAAACTCAGGATCTTTTTGAGGAAGGACAAATGGTTTGATCGCAATCCCTGTTTCATCAATATATGAAATGAAGAATCTTGCAGTCAGGCCGTCAATCCGTTTACTGCTGAAAACAAGCCACCTGCTGTTTGAAGACCACGAATGATAACTGTCGGTAAAATCACTGTTAAGATCCATTCCTGAAGATTGCATTGACTCCAGGTTAATTAAGTGCAGATCTGCTTCTTTATGCCAGATAGGGAAACAGCCGTAATTATGTAATGTAAGAACAAGATATTTGCCGTCCGATGATATCCTTGGAAACGAGACACTTTTTCCCTGGCATGAGGCATTAAAGATCAGTTCAGCTTCACCTGTCTTACGGGTTGAAGGATCGAATGGCACCCTGTAAAGATCATAACGGACACTGTCGTACACAAATACCCCTCCAACCACAGGAGCACGGCAGAAATAAAGATAATTCCCGTCAGGGGACCATTCCGGATATGTATCCATATACAATTCTTTATCCGGAAGATCGATATCCATCATTTCGTTCCTTTTAAAGTCATATAGTACAAGGGAGGATTCAAGATCACTTACTTCAACTTTCTTGCTCAGGGCAGAATGGAACTGCTGGACTATCTTATTGGATGAGAAGGCAATAAATCTCCCCGAAGGATGCCAGCGGGGATAAACAGCACCATTCTTCATCTCATCGGTTTTAAGATTTACCTTTTTAAACTCCCCTCCGTTATTAAAATATGTGCCCCCCATACTTCCTCTCATATGAAAAAGAAAATTATCCGACTTGCCGTTATTGTTGTAAGAATGGCAATTAAGACAATTCTCTTCAACAAGGCTGTTTTCAATAATTGATCTTTCGCGGAAACTTCCGAGACTTCGCTGTTTAATAAATATTTCTGTCCAGCTTTCATAGCCCGGATAGAGTAACCGGTAGGTTATGAAGGGATCGACAGGTTCGGCCGCAATTACATTGGTAATTGTTTTATATTCAGACCAGATGTCTTTATTCCTGGAGTAGATCTGAATATTGAGATCATTGTCTTTATTCTCCTCAAGCATCCTCTTCCATTTTCCCTCAGGGATCGTGATAATGCCATCTTTGCTGCCTGTTTCGATATATGTTTCAGAACCGGATGAAAACCGGGCAAAAAATGCGGTGCCTTCTTCCAGTATTTTAAAATTCAGCGGGGCGATGTTGTATGGAATTGTTATTCCGGTATAGTCAGGATCGATTGCAGGAAGGTTTCCGGTTTTAGTGATATCCCCCCGGGGTTTCCCCGTACAGCTGAAAAGTGCTGTAATGAGAATGACTATGTAGAAATCATATTTTAAAAATAGTCTCATAGAGATCTGTTAATGCGACACCTGAAGTACGCAAATTTAATATTTAAAAGGTTAAATGTCCCCTTGTTCCCAGGATTTTATGACCTCACCCCCTCCCGTCCCCCGCTCCCGGGATTTGACCTCACCCCCTAAATCCCCCTCTCCCGGGGGAGAGGGGGACTTATTAAACCAAATGTAAAGTCCCTCTCACTTCGGGAGAGGGATTTAGGGTGAGGTCTTTGTTAAAAAACTTTAAATCTGTCTGAATCTTTGGTTTTTAAAATCCCTATATTTACATTTGGTTGCAATCTGTATCCTTTAAAACCAGGAATATTAAATTCTTATAAATCTAATCTGATCAAGTATGAAAAAATCAAGTATCTCAAGACGTAATTTTCTCGGCAAGGCAGCAACCGTTGGGGTAGCCGGTGTTGTCGTTCCGACGATAATTACAAGTTGTGCCCGTGAAACAAAAAAAGTTGTTGAAGTCCCCGCATTTCTCGATCAGGCTCCCGACGGTCCGGTGCTTAAAGCCGGTGTTATTGGTTGCGGTGGCCGTGGTTCAGGAGCAGCAATTAATTTCCTTAATGCAGGACCTAACCTGCAGATCACTGCTTTGGGCGATACTTTCCAGGACCGCCTTGACAGATGCAGGCAGGGCATTCTTAAGCAGAAAAACCAGGAAGTTCCTCTTGAAAATTGTTTTGTAGGGTTCGATGCTTACCAGAAAGTCATCGATTCAGGTGTTGACATTGTTATTCTTGCATCACCTCCCTATTTCCGTCCCGAGCATCTGGCTGCGGCAGTTCAGGCAAAGAAACATATTTTTGCCGAAAAACCTGTTTGTGTCGATCCGACCGGCGCAAGGTCTGTTATGGCAACAGCCAAAAAAGCTGAAGGACTCGGATTGAGCATCGCAACTGGAACCCAGCGTCGTCACAAGCGCGACTACGTTGCCAACTGGCAGCAGGTGCAGCAGGGACTGATTGGTGATCTGACCGGCGGTAATGTATGGTGGAATGGCGGCAAGCTATGGCATGTTGACAATGATCCATCATGGTCCGAAATGGAATGGATGATCCGTAACTGGGTCAACTGGACCTGGTTATCGGGTGATCATATTGTTGAACAGCATGTACATAATCTCGATGTGGCAAACTGGTTCTTCGGAAAACATCCCGTAAAGGCTGTGGGATTTGGTTCACGTCTGCGCCGCGTAACAGGTGACCAGTATGATAACTTCAGCATTGACTATACCTTTGAAAACGGGATGCATATTCACAGCATGTGCCGCCAGATAAACGGATGTGCCCCCAATGTTTCAGAAAGGCTTCAGGGGACAAAAGGATCAACCAACTGTGAAAATACTATTCTTGACCTTGCCGGTGCTGAGCTCTGGAAATATGAATATCCTCTCGATCAAGACGGCAAACCAACCAACCGTGTAAGTGTCGATCCGTATGTTCAGGAACATATCGACCTTGTGACTGCGATCCGGACGGGAAAAGTATTCAATGAGCTTGAAGCTACAGCCATCTCAACCATGATCGGGATCATGGGCCGTATCTCCGCTTATACCGGAAAAGAAACCACATACGAAGAGATGATGAACTCTGATCTGAAACTTGGCCCGGCAGTATTCGCATTTGGTCCGGTTGATATTCCAAAAGAGGTTCCGGTAGCAGGTCTGCCTTATGTACCACCCACACCTGAAGAGATAGCAGCAAGGGCTAAAAGGCAAGCTGAAAGACAAGCTGCCAGAAATTAAGTTTTAAAACTTTATTTTATGAACAACTCAAGAAGAGACTTTATAAAAAAGGCGACAACAGGTGCTGCATTTCTGGCAGCACCTGCCTTTATCGGATCTTCCAAAGCCGTCGGGCAGCAAAAGGCAACTGATGCCACTGCACCGTTCAAGCTGAAATATGCTCCGGGTCTTGGTATGTTCCGCCAGCATGCCGGTCAGGATCCCATCGATAACATTAAGTTCTGTCATGACCAGGGTTTCCGTGCGGTTTTTGACAATGGCCTCATGAGACGCGAACCGGCGGTGCAGGAAAAAATTATGAGTGAATTAAGCCGCCTTGGTATGGATTTCGGTCCTTTCGTTCTCCGGGCCGATTCGGGAAAGCAGGATTTTGTGCTGAACAGCCAGGAGATACGCGATATGCTGATTGCTCAGATGAAGGAAGGGGTTGAAGTAGCCAAAAGAACCGGTGCTAAACTGGCATTGGTAGTTCCCGGCCGGTATGATGTCAAACTCCACATGGATTACCAGACAGCTAATGTTATAGATAACCTCAGATATTGCTGTGACATTATGGAACCGGAAGGTGTTACAATTGTCCTTGAGCCACTGAATCACTACATCAATCATCCAGGTCTGTTTCTTACGGGGATTCCGCAGGCATATGCTATCTGCAGGGGTGTGAACCGGAAATCATGCAAGATTGTCAATGATATTTACCACCAGCAAATAAGCGAAGGCAACCTGATCCCCAACATTGAAGCTGCATGGAGCGAAATTGGAGCATTCCATTGTGGTGATAATCCCGGCAGGAATGAACCTACTACAGGTGAGATAAACTACAAGAATATCTTCAAGTACCTCTATAACAAAAAATATGATGGTACCATCTGTATGGAACATGGGGTAAGCCAGAGAGGCACGAAGGAGGGAGAAGCCCGTGTCATTCAGGCTTACCGCGAATGCGACAGCTTTGAAGCATAAAATACCTGAAGAGGCTGGGAGATCAGCCTCTTTTTTTTAACATATCCATGAAAAAGTCTTTTTTATCTGGTATTCTGCTTTTTATAGCTGCTTATTCTTTCTCCCAGGAGAAACCAGCCAAATCCTATCTGTCAATCCCCATAATCGACCTTGACATGGAAACCCCGCGGCAGGTGGTGGTCGACAGGGAAGATGGACAGTACCTCGGTCACCCCACAACTGTCCTGCTGGAAGACGGGAAAACCATTCTTATCGTTTATCCGAAAGGACATGGACGAGGTGAAATTGTGTATAAAAGAAGCTCCGACGGCGGACTGACATGGAGCCAGCGGCTGAAGACACCAGAGAGCTGGAAGACATCGCAGGAAGTCCCGACGATTTTCAGGACTATTGATCCGCAGGGCAGGAGACACCTGATCCTTTTTTCAGGTCTGTATCCGGCCAGGCTTGCTCATTCCGGGGATGACGGTCTGACATGGAGCGAACTTGAACCAGCCGGCGACTGGGGTGGGATTGTGGTGATGGCATCCCTTACAGCCCTGAATACCGCGAAAGGACATTATATGGCATTGTTCCACGACGACCTCAGGTTTATAACATCCGACGGACAGGAAAAATATGAGGAAGACAGGAAAGTGAATGACCGGATCTTGTTCACACTCTATAAGACCTTTTCTGTAGATGGAGGTTTAACCTGGTCGAAACCCGAACCGATCCTCAGCAGAAGGGATATAAACCTTTGTGAACCGGGAATGATAAGGTCGCCTGACGGAAAAACACTTGCAGTTCTGCTTCGTGAAAATGCACGGAGAGCAAATTCCCAGATCATATTTTTCGACTGATGAGGGAAAGACCTGGAGCAATCCAAAACCATTGCAAAATGAACTGAACGGCGACAGACACGTTCTTAAATATACTCCTGACGGCAGGATTCTGGCAGTTTTCAGGGACATAAGTCCATTAAGCTTCAGAAAAGATCTCAACAGGCTCACAAAAGAACGCAATGAGGTTAACGTCAGCAAGGTCGCATCGGAAACCGGACAGGGGAGCCCGACGGAGGGTGACTGGGTGGGTTGGGTCGGCAGGTGGAAAGACCTGGTGAAAGGAAAACCCGGACAATACAGGATCAGATTCAAGGATAACATCCACAGCTGGGATTGCGCTTATCCCGGTGTTGAACTACTTCCCGACGGGACATTTGTGGTTACAACGTACGGTCATTGGGAAAAGGATAAGGAACCCTATATCGTAAGTATCAGGTTCAAAATGGAGGAGCTGGATAGAAAATTTAAAATCCATTAAGAGTACATTTATAATAAACTAATGTTTCATTATGAATAAAGTTATCAGGCAAATCGCCTATTTTACAATTTTCATGGTTTTCGCACTTACATCCTGTAAAAAGGAATACAAGCTTTTTGTTGGCGGTTTCACAGAAAAGGACGGGGAAAAAGGACTGTCAGTCTTTGATTTCAACAGCAGGAATGGTAAACTGAAACTTATTTCCGGATCAGATGTCGGACCAAGCCCCTCTTATTTTTGTTTTTCCGAAAAGAACAGAATGTTCTATATCCTGAATGAGGTCATGGAATTCAAGGGTCAGTTTGGTGGCGGGCTGACCACTTTTAAGTATGACAATAAAAACAGCCGCTTTGAAAAGCTGAACGAAATGCTGATACCTTATGCCGGACCCTGCTATATTTCAATGTCGGCCGACAGCGGGTATCTTTTTATTGCAAATTATCCAAATGGATCGGTAGCCGTTGTAAGACTCAATAATGGCGGGATACCTGAAACAATAACGGATACAATATTATATGTTAAAGAAGAACCTGACAGATCAAATGCCCATATGATCCTCCACGATCCTGCCGGCAGGTATGTCTATGTCACAGACCTTGGACTTGACAGGATTGTTGTCTATGATTTTGACACTGAAGAAGGGAAGCTCAATCAGCTTGAAAATGGCATAGCCGCTCTTCCCAAACGGTCGGGTCCGCGTCATTTTGTTTTTAATGCAGATGGTTCCAGGTTGTATGTGATCAATGAGCTTGGTTCCACCCTGGCAGTATTTGATGTTGATGAAGACCGGGGATTATCACTTTTACAGACCTTGCCGACTATCGGAGAAGACTTTATAGAGAATAATTATTGCGCTGATATTCATCTCGGAAAAGACGGGAAGTATCTCTATGGTTCCAACCGCGGAGAGAATACCATTGTAACCTTCAAAGTAGGGGATGACGGACTTTTGAATCTGGCGGGACATACATCCTGCGGAGGAAACTGGCCAAGGAATTTTGTAATAGATCCTACGGGCAGATTTCTGATTGCCGGGAATCAAAAATCAAATTACATCTCTGTTTTCAGGATTGATAAGAAAACAGGATTGCCGTCAACTGCTCTTGATTCAGCCAGGATGAAAATGCCAGCCTGCCTGAAATTCTTCAATGTTGATTGAATATACCCCCAACCCCCCACTTGGCTTCGCGTAGCTGTTTCGGCCAACGATATCCGAAAGTCGCCACTGGGGCCGTGCCGGCAGGCAGGGATTCAGGGGTAAATAGAATGATGTGATTTTAACCACCATCACTCAAATTTTTTATTGAACTTTTGAATTTTCTTCGTAACATTAATACCTGATAAATCATTCCTTCGATGAACCGGAATACATTAATCCAGACCTTGCTGGATGAACCTCAGAAGCAATGGGACATTATAGTTATCGGAGGGGGTGCAACAGGGTTGGGAGTTGCCCTTGATGCCATTACGCGGGGATATAAAACACTTCTGCTTGAACAATCGGATTTTGCAAAAGGGACTTCATCGAGGAGCACAAAGCTCGTTCATGGTGGTGTGCGATACATGGCGCAGGGAGATATTCTGCTTGTTATTGAAGCTCTTCATGAACGCGGACTGATGCTTAAAAACGCACCTCATCTTACTGCCAACCAGGAATTTGTGATACCGGCATATACTTTGTGGGATGTTATTTTATATACTGTTGGACTGAAGTTTTATGATTTGCTTGCCGGCAGACTGAGCATGGGTAAATCGTATTTTATTAACCGTTCAAAGACTCTAAGCCGGCTTCCGCTTTTAAAACATGATGGCCTGAAAGGAGGTATTGTTTACCATGACGGACAGTTTGATGATTCACGAATGGCCATTACCCTTGCCAGGGCATGCGTGGAAAACGGAGGGACGGTATCTGAATTATTTCAGGGTTAGCACCCTTCTGAAAAACGAAAAAGGCAAAATTACCGGTGTTCAGGTTAAGGACATTGAATCGGGAACAGAATATGCAATACATGGTAAACTTGTTATAAATGCAACTGGTGTTTTTGCAGATGAGATACACAGGATGGATGATCCATCATCAAAGCCGACGATCAGGCCGAGCCAGGGAGTCCATATCGTTCTCGACAACTCTTTTCTGCAAAGCAATTCTGCGATTATGATTCCAAAAACAGATGATGGACGTGTTCTTTTCGCTATCCCCTGGTACGGAAAGGTTGTTGTCGGAACAACTGATACTCCTCTTGATACTGTAACCCTGGAACCAAGAGCCCTTGATCAGGAGATTGATTTCATACTTCGGACTGCCGGAAAATATCTTACAAGACCTCCGGAAAAAAAGGATATTAAGTGCATCTTTGCAGGACTTAGGCCTCTTGCAGCCAATCCTGATAATCCGTCCTCGACCAGGGAAATTTCGAGAAGGCATAAAATTACCCTCTCCTCATCCGGTCTTCTTTCGATAATAGGAGGGAAGTGGACCTCTTACCGCCTTATGGCTGAAGAAACAATTGACAGGGCAATAAAAGCCGGGATCATTGAAAAGAAGAAATGCCTGACAAGAAAATTCAGCTTTTATTCAAATGATAAGCACCTGAAATCGGATCGTCTTAAAATTTACGGAGATCAGGCTGATGAGATTGAAAAGATCATAAATGATTATCCTGACCTTGGAGATCTTATCCATCCAGGTCTTCCTTATACCAGGGCTGAAATAATATGGATCTGCAGAAACGAGATGCCACTGACAGTCGAAGATATGCTCGCACGAAGGACAAGAGCTCTTTTCCTTGATGCCAGGGTGAGCAGGGAAGCAGGGCCCGTTGTTGCAGAATTGATGGCTAAAGAGCTTGGATTCAATAAGTCATGGCAGGAAACGGAGATATTAAAATACAACGAACTGGTAATAAACTATTTATAACAAAATGATATCATTAGATCTTATTACAATATTATATTGGCAACATCAATAATTTTACAATAAATGAATGATTTTATTCTGGCTTTAGACCAGGGAACCACGAGTTCCCGCGCAATAATTTTTGATCATTCCGGATTACCGGTCGCCGCTGCACAGAAAGAATTCACCCAGATCTATCCCAGGCCAGGGTGGGTGGAACATAATCCTGAGGAAATATGGTCTTCCCAGGCAGGAGTAGCTTCGGAAGTCCTTGCAAAAGCAGGGTTGAAGAGCACCGATATAGCCGGGATCGGAATAACAAACCAGCGCGAAACCACTGTTGTATGGAACAGGATAACCGGCAAGCCGGTCCATAATGCAATTGTGTGGCAGGACCGTCGGACAGCTGAATTTTGTGACAGGCTGAAAAATGAAGGAAAAGCCAGGACAATACTGGAGAAAACAGGATTGATAATCGATGCCTATTTTTCAGCAACGAAAGTCAGGTGGATACTTGATAATGTAAAGGATGCCAGACAGCTGGCAGAAAAGGGACAGCTTGCATTCGGCACTGTCGACTCATGGCTTATCTGGAACCTGACCCGCGGTAAGCTTCATATTACTGATGTCTCGAATGCATCCAGGACCATGTTATACAACATACATACACTTAATTGGGACAAAGACCTGCTGGAAATTTTTGGAATTCCCGAAAGCATGTTGCCTGAGGTAAGATCCTCAAGTGATATTTACGGCTATACAGTCGGGCAGTTTTCATCAGAAATACCGGTTGCAGGTATTGCAGGTGATCAGCAGGCAGCCCTTTTCGGACAGATGTGCATTGAGCCGGGCATGGTCAAGAATACTTATGGGACCGGCTGTTTCATGATGATGAATATCGGCAGCAAGCCTATTGAGTCAAAAAGCAAACTACTGACAACGATCGCCTGGAGAATAGGAGAAGAAACCCGTTATGCGCTTGAAGGAAGCATTTTTATAGCGGGAGCTGTTGTTCAATGGTTACGCGATGGTCTGGGCATAATAGCAAAATCAGGAGATGTCGAGAAGCTTGCGGCGAAGGTTAAGGATAGCGAAGGAGTCTATTTTGTCCCTGCATTCGCGGGATTAGGTGCTCCTCACTGGAACCAGCACGCGAGAGGAACGCTGGTGGGCATTACCCGCGGTTCGACATCAGCACACATTGCCCGTGCCGCGCTCGACTAGTATTGCTTTTCAGACCCTGGAGGTTCTTCAGGCAATGGAAAAGGATTCGGGGATCGAGATCAAAGAACTGCGGGTGGACGGAGGAGCAACTGTCAACAACAATCTCATGCAGTTCCAGTCCGATCTTCTCCAGGCAAGTGTCATCAGGCCGAAAATTACTGAGACGACCGCCCTTGGGGCAGCATACCTTGCGGGCATTGCAGTGAATTACTGGCAGGGCATAGACGGGATAAAAAAACAATGGCAGATCGACAAAACATTTGTGCCTGTTATGCCTCCTGAAAGAACGGAAACACTGATAAAAGGATGGCATCGTGCTGTGCGGGCAGCTGAAGCCTGGGCTTTATCGTCAGATTAAATTGTGAAGTAATTAATTATAAAATGGTATTCGGTAATCGGTAATCGGTAATCGGTCAAAAAAAGTTGAATACCGGACTGCCGAAACACCGAATACTGAATACCATGAAAAACAGAAAAGCAACCAGCAACCAGCAACCAGCAACCAGCAACAGTAACCAGCAACCAGCAACAATTTAAACTATAACCAATCACATTAAACCATGAGTCCATTTTTTGCAGAATTTTTCGGTACCGCCATAATAATAGTTTTTGGCGGGGGAGTTGTATCAAATGTTCTTCTTAGTAAAACAAAAGGAAATAACAGCGGCTGGATCGTAATAACCTTCGGCTGGGCAGTCGGAGTGTTTACTGGTGTGCTGATCTCAGCTCCCTTCAGCGGAGCCCATCTGAATCCGGCAGTTACTCTGGCTCTGGCAATTGCTCATAAGTTTTCCTGGACATCGGTCCCTGTTTATGTTTGTGCCCAGGTCCTGGGAGCAATGTTCGGGGCACTCCTGGTATGGCTGGCATACAAGAAACACTTTGATGCCACTGATAATGCGGATTTTAAATTATCAGTATTCTGTACGATGCCTAATATAAGAAGCTACTGGTATAATGTAATAACCGAAATCATAGGCACTTATGTGCTTGCTCTTGCAGTGCTTTATATGGCAGAACCGGAAGTTGGACTCGGTGCGCTGAACGCCCTGCCTGTGGCACTGGTTGTACTGGGCATTGGATTGTCGCTTGGAGGGCCGACAGGGTATGCGATAAATCCTGCAAGAGATCTTGGTCCGCGCATTATGCATTTCCTGCTTCCGATCCCGGGTAAAAGGGACAGCGACTGGAGTTATTCGTGGGTACCAATACTTGGCCCTTGTGTCGGAGCCCTCCTCGCTGCAGTTATGTTTCTTATTTTTGAAGGATCGTAAAAAAAAATCAATACTTGGTCAAATATTTTAATATAGGTTAAACAAAACTCAATGAATCTTGTTATCTTATAAATTAAAATTATTGACTAAAAATCTGCGACTATGAAAAAACTTTTATTAATGTTTGTTGTGGCATGTTTCGCCTTAACACAGTTAATCGCCCAGGAACCTACTTTTGTAAAAGGGGACAAAGTTCTTAACCTTGGCCTGGGACTTGGATCACACTACTATACCAGTTATTACAAAATGCAGGTGCCGCCAGTGTCAGCTTCACTTGAATTTGGTGTAGTCGATAACATACTTGAAAAAGGAGTTATTGGCGTTGGTCCTTACTTTGGATATTTTTCTTCCAAGTATGAATCCGGCTATTGGAAGACTTCATACCTTGTAATTAGGGGCAAGAGGTAATTTTCATTATCCTCTGGTAAATAAACTGGATACATACACAGGTCTGTTACTGGGATACAATATTGTGAGTTATAAAGATCTGGATGACTACGTTGGAGACTATTCCGGATCATCCAGCGGAATTGCATGGGCCTGGTTCGTAGGTGCAAGATATTATTTCAAGGATAATTTTGCAGTAATGGCTGAACTGGGCTACGGGATAGCTTATCTGAACCTTGGAATTGCCCTGAAGTTTTAGGAATATTATTTGACATTGTTGAGCATAATTGTCCAGGCTCTTAATTAAAAACAGTTTACCGGATGAGGTTAACTGTTTTTTTTTGAAATTGACTTTATCCAACCTTAATAGATTTGAACTTAAAATCATTTATATTTATGAAGTGATAAAAAAGACAATTGCTTTACGATGAAAAAGCTTTTAATATCACTCTTTGCTGCATGTTTCGCAGTGGCACAACTTCCTGCACAAGAGCCTGCTTTCGTAAAAGGGAATAAAGTCATTAATCTGGGAGTAGGACTTGGATCCAATTTATACAGAGAATCATATTATAATTCTACAATTCCTCCTGTATCAGCCTCATTTGAGATTGGAGTTAAGGACCACATCCTGGAAAGAGGCGTAATCGGAGCAGGCGGTTATCTGGCAGGCAGTGCGTATAAATATGAGTTTTCCAGGAAAGGCTGGAAGACTACTAATTTTATCGTAGGTGTCAGAGGTAATTTCCATTATCCCCTTGTCGATAAACTTGATACTTATTCGGGGCTTATGCTGGGTTACGGGATTTTAAGTGTTGAGTATTTTGGCGGGTATAATGATGATGATTACACAGGATCATCCAGCGGGCTTCAATGGGCCTGGTTTCTCGGCGGGAGGTACTATTTAAGGGAAAGCTTTGCAGCAATGCTTGAACTCGGTTATGGGATTTCATACCTTAATCTTGGCGTATCTTTTAAGTTTTAACTGACCTGATTTTCGCAAGGGACTTATTCTTGTAATATGCTGAATGAAAAGCAGTTTCCCGGACAAGGGAGACTGTTTTCTGTTTTTACCTGCCTGTTATCATGGCAGATACATATAATTTTTTGTATACCGGAATATTATTCTTGAGTAATAAAGAAAGCCAGCACCCGTTTTATCAGCATTAATCAATTGTGTTAGTCAAAATAATTCCCAGAGCAGGAAAGTTTGATAGGTGCTGGCCGGGTACAAAGTTAGGACTGGAGAAAATAATTTTTTTAGTGACTAAATAACAATTCAGCAAAGTTATTAACAACTGATCAGCCAAAAACCAGGCATTATTAATGGTTAAGCGGAGAAAACAGATTCTGAATTTGATTTGGATGCCCGTACAAATAATATTATCGGTCAGTTACGAAAATAGAAAACCCTCCGGCCTGAGGGATCAGAATTCAGACATTATAAACTTTTGATTTTTAATTCCTACTGCCAGTCACAGACAAAACTGGTGACCTCCTGTTTCTGGGTTTCATTCTTCTTTTGCTGGTCCTGCATCCTTTGATAATGTTCCAGCAATCTTTTAGCGTTTTCTTCTAGTTGTTTTGCAAGGCTTATTTTATAAGCGCTTTCATTAATTCCCTTGTTTAAATAATTTGTTTCCATAGCTGTCATTTTTACTTAACAGTCTAGAGTTTTACTGCAGAACATTTACAAAACGGATTTTGAACAACAATATTATGCTGTGGATCAATATATTTAAATTCATTACTTGCAATAATCATCAAAAGAGCCAGCACTCCGTTTGTTAAGTTGTTAATCAGTATTTATTGTGCTAATTTCCAGAATAGGAAAGGCGATAGAGTGCTGGCCGGATTCAAAGTTAGGAATAGCGTTTTCAGTTTTCAATCCTAATAAATAACAATAAGGAGGAAGTTATTAACAGTTTTACTGTTATTCGTAATTTTTAGGAACTTTGATCTAACAAACCAGAAAGGATCACAATGGAGAAATCCATAAGTAAGGGTTTCCTTTATAATTATGGTATTTCCCAGGAGGATGTACTTACAGAGTATCAGGCACTTAAGCTGGCTAAAGGTGATTTATTATTATGTATCGCGAGTGCCGGAGAGATCCCTTTAAATATAGCCGCACTGAGTGATGTGAAAATAATCGCTTCCGATGTCTCAGCCAGCCAGATCAGACTATGCCGGCTTAAACAAACAGCTGCTCTGAATTTTGATTCAATGACAGCAGCTTCCTTCCTGGGTTATATGAGTATGGAAGAAAGTAAGCGTGAAAAAATTTTCAAAGAGGAAATGTCGCCTCTCTTACAGGAGAACGACAGGGAATTCTGGACGGAAAATCCGGATGCTGTAAAAGGGGGGGCCATAAACAGCGGACGGTTTGAAAAATATATGCTAAAAGTAACAGGTATAGGACGTTTAATTGTTGGGGAAAAGAACCTCTACAATCTGTTTGAATGCAATTCCATTGAAGAGCAGAAAGAGGTCTTTGACAGGAAGATTAATGGGCTTGTTGTCAATGGCCTTTTCAGGATTGCGTTTCATCCGTGGATCTATAAGAACCGTGGAATAGATCCTGCCGGATTAACTCATAGCGGAGCCAGGAACATAGGAGAATTTTTCTTTCAGCGCTTTCGTAATTTTTGCTGTAATACACTCGCGAGGGAAAACTATTTTTTACAATATACATTTTTCAACAGGATCCTGTTCAGGGAAGCACTTCCTGAGTATCTTCAACCTTCCTGCCATGACAGGTTCGTCAGAAATACCGGAAATATTGAATACACCGGAAATTCCATCGAAAATGTCCTGGAGACCGGGGAACCCGGGAAATTCAACAAAGTCCATATATCAAATATTGGTGACTGGATGTCGAAGGATTCGATGGCTGGAGTGTTCAGATTGATAAGGGACAAGACTATGCCCGGAGCCCGTATAGCCATGCGGTATATTCACCTGAATCACAAAATTCCCGGCTTTGTCCCGGAGCTTGTTGCTGATTACGATCTTGGAGAGGACCTTGTACTTAAAGACCGTTATCCGTTCTATTCAATAGTACCAATAATCCGGACTTAGAATGGACCTTTACAATATCGAACCTGTCGACAGGAGGCATAACACCGAAATGCTCAATGTATTGCGGTCATCGCCGAATAATACCGAAAACCTGGCAGTATGCTTCGACAGGCAGCCGGATTTTTTCAGACTTGCTGAAATCAGATACAATCCGTATTATTATTATGGATTCTTTCGTCTCGACCAGCTGAAAGGCTTCTGTGGGATCGGCTATCATGATGCCATGGTGAACGGTTTACGCGAAACAGTTTTTCATATGAGAGATTATTATGTCTCAGCGGAGGCCAGGGGCAAAGGATTCGGATATAAGGTTACTGAAAAATTCTTTAAGGAAACATATAACCGTTCGGTTGTCGGGTATGTGATTATTCTGGCAGGCAACAAAGCTTCTCTCCATTATGTGGGCCGGAAGAATGCATCATTCCCGTATATTCCATATTCCCGTATAATTAACCGGCTGGACGTCAGGAATATAATACTGACATGGCCGGTCAGGAATTCACGTGATTATATCATACGTCAAGCTGGGATTCAGGATATCCCTGAAATAGTTACCCTTTTGAATAAAGAGCATAAGGAGCGGCTCTTTGGCAATCTGTATGGTGAAACCACATTTCAGGATCATCTGGGTAATCGTCCGGAACTTACTCTGGACAATTACTATCTTGCTTTCGACAAGAAAGGAAATCCCTGCGGTGTATGTGCAGCCTGGGATTGCTCATCATTCAAACAAACGCGGATCATTCGCTATGGAAAACAATTCAGGACGGCAAAGATCCTTTACAAAAGTCTCTCTGTGATTTTTAACCTGTTACCCTTGCCAATGCAGGGTGAGTGTTTCAAAGATTTCATAATCACTGATTATGCTGCAAGAGATCGTGATCCCGGAATTATGAATGCATTGCTGCGTTTCATCTACAACGATTTCAGAAAACGCGGTTTTCAGATTATGATGTGGGGAAGTTCCTCTGATGATCCTTTGCTGAAAGCATCTGAGAGTTTTTTTTACCAGCGTGTTGTTTCAAACATTGTACTCATTTCCACCGATCCGTCAATGGTAGAAACCGGTGCTGTCCGCAACTATCTTCCTTATATAGATATACCCTGCCTGTAGAATTCTAGATCAGTATTCCATCCCTGAGGTAATGCACACGGTCAGCGAACTTTGAAATCCGGTCGTCATGACTGGCTATAACAACACCAAGCCCGTCTTTCCTGACACTATCGTGAAGGTATTCAATAATTGCCATGCCCTGTTCAGTAGCAAGACTGCCGGTAGGTTCATCCGCCAGGATCATCCTGGATCCATTTGCAATTGCACGGGCAACAGCAACACGTTGTTTTTCACCCTGGCTGAGTTTCCCGGGAAATTCATTTGAAAGGTGGCCGATCCCAAACCTTTCAAGGCATTCACCTGCATGCCTCCTTGCTGTTTTTTCAGGAATGCCGGCGAATTTCATGACAAGAGTAACATTATCCAGTACTCTGAGAGAATCAAGAAGACAAAAGGTCTGAAAAATAAATCCCATCTGACATGCTCTTATCTTTTGCAGAGCCGAAGGACTATAATCCTGTACCCTTTTACCAAAAATATATGCTTCTCCCTGGCTTGGTTCCTGAAATCCGGCCAGCAATGTAAGAAGTGTTGTTTTTCCGCTGCCGCTGGGACCCAGCAGTAAAACAAGCTCTCCCTGGCTTACTCTGAATGAGACGTTGTTTAGAGCCACAGTCTCATTTCCCGGCCGGGAAAAAACCTTCGTAACCTTTATAAGTTCGGCAGGAAATATGTTTGAATCCGGATTCATCTGAATACTTCAAGAGGATAAATACGCCGTTGCCGGAGAAGTGGCAAAATTGAACTTAAAAGGCTTATCACCAACAATCCTCCGGCAACTATTAATATCTGACGCACAGATGATTCCGCTGAAATTGTCGGTGAAAATCTTTTCACCGCATTTAACATCAGGTCAAATAACAGAATGGCAATGACCATTCCGCCGGCAGCCAGTATCAGGGACTGTTGAATAACGATGCGGGGAATAAATCCTGCAGGAGCTCCGAGCGCCTTCATTATGGCATAATCCTTCTGTTGTTCGAGGACGTATACCGAAAGTATCAGGCTGAGAAGCGCAGTAAGCACGATTGCCCCTATCAGGGCGACCACATAAAGCAAGGGCATGACCCCGGTTTCTGCTTCATGAATATTATTGTTCAGGAATGTTACCCGGTCATATACTGCAAAGTCAGGGGAAACAGATCTTATATTCTTAGCAACTGATAAAGGATCAGATCCAGGCTCAATTTTGACCTGGTAACAGGATAAGACTGACGGAAATCCAAGCAGTTTCCGGGCTTCGTCAAGGGTTATAAATGCGAATTGAATTACAAACAGGTTGGTCCCTTCACTTAATCCTGCAACGGTTAGAGTATCATCCCTTATAGGAAGCTTATCGCCAATTTTTATCCTGTATTTAGCAGCAAACGCATAATCGAGTATGATCTGATCATCATTCCGGAGGGTATCCCCTTTAACAATTTCGGGAGGCCCGCCTTTACCTGTCCGCGGATCATAACCGACCAGGTGCATTGAAGCGGTATTATCAGGCACATTAACTGTTGCAGTAAAAAAAAGAACAGGAGCAATTGATTTTACGCCCGGAACCTGACTTATAATTGAACCATGGCTGTTTGTCAGAAGTGAAGTGCCCCGGAGAAGATTGGCTGCATGCCTCTGCATAACCCATATATCTGCATCACTTTCACGGACATATCTTACTGACGCGTCTGATACTCCATAATAAATGGCTAACAGAAACAGCATCAGCATCAAACAAAGAGCAACTCCGAAAATTGTAATAGTAAACCTCAGATATTGCTTTGCCAGAATTTTAAGGGCATACATCAGATGCAGATCTATACTAACATTCAAAATTATGAATATTTATTAAAAAATGTTAGTCTGGGCATAACTTGACTTTGCCGCAAGGATAGATTAATTTTACTTATAGAATTTATTCGTAACTTAAACGACCACAACCTGTCATATATTTTTAATACCCTTAATACCCCAATAAATGAAAACAAAAACTCTTCAACGACGTGATTTTTTAAAAACCACTGCAATGGCTGGAACCGGCCTTATTATTTTACCTGGCGGAGTTCTTAACGGAAGGAATTCCCAGCTAAACAAGCTTAATATCGCTTTGATCGGTGCGTATGGCAGAGGCCAGCAGCACTGGCAGGCAATCGGCAAAGAAAATATCGTTGCTTTGTGTGATGTTGATGAAAACGCACTTGCCCTGGCAGCCAAGGAATTCCCAAATGCCAAGCTCTATACCGACTGGCGCAAGTGTCTCGACCAGAAAGATCTGAATGCGGTGATCTGCTGCACTACAGATTTTACTCACGCTTTTGTCGCTAACTGGGCTATCAATCGCGGGCTTCATGTTTTCTGTGAAAAGCCGCTGGGGATTACTGTAGAGGAGACCAGGACGGTCAGAGCAAACTATCTTAAAAACAAGAATAAAGTGGCAACACAGCACGGTACTCAGCGTCATTCCAATCCTAATTTCAACCGTGTCCGGGAGCTGATCCGCGATGGCGCGATCGGTACACTGGAAGGCGCATATGCATTCGGTAACCGCCAGATTCCAAAACCCGGTTATTTGCCGCTACTGGGTACTCCGCCCAAGTCGTTCCATTATGACCTGTGGCTTGGACCGGCACCATTTCATCCTTATAATCCGGAATACTTTGATAACCACAAAGCACGACCCGGTACAAACTGTCTGAACTGGAATATGTACTGGGATTTTGGAGTTGGACAGATAGGGGATATGGGATCTCACACAATGGATTTGGCCTGGAATGCGATCGATGCCGTGTTTCCAACATCTGTGGAAGCAACAGGTGATCCATTTAATCCCGATGTGACACCTGTTAAAATGTCGGCTATATCGGAGTTCCCTGCCAACGACTGGCGTCCTGCCATTAAAGTAGGCTGGTACCAGGGGCGTGTGTTTCCTGAACATAACTTAAATTTCATTGATCTCAATACAATCGGACATGGTGTTTTATTCAAAGGCAGCCGGGGTCTGCTTATTGCAGGTTTTGGAATGCGGACACTGGTCCCTGCCGGAAATGAAGCGGACCTGACTTATTTTCAACCTCGTCCCAAAGAAAAGCAGATCCCTGATATGGGAGGATTTCAGCAGGAGTGGATCGATGCCTGCAAAGGTGATCTGAAGACCTCATGCGATTTTGAGTATGGCGGTAATATGATCGAAAATCTCCTGCTTGGTCTTATTGCTTACCGGGTTGGTAAAAAAATTGAATATGATGGCATTAATGGCCGTATCACCAACAGTGAGGAAGGAAATGCTCTTCTTCGCCGTACATATAGGGACGGATGGACCCTAAACGGGTAACGCGTCACAAAAGATTAATATGTACAAATGAGAACAATAACTAAAAGTATTAATCGATTGTTTATTGCCACCCTGGCACTGATTCTTCTTTCCTTATCCCTGCCTGCAAAAGCCGAATTGAAGCCAAGGGAGCGAAACATACTCGCAAATGAAGCGAAAACCATTGATCTGTCAAAAGACATGATCACCGGCAATTCGTGGAACAAGCTTCCAGATTACAAAGCGAGGCAATTCTGGGAAAGTCTGCCTGCCAATATCAGGCAGGAGTACATTAAAAGAGCTGAAGGTTATCTCGATTATAACTGGCCTGTTGTTAAGGCAACCGATTATCTTGAATTTGTGCGCTCCGGCGATCGTCGTCAGAGTGTATATTCAGCCTGCAGCAATGCTCTCATATCACTTGTAATGGGGGAACTTGTGGAAGGCAAGGGGCGTTTTATGGATCAGATAATTAATGCTGTATGGTATTACTGTGAGCAGACATGGTGGGGATGGTCGGCACATCTGGGTGCTCAGAAATCCGGTTCCGGGCTTCCTGACATTAATGAACCTTATGTCGATTTAGGAGTAGGAGAGGTAACCAGCAACCTGTCGATGACCTGGTACCTGTTTAAAGAAGAATTTGACAAGGTGCATCCTCTTATTTCATCAAGACTGAAACAGGAAATAACCGGTAAGGCTCTTGCTCCGTATTTTGCCAGGGATGACTGGGGCTATATGGGCTTTAAGGGCGGACGCCCGAATAACTGGAATCCATGGGTTAATTATAATATGCTCACCAGCTACCTGATGATCGAGACAGATCCGGTCAAAAAAGTGGCAGAGGTCACAAAGATACTCAACTCCCTCGATAAATTTCTGAATGGATATTCGGATGACGGAGGCTGTGATGAGGGACCTTCCTATTGGGGTGCTGCCGGCGCTCTTTTGTATGAGAGCCTCGAGATTATGAAGAATTTAACCGGCGGCAGGTTTGACGTTTTTGATGATCCGCTCATCCGGAATATGGGGAAGTACTTTTATAAGGCAAATATTCATGCACCATACTTTTTGAATTTTGCTGATGCAGATGCAACTACGGGTGGCAATGCATCGATCGTTTACAGGTATGGGAAGGCAATCGGTGACCCGGTAATGCAGAAATTCGGGGCATATCTTGCCAGGCTTGGAAATTGGGGAGAAGGTGCTTTGGGAGGAAGGATCTTCGACCAGATAAGAAATCTTGGCCTTATTAATGAGATCCGTACTGCTGAAGCACAGGAAGCCCTGGTTGCCGATTTCTGGTTTCCGGATACTGAAGTTGCAGGAGCACGTGACCGGGAAGGAAGCTTTTCAGGATTCTTTTTTGGTGCAAAAGGCGGATTTAACGCAGAGAGCCATAACCACAACGATGTGGGCACATGCCTGATGTATTTCAACGGGAAACCATGCCTGATCGATCTTGGCCGGGAAGAATATGTCGCAAAAACTTTCAGCTCAAGACGTTATGAGATATGGACAATGCAATCGGGATACCACAACCTTCCTGCGATCAACGGAACTGACCAGATGCAGGGTGAAAATTTCAAAGCAAAAAATTCTTCATTTACTGCCAGTGCTAAATCAGCAACCTTCACAACAGAGATAGCAGGAGCTTACCCGGAATCAGCTAAAGTTAAAAGCTGGGTCCGGACCTATACCCTCAACAGGGGAAAAAGTTTTATGATCAGCGATAAATATGAACTAAACGCTTTAACCAATGCGACTACCAGCTCAAACCTGATCACCTGTTGCAAGGTAACTCAGGTAAAACCCGGACTTCTGAAATTTGAAGGAGACGGATTTGCCCTGAATATGTCGTATAACTCCAGGGTTGTGAAACCCGAGATTGAATTCATTGAGGTTACTGACCGTTCGCTGAAGCGTTACTGGCCTGAGGGTGTAACGCGTATCAAGCTTAACTTCATTAATCCCGGCATGAAAGGAGGTCAGGCTGTGACATTCACCATGGCCGTTTAGTTTTTGGGCGCTTACCCATGAATTATGTGATTGTTGTTCCACGTATTGGACTGCTCCGTTGCAGATGAATAAATATGATGAATCCAGACTTGTCTGAATAATTCATATCTTTAATGAATTGATTAATATTCAACCATATCCCTAATTAAAATCATCAAAGGATGAAAAAATATTTACGGTTTTTGGTAATAATTCTCTGCCTCTTAATAATGGTCATTGTCATTAAGACAATTGCATTCAAATCGAGGCAAATAGAAACCGAAACGACTTTGCTCCCTGTTTTTGGTAATGAAAGTGTTGCACATTTATCTGAAGCAGTCACATTTCCCACAATTTCATATGCGGTTGGTTCTCCCATTGATACGGTTGCTTTTGAAGGATTTCATAATTTTCTCCTGAAGGTATATCCATTGGTACATTCAAAATTGAAGAAGGAAACATTTTCCGGATTTAGTCTTTTGTATACATGGGAAGGGAAAAACACAAGATTGAAACCGGTTATCCTGATGGCACATATGGATGTTGTACCTGCAGGCGAAACAGAATCATGGACACAACCGCCATTCTCCGGAGAGAATGATGGCACTTTTATCTGGGGAAGAGGAACTCTAGATGATAAAAATGCATTGATTTCAATCATGGAGGCTGTTGAGAGACTTCTTACCGAAAATTACCAGCCTGAAAGAACAATTTACCTGGCATTTGGTCACAATGAAGAATTACCTGGCAGTTTGGAGGGAGCTTCCACTATTGCTGCAGCCCTTAAAGAAAGAGGAGCAGACGCAGAATTTGTTATTGATGAGGGATATGCTGTAACTCAGGGAATGGTGCCAATGATAAACAAACCTGTTGCTTTGATCGGAACTTCAGAAAAAGGATATTTATCAGTAAGGATGACTGTTGAAATGGAAGGAGGGCATTCTGCGTACCCGGAAAAGGAGACTTCAATAACAGTGCTTAATAAGGCTCTTAATAACATTATAAACCATCAGATGAAAGCCAAAATATCTGAACCGGTAAATGAGTTTATAAGGTATATTGGTCCGGAAATGCCGTTTTATGCGAAAGCTATTTTTGCAAATAAATGGCTTTTTAAAGGTATTATCCTGAAAATTTATCAGGGAGGCGTAACCTCAAATGCCCTTGTAAGGACGACTACAGTGCCGACAATAATAAATGCAGGAATAATGGATAATGTTATTCCTGCGAAGGCTGAAGCAGTGGTTAACTTCAGGATATTGCCGGGAGAGACATCATCTGATGTGATGGGACATCTCAAAAGTGTGATTTCCGACGACAGGGTGAGGCTTCTTGAACTTGACGGACATAAAGAGCCGGCTCCTGTCTCTCCGGTTGATGTTCCTGGTTTTGAAACTATCCATAAAACCATCAGGCAGGTATACCCTGAAGCGCTGGTTGCACCAACAATGATGCTTGCTGCATCGGATAGCAGGAAGTATATCGGAGTTAGTAAAAACATATACAATTTTGCTCCGATTGTGGTAACCTCCGAAGAGTATGGCAAGAATTCACGGTTTGAATGAAAGGAATAAAATAGAAGAATTCCGGCAGGGTATAGGATTTTATTACCTGCTGATAAAAAACAGCGAAAAGCAGTAGACACGCTATACATGGTGTGTCTGCGATTATCCTGAATAATATTATTATACCGGGTTCACCCGATAAAAATTATACACTGAATCGTGAAAAGAATTATTCATTTATCTGACCTGCATGTCGGGCATAAAGAGTGCGGTATAAGATTTCGCACTATTATTGACAACATCACCTTTCTTAAACAACCGGCATACAACTATATCATTCTTATTACCGGCGATATTGCTGATAATGCCAATCATGCAGAACAAACGGATGAAGCTGTTGATGCCATAAACCAGCTTGAAGATACTCGGATACAGGGTACTGGTTGTTCCGGGCAACCATGACTATGGTACCGGCGTCCTGGGAAATGAGAAATTTGTCGGCTTATTCAAGAAAAAATATTATGGATCCCGGAGAATCTCTTATCCAAAGCTCGATATAATTGATGAAATTGCATTTATCGGTCTCGATTCAACAGCCGAGGAACTGCACCGGATCGACCGTTTCCTCTCTGAGGGTGAATTAGGGCTTGCACAGTTAAGGCGTTTAAAAAGAATATTGAAGAGGCCGGAGGTTGCCGGCTGCAGGAAGGTTGTTTACCTGCACCATCACCCATTTGATTTTAAGCTTTGGATGCAATTAAAAGACAGCTACGAGTTAAAAAAGATCATTGAAAACAAAATCGATATGCTGCTATTCGGGCATTATCACAAAGATCCGAATATTGCCGGGAAAACCAATAATGGCACATGGGGCATTCCCCGGTGCTACAATGGAGGCTCCTCGACCCATAAGAACGGAGATACCGGCTATCAAAGGATTATTGATCTTTCCAGCGAAGATCCGGCAACGGATTATGACGGGAATTTCATATAAAACAGGCTGAGGGCAAAGGGCGGAGGGCTGAAGGGCGAATAAAAATGTAATTACATTGTAATTACATGAAAAATTGAATTAGCGTCTTTATTTTCGGAAGAAATTAATTTTTACTCACGGTTCAACAGATTTTACTTAATTTAGGTCGGGTCAATATTTTTATGGAATACAAATGCCGAAAGTCAGGTTTATACATACAGCAGATCTGCATCTTGATACTCCGTTTAAAGGCTTAAGCAGATGGAATTCAGATCTGTCAAAAAAACTAAAGGATGCAACCTTTAAGAGCTTTAAGAATATAATTGATCTCTGTTCAGATAAAAGGATTGATTTCCTGATTATTTCGGGTGATATATTTGACAGCGAAAACAAAAGCCTGGCGGCACAACTAAGATTTGTCACTGAACTTAAGTCATTGTCCGATAAAGGAATCCCGACATATTTTACCTGCGGGAATCATGATCCCCTGAAATCATGGCTGGATACCGTTGATTTGCCTGAAAATGTACACCGTTTCGATTCCTCCGGGGTTCAATTCCATACATTTAAAAAAGGAGATGCTGCAATTGCCGATATACACGGCATTAGCTTCAATGAAAAAGCAGTCAGCAGGAATCTTGCGGCTGAATTTCGACTGGCTCCGGATCCGGCCCCCATTTCCATAGCCGTGCTTCACGGGACTATTGGCACTCCTGGCCCGCATGAAAACTATGCTCCTTTTTCCAGGGAGGATGTAGCCGGAAAGGGATTCGATTACTGGGCACTGGGACATATTCATAAAAAGAGGGTCAGTCTCGGCTTCAAACCCGGCGATATTATATCCGGGCAATCCACAGGGCAGGGATTTTGGAGAACAGGGAGAAAAGGGCTGTTACCTGGTTGAGATCAGCGAAAGCCACGATCCGGTTGTTGAGTTCATCCCCTCGCAGGTTATTCGTTTCGAGAATCTGGAAATCGATATGTCCGCTGTCGGTAAAATAGAATCCCTGCAGGACAAAATAAATGAAGCACTCGAAAAGGTGGAAAACTACAATGAATACGTCAACTACATTTTAAGGATTAACCTTACCGGACGGACTGGCTTGCATAAATCAATAAATGTTAAGGCTGAAATTGATGATCTTGTGGAATTTCTCAATGGCGGGCAGCTTAATCAGCAATATTTCAGGTGGATCGATCAGGTATATGTCAATACCCGACCTGACATCGACATTGAGAAAATTAAAAACGGGACCGGTTTTTCAGCCGAGATCCTAAAAAATTTTGATACATATCTTGAAGATGATAAAAAACTTACGGAACTGATTAACAATGCCGATGAGGATTTTGTCAACGCTCAGGCCAGAAAAGAAGCCGGAGATTTCACGGAGAATACTAAAAAGGCGATACTTGAAAAGGCAAGAATGATCCTGCTGGATAAGTTAACAAATGAAGAATGATCATCAGGGAAATACTATATTGACGGATTCGGAATATTCAACGATTTCAGTATCAAAAACCTGGATAAGGGCATTAATATTCTTCTCGGAGAAAATGAAGCAGGAAAATCAACCTTGCTGAAATTCTTCAAATATACTTTATTCGGTTATCCCCGGTTTAAGGATCAAAGAATGCCTCCTGTGTACGGAGGCAGTCACGGCGGCAGGATAAAGGCAATATTATCAACAAACAAGGAAGTAGTTTTTGAACGAAAGGGAGATGATAAGATTGCTCTGTTTTATGATGGGAATACTTCAGGCAATGAGACCCAGTGGCTCCAGTTCCTGGGAAACGCCACAAAGGATATTTATGAAAATGTCTTCGCTTTTTCCCTTGATGAGCTGTTGGGTATTAATTCGCTGTCAGTCTCGGGAGTCGAAGACAAGATATTCAGTATCGGTTCAGGAATGGGCAATATATCAATTGGGGAAATAATAAATGACATTCAGGAGCAACACCGATCAGATCTACAGCCAGAGAGGCAGTAAACAAATAATTCCAGTTGTTTATAAATCAATCCAGGACAAAAAGGCTGAGATAAAGTTGATACAGGAGAATTTACCGAAATACCAGGAACTGACTGCCGCGATCCGGGATCTCAAAAAGGAGATAACTGATCTTGAAAATAAACTTAAAGAGGATAGAAACAGAAAAGGGAAGCTGAATGATTACCTGAAATGCTATGAGAACTTCGTTTCAGTGGTCAAAACCGATGAAGAACTGGCAGGATTGCCTGAACCTCAGGATTATCCAAAAGAGGGTCCGGAAAAATTAAAGGAACTGGAGAAAGAGGAAAAAAGCCTGAATGACAGGATTGATGAATTGTTGAAGGGAAGCGCCGGGGATCAGGGAATCGGGGAGATTGAAAAAGAATTGAAATCTATTTCATTCAACAGCGAAATCCTGGCTGAAAAGGCAAAAGTCAATTACCTTAAGACTAACCTTGAAAAATATAAGCAGACAATATCAGACAGATCAGAGGACAGAGGGAAGATAATTGATCTTGACAGTATCATCCTTGAAAAGCTTAAGGCCATTAATTCTGACTGGACCCGGCAGGATATCATTGATTTTTCAAATCTTATAACTCATCAGGACAGGATAAAAACCTTTAAGGAAGATCTCGACAAAATAAAAAATGAAAAAATTGAGCTTAAAGGCAGGAAGGAAGGTATGCTGGCAAACGCTGGCCGGATCAATCCGGGAAATGCATTGACATTGATTTCACTTGTATTTCTGCTGGCTTCTGTCCCTGCTTTCTACTATTCCCTGTATGTTCCCGCTATAATATGCGTAGTAATTGCATTGCTGATCTTCTTCGGGCGCAGGTATCTTATAAAAGAGGATCCGGTAATTAAGATCGACGAAGAATTGTCTGAGGTTGAAAACAAAGAAAAAGAGTACCTGGAAAGCTACGGGGATTACCTGGAGAAGGAATTGAACCTCGAAAGGAATTTATCAGCTGATTCAGTGCTCGAAATACTTAAGGCAACAGGACATCTCAAAAAAGACATTGGTGAACGCGATGATCTGGATAAGAAACAAAAAGAGATGAGGGATCCATTTATAAAAGATTTTGAAAACACTGCAAAATCGATTGGTTATCTGCTCAGGAACAAAGAAGCTGATTCCGGTATTGAAACCCTTGTAATTCAGATTGCAGACGAATTCGATTTCGCTGAATCGCAATCGAAAAGACAGAAGGAGCTTGAAGATTCTTTATCACGAAAGAAAAAGGAACTTGAAAGAAACCGGAACAATCTCACCCGTAATAATCAGTTAGTTTCAGATTTGCTAAAATCTGTAAATGCAGGGGACATAGATGATTTCAGGAAGAAATATGAGGTTAACAGCAATGTTCTGGAGTTGATACAGAAAAAGAGAACCGCCATTAATACCATCGAAACGATTGCAGGCATAAATATGGCTGATGATGTAATCGATTTTCTTAAAACGCATGAACAGGCCGCTTTAAGGGAGGATGTTGCGGATCTGGAAGCAGGTATAGAGTTAACAACCAGGGAATTGAATTCCAAAAACACTGAGCTGGGAGAGAAGAGAAGCAAGATAGAACAGATTGAGGGGGAGTCGGAACTGGCTGAAAAAATGACCGGGCTCGAAACTGAGCGGCAAAGGCTGGCTGACGCATACAAAGAGTGGATGACAGGTAAAATTGCCCTGAAGATATTGACGGAGGTAAGGGAAAAATATGAGAAGGAAAAACAACCGGTCATCATACAAAATTCCGGCAGGTATTTTAAAAAGATAACCGGAGAGCGGTATGAAAGGATCCACGTTGCACTGGAAAAGCGTGAGATTACTGTTTTTGACTCGCGTGAAGCATCGAAAACCATTGATCAGCTTAGCAGAGCAACAAGGGAACAGTTGCTTGTAAGTTTACGGCTGGGGTTTATCGAGGAGTATGAAACTAATGCTGAACCTTTACCCGTAGTCGTGGATGACATACTTGTAAATTTTGACCCGAAGAGAGCTCAAAAAACTGCTGATATTCTTCAGGAGTTCGGAGAAAACAGGCAGGTGATAATTTTCTCCTGCCATCCTTCGACAAAGGAATATTTTAAAAAATCGCACGTCAATTTAATTAAACTGCTTTTCTGAATTTCCCGAATCGTTATTCAGGACGTTTTCGACCGGACCAACCTGAAGCATGACGTGGCAACAGGATCTACTTTATTATCTCATTTGCAGCTTTTGAGAATAACAATCAACCTGTCTGCTTTCACTTCAATTTCTTTGGATTCTTTTTGCAGGCTGATTACAAATTTATTTTTGTCATATGATCCGCGGACAGCCTGAAAATCATTGTCCCTGGTTTCAATATCTCCATCAATGCCAAATCCGAATTTGCTGCCGGGGTCAAATTCTTTCTCAGCATCCTTCAGGATCATGTTATTCAGCTTAATGGCATTTACTTTCCAGTCCGATATAATCTGGATCAGGCTTTCGACCGGCAGATTTTCAGGTTTATCGCCGGCTTGCTGACATATGAGGCTGGAACACCAACTCCATGCATATTTATCGTAGTTGTTATAAATTGCAGCCAGCTTATCACTTAATTCATTAACCGACCTTATTTTGCCAATTTTGACTGAATCAACCAGTTCATCGATTTTAGTTGCAGGTGAAAACAATCCGCAAATATCCAGCCATTTTCCTGTCCCATCCGTACCCTGAGCAGTCAGCATATTTCTTAAATCAGAGAGTGATGAGTATTTATCCAAACCTTCGATACGTTTCACTACCTGCTGGCCTATATATAATTTCAGAGCTGTCTCATAATACTTACGGGTGGTTTTTAAAAGAAGGCGCCGGATGTTAATGCCCTTGTAACTGACATAATCTTGTTTTAAGTCAGCCTTTTCAGCAAGTTCATTAAGAATGCTTATTCCATTGACTACTTTACCAACTATATATGGGTTGAATAAATCGAAGTGGATAAGATCCGGTTTATCACGATCCTTTCTTCTGTCTCTTGCAGGCCATTTATCGATGTCGCGCCGGGTACCGACAGTGAAAAGGTTCATTGCAGGAGTGAGTTCACTTTTCCCCTTTTCTTCAGAGATGTATGAAAACGGAAAATCTGCAGTGTCAAAATTTACATAGTGTTTACCCATGACCACTGTAAAAGCACCTATATGATCGGGCAGTAAAAGGTATGAAAAGGAGCCTGTTTTACAGCCGCGCTCCAGTATGCCCTGATGCAAAGGCCCAAGCTTGTACATATGGTTGCTTTGATTTGTACCGCTTCCTGCATTAAAAAAGGAAGCAAGACTGGCTATCAGCAAGGTTGATTTGTGATGTGTGACTGTATATGGTCCGGCAAACAGACTGCAGGCTTCCCCGTGAAATGCTTCGCAATTGGCAAAAAACACAGAATTCTCCGCTGAAAATTGTTTGCCTATTTTTACTCCCTGGCCAACAAAGCATTTGTCAAGCATCGCACCTCCGTCAACACTTGATCCCGACAGAATTATAAACTTTTTCGCAATGACACCTGTACCAATAAATACGGGTGCTTCGATGCAGCTCCGTATAGTCCCTTCTTCAAGCAAGCCCGCTCCCGAGATGGTTGCATAACTCCCGACAGCAACATTGCAGATACTTAGTGAATCCCGGATCCTTGCTCCTGTTTGTATCAATCCCCGGCTTGAACGCTTTGATTTGCAATACTCCCTTATCAGACCAAGGATCGCGGCAGTGAAATCATTATCATGGCGATACAGGACAGTTAAATACCCTGTCTGGGAGGACAATCTGTCAAAAATCGGCAGTTCTCTTCCGCCTCCTTCATTTAAAACCTCAATTTCAGTCCCATTACCGAAAGTTGTCTCTCCCTTTACAACCAGGGAACCTGTATTTGAGATGGCAACATTCCCTTCAATGATATAGTCAGACAGGTTCCTAACCTCCGAAATATAGACATTATCGCCAATTTCACAATTACTTACAAAGCTGTTGTAAATTCCGCATTTCTTTGAAATGTTTTCCTCCACCTCTAAAGTTCCGGTAAAAACGCCAAGTTTTATGTCTCCATCAAACCGGGTGTTACTGATATTCTCTGGAGAAAAACCTTCCCTGACGCTGATACTGCCCCAGTTTTCAGCACGGCAGTCGTGAGAAAGAAGTGTGTCAATTTCTTCTTTTGTTAAATGCCTGTAATTCATTTTAAGGAAGGGATTGCCTGATTCCTGGAAGTATTTATTGCTGATTCTTACCAATGCCGATTATCATAGTTTGAACTTTCTATATCCTTAAAATATCTTACAGTTTCGACGTGAAGTTCCGACGTTGCAGGTTCGTCACAGACAATTATGCCTCTCTGGTGCATCTGAAGAATTGATGCGGTCCACATATGGCTGATTCCTCCTTCAACGACTTCCTTCAGAGCTCTGGCTTTATTATATCCTGAAATTATGATTATTACTTCATTTGCATCCATAACTGTCCCTACACCTACAGTAAGAGCCTGTTTTGGCACTTTAGTCATATCTCCGCCAAAAAACCTGGAATTGGCCAGAATAGTGTCGTATCTTAAGGTTTTGATCCTTGTTCTGGAAGCGAGTGAAGATCCCGGTTCATTAAAAGCAATATGGCCATCAGGGCCAATTCCGCCGAGGAACAGGTCAATCCCTCCCGTAGCCCGGATCTTTTTTTCGTAATTGATACACTCCTTTTCAAGGTCTTTTGCATTCCCATTTAAAATGTTAATATTTCCCTTCGGGATATCAATATGGTTAAAGAAATTATCAAACATGAAATAATGATAACTTTCAGGATGATTCTCATCAAGTCCGACGTACTCATCCATATTGAAGGTAATCACATTTTTAAAGGAAATTTTGCCTGCCTTGCACATTTTTATCAATTCTTTGTAAACCGGCAAAGGGGAAGATCCTGTTGGCAAACCCAGGACAAATGGCTTCTTCGCGGTTGGTTTGGCCTTGTTGATTTCATCAGCAATATATGAAGCTGTCCATTTACCTAATTCACCCTGGTCTTTTTTAATAATGATTCTCATAGCTTGGTTTTTTAAATGTTATTGATAAATTGATAATGGTGTCATTGAGCGGTTGAGGAACTGAGCAAAATGCGGGCGTCCGCAACAAAAGAACCTTTGAATTCTTCAAGTACAATCAGAGGATTGATATCCAGCTCTTTAATTTGGGGGCAATCAAGGGCAAGCTGACTTAATCTCATAAGACATTCTCTTATTGCTGCAATATCGCGCGGTGCTTTTCCCCTGATCCCGTCAAGGATTTTATATGATTTTATTTGCCTGATCATGGAATCGGCAATAATCTCATCAAATCGGTGCAACCCTGAAGCTGACATCTTTAAAGATTTCAACATAAAGTCCTCCAAGTCCGAACATTATTATTGGTCCGAATGATGGGTCCCTTTTAATACCCAGGATAACTTCTTCTCCTGATAAGATCATTTTGCTTACCTGTATCCCCTTAATTCGCGCTTCGGGCATAATCTGAAGAACCTGATCAATAATTGCCGTGTAGGCGTTCCTGGCCTCTTCGACAGAATTAATATTTATTGCGACCCCTTTTACATCAGACTTGTGTATTATGTCATCTGACATTATTTTCAATACCACAGGGAATCCGGTATTCAGGGCAATTAAACCTGCTTCATCCGGTGAAGTTGCCAGTTTCCCGGGGACTACAGGGAAGCCGTATATTTTAAGAATATTTGCAGCTTCATCCTCAGGCAGGTAGAGATGATTATTCTGTATGGCTTCATTCAGTATTGAGTGAACAGCTTCTTTATTAACATCAGTATAGATATGCTGTGGATGCGAACCTTTGTCGAGGTCGCGATAGAAGCGGTAAACCCTTGAGAAACTACGGCACATCGATTCAGGCAGGATATAATGCGGAATTTTATTTCTCAGCAGAATATCAATGCCGGCAGCAACATCTGCTTCTCCCATAAAAGAAGCATAAACAGGCTTGGAATGTTGCTTCGACACTTTTACCACCTCTCTGGCAATAGTTTCTATATCTGTCATTGACTGAGGCGTCAGAATTACAAAAACCGCATCAACATCATTTTCCCTGAAGGCTCCGTTCATGGCAATGTTATATCTGTCGGCACGTGCATCGCCGACGACATCAACAGGATTTTTAATATTTGCGTTTGCCGGCAGGGATTTTCTGAATTCTCTCATGGTCTCTTCCGAAAATTTTGCAAGCTGCAATCCATCGCGGATGGCCGCATCAGTAGTTAATACGCCAGGACCGCCTGCGTTTGTTATAATAGCGACCTTATTTGATTTTGGAGCCGGCTGATATGCAAATGCTATTGCTATATTGAACATTTCTTCAATGTTATCGCAGCGTATCATTCCTGCCTGTTTAAAGGCTGCATCAAATATTTCATCGTTTCCGGCCAGCGATCCGGTATGCGAAGCGGCTGCTGAAGCTCCGGCCTCGGTGCGGCCAGCCTTAAGGATCAGGACAGGTTTTCCGCTGCTTATAACATCTTTTGCAGCCTGCATTAATGCACGGCCATCAGTAACCTCTTCAAGATACAGAAGGATGACTTTGGTTTTGTCATCCTCCATCAGATAATACATAAGGTCAATCTCGCTTATGTCAACCTTATTGCCAAAACTTATGAATTTCGAAAATCCAATATGCTTTGCCAGAGCATAATCCAGAACTGCAGTACAGAGGGCGCCGCTTTGCGACAGGAAGCCTATATTGCCCTGTTCAGGCATTTTACGGGCAAAAGAAGCATTAAGGTTGACAAGAGGATCGGTGTTGATAATGCCAAGACAGTTTGGACCTATTATCGACATGTCGTACTTTTCAGCGATCTGTCTGAGCTGCTTTTCCCGCTCCAGTCCCTTTTCCCCGACTTCTTTAAAACCGGCCGAAATGATGACCACTCCTTTTATTCCTTTCTGTCCGCATTGCTCAAGTGCAAGATGACAAACCGCACTTGGAAAAACAATGATTGCCAGATCAACCGGATCAGTAATATCCACTACATACTTATATGCCTTAACCGAACAAATCGATTTTTCACCCGGACTTACAGGAAATACAACACCCGTAAACTCTGTTTTCAGAATGTTGAATAAAATATCGTAGGGAACAGTACCCTTTACGTTGTTGGTACCTACAACAGCAATTGATTTGGGATTAAATACCTTATCAAGATTTCGCTTGTGGATTTCTGCTCTGTTCAACATCGCCTGCCTGTTAAGATTGGAATTTGCTAAAGGTAAGTGCTGATAAAGTCAACAGCTTCAGATACAGTCTGGACTTCCAGCGATTTTTCCTCATCCATTTCAATGTTGAATTCTTCCTGAAAGCCGGCAACAAGCAGGAGACTTTGCATGGATGAGGCTCCTAAATCGAAAGAGAAGTTTGCATTTTCAGGGATTTCAGATTCATCAATCTCAAGTACTTTGGCGGTAACTTTTTTTACCCTGCTTTTAATTTCTTCTTTGTCCATTATAATAATATTTGTTGAAAGGTATCCTTCCTTTTTTTAATAAACGTTTTTTTGCGGATAAAATCCGGTTCCGCTAATCAGCCTAAAAAGTGTAAATCAAATATAGTATTTTTAATGTACTTACTCAATAGTGTTCTTGTACAACCAAATATTGGTTAATTTGTTTAGCTTTAGCCTGGTGCTGACAAATGACTTTCCGGAGATATTTTAATTATCTTTCATTGCTTAAAAGAAAAGTTCCAGAACAAAGTGTTTTTTTGAATAAAGATTTATTCAGGTCTGTAAACAGTAGCAGCGGAATGGGATGAAGTATCTAACCTGAGATTGGTTGAGGACATTTTTAAAATGTTGGAATTCCTTGATTCAGAAGCATCTGGCGTATAGATTAGAGAGGTCAATGACCTTCGCCACCTTAAGACGGAATAAATTGACCATCAATGGACAACGCTAAATCCTGGATGTCCGGATAAATATTATTTTTTTGTTATGCATATTTATATATGAAAAAGTCTGATGGAAACCTGACTTTTCCCAAAATGAAAAGGATTTCCTTCTTGAAGAAATCTTTTTTAGCATTAAGCGCAATTGCTTTCCCAATGGCATGCAAGAGAGATGAGCCTCCAATACCGGATTATCAAGGTTCAGCAATAGAGAATGATGCCCCCTCCTTACTTGAAATGACTTATGATAGTACTCTGGCCAATATTGTTCCTCTCTCCTCAGCATTTTCAGTTATGGTAAATTCTGTGGCAAGAGGTGTTAGCATTATTGTTATTTCAGGAACTAAGGTGTTATTAACGCTTTCAATCCCTGTTGTATATGGAGATATAGTGAAAGTGGCATATACCAAACCTTCTACTAATCCTTTGCAAACTGCAGAAGGAGGTTTGGTTTCAAGCATGGGTATTCAGGATGTGGTAAACAATGTAAATTTACCAGCGGTTGTCTTAACCCAGGTATTTTTGATTAGAAATGGCACTGTCCGGCAAAATGTTACTAAGTTGTTGGAACTTGCAGGGGGCATATCAAAATATATAAATCCCACGGACGTGGTCGTCCTTAAATGCAACGGGCAATGGCCGAATCAGGGGTACACAAATACTGAATGCATAAAACACATAATTGATGCAATACTTGAGATTCCTGGATTCTCTGGCGAGGTACTAATCTGCGATAATATCCAAAATTATGGGCATGAAACAAGAAACGGCTTCCATGCTCCCCTGGAGTATAGAAAGAATAATTGGGCTAACCATAACTGGAGTACTCTGGCAGCCGAATACCAGGCTAATAATGATCCTGTCGCAATAGTTCGATGGCAGAGTGCATCAGCAGATGCTAATATTTCAGGTCCGTCTGAGGGGACAGGATGGGTCCGTGACTTTTTTCAGTTTCACGATTTAACAGCATATCTATCGTATCCAATATTTGAATCACCAAATACTCCGGGAAGATTGATAGATATGAAAAATGGTGTTTGGGAGGCCGGAGCGTATACCGGAAGGAAGGTCAGGACTATATTCATGCCTACATTAAACAACCATGGCAATGGTGAAGATGATTATGCAGGTATTACCAGTGCGGTCAAGTGTTTTTTCGGTGCGACCGAAATACACCTTGGTAGTAATGTAACGATAACACATGAAGGTAAAATATGTAATGATATCCATAGGGCATCATACTCAAGAAACAATGCATATTATGCTGGAGAACTGGCAGCTCGATATATCCAAACAATTTATAGCCCGGTATTATATATTACCTGCGCAATCTGGTCCGGACATCTAACCAGAACTGGGGCTGCAACGGAAACTAAAACAATCCTTGCTTGTGATAATCCTGCTACCCTTGACTATGTTTCGTGTAAACATGTCATTTCGCCCTATGCTTCATGGCTTAATCCTGATAATAACAGTAATACCCGCAATCAAATTCTGGGGTGTATTAATGGCGGGATTGGAACAATTGATAGTGATAAACATGAAGTTATCTCATATGATTTTGGTTAAGAAATATCCTTATCTTAATGCTTTAATTATTATAAACTATCAGACAAATTTAATTTGTAAAAAGAAAAGAATTACTCTTCTTTGGGAGCATCCTGAGGAGACTCCAGGTGTGTATCGATCTCCTTGATAACATCATCAATATCGACGTTCTCCCGGGCACTATCATCCGATAAACCCTTATCTTTTTCCGGGTCATTCTTTGGTTCCAAATCCTGTTTCTGCCTGAAACGCCGTTTCATGTCAACCCCGATTTCAAGGTAATACACTTATCCATACCAACAACCTCAATACCCTCATTCTCGATAAACTCGCTCAAAGGCTCCTCATGATCCAAACCAATATTTTGCCTGAACACCTCATCAATGGCATCAATCAAATCCTGTTCCCGGATGCCGGCAGGATTCTTATCAGGATGACCAGCGTCGCGACGGATAGCAAGGGTTGTCGCCTTATCCACAATGCCAGCAATTAAAGCACCATTGATTATATGCCTGAGCATAAAATGTCTTGGTGTCTTAGGATCCTTGCGATCAAAGACAGCATAATACTTGTACTCATCAGAAAATAACCGTTTCGCAGCAGAAGCAGCAACGTCTTCCTTCTTCAAACCATCTGCGAGCGGCACTCCTTTCAAATGAATATTGAATATTTCCCCGGCACTTTCTAACGTCGGCCGGGAAACATACACCTTAACATCAACTCTTCCATCACGAACTACCGCAGGATCAAGAATATCTGCCCTGTTAGTCGCCAGCAAAACAAGGGCACTGGATTCCTCCATACCTCCCATCTCCGACAGAAACGTCGGCACAGTCGTACTCTCAATATCAGAACTGATGCCTGAACCGCGCTTCCGAAGCAATGCTTCTGCCTCATCAATGAAAATAATTGCTGGAAAGCCATACTTTTTCTTGTGCGCTTTAGCTCTGGAAAACAAACTTCTGATAGCCTCCTCTGACTTACCGAGCCACATTTCCAAAAGTTCCGGACCCTTGACATAGATGAATCCTGACTGCATGGCCTCCTTAGCATCTATACCATACATCTTAGCTAACGCCGTGACGATAGCCATGGCAAGGAGCGTCTTCCCGCATCCGGGAGGACCGAAAAGCAATGCGCCTTTTACCGGCTTCTTACGATAGAACTCATAGAACTTCTTTAACTGGTGAGGCCCTTCGATGATTTCACGCATTATACGCTTTGCCTCAAATAAACCACCAACATCGTCCCAGGATACCTCTTTCCAGTCATTCAAAGTGTAACTCGTCTCAATATTCCCAAGATTCCTGATTATAATTACATTAAAGAGATCAAGCACAACCCGGTCACCTTTCTTCACATCAGCAGAGCGACCCTTGTAAGCGACCGATTTGCCGCTACCGATGGCCACTTCACAACTCTCATCATCGACGATTTCAGTTATGATACCTATATTCCCGGCTATGATACCTTCAGTCTTGTCAACTATCTGCTTCGTAGAAGGTGACAGCCTGACCATGTCGCCTGGTAACAATTTACCGTGAAGGTGCTTAGGGAAGATGACTTCCACGAGTCGTCCTTCGAAGTGCAGGACCGCTGTGCCGTAACGATCGCGATCCATCGCATCACGATCTTTCAGGAGCAGATCATCAGTTTGGTAGTCACCTTTCTTACCATCCGCAAACTCAACCGTCACCCACCCATGCTTCTGTTTGGCTTTGACCTCACCTTCTGCAATGGATTCATGCGATCGTTCACTCTCAGGCTTAATACGTACGATAAGTCCGATTTTGTACTCATTATGACCTGCATTGTCCTTGAAATAATTGCCGTGATCAGCCCACACACCAGGATCATTCATATACGTCTTGATAACAGTGGCCAAAGGGAGCGGCTCCCTGGTGAGAGCTTCGAGCATGTCGCGTTGTTCAAACAGTTTCTCTTTGGCTTTCGCTAAAGTAATCGTCATCTCATCCACTTTCGTACGGAGATGAATGATTTGTTGGTCAAGCTCATCAGATTTAGTCTGGAGCTTGTTAGCAGCATCAGTTTTCTGTTGAAAAAGCTTCTTCGTGTTCTCAAGTTCCCGCGTCAATTTATTTACTACTTCCTGCGGTGGTGGGTTATTGTTTTCTTCCATAACCATAACGGTGTCATAGGCGAATTACTTTTCTCCAAACTTTCTTACAGAGCACAACGCGTCCTCATGCTGGATATTAAACTCGTTAATATCATGCAGTTGAGTAGGATCAAGCCCTGTGTGACGAATGCCCTCCATGATGTCATTGAATTCCTTGGTGTGCTTAATAGTCGTTGGTCGTGGTTGTGGCCAGGGGATCTTTATATCCTGTACTATCTTCGACCCATCCTGTCCACCATTCCTATAGTACTGTGACAGCACGATAAGCCTCGTGCCCATAAAGATAGCCTCTTCCAGGTCATGGGTAATGAACAGGATGGTCTGCTCCGTCTGACCCCATAGTTCCTGGATGAATATCTGCATAGCTTCTCGAGTCCCTACGTCTAACGCGCCCAAAGGCTCGTCCATAAGCAGTATCTGCGGTCTCATGATCATCGCCTGAGCGATAGCCACCCGTTGCCGTTGTCCTCCTGATAACTGGTGAGGATACTTGTATGCGTGCTCCAGCAATCCAACTTTCTCCAAAAAATGATCAGCTTCTTCACGAAACTTTTTCACTTTCGTCCGATAGAAGAAAGGAAGCATTTTCCTGAGGTAATTATCCGCCAGGTTAAATTGCTCCAGCTCCAGACCAAACATCACATTATCCCGAACGTTCATGAAATCGAATAATGAGTACTTCTGGAAGACGATACCACGACGGCGATCAGGACGCTTAATGAGATTCTCATCCATAGCAGCTATGCCCTGACTGGGTCTTTCAGATCCCAGGACCATGCGCAGCAATGTTGACTTTCCGCAGCCGGTGGGACCCACGATGGTGACAAATTCTCCTTTACGAATACGCAGGCTGATATCATTAAGGATGACTCGCCCACCATACTCCTGGTAAGTGTTGAACAATTCTAGAACATACTTCCTGTCAATGTATTTTTCCATAAAATACAACTATTACTTGTTCAGCCACTGATATTGTTTTTTAATCCAGGCGCGAAATGCCATGTCGACCATGAAAGCCAGCATACTGATCCAGACTACATAAGGAAAAATAGTCGCCATATCCATGTACCTGCGGACGACGAAGATACGATAACCAATACCTGCTTCCGCTGCCAGTGCCTCGCCAGCGATAAGAAACAAAATAACCGCTTTGAAGTTCAGACGCACTGTATCGAGCACTTTAGGGATTATTTGCGGAAAAATAATCCTGAAAACAATCTCCGGCTGGCTTGCTCCCAGCGTCATGCCCTTGACGAGCTGCTCATCATGCACCTCTTTCACCTTGAGAAAGGTGTCAAGAATTACAGTAGGAGCAACGCCGATAACGATTAACGCGATCTTTGCAGTCTCTCCAAGACCGAAGATGATGAACAGTATTGGCAAGACCGCTAATGCCGGTATCTTATCAAAGAACAATACGAACCTGTATAACACCTTCTCCGCATAGGGGAATGCACCCATAAATAATCCGGCATAGATGCCGGCGAAAATAAACAACATGGCTATGAGAATCCTTCTGCCACTTGCCTTTGTATCCTGCCAGAGGAGCGATTCTCCCTGCTTCAGATACTCACGGGTAGCGCCGTTTTTCCATTTTTCCCGCCTGTTCCGGAACTTCCCATCTGCGAAAGCTTGTTTGTCGCGCTTACGTGCCTCCTGGAATGTTTTGGGCATATCATTTTTGATGACTTCCCCATTCGCATCGT
>CAWHGX010000033.1:0-22953 GCA_963828775.1 uncultured Bacteroidales bacterium | reverse complement strand
AGCCTGGGCATAACGGACGATGATATCACGCAGGCGGTACAGCTTAACAACATCAACATCGGGAGCATTCTTGTGAAAGACGGGAAATACCTCTATAACCTCGAATTCAGCTCATATCTCAAAGAGCTGAATGATGTCGGGGATATCTATCTGAAAACAGGCAACAGGATACTCCAGGTAAAAGATGTCGCTGAAGTGGGGATGAGGCAGGAGAGGCCGAGGGGCGAATATTATTCGAACGGCAGAAGGGCAATATCGCTTGCAATTATCAAGGAGTCGACTGCAAAGATGGCTTCGCTTGAAGCAAAGATGAAAGAAATTCTCGACATCTTCAGGAAAGATTACCCGCAAATGGAATTTGAGATATCGCAGGATCAGACAAGGCTTCTCGATTATTCGATCTCAAATCTCAGGCAGAGCCTGCTGGCGGGTGGAATACTGGCTTTCGTGCTGATGTTCTTCTTCCTCAAGGACGGGAAATCACCATTGATAATCGGCTTCAGCATCCCGGCAACACTGGTCATAAGCCTCCTGTTCTTTTATCTCGTTGGTCTTTCGATAAATATTATATCGCTTGCAGGATTGATCCTCGGCATCGGGATGATGATCGACAACTCGATAGTTGTAATAGAAAATATTACCCAATGGATCGACAGGGGCCTGAAGCTTACCGATGCCTGCGTTAAAGGAACAAATGAAGTCATAACCCCGCTTATTTCATCAGTTCTTGTCACATGTGCGGTTTTTATCCCGTTGATTTTTCTGAGCGGGATTTCAGGCGCACTGTTTTACGATCAGGCAATTGCAATTGTAATAGGGCAGGGGGTATCGCTGCTTGTCGGTGTTACACTTCTTCCCACAATATACTACCTGCTTTATAAAAACGGGAAAGAAGGTGCACTGACAAGGCTTGTTAAGAAGATCAGCCTCAAACACCTTGAGGACAAGTACGAAGGCGGAATGAACTTCTTTTTCAGATACAGGACTGCAACGATGATCACATTTCGGTGTGATAATCCTTATAATGATCGGGTTTTTCATAACAATGGAAAAAGAGAAATTCCCGGCAGTACGGCAGGATGAGCTTGTTGTATCGGTCGACTGGAACGAGAATATCGATCTTGATGAGAACCTTAACAGGATCAGGCAGATGATAGAGGCTAACGGCGGATCTGGCTCTTCAGACAAACTCATTTATAGGTGAACAGCAATTCCTTTTTAACAGGGATTATGATCAGTCGTACACCCAGTCGAAAGTATATATTAAAGCCAAAGACTTCAGAAAAAGGGAAGTGATTGAAAAGAACTCTTATGAGTTCCTCAGGAAAAACTATCCCGGAGCGACATTTAATATTGCAGCCCAGCAGAACATATTCGAAAAGATATTTTCAGCTTCCGAAACTCCGCTGGTAGTTGAAGTGAGTCTGCTTAAAGAGAAAGAGGTTCCTCCTGTTGACCTGATGACCGGCATTGTTGAAAAACTGAACGGGGAATGGCCCGGTGCAGGAATTTCAAATCCTCCGCTTGAAGATAAGATACTTCTGAGGATCGATCCCGACAAGCTGCTGATTTACGATGTTGAACCAATGACCCTCTACAATACTCTCAAAACATCGCTTAACAAGAACAACATAGGTGAACTGAGAGCATCCTATGAGCTTCTGCCGATTGTTCTTGCAGATAAGGAGAAGCAGATCAGCGAGATAATCTCATCTGAATCTGTATTGAGTAAGGCAGGCAAACCGGTACCCGTAAGGGAATTGGTTCGTGTTCAGCGGGTGCATGATTATAAGACGATCAAAGGAGGGATGAATGGTGAGTATGTGCCAGTAAATATGAATTTAACGACAAACAAGCCATCAGTTGTCACTGCTGAAATAAGAAATCTTGTTACCTCAAATCAGGATCTTTCTGTTGATTTCAGTGGCAGTCTGATTACGGGACAGAAGCTGTTTAAAGAGCTGGCGATAATTCTGGTAGTTGCTCTTCTTCTCCTCTATTTCATACTTGCAGCCCAGTTTGAATCGCTTACACAGCCATTTATCGTTTTGCTCGAGATCCCGATCGATATTGCCGGCGCCCTTCTGCTTGTAAAACTATGGGGCGGGACGATCAACATTATGACAATGATCGGGCTGATAGTGATGTCGGGGGTCATAATCAATGACTCCATCCTTAAAGTAGATACGATAAATAACCTTCGCAAGGAAGGGCTGGGATTGAAGGAGGCTATTTATGCAGGAGGTTCCAGACGTTTGAAACCCATAATTATGGTTGCCATGGCATCGATTATCTCCACTGCCCCGATACTTTTCAGTCAGGGTATAGGATCGGAGCTTCAGCGTCCGATGGCTCTTGCACTGATTGGAGGGATGTCGCTCGGTACAGTAGTCAGCCTTTTCTTTATTCCGCTGGCGTACTGGTACATTTATAAAGGCTCAGAGCTCAGGCCGAAGGCACTGACCGGCGAAGGAGCGTCAGTGGCACAGGACAAGGAGCATCAATAGGGAAAATATTAGCATACTAATTTAAACTCATATTTAAAACTATGAAAACAAACCTCATCAAACTTTCATGTGTCACGAGCTTACTGGCTCTGATTCTTTCCGTTTCTGCCTTAGCGCAGAAGGGTAAGCTTCCGATTGCCGATGGCCCCTACAAGCCAACGGATGAATCCCTCCAGCAAAACCAGTATCCCGACTGGTTCAGGGATGCAAAATTCGGAATCTGGTCCCACTGGGGTCCGCAGGCAGTACCCCGCCAGGGCGACTGGTATGCAAGAAGGATGTACCAGGAGAAGGATCCTGCCTATAAATATCACGTTGCAAACTATGGTCATCCTTCAGAATTCGGGTACAAAGACATCATCCCGCTCTGGAAAGCTGAAAAATGGGATCCTGAAAAGCTTATGGCTCTCTATAAAAAAGCCGGCGCTAAATATTTTGTCAGCATGGGAACCCATCACGACAATTTCTTTCTGTGGAATTCGAATATTCACAGGTGGAATGCCGTAAAAATGGGTCCTCAAAAGGATGTTGTGGGGATATGGCAGAAAGCCGCGAAGGCACAGGGACTGAAATTTGGAGTATCTGAACATCTTGGTGCGAGCTTTACCTGGTTCCAGGATGCTCATAAATCCGACAGCCAGGGACCAAAAGCCGGCGTTCCGTATGATGGCACCAATCCGGTATACAGTGACCTGTACCATGCCGCCACAACGCCTGACGATAAAGGATGGCTGACCAACAATCTTGTCTTCCAGATAGAATGGTTCAGCAGTATTAAAGAGCTGATTGATAATTATCATCCCGATCTGCTCTACTCCGACAGTGGAATGCCGTTTGAAGATGTCGGGAGGAATCTTATAGCTCATTACTATAATCAGGATGTAACCCGGAACGAAGGAAAACTCGAAGTTGTCTATACCTGCAAACAAGCTTCCGGGGGGAAATGGGTTGAAGATGTGGAAAGGGGTGTCAAAGATACGGTAAACCAGTATCCATGGCAGACTGATACATCAATTGGCGACTGGTATTACCGGACAGGCCAGAAATACAAAACCGCCACTGAAGTTATTCAGATGCTGGTCGATATAGTCAGTAAAAACGGTAATCTTCTTTTAAATGTCGTCCAGACTCCTGAAGGAGATCTTGAACCCGATATGCTGAAAATACTGGAGGAAACAGGAGTATGGACCTCTGCCAACGGGGAAGGGATTTACGGCACACGTCCATGGAAGATCTTCGGGGAAGTATCTGCGGAATCAAGAGCTTTTAAACCGGGCCGGTTCAACGAAAACTATAAATTCAACTCAAAGGATATCCGTTTTACAACAAAAGATGGTATCTTGTATGCCTTCTGCCTGGGAACGCCGGCAGAGGATATCCTGATCAGATCGTTGAGTAAAAACTCAAAGCTTTCAGAAAGACCTGTTGCCACTGTAAAGATGCTCGGAAGTGATGTAAAGATCAGGTGGACGCAGACTGCCGGCGGAATGATAATAAAGAAACCATCAAAATTCCCGGAATGGCAGGTGCCAGGATTTAAAATTGAATTCCAAAAGTAGCTTTACATAAACAAACATCAAGAATGGACTCAAATTTCAATTCCCGCCGGAGCTTCATTAAAAAAGCAGCTATAGGCGCTGTGGCTGCGATAAGCATCCCGGACATACTTTCAGCGTCATTGCCGGCTGCAAAAATAAAGTCAATAAAACTTTTAAATGATCAGGTAATTTTATTCCAGGGTGACTCAATTACCGATTCAGGAAGAAACAGGGAGGATAACAGTTTCAATAATGCCCGGCCATTGGGAAACGGTTATGCATTTCTTGCCGCGGCTGAGCTTTTAGGTGAATATGCTTCGCTGAGCCTGAAAATCTTCAATAAGGGAATATCAGGAAATAAAGTTTTCCAGCTCGCCGAAAGGTGGGACAAGGATTGCCTTGAGCTTAAGCCTGACGTCCTTAGCATACTGATTGGCGTAAATGATATATGGCATAAACTTGATGGAAGATACGACGGGACACCCCAGATCTACAGGAATGATTACATAGCCCTCCTGGAACGAACAAGGAAGGCACTTCCCAATGTTAAGCTTATTATATGTGAACCATTTGCGGTTAAGGGGGTAAAAGCTGTTGATGACAGGTGGTACCCTGAATTCTTCGAATACCAGAAGATAGCAAAAGAGATAGCTACGCAATTCAGGGCAACTTACATTCCGTATCAGAGCATTTACGACGAGGCACAGAAGAAGGCTCCGGGATCATACTGGACAGGCGACGGGGTTCATCCGACCCTTGCCGGGGCCCAGCTGATGGCTAAAGCATGGATGAAAGCGATTATGTGATTCAAATCAATAGAAAATCAGAGAATTTAATTCTTCAGTTTTATGAAAACCATTACACGTCGTCGTTTCCTGCAGAAGAGCATGACAGCCGGAATAGGACTGGCTGCGTATAATCAGTTACTGGCCATGCCTTTAATGGCAAAGAGCAAAATGAAGTTTGGTCTTGTGACTTATATGTGGGGATATGACTGGGATCTTCCAACGCTTATAACCAATTGTGAAAAGACCGGATTACTGGGTGTTGAGCTCAGGACCCAGCATGCACATAAGGTTGAGATAAACCTTTCATCCGCTCAGCGCGCTGAAGTAAAAAAACGCTTTGCCGACAGTCCGGTTGAATGCGTAGGCTATGGTGCAAATTTTGAATATCACAGCACCGATCCGTCCCAGCTCCGGAACAATATTGAACAAACCAAAGAGTACATTAAGCTTTGCAAGGATATCGGGGCTACAGGTATAAAGGTCAAGCCAAACGATCTTCCTGCAGGTGTCCCTAAAGAAAAAACAATTGCACAGATCGGAGCATCACTTAATGAAGTCGGCAGGTTTGCAAAGGACTACGGACAGCTTGTAAGGGTTGAGGTTCATGGCAATCTTACACAGGAATTACCAAATATGAAGGCAATTTTCGAGCATGTCACCGAGACGAACGTTAAGATGTGCTGGAACTGCAATGATCAGGATCTGCTTCCGCCCGGACTTGAGGGGAACTTCAATATGGTCAGGAAATGGTTTGGCGACACTGTACATGTCCGCGAATTAAATGTAGGGGATTATCCTTATCAGCAGCTTTTTGATCTTTTTAACAGTATCAGGTATAAAGGATGGATCCTTCTTGAAGCCCGGACAGAACCAGCCGACAGAATAGCTGCAATGAAAGAACAGCTCACTATTTTCAAACAGATGAAAAAATAACTCCCTTTCCTGTTTCTCCCAAGGGGGAAAAGTATTGACTTCTCCTTCCCCCTGGGGGAAGGTTGGGATGGGGGTAAGAAAATATTTGGAATAAATAAAAACTATTTACAAATGACAAACAGAAGAGATTTTATTAAGACAACAGTAGTTGGTGCTGCAGGGATCACAATAGGTGGCCTTGGCCTCAGTCCAAAGACTTATGCCTCAGTGGTGGGTGCAAACGACCGCATTAATCTTGCCGTGGTCGGACTCCGCAGCAGGGGCAGGGATCACATCAACAGCTGGTGTGCTCTAAAAGATAACCGCAACGTAAGGATCAAGACCATTTGCGATGCGGATGAACAGTTCTTTGCTCCGACGGCAAAGCTGGTACAGGATCGGTCAGGAGAGAATGTCATTACAGAATGGGACATGCGAAAGGTATTTGATGATAAGGAGGTTGATGCTGTCTCTTTCGGGCTTCCTAACCACTGGCATGCATTAAGCGCGATCTGGGCATGTCAGGCAGGGAAACATGTATATGCAGAAAAACCCACAAGTCATAACGTATTCGAGGGGAGAAAAATGGTTGAGGCTGCAGCCAGGTACAACGTCCGTGTTCAGACCGGGTGCCAGAACCGTTCCATCGCCAGTGTCATCGAGGCAATAAAGCTCCTGCACGCGGGTGGAATTGGTGAAGTATTTATGGCAAAAGGTCTTTGCTATAAACCCAGAGATTCATTTGGACTTGCCCCTGACGGAACTCCTCCGGCATCGCTACATTATGATACATGGCTGGGTCCGGCACCTTACCGCCCGTATAATGAGAAGCGGCTTCATTACAACTGGCACTGGTTCTGGCCTACAGGCAACGGTGACACCGGAAACCAGGGACCTCATCAGTTTGACATCGCCCGCTGGGGCCTGAACAAGAATGAACATCCTGTTACAATATATTCAATGGGAGGTATTTTTGGAATTAATCCTGCCGAATGTGCCCAGGAAACTCCTAATACCCAAACCTCACTGTTTAAGTACAAGGATGGCAAAGTCCTTGAGTTTGAAACCAGGGGACGGTACACAAACAGTGAGTCAGGACTCGGGATCCAGATTGGTAATATTTTTTACGGCACTGAAGGATATCTTGAGCTCGATGGAGATACATGGAAAGCATTCCGCAGGCGTGAGAGACAGCCATTTGCGGGTTCAGCAACAAGTGAGAAAAAAGCTGCAGATCCTACTTTCCTGGCAGCTCCGGGCGGGACCGAACATTTTGCAAATTTCATCGATGCGATCCGGTCCGGCAAGGATGAAACACTTAACTGCCATATAAGTGAGGGGCATCTTTCATCATCGCTTCCTCTTCTGGCGAACATTTCATACCTGCTTGGAAGGGAACTGACGTTTGATGGGGCAAAGGAAAAATTTGTAAAGGACAAGGCAGCGGATGCCCTGCTGACAAGAAAATACCGGAAACCATATGTTGTTCCTGATGTTGTTTAATAATTATGGATTTATCAGTTAAACAGAATATCCATGTCAGCAGAAAACCAGATCAAACGCCGAAATTTCATCAAAACATCAGCTGCCGGTATTGCCGGCCTGGGATTTTGGGCAAAACATCCATCTATGCAAATAATCAGGAAACTGCCAGCAGGAGGGTCGGTATCATCGGGCTCGATACTTCTCATGCAACCGCTTTTACGCGCACGCTGAACGATCCATCCGCCGGTCCGGAATTCGGAGGTTACAGGGTAACGGCTGCCTATCCTAAAGGAAGCAACGACATAAAATCGAGTGTCGACAGGATTCCCGGATATACTGAAGATGTAAAGAAACTTGGTGTTGAGATTGTGGATTCAATCCAGGATCTGCTGAAAAAAACAGACGTTATACTCCTGGAAACAAATGACGGAAGGCTTCACCTCGAACAAGCTATCCAGGTGATGAAAGCCGGAAAAAGAGTGTTTATTGATAAACCCATAGCTGCATCGTTGCCGATGCAATTGCAATCTTCTATGCAGCAAACAAATACAATGTACCGGTATTCTCATCTTCATCGCTCAGATACATAGAAGGCGCAGGTGAAATAGCTAAAGGTTCGATAGGAAAAGTTCTCGGAGCTGACACTTTCAGCCCCGCAACACTTGAAAAGACACATCCCGACCTGTTCTGGTACGGAGTGCATGGAGTGGAGACTCTTTTCACCGTAATGGGGACCGGATGCAAAAGCGTTTCAGGTATATTTACCGAAGAGACCGATCTGGTGACCGGCTTATGGTCGGAAAACAGGATCGGGACCTTCAGGGGCATACGCAAGGGAAAATCAGATTACGGGGGTGTGGTATTCGGCGAAAAGGGAATAGTTGTCCTCGGCAAATACAGCGGGTATAATCCTCTTCTTGCTGAGATCATTAAGTTCTTTCAGACAGGTACCCCACCTGTCAGTCAGGCTGAAACAATCGAGATCTTCGCATTCATGGCGGCAGCCGCAGAAAGCAAAAAGCTGAACGGAGCACCGGTCCTTCTCGAAAGCGTGATCGGTGAAGCTGAACGCGAAGCAGTTGCTAAAATGGGATCCGATAATTAATAAATTATTGAAAATCATGAGAATATCAGGATCGTTAATTTTGTTTCTTTGCCTTCTGCTGTCGCCTTGTTCTGTAAATGCAGCAGGACAGGAATCACAGACCGGGAAAAAGCCGAAAGTTGATTTTTCAGTTAAGGAATCAGAACAAAAAGTTGATGTTATTATAGGAGGAATAACAGTTACATCGTACTGCTGGCCCGATAATGTCTATAAGCCTGTTCTTTATCCTGTCAGAACTCTCTCAGGTACCGAAATAACCAGGGGATTTCCATTGAGACCGAGGGAAGGTGAACGGAATGATCACATTCACCAGGTAGGAATCTGGTTCAATTACGGCAACGTTAACGGATTCGATTTCTGGGGCAATGGTTCGACCGGCAGTAAAAGTGAGAATGGAGGTGTTGTAAAACATACGGGCATCGAAAAAACAAAGAACGGTAATGGGGAAGGCATACTGGCTGTAAAAGCAAGCTGGCAGGATCCGTCAGGAAAAGAACTTCTGGAGGAAAAAACGGAATTTCAATTCATAGCTGAAGGCCGTTACTATTGTATTGACAGGATCACGACACTTACAGCAGGTGATCAGGATATTTCAATGAAGGATACCAAGGAGGGCATGTTCGCCATCCGTGTTGCCCGTCAGCTCGAACTGCCATCAAAAGAAGATGTTCCTCTCCTTGACGCCAGCGGAAAGCCGGGAACCGTGAAGGCGATCGGAGAACAGGGGTGTAACCGGCAATTACAGGAGCAGTGAGGGAATCACAGGTGAAGCAGTATGGAGTACGAGGGCGAAATGGATGGACCTGTACGGGGATCATCGGAAATGAGAAAATTTCAATTGTAATCTGTGACCATCCAGAAAATCCCTCATATCCAACTTACTGGCATGCAAGAGGCTATGGTTTGTTTTCAGCAAATCCACTTGGAGGCAGTGACTTTACAAAAGGGAAAGAGATTGTTAATTTTTCTATACCTGCAGGCAAATCAGTTACTTTCAGATACAGGACAATAATCACATCAGGATTTCATTTGAATGACGGGGAGATTAACGTACTGGCAAACGATTTCGCAGGAAAATAAAGTAGGAATTAATTCTTAAAAAATAAATAATATGGCAAACACAGTAACAAGACTTAATTTTTTGAAAACAGCAGGATTGGCCGCATCAGGCGTTGTGCTTGGTAAGAGTGCATCTGCAAAAACTACCGGGCCTGAAATTGTACCGGTCAGTACGGTCGGAAGTCCGGCCAGGAAAGTAAATCTTGCCCTTATCGGTATTGCCAATCAGGGAGCCGGTGATGCAAGACAATTTATCAACTCAGGACTGGCAAATATTGTTGCCGTCTGTGATGTTGACCTGGATTCAAAGGGTTGTCAGGAGACAATCAAACTGGCCCCTAAAGCCAAACAGTTCAGGGATTTCCGGGTGATGTTCGACACGATGGCAGGCGATATCGATGCAGTGCAGGTAGCTATCCCCGACTTTGCCCATTTCCCGGTTTGCATGGCAGCAATGCAGCTCGGGAAAAGCGTTTTTGTTGAAAAGCCAATGACCCGGACATTCCTTGAAGCAGAAATAATGGCGCAGATGGCTGAAAAGAATCCGAAGCTGGTTACCCAGGTGGGGAACCAGGGGCACTCAGGGGAGAACTACTTCCAGTTCAAGGCATGGAAAGAGGCCGGCATCATCAGGGATGTCACGGCAGTGACTGCATTCATGAACGGAAACCGGAGATGGCACCCGTATGATCCCAATATCACAAAATTCCCCGAGGCACAACCACTGCCGGCAGGAATGACCGATAAGGATTGGGATACCTGGCTCACGACAGCAGCCTACCACGACTTTAACGAAAAGTATCATCCCGGCAACTGGAGGGGCTGGTACGACTTTGGTCTGGGTGCACTCGGCGATTGGGGCGCTCACATCCTTGATACGATCCATGAATTTCTCGATCTTGGATTGCCCTATGAGATTGAACCTGTTCATGTCAAAAACCTTAACGACTATTTCTTCCCTCTGGAAACCACGCTCCTGTTTCGTTTCCCCAGCCGCGGAGATATGCCTCCTGTTGATATAACCTGGTACGACGGTGTGAAAAACCTGCCCCCGGTTCCTGAAGGATATTTTTCGGTGACTGCCACTACCGATAATACAATACCTCCTCCCGGAGGTGTACCTCAGAAGGCTGCAGCGCCACAGGGCAGTCAGCAGAGAATGCCCCAGGCAGGCAAGATCATATTCAGCAGGGAGCTCACATTCAAGGGAGGTACACACTCAGCGCCACTTTCAATAATCCCTGAGGCAAAAGCAAAGGAAATGGCAGCAAGACTGCCTGTTGTACCTGAAAGCCCCTCCAATCACTATGTCAACTTCCTGAAAGCCTGCATGGGAGAGGAGAAGACCCGTTCGCCGTTCCAGACGTTTGCACCTCTTGCCCAGATATTCTCATTAGGTATTATTGCGATGCGTCGCAACAGGAAGCTTATATTTAACCGCGATACCAAAGAAATTGTCAACGATAAGTTCGCAAATTCATTGCTGACCGACAGACCTCCACGGAAGGGGTGGGAGAGTTATTATAACGTATAATTAAATCTGGGTGCTCGGTACTGCTGGTGCTCGGTACTCGATACTGGGTGCCCGGTGCTGGTTAAAAATCAGTCACCGTTACTTAGGCATTGACTTCGCTAACGCTTTCGCTCTACGCTCTCGCTCTACGCTCTTCAGGCTCCTCTGATTTTTTTCAGCTCGTTGAAGTGCGTCATTGACATTTTCTCCCTGGCTTCCCTTGCGGCTTTGCGGTAAGCTTCGAATTCCTTTTTAAGTTCTTCTATTTCTCTTTTGGTATGAACTGTCACAGTGCGGTTTCTCCTGAAGGCCAGGAATCCGATTGTCAGGAGACCTGCAAGCACGGCAATTATGGTCCATAGGACAGCATTATAAGCTACCTTATTGATTTCCATACCCAATAACCGGATACTGTTTTTGGTTTTGGTCATTTTATCAAGGTCTGCCCTGACAGTTTCAACAGAGGCATTCAATGAATCGATAGTAAGATTCTGGTCCCTTGCATTGATCTTCAGGCTGTTTATTACAGTTTTTGCAGTATTAAGCGAATCAAGAGCGTTACCTTTGATTTTCTGAAACATATCCTCCCTGACAGCACGATAATCTTCATAAATCCTGGTTTTTTCCTGAATATAGTCCATCTGTTCTTTCAAGGATCCCTTAATCAGCATTTCAGGCATGGTGGTCTGGCTGTTCACTGTAAAGGGAAGCATCAACAAACCAAATGTCAGGGCATATCTGATACCGGCAAAATCTATTCTTCGCATCAACTTTCAGGTTTAAGTTGTATAACTCCCGTGTTCCTGTTAAACGCCAATAACAACAAATTATTATAAAGAACGCTGCAGGCATATTGGAAAGAATATATTAATTTTACCAATACAACTAACCTTAACATAGTACTAACCTAACCGAATCTGCCTATGCAAATCTCCTTTTGTTTCAGATGGGAGGAAATATCCCGTAATCTGTTTATTAAAGGCATTTAATTTTTCCTTTTTATTACCTAACAAATTAACTTAAATTATGAAAGAAAGTCCTTATCATGGGGTGCCGTTTGTACGGTATCTCAAAAAGTTCTTATTGGATCTTAAAATTCTGATCCTGGTTCTACTGCTTGGGGCTTCAAATGCTCTGTCAGGATTTGACCTTCAGCAGATAACTGTTTCAGGAACAGTAACCGATGCATCAACAGGAGATCCCATGCCGGGAGTTAATGTTATCATAAAAGGTACTGTTCTTGGTGCTCTTACAGGCCTTGATGGAAAATATTCACTGGCAGTTTCTGATCCCAATGCTGTCCTGGTGTTTTCTTTTATTGGATATAACACGTTAGAGCAGCCTGTATCAGGCCGGACAACCGTTAATGTTGCCCTTGTATCTTCAACACAGGAACTTCAGGAAGTAATTGTTACCGGGTATGGTACTCAGAAGAAAAGTGACCTGACCGGTTCTGTGGTCAGAGTTACGATGGATGAAAAAGCAACTCTTGCTAACCTGAACCTGTCGCAGGCTATGTCGGGAACTACTGCAGGGGTGAACGTTCAGGGATCAGGCCTGGCCGGCACCGATCCATCAATTTCAATCAGGGGTCAGACTTCATTGTCAGCAAGCGATGCTCCCCTGGTGGTTCTTGATGGGATTATCTATAACGGTTCTATCTCAAACATTAACATAAGCGATATTGAATCAGTAGACATACTTAAGGATGCCAGTGCTGCTGCAGTTTATGGATCAAGATCAGCAAACGGGGTTATGCTGATCACAACCAAAAAGGGAAAAACTGAAAAACCGGTCATAACATTTAATATGTACTATGGTTATCAGGATATGACCAATAATCCGATGAGGGTTATGAATGCCGAAGAATATGCAATAAGGCTCACTGATTATTACTATCAGCAGGACCTTTATACATGGTATAAGACCAAACCCACAAGTGCAACAGGGAAGCCTGTCAGACCCGATGTCACAAACCGTGAAATTGTTGCTGCACGTCTGAGATCGCAGGAAGAAAGAGATAATTATATTGCAGGAAATGAAATAGACTGGGTGGATGAAGTTCTGCAAATTGCACCGATACAGAATTATAACCTCAGTATGTCGGGGAAAAGCGAAAAGTCAAATTACTATGTTTCTGCCTCATATACCAATGAGGAGGGAATTCTTTTGAATGATGAATTCAGCAGGATCACGCTTCACTCCAACGTTGAAAGCAAAATCACGGATTGGCTTACTGTCGGATTGAATTCTTCATATTCTTTCCGTGATTATTCAGGACTGGAAGCCAATCTTGGCAATGCCAGAGCATGCAGTCCTCTGGCAAATAATAAGATTGGCCTGCCTAATTATGACATGTATCTTACCGGAGAAGCATATATGCCTTATCCTCTTAATAATCTGTATGTTGATCATAAGGATAACAGGAATGACCTGTTGCTTGTAGGGAATGCCAAGATAACGGTACCATGGGTAAAGGGATTGACCTATGAGTTTAATTATTCCAACAATTTATACACAAGAAAATATAACAGGTTTTATCCTTCCACTGTACCTGATGGTTCCGGTAACAAAGGTCAGGCTATTAAGAATCCCTCAGAAGAGAGGAACTGGATTTATAACAACATAATCACCTATTTAAGAACGTTCGGTAATCACCAGGTAAATGCGACATTGCTCTACAGCCAGGAAGGCCGTAATGCCGAAAGCTCAACCCTGAATGCCCAGGGATTTGACAATCCTGTCCTGGGGTATAATAATGTGGGACTTGGAACTACAGTAACTGTAGGTTCATCAGCATGGAAAGAAAACAGTATTTCTTACATGGCACGTGTTAACTATTCATTTATGAACCGTTATCTGTTGACTGCAACAATCCGCAGAGATGGCTTCTCAGGGTTTGGACCGGAGCAAAAATTTGCCAACTTCCCGTCAGTGTCGCTTGGCTGGGTTGTATCTGATGAGTCTTTCATGAAGAGTATTCCATGGCTTTATCTGAAGCTTAGAACATCGTACGGAGAGAATGGAAACCAGGGGATCGGACGTTATTCAAGCTTTTCAAGAATGACGGCTGATTCTTATGTCTACGGACCAACAACGGCAATTGCCGTTTACCCGAGTTCCCTGGGAAATGCAAGCCTTGCCTGGGAAAGTACAGCTTCACTTAACATCGGGATTGACTTTGGCCTTTTTGAACGGAGAATTTCAGGTTCGCTTGATCTATATAAAGCCAAAACTACCGATGTACTTGTCAGCAGAGCGCTTCCTCCGACAACGGGATACGCAAGCGTCTGGACAAATATCGGAGCGATTGACAACAAAGGTATTGAACTTGAACTGAACTCCATAAATCTTACAGGTAAGCTTGGCTGGGAAACCAATTTTGTATTTTCACTGAACAGGGATAAGATCTCCAAACTCTATGGTGATGAAAATGACAAGGATGTAGGTAACTCATGGTTTGTTGGTGAATCTATAAGCGCAATATATGATTATGAAATGGCAGGAGGTGTCTGGACAGAGGCCGAACTCTATGCCGGACAAACTTACAATAACTGGTATCCGGGTCAGTATCAAATATGTTGATCAGAATGGAGATGGTGTGATTGAACCGAATCTTGACAGAAAGGTTATTGGATACCGTACACCAAGCTACAGGTTCAGTATAAATAATACTCTTACATATGGGAATTTCACCTTCTCCTTCTTTATTAACTCAATACAGGGAGGTAAGAAGTATTATTTACTGGATAATGCTAGTGTTGTTAATGTCGACTTGCGTTCAGATAACGTATTAAGGATAAACGCATCAGCAGTCCGTCCTTACTGGACACCCGATAATGGGGTAGATAATGCAACCGGAGTATATAATTCGCCGGCTGTTTCGAGCGGTATTTATGAAAGCAGAAGCTTTGTAAGACTTCAGGACATTTCACTTGTCATACCGGCTAGGTCCCCAGGTGCTGAATAAATTAAATTTGAATGCATGCCAGATCTTTATATCCAGCAAAAATCCGTATGTCTGGACAAAATGGTCCGGCTGGGATCCGGAAACAGGATACCAGTAATTCACCCCTGATGAGAAATATAACCGCAGGTTTCAGGGTTACATTCTAAATTGATTTATCAGAATTAAAAGATGAATAATTATGAAACCGAAAATTTATAAAACGATGAAAAAATATTTAAATCTGTATTAGTAAGAAATTCTTATTGTATGCAGGGATTATGCTGTTAATCTTTCCCTCATGCAGTGAAGATGTACTTGATGAAGTCCCTCTCGATTTCCTCGCACCGGAAAATGCCTATCAGACTCTTCCGGGTATAAAGCAGGGAATAACCGGATTGCATTTTTCAGTCCGGCAGAGGTGGTTTTACGGAACCGACCAGGATGCAGGGGCTATAATAAAAGGTCTGGGAAGCGATATAGCTTACCATGGTGAAGATCCGAACAGTACAAGGTTTATGTGTAACTATGTAAACTATGTAACCTCTGAAAGTACATATCTACAGGAATTTCTGGACATGGAATTATGAGCTCATTCAGAGAGCTAATGTTCTGATTGAGGGTATCAATACATCTGATCCTGCAATATGGACGAGTGATGCCCAGAAAAATGCATATCTTGCCGAAGCCATGTTCTTCAGGGCCTTTGCATACCGGATCCTGGTTTCGACCTATGGTGATGTACCTCTTGTGACTGAAGTGATCAAGGGTGCTAAAACTGATTTTGTGCGAACGCCAAAAGCCCAGGTCTATACCCAGATGGAAGAGGATCTTCTTTTTGGCACCACAAACCTGCCTGAACCAGGCAAGGAAGAAGCCCCGGGGAGAGTAACCCAGGGAGCTGCCTGGCACATGCTGAGTGAGTGTTATCTGACCCAAGGTAAATACCAGCTTGCCGCTGATGCTGCTTCGGAAGTAATTAACGGATACAGCTATGCACTTATGACCACACGGTTCGGTGACAGGCAGAATGTTGTTTTCGGAGCCGGAGATCCATATTATGATCTTTTTGCTTTCGGAAATCAGACCCTTGGTACAAATACAGAAGCTATCTGGGTGATCCAGGTGGAGCCGCCACCAACCATCGGAGGAGGATCAGTTGAAGGTAACAGGACATTCGGACCTGCATATTTCAGACTGGGAAATACTCCTGACGGAAAACCAGCATTCAGAGGTGAACTTGTTGCCGGTAAGTATACAGGGTATTCCGATACACTGGGCCGTCCTGTATGCCTGGGTACATCCTACCAATTATGCAGCTTATGATATCTGGAGAAGCGACTGGAACAATGATATCCGAAATGCAAAGTATAATATCAAGAGGGATTTTTATTATGACAATCCGGCTTCGACTTTTAATAAGAAGAAAATTAACCTTAAAGTCGATTATGCTTCGCAATATGCTGCAGGCACAAGGGATGCCATGAGAGATTCTACCCAGTATATTTATCCTTACTGGATGAAGTTTGCGGATCCGTGCCACTATTTCACCGATCCGGCACGATCGGGCGGAGGAAATGATAACAAGGACCGTTATGCAATACGTCTGGCTGAAACTCTTCTTCTTCGTGCTGAGGCGTATGTCGGTCTGGGAAGCCCTGATCTTGCTGCAGCAGACATTAACATTATCAGGAACAGGGCAAATGCCACTCCTGTTGCTCCGGCCGATGTTGACCTCGATTATATCCTTGATGAGCGGGCAAGAGAGCTCTATGGTGAGGAATGGAGACATATTACTTTGCGCAGGATGGGCAAATTGTACGACAGGGTAAAGAACCTGAATAACAATCCTAAAAATCCGGGATTGAATATTCAGCCGCATCATATCCTCTGGCCAATTCCTCAGACACAGATCGATCTGAATATTGATGCTGATTTCCCGCAGAACCCGGGTTATCCGACGAATTAAAGGAAGATCAGCTTTAACATTATTAAATCAGCGGGTGATTAAAATGCCCGCTGATTTTCTTATGGATCAACCCACCCCCCCAAATACGGGGGGCTTATTGTGATGTATTGGTTTTTAAGTCCCCCAGATGGGGGATTTCGGGGGTTGTTTCAGTTGGGAGTTTATGGTTGCCGATAAAATTGTTTAACATTTCGACCATCGCCATTATATTCTCCGGCGGGACCTCTGACTGTATATTATGCACAGCAGCAAATACGAATCCGCCACCTGGCGCAAGGGCATCAATGTTCTTTCTGACATCATCAGCAACATCACTTACTGTTCCCTGAACGAGAATTTTCTGGGTGTCAACACCGCCGCCCCAGAATACAATATCGTTTCCAAAATCCTTTTTAAGCTGATATGGTTCCATGCCTGCAGCGTTGATATGAACAGGATTAATTATGTCGATGCCCATTTCAATGAAATCAGGTATCATCGGACGGACATTTCCGCAGGAATGAAACATGATTTTTGCTTTGGGAGCCGATTGCTTCATTGCAGATATTATCCTGGAAATATGTGGTTTATAGTACTGCCTGAAGTGTTCAGGATCAATTAGTTGCGATTCCTGTGTGCCATAATCATCAGCTTCTGCAATAACATCCACAACATCAGCCAGCTCACCCAGGGCCATTTTCCAGAATTCTATTTTCAGATCAGCCAGTTTTCCGATAAGGGCATCTGAAAATTCGGGGTATAATAAATAATCCACAAGCGCATTGCTCATACCACGGAACCGCTGGTGCATTTCAAAGATCCCGGCGCAAAGACCTTTGAGCATTACCAGCTTACCCTGCTCCCTGAATCTGAGAGCTTTTTCCCTTAATCCATTAATCCTCTCCCTGCACGAAGGATCAGGCCAGCTATATTCATTGATCTTTTGTACATCCGGTGAAATATTTTCCATCGGAAATTTTACCAGCGAAAACCAATGCCCGTTCTCTTTCGGGAAATGGTGCGTAAAACCCCATTCATCATTGTATTCCCAGCGGTCACCCAAATCGGCAAGCTTGCTGTAAACATCCCAGTTGTGGCTGGTAAGCGGGAACAAACCGCGTGTATCGACCCCGAGCATTTCAAGCATATCATCCGGTGGTATAACTATCTGCTGCACAACATCCGACCAGACCGGCTCTTCTGCATCCATACCCATATAGAGACGGAGCTTCTGATATGCGCCGTTAGTGATACCGCTCCAGGTGCTTCCCGCAAGATCGAAGGGCACCTTATCAGGTTCTTCATGATTAAGTGCAGTAAGGATCCTTTCCCTGCTGTTCATATGGTTCTTTTATATTTCGATCGCTTTAATTTTTGGCACAAGCAGATGTATTATCAGAAGTGCAAGAAGATAACCTGTTCCGGCGACAGCAAAAGGGATAACGTAACCACCGGTACCGATATCCTGAAGTATCCTGCCCACGGCAAATGCAACCAGGGCTCCTCCGACTGCACCTGAAAATCCGCCGAATCCTGCAACAGTCGCTGTTGCCTTTTTTGGAAAAATATCCGACATAAGGCTGAAAATGTTAGCAGACCAGCCGCAGTGTCCTCCGGCTGCAAGGGCAATCAATCCGACAGAGATCCACAGGTTATCAGTATGCGGAACCAAAACCACCGGAATTGCAAAAAGGCTGCAGGTCAGAAGGCCGAATTTCCTGCCTTTATTAATACCCAGACCTATCTTCAGAAACTTAGATGACAGCCAACCAAGGAATATCCCTATACCCCACGAAACCAGATAAATAGTAAAAAATGGCAGGCCGATCTCCTTAAGGTCAACTCCATATTTTGCATTGAGGAATTTGGCACCCCAGAACAGATAAAACCACCAGATCGGATCAGCCATAAACTTACCCACAGCAATAGCCCATGTACCTCTGTGAGTCAGAATATCAATCCATCTCACTTTTTCGGTAGAATTCTCATTTTCCCCATCACTTTTAATATGTTCCAGTTCAGACGCTGACACTTTTGGATGGTTTGAAGGCTGCCTGAAGTACTTTAACCACAGGATCATCCATAAGATTGAAATTGGGAATGTCCAGAGGAATGCAACTTTCCAGCTTCGAGCGACAGAACAAACGCCGGAATAATCAAGGGAGCCAAAATAGTGCCCATGTTTGATCCTCCATTAAAGATACTTATCGCCAGAGCTCTTTCTTTCCTGGGGAACCATTCAGCAACTACCTTTATTGCTGAAGGAAAGTTGCCTGACTGGCCGATTGCAAGTGTGAACCTCGCGAAGGCAAAGCCGATCCAGGTTCGTGCCAGTGAATGGGCAACTGCGGCCACACTCCAGATCGCTATCGAAATCAGGTATCCTTTTTTTGTGCCAACGCGATCTATCAACCTTCCCATAATCAGAAAGCAGATCGCGTAAGCAATCATGAAAGCACTGTTTATAAGTCCGTATTGTTCCTCATTCCATCCGATCTCATCCTGCAGATGAGGCGCCAGTATACCCAGTGCAGATCTGTCAATATACAGGATAGTAGTGGCAATGAAAAGAAGACTGAGTATGACCCAGCGGAAACCGGTCTCTCTTTTTTTTGTCATCGGATTATTTCAGTCCGGCTAATACACCTCTGAAGTAGCCGATAGATTCTGCTACTCCCGGCAATGGATCACCCATATCTTTACCATATTCCAGACTGCAGGTCCCAGTGTAGTTATTCTCACGCAGGGTTTTAAAGAACTTCGGAAAATCGATTATTCCGCGACCTGCCTCAACGCACCAGCCAGCCTTTTCAGGCTTATCACAATCCCAGATATGGAAATCAAAAATCCGGTCTTTGTACTTAATGTATGCCTCGATTGGATCGAGACCAAGCCTGGTTTCGTGGGCAATGTCGAAACAAAAGCCTATTCTGGGATCAAGATTTTTTATCTCCTTCCAGATGCTTTCAGCGCTTGGATACAGAGGAAGATCTGGTCCGTGATTATGAATTGCGAGGCGGAAATTATATTCCTTTACTTTCTTCTCAACATATGGAAGGAACTGAACATCCGGTACACCGACAACAAGGTTTACGCCTGACGAGTTTTGCATATGCAAAAGCCTGATCTACAGCTGATTCGGATTTCATGTAGATAGGACCGACGCCATATGGCTCTACCCCGAATGATTTCATCTTTGCAAGTGTCTGATCAATAACTTCTTTAGTGCTGGTCAGAGGAAGATGGAAGTCTTTTACACCCAGAAGGTTCACTCCAACTCTTTTCATCATTGCCAGGGAATCATCGAGGCTGATTTTAGCAAAAGTATAGCCTGCTATCGCCAGCCTGAAAAGATCTTTTGCCGCAGGAGGATTCACCGCTGCCGCACCGGACACTATTGCAGGCATTCCTGCAGCAAGAACACCTGCTCCGGTTGTTTTGATAAAATTGCGTCTGGAGAATTTCATAGTGATGGTTATTGTTATTGTTGCTTGTTCTGTTGCTAGTTACTGTACCAGTACCAGCACCGTACCAGCAATTTTCAGAATTTAAAATATTTTTCACGTATAGGTATGTTTAACAGGGCTGTGGCCGCATTGTCACCGATGATCTCTTCTGTTTCTGGGTTCCATGTCAGGGTTGAACCCGTTTTTATTGCGATCAGACCCAAGCTGACACATGGAGATAGTGCGGTGAGCTGTTTCGAGAGGTTCAAAAGATTGTTTCCCGGTTTTTACTGCCTGGAGAAAATCTTCCTTGTCGGAAAGCAGATTGCTGAATGAAATCTCTCCCGGGGCAGGTTGTGAATCGAGGATTGTCTGTGCACTCGCTGTAAGTTTATCGGGGTACTCAACTTCAATCCATCCATCGGTACCTTCAAAACGCACATAAGGCCTTTCAATTTTAAAAAAAACCTCTACTCCATTTTTATAGCGGTATTTAATATCAAACCTGTTAAGGGTGTTCCATAATCCTTTATCAAATTCGCCTGTACCTTCAATGCTCACCGGTCCTGTATACTCCGTATTGTTTCCCCATTGGACTATTCCCATGAGGTGGGCGCCCCAGTTCGATATCATCCCGTTGCAATAAGAGTCGACCCTCATCCAGCCAGGCCGTCCATAGGCTTTAATGGCGTGGACACGCTTTTCAGTATAAGGAGCTTCGAAAGCAGGTCCCAGCCACATGTCATAATTCAGTTCCTCAGGCACAGGCATGGTAGTTTCAGGCTTCAGGGATACACCTGACAGCTCAGCCGGAACAGCGACATATATCTTCAGGATCCTTCCTATTCTTCCGTTACGTACAAGCTCAATAGCTTTCGAAAATTTTGGCAATGGTCTGAATTCGCTGTCGTTACGGGTGATAACACCAGATTTTTTTATTGCTTTCACCAGTTGACGGCCATGTTCAATGCAGGTTGAAATAGGTTTTTCGAGTGAGATGTGCTTACCTGCCCTGGCAGCTTCAATCGCCACAGGGATATGCCAGTGATCGGGGGTAGCAATCATTACTGCATCAACATCCTTTCGAACCAGAACCTCACGAAAATCTGCATAGGCATTGCAACCTTTGTAGACAGATCCCTTTTGCTGTGAATAATAATCGTTCACCTGTTTCTGTCCGTTAGCCAGACGCCAGGTGTCAACATCACAAACAGCAACTATCTGGGCATTTTCCGACTTAAGGAATTGAGGTATGTTCGGACTTACTGTCTGACGGCCGATACCGATCACCGCGACATTGATCCTGTTGGCGGGCGACTTCCTGTCAAGCAGATATGAGGGAACAATAGTTGGCAAGGCAAAAGCACCCGCTGCTCCGAGTGATGCGCTTTTTATGAAGTCTCTTCTCTTAATATTCATAATTGCCGATTATATGGTTTCAGGGAGTGTTGATATAATGTCATTGCTCAATAAAGATAAAATATTGTTGGGTAAAGCTGCTGACGGAAAACTATTGTAAATTCTGTCCTGAGTTTGTGCAGATATCAGTTAAGATGCAATTGAGTTTGATTTTACAGTAAGATGTTAGTATCTTTAAAAGTTAATGTTTCCAAATCCATTTACCAATTTATCATACTTATCAATATGAAAAACAGGACAATCTCGAGGCGCAGATTTTTAGGCACTGCCGCCGCAGCAACTGTATTAAGCAGTGTGCCTTTCAATATCTCATTTGCATCGAACGTTCAGGGTAAAAAACCCAATTCAAAGGTCGGAGGTGTTCAGCTGGGTGTAACAACATACAGCTATGGCAGCATGCCCCATAAGGTGGATGATTGCATTCAGTACCTCCTTTATGCCGGTGTCAATTCAATTGAACTCAGGAATGTCGCCGAGGAGGACCTTGGTCTTCCTCAGGTACAAAGGCCTGCACGCGGAGTGGAATTAACCGAAAAGGAAAGAGCCGATCTCGCAAAAGCAGCAGAAGGGATCAGGGAAGAACAGCGCAAGTGGAGGTTATCGCTTCCTATGGAGCGGTATGCCGATATGCGCAAGAAGTTCAATAATGCAGGAATTGAAGTCTATATAGCAAAATTTGCTCCTTCGGCCTGGTCGGATGAGGAAATAGATTATGCCTACAGAGCAGCAAAAGTGCTGGGCTCGATTGGCATTACCGATGAGCTCACAGAAGCAAACTGTCAGCGCCTGGGGAAATTTGCCGAAAAGCATAACAGCCTGGCGATGTTCCATACTCACGGTCAGGTAGCCGATCCGGGCTTCTCATTCGATAAGTATCTGGCATACTCACCGGCAAATATGCTCAATCTTGATGCTGGCCATTACTTCGGAGCTACCGGCTTACATCCGAACGATGTGATCGTAAAATACCATAACAGAATGCGGAGTATTCATATTAAGGATAAGACAGGTCCCAAACATGCAACTCCCAATACAAACAAACCTTTCGGTGAAGGAGAGACCCCTGTAGCCGATGTCTTGTTACTGCTCAAAAAGGAAAAATGGCCGATCAGTGTTGACCTGGAGCTTGAGTACAGGATCCCTGAAGGTTCAGATGCTGCAAAAGAGGTTAAGAAAAGTATCGACTACATGAGAAATATCCTTGATTAAGATCAGATATGGTTGCTCTGAAATCAATACTATATGTTTCATTTCTCCTTTTTTCATGTTCCACTGTAAATCCGGGGT
>CAWHGX010000032.1:0-35302 GCA_963828775.1 uncultured Bacteroidales bacterium | reverse complement strand
ATAAGTACTCACCTCTCAAGCTTCTGTTTATCAGTCTGGTATTTGGTGTTTTTACCATTTACCCCAACATTGCTTTCTTTGCAATGGAACATGAATACCTTGGTGAGGCGAAGCATACTGTACATATACTGTACTTCATCTTCAGATACCTTTTCTTTTCCGGGCTGATATGGTTACTGCTCACTTACAACCTTTTGAGACTAAAGTCCTCTGAATTCAGGAACCGATTGATTCATACTTTCTTAATAACATTAGCCGGGTATCTTATATATATAGGATTTTCAGTTCTTTTAAGTCCGAAACCCGAGTGGTATTCCGGAATGCTCCTGTTCCAGTTCTTTGTTATATTTTTGTTCTGTGCGCTTATCGGACATGTTGCACATCTGTATTCTGAACAGAGAAAAAGGGAACAGGAAATTGAGCTGCTTAAGATTGAAAACCTTCAAAGCCGGTTTGATGCACTGACTAATCAGATAAATCCCCATTTTTTCTTTAATTCCCTGAACGGACTTGCCTCACTTATCCGCAAAAAGAATGAAGAAAACACACTTGCATACGTTAATAAGCTGTCTGATGTTTTCCGCTATATTCTCCAGAGTGACAAAAAAGCCCTGGTCACACTTGAGGAAGAACTCTCTTTTGTTCAGGCTTTCAGCTATATGATGGAGATCAGGCTTGCCAGGAAACTCATATTCAGTATTGATATTGACCAGCACAAAAAGGATCTCAAAATCCCGGTTCTTTCATTACTTCCGTTGCTGGACAATGTGGTAGTGCATAATACAATCGACAGTGAACATAAAATGGTTGTCAGGATATGGCTGAATGAGAATGAGGAGCTGGTTGTATCAAGCCCCGTTTTCCCAAAACTGATTCCACCTGCCACAAACGGTACTGGACTTAAAAATCTTGAAAGCCGGTTTTCATTATTGATGAATAAACATATCCGGATTGAAAATGACGGTAAAATATTCAGTGTTTACCTGCCTCTCAAGTAAATGATTTATGAGAATACTTATTGTTGAAGATGAAACGGCCGCATACGAAAATCTGGTTGATATTCTGAAAGGGATTGATCCTTCAATCAAAATTGCGGGTTATACAGAAAGCATAAGCCAGACCATCCGCTGGCTGCAGAACAATCAGATGCCTGACCTGATTCTGATGGATATTCATCTGTCGGACGGTTCGGCATTTTCAATCTTCAACAGTATAAATATTGAAACACCTGTAATATTTACAACCGCCTATGACCAGTATGCCATTGAAGCTTTCAAGGTTAACAGTATAGATTATCTTCTGAAACCGGTTAAGTCAGAAGATATGGAGCGGGCTCTTGCAAAGTTCAGGAAATGGACCAGAAAGGATATAATGGATTATCTTGCTCACATAGCACTGTTAACCCCGGTCCGGAAGTTCAGGGATAAACTGCTGATACCTGTTAAGGATAAACTGGTGCCTGTCGGCATGGAAGAGATCTCCTTCTTCTATACAAGTGAAAAAAGCACACGCGTATATCTTAAAAACGGGAAATGGTATCCCTATTCCAGAACACTGGAACAAATTGAGGAATCTCTGAATCCGAAAGATTTCATACGTGCCAACAAACAGTTCGTGATAGCCCGGGGCAGCGTTGTAAATATAACAATATGGTTCGACAGCCGCCTGCTGATTACCCCCGATGTTGAGCCTCCCGAAAGAATCTATATCAGCAAAAACAAAGCTGCGGAGTTTAAAGCATGGATCGTAAGTGGCAAGGAATGAGTGAAGTATAACTGACAGATTACTTATGAAAAGAAATATTGTTTCAGGTCAAATAATTATTGCTTCAGGTAAATATATTTACTGTAAAACAATATATTTTATCATGTATTTATGACTGCTACTTGATTTTTCTGCCTGTTAAAAATCATTAAATCGTATCAATTTGAAAATGCTAAATGACACATTATTTTAATTAATACAGGTTGTTTTTATAAATTGCGATCCTTCAAAAAGTAACATTATTAATGTCTGCAAAACTAAACTTCTGCAAGTAAAACTGTGATTCAATGAAAAGGATTCTTATTATTGTTCTGGCTCTTATCATAATCGGCGCACTTGGGTATGGTGTCTTTTACTTAATATCATCTGATCCTAAAGTCACTTCTCCGGCTGAAAGTCTGTCCAACCGGGAAGTTTGTAGAGATATCTGATAATCAGTCAATATGGGAATGGAGGGAAGAAAACAGGACCGGTGTTTCATCGGAGACAGGATTGTTGAAATCATGGCCGGCTGAGGGACCTCAGCTGATATGGTCAAATCCTGAATTGCCCAGGGGTCACTCTTCCCCGGCTTTCGGTAACAATACCATTTATCTGACCGGCAATGTTGACAGGAATGATGTCCTTGTCGCACTTGACGCCGGTGGCAAAGTAAAATGGCAGACAGCTTATGGAACTTCCTGGAATCCCTCTAATCCCGAAAGCCGCTGCACTCCGACTGTCGAAGGTGAACGGGTCTACATTTCAAGCGGATCGGGAGAAATTGCCTGCATTAATGGTGTCTCAGGTGATATTATATGGTCTCTTAAAGCCAGTGAGATCAATAAAGGAACTTTTGGTGAATGGGGTATAGCCGAATCACTTCTCATTGACGGGCAAACGCTCTATTATTCTCCCGGCGGGCCGGAAACGATGACTATTGCCCTTGATAAAACAACCGGAAACCTTATCTGGAAATCGGAAAGTCTTGATGACAAACCTATGTACGTTTCTCCAATTTTGATTGAGTATGCCGGCAAAAAAATGATTGTAAATGTTTCGCGCAATTATATCTACGCAGTAGATGCATCAACCGGAAGAATTCTCTGGAGAGATCAAGAATGAAGAGGTTGTTGATCATTCCGGATATCATATCCAGCTGGCCAGGTCTGGACCATATAAAATGCGTTACCCCTCTTTATCGTGATGGAAAAATCTACATAACAGGAGGTTATGATACAGGTGCCGCACTACTGAGTCTTTCTGCAGACGGAAATAATGTCACTGTGGATTGGTCGGATAAGGTTCTGGATGTTCATCATGGAGGTGTGGTCCTGATTGATGGGTATATATATGGTTCGAACTGGATTTCGAACGGAGACGGAAACTGGTGCTGCATTGATTGGAACACCGGAAAGAAGATGTGGGAGGAACACTGGAAAAACAAGGGATCAATTATCGCAGCGGAAGGCCTTCTTTACATTTATGATGAGCGAAGTGGTTTTGTAGGGTTGCTGAAACCTGATACTGAGAAATTTAACCTGATAAGCAGTTTTAGATTTAAGGGTGGTACCGGCCCCTACTGGGCACATCCGGCAATTAATAATGGTGTTCTCTATCTGAGGCATGGTGATGCACTGATGGCATATGATATTAAAGAAAAATAACACTCTCCTTACCGGAGTCACGGCAGTAATATTGACTGTTATACTTGTCTGGTGGATGGCTGATGATCATTATCCGGCCGACCTCGTGATGAGGGTTCCGGGTATGGATAACAGACCAAAGATCGAACCCAGATCAGAGGAGATAATTGTAGGCGAGTTTTTTGACACACTCGGTACATTTGACGAGTTCGTTCCGGGCGAGTGGCCAAGGTTCCGGGGCATTAACTTCGATAATATTGTCAGGGATACATTTGAAATGGCAGAATCGTGGGATACTGCCGGTCCTCCCGTGGTCTGGAAGGTGACTCTCGGGGAGGGCTATGCCGGGCCGGCTGTGAAAAACGGCAGGGTTTACATTCTGGACTATAATGAAAGAAGGAAGGCTGATATGCTTCGTTGTTTTTCCCTCAGTTCAGGAACGGAGCTCTGGAGAAGATGGTACTATGTTGACCTTAAACGAAACCATGGGTATTCACGCACTATCCCTGCCGTGACGGAAAAATACCTTGTGTCTGTCGGTCCGAGGTCGCATGTGATGTGCGTTGATCCTGTCACAGGCGATCTGTTCTGGACAATCGACATGGAAAAGGAGTTTGGTGTGCCCGGAAGTCAAAAGGCCAAAATAACACCGGATTTCTATTCGGGACAATGTCCGCTTATTGATAATGATGTTGCGGTGCTTGCACCCGGTGGAAAAGCCCTCATGATAGGCGTCAGATGCTCCGATGGGGAAATACTCTGGAGAACGCCGAACCCGGATTCCCTGCGGATGTCGCACGGTTCAATAATGCCGATGGTGATCCATGGCAGGAAGATGTATGTTTACAATGCCGTCGGCGGGGTTGTCGGAATAGCTGCAGACGGAAGTGATGTTGGCAGGCTACTGTGGAAAACAAAGGAATGGAGTCCGGCAACAACTGCTGCTTCTCCCCTGTTCCTTGGCAACAATGAGATCGCTGTCTTCGGAAGCTATGGAGTCGGCGGTGGAAAGATAAGGATCGATTTCAACGGTACTGATTTTACAGCAGTTCTTGTTGAATCGCACAAACCTGCTGAAGGGATCTCAAGCGACCAGCAGACACCCATCATGACCGGAGATTTCATATGGTCCGTGATGCCTGAAAATGCCGGTCCCCTCAAGAAACAGCTGGTTTGCTATAACAGGTCCGACCTCAGGAATCTTGTCTGGAGCAGTGGAAAAGATGTGAGGTACGGAAGAGGACTCGGTCCCTATATTGTAAAGGATGACAAAATGCTGCTGCTTGATGATGATGCCAATTTGTATCTCTTCAGGCTTGAAGGGCCACAGGCTTCATTGATAACCAGGCACGAGATTCTGAAGGGAATTGAAGCATGGGGACCAATGGCTATTGTTGGAAACCACCTCATAATGAGGGATGCGAGGAATTTGGTATGTCTTTATATCGGAAAAAACAATTAATCATGAACAAGAAACTGACAGCTCTGTTTTCACTGGTCATAATCCTTGCTTTCATAGGATACATAATATTTGATGCCACAAAAGACTCTGAAAAAAAGGATTCAGCGGAGACATCTAAGGATACTGTGTATAATGATAGCTGGACTCTCTTCAGGGAGATGCAGATAACAGGAGGAGATCTGAGTTCTGTGGCAGTATCGGAAGATGGAATTATTTTTCTGGGAGGAGATTCATTCGTGAAATCGCTTAATTCCGATCTGACTGATTCCTGGAATCTTAACACTGATGTGAAGATAACTTCGCTTACACTTTCAGGAGATACGGTTTTTGCCTCGACTTCAGAAACAATCCTGGTCATTTCAACCTCCGGTAAATTGATTACCGAATGGGGTCCGTACGAAGGGAACAGCATTCTGACATCAGTTTCGGCCGGTAAAAGGTTCCTTGCAATTGCCGATGCTGGCAATAAGAGAGTTTTTATCCTGAAAAAAAATGGTGAAATGAGGTCAATGATGGGACAATCGGAAGAACAATTCGTTATCCCCAGCCCCTATTTTGATGTTGCCTTATCGGGCGACCAGCTGTTTGCTGCAAATACCGGACACAGAAGGATCGAAACATGGACAACTGACGGTAAAAAGCTGTCTCAGTTCGGAGAACCCGGGACTGCACCGGGAGCTTTCTGCGGATGCTGCAATCCCGCACATTTTGCTGTTATTCCGCAGGGATTCGTAACGGCGGAAAAAGGAATAAACAGAATAAAGATTCTTGGACCGAAACGGTGATTTTATTGAGTTTGTTTCATCACAAAATGACTTCATACCGTCGATCCCGGTTGATGTTGCATCAGCTGACGGAAAAACCATTTATGCAGCAAATAGTTTTAACAGTAAACTTTATATATTCAAACACAAATGATGATGACTATTATACAAGATTTGAGATTCCTTAGAGGAAGAAGCTGATGATTCGAGAGGTACTACTGGTCAGCATTTACTGGCATTCATCATTGTCAGCCTGACTGCTTGGCTCAACAGGGCAGTAGATCGGAAAAGACTGCAGCAGTTGTCCGGGCAACGGAATTTGCAGGGGTGAGACCGACTGCAGTAAATATTAATCTGAAAAAATGAAAGAAGGAAAAAATATATACCAGTCACGAAGGGATTTTGTCCGCAATGCAGGAAAGATCCTTGTTGCACTCCCGGTCATTGCTCTGCCGGTTGTATTGTCCAAAAAGGTCTCCGCCTCCGGAAATGTATGGCAGATCGATCCTCATAAATGCACCCAGTGCGGGCAATGCAAGACCAATTGCGTGCTGACCCCGTCGGCCGTGAAGTGCACGCATAATTTTCGGATGTGCGGTTATTGCGATCTCTGCGGAGGATATTTGAGGCAGGGAACCAAAACCATCAGTACCGCAGCCGAAAACCAGCTATGTCCGACAGCTGCGATAACCAGGACATTCGTCGAGGAACCATATTTCCAATACACCATTAATGAAGACCTGTGCGATGGCTGCGGAAAATGTGTTCTGGGCTGCAAAGATTTCGGCAATGGATCACTTTACCTGCAGATAAACCAGGATCTGTGCGTTAACTGCAATGAATGCTCCATCGCCCGTAACTGTCCATCAGATGCAATATCAAGGATCCCTGACAAAGTTCAGTATATACCGAAAGAAAAGATTTGAAAGATTGCTTCTCCCGCTTTTTTTAAAAAAGCGGGATCGCAATGACGGTAATTATTAAGTTAAAACTTTGAAAAAGAAACTGCCATATATTTTATTGTTCATAATGCTCGCATGGCATGCGGTACTATTCGCACAGGACAGATTTCCCCGTCCGGAATTCGAATCGGGGTATGTATATCCTGAGCATCAGATGCCATTGCAAAGAGCTCCGGCGTGGGAATATATCGACCTTGGGGTTCTGGTCGGAGCGCTTACACTGGCCTCATGGCTTGCTCTTAAGAAAACGGTCAAGGCAGGGACTGGTCTGGCTTTCCGTATTCTCCCTGGCCTATTTCGGATTCTTCAGGGAAGGATGTGTCTGCTCTGTCGGATCGTTGCAGAACGTTGCACTCGCTTTATTCAACGAAGGATATGCCATACCTCTTACTGCTCTTCTGTTTTTCATCATACCTCTGATCTTTGCACTGGCATTCGGAAGAGTTTTTTGTGCCGGTGTATGTCCGCTGGGCTCTATACAGGAACTTGTGGGTTTCAGACCTGTGAAACTTCCTAAAGCTGTTGAATCGGTGATGATCTCGATCCCTTTCATATATCTGGGGATTTCTGTCCTTTCATCGGCTACCAATAGTCAGTTTCTGATATGCAGGTATGATCCCTTTGTAGGGATATTCCGCCTCGATGCGCCCTACACGATGATAGTATTCGGATCCCTGCTTCTTGTTGCCGGGATATTTATAAACAGGCCCTTCTGCAGGTATCTTTGTCCTTACGGCGTTCTGCTGAATATCTTTTCACGATTCTCCCACAGGCATCTTACGATCACACCTGCCGAATGCATCAACTGCCGTCTTTGCGAAGATGTTTGTCCGTACGATGCAATCCTCCCGTCAGATATTGCCCGGCCGGTGGAGGAGCCCGGGAAAGAGAGGAAACGTTTCCTGATATCAATTTTACTGATTCCCTTGTTTGTTACCGGAGGTGCGATCCTTTTCAGGAACCTCTCCCCTGTCTTCGCCGGACTTAACAGCAACGTTCGCCTTGCCAGGGAAATCAGGGCAGAAAAGGAGGACGGTGTTGTGGCAGTTTCAAAGGCAGCAATTGCCTTCAAGGAGGCAGGAAAAACTGAAAACGAATTATTTGAAGATGAAATAAAGATCCATGACCGGTTCAGGAAGGGTTCACTATGGATGGGCATCTTCCTGGGAACGTCGTTCGGACTCAGTCTGGTTTCACTTTCAACACGGACAAGGAGGACCGGTTATGTACCTCACAGAGGCAAATGCTACAGTTGCGGCAGGTGCTTCGAGTATTGCCCGGTTCAAAAAAATAACAAAGCTACTAATGAAAAATCTTGACGAAAAGGATCTGAAGATACTGAGGGGGATCAGCACCGGAGCAGGCATTTTTGCCCTGATAGTCGCACTGACAATGTTGCTGAGCATTATCCAGCTTAAAACAATGGATCCGCTTGATAACCCGGCAATTACTTCAATAAAGGAGGAATATGATAAAGATCCTGAAAGTGCCGTCAAGGCTGAACAGGTAAGGGCTCTTGACCTGATGGCAAGAAAAGCATATTTTTCCTCACGCCGGCAGGTCGAAACAGGATCCTACCTTCTGCTGGCAGGTGCGGTGATATTTGTCTTGTGCCAGAGGCTGATCGCGGGGAGTGAAAAAGCTATCCCATCGATCCCCGGTGAACGTCAGGAACAGGTCCCGGGGAAGGTCCGGTATACAAAGTATCTTGCCGGCTCGGTAGCAGTAATCACGGTAACCGCAATAGTATCATCATTCGTACTCAGAAGCAATCTCCCGGATCTTTCGGGTAAGAGCACTGCAAAAGCTGAAAAAAATACTGAGAAAAAGGCAGACAGGAAAAAAGACAGAACGGCAGCCGCTGATATTTTCAAACCCGATGCTACAAATTTCCCCTTTTTCAGGGGACAGGACGGCAGGGGGATTGCGGGAGGAACAGGCTACCCGGTAGAATGGAACGGAGAGAATGGAAGCAATATTAAATGGAAGATCCAGGTTCCGAAAAACGGAAAAAGCTCCCCTGTCATCTGGGGTGACAAGCTTTTTGTGACCGGAGCAGATGGTGCATTATGTGAGGTTTTCTGCATAAACAAGAACACCGGTGAAATTGAATGGAGTGCCCCGGCATCAGGGATCCCGGGAGAACCGCCGGTTCCTCCCGAGACTGACTACGAAACCGGAATAGCAGCACCGACAGCCGCGACCGACGGCAAGTCGGTTTGCGCCATATTCGCCAACGGCAACCTTGTGTGCCTCGATATGGACGGAAACAGGAAATGGGCAAAGAATATAGGAACACCTGCAAATGCCTATGGCTATTCCTGTTCTGTGATCATATACGAAGGATTATTGGTAGTCAAGTTTGATTCAAATGACAAAGTCTCTGTCATGGGCTTTGATACCGGCTCGGGAGAGCTCAAATGGGAAACGATGAGAAGAGGAAGGGCAACCTGGGCTTCGCCGGTCATTGCCACATTCAACGGGGAACCACAGATCATTATAAACGGCAATCCTGAAGTTACTGCCTTTAACGCGGTTACGGGAAAAGAACTTTGGGCCATCGAAGTTCTGACAGGTGATGTTGCACCATCGCTCGCAGTCAACAGCAAGATGGTCTATGCAGTCACGGATTATGCCAGACTGGCTGCCATTAAGCCCGGACCGGGTCCATCGATAGCATGGGAAGATAATATGTTTACCTCAGATGTCTCAAGTCCGGTAACCACCGAGAACTACCTTTTTATTGCAACGGGGGTAGGTGACGTGGCATGCTATGATGCGATAGAAGGAGATACTCTCTGGACACATTATTTTTCGGATCAGTTTTATGCATCACCAATTGTTGCGGATGATAAAGTGTTCCTGCTGGACCGGAGTGGTACGATGCATATCGTAAATGCAGGTCCCGAATTCCAGCTTGTTGCCGAATCGCCGCTCGGTGAACCGTCTGACTGTACACCTGCTTTTTCCGGCAAGAATATATATATACGCACAAGAAACAACCTTTTTTGTATTTCAGCAAATTGAAAGAGGACAGAAAACATATTGATACATGCAATTGTGACAGCGGATCACTCTCTGTCGAGGAGATAACTTCGGCTGTTGATGCCGTCGTGAAAGAAACAGGTACAGGAAAGGATAAGGTCATACCGATCCTTCAGGAGGTCCAGAAAAGACTTAATTACCTTCCGTCTGAAGCTCTGAAGCATATATGCAGGGTTACGGAAGTAACTCCCGGCCAGATCTCGGGCGTTTCGACATTTTATTCCCAGTTCAGGCACATTCCTGCCGGAAAACATACAATAAAGATATGCGCCGGCACCGCCTGTCACGTCAAAGGTTCGCAGCTGATATCCGAAGCCTTTAAAAGAGATCTGAAGATCACTGATGAAAGGAACAGCTCGCCCGATAATCTTTTCTCAATTGAGGAAGTTGCATGCCTTGGATGCTGCACACTTGCCCCGGTGGTTCAGATCGATGGCAAGACCTACGGTCATGTGAAGCCGATGCAGGTAAATGAGATCATCAGCGATTTTCTTCATACCTCTGCAAAACATCAGGAACATGCCGGTCAGACAGTAATAGATGATTTTGAGGCTGAAGTAAGGATAGGGCTCGGATCATGCTGTGTTGCCGGAGGCAGCAGGGAGATACTGGGAAAACTAATGGACATAAGGGAGTACTATGACCTTAACATAAAAGTCAAGCCTGTCGGATGCGTCGGTGTCTGCAACCAGACCCCGCTGCTTGAGATCGTTTCACCAAAGAACGGCAGTTCAAGATATACAAATGTCAGGAAGGATCAGGTTGAAGAGATACTTCTCAAGCATATCAAACCCAGATCCCTGAACAAAAAATTCAGGTTCAGATTAAACAACATCGCCGATACATTCCTGTCAGATGACATGCTTTACAGTCCGGTTAACATCCCGTCGGATGTAAGAGAGCATACACTGAATGATTTTCAGAGGACCCAGGTTCGCATAGCCACTCTTCATGGTGGCCTGATGACACCTGATTCCTATGATGAATATGCCCTTCTTGACGGATTCAGGGCACTTAAGGCAGTCCTCCTTACCAATAATCCTTCGGAGGCGGTGAAGATTATCCTGGATAGCGGACTAAGGGGACGAGGCGGAGCAGGATTTCTGACCGGGAGAAAATGGGAAATATCTTCTGCATCCGGGGAAAAACCGAAATACGTTGTATGTAATGGTGACGAGGGTGATCCCGGAGCTTTCATGGACAGGATGATTCTCGAATCCTTCCCCTTCAGGGTAATCGAAGGGATGCTTATTGCAGGATTTGCAACCGGTGCCGACAGAGGCATATTCTACATCAGGGCGGAATATCCCCTTGCAGTTACCAGAGTCAGGAACGCACTGAAGGTATGTGAGGAGAAAGGAATAACAGGCCGGAATATATTTGGTTCGGGATTCTCATTTGATATTGAAGTTTTTGAAGGTGCCGGAGCTTTTGTATGCGGTGAAGAAACAGCCCTTATTGCCTCTCTTGAAGGAAAGCGGGGAACACCTCATCTGAGGCCTCCGTATCCTGCCGTCAAAGGATATAAGGACCAGCCGACCCTGGTCAACAATGTCGAGACGCTTGCATTGGTCCCATGGATAATCAATAACGGTTCCGGTGCTTTCAGTTCTATAGGGACGGAAAAAAGCAAGGGTACGAAAGTATTTGCACTGGCTGGAAAAGTCGCAAAGGGAGGACTCATTGAAGTGCCGATGGGAACGACGATAAGGGATATTGTCGAAAAAATAGGCTGTGGTGTAGTTGAAGGCAGGTCATTTAAAGCCGTTCAGATCGGTGGTCCTTCAGGCGGATGCATCCCTGAGAGAATGGCAGATACTTCTGTGGATTTTGAAGAGCTGACGAGTATGGGAGCCATGATGGGATCAGGAGGGATGGTGGTCCTCGATAATACCGACTGTATGGTCGATATGGCAAAGTACTTCCTTGAATTTACCCATAAGCAGTCATGCGGGAAATGCACCTTCTGCCGGATTGGCACAAAACATATGCTTGAAATTTTAATCAGGCTTACTCAGGGAAAAGCCGGCATGAGTGAAATAGATGAGCTTGAGAAGCTTTGCAGCGATGTGCAGAGCGGAAGTCTTTGCGGGCTTGGTAAAACGGCACCCAATCCTGTTATCACAGGCTTAAAATACTTCAGGGAAGAGTATGAAGCCCATGCAAGGGGGATCTGTCCGGCAAAGAGATGCAGGGACCTTATAAAATACACAATCACCGATAAATGCACCGGCTGTACAAAGTGCTTCCAGGAGTGTCCGGTAAATGCTATTGCCTTCAGGCCATATGAAAAGCATGAGATTGACCAGTCACTCTGTACGAAATGCGATAACTGCAAGGTTGTATGTCCTGAGGATGCTGTTGAATTAGTGAATGCCAAAGATGAAGATCAGAATAGATAATATTGAAGTAGAAGCTGAAGAGGGAGGTACAATCCTCGAATCGGCCGGGAAAGCCGGGGTTGTGATACCGACTCTCTGCCATAACGGGGACCTGGAACATTATTCATCCTGCATGGTATGCATGGTAAGGGATAAAGTAAAAAACAGCTTTATACCATCATGCTCGGCACTCGTTCAGGATGGAATGGACATTGATGCATCAGGAGATGAGGTCATCAGCATCAGGAAAAAGGCTGTCTCCCTCCTTCTTTCGGAACACAGGGCTGAGTGTGAGGCGCAATGCCGGATTGTATGCCCCAGGGGGTACAACATCCCACTGATGAACAGGCTGCTTATTGCCGGAAAGCATGAAGATGCGGCAGAGCTTATCAGGGCTGAAATGGACGGTGGTGAACTTAATTGCATTACCTGCAAGGCTTTCTGCGAAAATGCCTGCAGAAGGAAGAAGATAGACTCTCCTGTTTCAATCCGTAACACCAGAATATTCATAAGCGAGAATCTGCCAGCCGCTGCAAAGGATCAGGATTTCCCCGTATTATTCCAAAGTTGATGTGCGTAAAAGATTCTCATCGCGCATCGGTAGCACTTGACGATAGCGAACAGCAGGAATGGATTAAAGAGTGCAGGGATAACATTACAAGGTACCGCGAAATAACCGGTTATAAGCAGGCTTCAGAAGAAGCAGAAAGCTGTATGCATTGCGATTGCAGGGCTGCTGATGATTGTAAGCTAAGAAACCTTGCTGAAGAATTTGAACTGAAGGATCCGAAAGGAAAATTCGTGAATGCACCAATCGCAAAAAAGATCAATCACAAAACCGGCCTGATTTTTGAAAATGCAAAATGTATAAAGTGCGGACTCTGTGTAAGGGCATGCGAGGACAGCAAGGAAGAACCATCGCTCTGTTTCATAAACAGGGGATTTATTTCCATCATTTCTGAACCTCTTACTGCGGAATTTGTTGATATTCCTGCAACCGTAGCAGATAAATGCATTGACGTTTGTCCCACCGGAGCACTTGGACATTTTAGCTATATTAAAGGTAAATGAACAGAAACTCTGGAATTATATTGATCCTTTTTTTGACAGTTCTGACGGGATATTCACAATCACCCGACCAGGAGTGGACAGTTTTCAGAGGAAGGCCGGACCTGTCCGGTAACACAAATATTGAAGTGCCGTCATCCCCTTCCCTGATTTGGAGCCTCCCTACATTAGACAGGACTAAGTCATCTCCGGTGGTAAGCGGAGGACTGATATTTTTTGGCAATGACAAAGGATCAGTTATTGCTGCCGGAACAGATGGAAAATTGAAATGGCAGTATGAGGGAGGTGTCGCTGCCGAAGCGCCTCCCCTGGTTTACGGCAACATGGTAATTATAGGTTTTAACGACGGAAGCCTGCGAGCCATTGACAAAACCACCGGAAAACTTGTGTGGAGATACAAAACCGACAGCCAGATAGCCGGATCGGCTAATTCATGGTCCACGGGAAAGAGATCGGGGATAGTTATCGGAAGTTATGATTACTACCTCCATTCAGTTGATCCCCTGAACGGAAGGCTTCAGTGGAAGCTTGAGACCATGAATTATGTCAACGGAACGCCTGCCGTCTCCAATAACAATATTGTTTTTGGGGGATGCGATGGCTTTATCAGGATTGTAGATGCTTATTCCGGAAGGGAGAAGGATACAATAGAGATCGGTACCTATATTGCTTCCTCTCCTGCCCTGTCGGGAGGCAATGCATGCTTCGGGGATTATGACGGGAATTTTTTCTGTCTCGACATGCTTACAGGAAAAATTGCCTGGGATATCCCGGCAAGTGAAACCTCGGGATCGGTGGTCGCCATTCCGGCAATAGGCAGGAATTCAGTGATCATCGGGAATGAGGACAAATATCTGTATTGCTACGATATCATAACCGGCACGCTTAAGTGGAAATTCAGGACAAACGGAAGGATAGCCGGTTCGGCTGTCATCACCCCTTCAAAAGTGATCTTCGGGAGCGTCGACGGGTATATATACATGCTGAACCTTCAGGATGGGAAGAAGCTGTGGAGCTTCAATGCAGGGGCCGCCATAAGCAGTTCCCCGGCAGTGATAAGGGACAGGTTTTACTTCCTGACCGAAGACGGCAGGTTGCTTGCTTTTGGAAACAAATAGATGCCCCTAAATCCCCTGAAGGGGACTTTGATTTAAGCCCCCTTCAGGGGGTTGGGGGCGAAAAGAACGAAGTACACAGAAACACAGAGAAGTCACAGAGATCCACAGAGATAAATATCGATAAATTGAAAATTGTATATCTTATAACAGGATCAGGAGGATCATTTTATTGCGGGAACTGCTACCGCGACATGCTTTATGTGCGTGCTATCCGTAAAGTCCCGGGTATTAAGGCAAGCGCAATACCGCTTTATCTTCCTCCTGCAAAAAACAATGTTGAAACTGGTTTCGACAAACACGTATTTTTCGGTGCAATTTCAATGTACCTGAGGGAGAAGGTAGGTTTCCTGCGTAACATGCCTGCAATTTTTGACAAGTTCTTTGACTCATCATTGTTTCTGAAGTTCGCTGCAAAACAAGCCGGAACAACAAGCACAGAAGGTTACGAGGAACTCACAATAAATATGATCGAAGGGGATAATGCATTCAGGAAAGCTGAAGTTGACAGGCTTGTTAAATACATTATGAAGGACGGTAAACCGGATATCATTCATCTTTCGAATGCCCTTATCCTCGGAATTGCCAGGCAGCTGAAAAAAAGAATGGATGTGAAAGTTGTCTGTTCGCTTCTGAATGAAGATGACTGGATCGATGATATGGCAGAACCGTTCCGTTCAAGGGCATGGAAAATGATCGCTAAGGAGGCTGGTCACGTCGATCTCTTTGTTACCCCCAGCAATTATTACAAGGAACTGTTTAAAAGTAAGACGGCATTGAAGTGTGATAATGTCATGGTTGTTCCACTCGGATTTGATCCCGAAAGGGATATTGTTTCCAGACCGGACAGGGAACCGTCAGCGATAGGATATTTCTGCCGGATCAATAATTACAATGGATTTGACAAGCTGGTGGACGCCTTCATTGAGATGAAAAAGCAGGATTTGATCCCGGGGCTGACGCTTAATGTATGCGGCGGTTTTACGGGCATAGATAAGCCGTTCATCTCACAACAGCTAAAAAAGATAAGGGAACAGAAACTTGAGAAGTTCGTCAGGATCTTCCCGGATTTCCAGGGTGATAAAAAATTGGAGTTCTTTAGTAAAGTTGATATAATAAGCGTGCCGGTCCGGAAGTACGACGGCTATGGACTGTATCTTCTCGAAGCGAACGCAGCTGGTATCCCCGTGGTGCAGCCTGCAACCGGTGCATTCCCCGAAATCGTTGAAAGAACCAAAGGAGGTATAATATATTCCCCCGATACGGTTTCAGAGCTGGCTTCAAGCCTGCACAAGCTTTTAAAAGACAAGGAATTGATATCCAGCCTTGGAGAAGCAGGCAGAAAAAATGTCAGGCAGGAACTTTCGCTCGACAGGATGTCGGCCGGGCTTTCAGAAGTATACAATAAAACAATTAATAATGCTCCGTGTAAGTAAGGTTTCTAAATCATTTCACCAGCGAGGGATTGTTCTCAATGATCTGAACCTCACCGTAAATGAAGGTGATTCTGTTTCAATTTCCGGTCCTTCGGGATCAGGAAAGACCACTTTTCTGAATATTGTCGGATTGCTCGACAGGCCCGACAGCGGTGAGGTAATTTTCAGAGGTGTATCGATACTTGGTTACGATAACGAAGAATCAGCAGTTTACAGGAATAAGAATATAGGTTTCGTATTCCAGGATCATCTTCTTCTTCCATATCTCACTGTAAAGGAAAACATACTTTTACCTCTTCTTGCAGCTAAAACAACTGATTCTGATTACAAGCTGAAGGTTGACGATTCCTTAAAACTGATGGAAAGAACAGGTATCTCTGACCTGGCAGACAAGTATCCTTTTCAGATTTCAGGTGGTGAAGCGCAACGGATTACTCTTGTCAGGGCGCTTGCCAATAAGCCTTCGCTTCTGCTGGCTGATGAACCGACCGGATCGCTTGATAAAAAGAATGCAGAAAACCTGGGGGACCTTCTTATTCAGATGAACAGGGATTACGGAATCACCCTTATACTTGCCACCCATTCACAGGAGCTTGCTGAAAAGATGAAAGTCCGGTATAACCTTTCGGAAGGAAGACTGATTCCCGGGAACAAGAATTAAAGAAATCCGGATGAAACTGAGTCTTTTCCATATTGTCAGAAGGTCACTATCCTATAATCTGAAAGGTGCTGTTTACCAGATTATCATAATAATTCTTCTCACGGCTGTAATCACAGGTTCGCTAATGACCGGCAAATCGGTCAGGAACAGTCTCAGGCGGACTTCTTTTGAAAAACTTGGAAACACAGGGATCCTGATAAGCTCAGGAATACGTTATTTTGATCCGTCACTGGTTAGCAGGATGTCGGCTGAGACCGGCATAAAATGTACCGGAGTTCTTGAGCTCGACGGTTACTGCCAGAATTTTGAAACACAGCAGTATGCACCGCAGGTAAAAATTTTCGCGGTTGACGATAATTTTTTCCCCTTTCACGATAACGAAAACGTCAAAATCGGAAAGGGTGAAGTTGCTGTAAACGAACGGCTCGCATCCGCTCTTAACCTTAAGGAAGGGAATGAACTGATAATCCGTTTCAATTCCATTACCGATATCCCGGCTGATGCCCCATTTTCTCCGGGTAATGAGTCAAATCCATCAATGGTTTTTAAAACAGGCAGGATACTCAATTCCGGAAATTCAGGCAATTTTTCCCTGGGGATCAGCCAGCTGACGCCCCTGAACATTTTCATCAACCGATCTGATCTGACAGACTCCGGCGGAAATATTCCGGAAATCAACAGGCTCCTGTTCGGCAACCGGCTGAATATTTCCATTGATAAGATTTACAGCAGTTTCCGCGATATCATAAAGCCTGAAGATACAGGACTGTCCCTGAGGCTGATCCCCGCGACAGGAGGATACGAGATCATATCCGACAGGATATTCCTCGATCAGTCGCAGGTTGATGAGATAAGCAGACTGCCGCTTTCTTCTTTCCCTGGTATTACTTACCTGGCAAACAGTATTGTGAACGGGAGCAGGTCCACTCCTTATTCATTCATTTCTGCTCTTGATCCCTCATTGTACAGCGGAATTCCTGAAGGCAAAGGTATTATTGTGAATGAGTGGCTGGCTGACGACCTCGGTGCAAAGGAAGGTGATACATTAACGGTGACGTGGTATTCGCCCGATCCCATGAACCGTCTTATGGAAGAAAAGATGGATTTTATTGTCAGCAAGGTCGTCAGGATGCAGGGAATATGGTCCGATTCATTGCTGATGCCGGAATTCCCGGGGATTGCCGGAAGTGAATCGTGCACTGACTGGGATGCCGGCGTTGAGATCGATATGGACCTGATCCGCAGGAAAGATGAGGATTACTGGAACAGATACGGGGGGACTCCAAAAGCTTTCATAAGCTACGAAAATGGGAAAGAACTCTGGGCAGGCAATTTTGGACCGGCTACATTAATCCGTTTCAATGAGGATATCTCCGAAAATACAATAAGGGAGAACCTGGCTGGTTTGATTGATCCCTACAAATCGGGTTTTACGATTTCAGATCTTCCGCTGGAATCAGCCAGGGCGGCAAACAAAAGCGTTGATTTCAGTACCTTGTTCCTGGGCCTTGGGTTCTTTATCATACTCTCGGCATTTATCCTGCTGATCCTGGTAGTTTCAACCTACTACGAATCAAAGAAGGACCAGGTGATGATCCTTTATTCAATCGGCTTTTCGAACCGTGCGATCGAAAAGCAGCTGTTTCTTGAATCAGGCCTGACAGCAGTTATCGGAGTGGTTCTGGGAGCTTTTACCGGCGGTTTATTCAACATGATCTTGATCAGGGCACTGAATTCAGTGTGGCAGGGTGCTGTCCAGACAAATACCCTGGTCTCCGGAATTGATCCTTTTTCAATGCTGATTGGATTTGCGGTCACTATTGCAGTTATTCTGCTGATCCTTAAGATCCGGTCTTCAGGATTCCTGAAACATCTCAGCAGGCCTGAAACCGGAAAGACAATCAAGCCTTCTGCAAAAAAGAGCTCAGTCGCGGCTGTCATAATTATTACATTGACAATAGTAACAGTAGCCCTGTCATTTATCCTTCCCGATCATGCCACACTCCTGTCCTATCTGGGAGGTGTCATGGCCTTTGCTTCTATAATTCTGTTGATCCGTCAGTATTATCTCAGTAAGCAAAAATCAGGGATATACAGCTTCAGGAATAAAAATCAGATTTCGGATTCATACTATTCATTTAATCCTTCCCAGGCTATTGCCCCTGTACTTTTTCTTGCGGCAGGGCTCTTCGCAGTAATAATCACAGGAGTTAACAGAATGAATATCAGCAACAACATGCTTAAACCTTCAGGCGGAACCGGTGGATACCTTCTGTGGGGAGAATCATCGGTACCCGTCAGGGGCAACCTTACAAGTGAAGCAGGCAGGAGGGATTACGGACTTGATGAAAATGAACTTAAAGAGCTTTCGGTTTTGCAGGCAAGAAAGACCTCAGGCAATGATGCCAGCTGCCTTAACCTGAATCATATTACCTCTCCCCCGCTCCTTGGAATTGATCCCTCTGAATTCATCAGAAAAGGATCATTTTCATTTGCTGTAACAATGAAAAGCTTTGAAGGTTCAAATCCCTGGCAGACACTTGAATACCATCCTGCGAATAGCACAGTATATGGAATTGCTGACCAGACTGTGCTGCAGTATGGTCTGAAAATAAAACCGGGAGATACCCTGAAAATAAGAACTGAAAGCGGACAGGTTCTTAACGTGATCATCTCTGCAGGATTAAAATCATCGGTATTCCAGGGATATGTGATTATCGGAAGTGAAAATTTCAATAAGTATTTCCCTTCTGTTGCAGGTAGTCAGATTTTTCTCGTTGGCGGAAGACCCGAATCGTCGGAGTTATATAAAAATATACTAACTGAACGGTTATCTGATTTCGGAGTTCATTTTGAACCTGCCGGTGAAAGGCTTGCTTCATTTTTTGTTGTTACCAATACATATTTATCGGTTTTTACTATCCTTGGTGGTATCGGAATGATACTCGGGGTGGTCGGATTGGGATTCATCCTGATCAGGAATTTTAATCAGAGGAAACGGGATTTCGGATTAATGATGGCAGCAGGTTATTCTGTGAAAAGCATCAGGAGGTTAGTCTTTGGAGAACATGCCAGGATTTTGCTGGCAGGCATCTTAGCAGGCATAATATCATCACTTATTGCCACCAGGCCTTCGATAATGAATGATTCAGAGATACCCTGGAAAACCATAGCAGTGATGGTTGTCCTTGTATTGATCACCGGTTTCACAGCTTTGATCGTTTCGGTAAGAAACATTAAAAGTCACACCTTAATAAATAATATAAGGAAAGAGTAGCTGAAAAAAAGGTTCATTTTTTCCCGACTGCATACAGATTGTTCTGGGTTCTGAAAAAGATCATACCATCTGTTATTGCCGGCGCTGTCATGCATATTTCATTCATTGGTATCTCGGCCAGTAATTCAAATGTATCGCCATCCCTTATTATATATACCGTACCCTCTTCATCTGCTGTATATATCCTGCCATCGGAAGCGACAGGTGAGGCAATAAAGCTCCTGGCACTGCCCAGCTTTGCATTGTATATTTCCTTTCCTGTCGCCGGATCGAGACAGTTAATGGAACCATTCCAGTTAAAATTATAAAGCCTGTTCCTGTAAAGAAGCATTGTCTGCATATATGAGCCTCCCCGGGGCAGGCTCCACTGGACACCGGAATTTGCAGTCTCATTACCTTTCAGCGTTATATCGCCTGTCGCGCTTGTTCGGACAGCAATTATTGGAGAACTTTTACCATGTGCGCTGTTAAAATAGACAAGGTTGCTGCCGGTTATGGGAGTCGGAATCTGGATGTCTCCTCCACCCGACATTTTCCAGATCTCTTTCCCTGTAGAAAAATCATATCCTCCCCGGTGTTTAAATCCGTTTACAGCCACAAAGGTCTTGCCTCCATTAGTATAGATATTGGGTGTGCACCATCCGGGGTATTCATCCCTCTCAGATTTCCAGAGCTCTTTGCCTGTTTTGACATCATAGGCAGCCAGAAAGGAATTTTCAAGCACATCGCATTGAATTATCACAACTCCTTTGTGAATTATCGGAGAACTTGCGAATTCCCATTCTGCATTTTTCATAATAAAGAATGCTGACCTTAGAATGCCAAAATTCTTCTGCCAGAGCAGTTTACCCTTGAAATCAAAACAGTAGAGACCTTCGGATCCGAAAAAGGCCACAACATGCTCCCCGTCAACTGCCACAGTGGTATTTGCATGAGTTGATTTCGGATGCCTCTTTACTTTTGGAACACCTGTTACCGGTGTTTTTTCCCATATAATGCGTCCTGAAGTCTTGTCAATACAGTAAACCTTCCATTCGTGTACTGACGAGTCTTTTACCGGTGTTACATCGCCATACATACCGGGTTTAAAACCTGCTTTGTCACTGGCACTGATTGCAGTTGTGATGAATAATTTGTTGCCCCAGATCACAGGACTTGAAATACCCATGCCCGGGATCTTAATCTTCCACTTTACATTTTCCATCTTCCCGAAGTCAAATGTCTCAGGAAGATTTGCATTATCAAGAACACCAGAGGCCATAAAGCCGCGGTAGCCCGGCCATTGACGTTCAGGCAGCATTTGTCCGTGAATTAACGATGTAAACCAGAATGAAGAAAGGAAAACAGCGAGTGGCAAATTGATGATTTTCATATCTCTGTATTTATGGGTAAACTAATAGCCCAAAAATAGAAAATCATACGTTATTTTCAATTATTAAGTGATATTTAGAATTTTATCTGGTAATTGACGGAAATAATATTCATGTCACGCAATTTCGGAAAAAAGTCCCGCTGGAACATATATTCCAGTTCAATTGAATGCTTTTTTGAAATATTGTATTCAAACCCTGCCATAAACCTTTTTTTTTCAACATTTCTTTCAGATTCAGCAAACATTGGAAAAAACAGCTCAGCAGCGATATACGGATTTGCAGGGAATGAAGGTATGTCATACAGGGTTTTGAGCCTTATCCGGCCAACATCTCTGGACTCTCTGTCATTTTCGTCCTCAAAATAGGTTTTATAACGCTTCTGAAATCTTAACCGGGCTGAGATATCAAGATCTCCCAGAGGCAGTTTCCCTTTCAGATCTGCAAACCACTTATGCCTTGGATGGAAAGAATCATCGTCTTCCATAAATTCCGTAAATCTGTAGGAAACCGCGGCTGAGAGATATTTATTGAATTTGTAATTCAGACCGATATCAAAAAAGAACTCCTCTATTTTTGAAGCATTATCATAAGTACGTACACTTGCATCCAAATCCAGATCAAGGTTTTTGACCAGCTCTTTTTCCGCGCCGGCACCATACCAGATCCCAAAATCATTATCCTGTGAACAGACAATTGCCGGCAAACAAAGAATAAAGAATAATACAAGTGATTTCTTAGTCGTCATCACCGTCATTATCAGCATTTTGAACTCGATCAGATGCGTGTACTTCATGAACTTTGTCTGAATAATAATATATGGTCAGATCACATATGTCCCTGAGGAAATTTATTTTACCGACCTCCACCCGGTTGATCTTTTTGATGCCGGTTCTCTCCTGGAGATCTTTAATCAGTTCGTCATAATTCTCCTCTCTGATAAGATTGATCTTCTCATAAATAATGAGTTTTGAGGATTCATGCTTAAGAAGCCAGACCTTTTCGAGCACGAAGGTGATAAATATAATGACAATGTTTGTAAATAACAGGTCAACAAGGCTTGTTTCAGTATTTGTCAGTGCATTGATGACTGAGACTCCGATTATCAGAAACAGGTATGTCATTTCCTTAATAGGCAGGGCATCGGTGCGGTAACGGATAATACCAAAAATCGCAAACATACCAAGTGCAAATCCTATCTGGAGTTTGACACTTTCGAGAAGGAAGCAGAGGAGGAAGACGATGCTTGAAATCAGGATATAGGTGAAAAGATAATCTTTTCTTCTGGTCGTGGAATAGTATAACCATCTCACCAGTATCATAATAACTGAAGTATTCAGAATAAACCGCAGTACAAACTCGAGAAAACCGGGTACATCAATTATTTCCACTCCCGTAATATTCACGGCTTCAGGCACTAAGAGCTCCATTGTATTCATTTTCAATCCTGTTTAATAATAATAATTTTGGCTTAAGGATATTTATCCTGGGTATATCGTAAAGCAATGCAATTCCTGTGCAATACTTGCTAAATCCTGTCGGGTATGCAGAAAGTTGTCTGACGAGCTTTGAAAAAGGCGACCTGATGGCAGGTCCTTCGCTTTTAAGCTCGGCAATTGAGATCAATGGCAATTCCCTGCTCTTTCCCTCAGGTTCTGAGAATGATATATCGAGGTCAATAGTGATGCGTTCCGGTATGTCAAACCCGGTAAAAGTTATTCTTTTGAAGCTGTTTGTCAGAACAGGCCTCAATAACTCAGAATTAAAGGATATGTGTTTATCAATGAACCTGACAGCTGATTCATCAAAGTTATTATCTATAAAACTATTCTCAATCCGCCATTTAACTGTTCGGTTCTTTTTCGTCTTCTTTTTTATTTCAAGAAATGTGATCCCGTTTGATTCATATCTTCTGAACCTTACCTTAATGCGTCCGGTTCTTTCCATAACATGCTGATTAAAGAATATAAAGTCAGGAGTATCAAGATAGGCAGTATTATAAGCTGAGATCCTGAAATCATTTATTTCCAGCACTCTGTAACGTTCTTCCATCAATTTTAACAGATCAGGTATGCTGTTTGCGGGAAGCAGGAATTTAGTGTCAACCCTGTCCATCAGTCTTGCCCCTGCGATCTCTTTAAGAGTGACAGAATTGAAAGAATCCACGATATTTTTTATCTCAGATATCATCATCAGCTAAAATGTGGTGTACTGGTAAATTTTTTTCGACTTCAGTTTTTTCTTTGGGTCATAAACATATTTTTCTGTTCTCAGCCCATTCTCATATTTATACTCGGATGTTTCAATTATTCTCCCTGATGGATCAAATTCCTCCTCCCTGATCTTATTGTCATCTGAATCGTACTGGTATTTGAAATGTTTGGTGACTTTACCCTGTTTGTATGTAATATCTTCCAGAAGATTTCCTCTTGCATCAAAATACTGTTCAGTATCCTTATATTTTCGTGTTACCAGCATGTCATATTTTTCCTGATAGACAATTATGCTTTTAATCTTTTTATCAGGTTCTTTCTTCTGGGCGTATGATGACGGATTCAAACCGGTTACCAGTGTCAGGAGCAATAAACATCGTGCTATTTTCATTTTTTAAATTTTATTATTCTGGTTTTCAGAGATTCATTCGGACCGCAAAAGTAATGGAATTCTACTTTCAACGGTAATCCTGACATCTAAATTGCTTAAATACTGTATAATCATATTATTACCTATTATCTTCTTAATCCGGTTTTCCTTTCCGGGCATCAGCTGTTTTGTTTTTCTTTTCCCATACTACAGGAAGACCTTTCTGACCCCTGCTCACCCTTTAATATTTATCAGGAATATATGCTGGCATAATAAAATAAGAACAGGAATTAAGTAATTCCTGACAGATAGATGAGGGTGTCTTAAAAGCGATTGTTCAACCCCCAAACCCCCCAAGGGGGGCTTTATATGTATCTGAAAATCAGAAAGTCCCCCGTGGGGGATTTAGGGGTGGTTTTAAAAAGAGGACTTATGAGACAGCCTCATAATAACTCAGTTGAATTAAGCCTGATATTCAGTAAGTCCGAGATTAAGTTCGGGCTCTTTGTCGCTTACTGATCTGAAAATGATAAGAGCAGCTCCCAGAGCTGTCGCATTGTTTATAACAGATGTGAAAACCTTTTTTGTGGGGAACGCTCTGGCCATAAGTCTCAGGAATATCGTGTTTTTCGCAAAACCTCCCGTGATATATATGTTTTCGATCTCGTCCTTTTCACTCAGTATCAGGCGTATTGCTTCATATGTCAGGCTGCACAGTTCAACCATCAGCTGATGGTAGCCTTCATCAAACGATTTGAAATCGAAGAGATCGATCCTGTCTTTAAATTCTCTCGATTCCGGGCCGCTGTTGAAAAATGCTCTTTTATCACCGGTATACCTTTTTAGCAGCATATTGAGCAGGTCCGGATCAAACTTTACATTTCTATAAAAATCATCTGTTGTTCTGAAATGTTCATTTAGCATTCTTACAGCTGTTTCGTGCAAATTTCCAAGGAATAATCGTGATGATTTTACAGGCTGCCGTGTAACGCTCATATAGCAGAGGCAATCTCTGTCGAGTTGTTCCACAGAGAGTTTCTCATGATTGAAAGGATTCATATTAATGCACCAGGTGCCTGTTGAAACCAGCAGGAATTTGCCCCTGTTTCCGGTGAAATAGGGAGCCAGTGACGATGAACTGTCGTGAATGCCGATTCCGGCCTTAATTTTTTTCTCATCGATCGCTATTTCGCTGAACGTATCAACAGGAACAGGCTGAGGTAGCTCGAATCCCTGATCGCTGATCCATGGGTGGTATTTCATATTATCAAAATCCCACATTCCGGTATGACAGCCAATAGATGTATGCTCCGAGCAGATCTTCCCGGTGATCAGGTATGACATATACTGCGGAAAGTGGAGGATATAGTGCACTTTTGAAAATACCTCCGGCTTTGCAGTTTTCAACCATAAAATTTGTATTCCCGAATTCAGCATACCCAGAGCAGGAGACGCAGTTCTGCGGCAGAATTCATCCTGTCCGCCATATCTCCTGTAAAGCCTTTCAGGTATCTTTTCGTCGATAGGCTTCAGGTAATTATAAACCGGAGTGATTCTTTGTCCTTGCGCATTAAGATAAACGACAGTGGCTCCGTATGTGGCAAAATTCAATGCTGTGAGATCATATTTTTCTGAATGTATGAGCTTCGTGACTGAATCTTTAATCCATTTCTCGATAAGTTCAATATTGTCGCACTCAAATCCGTCATCATCAAGCTTTTCCGGAAATCTTATTTCTTGTTCTAAAACTATCCTGAGGTTATAATCAAACAGAAGCAGTTTCTTATTGGTTTTACCAACATCAAATATTCCTATAACTTTCTCCTTCATATTCCTTTATAAATGCCCTTTCCTGAAACGGAACCGGAAATGTTTCTATTTTCTTTTGCTCAGCACCATGTTTTCATATTCTCTGATCTCTTCAATATATTCCAGCCCCACCGGGACCTTATTCATCAGACAATAATAGTCCCATACAGCGCCGAAAGGCCTGGATTTCATCAGTTCCAGGTATGACAGCCTTTCAAAGTTTTTGCCTTCCTCTTCAAATTTCACCAGGGTCTTTAAAGGCTCCAGCAATGCGTAAAGGAATGCCATCTGAGCTGACCTGGTTCCTATTACATATGCTCCGATCCTGTTAAGGCTTGCATCAAAGAAATCGAGGCCGATATTTACCCTGTTCAGAGCTTTTGCCCTGACAATTTCCTGGGCAATAAGCAGTAATTCGTCGTTGAAGGTAAGCACATGATCGCTGTCCCATCTGACGCCTCTTGTCAGATGCAAAAGAAGTTCATCGATAAATAACAATATTGAAGAAATCTTATCACCTGTTTGCTCTGTCGGGTGGAAATGACCATTATCGAGGGTTATCATTGTATTGTTCGTGACGGCATACCCGAGGTAGAAGTCATGTGATCCCACAACCATCGATTCGGACCCGATCCCGAAAAGCTTGCTTTCAATGGAATCCTTCAGGTATTTCTTCGGATATTTTACTGAGAATATCTCGTCAAGCGATTTCTTGAGGAGTTTGCGCAGGGTGTACCGGTCGACAGGTGTATCCTTTGTACCATCGGGGATCCAGATGTTATGGACTGACGGTGTCCCGAGCTGCTTCCCCATTTCCGCAGCAATTGCGCGGCATCTTTTTGTATGTTCAATCCAGAATTTCCGGATCCTGGGATTTTTACTTGACAAGGTAAATCCGTCGTCAGCCAGTGGATGGGAAAAGCAGGTACAATTGAAATCAAGACCAATTTTCCTTTTCCTGGCCCAGTTTATCCATCCTTTAAAATGCTTCAGCTCGATCTGGTCGCGGTCAACTGCTTTTCCACCAAACTCACCATAAATGGCGTGAAGATTCAGCCTTTGTCTGCCCGGCAATAAAGACATCACCTTGTCCAGATCATCACGCATCTGGTCAAGTGACCTTGCTTTTCCGGGGAAATTACCTGTAGCCTGAATCCCTCCTCCTCCAAGCTCGGCACCTTCTTTTTCAAAACCGCCCACATCATCGGTCTGCCAGCAATGAAGGCTTATTACAACATCGTCCAGTTGTTCAAGGACTTTATCAGTGTCAACTCCAAGTTCTGCGTATTGCGCCTTTGCAAGCTGATATGATTTTTTTATGAGCTCTTTATTCATCTTATTTGATTTTTAAATATTGATTTATGATTTTTTGCTTTAGCCCTATGTTACTTATTCCAGAAAAAATACCTGATCGAGAGGAATAGTGACCGGTGAATTATCAGGATTTGTTTCCATTATATCGGACATGTATTTCCACCATTTTTTGACAATTTCCGTCGTCCCCAGGTCCTGTGAGGAACTCTCCCCTGATTGTTCCTGGTATGCAAATAAAATATTTGTCTCTTCATCAAGAAATATTGAATAATTTCCAATGCCTTCATCTTTTAGCATTTTGACAAGCTCCGGCCAGATTTCACTGTGACGTTTTCTGTATTCCTCCTTAAATCCGGGATACAATTTCATCTTAAATCCAAATCTTTTCATAATCAATTGATTAACTTAATTTAACAACAAATGTTGAAAGAATGAGAACCGCAATGCCAATAATCAGAATGATAATTGTCTTCTTCGTTACCCCTTTCCATTCTTTTAGAATGATACCCCATATATTGCTGATTGCAATATTAAGTGCCATCAGGATGCTCCAACCGAATACAGCCATTCCCTCCGGCAATTTGCTCGAACCCATGCCAAAAAAATGGAACTGTAAAAACCACAGGAATCCCGCAAGGAATGTAAATGCCAGGTTGTTCAGGAGAACATTGCCTGAAAATGAGTAATAATCCTTATAGGTCTTGTTTTTAATATTCAGATATCCGCAATATATAAGGTTTGTCAGGAATCCGCCAAACAGAATAAAAATAAGCGTCGGATTTTTCTGAAATAATGGATTGGTCCCGTGAGCGATAGCAATATCTTCTATGGGTTTTCCTGCTTCGAATCCGAAATTAAAGCAGGCGCTCATTATCCCGGAGAAAATTGCTATCAGGATACCTTTTTTCAGAGCGAACTCTTTCACAGAGGCTTTTTTTGCTTCTTCAGTCATTTCCCTGCTCTTAAGAGCTCCTGCATATCCAATGACTGCAATTCCTGCAACTGTTATCGCGACACCAATAACTGTAAGGATCCCTGCCCTGCTGGAGAAGAGGTCCTGTCCCGCAACAATAGCCGGGATAATGGTCCCGAAAGCGGCGCATAATCCAAGGGCAATGCTCTGTCCCAGGGCAACGCCCAGATAACGCATGCTCAGCCCGAATGTCAGACCGCCGAATCCCCATAAAATACCGAATACCATTGCCATAAGCTTGGCAGACGAAGGGGCTTCGTTAATAATCGGGATCAGTTCTCCCCGGGGAATGAAGATCAAAGCAAATAACCAGGGTGCAATAAGCCATGCTGCAACTCCCTGGACTATCCAGTAAGATTCCCATGCCCATTCTTTGACTTTCTTAAAAGGAACATAAAAACTGGCAGCTCCAATACTGCCAAGAGCTATTAACAAAATTCCTGCAATTGGATTCATTTATTGTACTGTTAGTTTCAGGTAAATAGTTGAACGAGTATAAAAATAGTCATTTTACCTTTCTATAATCCGATAAAAATGGATAAATTTCAAATCTCGAATTTTAATAACCTAAATTTCATATTATGAAATCATTTAAACTCATCCTGTACCTTCTTCTTGTACCGGCTGTATCATTCTCACAGGATTTATCGGCTTATGACCTGACATGCGAACATAAGAAAAACCCTGTGGGCATTGACAATCTGCAGCCAAGATTTTCATGGAAAATAAAAAGTACAGGTAACAGCATTATGCAGACAGCTTATTCACTGAGGGTGTCTGCCGATCCGAATTTTTCTGCGTCTAAAACTATCTGGCAGTCAGACAAGGTAGCTTCCGACGAATCTGTTCTCGTCAGCTATAAAGGGCCCGAACTTAAAGCCAGCCAGAGATATTACTGGCAGGTAAGGGTTTGGGATAACAAAGGAAGAACATCAAAGTGGAGTGAGGCCGCATACTGGGAAACAGGTTTATTAAAGCCTGAGAACTGGAAGGCAAAATGGATTGAAATGGAAGGGGACACAATTCGTTACTCACCTTCTCCGCATTTCAGGAAGGAGTTCTCAATCGAAAAAAATATCGCCAAAGCAGAAGTATATGTTACATCACATGGTTTCTATGAGCTTCACCTGAATGGCAAAAAAGTGGGTGATCAGGTTCTTACACCAGGCTGGACATCGTATGGGAAAAGGCTTCAGTATCAGGTATATGATGTTACCGGACAAGTAACAAAAGGAAAGAATGCCGTTGGTGCCGTACTGGGCGATGGCTGGTATCGCGGAACGCTGGCATGGGGAAATAACTGGGCAATTTACGGCAAAAGACTTGGCCTGCTGATGCAGATAAAGATCACTTATACCGACGGCACCGGATCATATATTCTGACGGATGAGTCATGGAAGAGCAATAATAATGGATCGATAAGGATGAACGATATATATAACGGAGAAACCTATGACGCAACAAAAAAGCTTACTGGCTGGAATATACCGGATTACAACGATGCAAACTGGGGTACAGTGAAGACCGGGAATTATAACAATAATATTGTTGCTTCCGAGGGTGCCATGATTAAAAAGATACAGGAAATAAAACCGGTCAGGATTTTCCGTTCACCCAAAGGAAGTCTGCTTGTCGATATGGGTCAGAATATGGTTGGCTGGATAAGACTGCGTGTTACAGGCAATAAAGGGACAGTGGTTACACTGCGTCATGCAGAGGTCCTCGATAAATACGGAGAATTTTATACAGAGAATCTACGGGTGGCAAAATGCCAGCTGATCTATACACTATCGGGAAGCGGAGAAGAGGTTTATGAACCGAGATTTACATTTATGGGATTCCGGTTTGTAGAGGTTACCGGATTCCCGGGGGAGCTGACAACCGATAATATAACAGGGATTGTTGTCCATTCCGATATGCCGCCCACTGGCAGTTACGAAAGCTCAAATCAACTCCTGAACCAGCTTCAGCATAATATTCAATGGGGTCAGAAGGGTAATTTTGTCGATGTACCAACCGATTGTCCCCAGAGAGATGAACGTCTGGGATGGACAGGCGATGCCCAGGCTTTCTGCCGGACTGCAGCCTTCAATTACAATGTCGCTAGCATTTTTTACCAAGTGGCTTAAGGATGTTGCATCTGACCAGAAGCAGGACGGCGCAGTGCCCGATGTTATCCCTGATGTTCTGAACAGGCAGGATGCCAGAACTGCTGCGCCTTCCGCCGGATGGGGCGATGTGGCTGTAATAGTTCCATGGACTATGTACCAGGTGTATGGCGACAAAAAACTCCTTGAAACACAATACCCCAGCATGAAGGCCTGGGTCGAATATATAAGGAACAAGGCAGGAGATTCCTTTATATGGAGGGGCGGAAGCAAATATGGTGACTGGCTGTTCTACCACCCGCCAGTGAACAACCATCCTGAACCTGACGGATTCACCGAACATGATTTTATCTCCACGGCATTCTTTGCTTATTCGTCAAATCTTCTGGCAAAAACGGCAAAAGAGCTTGGCAAAACTGACGATGAAAAACTCTACAGTGAATTGTTCAGAAAAATTAAAAGTGTATTTATCAACGAGTATGTCACCCCTGCAGGAAGAGTAGGGACAAACTCCCAGACATCATATGTTCTTGCCCTGATGTTTGATCTCCTACCCGATGACCTGCGTCCCGGATCAGCAAAATTCCTTGTTGATGATATAAAAAGCAGACGGAACCATCTTTCAACAGGATTCCTCGGGACTCCGTTCCTCTGTCATGTGCTGACACAAAACGGATATGCCGATGTAGCATATGATCTGTTGCTGCAGGAGACCTATCCGTCATGGCTTTATCCTGTAAGAATGGGAGCCACAACAATATGGGAACGCTGGGATGGACAAAAAGACCGACAGTACGTTTCAGGATGCAGGTATGAACTCATTTAACCATTACGCATACGGCGCGATCGGGTGACTGGATGTACCGTGTCTCGGCCGGGATTGATCTTTTGAAACCCGGCTATAAGGAAATCCTGATCCAGCCGCATCCCGTTAAAAAGCTTGAATTTTCAAAAGCCTCTTTGGAAAGCCCTTATGGTACAATTGCTTCGGGATGGGAAAGGAAAAACAGAGGATTTTTACTTTACTGTAAAGATCCCTGCAAACACTAATGCAAAAATTACTCTTCCTGTCGACTCGGTTGAAAAAGCAAGGGAGAATGGAATGCCTCTGAGTGATAATAAGGCTCTGAAAAATATCAGGGTCACTGACAGGAATCTGGTAATTGAAGCAGGGTCAGGGGAATATAGATTTGAAATCATTGAATAATTCTCTGAAGTTGCTGGGTACTGGTTACTAGTTACTAGTTATTGGCTTGTTTAAAAACCAGCACCTGGCAACAAGCAACAAGCACCTAGCAACCAGCAACAAGCACCTAGCAACCAGCACCTGGCACCTGGCAACAAGAACCATGAACAAATACCTGCGGCAAAGGTGACACCTGAAGAATTAAAAGAGCGCATTCCGGAAGATGAATTTGTTTTTATGGCGTTTCCCGAAGCAGCGAGTCCCGGCGGCCAGAATGTCAATAAGGTAAATACAAAAGTCGAATTGCAGTTTAATGTTCAGGATTCTGCCTGCCTCTCAGCACAGGAAAAAGAGCTGATTCAAAGGAAGCTTTAAAAGCAGGATCAATTCTTCAGGTGTGCTAATTGTCCGGTCACCAGTCAGAACGAACACAGCTGAGAAACAGGAAGAATGCTCTTGATAAATTGCTGATCTTATTATCCGGGGCGCTGACTGAGAGACTGAACGAAAGCCTACCGGCCAGTACAATTAAGTCGCAGGCCGAAAGAATTGATGATAAGCGCAAGCGGGGTAAGATAAAAAAGCTGCGTAAGGATACTGATATTTCAGATAACGATTATTAGAGCCATAAAAATGTTGTTCTGAAAGCTGTTCCGGTATTATACTTCCTTAAGCTTCCATTTGCCCCGTCTGAACGCAAGCCATGCAGTTAATGTCATCAGCGATTCGGCTATAACAATTGCCGTATATACACCAGGCTGATCCATTCCTGTTTTTAAAGCGAGGAGCCATGCCAGCGGAATTTCAATCAGCCAGAATGCGAAGATGTTGATTTTCAGCGGAGTTGTGGTATCCCCTGCCCCATTGAATCGAATTAACCATGCACCATGCCGAATCCATAGGCAACAAATCCGATACTTATAATCCTCAGACATTCAGCCCCTGCTGTCAGGACGGTTATGTCATCAATAAAAATATTTATAAAGTATACCGGAAACAATACCAGGATCAGACCTACAATACCAAGTAATATCATGTTAATGAATCCTGTCACCATTACGGCTTTTTCAGCCGTCTCCGGCTTTTTCGCCCCAAGATTCTGACCTACAGGGTCGAAGCCGCATTGCTTATTCCCCATGATGGCAATAATACGAAGCTTACTATCCGGATGCAATAGTATATCCGGCTATTATTTCACTACCGAAGACTGAGATTATTCTGACAAGTGCAACCCAGCTTATTGTTCCGATAAGATTCTGGCCTATGCTTCCGAGTGATAGTCTTACAAGCTTTCCTATTATTTTAATATTAATGGTTAACGTGTTCAATGATAATTCAATACGTTTTCTGCCATAGAACAGCAGCCAGAACTGGTACAGGACTGCAATTCCTCTGCCGGTAGTGGTGGCTACAGCTGCACCGGTTACCCCCAGTTCCGGGAAAGGCCCCAGTCCAAAAATTAAACACGGATCGAGAATTATATTAATAATATTTCCAACCCAGAGTACCCTCATTGCAATTGCTGCATCTCCGGCACTGCGGAAAATTGCATTGATGATAAATAACAACATAATCACAATGTTACCACCAAGCATTATTCGTGTGTAGCCTGAAAATTCTGAAACGATCGTCGGTGAGGCTCCCATCATTTCAAGCAGCCTGGTGGAATAAACTGCACCTGGTATAGCAATAAGAAGTGAAACAATGAATCCTGTCAAAATAGCCTGAAATGCGGTCTGGGATGCTCTTCCAGATTATTTTCACCGATCCTTCTTGAAACCATCGACGTAGTTGCGGTAGCCAGACCTAACGAAATAGCGTAAACGATTGTCACAAGCGACTCAGTAATTCCGACAGTGGCAACTGCATCGGCTCCCAGTTTGGAAACAAAAAAAATGTCGACAATTACAAAAACCGATTCCATGATCATTTCAAGAACAGCCGGTATGGAAAGAAGGAGTATAGCCCTGCTGAGTCTGACCTCAGTAAAGTCCTGTTCTGTTCCCGTGACTGCTTCCTTAATGTCACTGAAGAGTGATTTGGCTTTTATGTCAGCTGTTTCTTTCAAAGCCTGATATGACAGTTTTTTATATCCGGAAATAATTAAAACAACATTAATGCGTTATAAAACATGTCTTTTGAAAATTTAATAAAAGTATTTGAAATTCGGATAACACAAAATATTTATGACATATAAAGTTCTGGCATAATAATTGTTAAGTACAATTCTTAAAATTTTTAAGAAGAAATTAAAAGAATCTGAAGGATGTATTTGATTAAGAAAATAGAAAAAACAGACTGCGAAAACGGGCAAAAAAATACCAGTTTGACCGCAGGTTTTTTGTATAGATTACGACAATATAATATGCTGAAAAACAGCAATATAGATAATTGTTTGATTAATAATAAATTTTAGATTGTTAATAAAATACCATTCGTGTTAATATTTATGGAGGTCGAATGATACATTGTATTTATAGATTATATATTTTCGTCCCAATTTATTTTTAACTAAAACTATTTAAAACAAGCAAACTAAAAGGAAAAGGTGAAATCTTTCATCATTTATGAACGCTAACAATAATGAGGTTGCAGCCCTCCACTGTGAGGGCCGCCTCGTGGGTTGCTCTTCGGATGAAGAGCCTGGCGCGAAAACCACGATTTTTTCGCAAAACGTAATCCCAAACCTGTCAGTTAGCACCCGGAGTTCGGAGTTCATGCACCGCTACTTCCCCCTAACAACCATAGAATCCTGGAATGATTGGAAATGGCAGCTTCGAAATGCAATAACAAGCATCGAAGATCTAAAGAAAATCATGAATCTTCCGAAAAGGAGATTATGGCTATTAATAATCTATAAAAGCCCGGCTCCCTCTAAGGATTACTCCCTATTTTGCATCACTTATCTATAACACAAAGCATCACATCCCTTACGCCGGAACGTAGTGCCTGTTGTTGAAGAATTACTTGTGACAAGAAGTGAGCAGTCTGACCCTCTTCACGAAAAGTCATTCTCCCCCGTTAAGGGAATAGTTCACAGATATCCCGAGCAGGGTTCTGTTCACTGTTACCCCAGGTTTGCTCCAACTACTGCAGATATTGCACGCGATCACATTCGGTTGGAAGGCTTGATAAACTCGGAAGACACGATTATCGAAAAAGCATTTAATTACATCTCCTCTCATAAAGAAGTCAGAGATGTTCTTTTATAAGCGGAGGTGATCCGCTCACCCTGAGTGATGAAACACTCGATTACATTCTTTCAAATATCCGGCGGATTGAGCACGTTGAAATAATCCGAATCGGTACAAGAACACCTGTGGTATTACCACAGCGATTACAGACGGTTTAATTAGTGTGCTCAGAAAATATCACCCTCTCTTCATCAGCCTGCATTTCTCACATCCCTCTGAAATAACCGACGAATGCGCAAAAGCATGCAATAAGCTTGCTGATGGTGATTCCCCCTTGGAAGCCAGACGGTCCTTCTGAAGGGCATAAACGATAATGTGCCTGTCATGAAGGAACTTATGCACAGATTATTAAAGGTCAGGGTAAGACCTTATTATTTATATCAGTGTGATCTGATACCAGGATCAGGCCATTTCAGAACCACTGTTGCCAAAGGCCTGGAAATTATTAAAGGGCTGAGAGGCTTTACCAGCGGTTACGCAATTCCGACATTTGTTGTCGACGCTCCTGGTGGTGGAGGTAAGATCCCTCTTCTTCCGAATTATGTTGTTGAGCATAACGACGAACACATCGTTCTGCGTAACTACAAAGGTGTTTTATGTGAATATCCTGAAAAATAAGTCGTTATAGATGATTATCGGATTGACTTATGACTTGCGGTCATGGTATCTTGATCGTGGTTATTCTATGGAAGATACTGCCGGAATTCGACAAGGCGGGAAACTGTCGATGCTATCAATACAGCGCTCACCAGGATGGGCTATGAAACTGATCCCATCGGCAGCTGCTTTCAGCTTATTGAAGCGCTTTCTGCCGGTAAAAGGTGGGATCTTGTGTTTAATATTGCTGAAGGACTTTACGGCGATGGCAGAGAATCTGTTGTCCCGGCCATACTCAATCATAAGATACCATATGTGTTCAGCGGCCCGGTCATAATGGGTATATCACTTAACAAACATCTGACACGGCTGATAGTATCTGCCGCGGGTGTCTCAGTAAGTCCGGGTATGTTGATTTCAGAACTTAATGATGTTGACAGGTGCAATCTTCAATACCCGCTTTTTATCAAGCCTGTATCTGAAGGTACCGGTAAGGGAATCACTGAAAAAAATCTTGTCAGTTCAAAGTCAGAACTGAAACAGATGGTTGAGTATCTGCTCAAACGTTTTGACCAGCCGGCTCTTGTTGAAGAATATCTTCCCGGAAG
>CAWHGX010000031.1:0-59013 GCA_963828775.1 uncultured Bacteroidales bacterium | reverse complement strand
CAATAATTAATCATATGAAAAAGAATCTTACTGCAATTCTGGTACTCATATTTTGCTGTTTATCAAACTGTAAGAACAGAAGTGATAACAACGATAGTGACTCAATGCAACCTGCCGAAGGATATCCATTGGTTGATAACATTGAAGTTATAAGGCAAATTATTGAATCCAAATGCATTGACACAATTAAATTCAGAAAAGGAGAAGTAATTGCAGATATCGGCGCCGGAAATGGTACTATAGAAGCAATGCTTTCCATATTTCATGACAGTTTAACTTTTTACATCCAGGACATTGACTCTTCTGTATGTAATCAAAAGGCTATTAGTGAAGTGGTTAACTTTTATCAGGATGTTAAGGGTCATCCATTTTCTAACAAATTCATAACAATAACCGGTACTGACAATGAAACAAACCTTCCTGATGACACAATCGATAAAATACTTATGTTATGGACTTATCAATATTTTAAAGATCCCCGGGCTATCATGACGGATTTAAGATTGAAACTAAAAGAGGATGGACTTATGTATATTGTAAATCCAGATGTCGATCTTGAATCAGGTAAAGAGCTTACTTCAAAACATGGATGGAATGCCTCTCCAATAGAAAGACAAATCTCTGATATAATTGATTGCGGATTTGAACTTATCAGATTATCCAGAAATTATGTAAGTTCAGAAAGTCCATTTATTATGGTCTTTAAAAAGAAAACCATTTAAAACGGACATCTGGTTAGTGATGTCAATTTTAAAATACTGTAACCATCTAACACGGACATGGATGAGGCTGTATCAAAAGTCCACCACCTGCCCCGGTCTGTCGGCTGTCGGACCGGGTACTCTTTCTCAGAGAGGAGGAGAAAGTTAAAATATTGCTAATCAATACTTTCCCCTCATTTGTAACTAGCCTTTAGACACATCACACTACTTCAGGTGGCCTTGTCCGGACAATTCTTTATTGTTAATTAATTAACAATGTTTATTAATTAACAATAAAATAAATATATTTGTAAGGAACTTCAGATAGAACCAGATGGCAACTGATCTTGATACAATACTGAAAAAATACAGGCAGGGCAAACGCGAAGACCTGATCCCATTGCTTCAGGAGCTACAGACGGACCATGGCTATCTGTCGGAAGAATCAATAATCAGGGTTGGAAGCCACCTCGGCCTGAGCACAACAAAAATATTCGGACTGGCCACATTTTACGACCAGTTCAGATTCATCCCATCCGGGAAAATCCATATTAAGATATGCCACGGTACATCATGTTTTATGAATGGCTCCCAGTCGGTTATAGATAAATTTAAAGAAGAGCTAAAAATAGCTCCGGGACAAACAACCAGGAACGGTAACTTCAGCCTTGACGTGGTTACATGCATGGGAGGCTGTTATCATGGTCCTGTGATAATGGTTAATGGTGAATACCAGATCCATGTGCGTCCCGAGCATGTACCTGATCTTATAAAGAAGCTCAGGTATATTATTGATAATGATTAAATGGAAGATTTAAAGACATTCCTTAAAGAAAAGGTGTTGTTATTTGAATCCGATACCCTTTCTGCCGAAACTGAAAAGGTATTGCAGCAGGTGCGTCGCGACAGGACCGATGTGCCTGTTATCCATGTGTCTTCCAATACCAGCAGTATCATTGCCGGCTCAGAGAAAACCTACGATGCATTGAAATCTTATGTCGAAGAGAATGAACCGGGAACGCTGATAATCAGAGTAGGATGTTCTGGTCCGGCTAACTTTGAACCGGTGGTCTGCATCCAGATGCCGGGAAAGAACAAACTTTTCTTCAGGAACATTACTGAGGAAAAAGTTGAACCGCTGCTTAATGGAGTTTATCATAACGATATTAATGAAGATGACCTGCTGGGACAGGCTGGTTCCAGGGGATTTGAACTCTGGCCGGGGATCTCCTTTATTAACGACCTGCCTTTTTTTGCCTTTCAGAAAAGAATCATCCTGGGTAACTGCGGATGTTATGATCCTGATAGTATTGAAGAATATATTGCCAGGGGTGGCTACCGGACATTTGTAAAAACCATACGGCATTATACTTATGAGGAGGTTTGTGACATAATAGAGCGAAGTGGTCTCAGGGGAAGGAGCGGAGGCGGATATCTTACCGGCCTGAAATGGAAACAGGCACTTAATACCGGATCCAATGCACGATATTTTATATGCAATGCGAAGGAGAGTGATCCCGGGTCATTCAGCGACAGGACAATCCTCGAAAGCGACCCGCACCGTCTCCTCGAAGGAATGGCAATAGGAGCATATGCGACAGGAGCTTCAAACGCCATTTTATATCTTAAATCAAGCTCGGAACATGCCCGTAACAGATTGCAGAAAGCAATAGATTTGGCCAGAGAATTCGGCATTATCGGACACAACATTTATTCAAGCGGTTATAATCTCAATATCACTATAAAGGTGGAACCCGGCGCATTTGTCTGTGGTGAAGAAACAGCCCTGATTGACAGCCTTGAAGGCAAGCGGGGAATGCCTCAGCTCAAACCACCCTATCCTACAACATCCGGACTGGCAGGTAAGCCTACTGTGATCAATAATGTAGAGACTGTAATGAATGTCCCGCTCATAATGCAAAACGGTCCGGAGTGGTTCAGAAGCATTGGAACAGAAACAAGTCCCGGAACAAAGGTGTTCGCCATTTCAGGCCACGGCAGAATGTCAGGCATTGTGGAAGTGGAAATGGGAACAACACTCAGGTTTATCCTTGAGAACATAATCGACGGGATAAAAGACGGCAAGGAATTTAAAGCTATCCAGCTTGGGGGAGCATCAGGATCATTTATCACATCAGATCTCCTTGATACTCCCGTAGATTTTGATGCGATGAAACAGAAAGGTTTTGGAATGGGTGCAGGCGGATTTGTGGTGATTGATGAAACCTCATGCATGGTTGATCTTGTAAGATTCTATATGGAATTCATCCGAAATGAGAGCTGTGGAAAATGTATCCCCTGTCGTGAAGGTACAGGGCGAATGCTCGAAATTCTCGAAAGCGTGATCAAGAAACCTGCAAATGAGGATTCCGGAACAACTCTTGAAAGGTTTAAAGGTGTAATGCAGCTGGAGACCATATCTGCTGTTATGAAGGATACTTCATTATGCGGACTCGGACAAACAGCACCGAATCCTTTTGTAAGCGCCCTGAAAAATTTCAGGGAAGAGTTTGAGGAACATATCTTCGACAGGAAATGCAAGGCAAATATCTGCAGGGGTCTCAGGACATTCTCAATTAATGTTGAGAAATGTACAGGTTGTACGGTCTGCGCCGGGAAATGCCCGGTAAATGCAATTTATGGAACCCGTCTCCAGCCTTTCTTCATCGTTGAGGATAAATGCATAGGCTGCGGGATCTGCTATGACGTTTGTAAGTTTTCAGCTGTAATAGTTAAGTAAAATGACTGTAGTCCAAAGACCGATGACAGATGACAGATGACCGATGACAGATGACAGAGGACCGGTGACAGATGCAGAAATTGAATGGATCCCCTCCCGGGAGGGGTTGGGGGTGGGTAAAAAAACGAGAAACAAGAACTATGCTTTTTACAATCCAGGTAAATAATAAGAAGATAAAAGCTGAGAAGGGAGAAACCATTCTCTCGGCTCTTAACCGGAATGGTATTATAATACCTACTCTCTGCAGGATGAAGGAATTCACTCCCACAGGAGCATGCAGGATGTGCGTGGTTGAAGTTGAAGGCAGGGAGAGACTTGTTACTGCCTGTTCCCAGCCTGTTGAGGAATGGATGAAAATTAAAACACACTCTCCGCGGGTGATCACGGCAAGGAAGACCATTGTGGAACTTCTCCTTTCAAATCACCCCGACGATTGTCTGTATTGCGACAGGAATCTTAATTGTGAATTACAGAAACTTTCAGAAGAACTGAATATCAGGGAACGAAGAATAAAGGGGAGGAAAATTAAACAGCGTCTCGACCAGTCAAGCCCTGCCATCGTAAGGGAGCTGGCAAAATGTATTCTCTGTGGAAGATGCGTCAGGGTATGTGAAGAGGTTGTCACTGCTACTTCCCTCGACTTCATAAACAGGGGGAGACAAACACATATCGGGGCAGCAATGGACAGGGATTTCAACTTCTCAAGCTGTATCCAGTGCGGTCAGTGTGTTCTGGTCTGTCCGACAGGAGCACTGCACGAAAAACATAATATTACTGAGGTGCAGGAGTACCTGAACAAAAATGATATTGTTAAAGCTGTGCAGTACTCCCCGCTTGTTGCCGCCGGAATTGCCGAGGAGCTTGGAATAAAATATAATAAGGATTTTGACAAGAATCTTAATTCCATACTTCGCAAAATTGGTTTCGACAAGGTCTATACTACCGGGACAGGAACCGATATCTGTATAACCGAACTGGCCGGCCAGCTTTCAGACAATATTGAAAAGAAATCTGACACACCTTTATTCATCACAGCTTGTCCGGCATGGGTGAAATTCAGCGAGCAGTTTATTCCATGGATAATTCCTCAGCTTTCAACTGTTAAATCACCGCAGCAGGTAGCAGGAATACTCATTAAAACAGTGGTCGCCGGTCAACTTGGTGTTCAACCTGAACAGATATTTTCAGTATCTATAACACCTTGTATGGCAATGAAATATGAATCAAGGCGTGATGGCATGATGAGAAAAGGAATCAGCGATGTCGATTCGGTGCTGACCATCCGTGAACTTGCCAGGCTAATCAGACTTAACGGAGTTGATATTAAAAATACCGAAAGGGAACCTGCCGATGAGCCAATAAGCGGCAGAAGTTCGTCTGCTGTGATGGCTGAAGTCTCGGGAGGGCTGGCTGAAGGAGTTATCAGGCTGCTGTATTTCAGAAATACCGGTAAGGAAATTGATAAACAGGCATTTAAAAAGCTTCGTTCATCCGGAACATTTCGGGAATGTACAATTTCTGTCGGTGAAAAAGAAATAAAAGTGGCTGCAATAGATGGTCTTACCGGACTGGAGAAACTCAGATCTGCTCAGGCATCGGGTACAAAATACGACCTGGTTGAGGTAATGACATGTCAGGGCGGATGTATCCACGGTGGAGGTCTGCCATTTATCGCATCAAAGGAAGACCTTAAAAACAGGGCAAAACTTATTTATCAGGCTGATGAAACGGAAGCAATAAGCCTGCCGTGCAAATCACCATCCCTGATAAACCTGTATGAAAAACTGATAAAAGAGAATAAGGAGATTTCAGATAAGAGTATTTTTTATACGCATTTTGAGAAGAGGAATGTTCTGTTAGTAAATGCCCCCTGCCCCCTAAAGGGGGTTAAAACTAAAGTCCCCTCTTAGGGTCCCGATAGCTATCGGGATACGGGGTATCAGAAAAAGTTTAGACGAATATGCTGGTCTATACAATTAAAGAGCTTTGCCGTACCTGCTACACCTGCGTCAGGGAGTGTCCTGCCAAAGCTATCCGTATTGTCGGAGGCCAGGCAGAGGTTATTGATGAGAGATGCATCGCCTGCGGCAATTGTACCAAGGTTTGCAGCCAGGGGGCCAAAGTATTCCTGAACACAACCGACAGGGTGACAAAGCTTCTTGAATCCTGCTCAAATACGGCAGCTATTGTAGCTCCAAGCTTTCCTGCTGAATTTCAGGAGTATACTGACTACAGGAATCTTATTGGCATGATAAGGGCCCTTGGTTTTAAATATGTCCTTGAGGTCTCATTTGGTGCAGATCTTGTTGCCGACAGGTACAAAAAACTTGTTGAAGAGAACAAGGATTACTATATTTCATCCGACTGTCCTTCTATAGTTAACTATATCAAGCACTACCATCATAACCTTGTGGACAAGCTTGCCCCTGTTGTGTCTCCCATGGTGGCAATGAGCAGGGTGGTCCATTCCAAATACGGGAAGGATGTCAAAGTCGTTTTTATTGGTCCCTGTGTGGCAAAGAAAGCAGAAAGCACAGAAATCGACGAAGCTATTACATTCTCAGAGCTCAGGGACATGTTTGATCAGTTTAATATAAAACCAGAAGTGGTCAGTCCATCTGATTTTGACCAGCCTGTCGGCGGAAGAGGCGCCATTTTCCCGGTCACACGCGGACTCCTGCAGACTGCCAATATAAATGATGATGCAATAACAGGTAATATTATTGCTGCCGAGGGGAGGATAGATTTCCAGGGAGCGCTCAAGGAGTATGAAGCGGGACTTATAAAAAACCAGCATATGGAGCTGCTCTGTTGTGAAGGATGTATAATGGGTCCGGGATTATCCAAAAACGGCAAGCAGTATAACCGGCGGGTTCTGGTCAGCTCCTATGCCAACGATAAAATGATGAAGATCGACAACGAAAACTGGCTGAAAGCGTTCAATGAATTTTCAGCTCTTGATCTTTCTTTCAGACATCGGCCGGAAGATTACCGCACTGAAGTCCCGGATGAGACTGAGATAAATGAAGTTCTTGCCTCAATGGGAAAGATAACAAAAAAAGATCAGCTTGATTGCGGGGCATGTGGTTACGAAAGCTGTGTTGAACATGCAATTGCTATTAAAAAAGGTCTGGCCGAGGTTGAAATGTGCCTGCCCTATACAATCGAAAAGCTTCACAGATCTGTTAAAGAACTTGCACTGTCGAATGAAAAGCTGTCTTCAATGCGGCAGGCCTTAAAACAATCGGAGAAACTGGCTCATATGGGTCAGCTTTCCGCCGGAATAGCACATGAGCTCAATAATCCACTAGGGGTGGTTATCATGTACAGCAATATCCTTCTTGATGAAGCCAAAGAAGAAGATCCTGTCAGGGAAGATCTTAAACTTATTGTGGAACAAGCCGGCAGATGCAAGAAAATTGTTGCCGGGCTGCTTAATTTTGCCCGCAAGAACCAGGTGAATCATCAGTCTATAAGCATCAGGGAGCTTGTGTGACCGTAGCCTTGATAGCATAATAATACCGGAACATGTCAGAGTGACAGTTTCCGATAAGACTACAAATCCGGATGCTATGCTTGATATTGAGCAGATGACACAGGTTCTTACAAACCTGGTAAAAAATGCTTTCGAAGCAATGCCCGGTGGCGGATCTATTGAAGTCATTCTTGAAGATACCCTTGGTGATGTCTTAATTACAGTTAAGGATACAGGAACAGGAATTAAGGAAGCGGACAAAGCCAAGATTTTTGAACCGTTCTTTACTACAAAGGGTATCGGGCTTGGGACCGGACTGGGACTGGCAACGGCTTATGGAGTTGTCAAGATGCATAAAGGTCAGATAAATGTTGAATCGAATACAGATCCCTCTAAAGGAGAAACCGGTACGAGCTTCAAGATAATTTTGCCGAGGAGGAAGGAATAAAAACGTGGTGTGAGGTATAGAGGTATGGGTGTGAGGTGTGAGGTGTGAGGTGTGTCAATTTTAAAGATCCCCTCTTGGGAGGGGCTAGGGGTGGGTAAATTTGATGATTTGAGAAATTAATAACAACATAATGAGAAAGAGCGATTTCACGATTCTGGTGGCGGACGACGATCCCGATTATCTTTTTCAGACGATATTGAATCTTGAGAAAGCAGGATATAAGACCGTCGCGGTCGAAAGTCAGGCTGAGGCAGAAGCTGTCATAGCAAAATTCAAACCCAGCCTTGCAATATTTGATCTGATGATGGAAAGCGACGACAGCGGATTCATCCTTTGTTACAAAATGAAAAGGAAATATCCCGATGTGCCGGTAATCCTGGCAACCGCTGTGGCACATGAAACAGGTATCTCGTTCAGCCTTGATTCTGAAGCTGAGAAATCATGGATAAGGGCTGATAAGTATCTTGAAAAGGGTATCAGAGCCGAACAGCTCGATCAGGAGATTATGAAACTTTTAAAGATATGATATGGCTGTTTTGAAAGTACTTGTCGTTGACGATGAGCCCGGGATCAGATCAGGGGTCTCCCGGATCCTAAGCAGTTTCCGGGTTAATTATCCATTTATGGATGAGGATTATACATATGAGGTTCAGGAAGCCGCCTCAGGAGAGGAAGGAATAAAAATCCTTGACCGGGAAAAGCCGGATATAGTCCTCCTGGATAATAAACTACCCGGTATTCAGGGAATTGATGTCCTCGAATATATCAGGAATAAAAAATATGATATAGTTGTGGCAATGATCACATCTTATGCTTCGCTCGATGTTGCATTAAAAGCCCACAAGTTCGGTGCCACCGATTTCATTCCCAAGCCTTTCACACCTCAGGAGCTTAAATCGAGCATCGAAAATATAACAAAACAACAGTATCTGAAGAGGATCACACACACGATGGACCAGGAAGGGAAAAAGATCAGGTACCAGTTTTTGTCGGTTTTATCCCATGAATTAAAAGCACCACTTAACGCTATAGAAGGTTATCTCAGAATGATGCAGGAAAAACAGTCGGGCGACAGGATCGAAGACTATGCCACTCCGATTGAGCGGTCTCTTCAGAGGATACAGGGAATGAGAAACCTTATTATGGATCTGCTCGATCTTACCAAGGTCAGGCTGGAGCGCAAGGAAGAAAAGATCGAAGCGGTGCATCTTTCAAATATTGCCTCAAATGCCATTGTTACAGTCCGTCCTTATGCAATTCAGATGGAAGTATCAATAAAGCTGTCCATGAAATCGGATGTGGTAATAATGGCCGATCCCACTGATATGGAGATCATATTTAATAACCTGGTCTCCAATTCCATTAAATATAATAAAAGAGGCGGGAAGGTGGAAATCAAAATTGATGAGGACACAAGCAACGTTATTCTGGTTTTTTCGGATACCGGGATAGGTATAAAGGAAGAAGACAAGGAGAACCTGTTTTCCGAGTTCGTAAGGATCAAAAATGAAAAAACAAGAAACATAAGCGGAAGCGGTCTTGGCCTTTCAATAGTAAAAAAAGTAGTTGAGCTTTATAATGGTTCCATAACTGTTGACAGTTCACCTGATGTCGGATCAACTTTTACAGTTCGTCTTCCTAAAGGAAACCAAATAACAAAAACCGATTAGTATGACTGCATTACCCGGTAAAACCGTTGAGAGACTTAGTGAGTACAGGAGAACTCTCCTGGTATGCCTTAATGAAAACAGGAACTTTATCTTTTCTCACGATCTGGCAGCCATGCTTCATATTACTGCTGTACAGGTCCGACGCGACCTGATGCTTATTGGTTATTCGAGTGTCCAGAGAAAGGGGTATGACGTCAAAGAACTTATCAGCACCATAAGCGGGATAATTGATCTGGAGGATGGAATGAATGTTGCCATTGTCGGTATAGGAAACCTGGGAAGGGCCCTCGCTGGTTATTTTAAAGGAAAGAGATCGAAGCTGAATCTTGTTGCTTCATTTGATAACGATCCTCAGAAGATCAATAAAGTCATTTCAGGCGTCAAATGCTATCCGTATGATGATCTGGAAAAAATAATCGGTGAACTGAAAATTCAGATAGCAATTCTTACTGTACCGGCCGATTTTGCCAGGGAGATTGCTGAGGAAACAGTCCGTTTCGGGATAAAAGGCATACTCAATTTTACAACTGTTCCTCTCAATGTTCCGTCTGGAGTTTATCTTGAAGAATATGATATGATCACTTCGATTGAAAAGGTAGCATATTTTGTCAAGGAGAACAGACTTTAGGCATTAAATGGCTGCGGCATGAAGATTTTCAGAAGTTTTGAGGAAGCCTCATTTATCAGGAATCCTGTTGTAACCACAGGTTCATTTGATGGCGTACATATCGGTCACAAGACCATACTGAACCGCCTTAATATGCTCGCCCGGAAATACAATGGTGAATCGGTCCTGATAACTTTCGATCCGCATCCGAGAAAAGTATTATATCCCGAAACAGCCGGCAAGGACCTGAAACTTATAAATTCCCGGGAAGAAAAACTTGAGCTGTTAAAAAAAGCAGGTCTTGATAATATTATCATTATTGAATTTACCAGAGACTTTTCAAAGATCACAAGTGAACAATTTGTCAGGGATTTCCTTCATGGAATGCTGAAGGCAAAAGTTGTTGTAGTCGGCTTCAATCATCATTTTGGATTTAACCAGGAAGGTGATTACAAACAACTCTGGGCTTTGCGCGATAAGTACAATTTTGAAGCGGAAGAGATACCTGAACAGGAAGTACAACATGAAACCGTAAGTTCAACAAAGATACGTCAGGCAATAAAAGAGGGATTCATCCAGAAGGCAAATGCTTATCTCGATCATTATTATATTGTGATGGGGAATCCGGTTGCCTGTAATTATGAGAATCCGGTTTTCCCTGTTTCTCTCGTTAAGATACCGGTTACTGAAGAATGCAAGCTCCTTCCGGTAAACGGGATCTACGCGGTATCTCTTGAGTCGGGGTCAATGAATTCAAAAGGAATGGTAATAATAAACGGAACAGATCAGGGTGGTTCAGAAGTACTTCTTCATCTTTTTGACAGACATCCATACCCCATTGGCTCTGATTCTGTGATCTTCTTCCATAAGAAGATACACGGAGCTGTAAATCTGGACGATCATGAGTCATCTGCGCCAAAGATCAAATCGGCAATGAACGAGATATCGGAACTTATTTTCTGAGTAATTACAATGTAATTACATCTAAATCCATTGTCTTTATTTTTGACCGCTCCCCATTCCGGCAGCTATCTTTTTTCAGTATCTTTGCACCTGAATTTTAATTCTGAATAAATGCGTTTTTCTCCTGAAAAATTGAGCATACCGGATCAGAGAATGAAACCATTCATTGATCCTGATGAGATATGGAACCTTATCCACAATACAAAACCGGATAAGAGCAGGGTAAGGGAAGTTATTTCCAAATCGCTCGACAAGCACAGGCTTACTCTTGAAGAGACAGCTGTACTGGTAAATTCTGTCGGAACTGACCTTTTTGAGGAGATCAGGGCAGGGGCTCGTGAGCTTAAGGAAAAAGTATACGGGAACAGGATAGTGCTTTTCGCTCCTCTCTATGTAGGGAACAAATGCACAAATAACTGCCAGTATTGCGGTTTCAGGGTTTCCAACCGGGATGCGATCCGTAAAACACTGACTGATGACGAGATTGTAAAAGAGGTTGAGGCGCTGGAGGATAATGGTCAGAAGCGCCTGATCCTTGTCTATGGCGAACATCCTGACTATTCAGCCGATTACATCGCCCATACAGTAAAAATTGTCTATGGTGTCAGGAAAGGACATGGCGAAATCAGGAGAGTTAATATAAACGCTGCCCCGCTTGATATTTATGGATTCAGAAAAGTGGGTGAAGCCGGGATAGGAACCTACCAGATATTTCAGGAGACATATCATAAGGAAGCTTATTCATGGTACCATCCCGGAGGAAAGAAAAAGAACTTTGAATGGAGGCTTACAGCACTCGACAGGGCGCAGGAAGCAGGAATTGACGATGTGGGCATCGGTGCTTTGTTCGGACTTTATGACTGGCGCTTCGAGGTGCTGGGACTTGTCCGCCATACAAACCATCTTGAAGCATGCTACAATGTCGGCCCTCATACTATATCTTTTCCCCGTATCAAAGATGCATTGAGTCTGAACATCAGTGACAGGTACCAGACCAGTGATGAGGATTTTAAAAAACTGGTCCCGATCCTGCGGCTGGCTGTGCCGTACACAGGTATGATCCTTACTGCCAGGGAGGCTCCTGATGTAAGGAGGGATGTAATGCAATATGGTGTATCACAGATTGATGGCGGCACAAAACTTGAACTGGGATCATACTCGGATTCAAAGAATGAGGTTCAGAATCTTAATCGCGAGCAATTCAAAATCAATGATGCAAGATCCCTTTCAGAGGTCATCGATGAACTGCTTACCAGCGATTACCTGCCCTCGTTCTGTACATCATGCTACAGGATGGGCAGAACAGGTGAACACTTTATGGAATTCTCGGTACCTGGTTTCATAAAAAGATTCTGTACGCCAAACGCCATTCTTACACTTTCGGAATATATTTGTGATTATGCCACCGATGATGTGGCTGAAAAAGGCTGGAAGGCTGTCGACAGGAATATTGCAAAACTGGAACCTGGTGTCGCACAAAATACAAGGGAAAAGATCGAAAGAATTAAAAAAGGGGAGAGGGATCTGTATTTTTAAGGCAGCAGGCTGAGGGCAGGGAGCAGGGAGCAGAGAGCAGAGAGCAGACAACCATAGTCCAACGCCTACACCCGATGCCCTCCTGACGCCTGCCGACCCACGCCTTATTTTCTGTTAAATAATCAAAGTATTACTACATCATGATAAAAATTCTCGGTATTAAAATAATAGACAGGATCAAGGAAGCCGGACTGACACAAAATGTTCTTTCAAAATATGCAGGTCTGATAACCACACGGCTCGGGTTTCATGAACTTACAACTGAGATATGCAGCCGCGAAGCTTATATTATCCTTCATTTATCCGGTAGTGAACCTGAATCTGTAAAGCTTCATGCAGATCTCAAAGCAATCGGTGGCATTGAAATCCGTGAGATGACGTTCAATGATGACAGACCGTTTGTTAATTTCCCATGCGAAGAAGGTGCTCTGAGATTCCTTGGAATTCTTGTAGATAAAAAGGAACAAAATGCAATAACGGCGGTCCAGAAAACACTAACCTCGTACGGGTGTATAATTCGTACGAGGTTAGGTGTTAATGAAGAGTTTTTCGGCAGTCCTGCCGGATTGATCATCGTCGAACTGATGGGCGATGAAATCCAGATGGACCTTATTGAGAAAGATCTTCAGAGGATGCCTGAAGTGCTTCTCAGGAAAATGGTATTCTGATTAAACCATCATTAAAGACTATCACCAAAATCTTCCCTGTATTTGGCTGCCAGTTTTGCGGGCCAGTCCGAGACAGGTTCAAGTCTTCCTGTAAAGAAACGCATGATCTTGGGTTCATCTGTAAACCGTAAACCTCCGATAAGCTTTCTATTAATGTATACCCAGTTCAGCCTGTCGATTGCATATTCCATCTGGGATAAAGTAAAGACACGGCGCGGAACGGCAACCCTCATGACCTCATGATCCTGAACAACCTCATTGCCATTTTCATCCCTGTCATACATCATGGTTCCGCTTTCCATTGCCCTGTTGCCCGAAGCGATATAAAATGCTGCGGCCAGAGCCTGACCTGGATACTCGGTCTGGGGGACGTGATCTAAAATCTCCATTGCATTTACGTGGAATCCAAGTGCTCCACCGGGTGTAATTACAGGAATTCCAAGCTTATCAAGTTCTTCAACTACATATCTGACAAATTCCGGTGTCTGACAGATAACATTATCGTCAATTGTTTCCCTTAATCCTACTGCCATGGATTCAATATCACGGATAGACATCCCGCCATAGGTCAGGAATCCCTCATAAAGAGGAACAAAATTTTTCATCATATCAAACAGATCAGTTCTGTTTGTGCAAATCATTCCCCCCCTTGAAGAGCTCACCTTTCTTGCCGAGAAATATACAATCTCACATAAATCGCTCATCTCGAGCAGAATGGAACCAAGAGTCCTGTTTTCATAACCCGGTTCCCTTTTCTTAATGAAATAAACATTCTCACCCACTAAGCTTGCATCCAGTAATATCATTATTCCGTACTTGTCTGCGATTCTTCTGACCTCTTTGAGATTCTCCATTGAGAAAGGCTGTCCCCCGAGAAAGTTTGTTGAAGCTTCCATCCTGACAAAAGGAATTTTTTCAGGACCTGTTTTTATGATCACCTCTTCAAGCTTCTGGATATCAATATTACCTTTGAAAGGATAGGTGCTTTTTAATTTTAATCCTTCCGGATCAGTGAGGTTAACTGTACCGCCGCCACATAATCCCACGTGAGCATTGAAAGTCAGAAAATGATAATTCATAGGGACAAGGGATCCCTTTTTAATAAATGTCATAGCAAGGATATGTTCGCCGGCACGGCCCTGGTGGACAGGAAGCAAAAGCTTTTTACCAAACACATCAAGTATGCTTTTCTCAAGCCTGACAAAGCTTTGTGATCCTGCATAAGCCTCATCAGCCATGAAAGTTGCCGCAACCTGAGCATCGCTCACTGCATTGGTACCGCTGTCAGTAAGCATATCCATGAATATGTCACTGGTCTGCATCAGATGGGAATTATACCCAGATTCTTCCAATGCTTTAAGACGCCTTTCCAATGGCACAAGATTTAGAGCCTGAACCATTTTTACTTTATGCATTTCAAGAGGAAGCGTTTTCCCGTTATAGAATTTTACGCTCCCATTGTTTAAAGATTTTTCCATAGTATTTTACGATTAATTAGTGTTCCTATTTTAAAAATTCCATCATTTCACTTTAAACACTGTTTCCTGACTTTAATGTGCAGCAAGAACTAAAATCTCAGATAATCTGACTGATAGGTCTGCAATAATATGTCAATAGCAAATTCTGCTATATCCGTTTATTATGTTTTTTTTCTGAGCCGGAAATAAAGGTAAGTTATTCCTGCTGTCAAAAATCTCCAATTTGACAAACAGATTTCTTTCATCCACCAAAAGACCCTTTTTAAAGGTAAAGCAAAATGTCAGCTGTTAAAAACCTGTTTAAAACCTGTTTATAGCATGTTAATACAACTGACTTTGGAAATGAACTATCCGGCAAGGAGAATTTTCACAATACCATATCTTGTTCTTAGTTTTTATTCCTCATTCCTCATCCTCATTCCTCATCCCTCATCCTCACGCCTCATCCGCTCCTCACGCCTCACGCCTCACGCCTCACGCCTCATTGCCTATCTTATTATTTGTCCGAAAAACAATGCATTGAGGAAGACCTTGTTGGTTCCGTACCATACTGCCCTGAAATTGGTATTGTCGTAGAGTGAGATGATCCTGCTGCCATGCACACTGGCAAAAGAAGTTCCCTTGATCCTGTCAATATTTTCACTGCTGCAGAAACCGCTTAATAGAGGATCAGCAGTATACTGGACAGGATTATTATAAATGTTTAAATCCTTTTTGACCGCTGTTGCTGTTGATTTAAATACAGGAAGGATGTCTCTGGTATAACCATAGCACAACGGATGCGTCAGGTCGAGCTTCGTTTCAAAGATCGAACCCGGGATCTGTCCTGCCTGCCTGTCGGCAGTCCTGTTGAGGTATATGCCGTCTTTTTTCCCGCTGCCGGCTTCAGGAATAAATTCAATCTCTGCAAATTTGTTTCTTGTCAGCCAGCTGTTGCCGCTTTCATATCCTATTATAGTACCTCCTCCCCGGTTCCATACCCTGATATTTTCAACTCCGGCAGGACTTATGTCCGGTGATCCGGTGATTATCAGGATATTGTATCTGTTAAGATCTGCCGTTCCGAATCTTGCGGCTGTGATCATGGTCACAGGTATCCCGAACCTTGTATCAAGCATGTGCCATATTTCGCCTGCGTCGGAACTGTTTGCACCATCACCGGTGATCATAACAACAGATGGTTTTTGAAGAACAATTATCCTGTTGCTTCCAAGGTCGATACCTTCTCTGGTCAATCCTGTTCTTGCTCCGAAGATCGAAATCCCGCACTCTCCTGCAGCTTTTTCCATCAGACCGGCAAGTTCTTTCCCTGTAACAGGTTGACCGGAAGCCGGTATTATGATTGTTCCTGCAGAAAATGTCTTTTTGAGATTCCCGTCATCATAAATAAAATTCTCTGTCGACACCCTTGTGATGAGTTCTTTATTCTGAAGAAAATATAGTGCCTTTGGTGAATAATATTCGTTCCATTCAAAAAGATAGGCATATGGATTTTCCGGAGAATCAAGCTTTCCACCAGGGTCCGGGGGTGAGGTCAGCTCCGCACCTGTAATCCCTTCCATCTCTTTGGGCAGTGTCAGTGGTGAATAATTTAAATTGAACGACATAGGCAGTACCCAGGTCGATATATCATAGAAAATACTGTCGGTAAATTCCCTGACAGGTTCAAACAGGCTCCTTATGAATCTGTATTCAGTTTGCTTAAGTGGAACAACATAACTGTTTCCAGCCTTATACACTATTCCGTTTTTGGCTAAATCCCTTGCTGTCCGGAACACTTTTATCCTGTGCTGAAGAAGTATATTTATGAATTCCGCTAACCTGGCATTATCTGAAGGTTCATTAAAGATGTAAGCTTTGACCTGATGTTTGTCTGCCTGCACAAGGGCTTCCTTATAAAAATCCCTCTGGTTTTCAAGGAGCTTGTTCTTCATTTCCAATCCTGCCTCAAGTGTGGACAATGAAACTGTAAAATGATTTCTTATTGCGAACGGGAACGACAACAGGCCTCCCGGGGTCTCCCTGAGATGTCCTTTTACACCTGCCTGTTCGAACAGGATACCTACTGAACCATGAATATCGGGATATGATGATCCTTTACCGATGTAAAAATCATCAAAACTCTCTTCAGTGAAATAGAGGCTTCCGATCGAATTAAGATATTTTTCATGGTATTTGCCGATCTCTGCCGTAAGGGCCTGATTATCAGGTGGAGTCAAAGGATTGTTACGGCTTTGTATACCTGGCTGGAAGAAAAATGTCTCATTGGCTCCTGTTTCGTGATGATCCGTGTTTATATTCGGCTTCCATTTGTGAAAGGCTGACACGCGACCTCGTGATTCGGGGTGCTGAAGCATCAGGTAATCGCGGTTGAGGTCAAACCAGTAATGGTTGGTTCTTCCTCCCGGCCATGTTTCACTGAATTCCCATGATGCCGGATCCGGGTTATTATTAAGGCTCCTGGTGAAATTTACCCATGTGGAATGACGCTGCATTCCGTCAGGATTAAGGGCAGGATCGATAAGGATAATACTATTTTTCAGGAGTTCATCTATCTCTTTGCCTTCGCCTGCCGTAAGATAATAAGCAACAAGAACCGATGAATTCTGAGCACTCGATTCATTACCATGTACACCATACCCAAGCTTGATAAATACAGGCATTTTGCTGATATCTGCTTTATCTGACACAGCCGGATCACAAAGCGATAGATGATCCTGTCTCAGTTTTTCAATGTTCCTGATATTCTCAGGTGAACTGATTATAAGCTGTCCGAGAGGGCGGTTCTCATAGCTCCTGCCGTATTCTTCCCAGATAGTCCTGCCTGAAACCTCCGCAAGCTCAAGCATGTAAAAATAAAGCTTATCATGGGTCAGGTGCCATTCCCCGATCTCATGTCCGAAAAACTGCTTCGGAGTTGGAACAGAAGTATTGTAGGTGATCGTTTTGGGCAGGTAATAATCAAGCGTTACCTGCGAATAAGCTGATAATGAATACGTTAACAGAAGAACAGGAATCAGGAACTTTTTCATGGGAATCAGAATAAAGATTTGTTATATTATTGGCATTCTTTTATTTATCCTCAGAGTTTCACGGAGTGTACACGTAGTTTTAAAAATTCTCCCTTTCTCTTTGTTGCCCTCAGTTCTCAGCCCTTAGCCCTCAGCCCTCTCGCCCTTAGCCCTTCGCCCTCATCCCTTCGCCCTTCGCCTTCTTTCATAGTGCCGGGAATCCCCCCATTCTCCGTAAACTATCTCATTATCAGCAAGGCTCACCCTCGCCTCAAGACAACTCTGGCAATCCTCGGCTGAATCATCTGTACAGGGCTTGTTATCATATAGCTTGTAGCTGCTGCGGTATTTTCCGGGGGTTATATTAGGCATGATGATATTAGCCCCGATCTTAACTGCTTTTTCTCTTCCGATCGGGTCAATTGCCTGTAAAGCCGTCGCCGCAACAATATTTATATCCTTCATCATTATCCTCAGGATAGCTATCATCCTGAGAGTCAGCTCGAATCGTTCTTCCAGCGGCAGAATGTCAGCAGTGCTCGCCATAAGGGGCGTGTCGGCATGTTCGATATAGGGCCCCATCCCGCACATATCGATATCGAATTCTTTCATGAAGAGCAGATCACCGGCGAGATCGTCAATTGTCTGGAATGGTAATCCGATCATTACTCCGGTACCGGTCTGGTAACCTGTATCCTGAAGGCTTTTCAGGCATTCCAGTCTCCTGTTGAAATCATGCTTTTTATCTTCAGGATGGATCTTCCTGTACAGACTTTCGTTGGTAGCCTCAATCCGTAAAAGATACCTGTGCGCGCCGGCATCAAACCATTTCCTGTATACTTCAGGTTCCTGCTCACCTACAGAAAGTGTGATCCCGAGTTCACCGTTTGACAGCTCTTTAATTTTGTGCAGCAGTTTTTCAATCCGGTCTGTGACGAGGTGGCTTTCCAATTCGCCAGACTGAAGGGCTATTGATCCGTAACGGTTGTCGTATGCGAATTTTGCTGCATAAAGTATCTCATCATCGCTGAGGTTATACCTTTTCAGGTTCCTGTTCCCTTTCCTGATCCCGCAATAGAGACAATCCTTGCTGCATATATTTGAAAACTCTATCAATCCCCTGAACCATACCTTCTTCCCGATGTACTTCTCCTTTATTTCAGCCGATCTGTTAAAAAGCAGGGACCGGTCTTCACCCTTGCATGTAAGAAGTCTGACGATATCTTCCCTTGAGAAACTGTCCTGTTCAATTAATTCTTTTATGCTCATCAACTGCAAAAATAGCTTTTAATATCATTTGAGATGCCTGTTGAATTAACATGATCACTCTTTTGTTTTGTACTGTTTATTTTTAGTATATTGCTTTCATTAAAGTATGGATAATTATGTTTGTAATTTGTTATCTGTCACAAATCTATTTATTTGCTGTCGCACATAATGTGGGTTTTCAGAAACGGTTTGCCGGCCTTTGATTCATTCAGATTCAGATCGATGAATTAATTTAATCAAACCTCAGCCTGAACGTTAACTATGATAAATGACAAACTAATAAATCCTTCCAGTATAGCGGTTGTAGGAGGATCGGAAGATCTTTTAAAACCTGGTGGTAAGATCCTTAAGAATATTATAGAAGGAGGTTACTCCGGCGACCTGTTCGCAGTTAATCCAAAACAGGACTGTATCCAGGGTGTTAAATCGTACAGGGATATTAAAGATATTCCCTCAGTCGATCTGGCTATACTGGCAATACCGGCAAAATACTGTTACGATACTGTGGGGATCCTTGTAAATGAAAAGAATACAAGATCCTTCATAATAATCTCGGCCGGGTTCAGTGAAGCAGGCGAGGAGGGACGCATGCTCGAAAAGGATATCGCTGAATTGATCGGGAACGCAGGAGGATGTCTTATAGGCCCGAATTGCATAGGTGTTGTGACCCGCACCTATCATGGTGTTTTTACAACACCGGTACCAAAACTAAGTGAGATGGGATGCGACTTCGTTTCTGGTTCAGGCGCAACAGCACTTTTTATTATAGAATCGGCCCTTCCCAAAGGCCTGAGCTTTTCAAGTGTTTTTTCAGTCGGGAACAGTGCCCAGACTGGTGTTGAGGAGGTGCTTGAATACTGGGACCTTAACTATGATCCTGCAACTAGTTCCCCTATCAAGCTGATCTATGTGGAAACGATCCCAAATCCGGATAAGCTGCTGCACCATGCTTCATCACTGATCCGGAAAGGATGCAGGATAGCCGCAATAAAAGCAGGTACAACCGAGGCCGGGAGCCGGGCAGCATCATCCCATACGGGAGCAATGGCATCATCCGATTCTGCGGTTGAGGCCCTGTTCCGTAAAGCCGGGATTGTCCGCTGTTCAGGTCGTGAAGAGCTTACAACTGTAGCATCTGTATTCATGCATAAGCCTCTGAAAGGAAGGAATATAGCTATCGTTACCCATGCCGGTGGCCCGGCAGTTATGCTTACTGACGCTTTATCCGCCGGCGGAATGAATATTCCTAAGCTTGAACCGGAGGATCAGACCAGGATCCTGGGAATGATGAATGCCGGAGCTTCTGCTGTCAATCCCATCGATATGATTGCCACCGCAACAATTGATCAGCTCGATAAGGTTATAGAATACGTTGATAAGGAACTTGGAATGATCGACGGGATGAGTGTAATTTTCGGAAATAACGGTCTGAACGACATGACTGAAATTTATGAACTCCTTCATAATAAGATCATTGGATGCAACAAACCCTTGTATCCCATCCTTCCGTCAATTTCAAGCTCTTCAAAGGAACTGGAGCATTTCATGAATAAGGGGAACGTTAATTTCCCTGATGAAGTTGTTCTGGGGAGGGCATTGACAAGGATCTCTAACACTCCTTACCCGGCTGAAGAAAGAATCTTCCTCGAAAAAGTTGATGTACCGAAAATAAGGAAGATAATTGACAATTCTGAAAGCGGATACCTCGAACCTGCAGTTATTCAACAGCTTCTTAATGCAGCCAATATCCCTATCGTCGGGGAAGCCGTGGCGACTACCAGAAGAGGAATTATATCGCTTGCTGAAAAAATGGGTTATCCTCTGGCACTTAAAGTTGTAGGGCCTGTTCATAAATCTGATGTCGGTGGTGTTACTCTCAACATTAAATCGCAGAAACACCTTGAAGCAGAATTTGTCAGAATGAAGAGAATCAAGGGTGTTACTGCAGTGATGGTCCAGGAGATGCTGTCGGGAACAGAACTCTTTATAGGAGCAAAATATGAGCCAAGGTTCGGACATATAATTCTGTGTGGTCTTGGCGGGATCTTTGTTGAGGTCCTCGGGGATGCCTCCTCCGGGCTTGCTCCCCTGACTTTCAATGAGGCTGAATCGATGATCAGGAGCCTCAGAGCATATAAAATTATACGCGGAACACGGGGGAAGCCCGGTATTAACGAGTCAAAATTTGCAGAGATCATTGTCAGGCTTTCAAGCCTTCTGCGGTTCGCCACCGAAATAAAGGAGATGGATCTGAATCCGCTGATCGGCAGTCAGAAAGATATTGTTGTTGTGGATGCGAGAATTAGAATTGAAAAATGAAATTAATGTTTTTATATAATGAATAATATTCCCATACCTGATAATCTGATAGAGTCCCTGAAAGAAGCTACCGGCATTAACTCACCCGGTACAGCTTCGATACGTGAAATAGTATATCTGGTTAACCGGATAGAACACAAGACTGGCGTAAAGTTTGTAAGGATGGAAATGGGTGTTCCGGGAATCCCTGCTCCTGTGATAGGTACAGAAGCTGAAATAGAAGCTCTTCATAAAGGTGTTGCATCATTATACCCTGAAATTGCCGGATTAAGGATCCTGAAAGAGGAGGCTTCCCGGTTCATAAAGCTGTTTCTGAATGTTGATATCAGCCAGGCAGGATGCATCCCGACAGTCGGATCAATGATGGGATCGATGATCTGCTTCCTTGTAGCTAACAGAAATGACAGGAATAAGGAAGGTTCGCTTTTTATTGATCCCGGTTTCCCGGTCCAGAAACAGCAGGTAAAGATGATCGGACATGACTATTTTTCCTTTGATGTTTACAACTACAGAGGAAAAAAACTCAGGGCAAAACTTGAGTCTTACCTGCAGACAGGTAAGGTGTCATCACTTGTATTTTCAAATCCAAACAATCCGACATGGATTTGTCTGACCGAGGAAGAGCTGTCCATAATAGGAGAACTATCCCGCAAATATGATGTTATTGTTATTGAAGACCTTGCTTATTTTGGTATGGATTTCAGAAAAGATTATTCCAAACCCGGGGAGCCTCCTTTTCAGCCTACAGTAGCTCATTACACTGACGATTATATTCTGCTTATATCGAGCTCAAAAATCTTCAGCTATGCCGGTCAGAGGATAGGAATTATGGCTATCTCCGATCATCTGTTTAACAGATCCTATCCTGACCTTCTGAGATATTACTCATCAGACAAATTTGGTCATTCTGCTATTTTCGGTGCGTTGTACGGGATCTCGGCAGGAGTTACTCATTCGGTCCAGTATGGTTTAGCTGCTCTTTTAAAAGCAGTCAATGACGGGAAATACAAATATCGGGAGGATGTTATTGAATACGGAGAGAAAGCCCGCCTGATGAAAAAAATGTTTACCAGCAATAAATTCAGGATTACATACGACAGGGACCTTGATGAACCGATTGCTGACGGATTTTACTTTACGGTTTCTTACCCGGGCATGACTGCTGCTCAATTAATTGATACCCTCCTGAGATATGGCATAAGTGCAATAACACTCGATACCACGGGAAGTGAAAGAAATGATGCACTGAGAGCATGCGTTTCGCAGGTTCCGCGATCAATGTTTGATGACCTTGAATATCGTCTGAAATGTTTTAAGAATGATCATCCTGTCAATAGTAATTCAGATGATTAATATTAATTTTAGTAGATTAGCCCCTTGATTTTCTTCTTTTATTTCAATTCCCGGGGGAGTGAAGGAAATCATTTTCGTCCACCCGGGGATAGAGTAAGTAGAAAGATCTTCGATCGAAATAATATAAATTACGGAATATGGCAAAGATCAAAGGAAGTATTGTTGTGAATATTGAAAGATGCAAAGGGTGTGAAGTCTGTGTGGTTTCTTGCCCAACCGGCACAATAGCAATGGCAAAGGAGGTTAACAGCAAAGGGTACAATTATGCTTACCCGGCAAATCCTGACCTTTGTATCGGATGCGCAAGTTGTGCAATTGTCTGTCCTGATGGTGTAATAACTGTTTATAAAACAAAAATATAGCCCGCCAATGGAAAGAGAATTAAGACTGATGAAGGGTAATGAAGCTGTTGCTGAAGCAGCGATCAGGGCGGGAGCCGATGGATATTTCGGCTACCCGATCACACCCCAGAGTGAAATACTGGAGTATCTGATGGAAGCTAATCCTTACGAAACCACAGGTATGGTCGTTCTGCAGGCTGAAAGTGAAATAGCCGCCATCAATATGGTTTATGGCGGAGCCGGCTGCGGTAAAAAAGTCCTGACAACATCGTCTTCTCCGGGGATAAGCCTGAAACAGGAGGGCATAACGTATATTGCCGGCGCCGAACTGCCATGTCTGATTGTTAATGTTGTCAGGGGGGGGCCCGGTCTTGGTACCATTCAGCCTGCTCAGTCTGATTATTTTCAGGCAGTCAAAGGCGGTGGCCATGGAGACTATCATCTTATTGTCCTTGCTCCGGCATCTGTCCAGGAAATGGCCGACTTCGTAGGACTTGGATTTGACCTTGCTTTTAAATACAGGAATCCTGTAATGATACTTTCCGATGGTGCCATAGGCCAGATGATGGAAAAAGTGTGGCTCGGACCCCGGCAGGAAAGATCAAAAACAGTCCCTGACTGGGCGACAACAGGTAAGCCCCCTACCAGGAAAAGAAATATAATTACATCCCTGGATCTTGATCCTAATGCACAGGAGATCTTTAACCTGAAACTTATTGCGAAATATAATGAGATAAAGGAAAAGGAAGTACGTTTTGAAGAGTTCCAGTGTGAAGATGCAGAATACCTGCTGGTTGCGTACGGTACCAGTGCCAGGGTTTGCCAGAAATCGGTACAGATGGCAAGGGAAGCGGGGATGAAAGTCGGACTATTAAGGCCGATCACCCTTTTCCCGTTCCCCTCAAAGAGGATCAGAGAACTGGCGGGGAAAGTCAAAGGTATTCTGTCGGTTGAGATGAGCGCCGGCCAGATGGTCGAAGATGTTCAACTCGCTGTTAACGGGAAGGTTCCCGTTGAGCACTATGGAAGAATGGGAGGGATGATCCCTACTCCGGATGAGGTTGTGGACAATTTGAAATTTAAAATTATAGGAGGTTAGATAATGGCTGAAGCTACCGGAATAAAAGAAATAATAAAACCTGAAAACCTGGTCTATAAGCGGACCAGCATAATGACTGAAAATATTCTTTCGTATTGTCCGGGTTGCGGACATGGTACTGTTCACAGGATACTCGCCGAAATAATTGATGAAGAGGGACTTCAGTCAGAAACAATAGGGATATCTCCTGTCGGCTGTTCAGTCCTTTTGTATAATTTTCTGGATATCGACTGGCAGGAAGCTGCTCATGGTCGCGCACCAGCCCTTGCAACAGCTGTTAAAAGACTTCTCCCTGATAAATTTGTTTTTACTTATCAGGGCGACGGCGACCTTGCAGCAATTGGAACTGCAGAAACAATCCATACCTGTAATCGCGGCGAAAATATCCTGATGATTTTCATAAACAACGGGATTTACGGGATGACCGGCGGACAGATGGCTCCGACAACAATTCCCGGCATGAAGTCATCGACTTCTCCTTACGGAAGAGATGTAAAAACAATGGGAAATCCATTAAAGATGACAGATATTGTTGCCACTCTTCCCGGTACCTATTATGTTACAAGGCAAAGTGTCCACACTCCCGCCAACGTGAGAAAGACTAAAAAGGCAATGAGAAAAGCAGTTCAATACCAGAAACTTAATAAAGGCACATGCTTTGTCGAAATAGTATCCAATTGCCCTTCAAACTGGAAAATGACCCCGGTGCAATCGAATAAATGGCTCGAAGAAAATATGCTGCCGTTTTATCCGCTTGGAGATCTGAAGGTCCCTGTAGAGCAGGCTGGCAGTCTTTCGAATACAAAATCTGAATAAAAATGACAGAGGAAATAATTATAGCCGGATTCGGCGGACAGGGTGTTCTGTCGATGGGTAAAATAATGGCATATTCAGGTGTAATGCAGGATATGGAAGTGAGCTGGATGCCGTCGTACGGCCCTGAAATGAGGGGTGGCACAGCCAATGTTATCGTAATCCTGAGCAGCGAAAGAATCAGCTCACCGATAATCAAGCACTTTGACACAGGGATAATTCTTAACCAGCAATCGCTCGACAAATTTGAGCAATCCATAAAGCCGGGAGGAGTGCTTTTTTATGACGGAAACGGGATAACCAGGCATCCCGAAAGAAAAGATATTTCAATTTATCGGGTCGATGCGACTGAAGAAGCTTCAAGGATGAACAGCCCGAAAACCTTTAATATGATAATGCTGGGCGGATTTCTGAATGTTAAACCTGTACTGAGCATGGAAAATGTGATCAAGGGACTTAAAAAATCCCTTCCGGAGCGGTATCATAAATTGATACCTGAAAATGAAAAATCATTGCTCCGGGGTGCAGAAATAATAAAAGAAATTCAGAAAGTATAATAGGTCTTGCAGTCTTGCAGTCTTGCGGTCATGAAGTCTTGCAGTCGCCCACTGCCCCAGCCCCATCCCCATGCCCTAAGCCTTCAGCCTGTTGCCTGTGGCCTGGTTTTCATAGAAATGCATATCCACTATGTATTTCCAGACTGCCGGATGGAGAAAATATGACATATTTTTGCCATGCCTGATTCCATTCCTTATGAAAGTACCTGAAATATCCATCAAGGGTGCAATAACCCACTTTATTTTTGCTTTTATCAGGATCTCTTCCAGCAGATCATTTTTCTTTTTAACCACGTCAGGACGCGGATAAACATAAAGCGGGAAACGGCTGACCAGTTCAACTGCATTTTTCCATTTATGCAGGGTATACAGGTTATCCTCGCCCATAACCAGAACAAAACTGTGCCGGGGATGCTTCTCTGTCAGCCATGCCATTGTATCGATAGTGTAAGATGGAGACGGACGGTTAAATTCAATATCGGTCGTTCTGAGATCATCATCATCTTTTAAAGCCAGCTCCACAAGGTACAAACGGTGATGGTCGGCAAGAAGTGATTCTTTCTTTTTAAGGGGATTCTGGGGGCTGACCACGAACCATACCTGATCGAGGTCCGTAAACTCCTTCATGTACCCGGCAATGGCAATATGCCCTATGTGAACCGGATTAAATGAACCGAAGAATAAACCAATCTTTGACATGGAGATTTTTATTACCAGCAACGCTGATTAGCTATTTACAAAACTCTTCACCATTTGATATACTTCATTCCGCGCATTAGCCAGATTGTCATTTATCACAATATGATCAAACTGGTCTGCAAGCTTCATCTCTTCAATTGCCTTCCCGAGCCTTATCTTAATTTTAGACGGATCGTCGGTAGCCCTTCCGAGAAGCCGCTTTTCAAGCTCATTAACTGAAGGCGGCATAATGAAAACTGATATTGCCTGATGTCCGAAAATGCTTTTCAGATTAATACCACCCCTGACATCAACATCAAACAATACATGTTTCTTTTCGGACCATATCCTGTCAATTTCACTTCTGAGTGTGCCATAAAACTGGTCTTTGTAAACCTCCTCCCACTCTACAAATTCTTTATTTCTGATTCGCTCTTTAAAATCTGTAATTGAAATGAAATAGTATTCCTTCCCGTTCTTTTCCTTGCCCCTTGGTCCCCTGGTTGTGGCTGAGATTGAAAATTCCAGTCCCAGTCCTTTCCTGAGAAGATGATTCACTATTGTTGTCTTTCCGGCACCCGACGGGGCTGATATTATTACGAGCTTTCCTTCCATATTATTTTTAATGCCACAAGGGAACAAAGCCACTAAGACCCGGAATCAGAGAATATTGTTAGTCTGCTCCTTAATTTTCTCCAGTTCATCCTTCATCATAACCACCAGCTTCTGTATTGAAGCATCATTTGCCTTTGAGCCTATGGTATTTATTTCCCGTCCTATTTCCTGTGCAATAAAGCTCAGGATCTTTCCATTCGGAGCACCGGCACCCATGGTTTCGACAAAATATTCGCAGTGCTTTTTAAGCCTTACCTTCTCTTCGTTGATATCAAATTTTTCGAGGTAGAAAATAAGTTCCTGCTCGAACCGGTTCTTATCCAGATTCTCGGTCCCGTTATTTTCCTTCAGTATTGAAACAAGCTTTTCCCTGACTTTTTCAATTCTTCCCGGTTCGAATGTCTCAATTGCTGAGAGCGATTCAAAGATTCCTTTTATTCTTAATTTCAGATCACTTTCTATCGATTTACCCTCCTCAGCCCTGTAAAGGTCGAGGACATCCAGTGATTCATTGATCTTTTCTTTTACCAGATCCCATTCGGCTTCGGGTAATTCCGGTCTTTCCGTCTTCAAAGCATCGGGAAGCTTCATTATGACAGACAACATCTGATCATCGATATTGATGTTAAGTTCACCGGCAATCTCTTTGAGCTGGTTAAAATAATTCCTGACAATCGATTTATTGATAACAGGAATTCCTTCATCTTCCAGTATGTCGAAATAAACTGAAAGATCAATCTTGCCTCTGTCGAGTTTCTGACTGATAATATTTCTGATTTCTGGTTCCTTTTCTTTATAAAGCCAGGGTAACTTGGTGTTCAGATCAAGCTGTTTGGAATTCAATGACTTTATTTCGATAGTGATTTTTTTCTGAGGTGTTTCGGCAATGGCTTTGCCATAGCCTGTCATCGATTTGATCATGTGCAGTCAGGTTAGTTCTGAAAGTTATAAATTATCATCGTAATATGCAACCGCCGCAAGAATTCACTGTTTTTGATACTTTTGTATACACTAACGGGGAAAATTAACGTTTTGATTAATATCCTCAGCTGGTTAAGCTTAACTTAAAGTACATATTTTATGAGAGGAAGACTTTTGCTCCCTTTTTTTATTTATTTAATGTTCTGGCAGCCTTCCGGATTTTCTCAGGGCACAAACACCGGACCAGGTTCAGGCTTGGTTTTATCGGATTCCGTTATTGTCAGCACATTGTCACAGGATGACAGCACAAAACACCCTGCTATAATCCTGTTACCTGACCAGGCAATCCAATACCTGCAGGAGAGTCAACAGGCTTATAAAATCGGGAGATGACGGCATAAGAAAAAACCTCGATCTGCTTGAATCAAACTCCAAGATTAATCACAAAGCTTTCGGAAAGTTTGATTTCAGCGGGATCATGCTTTTTAAGACTCAGGTTTCAAAAGGTTACAGCTATCCGAATGATTCGGTGCCTGTTTCCAAATTCATGAATCCGGCAATCCTTACGCTTGGTTTTGGACTTGATTATAAGCCAGATAAGTTTACATCATTTAACTTCTCGCCTCTTTCCTACAAGGCAACATTTGTTCCTGATACTGCAGATATCGACCAGACAAAATATGGTGTAGCTGCCGACAGGAGGTCAAAGCATGAACCCGGGGCAAGTTTCATGATATCAAATGAATTCAGACCTGTAAAGAACATTGTTATTACTAACAGGCTGCAGCTTTTTACTAACTATATAAATAATCCCCTCAATGTAGATGTTGACTGGGAGATGATCCTTCAGGCGAACCTGAACTGGTTCACTGACGTGAGGCTTAATACTCACCTCATATTTGATGATGATACTAAAACCCTTGTCTTTGATAAGGAAAATAATCCGGTAATGGGGGAGGGCGGTGCACAGAAAAAAACAGCCAGGATTCAGTTCAAGGAGTTGCTGGGATTGTCGTTTGTGTTCAGGTTTTAAGCTGTTTCTGATAGATCCTGAACCTCTTTACGATCTTGCCGTCAAGTCTTTCGCACTCGGCTCTCATCCTTGTATTGTTTTCAAGAATAAGATGGCTGTCAATAAGTCTCATTTCCCTCTTTTTTGCTGAATCCAGCATCTTAAATGCCATCAGAACATCAATACCCTGTCCTCTGTAATCTTTCCTTATCCCGCCGAGCATCAGCATCATCTTTTTCGATTCTTTTATTGCTTTCAGAATTTTGAAAAGACCAAACGGGAATAATTTACCTTTGGCAGCTATTATTCCCGGACTCAGGTCAGGTATAGCCACAGCAAAACCAACCAGCTCATTGGCTGATCTGACTACTTTAATAAATTCAGGATCTACAATCTGAAGATACCGGTTTGCAAATTCTTCCTTTTCCTTGTCGTTGAGCGGAACAAAACCATAGATATCACTGAAAGTCTGATTCATGAGCTCCAGTACCGGAATAATATATGGCTTAATTTCCTTTTTGGAACTGAATTGAATTACCTCGAATTCCATTCTTCTGGCAAATCTTTCGTGAGCCTTAAGATAAATAAGAGGGAGCTGATCGGGCATTGGGATGCTATAGTTAACGAGATCAACCTCTTTGGTATAACCTTCAGGCTCCATCATTGCCGGCAGATATGGTGAGTTTGTGGCAGCAGTAAAAAGATAAGGATATTCAAAGCCTTCAATCTGCAAACCCTGCGGATCTTTATCTGAAAATCCCAGGGGACCCACTATTTTTATCATACCCTTCCCGAGAACCCACTCCTCGACCTTTGTCAGCAAGGCATGTACCACTTCCTGGTCATTATAACAGTCCATAAAACAGAATCTCCCGTGTTTCTCATTTTTAATGGAGTTATACCTGTTGTTTACCAGGCCCATGATTCTCCCTGCCGGCCTGTTATTTTTATATGCAAGGAAAAAAACTGCATCGGCATACTGGTAAGATCTGTTTTTCTTTTTATTGAACAACAGCCACTCATCCGCATAGATTGGAGGAAGCCAGTTTTGTTCGTTCTTATGGATTTTCGAAGGAAGATAAATAAACTCACGGAGTTGCTTCTTTGTGAGTACCTCTTTTACAATAATTTCGGCCACGGGTGTTTCAATATTTGGTGCCAAGAAACAAAAAAACCATCATATGAGCAACATGATGCTGATTATTATCTGTGTTCCTCAAAGGATTAAATCAAGAATTACAAAAAATGCGAAGAGGATGCTGGCAATTCCATTCGTGGTCTGGAATGCAAGAGTGACTCTTCTCAGATCATCCGGCCTGACCAATAAATGCTGCCATATTAACAGTGCAACAAAGATTATTGCACCAATCCAGTAAAGGAGATTTCCTTTTCCCAATATCCCTGCCGCTACAATTAAAACAATAGTAACAAAATGAACAAAGACTGAAATGGTGAGCGCTTTCGACCTTCCCGTTGCAGATGGCAATGAATGAAGATTATGATTTCGATCAAACTCATCGTCCTGCAGTGCATAAATGATATCAAATCCGCTGACCCATGTCAGAACAATGAAGGAGTAGATTATGGGGAGAATATTGAAAGTACCTGTAACTGAAATATATGCACCAATGGGAGCGAAGCTCAGCCCCAATCCCAGGATGAAATGGCAAAGATATGTTATCCTTTTGGCAAGGCTGTACCCAAGGATCACTAAAAGAGCAACAGGCGACAGAATAAGAGTAAGGCGGTTAATAAATCCTGAAGTTACAATAAAGAATACTGAGTTTATTATCACAAACAGGGCGGCTGACCGGGGACCTATCTTACCTGACGGTAACTCCCTTTTATCTGTTCTTGGATTCAGCGAATCGATTTTTCTGTCTGCCAGGCGATTGAAACCCATTGCCGCATTCCTGGCAAAAATCATGCAAAGGATAATAAGAATGAGAAGCCTGAAGCTGAATATGTATTCTTTTCCTGATACAGCCAATGCAAATCCAATCATGGCAAAGGGCATGGCAAAAACTGTGTGGCTGAATTTTACCAGCGAAAAATAATTACCTGCGGTTTTCAGTATTTCACCCATTATTTATTAGTTGAAATCAGCTATCAGCGGTCAGTTTTCGACGATTCCCTGTGCTCTGTGCCCTGTGTCATTCAACCTGTGACCTGCAACCGCGATTATCTTATTCTTGCATTAAGTTCAGTTTCAAAGGCTTTGATCAGGTTGTTCATGACTTTTTCTATATTCTTGTCAGTAAGCGTTTTAATGTTATCCCTGAGAATAAAGCTGACAGCGTAAGATTTTTTATTTGCCCCCAGGCTTTCGCTTTCATATACATCAAACAGACCAACTTCCTGAAGGATATTTTTTTCAATCCGGAAAGCAATATCTTTAATCTGTCCGAATTTTATTTTCTTATCAAGCAGTATGGCCAGGTCGCGCCTTACTGAAGGATATTTTGGCAGCTCGCTGTATGAAATACTATTGTTCTTTATTATTCTAAGAATATTGTCCCATTCAAGATGACTGTAGAAAACATCCTGCCCAATATCAAATTTTGCCAGGTAACTTTTTGAAATTCTGCCTGTTTCCGCAACAAGGCTGTTATTGAACATATAAGTTATCGATTCTGCGAAGTATTTCATTCTGCTTTCCCCGTTCGAAAGTGATGAAGCATTTATCCCCAGCCGTGAAAGGACCATTTCGGTTGCTGATTTGATATGAAAGAAATCTGTCGGATTTGTTTTGTGGTTCCAGTTTTCTTTTCCTGTCTTTCCTGTAATGAAAAGATCAAGTGAAGTCTTTTCATTATAATCGTTAACAAGAGGTACGGGATGTTCAGAATTTACCTTGAAGTAACAGTTCCCGAATTCATAAAATTTGAGGTCCGTGCATTGCCTGTTAATGTTCCAGATGACTGAATTCAATCCGCCATATAAGAGTGACTGCCTCATTGCATTGAGATCAGAACTTAACGGATTGGCAAGTCTAACCAGCCGGGCAGTATTAAAATCCCCGCTCTGCTCAAACCACCAGGCAGGCACAAGTGAATTGCACATTATTTCCGCGAAACCGTTTGCAGACAACAGATCGGAAATAATATTAATAACATTCTCTTTATCAGGCCTCTCTATGTAAGTAAGTGTTGAATTGACATGGTTGTTGATTTCTACATTGTTGTAACCGTAGATCCTGAGGATCTCTTCGATCACATCTGCTTCGAGCTTTACATCAACACGGTAGGCCGGGATTTCAAGAAGCAGTATATCACCTTCTTCTTTTCTGATAACCATATCAAGCAATCCGAGGATCTTATGTATTGTATCCTTATCAATGAACTTTCCGATAAGCCTTTCGATGTTTTTATAGCTGATTTCCACTCTTGTATTTTCAATCTTTTCAGGATACACATCCATTATGTCTGACGTGATTTTCCCTCCGGTGATCTCCTTCAGGAGTATTGCAGCTCTCCTGAGAGCCCAGGTGGTAATGTTAGGATCAGTGCCTCTTTCAAACCAGAATGAAGCATCGGTTTGAAGTCCGTGCCGCCTTGAGGTCTTGCGGATCGAAACCGGATTAAAATGAGCAGTCTCGAGAAAAATATTTTTGGTAGAAGATGTCACACCCGATTTGACTCCTCCGAAAACCCCGGCGATAGCAATCCCTTCTTCAGCATTGCAGATCATAAGATCACGTACTGAGAGATTTCTTTCGACTCCGTCAAGAGTTGTGAATTTCGTCCTGTCAGGCAGATTTTTGATTATCACCTTATTGCCTGTGATCATATCAGCATCAAAAGCATGCATGGGCTGTCCTATTTCGTGCTGTATGAAATTTGTAATATCGACCACATTATTTATGGGATTCAGCCCTATTGCCCTTAACTTTATCTTCAGCCATTCGGGAGATTCAGCAATATTTACATCGCTGATTGTAATGCCTGAGTATCTGTGACAATCAACGGTATTTTCAATAATCACTTCAAATTTACTGGTGTTATTGTCCGGTTTGAAACCATCGACAGAAGGAATGACTGCTTTATAACCGTTCCCGGTGTTGAGATTCAGGTAGGCAGCAAGGTCGCGAGCCACGCCGAAATGAGAACCGCTGTCTATTCTGTTGGGCGTAAGTCCGATTTCATATACTGTGTCTTTAACAATCACCAAAATATTCACTGGCCGGAGTTCCGGGAATTGCACTGCTGTCAAGAACGATAATACCTTCATGATCGGTGCCAAGACCAATCTCATCTTCAGCGCATATCATCCCTTCGGAGAGTTCACCTCTTATTTTTGTCCTTTTCAGTTCGAATGTCTGCTCTCCCTTGAATAACATTGTACCTGCTACGGCGACGGGAACCTTCTGGCCGGCAGCTACGTTGGGAGCACCGCAGACTATGTGAAGCGGCTCAGGCAAACCAATATTGACAGTTGTAACAGAAAGCTTGTCAGCATCCGGATGTTTCTTACAGGTCAGTACTTCTCCGATTACTACTCCTTTCATGCCCCCTTTAACCGATTCCCATTCTTCCATTCCCTCCACTTCAAGTCCGATGCACGTAAGTATCTCAGACAGTTTATGAGGATCGAGATCTATTTTAAGGTAATCTTTTATCCAGTTATATGAAATTTTCATTTTGGTGATTAATATAAAATATCAAGATTGCAAAAATAAACAAAATCTCTCAGCGAAAAGGTATTTATCTATCTTTGTAGCTCAAAGGTTAAATTTATGACTCTGGAACAGAACGACAGGTTGATTTTGACAACGAATGATGACGGATTGTACGCTTCAGGATTAAAAACCCTGGCTGAAGTGATGGAAGAATTTGGGAAAGTGGTTTTGGTATCCGCACTTGAAAGCATGTCAGGAATGTCGCAGGCCCTTACCGTGAAAACGCCTCTCAGAGTTAAATTGCTCGAAGAGACTGAACGCAGGAGAGTATATGCCTGCAACGGGACACCCACAGACAGCATAAAACTTGCTGTAAATCAACTGCTTGAAAAGAAACCCGACTGGGTTGTTGCCGGAATAAATCATGGGGCAAATGCTTCAGTAAGTGTTCTCTACTCGGGCACAATGGCAGCTGCGCTGGAAGGATGCCTGTACGGTATCAATTCTGTCGGCTTTTCCCTGAACGACTTTTCACGCGATGCCGATTTTTCAATATGCAGGAAATATATCCGGATCGTGATGCAGAAACTGTTGGCCAGGCCTCTTCCTCCGGGGATCTGCCTTAATGTCAATATTCCTTCACTACCTGAAAATGAAATAAAGGGTGTTATGATCTGCCGTCAGGCGAAGGGCAACTGGAAGGAAGAATTTGAAAAGAGAAAGGATCCGATGGGTAGAACATACTACTGGCTTACAGGGATGTTCCAGAATCATGAACCGGAAGCAAATGACACTGATGAATGGGCCCTGGAAAATGGTTTCGTCTCATTAGTCCCGGTTTCAGTCGACATGACAGCTCACTGGTATGTGGATAAATTGAAAGAGCAATTTATGTATGACCAGGACTGAAAAATATGACAGGGTTTCCCTGGGTGCTATAGCCGGATTCGTGGTTCCGTTAATAATCGGCCTGATAGTTTACCTTTTTTCAACAGGAAACAAAAGTCTGGCGGAATATATCAAACAAATTATCGATGCTGATGTCATAACTCACACTATTTCCCTGTGTGTCTTTCCGAATATTTTTCTCTTCCTGATATTTAATCGTCTTGATATGCTTCGTGCTACCAAAGGTGTACTGGGGATTACAATTTTCTGGGCAGTGCTGGTCTTCGCTGTAAAGTTTTTGTTATGAAGTATTTCATCATTGCGGGTGAACAATCCGGCGATCTACATGGATCAAATCTTGTCAGGGAGCTCATAAAAAGTGATCATAAGGCAGAAATAAAATGCTGGGGCGGCGACCTGATGCAATCTGCAGGAGCAGTGCTTTTAATGCATTATAAGACGACAGCATTCATGGGATTTGTGGAGGTGGCAAAAAACCTGGGTGTCATAAAAAAGAATCTTGCACTTTGCAAACAGCAGATAAGGATATTCTCACCCGATGTGGTCATACTGATTGACTATCCCGGATTTAACTTCCGTATTGCTGAGTTTGCAGGCAAATCAGGATATAAGGTCTTTTATTATATTTCCCCGAAGCTCTGGGCCTGGAAGGAAGGCAGGGTCGAAAGGGTCAGGAAGTATGTCGACAGGATGTATATTATTTTCCCGTTTGAGGTTGTTTTTTACAAAAAGCATAACATTGATGTGGAATACCTGGGTAATCCACTTCTGGATGAAACTGAGAGGCAAATAAAAGCTTTTTCCCGGCAGGATGATATCAGAAAATCCCTTGACCTCGGCAAAAAACCGGTTATCGCTTTGCTTGCCGGAAGCAGGAAGCATGAAGTCAGGTACATCCTTCCCCAAATGATCAGATCGGTACATCATTTTCCTGAATATCAATTTGTCCTTGCCGGGGTCAGGAACATTCCGGATGAGCTCTATCTTAAGATTATTGGAAACAGTCCGGTGAAGTTTATAAAAGATAAAACGTATGAAATCCTTTATGTTTCGGAAGCAGCCCTGGTAACCTCGGGAACTGCGACTCTCGAGACAGCATTATTCGGTGTACCTCAGGTCGTCTGTTTCAAGGGAGATTTCCTTTCCATGCTTATTGCCTGGATTGTTGTAAAGGTGAAATATATTTCACTGGTAAACCTTATTACCGGAAATGAAGCAGTAAAGGAACTGGTTCAGTATTCACTGAATGAAAAGAACCTGGTAAATGAACTTAAGGCAGTCTTACCTGGTGGTTCAAAAAGAGAAAAAATGCTTGCCGGTTATAAGAAAGTAAGAGAGATCCTGGGTCCGTCGGGTGCTTCGGAGAGAGTTGCAGCGGATATGGTGAAGGTGTTAAGGCCTGAAGGCGTGTAGAAGCGAGGGGCAAGATGAGATGTTTCTTAAAGACAAAATGCTCAAATATATATTCTTCATACAATTAATTCTGATTTTATTTTCCGGGACCGTTTCCGGGCAGGTAAAAGTACGGATATTTGCTAACCAGAAGGCCTCTTCCGGGGTATTTACGGTAACCGCAGGCAAATATGAACTGGATATCTTTGACAACAAATCAGTGTTATCTGACAAGGGACGAACCCGTGATCCTTGCATTTTTCAACGGGAAAATAGCCGTAAAGACAAAGAGTACACTGAGCTTCATGTGCGATTCATTAATTGTGAGAGGATTGACCGGGAATGATCGTTTTTCATTCAGGGTCAGCGGGAGTGTCAAAAGCCGGCAATCTTACAGCGGCGATCTTCAGTGTCATCCCGATCTTGGTTTCCTCGTTTTTATAAACATTTGTGATATCGAGCAATATATTGCAGGTGTTGTCAGAACCGAAGGAGGTCCGGGCAGGAATATCGAATATCTGAAATCACAGGCTGTTCTTGCAAGGACTTTCATATACAAGCATTTCGGCCGGCATCTCCTCGACAGGTATAATTTTTGTGACGATATACATTGTCAGGCATTCAACGGAGTTACTGCCGATACACTTATTTACAGGGCAGCTCTCGAAACAAAAGGGCAGGTAATCCTCGGCAGCGACAGTATTCTGATAATCTCGGCTTTCCATTCCAATTGCGGGGGAGAAACATCGGTTTCGGAAGACGTATGGCTCTCTGGTCACCCTTATGTTAAGAAGGTCAGCGATCCCTATTGTAGAAAATCGCCTAATGCAACATGGAGAAAATCAATTCCTTTACCGGAATGGGAAGCATACCTTAAAAAATCAGGATTTGTGCCCGGCGGAAATTCCGGACAATCATACAATTTCTCCCAGCTGACCCGGCAAAATGATTACAGGATAGGATCTTTTTCATTACCCTTCAGGCAGATAAGGAATGACCTGGACCTTCGTTCGGCTTTTTTTTCAGTGCTGAAAGACGGTAATTCGATCATCCTTAAAGGCAGAGGTTACGGGCATGGTGTGGGCTTATGCCAGGAGGGAGCCATGGTCATGGCAGCAAAGGGGTTTAAGTTCAGTGAAATAATCACATTTTATTATTCGGATGTAATTATTACAGATATTAAAAATGCTAAAATTGTTAAGAACGATTTGTAAACTGATGTTCTTTCATATTTGTGTTTTTTGAAGTAATATTTTGAAGGGGTTAGGATGTTAAAGTCTTTATGCCCTTCACAGGGGTTTATTATGAATTAAATTAGATATTTTCAGATAATATGTTCGCTATTTTCAGGAAAGAAATAACCGGATTTTTCAGCAGCCTGACAGGATACATTGTGATCATTGTTTTTTTGTTGGTCAACTCTCTGTTTATGTGGGTATTCCCGGGTGAATGGAACATCCTCGACAGCGGTTATGCCAGCCTCGACACCCTGTTTTTCCTGTCCCCATGGATATTCCTGTTCCTCGTTCCTGCTGTTACCATGAAGATGATCGCCGAAGAAAAAAGACTCGGAACCCTTGAGCTTATTTATTCCAAACCTGTGACTGAAAGAGGGATCATTTATGGAAAATATCTTGCCTCAGTCGCACTGGTTCTGCTTGCCTTGTTCCCCGGAGTGATCTATTACATTTCAGTTTATCATCTTGGCGAATCGCCAGGGAACCTGGATAAAGGCGGAACTCTGGGAGCTTTCCTTGGATTATTCTTTCTTGCCGCGGTGTACGCTTCTGCAGGGCTATTTGCTTCGTCACTTACCGATAATCAGGTAATTGCATTTATAATTGCAGTGCTTATATCATTCTTTCTGTTTATGGGTTTTGACTCGCTTGCTTATCTGCCGGGGCTCAAAAAGATTGATGAATTTGTTATCGGGCTGGGTATCAATGAGCACTATAAATCAATGAGCAGGGGAGTGATCGATCTCAGGGATATAATATATTTTATTGCAGTGGTCGTGGTATTCAATGAAGGAACACGCATTGTTCTGTTGTCGCGGAATTGGAAAAAAAGGAGCTGAACTATGGCAGATAATAAGAACATGAAGGATATTAAAACCAGGTGCTGGCTTCAATTTGGCTTTACCCTGATTATTGTTTTTTTTGCTGTTGTTGCAGGTTCATTTCTGAGGATAAGACTTGATCTGACAGAAGATAGAAGATACACTCTTTCGGATCCGACAATTAGAGTACTGTCAGGCATAAGGAACGATATTTTTGTGCAGGTGTATCTCGACGGCGATATGCCTATCCCCTTTAAACGGCTGAAAAGGTCGGTCGGGGAGATGCTCGATGAATTCAGGATTGCTTCGGGACGAAAGGTGGATTATGAATTTATTAATCCTTCTGAAGCATCTGACGCTCAGCAAAGGGAGGCCCTTTATCAGTCGCTTGTTGTTAAAGGACTGAATCCCGTGAGAATAGAGGATAAGGATGCCGAAGGTGGTTCAAGCCAGAAAATCATTTTCCCCGGAATGATAGTAAATTACAACGGTATTGAAGTGCCGGTTAACTTCCTCAGGAATAATCCATCGATTTCTCCCGAAGAAAACCTTCTTCATTCAACCGAGGGGCTCGAATATGAAATGATCCAGCCAGTTGCCACATTGAGTTCTGACACAGTATATAAGGTTGCTTTTATTGAAGGACATGATGAGCTTCCTGAAATTGAGGTGGCTGATCTCACTTATAACCTGGCAAAGTCCTTTACTGTCGACAGAGGTACTATCGGAGGCAATCCGGGCATACTCGATAAATATGCTGCTGTGATTATTGCCGGCCCTGAAAAGGAATTTACAGAAATTGACAAGTTGGTTCTGGATCAGTATATCATGAATGGCGGAAAAGTTGTATGGCTGATTGAAGAGGTAAATGTGAACTCCGACAGCCTGACCTATGGAGAGACAGCAGCGCTTTACCTGCCTCTTAACATTGAGGATCAGCTTTTCAGATATGGGGCAAGGATAAATCCTGTGGTTGTCCAGGATCTCGAGTGCGTCAGTATCAGGCTCATTCTGTCGACTGGAGGAGCACGTCAGCAGCCTGTTTCTGTTCCATGGCTCTATTTCCCAAAGCTGACGCCTTACGCCGGTCATCCCATAACACGGAACATAAATAAAGTAAAAGGTGAGTTTATAAATTATATTGATACCGTCGGATTAAATCCTGACATCAGAAAAAGTGTTCTGTTAACAACATCCGCTTACTCCCGCACCCTTTCTCCGCCATTCATGATAAGACTCAGGGAAGCCGAGATGACACCTGATGAAAGATCGTTCAATAAGCCGAATCTCCCTGTTGCAGTCCTGCTTGAAGGGAGATTTCCATCGGCTTTCAGGAACAGGATCACGGAAAATCTTGTAAAGGACAAAAGCTTTACAGTAAGAACTGAGAGTGCCGAAACAAAGATGATAATAATTGCCGATGGCGATATAATAAGAAATGAGGTAAAGAGGGCTGGTTCATCAGAAACACCAATGACTCTTGGTCAGGACAAATATACCGGGGAAATGTTCGGCAACAGGGATTTCCTGGTCAATTGCCTGAACTATATGGTTGATTACAATGGTATTATGGAACTCAGGTCAAGAGAGCTCAAACTCAGGCTGCTCGACAGGACAGTGATCAGTAAGGAGAGGTTTAAATGGCAGGTCATAAATATTGCCGGTCCGGTCCTTATAGTAATATTTGCCGGGATTTTATACAACTGGCTGAGAAAAAGAAAATTTACAAAGATCTGATCATAATGAGGAAAACTATCAGATACATTTTAATTTCCATCCCGGTTTTAATCCTTGTTTTTTACCTGCAGAAGGAAAAGTCCCCATTCGGTGAAAGAAATACCTCATTTGCAATAAGTCCTGAAAATGAAATTAACGGGATAGAATTTAGAGATGGCCGGAGCACACTGAATCTTGATAAAAAAGGTGACAGGTGGATTGTCAACAGGCAATTTGAGACAAGAAAAAGCAGCATACTATTTATACTTGAGATATTGAACGGGATGGAGATAAAATCGCCTGTTACTCCGGAATTATTTGAAAAGGAAATAGTTGAAAAAGGAATTGAACCGGTCAGGGTTAAAGTATCAGGTAAAGGCAGGGTCATTAAATCATTTTTGGTATATAAGACAGCATCAAATACTTACGGGAACATAATGAAGCTGAGGGAAGGCTCAAAACCTTTTATTGTTTGTGTACCGGGAAATGATGTGGATATTGGTTCGGCCTTCACACTGAATGAGCTGTTCTGGCAGCCATATACGGTTTATAATCTTCTTCCTTCAGATATCTTCTCAGTAACCCTTGAAAATATGACCGATACAGGCTCTTCTTTCAGAATCGGATATGAAAATCAAAGGTTACGGCTTTATGGCCGGTCTGAAGAACTGACCGGTTGGGATACATCGCGGTTAATACGGTATATTTCTTATTTTACACACGTTCCTTTTGAATCATGGGCACTTGATCTGTCATCCGTTGAAAAGGAGAGGATAAAAAGTCAGGAACCTCTTTACAGGATTTCAATTACCATGACAGGGGGAGCAAAAACAGTGTTGACCCTGTGGGAAAGATCAATTGATGAAGATGGTGTTTTGAAGAGCGATACCGACAGGCTGTGGGCTAAAAAAGATGACAACGAGGAAATCATTATTCTCAGGTATACCGATATTGATCCTTTGCTGAAAAAGCGGGCGTATTTCTTCCCGGGGTAATATTTTATTTGAGTTTATTTGTTTTTTTTGTAATATTGATAGTCCGGAATTAAGGATAAACAAGTTGCCAGTTACTAGTTGCTAGTTACTAGTTGCTTGTTATATATTTACAGTCAACCAGTAACCAGTAACCAGTAACCAGCAACCTGAATTATAAATAAAGTAATTTAAAACATATATAAAATGAAATTTGTCGTATCCAGCACAGAATTACTCGGTCATTTGCAGGCCATAAGCAGGGTGATCAGCTCGAAGAACACTCTTCCGATCCTTGATAATTTTCTTTTTAACCTTGCAGGGAATGATCTCGAAATAACGGCATCCGACCTCGAATCAACTCTGATCACCAGGATGAAGCTCGAAAATACCAGCGGCGATGGTATTATTGCTCTCCCGGCAAGGATCCTGCTCGATACGCTTAAAGAGTTTTCTGTTCAACCTCTTGCTTTTGACATAAATCCGGATACACTTGCAGTGGTAATAACCTCTGAAAACGGAAAATTCAATGTAATGGGCCAGAACGGGATTGATTTCCCGGCCCTGCCTTCCATCAGAAAGGAAAAGAAATTCTCGTTCGGGATTAATGCTGATGTTATGCTTGCCGGGATAAACAAGACCCTGTTTGCGACAGCCGACGATGAACTGCGGCCTGTTATGGGAGGTATCTTTGTGGAAGCCTCGACCGATAAAATCACCTTTGTTGCTTCTGATGCCCATAAGCTTGTAAGATACCAGAGGAGCGACTCGCATGCAGACGATAACGCATCCTTTATCCTTCCAAAAAAACCGGCCTCTCTTCTCAGAAACATCCTTCCAAGGGAAGAAGGACCGGTGACTGTTGAATTCGACGACAAAAACGCTTTCTTTATTCTGAATGATTATAAAGTTGTCTGCCGTCTTGTTGAGGGCAACTACCCGAACTATAATTCTGTTATCCCTAAAAACAATCCCCGCAAGATCACAATCGACCGGATCGAATTTTACAATACCCTCAAAAGGGTATCAGTATTTTCGAACCAGGCAAGCAATCTTGTCAAACTCCAGCTGAAAGGCAATCAGGCAACGGTCTCCGCCCAGGATCTTGATTTTTCAATTTCTGCTTACGAGAAGATCAAATGTCAGTACGAAGGAGATGATATGGAAATAGGATTTAAATCAGTCTTCCTTCTTGAGATACTGGCAAATATTGCCTCCCAGGATGTTATGATCGAGCTGGCTGATCCGACCCGGGCAGGATTATTCCTTCCCGGTGAACCGGAGAATGAGTCGGAAGACCTTCTCATGCTTTTGATGCCAATGATGATAAACGCCTGATAATTGGAACTTAAACTCCGACGTCCATTAGCATTCATCGATCTTGAAACTACCGGGATAAATGTTTCGGCCGATCGAATTGTGGAGATTTCTGTACTGAAATTAAATCCCAACGGAAATGAGGAATGGCTGACCACCAGGATCAATCCTGAAATGCCGATTCCCCCAAAGTCGTCTGCCATACACGGGATAACTGATAAAGATGTTGCTGATTCCCCGACTTTTAAAGAGATAGCCAAAAAGCTTGCAGCGTTTCTTGAGGGCACGGATCTTGCAGGGTACAATGCAATCAAATTCGATATTCCGGTTCTTGCCGAAGAGTTCCTGCGAGTAAATATCGACTTCAACTTCCTGAAAAGAAAATATGTGGATGTGCAGGTGATATTCCACAAGAAGGAACAGCGCACACTGTCGGCAGCATACCAGTTTTACTGCAACAGGGATCTTGAAAATGCCCATAGTTCAAAAGCAGATACCGAGGCCACTTTTGAAGTACTTAAGGCTCAGCTCGACAGGTATAAAGATCTTGAAAACGATGTTGAAAAACTGGCTGATTACAGCTCGTACAATAATTTAGTAGATTTTGCCGGACGGATCATCTATGATGAAAACGGAGTGGAAACCTTTAATTTTGGCAAACATAAGGGCAGACCGGTCGAAATTGTATTTAAAGAAGAGCCTTCCTACTATTCGTGGATGATGAACGGTGATTTCCCGCTTTATACAAAAAAAATCCTTACCGAGATAAAACTAAGATCGTTCGGACAGGGACAGCATTGAAATGAAGATCATCTGCATAGGACTTAATTACCGCAGACACGCAATTGAAATGGGACGTCCGTTTCCTGACGAGCCGGTTGTGTTTTTAAAACCCGATTCAGCAATTCTCAAGAACAACAAACCATTTTTCCTGCCCGATTTTTCCTCGGAGATACATTATGAAATGGAAGTTGTTGTAAAGATCTCAAGGCTGGGAAAAGGGATCCTGCCGAAATTTGCTCCAAGGTATTATGATGAGATTACAGCCGGCATCGACATTACAGCACGTGATCTTCAGGCGAAATTATCAAAGGCTATGCTGCCCTGGGAGATATCCAAATGCTTTGACGGCGCTGCTCCAATCGGGAAATTCATCCCTGTCAGTTCAATTGATGATATCGGCAACCTCGGATTCAGGCTCGAGATCAACGATAAAACAGTCCAGCAGAGCAGTACGTCCGATATGATCTTCGATATCAATCAGATAATATCTTACGTTTCACGGTACTTCACGCTCAAGACCGGAGATCTTATTTTTACCGGAACTCCGTCGGGCGTAGGTCCCCTGAAACGCAACGATCATCTTGTAGCTTACATTAAGGATCTGCCACTTCTGGACTTTATGATTAAGTAATTACAATGTAATTACATAATAATTGTTATGCTGCGTCATCATCCGGCTCTTTCATCAACCCCCCATCCCCCCAAATGGGGGGCTTTAAGAGTTTATCCGGATCTTTAAAGTCCCCGATGGCCTGCCTGCCGGCATGGCGGGATTCAGGGGGTTGATTAAATGAGCAAATGTGAATTTATTATTCCTGTGTTTTTTGCAGAATAAATCTCTTAATTTTATAACTTAACCAATTATTATATACCTGATCCATAACCAAATTCTATATCCCGATGAAAGAGAAAAACAAGGTATCCCGAAGGAGCTTTATTCAGAAGTCAGCAGGTGCAGCTGCACTTCTGTCGATGCCAACAATAATTCCTGCAAGCGTTTTTGGTGCAAATGACAAGGTCCGCCTGGCCGTGCTGGGTGTCAACGGCCGGGGGACTAATCATATTGAAGGCTATATGAAACTGCCCGATGTTGAAGTAGCATGTCTTTGCGATCCAGATCTTGTGATCCTTGGCAAACGTGCAGGTGAGTTTGAGAAAAAGTACGGTAAAAAGGTTATTGCAGCAACAGGATCTGCGCAGAGTTTACGAGGATAAATCAATTGATGCAGTGAGCATTGCAACACCGAATCACTGGCATTCACTCGCGGCAATATGGGCCTGTCAGGCCGGGAAGGATGTTTATGTTGAAAAGCCCGGTTCGCATAACGTTTTTGAAGGCCGCAAAATGGTTGAAGCTGCAGTAAAATATGACAGAATTGTCCAGCACGGGGTTCAGCTGAGGAGCTCTGTTGCAGTTCAGGAAGCAATAAAGCATTTACGCGACGGACTGATCGGCAATGTTTATATGGCCAGGGGACTTTGCTACAGGTGGAGGGATGACATAGGTGACAAAGGTACCGAACCTGTTCCTGAAGGACTTGACTATGATCTCTGGACAGGTCCTGCAGCAAAACAGCCTTTCTCAAGGAATATTGTTCATTACAACTGGCACTGGACCTGGAACTACGGCAACGGTGATGTCGGTAACCAGGGAGTCCATGAAACAGATCTTTGCATGTGGGGACTGAATGTTGGTCTGCCGGAAAAGATAACGGCCGCCGGAGGGAAATTCCTTTTCAATGATGCAAAAATAACTCCTGAAGTTCTGGCTTCAACCTATTATTATCCGAAGGAGAAGAAGATCATAGAGTTTGAAGTGCGTCCATGGATTACAAACGATGAAAAAGACGTTACAGTCGGGAACATCTTCTATGGAAGCGAAGGTTACCTGGTAGTTAACGGTTATGACACCTATCAGTCATTTCTAGGAAGAGACTATAAACCGGGACCATCACGCAAGGAGGGAGGCGATCATTTCCTTAACTTCATCACTGCGGTCCGCGCCCATGATAAATCACTGCTGAATGCACCTGTAGAAACGGCACATCTTTCGTCGGCACTGGCTCATCTTGGGAATATTGCATATCGAACCGGACGTACCCTGAACTTTGATCCGGTAAATGAGAAATTCATAAACGATGACGAAGCTAATGCATTGCTGACCCGTCCTCCCAGACCTCCATACGTAGTTCCGGACAGTTGTCTAGATTAGCGCTGATCTTATTCTTTAATTGAACCAATATGAGATTTTAACTACCAGGCCGCGGTTTTTAACATGGTAGTTCCCGGAGTAGGGATCCCCGAAACTGTTGCCCAGTATATCAGATGCATAGGAATTCTCCGTATAGACAATAAATAGATCTGATACAGGTGCGAATCTCCATTGGAAACGGAGGTTGAGATTCAGGTTGTCGATCTGGTTATTGTACTGGATAAAACTGGTGAAGAACAGATTATCGGTAAATGTAAAATCAAATCTTGGTCCTATAAGAAGAAGCCTGGCACTGTTGTAGGGCGACGGAAGTGAAATATCATTGAAAGTTGTTACAAGTGCAAGACTTCCGTATGGCTGAACACGGTAGTTCAATTCGCCGTTCAGGGTCAGCCTGTTCCCGTTGTAGTAGCCTCCATATCTTCCGGTAAGAGCAACATTAAGCATTTTCCGGTTGTCAGAAGTGAATGTTGCACCAACCTCATTCCAGTTAAAATCCTCACCTTCAGCCAGCTGCAAACCGCCGGTGTTGGTAGGATCAAAAGGTGCAAGAAGCCTGATATAGTTGTTCCTGAAGTCGGCTGAAAATGAGCTTTTGTTCAGCCAGTCAATGCTGTATAACAGCTGAGTTTCCCTGTCAGTCAGCGAAAACGATGAATACGGATCCATATAGGTATCCAGCTTTATTCCGGGACCATGACTTATTATCCTGCTGTCGTGAGGAAAAAATTTGTACTGAAAGGTGCTGTTTAGCTGGTAATAGCCTTTTCTCCTTATATATCCTGTCTCTGCACTATACCCCGAGCCCGTAAGTGCCTGGTTCAGGGAGGCGGTGATGAACTGGGATGAATATGCAAGGTTGGCTGCCACTGCAGCATCTTTAAAAGTAATGTTCTCCGGAAGATTCTGATGATAGTACAACTTCCCGTTCCAGCGGTTATTGGGGCTTGCAAGATTATATTCAATGCCGGCGATCCGGTTATATTTGTTGCCCGTATATGTCTCATCATCCTTTACATCCAGCACTTGCTTATTGATTATGAATGCCGTGATACTTGATCTGGCAAATACAAGTCTTTGCAGAGCGGCAACCATGTAGTTGGCAGCATGAATTTCTTCTTTTTTGCCGGTCTGTATATCCATAATCCCTATTCTCCATCTGTTCCCGATGTTCCCGCTGAGACGCGCCCCTGCCAGGACAGGATTATCGAGGCCAATCCTCCTTGAAAAGAAAGGTCTTACTTTCTCAGTGCCAAGATTTGCAAACAAATCGCTGTTTTCAAGATAAAACTGCCTCTTCTCAGGAAAGAAAAGCTCATAGCGGTCAAGGTTTGTCTGCTGCTTATCTACTTCAACCTGTGAATAATCGGGATTTACAGTAAGATCGAGGTTTAATGATGTGGAAAGTATCATCTTAGCGTCGAGGCCTCCATTCCACGACCATTTAGTATTTTCCATTGCTTCATTGTCCCTTGTGACCTTCCCGGTAAAATAAGGTATAAGCGAAAAACGAAGTCCGGCTTTATCCCTCGGTTTATCCCAGACAAGCGTTCCCGCGAACGGCAGAGAGCAATGAGGAAACTGGCGCGGCATAGGAGCCCAGGCAGATTTCTCATTGTTTTTCAGATCGAGGCGTCCGAAATTGATGCCCCATTCCTTATCTCCCCCAAAGTACCTGATACTTCTGAAGGGAATACTGAACTCGGTAACCCAGCGGTCATCATAGCTCCTGATCGCTGATTTCCACTTGATATCCCAACTGTAATCGACTTTGGTTGCGTCCAAATACAAGCCTTCAGTCTGTGCGCCTACTGCAGAGATACCAAAAGCAAATCCGTTTGTCTGATCATTGTAGGTGTTGAGAAAGAGCATAAAATTATCGTTCTTCATAAAACTGTAATCCCTTCGCAGCGATTCAACTGGTCTTTTACCTGGCGTGGGGTCATGACATATGATACCGACGTAGAAATTTGATTTATCATATGTGAGCATTACCTCTGTTTGTGCTTTGGCAAAACCGGTGTCAGTCGGTGTCACGCGCTGAAATCTCTGCGTACGCTCTGCTGATCACCCATGGCTCTTCGTCAAGGATGCCGTCAACAGTTATCGGTTTTTCGGTCTGAACAATATTTATACGGTATTTATCGCGATTAACAGCTTTGTTCTGGCTGAAAAGTGAATTGCTGATGCATAATAATGTTAACAGTATTGTAATTACAGAGGACCTTGACATCAGTTCCAAAAATTTTGGTGAAGATAGAAAATTGGTTTGTGAATTTATTATTCTAATTTTATAAAGCAGGAGAAATCCGCCCTGCCCCCTAAAGGGGATAACCGATCTAATTAGGATTTAAAGTCCGTTCATGCTTATGATTCTAAGAGCCCGCGTCAGGGAGATTTAGGGGCGAAACAAAAGAGGGTCAGATTAATACTTGAATTTTATCAAAATACTATAATGAACATTTCAATCTCTTCCACCGCCATCGAACTCGGAAACCTGGCAGCCAGGCTTGTTGCCTTAAAACTTAATGAGGCAGTAAACCGGAATGGCGAAGCGAGAATGGTTGTATCTACCGGCAATTCTCAGTTTGAGATGTTTCAGGCGCTCGTTAAAGAAAAACTTGACTGGACCAAAGTAGAAATTTTCCACCTTGATGAATACATTGGCTTACCTGTTACTCATAAGGCAAGCTTCAGGAAATACCTTTATGAAAGATTCATAAACCTGGTACCTGTAAAGAAGTTCCATAGCGTTGATGTTGAAGGAATGATAGCTGACCGGATTGCCGGATTATCATCCGGGATAAGGGAAAAGCCGTTGGATCTGGGCCTCATAGGCATAGGTGTGAACGGTCATATAGCATTTAACGATCCTCCGGCGGATTTTGAAACCCGTGATGCATACATAATAGTAAAACTGGATGACAAGTGCAGGATGCAGCAGGTTGATGAAGGATGGTTCGCAACCGTAAATGATGTTCCGGATGAAGCTGTCTCAATGAGTGTCTGGCAGATAATGCAGTGCAGAACAATTATTTCGGTTGTGCCGCACCTGGTAAAAGCAGATGCAGTCAGAAAAACCCTGACCGGCAAAGTAACAAACAGAGTACCTGCAACAATGCTTAAAAGACATGCTGACTGGCATCTTTTCCTGGATAAGAATTCAGCATCGGGAGTTATATCTTTGTAAAATATGATCTTAAATAATTTTCGCCCCTTTCTTATTTCCCCCTAAAGGGGGTTGATAAATGGCTTCAAGTTCATAAGTCCCCTGTGGGAGGTTGATAGGGGCGTTAAAATGAAACAAGCACAGTCAAAGCATGAAAGAATCTAATGCAATAGAAGCAATTCATTATGAAACCGGGAAGCCTGTCAGGATTGATATCAGCGATGGTTTGATCGACCAAATATCTTTAATGCCGGAGTTGAAGCAATTTCAGGATCTCTACATCGCTCCGGGACTGATTGACAATCAGATAAACGGGTACAAGGGTATCGATTTTTCAGCTTTGGATCTGACACCCGATAAAATGAAAACCGCTGTAGAATATATAAGGAGGGACGGTGTTACCACTTTTCAGCCTACTGTCATAACGAACAGTCACGAAAGACTTTTAATGGTCTTCAGGAATCTTGCAGAAGCGCTGAAAGAGAAAGATATCAGCAATTCGGTGCCGGGATTTCATCTGGAAGGGCCCTATATTTCTCCTGAAGAAGGCTATTACGGGTGTCATCCTGCAGCATTTATCAGGAAGCCTTCATGGAGCGAATTTTCTGAGTACCAGGAGGCTGCCGGAGGGAATATCAGGCAGGTCACGGTAGCCCCTGAGGTTGAGGGTGCAATTGAATTCATTAAACTATGCACTGCAAATAATGTAATAGTCTCAATTGGTCATACAAATGCGTCGGCTGAACAGGTAAGACTGGCAGTTGACAACGGAGCCAGCCTCTCCACGCATCTGGGGAATGGGTGTGCCAACCTGATTGACAGGCACAAAAATCCGCTATGGCCCCAGCTGGCAAATGACCTCCTCGTGCCATCAATTATAGCCGATGGGCATCATCTGCTTCCGGAAGAGATACAGGTCTTTTATAAAGTAAAAGGCCCTGAAAATATTATTCTTACATCCGATGTGACCCACCTTATTGGAATGGCACCCGGAAGATATATATTCCTGGGCAGTGAAGTTGTTTACACTGTTGACGGACTGATAAAAAATCCCGTCCTGGATTGTCTGGCCGGAGCCTCTTTCCCGATCAGGAGAGGAGTCGAAAATATGTTAAATTTCACAGGATGTTCCCTGGGTGAAGCAATTAATCTTGCTACAAAAAATGTATCCCGGATATGCAGACTTCCTGACAGAGGTTCCCTCGAAGCCGGGAAAAGAGCAGATCTGATTCTCTTTGAAAGAGCATGGAAATAAACTTAATATTAAACAGACCTGGGTAAATGGAAGAATCGTCTATACATCATAATAGGTGCCGGTTACCTGGGTTACTAAATCAATACTGGGATTAGGATCCATCACCAGCCTCAGCACCAAGTACCCAGCACCAGGCAACAATACCTAAATTCCATACCTCACACCTCACACCATTATGACTACACTTGATTACATAGTATTGATCGGCTACTTCGTTTCGATTACAACTTTTGGGATCTGGATCTCAAGGAAGATAAAAACCAGCGACAGTTATTTCAGGGGAGGCCGGAAATTCAAATGGTACATCATGATCGGGCAGGCTTTTGGCGTGGGAACACATGCTGAAATGCCCGTTGCCCAGACAGGTGCGACATTCAGCAATGGATTTGCCACAATATGGTACCAGTGGAAAAACATGCTGATAACTCCGTTTTACTGGCTTATCGCTCCGTTCTACAGGCGAAGCGAACGGACGACAGTAGGTGAAATAGTCGAAGACAGATATGGGAGCACAATGGGAATGGTTTACTCCGTTTTTGCGATTTCATTTTTTGTATTTAATATGGGAGTTATGCTTCAGGGTGCAGCAAAGGTCATATCGGTGGCTTCCGGAAACCTTGTTTCCCCTGATATGGTTGTGCTTTTCATGACGCTGGCTTTTCTCCTTTACAGTTTCATTGGCGGACTTATTGCAGCGGCCTACACTGATTTTATTCAGTCGTTCCTGATTATTACCCTGTCGGTGATGCTGATACCGCTGGGTTTGAAGGAAATAGGAGGTTTTGGATATATGAAGTCAGTATTACCCGACCATTTCTTTGATCTTATTAACAGTGCCAGCGGAATTGATGCCTTCACAATTGTGATGCTGGCAGTGAACGGGATCGTGGGCATTACAGCCCAGCCTCACATGATCTCAATGTGCGCGACAGGCAATACCGAACGTGCCGGAAGGATAGGCCAGACATTCGGATCGATGGTAAAAAGACTTGTTACTATCGGATGGGCGCTGACGGGCCTGGTGGTTGCAGCTCTCGTTATAAAGAATAATGCAACACTTGCAGATCCCGAGATGGCTTTCGGATACGCCTGCAGCAAGTTGCTTGTTCCTGGTCTGGTCGGACTAATGCTATCAGCCATTGTAGCCGCAAATATGTCGGCGTGTTCCAATTTTATGGTTAACACAGGAGCTCTTTTCACAAAGAACTTCTACAAGAAGTACATAAAGCCGGATGCAGGTGATAAAACCATTCTCTGGATGGGACGATATTCAGGTCTTGGCTTGTCGGTACTGGGAGTTCTTTTTGCACTTAGTATTAAAAATGTGCTGCATGGATTCCTGTTCACTGAAACACTCGCTGCATTCATGGGAATAATGTTCCTGGGCGGCCTGATCTGGAAAAGGGCTAACCGGTATGGAGCCGGAGCTGCTGTAATAGCTTCCCTGTCAGTCTATTATATTGTTAATTTTCTGACGACAGGCGAACTTATGCTGGTTTACAAATGGACACCCGGACCATTCGGGATTGCCATGCTTTCGGGTTTCTTCCTGTTCTGGCTGGTAAGCATTCTTACAAAACCCGAAAAAAAGGAGAAAATTGATGCCTTTTTTGATAATATGCGAAGAAAATCGGATGCCACACAACCTGGAGCAGACGGGAAAAAGCCACTTGCATCGCTGACAGGAGATGATCTTCTGCTTCTTGATCTTCCGGGCTGGGGAAGAAAGGAACGCTGGACGAATTTCTTCAGGCGTTACCGTGAAGATCTCGCAGGTTTCTTCCTGAGCTGGGTGATAGTAGGGCTGCTTATTCTCTTTGCATGGGGGATATTGCAGATATAGTAACTATGAAGTGCCCCCGTTCTGAATTAAGGGGGTGAGGTCGTCCGAATGCGTCTGGAAGAAATCAGTCACTTCTTTAATTTGAAGAATTACTTCAGATAAGTTATCTTTATAGAATATTTAATATTTGACAAGATGGGAAATTTCGGAGCAACTGAGATAATTCTTATTCTGCTTGTAGTTGTGCTTCTCTTTGGAGGAAGAAAGATTCCTGAACTTATGAAAGGACTTGGGCAGGGTTTAAGGGACTTTAAAAAAGCCTCAAAGGTTGAGGATGAGCCTGATAAGATGAAGGCTGAATCAAAAGAGGATACCAAAAAGACATAAAAAGATCCTCGGGGATGGAGGATCTGAAACCTCAGTAAATCAAAAGTCACTCATGGGGAATCAGGGGTGATTTAATTGCATACATCCCTTTTCGAGATTAATACTCCTGTTCGCATACCTTGAGATTCCGGGATCGTGAGAAACCAGTACGACAGTACCACCGCTTTTATTGTACTCCTTAACAAGTGACATTAATATGTCGCTGTTCGATGCATCGAGATTACCTGTAGGTTCATCAGCCAGGAGAATATCAGGTTCTGATATTATGGCTCTTATAAATGCAGTCCGCTGTTTTTCCCCGACACTTAATTCGGAAGGATACTTATTCTTCATATCAGCAAGGGAACATTTTTCAAGATAGTAGCCAATCTTCTCTGCCTTGTTTTTACCGTTGCATGCAAGTTTAATATTCCCTGCAACAGTCAGATATGGCATAAGATGAAACTGCTGAAACATAAATCCCAGGTGCTTACTGCGATACAGGTTAATATCCCTGTTGCTTAGCTTGTAAATGTCCCTGCCATTGAACATTGCAACTCCCGAGTCGGGATGTATCAATCCTCCGATAACATAGAGCAAAGTCGATTTTCCGGCTCCGCTGGGTCCGATCACAGAGCAAAAATCTCCCTTTTCGACCTTAAAACTGATATCTCTGAGTGCGGTGAAGAGATCAGTCCCTTTCGTATATACTTTTGAAATATTTTTCAGCTCAATCATTTTTGTCGTTGTGTTTAGTATTCCTGGCTGAGGGTTTTAGCGGCATCTATCTGTGTAGCCATAAGGGCAGGAATCCAGCTGGCCAGCATCCACAAAAGCGGGAAAAGCAGGATACAATAGTAAAAAACATTCCGGAGAGGTGTAATATCTGAAGCTGTAAACCTGAATATTTCTTTCCCAAAATATTCTGCTGTTAAGTGACCTGCAAAAAATCCGATAATTCCACCGGCGAGACCCAGAATAAAAGCTTTGGCAATTATTATGAACAGAATGCTGTAAGTACTTTTTCCCATTGCTTTAAGCAGACCTATCTCCCGACTCCTGACCATTATATTCTGATGGAACAGGAGTCCGGTGATGAGCAGGCACGCCAGCATCACAAATGGTATTATGAAAGCTCCGTATTTATTCATCATCAGGCGCTGGTTTTCGCGGGCATCAGCAATACTGGTCATTTCGGTCACTTCAAGATCGGAAAAGATCGCCTGAACCTGATTCCTGGCATTCTTAATCCTTCCATCCCTGCAGACACAGCCCAGTGCCTCAATTTTGTTGATCTTGCCCTGCATCCCGAGAACCTCCTGAAGATCACCAAGATTAAAGGCCACTCCCTGATCGATCATGCCTTTTCCTTCATCAAGCCGTCTGGCGATCTCAAAGCTGTGAATCCTGCCGTCAGATCCTTTTATGGTAAATGGATCTCCCGGTGTAATATTCCTTGCCAAAAGAGAACCTACATGGACTTTCCCTTCTTCAACATCAAAACCCATTGTCTCCTGGGGAGGCAGAAACCTTTGCATCGCTTCATCTTTATATCCGAAGAGTACAATCTGATGAACTGAACCATTCGGATCCTTCCAGTCGGGATACCTGACCTGCAGTATGCCGGTAAGATGCCTTACTGCATCAAATGTTCTTGATGCGGCAAGCTTATCAACATAATCTTCCGGAAATGCCGGTGTATTGTTAACAGAGTAAAAATCAATAAGGTTTGTGCCTTTCGGGAAAATATAGAGGTTCAGCCCCTGTTCCCGCATTATTTTCCTGGTTTCATTTTCACTGGCCTTGCTTAAGGTATAGATTGCCACGGATACAGAACATGCAATAACAACTGTCAGCAGGATAATAAATGAACTGACCTTCCGGTATAACAGTTCTTTGATGACCAATCTCAATGGATTCATGTTGAATTTTTCTTTTTTTTCCTGAGTATAATTACTGTTAAGAGTGCAATGGCCAAAATAATAATTGCACCTGTGAAAATAAAAGAGATAGCAAGTGACCTGTCCTCTTTCATTTCGATAGTGGCAGGCTGAATTTTAGTAAGTCCGTCTCTCTGATCAGTCAGCCATTTTGGTAACGGTCTCACTGCAAGGGAATCATATGCTGAGGAATCCTGATCCATTAATGATGTAATAATGAGGGATTCTCATCAAGGATCTTATTTACAAGAGCAATTGTGGGATTATCCCAATTATTCGTGAAAAGGATATCCGTTCCGGGAAGATTGTCCTTTATCAGGCAGCTGCAATCGGCTGTCAGGAAATCGATCATCAGCCTGATATTCTCTTCGGTTATCCCCTTGCCAAGCAATGGTTCCAGTGCCTTGAACCTTCCAAACACGCCGAAAAGCATTGGCTCGGGAATTGTCTTGAGATCGTCCTCAACATTCAGCAGCAACGATACGAAATGAGATTCTTCAACACTCGACCTGCTCAATTCGACAACCGTAATTATATTTTTAAAAGGAGAGTCACCCAGGGCTTTTTGGATTATCTGCATACCCTTTTCGTCCTTCTCCTTATTACCGGTAGTAAGATAAGTAAGAACGCAGAGTTTTCCGGTCATTATTTCGGATGCGATCTTTTTACGCAGTGGCGAGACTGTCAATCCATTGAGATCTTTGGGATCATTATACCTTCTGAATAACCTGTTTCCGTAATATAATGTGTAATAAGGCTGTATTATGTCTTTTTTCTCAACGCTCCTGAATTCGATATTGGCAGGTTTGATCTCCCTGCCTATTGAAGCATTCTGATTTCTGGCTGTCTCATTTATCTGGCCGCTATAAAAGTATATCAGAGTATACTGGTTGGCAGGTGCATTAAGCAAAACCCATTCCGACACTTTTGTTGTACAGGCAAGGCTTAAAATTGCTGCCAGGATCAATATTTTAAAGTGTATTGGCTTCATTATAAGATTGTTTATTTTACAGCTACCGTTTCCTGTACTAATTCTATTCCCGATAGTATTGTATTTCCTGCTACAGGTATCAGATCGAGCTTCAGGGATTTTCCGGCTTTGATGCCTGCAAATGACCTGATCACTTCCTTATTATTCTTCCCGGATTCACCTGCTATATCGAAGTTTTCAAGAACCGTATAATCCTGTAATCTAATATTAAAAACACGTTCCCCGGGCTTTTTATTCTCGAGTTCGGAGAAATAGAGGTTTACCCTGTATGTGGTTTCCGGTACTTCTTTTTCCTTTGACAGAGTTATTTCCAGCGATCTTAATCCGCCTATTGCGCTTGAACTTATCCAGGGCGTATTTTCCGACATGACTGAAACCGGATCTTTTCTGATTGTGAAATAGTTAACAGTATCAATAACAACAGGAATATCCGGCGGAGTCCCTCCGGCATTTGGAAATTCAAGCCACAGCACGTTCCTGTCAGAGGTTCTGTCACCAGGTGCATTAAAGTTAAGTCCCAGCTGTCTGATATGGCTGCCGTCCCATTTATAGTTACTATTGGTCCAGTAAGTCATCCAGGGCATATTTATCAGGGCGAGGGATGTCTGATTCTGGTACGGGCACTGGCATGTGCGGGTATAATCGGGGGAATTCAGCACACCGTCAGCTACTATCAGATTGGTGGAGCAGCTGGCTTTCCATCCGCCCAGACTGCCGGTACCTTCAAAAACATCCAGGTTTACAAAACCTGCTGAAGCAGAACGGAATGTCAGAAGGTGCTCACTGGCAGCCACAATTCCGCAACCGTATTCACGCTTGAAGCTCCATTTAAGATCTTCCCCGGTCACCGGGTCCTTGTCTATGATAGGTTCACCGGTTAGCAGATACCATCCATTCCCGTTGGAATATATTTTATCATTATGGATTATGGGAGGATTCCCGTACGTCATCGTTTTATCCCATATTTTTTCCCTGGTTCCTGCATTATAAGCTATCATCCTTCGGCCTTCCTCCCCATGAAGCATATCTCCTGACGGACGGGTTGCCTGCAACAAGAGCTTATGTTCAGCTGAATATCCGAGCCATGTGCCGAAAATATCCCTGGTTTCCTCCTGGATTTTCTTCCCGGTCCTGATATCCAGGTACAATAATCTTGATCCCTCAGGAGGAGTTTCTCCTCTTCTTTGAAGTTTGGTCTCAAGATACTGGGGAAGTTTATCGAGGCAAAACAGGATACCATCCCCAACGATAACAGAGTTATGGATAAAGCCGTGGTTAGCCTGTATACTCCACATTTTTTTGCCGCGTAAACCTGTCGAGAATGATCAGCTCACTGCTTGCTGTCAGGTCGTATCTGGTAAACCGGGGATTCTTTAAGGCGATTGAATCAGACTCCATTCCAGGAAAATCAGAAAAATTATTACCCAGGATAAGAAGATCTTCATAAACACCAATATACCCTAATTCCTGAGTCTTATCATCCCCGGTTGTAAATGTCTCAACAAGATTTCCTGTTTTGATGTCCAGAACATGGCATTTGTCTCCTTCAATGAGGTATACAAATTCTTTTGTGGCAATAAAATTTGTTCCACGTGCATTTGATCCCGGTAAATGAACCTGATTGTACTTCGGATCAAGAGGATTTTCCTCGTCATATGTTTCATCATAATAGACCATCCAGGTGTCATCAATGAGTTTTGGAAAAGTTTTTCTCCAGAGTACTCTGCCTGTGTAAACATCACGGGCACTTATACTGCCAATACCCTGAATGATAAGCCGTCCGTCAATAACCTGTTCTCCGGGACCATGACCATGCCGGGGGAGCACGTCCAGATTTGAGTTACCGCCGAACCATAAAATGCCCAGTGGAGCCTTGACCATTTTATCATCCGATTTAAGCGTGTTTGCAATATCTCCGTTATTATGAGTCCAGCTGTCAGTGCCTTTCAGCGGACCTGTTCTTGAAATGATTGCAAATCCCCTGTCCAGTGCAAGTTCAGCTCCATGAAGATTTAGCTCCTTAAGATTCTCAGCCAGATAATTCCATTCTTTGTCCGTGGATCTGATCAGGATCTTTCCGTCATATGGACGGGTTGATTCATACATGAGGCTAAGTATGTCCTTATCAAAACCATTCAGAAAATCATTGTCATTTATAATAGTGAGCGATGAAAAATATTTCGGCAGGAGAGGGTGGGTCATGTCGTAATGAAGAAAACTCAGGCGGTCAGCTTTGACACCCAGTTTATCAAAATAATCCCGCAGGTAAGCTATTCTTTCCGGATCCTTTTCATATGCAATTATTGAAAGAGAAGTTTGTGCGACCAGTCCTTTAAGAAGTTTGATATTCTTTGTCCCGAAGATGAGAGCATAACCTTCAATGGTTCTGGTTGAACCGATAATTTTTTTTGCTCTGGCTGATTTTCCTTTCATAGGAATATGGGAGCCGCCAATATATGAGACGCTGGGAACAGGCTTATCACCGAAAACCTGAATTGCCCCATCCTCTGATATTGCTATCAGCTTTCCATTTGAAGCTATCAGACGTTCAATAATCTTTGCCGATGCATGAGTCCACACAAGTTCAGGCTTATTGTCCCTGTTTATTTTTATTGCATTTATGCCGGTGCTGTCTGCTGCATAGAGGTAATTCCCTGCTTTAATAAGGTCAAGTGTTGCCGGAGTATCAGTCGTCCAGAGTGTATCGAACCGATTTGCTGAATCAAGCCTTACCGCTGTGATATTTCTTCCTGAAAAGTAGACAGTATTTCCGTCAACAACAGGATATTCACCGGCATTTCTTATGAGTAAGTTACCGGTATTCGACTCATACATGTATGTCATTCTCTCACGGTGATGGTTGAAGAATACTCTGTCGTTGCTGCATGTAAATGCACCTCCTGTCTTTCCGCTGGCAGCAAGGTGGTAATATAGTTCTTCTCCGGTATTTATATCGAATGCTGCAGGAACCGATCGTCCACCGGCAACAAGAAGCTTGTTGCCGGTTATAGTAAAACTGCCCTGTGGAGCCACATCGGCAAATGCCGGAGACCTGTGAGGCTGAAGAATATAATTACTGCCTGTGCCCTCGTTCTTCCAGATGATCCGGCCGTCTTCAGCATTTATGGCATAGATAAAAGTACCCATAAGAGGGAATATGCTTGCTGCGGTATAAACTATGCTGTCTTTGATCACTATACCGCCGCGTGCAGGCCACAAGGATATAAGACGCTTATTGCCAAGCAGCTTGTTTGATCCGGGGGCAAGAAGGACTTTCCATGCCAATGATCCGTCTTCGGCATTAAGACAATAACAATATCCATCATCACCGGTAAAATATATCTTTCCGTCAGCTGAGGCTAAAGGCAACCGGACCGGTCCATCGGCATAATAGTGCCATAACTCTTCTCCCGTGTTAAGATCCAGGGCAATAACCTTGTCCTGATCGTTAAATCCCAGAAAAATTTTATTCCCTGCAACAACTGGCTCAAAAATCCTGTCGAACTGCATAAGGTTCTGATTCAGGGGATCATCCCATACCGGAGTTCTGCGTGAATATTGCACCTGCCACTGAAGATAGAGTTTGTCTGCAAGTTGCTCAGGAGTGGATGCGGATCTCCCGTGATCGTATCTCCACATCGGCCAGTCGTAATGCTGAGAAAAGGTGATTGAAGAAATTGCTATGAAGAGAAGGGTCGATAAAATTCTCATAGTGTGGTCTGAATGCTCCAAATGTAATATTTTTAGCTATTAAAAAATGTTAAAAGAATTTTCAATTGCAGCAAGATATCCCGGATTTCACAAGAATGATGTATATGGGGATGCGATTAAGTCTTTTCGCCCCCTGCCCCCTAAAGGGGGTTCTTAAAGTCCCCTTCTGCACCTTCGTCCCAGGTACCCGGGACTTCGGCGGACAAGGCAGGGGATTTAGGGGCAGGACCTCGTGTTTAAGGAGATTTCTTTATAACTTTATATTGGTTTGAAACAAATTTTATACCCTGGCTGACCATGAAATCCAATCTGGTAATTCTTCTTATATTCTTTTCTATAATCGGTTGTAATTCATTTAAGTATAACCGTGACGATTTTACAGTGGCTGAAGAAAATGGCAGCCTGGCAAATGAATCATATGTCAGGTCGCTGAATTTTGTTAAGGCCTGGATGCTTCAGCGCGACAGCATCAGCGGGCTGATACCATCCAATCTGACTGGGAAAAAGGATCTTTGGGAACCATTTAACTCGGCGGCAGACAATTATGCATTTATGGTACTGACTTCTTTTTTACTCGACCAGGATTTGTATAACGGCCCGATGCTCGACATACTCCGTTCAGAGCAAAAGCTGACATCGAGGATCAAATCGTTACCTGATGTTTTCCGGTTCTCCACGCAAAATTTTCAGACTGAGGTACCCGATACAAACTGGATCATTTTCGGGACCTCGGAATATATTAAAGACGGACTTATCCCACTGACCGAATACATTGGCAGGTCACCCTGGACTGAAAGGATGATGGAGATGCTGGAAGATCTTTCCGGTTATTACACAGTATTTAAAAATATGGATAAGTTAGGTTCCTACAAAGCTGTTTCAGAAGAGGTTAACGGATCGATGCTCCAGGCTTTGTCACGGATCTACTGGCTGAGCGGGAATAAGAAATACCTGGACTGGGCCACAAAGATCGGAGACTATTACCTTGTTGAAAATCGCGATTTAAGCTCAGTCGAATACCTCCGGCTGAGAGATCACGGATGCGAAATAATAGGCGGGTTAAGCGAATTATATGTCACGTTAAATTATGTAAATCCTGAAAAGAAAAACCAATATCGGGAACGATTTTATAAAGTGCTTGACCGGGTGCTTGAGGTAGGAAGAAATGAAGACGGACTCTTTTTCAATGCTGTTAATACGATTACCGGAGAGGTTGTCGACAGCGGAATGGTTGATAACTGGGGCTATATTCTTGACGCCTATTATTCAGTATTTCTTACAGATAAAAAAGAAGAATACAGGCAGGCGTTTCTTGACATGATTGATAATCTGAACCAAAAATACAGGAACTTTCCCTGGGAAGGCAAAAGTCATGACGGGTATGCTGATGCAATAGAAAGCGGTATAAATTTATATAACCGTGAAAATGTACCCGGGTTGAAAAGCTGGATTGACAGTGAAATTAAAGTGATGTGGGGAATGCAACGGGAAGATGGTATCATCGGCGGCGGTCATCCTGACGGCAATTTTGCACGGACTGCAATAAT
>CAWHGX010000030.1:0-12252 GCA_963828775.1 uncultured Bacteroidales bacterium | reverse complement strand
AACTATCACTTACATTGGGATTTATCGATCCCAGAATATTTGTAAGGAAGGAGATGGCAAAAAAGATCAGGAAAATCAGGAAAATGAGGTAGTAATTGCGTTTCATGTGATTACTTAATTTTGTTACCAAATATAATTCTAAAAATCGTATAAGTACTTCCTTTATAGTGCGGGGTGCGGGGTCCGGGGTGGGATGTGGAATCTGTTTCCGGGAAAAAGGAAATTTTGACCTTCTGGTGAAAAAGGATAAATTGCAGTAAAAAACAAATGGAGACTGGTTATTTTTCACTTGAGGTGAATAAAAGCAATAAGCTTACGAGGATATTTCAACTGGTTTTCGGTATTGTATGTGCTGTGGTTGCCGTTATCTGGTTAATAATAAATTTCAATTCCTTAACGTCTGATTGGAGCCTGGTAATCACAATAATTTTTCTGTTGGGATTTGCATATTACCAGATAAATTCAGGCCTCGGCAGGGGAGAAAAATTTGTCGAGATCAGTCAGACCAGGCTGAAGCTTAAGAAAAATTCATTGTTACCGGCTCAGAATATTAATGCATCTGACATTGAAAGAATAGAGGTATTTCCGCTCAGCATTGTTATTACCATTCGATCAGGGGAAAGGAGAATCCTGAGATTCGGGACTACGTTTACCGATATCATTGATCCCGTTAAAAGAGGTATTGGGACTTTCTGTTCGGAGAACAATATTTCCCTGGAATTCAAGAACGAGGAATTATGATAGGTAGAGGCGTAGCATGCTACGCCCCTACAACGCCCCTACAATACAAGTTTCATCACAGACTCAGGATTTTTTCCCAGACATCTTTGTTTACAGGTATACCATTCTTTCTGTTTTCTTCCCTGACCTTAACTATATTTTCTCCCGGATATCTTATTTCCGTTCCGGATTCTGCCGGATAGGATTCCTTTACGTTTTTTATAATATCATGAACAGTTTTTTCAATACTGCCGGAATTGACAAGATTTTCAAGGCATATCGCTATAAAAACCTGTGATAATGAATATTCTGCTTCCTTTTGTGATATTTCAAGTGTTGAAAGACCTCCTGAAAGGACCGAAGCCAGAATATCCAGGAGCAGCGAAAGTCCCGATCCTTTCCAATAACCAACCGGAAGCGCACGTCTGGTCTCCAGGATTTCGTCGGGGCAAGCAGTTAGTTCACCCTTTTCTATTAAATCCTCCGGGGTATGGCAGTTGTTTTCCTTCGAGCTGATAGACTTCAAGCTTCCCATAAGAAAACTGGGACATTGCAAAATCGAGAACAATAGCTTCATTTTCATAAGGCACTGCAAGAACAAGCGGATTATTCCCAAGACGAAAATCTTTTGCACCCCATGCCGGCATATTAGCTTCGGTATTAGTCCATCCTATAAAAACAAATCCCCTTCTGGCAGCTTTCCATCCATATGTTCCTCCTCTCATCCAGTGATTGGTGTTTCCCATAGCTATCAGGCCAATCCCGTTCTGAGAAGCAATTTCCATAGCTTTATCCGTGGCAAATAAGGCATTCAATGGTCCGGGACCAAGGTTCCCATTCCATTGTTCAAGTGATCCGGTTCGGTTGATCAACGAAGGTTCTGCATTTGGTCTTATATAACCTTTCCTGATATATTCAACAAACCTTGGAAACCTGTTAATTCCATGCGAATAAACTCCCTCGAGGCTGTTTAAAGTAAATATCTCCGCACACTTGTCAGCCTTAACATCCGGGAATCCATGACTTGTCAGAATCCTGACAAATTCGGATTTCATTTTCTCTAAGGTTATATATTATAGTCATTTCAAAACGACATCCCCGAAATCCATGAACCAGTTCCAGTCTTTGAGGAGCAAATTATGTGCTCCGTCACGGACGTGGTAGGCAAGCTTGCCGCTTGTAATCTGTTTGTTCAAAGGAGGCATTCTTTCAGGCAGTGTCGTACCTTTTTCAAAAAGCCGGAAAACAGGAACTGAATGATAAAGAGAAAGATAAGAGCCCTTTGGATCAGCCCAGAGATCCTCGCTTGCAGATGTTACATAAACTGCACGGGGAGCAATAAGTGATATCAGCATATGCATATCGACCGGCATAGAGTCTTCATTATTTGCCCATTTCCTGTAATTTGTGCAAAACCAGTGAGGGAATGCATTATTTATTCTGGCAACAGTCTCACCGTATTTCCTTCGAGCTAAAGCTGCACCCCCGCAACCCGATTCATTGCTCACTGCCATTGCAAACCGCTGATCTTCAGCTGCTGCCCAGAGGGCGGTCTTCCCTCCCCTGGAATGACCAACAACAGCTACTTTTTTACTGTTAATATCCTTGTCGGTCTCAAAATAATCCATACAGCGGCTTGCACCCCAGGCCCATGCCGCGATCGTGCCCCACGAATCCGGTTTACGTTCTCCCCTGTCGAGCAGACCATGTATTCCGTTCTTGAATTCATCGAAATTGTCGGGATCAACATCAGCATTACTGAATACAGCTATTGCAAAACCCCTGGCAATAACCTCTTCTGCCGGCCAGAATTCACTCCTTAATTTTCTGGTCGGATCAGTATTCTGCGGACCCCTGTTATCAATAAGGAGGTAAGCAGGGACTGGCTTTGCCACTTTGTTCGGGACAAACAGGGTCAGGTGAATGTCCAGCGATTTACCGCTGCTTTCGATCTTAATATCTATTTGTTTGAGTGTGGCAGCTCCTCCCATCGCGTTTTTATCTTCATTTATCAGAGTGAAGGTTTTTTCATAAGGTGTTGAAGGGACCCTGCCATACACATTCTCCCGAAAAAGTTCAAGGATCTCATTCCTTCGGTTCTTTTCCCACGTCCCGGCATTCTTCACCTTTGTGCCTTTCGGTGATGACAACACTTCAGGTAGTTTGTAGGGTGGAACTTTTTCCTCAAAATAATTGAATTCCGGTTGATTTTTTGTCAGCCTGTCAACTGTCTCCTTCGATGGCTGCCAGCTTATTTCAGTCTGCGAAAAAACGTCGCACGGCAGAAGGAGCAGAATAAGTGTAACAATGACATTTATTAAAATCCTTGTTCTCATTTCCCTATGGTTTTAGTTGATCAATGAATATAAAAATAGCTTTTTTTCTCACTGTTTAAGTGTTTTTGATGTAATTTTAACAGAACAATTACAGAAACCTTGAAACCGCTTTTTCTTAAATATGACCGGTACACGGAGTGCAGATTATGTCCTCATTTCTGCAAGATAGCATCCGGGAAAAAAGGGATTTGCGGTGTAAGGAAAAACACCGGTGAAAAGATTGAGCTGATGACCTACGGTGTTATTTCAGGACATTCTCTCGATCCTGTGGAAAAAAAGCCATTATACCATTTCTTTCCCGGCAGTAACATTCTTTCCATAGGCTCTTATGGGTGCAATATGAGATGCGACTTCTGCCAGAACTGGCATATCTCACAAAAAACTGCTGATAGCTTTTCGCGCGATTCTGATCCTGATAAGATAGCCCTGGAGGCTGTTTCTTCGTATAAAAACATCGGATTGGCATTTACATATAACGAACCGGTGATATGGTTTGAATTCGTGAGAGATACCGCCATTAAGATAAAGGAAAAGGGTCTTTATACAGTTATGGTCAGCAATGGTTTTGTGAACAGTGATCCGCTAAATGAGATGCTGGGATTCATTGATGCATTTAATATTGACCTCAAAGCATTTAATGAAGCATTTTATAAAAAGCTTACAGGCGCTGAGCTTGAACCTGTTAAAGACACTCTTAAACAGATTGCGAGGGCAGGGAAGCATCTTGAGGTCACCACGTTGATTATTACGGGAAGGAACGACTCAGAACTGGAAATGGAGATGGAGTCGAAATGGATATCGGAAGAGCTTGGAGAGGAAACCCCGTTGCATCTTAGCAGGTACTTTCCGATGTTCAGGAGAGATGATCCTGCCACACCACAGTCAACTCTTACAAGGTTGTACGAAACTGCCTCCAGGAATCTGAAATATGTCTATCTCGGAAATACTTACAATGATACAGGACAGGAAACTCATTGCAGTAAATGCGGTATATGTCGTTACAAAAAGATCGGGTTATAATACGAGATTAATGGATCTTGACAGCAATGGCAGCTGTTCAAAATGCGGCAACAAGGTTTACAGGCATTTTATTTTTCCTTCCCGTGAAGAGCGCTGAGTCTCCCGCACAGATGGTCAGTCCCGATGAACAGATCCTTTTCCACAAGCTTAAAGTGAGATCTCAGTGATTTGGGATCATCGGTCTTCTCAGGATTATTCACACGCCTGATAAGGTCATTCCTCAGTACCACTGCATCAGCAATTATTCCCGAGACCTCTTCTTCCTTGTCATCGGGATGCATGGTTCCAAACGTAAAACAGTCTGAGATTACTTCAAAAACAAGGTAATCGATATCTTTTTTTAGTTTTCTGATGCTTGGCATATGAACAGATTTTACTTACACAGACCAAAGTTAACAAAATAAGCAACCAAAAATCAGTCATCCATCATAAACCTGAGAATGCTGCCCTCGGCCTTTAATAAGTAGAGTTTCCTTAATTCGTCAATTAACGACACTCTGACATTAAAATAAATGTCACCGATACAATTAAACTGAAGTACCATCGGAGATGTACCGGTCATAAATGCGGCATCATAATCCTGCAATTTATCGATCGGGACACACATGAATTTGACTTTGATCTTTGTATCATGGCAGATGTCAAGAATGTATTTTCTTGTAATACCATTAAGGATTTTATCATCAGGAGCCGTAAATAGAGTGTCGCCCTTAAGAAAAAAAATATTTGATCTGCTTCCCTCAGTGATCTGATTATTCTCATTTACGAGCAGAGCTTCATAGCCACTCTCAAGTATAAGTTTGTGATAGATCGATGAGCGTAGTTTATGATTTATTACTTTCGATTCAGGATCTTTTCGTTCAGCAAAGAAAAGAATGCCCTTCACTCCTTTTTTGTACTGCTCTTCGGAAGGATAAATGGGTTCAATAAAATAAACAAGATAATTATTCAAGTCTTTGTTATAATTATAGACAATCTTCAGGTTGATCTCTTTTTTTCTTTCAGTCTTGACCAGATTAATAATATCTTTTTTCAGATTGGAAATGTTGGTCAGAGGTTCTTTCTGCTGAATTCGCGCACTTGACTCAAGGCGCTCCATATGGTCATGAAAGAAAACAGGAGTACCTTTTATCATACGTATCACCTCATATATAGAATCGCCCTCATAAACAAGCGAATTATCGAAATGATCTGAAGACTGGATCTTCCCGTTCAGTACAAATTTCTTACCGTAACATTCGTTCATAATTATCAGCTGTTTATTTACAAAAATACGAACAATAAAGGCTTTCAGCCATCAATTCTGCATATATTAGCAGTGATCATAAAAAGTGACTGCTCAATTCATGTATGCGATTGTTGATATTGAAACCACGGGAGGCAGTTCCAGAATTGAAAAAATCACTGAAATTGCTATATACCAGCACGATGGTGAAAAAATTACCGGAGAATTTGTATCTCTTGTCAATCCCGAAAGGAATATACCTTATTTTATCACAAACCTGACCGGGATCTCAAATGAAATGGTTGAAAATGCTCCCAGATTCTTCGAAGTTGCAAAAACAATCATCGAGTTTACTGAAGGATGCACACTGGTGGCTCATAATGCAAGGTTCGATTATTCATTTATACGTCAGGAATTCAAGTCATTAGGCTATAATTTTAAAAGAAATGTGCTCGATACGGTAACGCTGGGCAGAAAACTGATTCCTGGTCACAGGTCGTACAGTCTCGGAAATATCTGCAAAGACCTTGGCATTACGATTAACGGCAGACATCGCGCTGCCGGAGATGCACTGGCCACAGTCAGGCTTTTTGAAATGCTTGTGGAGAAAGACAGGCAGATTAATGGCAGATGTTCTGAGCTGATGAGAAACACAAGAATATCGAAACTTAATCCGAACCTTGATGTCTCCAAGATCGATGCAATTCCTGATGAACCCGGGATTTATTATTTCTATAATGAAAATGGCGACCTGATCTATATCGGCAAAAGCCGTAACCTTCAGCAGAGGATCAGGACCCACCTTTCCAACAATACCACAAACAGGTCTATGGAAATGCGCGATCTGATTGCGGATATCGACTGGGAGGCAACAGGAAGCGAGCTTATCGCTCTTTTAAAGGAATCATCGGAGATAAAAAGGAACAAGCCTGTTTATAACAGGGCTCAGCGCAGGACAGGATTTCAATGGGGTATTTTCAGCTTCACTGACAAAAACGGGTATATTAATTTTAATTACGCGAAGCTGGATTGTGATGATAATCCTGTTTCAGTCTTCGCCGGCAAGGAAAGGGCAAAATCGACATTAATCTCCCTGGTCGAAAAATATAATCTCTGCCAGAAGCTGGCAGGTCTTTATGAATCAATGGGAGCCTGCTTTCATTACCATGTTGGTGTTTGCAGAGGGGCATGCTGCGGAGAAGAGACCCCGGATACATATAACGAGCGGGCGAGGAAGGCTGCTGAAGAATTTATTTTTACACGCCGTAATTTTTTCATTATCGACAAAGGAAGAGATAAAGAAGAACGAAGTGCTATAAAGGTGGTAAACGGCAAATACTCCGGTTTCGGGTATTTTAATATAAATGAAATGGGATTCGGATTGACGGCTGTCCACGATTGCATCCAGGCATCCGGTGATAACCGCGATATTCAGGTCATCCTGAAGCAGTACCTGAGAGGCTACAAAATAGAAAAGATCATTGAATTCTGATTAGTCACATAACACTATATTTGTTTATTAACCATAATAATTGCAGAAAATGGCAGTTTTTACCCGCACAACTAAAAACCTTATTCTGAAAATTGAAGAGTTTTTTGATAATATTGATCTGGGACTGCTGGTTTTCAGGGAAGGAGTTAAAGCCTATCTTGAAAAAGACATGGAGGCTTTCAACAGGCATATAGAGAAAGCGGAATTGCTTGAGAGCAATGCTGACAAACTTCAGAGATCGATTGAAAACGAAATGATAACCCATTCGATATTACCCCAGCACAGAGGCGAGGTAAGTTCACTGATCGACGTTCTGGATGAGATTATTGATACAGTAAAATCGACCCTTAAATGAATTCAGCATCGAAATGCCTGATATTCCGGCTTCGCTGAATCATAATTTCATCAGTATAATGGAAGCTTCTGTATCAGCAGGGGAAGAGCTTATACCTGCAGCCAGGGCTTATTTTAAGTCGCCTTATACTGTGAGGGAAAAACTTCTGAAAGTATATTATTTTGAAAGCGAAACTGATAAGGTCTGCAGGAGTACTGCCAGGATAATTTTTCAGGAAATGAATGATATGGATCTTGCTCATAAATCACATCTCAGGTATATTATACAACATATAGAGAACATTTCCGATAATGCCCAGAAGGCAGCAGATCTTCTCTCAGCAATGGCTATAAAGATAGTAATGTAATGATCATCCTTTTCCTGACAAGCGGTCTCCTGCTGGGATGGTCCCTTGGTGCCAATGATGCTGCTAATGTCTTTGGCTCTGCAGTAGGTTCAAAAATGGTGAGCTTCAGAAAGGCTGCAATAATCTGCTTCAGTCTTTGTCATAATTGGTGCGAGTAATTCAGGGAGCAGGCGCTTCTGACACGCTTGGGAAACTGGGTGCTGTCAATGCCATTGGCGGTTCATTTACTGTTGCCCTGGCAGCTGCAATAACAGTATATCTGATGACCAAATTTGCGCTTCCGGTATCAACAACCCAGGCTATTGTCGGTGCAATAATCGGATGGAACCTGTTTACCGGAAATTCCACCGACAGCAAAACACTGACACAGATTGTGTCAACATGGGTAACAGGTCCGGTTCTGGGTGCAGCATTCGCTGTCCTGCTGTACATCATTTCTAAAGGCTATTAAGAAAAACTCATCAATACATCTTGTCAGGTTTGAATCCTACATCAGGACCGGTCTTATAATTGTCGGAGCTTTTGGCGCTTACAGTCTCGGAGCAAATAATATTGCCAATGTGATGGGAGTTTTTATTCCTGCATTCAACCTGCAGGAGCTTAACCTGGGATTGTTCACACTTTCTTCAGCCCAGCAGCTTTTTCTGCTTGGAGGATTAGCCATCGCAGCCGGCATATTGACCTATTCAAAAAAAGTAATGGAGACAGTCGGAAACAATATTGTGGAACTCTCATCCGAAGCAGCACTTGTGGCTGTCCTTGCCCAGGCTCTGGTACTCTTTATATTCTCGTCCTCCTGGCTTTCTACAGCGTTTGTTAAAATGGGACTGCCACCTATCCCAATGGTACCGGTATCCTCTTCACAGGTAATAATTGGCTGTATTATCGGCATCGGATTATACAAAGGAGCCAGGAATATTAACTTCAGGATTCTTGCCGAAATTGCGGCAGGATGGATTGTTACACCAATTTTTTCAGGTATTCTTGCATTTTTCTCCCTTTTCTTTATCAAAAATATTTTCAGCATTGATGTTGGAGGTAATGACAGAAACATCATAGATCCTGCCGCTCAGTCTGTCACGGCAAATTCGCAAATTTCTGAAATAATGCAATATCTGATCCTGAGTTTGCTTATTGCAGGTACTGTTGCAATTCTATTCTACTATTTTCTTGACAGAAAGAAGAAAATCGAGCTCCGGAAATCGGAGGAAAAATTCTGGAGGAATCTTAAATAATCCTATCAGACCTTAAATGATAACATTAAACAGTTGCTTTTCAAAATTATCAGTGACATTGAAACCATGAACACTCAATATTACCTCGGAATAGACATCGGAGGAACCAAATGCGCAGTCATGGCCGGAACAGAAGAAATGAAAATTCTGAAAAAGGTCAGTTTTCCTACCGAAACGCACAGGGGCCCTGAACATGCCATCAATCTTTTATTAAATTCAGCATCAGAGGTCGTTGGGAATATCGGACAAGAAGGTCTCAAAGCAATAGGAATCAGTTGCGGAGGACCCCTTGACAGCCTGAAGGGAATTGTCCAGTCACCGCCTAATCTGCCAGGATGGGATAATATCCCGATTGTTAATCTGTTTGAAGGAAGGTTTCATGTCCCGGTTTATTTACAGAATGATGCCAACGCATGTGCACTTGCTGAATGGAAATTTGGAGCAGGCAAGGGCACTCAGAATATGATATTTCTGACATTCGGAACCGGCATGGGAGGCGGGATAATCATTAACGGCAGATTATACACCGGCACCAATGATCTCGCAGGCGAAGTGGGTCATATCCGTCTTGCCGATGACGGACCAAGAGCATATGGTAAAAATGGCTCATTCGAAGGTTTCTGCAGTGGCACCGGGATAGCTCTTATTGCAAAGAGGATCGTAAAAGAGAAATTTGCATTAAATCAGCCTGTTTCATTCTGCCAGAATATCAGAAATGCTGACAGGATTACCGCCAAAGATGTTGCTGAAGCTGCATTCTCAGGTGACAAAACAGCAATTAAAATCCTGGAAATATCAGGTGAATTTCTTGGTAAAGGTTTATCTATACTGATAGATATTCTGAATCCTGAAAAGATCGTTATCGGAAGCATTTATGCCCGCTGCAGGGAATTTATCGAACCTGCCTGCCTAGAAGTAGTTAAACGTGAAGCACTCAAACCAGCCGGCGATGTCTGCAGTATAGTTCCTGCCGCTCTGGGTGAGCAGGTGGGCGATTTTGCAGCCCTTAGCGTGGCAATGGTTCAGTGAGATCCTGAAATATTTGAGAGGCAATTTATAAACATACAACAGCCAAAATTGATTTTTGAAAATAAAAACAGGGATAAAAATGAATAATATCAACAGGTCAAGAAAAGGTAAGGACATCACGCGCAGAAGCTTTATAAATAAAGCCGCTTCAGGAACAGCAGGTATTGCGTTTATTCCTATTATCAGCGGCTTGCCTGAGGAAAAACAGCAGGTTGGAAAGTGGCCGGCCGGTGCGGGGAAATACAAATTTCATCTGATCGGGCAGGCTCATATTGATCCTGTATGGTTATGGCCATGGTCGGAAGGTATTGCGGTGGTTCACAGCACTTTCCGGTCAGCGCTTGACAGGATGGCTGAAACTCCCGACTTTACTTTTACTGCAAGTTCAGCGCAATTTTATCAGTGGATTTCAGAAAACGATCCTCAGATGCTCGAAGAGATACGGAAACGCGTTGACGAAGGCCGCTGGAACGTTGTGGGAGGCTGGTGGGTGGAACCGGATATGAATATCCCATGCGGTGAAGCAATGGTCAGGCAGGGTTTATACGGACAATTAACCCTTCAAAAGCTTCTCGGGCGCCGTGCTGTTGTCGCATTTAATCCTGATTCATTTGGGCATACAGGCACATTACCACAGATCATAAAATTACAGGGAATGGAGGACTATGTTTTTATGCGTCCCGGTCCAAAGGAAAAAACCATTCCGGCTGACTTGTTCTGGTGGGAAGGACCTGACGGGACAAAGGTACTTACATACCGGATACCGATCAGCTACACCGACAGAGGATCAGTAAGAGCACGAATTGAACAGGTTATCGCCCAGTTCAGGGATCAGCCCATGACAACTTATATGTCGTATTACGGGGCAGGAGATCATGGCGGAGGAGCTACAAAAGAGAATATTTCTTCGGTCAGGGAAATTCAGGCTGAAGCAGATGCTCCTTCCCTTATATTCAGCACACCCGAAAGATATTTCAAAGAGATCCGCAGCATTGATAACCTTGATCTTCCGGTCATAAAAGATGATCTTCAGCATCACGCTGTGGGCTGTTACACTGCTGAGGCTGAGATCAAAAAAGGCAACAGGCTTTCAGAGACAGCTCTCGTAACTGCTGAGAAGATCGCTGCACTGGGCTCGGTCATCTGGGATTATCGATATCCAATAGATGAGTTTACCTCAGCATGGAAAAGGATTTTATTCCTTCAGTTTCACGACAGTCTGGCAGGGAACTTCGGTTCCTGAACATTCCCAGACTGCCCGGGAAGGATACGGATATGCAATGGATATTGCACATCAGGCGACATATACTGCGGTCCAGAAACTGGAATGGCAGGTTGCCGCAGAAGATCCTGCTTCACAATATATTCTGGCTTTTAATCCTCATGCCTGGGACATCAAAGCCAATCTGGAATATGATCTCAACTGGGACACCCGGAATCCTTCGCAGGCTGAAGATGAAAAAGGGAATCTGCTATTGCATCAGTGGAGTGCAGGCACCACCAGAACAGGAAGCCGTAAGGGATTAATAGTCAGGACCTCGATACCTGCTTTGGGCTACAGGCAGATACGGGTCAAAGCAGGAGATACTCCGGAATTAAAACCTGGGGTCACCGCTGAAAAATATTCAATGGAGAATGAGTATCTCAAGGTAAGTTTTTCAGAATCAGGGACAATAGGAATAACGGACAAAGAAAATGGCAGGGAATTGTTTATTGGAAATAAAACCGGATGCAGGGCAGTAATAATTGACGATCCAAGTGATACCTGGAGCCATGATGTAAAATCATTCTCCAAAGAGATCGGTTCATTCGGAAATGCTAATGTCAAGGTGCTGGAAAACGGTCCCCTGCGTGGCATGGTAAGGGTGATATCCTCTTATGGAGCTTCAGCACTGACAATCGACTGGATACTATATGCAGGAGCGCGTACGGTTGAGTTAAAGGTTATGCTTAACTGGAATGAACACCTGAAAATGCTTAAATTCTCATTCCCGGTTAACATTGAGTCCCCGGCTGCAACATATGAAACTCCTTACGGATTCATAAAACGCCTGACTAGCGGGGATGAAGATCCGGGACAGCGGTGGATTGACCTCTCCGGCACAATCAGTGGAACGCCATACGGACTGGCTGTAATAAATGATGCAAAATACGGTTACAGTGTTAAGGATACTGATATGCGGATTTCAATCATACGTTCAGCAGTTTATGCTCACCATATTCCCAGGATCCTCGACATGAATGATGAACATATCTGGCAGGATCAGGGCATTCATACCTTTCGAATGCTCCTGTTCCGCACAAAGACACCTGGCGGGAAAGCAATATTGTGCGAACCGCAGAAGAATTCCTGTCACCCGCAATTTCTATTTATCAGGGGATACATGGAGGATCAAAACCCAAGGCAGGATCATTTCTGTCAGTCGACAGGGAAAACATCATCATATCTGCGATCAAAAGATCAGAGAGTGATGATGATCTCATACTGCGATGT
>CAWHGX010000029.1:0-25716 GCA_963828775.1 uncultured Bacteroidales bacterium | reverse complement strand
GAGTTCTTCCCGAATTCTATTGACCTTACAGAGCTTGAAAAGCTTTTAGAATGTTGAAAGATAGTTCAGGTGTCTCATGCTAATTATTCAGAGTTCAGGATTTAAATTGCGGTTATCTGTTATGGAGAACGGCAGTAAAGTACTATCTTTGCCAATTCTTATGCATAGAATAAAATTCACAAGACATAAATGATATTCGATGATTTGGATCTGAATCCGGAATTGCTGGAATCAATTGATTATATGGGCTTCAGGGAGACCACACCAATACAGGAAAAGGCCATTCCGGTCATCCTGTCGGGCAGAGACCTGATTGCCTGTGCACAGACAGGTACCGGAAAAACAGCTGCCTTTCTGTTGCCCATAATGAACTATATTTCAGAAAAACGACCCGGTCATACTCACACTCTTATACTGGTCCCGACACGTGAACTGGCCATTCAGATTGACCAGCAGATTCAGGGATTGGCTTATACATTGAACATTACATCACTAGCTGTTTACGGTGGTGGTGATGGCAGCGGATGGGATCAGGAAAAAGCTGCCCTCTCGAAGGGGGCCGATATTATTGTTGCTACTCCCGGCAGGTTGATTTCACATCTTAATCAGGGCTATGTGAAATTCAACCAGATAGAGGTACTGGTTCTTGACGAAGCCGACAGGATGCTCGATATAGGATTTTATGACGATATTATGCACATAATTTCCTATGTGCCCAAAAAGCGCCAGACTTTGATGTTCAGCGCTACCATGCCTCCGAAGATACGGTCAATGTCGAAGCATATTATGAAAAATCCGGTGGAAATTGCTCTTGAAATGTCGAAGCCTCCTGAAGGTGTTATACAGGCTGTCTACATGTTAAGCGACCATCAGAAATTACCGCTGATAAACAGTCTTATTGCCGATAATCCTGAATATCAACAGCATATTGATATTCAGTTCGACCAAAAAGAAATTGAGTGAAATTGTACGGGGACTGCGCTCAAAAAATTATCTGGTTGAAGGCATTTCATCCGACCTTGAACAGAAGGAGAGGGAAGAAATGCTGCTAAGGTTCAGGTCGCGTAAAACCCGTGTTCTGGTGGCTACCGATGTTTTGAGCCGTGGAATCGATATTAAGGATATCAATCTTGTAATAAATTTTGATGCCCCGTCAGATGCTGAGGATTATGTGCATCGTGTTGGCCGTACTGCCCGTGCCGAAACAACAGGTGTAGCAGTTACCCTTGTCAACAAAGTCGGATATACCTAAAATGCACCGCATTGAAAAATTAATCGGGTACAAGATTTATAATGCTCCACTGCCTGCATTTATTAGCCGGGAAACATGATAACAAGTCCGGCCACCGGCCTTCTCTGACAAAATCGAGAAAAGGCGGGTTTAAAAGGAGATTTAATCAAAAAGGCAGGAAGCCAAGCGTCAAATCCTGACTTTAAACTTCCAATACATTCAGTATCAACGTATTAAAAGCCAGCTTTATCATTCCTCATAAGCCGGATTAAAAATAGTATCTCCTTCTGAGGTTTTCTGATCACTTCGATCATCATAAATGCTGTCGGACGAGGCTGATCTGTTTTCATTCTTCTTACTTACCATACCGGATTTAGAGCAGCCGGAACAGCCTGAAAACAGATTAATGATCAACAGGAATACTATCAAATAAATCGGATAAATTATATTTTTCTGATCTCTTAACATTATTTTGATACTTTTGGAATAATCTGGATTGAAAACCGCTTGTTATTCTCTTCAACAGGATCGCGACACAGACCATTTAATCCGCTGCCGCAGATCATTACTTCAACATCATGCTGCCTGAAGTTTATTCCATTCTTCAGCCACAGGTTATAGACCGCCAGAGCACGTTCGTAACTTTTCAGATAGAAATCAGGTCTGTCAACCGGTTTTGGCTTTTTAAAATCATTTGCCATATTCCCTTCAATAACCAGCAGGTATGAAAAACCTTTGTTCTGTTCACTTAATTCACCCAGAAAAGCATCAATTTTTTTGCCTGCGGAAATTGTACGCGAAATATATTCCGGTTTAATTACAACCTTGTTGGGATTAAAGATTTCAATTCCCATTAAATCTTTAACAATGAATTTTTTACAATCAGAGAGATAATAAAAACTATTGTCATCAATTAAGGGTTTGAATTGCTCTTCCAGGTTCAGCAGTTTCTGAAGTCTCTCAGTCTCCTGTATTAATCCCTGCTCTCTGATCTTAAGTTCTTCAATCAGTCTCTCGTTTTCTGAGATCTTAACCTGTAAATAACCAATGGTGATAACGAATAATACAAGCATAATGAAAAACATGCTTGTCATTAAATCGGAGTAGCCAATCCAGAAAAAATTGTTTTTCCTCATGGTTAACCGGAGTATCTTTTTCTTCTGAAGAATGAAGCCGGATTTCGCAGCTTTCTGAAAAAGCCTGATACTGCTTCTTTTGGTTTTCTGCCATGTGACTTTTTAGAAATTGCATAATGAGTTAAATCATCCTTAACACCGGTCAATGAATTATTTAATTGATTCAGTGCTTCAATGAGTTTAACAGTATTTATATTTGTATCATTCTGCAGGTGTGTCACACCATCAGATACCTGTTCCAGAATTTTCCGGAGTATCTGTAAATTGTCCAGCTGATCAAAATGGGGGATTGCATTTGAATAAGCTTTTTGAAATTCGCTTATATGCTGTGAGGTGACCGATGTTAATCTGACACTTATATCATGATAGATATCAGTTAATTTCGACTCATTATCAGCAGCATCCCGGCTTAAATGAGAGATACGGTTATCAGTTTCTTCCCTCAGTTTTTCTATTGCATCAGAGAAATGTGAAGCAGATTGATTGACTGCCCTGAAAACCTGATTTATACAATTGTCAGTTTCCGTCTTTAGCTTTTCAATTGCTTCCTTAAAGTGTGAATCAGATAAATCAACTGCTTTTAATGCAGCAAGGCCTGTTGTTTCAATTTTTTCAAAATGTGATGTAAGGAATCGGGATAAACGATTGTTTTCCTGAAGCGAAAGATCTATCTGATTTACGATATTGTCAACGCTTCTTGTGCGTGATGCAAAGTCTTTTAGATTTTCTGAAATCTGGCTCATTAATGATACATATTCAGAAAATTTATTAAATGCGATCATGTTGCTCTCCAGGCGATTGAACAACTCCAGGTTTGTTTTTGATATTTTAAGCACATCCAGATTCCCCACTTTGTCAATGACCTCCTGTTGTAAGATTATGTTTTCGCGGGTTTGATTTGCCGCGGTCAGTACATTATCGGATATGTCTGTTGCCACTCTGGCAAACCTGTCAAGGCTCGCTTTTAAGCCTGAAACACCAGTATCTTCTGCTTTAACAAGTTCAGGCAGTAATTTTGCCTGCAGATATGAAATCTGCGCATTCTTGTCATGCGAAATTTTCCTTTTGGCGTTTTTATAGACAAAAGATGACAGGATTGTTGTACATGCCAGACCAGATAAGCTGCCAAACATTGCAAGCTTTACTCCATTAATAAGGGCATCAATTCCTTCTGAAAAATGCTGGCCATTTGCCTCTGGCATCGCGAACAAACCGAATATTATACCGATCATTGTTGCTGCCAGCCCAAGATACAAGGGTGTGGGGATGGAATTTGATATTTCTTCATCCTTAATGTCAACTTCACGGTCGATAATATCCTTTATGATGCTGAAGTTTACGGCGGCTCCGTAATTATTGAGAAGATATAGATTAATATCCTCCCTGATCCTTTGAATAATACCACTTCCGGAGGTATCCGTTATTGAGATGCTGATTTTCTCACTGTAGGAAAATAAATCAACTGGTGTATTGTTTTTTTCAGTTTCAGTGAATACAATGTCCTCAACTGCTTTTTCTTTCTTGTTCAGGTCCGACCTTTTAATAAAACCGCTTACAACATTCAGGCGATCCCTGAAGATATCTTTAAACTGACAGATATTTTTATAGACCTTCCTTGAAATGTATAACTGGTAAATAATTACCCCAACTATAAGCACGATTTCAATTGTAAACCAAAAACCATACTCCTGACCACCTGTTTGTACTGCACTCAGAGAATCAATTCCTGTCTGAAGAGGATCCATAATTAAACAAGTTTGATTTTTACTTTATTGTTTTCTTCTATTTTCCAGATATCCCCTCTCTTAATAACAGATCCCGGATCCGTCATTAAAATTTTTCTGGCGAAGTTCCTGTCAGTTATGTTCTGAATTTCACAAACAGGATTTAAATAGTAATCAATATTATCCAGAGCCCTTAAATCATAATCTCCGGAGATAAAGTAAAGTTTTCCCTTCTGGCCACCTTTATCCGGAATAATTCTGTAAAAGCAGTCAATATCCTGACTATGCTTTGCATTTACGGTTTTGAAACTACCGTCGCCTTCCGGTATGGTAAAAAAGATCTCCATTTTGTTATCAGTTGTTCCGTACGATTTCTCCGGCTGTCTGTCAATATTATCCTGAGCGGATCCCTGGTTATATGTGATGAATTTCTGATCAGCTATAAGTTTCTCTTTTTGTTCATTTTCTGTTTTTAGCTGTTCATTTTGCTTTTTTAACCGAACTACTTCCTTAACATAACTATCAATAGCATTCTTCTTTTCATCTTTGCTATGCTTTAATAATGCCACAATTCCGACATATTTAAAGAATTTTCTCAAAAGCAGATCCCGCTCCTGTTTTAAATCATCAAGATATTTGTACTTTTCAGTTGCCAGGATCGAATAGATCTTTGATCTGGAATATTGATAAATTAAAAGACCACCTGCAATAAATCCCGGTAAAAATCCCAATGTAATCCACATCCAGACCGGAATAATTTTTTCTTTAAGCGGTTCGGCAAAGGTAGTTTCTGTTTTTATATCAGCTGCCTGAATGGTGTCAGCAGGTACTACCTGATGAACCATAGCGCTGTCAGAGTCAACCAATGAATCCCTGACATCAGTCTGGCTTAAAAGATTAAGGGGGATGAAAGTTAAGACTGACAGATAAATGAAATATTTTAACCGGTCTTTCATTGATTGTCAGTATTTGCCAGTTCAAAAGCAAGTTTGTTCAGAATTCCTATTAATGGATAGAAGAATAATGTTTCTTCAATATGCTTTTCAGGGGATTTATAGAATGCCTTAAGGCCTTGTTCTAAAAAATCAGTAATGTTTGAAGAACGCATTTGTTTAAACTTCAGATAAGCTGAATTATCGATCCCGAAATCCCCTTCAAGATTGGCACCTCTGAAATAGCCGTCCAAAAGATCAAAGAAGTGATTTACGGAATTTTCGATAAGAGTCTTATTGCCTCCGGTTTCCAGATCGCGGTAATAAGGTGTATCCGGGATATCCGTACTTTTGTTCAGTGCCCTGCTCCATACAGAATTATCATTCCCGCCAAGCCAGAACACTACCGGGCAATTAGTTATATCTTCATTTATATCGGCCCTTAGCACTCCTTTACATGTTATTTCCTTCGGATTATCAGACAACGCAATATTGATCTGTTCATTCCGGATGCCCATTACCTGCTTAAAGAAATATTTAAAAAGATTTGATATGTTTGGATTTCCGGCCTGTGTATCAATAATTTTAATCGTTTTGGAAGCAGTTCCGCTGAACAGAATATTTTTGGGAATTTCCAGTGTCCCCTGTTTTTTTAAAAGGTTGGCTGAATAATAAATGATGGCACCATAAAAAATCAATATTGGCAATTTCAATTTCCTGTCCTGTTTCAAAAAATCAGTGTAATTGAATTCCATGTCTTCCTCATTTTCCAGGGAAAACAAAAAGCTGCTGAAATCAGCAGAATCTTTTCTGTTTTCAAGAATATCCAGAAGGATCAGCTCCCTTTGAGATCCTTTTTGTATCGTGCTTTCAATGTTTTTCCTGTACGCTTTTACGAAACCGTTATTGTCGGAAGAGTTTGCAAATGCTCCGTAAGGGAATCCGTCACCAAAAATAGCATTGCCAGCAAACTTGAACGAAGAAATAAATTCAGGTGAATTTGTGGCATTTTTGAAAACTGCTATATCGGATGATCCTCCTCCTATATCAAGTGAAAGACTTAATCCCGGGTATGCAGTCCGGTAATGAAGATACGGGGCTATACTTTCAGGTACTGCATTAATATTTTCTTTATCGTCCGATTTGAATACTTTTCTATAGGCTTTTTGCCATACATCAAAAAATATACCCTGTTCGAACGAGTCCATACTTACCGGGTAGAACCACGTAATTTTTGTTTTTTGCGGATCTCCGTTGATCAGAAGAGTTTTGTATAAAACGATATACATGAGGCACTCAATATAACTCTCCACCAAGATCTTATCTTCACGTCTTGAGTAATTGCTCCATTTGAGCTTAGTCTGCAACTGAAGGTAATTTGAATAGAATAATTTTTCAAAAAGGAAGAAGTTGTTTGTATGTGTGAAAACATCAATAGGCTGGTTGAAATTAATGTTCTGGTTATACGTTAAAGCTGTCCTGAACGGGAATCTGTAGTTTGTGGCGGGATTGAACTGATAAGGGAAAATCTCACGTTCAAAGTTGTTGTCATCGACAATATCCTTTGTCTCTCCTTTTGCCCTGTCAATCAAAGATTGCCACATTGGCAGATCGGAAGTAACATCGATCGCCTTTTCAGCATTTACGCCATATTTATATTCAATATGAGTATTTGTCGTCCCAAAATCAATTGCAAACGAAACCTGTTGATTTCCTTTACTCTCCTGCATTAAAGGAATAATGAATCCGGAAGAAGAGTTTGTGCCGACTCTGACTGCATCGAATGACCTGGATTTGTAGTATGTGCTTTTAATGGTGTTGTCTTCCCCCTGTTTTCTGACTACCGGGGTGCTGATTTTGATATTATTCCCCGATTTGAAACACTCGATAAACAGTTCCTGGTCTCTGTCAAATCTTTTGTCCTGCAATCCCATTGTATAATCCAGATCGAAACCCGGGGCATGCAAAAATGGCAATATTGCCAGGTGTATTTCCATTTGAACAATATCTTCCCTGTGATAGGTTTTCTTAAGAGTAACAGATCCTCCATTTACCGGAACATTAAGTTTTGCTTCGATTCCTCCGCCTGCTAATTCTGTTAGTTTGAGATACCTCGGGATATTCCCGGCCCTGAAGTATTTGAAGAAAACCGGTGTTAATGGCAACAGATGTTTATTTGCCCCGCAGGTATCGAATTTTCCGGTATCGACTGTATAGGGAAGTTCAATGATTTTGTCTTCGAAAAAGTTGCCCGTAGTGAGCCAGGGATAATGGTCTCCCTGCACCGGCAGACGGGGACTGGAAACGGGATTGTCATTTTTATAAGGTATTATGCTATTCGGATTCCAGACAACATTCTTTGTGGTGTATGTCCATTGCAGTGCAAATCTGTCGTGCGGCAGGATCAATGGTTTTAAGCCTGTCACCGGTATTTCTGACTGGATAACAAAATCACTTTCACTTTCAATTTCCCGCGGATCACTCCCTCTGATGCCCAGTGGTATACCTAAAATCTCACAAGTGTTCATCTCATTATCCAGAACAGGACATGGCTGATAATCCCTGATTTTCAATGCAGACAGATCAGCTATCCTTGCTTGTAATTCAGCATTCAGTTCTTTGAAGACTTCAGTCAGATATGAGTAAACTTCAGGGAAGAGGATGGCAAAATCAGGCTGTTTTGACAGTATAAATATATATTCGATAAAGGATTTATCATCCCTTTCAGGTAAAGAGGTATAATCATCATCAAATAATATGTCCTGGCCGCAGGTAACCTTTAGCCCTGAAGCTGCGGTCCTTAAATCGGGAGCGGCAAAAAACATCGTCGCAGGAGAAGTACCCCCGATGACCTGATTGGAATTATTAAGTAAAAAATAGAGCCTTTTTACTTTGCTGAAATTATAGACATTGCTGTCCTGGCTCCAGAACACACTTAAGGTCTCAGCAAATGTTGAATGTTTGGAATTACTGTCATTTGCCAGATGTTCAAAACGATCCGCGGGATTCCAGGATACAATTTTGACCTTATCCTTATGCTTGGGATAAATGAAAAACAGCTGGGCTACATCGAGAGCATCGGACACCAGTTTATGCTGGGCTGTTGTACCGTTTATTCCGTTATCAGCCACCCAGCGGAATGCAGATTTAACCAGATCAATCCTGGCAAACGGACTGGGTATCGATGTTGCGACATCTTTTCCTTCTGTTTTTATGGTCCTGAGCTGGTTCTTTGATATCTGACTGCTGATGAACCAGCCTGTTCCATCCTGTCCTTCATGAAGTCTGAATACTTTTGCCATGGCTTAGCGGATTAATAAGTTTCTTTTTGATAACACTCTGTCGGTCGATCTCCCAAACATTTTTATAAGCATTGTGTGTTTTTTCTCCTTATTACGGATAGAAATATTGTCTGTCAGCAGGCAGTTCTGAATATCAAGTGCCTTAAAGCTTTTGTCTCCTTTTGGTGTCTGGCCCTTGACGATTTCGAGGGCATTATCGGCAGTTATTTCTTCGAAAGGACTGAAAACAGGCTTGTTTTCCTTCATTTCTTTTATCCATTCTTCAAAATAGTCGTTAAACGACTTTATCTGTGTATTGTATTCTGCACTGTTGAAGTAGTTTCTGTCGAGAAGTGACTGCTTATTTCCCCTGACCAGTTTAATATTACTTTTTGTCCAGCGCGACGTGTTTAAAGATCTTGATAATCCTTTATCAAGATATTCAGTATACAAATGGAATTTAGTAAGGGGGGCGGAAAGCTGTTTGGCATTCTCGATATTAAGGTCAGTAAATGAGATATTCTGAGTATCATGTTCAATACCAAATTCTTTAATCTGAGTCGTCTGAGGTACTGAATTTATATTTTTACAGAAATCCAGAATTGCCAGTGCCCCTGCCATTTCAAGAAAATGAGCTTTATTTCTTTGTTCCTGCCCTCCCACAGCATATTCTTCCTGGTTTGTGTTCCCCCTGTTACCTATAAAATACAATGTATTGATCTGATTCAGAGAAATTATTGTCCGGTTGTAATAGTCAATTGCAATTTTTGCTTTTTCTTCGAAGGATTCTGCATTAACCTCATCGTTTTTCGTCAGTGAAAAATATGGCAGGTAAGTTATTCCACCAATTGGGGCTACACTTATTTTAGCGTGCTTTGGTATATTCTTATTACCTCTGAAATTCTTTAGTAATAATGGAAATCCTGCTGCACCGGTACCTCCAAAAATTGAATTGATTATAAATATTGCATCATCATCACCAAATGTCTGGCCGAATTTTTTAAAATCCTCTGAATTTGTAAACTGATTCAAGATAATTGATCCCATATTTGGATTGCCTTTGAATCCGACATCCAGATTAGATCTGAGATTTTGCGCAGAATATAATAGCCGGACGAAGTTTTTATCATCTATTTCGGAAATGTCTTCGCTTAAACTGTCAAATCCTATGTACTGGTTAAATGTATTGGTATCGGTGTTTTTCAGCTTGAACTGAAAGTAATCGGGATTCACAGCCGGGGTATTGACAGTTATTTCATTAATTGTCCTGATTTCCTGGGCATAAAAATCATCAGGCAGTTCTACCTGATTCCTGATTTCCTGGTACAGGCGCAAAATATCCTTTGTGCGGTTCAGATCTCCGTTGCCTGTATCAGGATCAATAATGATCGGAATCACAGTATCAAAACCGTTACCGGTTTTCACTCCTGAGGCAAAAAGCATTGTCAATGCTTTTAAAACTCTTGTGCCGGTCCCGCCGATGGCGAAAATATATAGTTTCCTTGACATGATTATTTTGATTTAAAAAGGTAAATGGATTTGTATCTTGCTGAACTGCTTCATAATAAGGCTGTAGATAAAACCGATGATAAGCGCCAGCAGGCTGTTGGCCAGAGCATACTTCAAAGGCAGTGAAGCTGCGTAATCGGCATAACCTGTGCCTGCGTCTGCAATTGCCTCATTTAATGCCTGATTATCAGAACCCAGTATTTCAGTATTGGCAATGCCGTAAGTAGTGCCGAATACTATCAATACCGTTAGAGCCATCCAGACCAGCCAGTGCCAGAGTTTCGCGTAGGGATACTTCCAGAGATAATAAAATAAAATCCAGCAAACAAAGGGAATCAGAACAAATGAGAGTCCAAGCTTTATGTAACCGCCGTTTTCATAGAGGTGCTGGAAGATCAGGAAGTACAGGTTATCGAATATACCAAACACAGAGTCGTAGATTGTCCCAAAGAATTCATTCATAATTATGCTATTTTGTAATTGTTATCTTAAAAGTTGCAGGATTTGTAACTTTATTTTTATAATCATATGCCTCGCTTATGGCATCCATTAAAAACTTAAAACCGAAAGTATGATTGCTGTCAATATGGTCTTCATTTTCAATATCGGTTTCCATAACCCAGCCGGGAGTTACATTTTTCAGTACAATTTCCAGATCTCCCAGAGGATTCTTGTTTGTAAAAACAGTAATTAAGTGTGTCCCTTCAACTCCGGGAATTCTTTTTGTTATTTTCTCCACCTTCACAACATTGAAGTTTGAATAAAGACAGTTATAATTACTGATTGATGCCAAATAACTGTCAGAAAATGGAAGGGAGCTGAAGTCAGTGGCAAAAGCGAACTGAAATTCTCCCTTGAGAGGTTTTGCATTGGTTAATTTGTACTTGTCTTTATAATCAAGTTTGAACTCACCCTTGAGATCTATCGAAGGGACTATCTGAAAAGGTATGTTTTTCTCATCATTTATAAAAAACCGGGCTGTTTCAAAGCGGCCTTCAATTTTACTCCCAATGCTTTGTTCCGTAAGTGACTTATTTAATAAATCAGTTTTTCCGAAAAATAAAATGTAAAATGGCCGGTCCTCATTGAATATCTTTTCTGAACCTCTTTTCGAGGCATAATAATATTGCCCGCTAAATTTTGAACTGGCCTTTATTATCAGGGTTTGAATATTCTCATTATCCAGCCTGTTCCGGAATGCCTGCTGTGTTTTCTGTATTTCTATTCTTAATGCGGTTAACGGATCCGTATCATCTCCAACATCATAAATACAATCGGAAATAAGAACAGAAATCTGATTCTCCCGGGCAGAGTCCAACGCTATTTCAAACATCTTATTCAGGTCACTGAATCTTACATCTCCAATGTTAAATGATTTCTGATTAAGCTGATTCTTGAATATTTCAGGATCATCCCCGACATAATTAATTTGTATTCCTGAATTTTTAAGAGGATTGGATGTTCCGTTGATGAAATAAAAGCTTTTACCTGCTTTATCAAATTCGGGCAGATAAGCCAGGCCGACAAGCGAATTCTTAAACTCATTAGCCTGATTTACATAGCCAAACATACTTCCTGAGTTTTCAATAAAGAATGTCACTTTCTCCAATACCGCAGATTCTCCTTTTTTGACAGGGACTATTTCAATTTCCGCTGATTTTGATTTTCCGGATCTTATGCCGCGGTTATCAGAGTTTTTGCATCCGGCACTGCTGAAAGTTATCAGAAGAATGATGATAAAGAATCCAATTGTATTACTCTTGCTCATGGTATAGCTGTTTTTAAAAGTGTTACCTTATTTGCATGTAAGATAGGTATTCATTTAGATTTGTCCTGATATATTTCCTCATATATTCTGTTGACAGTGGTTCTGTCAGACTATTGACTTTTGAATGCTAATGCTGGTTGTGAGACTCACTTTTACAGATTTTAAAATTATAAGTTATTATCAAGAATTGAAAGGTAAAATCAATCTGATTTAATTAATCCCGAAGAGGTATATTGACAGCTAAAGGTTCAGTTCAACATTATTATCGTAAATGTCTCTTCAGTTACGACGGCCAACTAAATAAAATGTTACAGTTTACCGGCTTCAGAACCTTCTGCTATCCGCCTCTTACTTCCCGCCATTATATCGCCTGTAATTAATAACACTTTTTGTACCAATTGGTAATCCACTGCACTTCGCACCTCGAACCCTGTACCTTTATCCATTCTTTATCAGCCACTTATGCGTCAAATTAACAGTTTGGCATACCTTTTGAATTCTATAATGTGAAGAGACAGTTCTTCTAACACTTAAAACAATGAAAAAGTCAGTTATCACATCGATCCTCGCCCTCCTGCTCGCAGGATGGGGCACAATCATGGCAGGCGAATGGCCGAAGGAATACCTCGGCAGGCCGGGGGACAATCTTAACCTCTATGCCGTGATGGATCTCTTCCAGGAATCCCGGACACTTGAAGGCTTTGAAAGAAGCCTGAACGATATGGATTCCAGGATCAACAACATCGACCTCAATGGTGACAACATGGTCGATTACATTATGGTTTCAGACTATGTCGACAGGAATGTCCACACCATCGTGCTGAGGGTAGCCCTCGACAGGAATGAAACACAGGATGTGGCAGTTTTCACCGTCCAGAAGTTCCGCAACGGATCGGTGCAGATACAGCTTATCGGCGATGAGGCTTTATACGGACGCAACTATATAATTGAACCGATTTATGCTGATACCTACAATCATGGTTACAACAGAAAAGCCGCCAGGAAGGTACATAGAAATATGGTAATTACCACTTACTATGAAGTTGCCCACTGGCCGGTAATAAGGTACATCTACAGGCCCGGGTACATGGTCTGGCGTTCGCAATGGGACTGGGGATACTGGCCTGCCTGGTGGCACGGCTGGAGCCCATGGTACTGGCACTACTACTACGGGTATCATTACAACAGGTTCCCACACTACTATGCACATTACCGTGCGTGGGATCACTTCCGCTACACCAGGTACAACGACTTCTACTTCAGAAATATACGACACCACTCACCCTTTATGGCTGACAGGATGAATGAAGGACGCTTTAAATCCACTTACAGCAGGCCCGAGCAGAGAAGAGAGGGTGAAGAACTCTACTCACGGATGCATTCCGTTGGGAATCCGGGAATGCGGGACAATCCGGTTGTGAACAATCAGGAAAGAAGGTCTGCACCTGAGCAATCGGCACGCCAGCAGGTTCCTGCCCCTGACAGGAGAAATTCCTCACCGGCTATTGTACAAAGGACAGAACCTTCGAGGCCATCAAGCCAGCCGGTCAGAGTGCAGAGAACGGAGCCTTCAGGGCCATCAGGACAGCCGGCAACGCGAGTAAGCACCCCGGCACCTGAAAACAGAAGGACCGGCAGTACCGTTAAAACAGCCCCGCAAGACAGAACCGTTTCTGAAAGAAGCAGCACCGGCAGGGAACCATCTAAAGTATATGCATCACGAAGGTAATTGAAAGGATACACCTCATAAATCACAAAGCGCTGAGCAAAACTCAGCGCTTTTTTTTGACTCCCTTTCAGCCGCAAGCTCCACGCCCCCTGCCCTTTGCCTTTAGACATCGCCTGAAATTCAATAATGAAGCTCATAAATCCCACATATTATGTTTACCTTTAGTGAACATATCAATATTTGTATTTCTGAAGTTATATGGAGTTGGTTATTTTCAGTAAAAACATTGCATCATGAGAAGGATTTATTTAAGGCTATTTGCCATATCGATTTTTATAGTCTATCCGGTTCTTTCTTATTCCCAAAAAGAACTAAGGATCAAAGAAAATTTTGATTTTGACTGGAAATTTATTCTGAACGACTCAGTTGAGGCTTCCGCTCCGGTTTATGACGATTCAAAATGGGAAGATGTACAACTGCCGCATGACTGGAGCATCGGGCTATCCTTCAATGAGAAATGCGGCGCAAGCATGGCTTTCCTGCCGGGAGGCACCGGCTGGTACAGAAAGACATTTAAAGTCCCGGTTGATTATAGAAATAAAAAAGTATTCATCCATTTTGATGGTGTGTATCATCAGAGTGATGTTTACATAAACGGGAAACATCTTGGTTTCCATCCATATGGATACACAGGGTTTGAATATGATATGACCCGGTTTTTAAATTATGGCGCTGAAAATAAGCTGGAGGTAAAAGTGGATCATAGTAACAGTCCTTCTTCACGTTGGTATTCAGGTTCCGGGATCTACCGTCATGTCTGGCTGATAGTGACCGATCCAATCCATGTCGCTTCATGGGGTACTTATATTACAACTCCAAAGGTTTCAGATGAACTGGCTGAAGTAAAGATTGAAACTGTGATAGAGAATAATTCCCTTAAAAATGAAAATATTCTGATACAAAACAGGATAGTTGATTTTAACGGCAGGGAAGTTGCTTCATCAAAAATTTCAATCTTTATTGAAAAAGAAAAGTCGGGCAAAATTGATCAGTTAATTTCTTTACAGAAGCCTGTTCTCTGGTCTGTCGAAAATCCATATTTATATAAAATGGAGACGACTGTAAAAGTTAACGGGAAGGTGGTCGATAACTATAAGACCCCCTTTGGGATCCGTTATTTTAAATTTGATCCGGATAAAGGCTTCTTTTTAAACGGAGAGAATATCAAGCTCAAAGGACTTAACCTCCATCAGGATGCCGGATCCCTGGGGACTGCTGTTCCCGACAGATCATACCTGCGAAGGCTGATGATACTGAAGGAGTATGGCTGTAACGCCATAAGGTGTTCACATAATCCGCCCAGCCCTGAATTTTTGGATATGTGCGACTTACTGGGGTTTGTAGTTATCGATGAGATCTTTGATAAATGGAAAACAGAAGGCGCATTCTACGGATATTATACCAGGTACTTTGATGAATGGTGGAAGAAGGACATAGACGCGATGTTGCACAGGGACAGGAATCATCCGTCAATAATCATTTGGAGCCTTGGAAATGAGACGAGCGAGCAAAATGATATGACAGGTGCCGGTGCAGCAAGGGCTAAAATGCTTCAGGACTATGTTCATGAAGCAGAACCTACCCGTCCTGTAACTGTTGTCATTGCCCCGGCTGATATAAGAAGAAGGCCCTATAACGAAAACGGATTCAACGAAATCCTGGATATTGTCGGATACAACTACCAGGAGCCATGGATGGAAGATGACAAAAAAAGATTTCCTGACCGTATAATGTACATTGCAGAGGCTTTTCCCTATTATACAGGCAGGCATAACAGTATAAGGGATTATAATCCTGTCAATCCCTGGTATGTGGTTAAAAATAATGATTTCATATTCGGACAGTTTGTCTGGGCCGGGGTGGATTATCTTGGAGAAAGTTCCGGATGGCCCAGTAAAGGGTGGCCGACGTGTTTATTTGATGTATGCATGTTCGAAAAGCCCAGGGCGGCATTTCACAGGGCTGTCTGGAATAAAGCCCCGATGGTAAGAATTGCAGTTGCCGATCAATCGCTTGACATTGACCCTGGCAAAGATCACTGGAGCTGGCCGCATCTGGCAGAGCATTGGAATTTTCCTCAGTACAAAGGGCATATTATTGAAGTCCAGACAATTACAAATTGCGACATTGTTGAACTCCGTGTGAATAATACTACTATGGGAAACCGGAGGACATCCGATTATTCCAACAATACGATCGTCTGGCATGTTCCTTACAGGGATGGCAAAATTGAGGCCATAGGTTATAATAATGGGAAGGAAGCTGCCCGGTTTGAATTAAGGACATCCGGGAAACCTGCACGCATTGATCTGCTGGCCGACAGAAAAATTATTTCTGCTGATGGCCAGGATTTGTCTCATATCACAATACAAATTACAGATGATAAAGGGGTAATTGTTCCTGATGCGGACCAGTTGATAACCGTTGAAATAACGGGAGCCGGAAAGCTGAAAGGATTAGATAACGGCGATTTAAGAAGGGCAGGCTCATTCAGCGGAAACAGTGTCAGAACATATTTTGGGAAAGCACTTGCAACAATTCAATCAACCCGTAGTCAGGGTGATATAGTCGTCCGGGTAAAGGCAGGAGATTTACCCGGATCAACGGTAACCATCACATGCAGTAATAAGTAATAAAAGTTCCTTTCGGCCTGATCTATTTCCAGAGATCCTCTCCGTATTCCCATCCGCGGCGGACAGGTTCCTTAACATAGATATCGAATTCCGGGTGATTCGTGATCTTCATATTCTTTGCATCATATTCGATCCGGGTGTTAAATCTCTGGGCCAACACGCCAATCGATGCCATTTCAGTCAGGCGTGCCGAATAATCGAAACTGGATCCCGGCATCGGACCGGTGCCTTTAATGGCAGCGAGCCATTCTGCCCTCGGACCTCCCTCAACGCGTGGAATTGTCTCTGCAGGCTTATTTGCGAAGAAATGCTTCCACTCCTCTTCCGGTAACAGAAGTTTAGGATCGTTCGGCCTGCCGCCTGTCATTAATGAAATTTTATCTCCAACCATTATCATTCCGGAGGCCGGTAATTCCTTAAGTCCCCATTCAGGACGGTTTTCAGGCTTTAATCCGCCTTCATACCATTCAAGAGTTACGGGAGGTTTGCTTCCCCGGGCAGCAAATTCAAATTTCAGAACCGACTGATCTGAGACAAATCCCTGAGATGAGGAAGGAGTACGGGTTATTGAATCAACTGAAACGGGCATCCCCAGGTCAAGCGACCAGAACGGAGCATCGAGGGTATGACATGCCCAGTCACCCAGTTCTCCGTTACCTAATTCATACCAGCCTCTCCAGAAACGCGGAACGTAAAAATGGCTGTACGGTCTGAAAGCTGCCGGTCCCAGCCATAGATCCCAATCCAGTCCTGCCGGTATTGGCTCTTCCTTAGGAGGATAGCTGTCGGGTTTGAGGAAATACCCCCGCGGAGTGAATTCAGGACCGTTGAACCAGGCAATAACTTCTTTAACATTACCCAGAATACCTGCTTCATACCATTCCTTTACATAACGGATACCTATGGTTGCATGTCCCTGATTCGCCATTTGCGATATCACTTTATACTTTTTTGCTGCTCTTGGCAGTGTCCGTAACTGCCATATATTATGTGCGAGAGGTTTTTCCACGCATATATGCTTTCCCAGCTGCATTGCTGCCATAGCTGCCGCGAAATGAGTATGGTCAGGTGTTGCAACGATCACCGCGTCGATCTCTTTAGCCATTTTATCAAACATCACGCGAAAATCCCTGAATCTCTTTGCTTCAGGGAAAGCTTTAAATCCCTCGGCTGCCATTGTTTCGCTGACATCGCATAAAGCGACAACATTTTCATTTGTACACTCCCTCCAGTTTGACTGTCCCTGCCCTCCGACACCTATAATGGCAATATTTACTTTGCCGCCGCTTTGATTTGCGTTCCTGCTGCTGCCTCTTACAATACCGGGCACCAACAGTGCTCCGGCAACTGCTGCGGAGGTTCCTGTGATGAATTTCCTGCGTGATAGATTTTTCATGAGTTTATTTTTTTAATACATCTGATCATTAATCTTAACTGACCGGGAGATTGTAGTCTGATCCCGGAGAGAATGCCATCCTGAATTAGGTGATCCCGAAGATAAAAAGAATTTTCGTTTGCAGGTGTTTCGGCAATCTGATTATTGTGATTAATTCAAAATTTTATTAAAAGAGATTGACTTTGGCTTAAGCAAGGTGTAAATTTGTTAACAGGAAAGAAAACACCTCAGCTGAATTTGTTTTCCCGTTTAAAAACAGGAAGTGCCGCACCGACATATAAAATAAATTATAAAAGGGGAAAAACCGACAAACAAATATCAGAAATGAAACTAATTAAAAGACATTTAAAAATGGACAGATCAGTAATGATGATCATTATTGTTGTAACAACCACCTGTTTCAGTCCTTATGATTATGGTCAGGATACAGGACGTTCAGAAAAAAAGCCAATAATTTACACCGGGATTGTCAATATTGTGCCTGATCAGTTTAATTTCCCACTGATTGGTTTTATTAACCTGGCAAATGGCTCCCATAACAGCTCACATATTGGATTTATAAATGTGAATGAAAAAGATTTTACAGGGGTGCAGGTCAGTTTTGTCAATACCGTTGGCGGAGAGGTAAAAGGAACTCAGATCGGTTTTGTAAATGTATGTGATGATCCGTTGACCGGTTTGCAATTAAGCTTTGTTAATGTTGCCGGAAAACGCACTCACGGTGCACAAATCGGATTTGTTAATACAACAAGTTCAATAAAAGGGTTTCAGCTTGGTTTTGTGAATGTTACGGATACTCTTGATAAAGGAATACCGCTTGGCTTTGTATCGATAGTAAAGGAAGGCGGTTACCGGGCCCTTGAAGTTTCCCTGACAGAAATGTTCCCCGTAAACCTGTCTTTTAAAATAGGTATAAAAAAGCTTTATTCATTTTTTACCGGATCATATAATCCTGATTGGGGAAAAGAGTTTGGGGCCGGTATAGGATTGGGATCGATATTGCCTTTAAATGAATCAATTTACTTTAATCCGGAATTGTCGGTTCAGAGTCCGATTGTCAAAGATAATCCGAATAATCACCAAATTGTAAGCTTTGCGGCAAACCTGGGTTATTGCGTAAGTAAAAAAGTGAACCTGGCAATTGGTCCGTCAGTAGTATGGAATCATGCCGGCAACCCTGATGACCTGGAACCACCTTTTTTCTCCGTTTACAGGTATGAAATCGATGAAAGCAATGACTTGATTATTGGATTACGGATTGCGTTAAGATACAACCTTTCTGACTGATACTTCCGGGTATATTTGTTGGCGGCAGGATCGATATATGGATCCATTGTCTCCTGCAGTAATGAGATCCATTTCTGAAATGATAAGGAAATTTAATTAAAAATGAAATAACAGTTTAAACATGTACAATAGAAAAATATGAAAAACCTTCGTTTAACACTGATTTTAATTCCGCTGCTGTTTTCATGTAAACAGACGGTCGACATTGATGCTGCCAGGAATGAGATCCTTCAAACCGAAAAGGCATTTGAAAAAATGGCTTCTGAGAAAGGTCAGTCAGCGGCATTTTACTATTTCGCGGCCGAAAACGCTGTAATCCGGAGAGGGAATGACTCACTGATCTTTGGCAAAGAGAGCATTAAAAACTATTATGATAAAAATGCCAATCCAAACGCAAAACTAAACTGGACTCCGGATTTTATTGGCGTTTCAGATTGTGGAACACTCGGATACACTTATGGCAAATATGTATTCTCGATTCAGGACTCTTCCGGTAAGAACATCGAACATACAGGTGTATTCCATACTGTCTGGAAAAAACAAAATAACGACTGGCGATATGTCTGGGACTAGTTATGCAATGTAAACCTGCAGCCAGTTATCTGCTACCACACAAATGTGCCGACGGCGCCGGGATTAAGTCTTATGCCGGCATATTTCCCATTCCACTGGATGGTGAATGAATTTGCAGAATAAGTGTCATTTACCACTATCAGAACAGTTTTCCCCCCGGGGGTCCTGAATGCCACATTGGAAAGGATCTCCATATTTTCAATTATTGCCGTGCGGAATACACCTGGCCGTTGTTCATCTTCATAAAGACCGACAGTTTTATCTCCCCTGTTTGTTGATGCTATCCTTACAGAACCCGGACGAACGAATTTCGAAGCATGAGCCATTGTGTAATATGCAATATTCCGTGATACAATATCACCGTTAATAGTGATCGCACCCTGACACATCGAACACCCTCCGTTATCGGTATGCGGATCGTTCAGCGGATCAGCGGCAAGATTCCATAATATCACATTCCTGCTCCAGTTCTGAGTGGTCCTTAATATCAGGTTTTTAACAGGATTGGCGATATTGATTTCCGGACTCCCCGGTCTTTCAACTACCATCTGTTCCGTAAAATAGAGGTTCTTGTCAGGACGGGCAGTATGCATCAGGCTCAATGCCGCTGCTACATCGCCCACATAATTATGGAACCCTGAGCCGTCGGCATATTTTGCCACTTCCGGATCATTCAGGAGAGACAGAGGATAATCCGGCCTGTCGCCGTTATGATCGAAAAGAATGATCTTTGTTTTTATTCCTGCCTTTTCAAAAGCCGGCCCTAAATTGTTCTTTATAAACTCAGCCTGTTCATTTTCGAACCAGGTCATACTGGGAGTATTATTGGAATTTACCGGTTCATTCTGAATTGTTATTGCATCTATGGTAATCCCCGCATTTTTCATCGCCTGCACATATTTTACAAAGTATAAGGCGTATACTCCGTAACATTCTGTCTTCAGCCTTCCTCCCCGGACCTCATTGTTTGTCTTCATCCATGCCGGAGCTGACCATGGACTGCCAAGTATCTTAATGGCCGGATTTATGGCCAGAATTTCCTTCATTACAGGAATTACATCGTTATAATCCCGGGCAAGGTTGAATTTTTTAAGTTCAAAATCCGTTTCTTCCTTCTGCAGATCATCATATGAAAAAACAAAGCTGTTCAGGTCAGATGCTCCGATTGACAATCGAATGTAGCTTACACCAATATTTTTCTCATCCCAGGCAAACAGCTCTTTCAGTATTTTTGCCCGTTCACCGGAGCTCATTTTCATCAGGAGTTCAGCACTGCCTCCTGTAAGGGCAAAGCCAAAACCATCGATGGTTTGCATCTGGTGCGAATCATCAATTATGATTGTTGAGCCGCCACGCCTGTTATTCTTTTCTGAGAAGGTCACTTCAGGTTGTTTCTCAAATAATGCAGAACGGTCAGGATTTGTAATCCAGGATTCTATCCGTTCAGGCTGGGCAAAAAGAAAGTTTGCATTCAATGCTGCAAAAGCGAGAAGTGCCATTCTTAATGAAACTCCTGGCATTGGAATAAAATTATTGATGTTCATAGATGATTCAGTCAGATATTTCAGAAGTATCCCAAAGTTATTACTTTTTGTTCATTTCTTTCGGAGGGGCAAAAGAACCGGAGCGAAGCGGAGCTCGGCGTAGCCAAATGAGCAGATTAGTTAATGTAAAAAGAGGACAAGACTTAAAAACCGGAGCCGCCGTTGGAGGCTGATGGTAATCTGAATTCTAGAAACTGAAATCCACAATTGCTTTTCCTTTTTCTTTGGTCATATCAATCTCTTTTGAAATGCCATTGACGGTTACTTTGTATTTTCCAAAGAAGGCTGGTGTTGAGTAAGTTCCATCGCTGCCCGCAGTTCCGGATTCTCTGGTCCACCACTCACTAAAGATCAGATGCTGATAAGCTTTTCCAGCCGGAGTGGGTGACCAGTCCCGTTTATAAAGCGATGAAGCCGGGATCCAGTTGTTTCCTTCCCAGAAACCCCACATCAGTATGCCTTGCACAGCGGGATGTGCGAAGCAGATCCTGTAATAATCAACGATTTCCTTCGCCTTTAATTCCTCCTCCTGAGGTGTCATGACAAAGATTTTTTCAGTGTAATATTTTAGACCTCTGGCCCGGTAAATTGAATTCGGTAACCCGGATTGGTAAATTGAAAATCGCAAGTGAATCCAGTGCATTTTTTAACTGGTCGCGGTCGAAGGTCTCTCCATGCGAATGACCCTGCACACCAATTCCTGCAATTGGAACTCCCTCTCCGAGCAATTTGCGGATATGTGCCATATAATCGGTCAGCCTGTTTCCTGTAAGTATATCGTAATCATTAAGAAATAGTTTGGCTTCAGGGTCACCATTATGTGCCCATTGGGCCATGAGTTTTGTTATTTCAGGGCCAAGCCGCTCTTCGTAATAGTTCCCGTGGATCATCTCATTGTTAAGGTCATATTCGGCAAAGCGCCCTTTGTAACGACTTGTTATAGTCTCTGCCCTCGTTTGCATTCTTTGCCTTAATTCATTGTCATCCAGTTCCTTCATCCACGACTGCACAAACTTTGGGATCCCCCAGAAAAGGTTGTGCCCTCTGAGAGGGATATGGTTTTCCTCAGTCCATTTAAGAATTCCATCCACATTGCATAGTTCACATTGTCTTTCCGGGGTTCCATACTATACCATTTAACAGCATTTTCGGTTACTGCAGAATTGAAGTTCTCCAGAAATTTTTCCTTGTACTGCCTCAGATCATTTTCTGACATGAAGTTTCCCGCTAAACTGTTGCTGATTGCACATCCGAACCAGAATTCATGGCTCAGCTGTTCAACAATTACCTTGTCGCCAGGTTTTGCTTTTATGATGAGCTCCCCTTTCCGGTGCTTTGCAATCGATTCGTCAATACCAGGATACTGGGCGTTAGCCTCTGATAAAAATGTGATCTGAATTATTGAAACTGCAAATAACCAGAAAACCATATTTTCAATTGCCTGATTGATGTTTTTCATCTTCTGTAATCCTTTAGAACTATCTTTTGATGGTGTACTTGTCAGTTCAAAATTAGCAGATTTTTTAAGTACAGATGATTATTAATATATTGACGACCTGCATAGAAATTTTAATGGATTTTACTTTAATAAAATGATCCATGAGATACTAAAATTGAAAATAACTTGATTTTAATTTGATATTGGTATAAATTTGATTAAGACTAATAGTAAATCACATAAACATATGACAGATCAAAAAGAGCAGGGTGACAGCAAGCAGGACATAAGGAGGAAAAACATATTCAGACGATTTTTGCAGGTTACATTCACAGTATTTCTGACTGCACTGATCTTATTCATGTCTTCAGGGAGGTTTGACTGGATCTGGGCCTGGGTATACCTTATTACCTATATTGTTGTGGTTATAGTAAACGCGATTATTTTCTCCCCTGAATTGATTTCCGAACGGGGCCGGAAAAAGGAAAATGTGGAAAAATGGGATAAGGTTGTCACCGGACTTATTATGATTCCCTTGCTGGCGCTTTATGTTGTGTCTTCGATAACTGAAGCTTTAAATCAGGCAGGTCGTTATTCTACCTCATACTTTCTAATCTTTATCCGGACTGATAAATATAAAATAAGCATACGCAAACGCCAGAACGCCATACAGGGCAAGACTAAACCAGCCAAAAGCATTAACATCTTCTTTCACCTGAAAAATAATTGAGGCAGCAAAGCCAATTATATCCTGGACAAGGAGAGCAATGGCAATTGCCCTCCGCGATTCGACGAGATGAAGCCGTTTTAATTAACAAGCTTTATAAGTTTTAAATAAGGTAAAAACCATGAGAAACATGATAAAATTTGTACATACAAACCTGATTGCAAAGGACTGGAAAAAGCTCGCTAAATTTTATATGGATGTATTTGAGTGTGAACCTACCCGGCCGGAAAGAGACCTGTCCGGTGACTGGATTGATAAAATGACCGGAATTCAAGGTGTCAGAGTCAAAGGGATCCACCTGAAACTACCAGGATATGAAAACGGACCAACGCTTGAGATTTTTGAATATAATGAGATATCGAAAACAACTAAAGATGCATTAATTAATGATCGCGGATTCAGCCATATTGCATTTCATGTAAGTAATGTGGAAGATATCACAGACAGATTGATTGCAAATGGCGGAGCATTATATGGAGAATTAGTGGAAAAAGAAATCAAAGGAATAGGAATTATTAAAGCCATATATGTTACAGATCCTGAAGGCAATATAATTGAAATTCAAAACTGGAAAAAAGGATAATACATTGTCTTGCGGTCAAGTCATGCCGTTACGCCATTACACCGTTACGCCTTGACTGTCTGTCGCCCGTCGCCTGATGCTTGCCTAACTTGCAGAACTGCCCCGACTCTCCTGACGCTACGGTCAGGATCTTCGATCCGGTCGGGGTCTCCGTTTCACTTCGACATAACTGCAGAACCGCATAACTTTTTTAGCCATTGTTTGTCCCGTCTGCCGATTGACGGACCGGGACAGTCAGACGGATTATCCTGGTGCCTGAAAAATCTTTGTATCGTGTCTGTCAAAGACTTAATTTTGATAATGGAGTTGAAGAAACTTCAAAAATGATATGGTAAATCAAAAAAGATAAGAAACACTATGAACTCAGGTAAAATTCAGTTAATTATTCTGTCAGGTCTGATTTCCAGCCTGATAATATTTCCTTGTGACGCCCAGCAACAGATCCCCTTACCTCTTGGCAAGCTAAGTCCGGAAACCGGTCTTCTTTTAAAGGATAGTGCCATCATACAGCTTATTCAATACAGTTCTGGTGACCGGGCGTTTGACTATGTGTCACAATTAGCTCTCTGGGATCGCGATCAGGCATCGGAGGGTTATACCCGTGCTGCAGAATGGGTAGTCGGGAAAGCCTTGGAATTCGGGCTGGAAAAGGTCACTATAGAACGTTTCCCATGTGACGGGGAGATCGAATATTATGGTCAGATTATGGATCCTCAATGGAAGGTGAGTAAAGGTGAACTCAGGCTCACTTCTCCTTTCCCGATGAAACTTGCCTCTTACGATGATCTGCCGATGTCCATGGCATTTGCAAGTGTCAGTGCAGATATCGAGACCGAACTTGTGGATATTGGTGCCGGTATGACAGATGAAGACTACGCTGACGGTGTTAAAGGTAAAGTTGTACTGACCACCAGTAATCCGTCCATTGTTTATGAGCGTGCAGTTATCAAGGAGGGTGCAGCCGGCATTGTTTCTTCATGGTCAGTACCGGATTTCGACTATCTGAACCGTCGTCCGGGGGATTTCCCTGACCAGATTGGATGGTCACGGATACCATGGGAAAAGACAGGGGGAAAAAGAAGCTTCGCATTCCTTATATCATCCCGCCGTGCCCAGGAACTTAAAGTTATGATACAACAGGGGAAAACATTACGTGTTTATGCGGTTGTTGATGCTGAAATGGTACCCGGTAATCTCGAAATCGTCAGCGGCATAATTCCCGGTTCATTGTATCCTGACGAAGAAATCATCGTGACAGCTCATCTTGATCACTATAAACCCGGAGCAAATGACAATGCTTCGGGCAGTGCCTCAATTCTGGAAATGGCCCGTACAATGATCGAACTGATCAAAAACCAAATACTGCCTCCTCCACTAAGAACGATCCGGTTCATGTGGGTTCCTGAATACAACGGTACCTATGCCTGGCTGTCCGCCCATACCGAAGATCCAGTGAAAAGAATTGCCAACCTGAATTTTGATATGGTCGGTGAAAACATTTCTAAGACTAATTCAGTACTTAGCATAAATTACACCTCCAGTTCCAATCCATCATTCCTGAATTCAGTAATGGAATCAATAGTGGATTTTGTCAACAAATACAATAGCGAAAGATATCCTGCACGGATGGATCTCTATATCGGATCGGTCAGAGGCTCCCGTAACCGTCTGAATTGCCGGATGATTCCGTATATCACCGGCACTGATCATGAGCTTTTCAATAATCTGAAAATCGGGTCAACAACAGTGAACGCCTGGCCTGATGATTTTTATCATTCCAGCGAGGATACACCCGATAAGGTCGACCCAACCCAGCTTCACAGGGTTGTGGTTATTGGACTTGCAGGCATCACAACCCTTGCATATGCTGATAATGACCAGGCTGAGAATGTTGCTTTATTATCACTGATCTATGGGCGAAAAAGAATTGCCACAAGTGAGTTTTCTTCGGTTAAATCCTTGCTGGCTGCAGGCAAGGATCGCTTTAAAGAAGCTGACTGGCTGGCCGGAAATCTGATAACCAATATCTATCAGCGTGAACAGGCTGCTATAGGTTCAGCGTCCATCTTCGCCAAAACAACAAATGCACAAAACGGTGTCAAAAAAGCTGTTTCTATGCTTAAAACCGATGAAGCAGCATCACGCAGGAAAGTGGAGGAAGCTGCTGTTTTGAGAGCTTCCCGGCTGGGTATTAGCAGAGTGAAGCTTTCACTTACTGAGGCGGA
>CAWHGX010000028.1:0-15467 GCA_963828775.1 uncultured Bacteroidales bacterium | reverse complement strand
TTTCGTTCACATCCAAATTCATGCCGTTCACAGGCTTATTTCCCATGTTCATCAAAATCCTGACATTTAATAGATTAACAGAATGGAATTAATTCTATTTTTGATGTCAGCCAGTACTCCTCCAAGCGATTCAGCTTATTTCCGACCAAGGGTTACTAATGATATTGTTGATAACTATCATTTTTGAGTACTGGCTTTTTCTTTTTCAATACCCATCCAGAAAAATAATTAATCCATTTTCTGCCAATTGTTAATTCAAACCCGCCAACGGTTGACCAGTCGTTTTTTTGTATTTGATATAAGGTATAAATTCGATTTGAGATTATGATAAAGCATATCTCAACGGAAAAGAAATTCATTTTGGACAAATAGACAGTAAAAAGCGTTCTTAAATTTAATCACTAATTAATTCTTTAAGCCATGAAAAGATTATTTTTCGCAGCAGTACTTATGATTGCATTCTGTACTGCATCGTTCGCAGGAAAAGTCGTTGCTGAAGGAAAAACCTTCACAGCACTTGGAGACTACACTATCGAAACAGCTGATAATCCCGCACTCGTGAAAGGGGAGGAATGTAAAACATTCGTCATCAGCTACGAAAACACTCCGATGAAGGTAACAGTTGCAATATGCAAAGACCGCAAGTGTAGGAAATATGTTGTTCTTTCCGACAAACTTTCGGTTCAGTATGTGTGCAATGAAAACTATTTCGGTGTCGAAAAGCTCGATAAAGAGTTTGAAAAGGATGGGTACAAAACTTCTGACACAGAATTAAACAGGAGCGAGTATTTTCATCAGAAAGTAATTTCACCGGGAAGAAGAGGCGAGCTTGAAGCAACACAACTGATAGCTGCTTATTTCCCGATGCTTCTTAATCCAGCCTCCGAAGCTATTGCTTCACGGTAAAGGTCTTCAGATGGCCGCCCGGCCGATCCTAGTTTTAGGTTTGTATTTAACAAAAAGGGGCTTTTCAAGAGCCCCTTTCTTATTTTTTCTTCATCCTTTGAATTTCGACATTTGCGCCAGGAAAAGATCTTTTCTGTTCCTTGAGATGGGGATCATTGCACCGTCAGCCATTTCAATATATCCGCCTTCCCTGCGGATAAATTTCTTTACATACTTAAGATTTATAAGATGGGAATTATGTGAACGGAAAAAATACCTGTCGCTAAGAAGCTCCTGAAATTCTTTCAGATGCTTTGATACCAGTATTTTACGGTCGCCTGGCAGGTAAAACCACGAGTAACTCCTGTCGGCTTCAATGCGAAGGATATCCTTTGGATTAAGATATTCCATACCGTCAGCAGTTGGAATTGCCAGCCGTGAAGGAAGCGCTGACCTGAGATTCTCCATGAGAATTCTCAGGTTTTCGTTGCCCTGCGTGCGTCTTTCGGACCTCTTTTTGATTACTTTGTTTACAGCATCAATAAACTCGTTGATATTTATCGGCTTCAGTATATAGTCAACGGCGCTGAATTTAATTGCTTTGATTGCATAATGGTTAAATGCAGTAATAAAAATAACATCGAAATCCTTTTCAGGGAATTGTGCAAGCAGGTCAAATCCGGTGCCATTCGGCATTTCAACATCAAGGAAAACCAGATCAGGATCATGTTCCTTTATTGCTGCTACACCCTGAATAACATTATTAGCTTTGCCGACTACGTCAAGAGAACTACAGTATTCTCCGATTATTGAATTTATGAAGTTGACAGCATCCTGTTCATCATCAACTATGATAGCTTTTAGTTTTTTGATCATGCAATAATAGGTATATGAATCTCAACCCTGGTCCCTGTCGGTTCGCCATTTTCATTTTTCAGGTCAGTGTATACAGTCTGCAGGCTGGTACCGTACAGCTCGTTTACCAGATCGAGCCGTGTTTTGGTTATTTGAGTGCCAAGTGAGTTATGATTATTCTCCCTTTTATGATTCCTCTCTTTTGCTGCTTCGCGGCCAATACCGTTATCTTCAATGGTACATAAAATACATTCACAATTGAGCTTAAGATCAACATTTACGTATCCTTTCCCTTCTTTTGGAATAAGTCCATGGCAAATTGAGTTTTCCACATACGGTTGGATCAGCATTGTCGGGATCTTATGCATAAGAGGATCTATTTCATCATCGATATTAATTTTATATTCAAATTTATCCTTAAACCTTATACTTTCAAGTTCAAGATACAGGTTCAGAGCGCTGAGCTCATCGCTTAACGGCACTGAAGTGTGTTGAGAGTTATCAAGGACCTTTCTCATAAGGCTCGAGAACTTGGTAAGGTAATTATTTGTGGCAAGCTTATCATGCTGATACATATAGTATTGAATCGAATTAAGCGTATTAAAGATAAAATGAGGATTCATCTGCTGCCGGAGGTTGGCCTGCGTAATCTCGGAAATCTTACGGTTCATTTCGCTGATACGACGCTTATCTTTTAGTTTAGAACCTCTGAAAAGAAGTAATCCGATCAAAGCACCTAAAAGTATAAATCCGGCAAAACCATAATTAAGAAGACGGTTGCTTTTCAACCTCAATGATAATAATTCAACTTCCTTTTTCTGAGTATCTACTTCATACCGGATCCTGGCATCAGCAAGACCCTGTGAATTTTCCTTTTTTATGTTGGAATCGGAATATTTTTTGAAAAGGACATAACTTTTATAAGCATTTGCTGTGTCTTTCAGACTTAAATACATATCACTCATATCCATGTAAATCCATTGAAGGTTGAACAGGGATTTTACAATTAGTCCATGGTCTATTGCTTTCTGGTAGTATTTTAAAGCTTTTTCAGGATTTTTCAGATCACGGTATAATGTTCCCAGATTACCAAGAGAGTTGGATGCCATGCTATGTATATTTCCGGGCATACTGTATTTCTTCAGGGATGTTTCAAAATAAAAAACTGAAGAGTCATACATCTTTTCAAGATAATAATTCCATCCCATATTTGAAAGCGACCATGCACAGTTTAAAGTATCCTTCCTTTTTGTTGATAATGCAAAGCATTTCCTGAGCAGGGAATCCGCCTTTCTGAAATTCCTTCTTGCCGCTGTTGCTGAATCACCGCAGAATGTTGTTCCGAGTATACGATAACCTAAAATAGCATGAGCCGAGTCGTTCTCGGCAAAGCTGGCATCGATCAATTTTTCCAGAATTTTACGTTGTCCACTCAGATCGTTTATGGCCCAAAAAACATCTGCCTGCTCAAGATAACTTATTGGAATAAACCCCTTTAAGCCTTCTTTCTTTGAAATTGCGATAGCATTCTCGTAATATTCTATGCTTTCTTTGAAATTTCCGGTCCTGCGATAATATTTACCAAAAAACAGATTTATTCTGGCCAGGTCTTCAGAATTCCCGGAACCGGCTGCCTTTTTCATTGCTATTGAAGCCTCTTCTGATGCACTTCTGAGATCACTGGTTGCAAAGTGATACTCTGCAAGAAGAAGGTGCAGTCGTGCCGGAACCTCAATATTTTTTTTCTCGCAGATCAGGACAGCACTGTCAATGGTGAACTTCGCCATATCCAGCTTGTAATCCTTCGATAAGAGATATTTTGTTCCCTTCCGTATAAGAGCGTTTATGGCGGAAGTATCTTTCGGTGATCCTGATAAGGATTTAAGTCTTACCGCTGAACGGGGTAAATTCAGCTTTTCTCCTGCTATTGCAGATAACTGCATAAATATCAGGAGCATAATAATCAGTTTGGGGGCTTTCATGACGCTGGCAACAGATTAAAAACTCAATACAAAGATAAACAATTCAATATCAATAAATTTCAAAAGACCATTTCAGGGGTCGATCCGGTCAGGTGCTTTATTGCGCATTAAGATATCATATTGCCACGAAATATCTGTGTTTCAGTTAACGGATTGCAGTTCTGAATTAACAGATGAAAGGATTGATTCCATTTTTGGTTTTCAGCCTCTATTTTTGATAGACCCTGACATAATCGACAAAAACAGTATCAGGAAATTGTGTCGTTTCATCGGGATTCTTTGGCCAGTTACCTCCAATTGCCAGATTGAGAATGATATAGTGAGGTTTATGAAATTCTGATGTACTGTTGATGCTGTCCTTTATGCAAACGCCATGATACCTTTGGCCATCAAGGAACCATTTTATAGAATCCTTATCCCATTCAACAGCATAATTATGAAACTGTGCAACAGTGCATGGGATCTTATTTCCTGAAGAGACATGTTTTTCATTATGCCAGTGGAGGTTCCCGTACAATAAATCCTCATCATTGATATGTTCCATTATGTCAATCTCTCCGCACCGCGGCCATCCGACCTGATGAATATTCTGACCAAGCATCCAGAAGGCTGGCCACATCCCCTGCCCCCTGGGGAGTTTCATCCTGGCCTCTATTTTTCCGTAGGTCCAGCTGTGCTTTCCGTCAGTTGTCAGACTTGCCGATGTATAATCTGCTGTATCAAAAGGTTCCTTCCTTCCTATGATCAGCAGGTTCCCATTATCGGAAACTGAATTTTCAATCCGCCGTGAAGTATAATACTGAAGCTCATTATTCCTTATAAATCCGACCTCATTTCCCCAGTTTGAAGAATCAGGCAATCCCGATCGGTTGAATTCATCGGACCATGCCAGCTTCCAGTCCGGCTCCTTGCTCTGACTGCACGCAGTGAGCACCAGTAATAAGAATACTAACTTTTTCATACAGTACTAATTAAATTAATAAAGGATTTTACTCAACATACCTGTTCAGGTTTTCAAACTTAATGTTCCACTTGCCATTATCAGGAAATTGTTTCAGAACGCACATCTTTGCCACGGCTGTCAGTAGTCCCCCATTTCCGGGAAGATATATTGCCAGCCTGGGATTCTGATAATTATGGCCGTTTACAAGATAACGGTTTTTAGGTGCATCCATCATCAGAAAATCAATGGCCTGCTCTGATCTCTTAACCGATGCCGCCGACATGGCAAGCATTGGGAAATCCCATCCCCATGTCGTATCCCAGTTCCACTTTTTCATGATGGTATCGAGAGTGAAAGCCATTATTCTGTTATCGGTCATTATGGTTTTTGGAAGCATCCCTGATACGCCTGAAACAATGGGGTGATCACTTAAATATCTTTGGTTTTCATACGAATCCCTGGTGTCCTCCGAGCAAAGAATACAGACCATTCAAAACCGGCAGTTTTGACAATTTTTTTACCACATCAGCCCAATGAGGATCAGGTTTCAGGTTTAAGCGCGATCTCCACAATTGTGCAGTCTTAAGTCCCCAGTACCAGTAAGCCAGCTCAAACGCCGGATTAATGGTAGATTCAAGTCTCAGGCTCTCCTGTGCCGGAATCAGAACGGGACCAAGAATGTACCGGTCCCCGGCTGGATCATACCAGGCATAATCCGCCATGAATTCAGCTGTAGCAAAAACCAGGTCCTTGTATTTATCCAGAATCTCATTTTTGTTTTTTGAGTTATTATATAGCAACTCCGAAAAGAATATAATATGCGGCTGCTGCCAGATCAGGTAAGTTCCGACAGTGCTCGGACTCTCTCTGCCGTCAGGGCCTACCATTTTGGGCCATCTGACTCCCTCATATCCTTGATTTTGTGCAGTTAAAAGAGCGTTATTATAAATCTGCCTGTAGTAATTCAATTGTTTTTCAAGAACCGGCTCCCTCTGCCATAAAGCAAAATGAACCGCATGCCACCAGTGCATTTCGAGATGGAACTTGCCATACCAGCTGTTGTAGGTCAGACCAGTCTCTGCCGGAGGCAGTGAACCGCTGCACTGTATCCTTGTGAGATATTGCGACAGGACTATCCGTCTTTCGAGCTCAAAAGCCCGGGTATCGGTACATTCAGATAGATCAACTGCACCACCTGTCGTCCAGAAAAGTGACCAGCTCTTTTTACTGGCCTCATCAACCATATTAAAGCTGTCAGTATTTTTATCAGATATCTCCTTTATAAAATGACATGAAAATTCAAAAACAGTATCTGCCTGAGGTTCAAGATAAAATAAGTGTTTGTCGTACACTTTAAGTCTTGCATTCTCATGATATACTTTTACATAATAAAAATCATTGTCCTGCTTCCGCTCAAATAGCGTTTCAATGTCTGAACCGGATTTGATAATGGTCGAGTGTCGTTCCGGATCATTAAAATCATAACCATTGGGGGCTGAAATGCCCAGCGGAAAATGGATGCTGATTTTCAGTCTTTTCTCAGCTATCAGTCCGGAAGTAATTCTGGCAGAAATAATATCCTTATCAGGATGGCAAACGGTAATGACTTTAACGGGAAGATCCCCGATCATGAACCTGCTTTCCAATTCGCCTGTCCACAAATTAAGTTTCTGAACAGGATTTGTGATATCATGAATAGTTATTTCATTTCCATCTTTTTTTGTTATCCGGAGTCCGATCATTCCCAGATGGATCCGGTGAGGATTACTCCTGAGCCATTCGGAAGCAGCAGTTTTCAAAGGATCTTCATTACCTCTGTATTGATGAACATAATCCACGTCTCTGCCATGAACCTTGTATGTTCTGTATACATCTGACAATTTGAAGTTGTCCGGATTATCACCGGTATGCCAACCCCAGTTTGACATAGTTCCCAGTGGAATGCCCCTGGAGTAATAATCCGGGAAAGTCTGCAACCCGGTAATATCGGCTGTAAAAGCAAACTCACCGTTGCCGACTGATAATGAATTCAGGCTATCGATCTCTGAAACTTCTATGTTGTGGCGGGTAACAAGCGAGAACCGGTCAATTACGGAATTATTCCTTCTGCAGGAGGAGGATAATATGATAAGTGAAGTTAATAAAGGAAACGCAAAATATTTAACCGGGGAGAATGTAAGATGGTACTTCATTTTAAGACTGTGATAAACAAATTTATTACTTTTTTATCATAAAGTACACGCTATGAGAAACATAGGAACATCAAAACAAATAACTATAAAAAAAGAAAGCAGCGATTTTGTAGATGCTGGTAAAAATGGCCTCTCCCCAAACCCCTCCCCCAAAGAGGGAGGGGCTTATAAACCTGTTTGCTAAGTCCCCCTCTCTCCTGGGAGAGGGGGATTTAGGGGGAGAGGCCGAAATTCGCCAGGAAAAAACGAAAGAGTTATATAGTAGGCATACAAAGTACAATACAAAGGATCGTGAAGTGATTGGACATATTCATTAGATTTGTGGTATTATTAAATGATCCTGGACAATGGATGCTCAGATAACAATAATTGGGGCCGGAGTTGTGGGGCTGGCCATTGCTGAAAAGTTATCAAAAGAATTCAGCGATGTTTTTCTGATTGAGAAGCATGCCACCTTCGGACAGGAGACCAGCAGCAGGAACAGTGAAGTGATCCATGCAGGTATTTATTATCCGAAGGGCAGCCTGAAATCGAGGTTATGCGTTGAAGGGAAGAGGTTATTATATGATTACTGCAAGAAGAATGATGTCCCTTATAATAATTGCGGGAAGCTGATTGTGGCAACTTCTGAGGACGAAATTTCAATTATTGAAGGAATAAAAAAGACAGCTTTCGCCAATGGTGTTGACGATCTGATTATCATTGACAGGAACCAGATTGCTGAGCTGGAACCATCGGTTTATGCCTTAAAAGCCATTCTCTCGCCTTCAACAGGTATTGTCGACACACATTCCCTGATGAAACGTTTTGAGACAGGTACAATCAATAATGGAGGTCAGATTGTGTATGGAAGCGAGGTAACAGGTATAAGGAAAGTTAAAAACGGATATGAAATCATCCTGCTGGATTCGGATAAGAATTATTATGCTTTCACCAGCCAGGTGGTTATAAATTCTGCAGGACTGACTTCCGATAAAATATCAGAAATGGTTGGTCTTACTGACGAAAATCTTAAGATACTTTTTTGCAAAGGAGAGTATTTCAGGCTCAATCCTCCTAAAAACCGTCTGATAAACAGGTTGGTATATCCGGTTCCTGTTCATAACCTGGAAGGGATAGGTATTCATGTTACAATCGAAATGGGCGGGGGAGTCAAGCTTGGCCCTGATGTAAACTATCTTGAATCAAATACTTACGATTATAAAGTCACACCTTCAAAGCAGGAAGCGTTCTTCCGGTCTGCCAGGAAATTCCTCCCTTTCCTTGAATTTGAGGATTTATCTCCCGAGATGGCTGGTATCCGTCCAAAGATCCAGAAACCGGGGGAACCTGTCAGGGATTTTTATATTAAGGAAGAATCTGAAAGAGGGTGTCCGGATTTCATTAATCTCATCGGGATTGAATCACCGGGATTAACTTCATCACTTTCCATTGCAAACTATGTCAGTAACCTGATAGGAATCTGATATTAATTTTATATATTTTAGTCCCTTCTTTTACTTCAAAAAAAAATTGTATGACAATTATGAAAACAAAAACCTCATTAATCACAGCGGTAATTTTAGTGTCAATATCAATGATGAACGACCAGTGTGCTGGCTCAGGAAAGACAGCCCGGGACTGTGTTTGTGCCCGAAGTAGGCCAGCAGGGCAAGGATGTTGTATGGGTGCCCACACCACAGGAACTGGTCAACAAAATGCTTGAAATAGCAGAGGTAACAGCCGATGATTATGTAATTGACCTGGGTTCGGGTGACGGACGGACTGTAATAACTGCGGCAAAATTAGGTGCCAGGGCAACAGGAATTGAATATAATCCGGAAATGGTCGCGTTATCGAAAGAAAATGCCAGGAAGGAAGGAGTTGGCGAAAAGGCAGAATTCATTCAGGCTGACCTTTATGAGACAGATCTTTCAAAAGCCACAGTTATCACAATGTTTCTCCTGCCCGAAATAAATCTTAAGCTTCGCCCCAGGTTGCTCGAACTTAAACCCGGAACACGGATAGTGTCAAATACATTTAAAATGGGTGAATGGGAAGCAGATTATGAAGCCACCACCGAAGAGAACTGGAACAGCTGGAATACAGCCTACCTATGGATTGTGCCTGCCAAAGTAGCCGGAACCTGGAAACTTGGTAAAGGTGAGCTTAACCTTACACAGGAATTCCAGTTTGTGCGCGGTACATATAATACCGGCGGAAAATCTTATACTATCACTGATGGCAGACTCAGGGGCAGTTCAATTTCCTTCAACATAAACGGACGAAAAGTATACAGGAACCGTCGAGCGATAAAATAATGAAGGGGACGGTAACAAATGATTCAGCAGGAACCAAGAGCGACTGGATCGCTACTCAATGATCATTTTTTCGATGGTATTATTGCAGACTTGTTTTTAAGAAGTTTCTGTAAATCCGACAACTCATCCCTGAATCTTGCAGCCTGAATAAAATCAAGCTCCGAAGCCGCTTTTTCCATGTTTTTCCGGGTCTTTTCCATTGCTTTTTCCAGAGCTTCACTGTTCATGTATTTTATCACCGGGTCTGCTGCGATATCGGGCCTGTCAGGCTCAATATATGCTTTAACACCTATCCCCTTCTTACTCAGGCCACTCAGTATCATCCCTGTCTTTTTGATTATCTGGGTTGGTGTGATACCCATCTTCTCATTATACTTCAGCTGTTTCTCTCTTCGCCTGTTTGTCTCATTGATGGTCTCCTGCATACTCCTGGTAATGACATCAGCATACATCACCACCTTGCCGTTCAGGTTCCTTGCAGCTCTTCCGGCAGTCTGGGTGAGAGATCGTGCAGAACGTAAAAAGCCTTCCTTGTCAGCATCGAGAATAGCAACAAGGGAAACTTCAGGTAAATCCAATCCTTCTCTCAGGAGGTTTACTCCTACCAGCACATCAAAATCCCCTGTACGCAATCCTTCCATAATATCTATACGCTCAAGCGTATCAATATCTGAATGAATGTAACGGCATTTTATGTCATATCTTAACAGATAGGCCGCCAGCTCTTCTGCCATCCTTTTGGTAATGGTAGTTACCAGTATCCTCTCGCCTGCTTTCGACCTGCTCCTGATCTCAGCCATCAGGTCATCAATCTGGTTCACGCTTGCCCGCACATCTATCGGAGGATCGAGTAATCCGGTAGGTCTGATGACCTGATCTACAAATACCCCTTCACTTTTCTCCAGCTCATAATCAGCAGGTGTTGCGCTTACGAAAATTATTTGTCCGGTGAGAGCTTCAAATTCTTCCATGCGCATCGGCCTGTTGTCCAGAGCAGAAGGAAGCCTGAAACCATATTCAACAAGTGTCTGTTTTCGTGAATGGTCACCGCCAAACATAGCCCTTATCTGGGGCACACTTACATGGCTTTCATCAATGACAGTGATGAAATCTTCAGGGAAATAATCAAGAAGACAGAACGGTCTTGTACCGGAACTTCTGCCGTCGAAATACCGGGAATAATTTTCAATCCCGCTGCAGTATCCAAGTTCCTTTATCATCTCCAGATCATATAACACTCTCTGCTCAAGCCTTTTAGCCTCTTCGTTCCTGCCTATATCCCTGAAATGGGTAACCTGTTTGACGAGATCCTCCTGTATCTGGCCTAATGCCTGGTTTATCCTTTCCCGGGTTGTCACGAAGATATTTGCAGGATATACTATATATTCATTTAAGATCTCCAGCCGGTCCCCGTTAATGGGATCAAATGAACTGATTTCTTCAATCTGGTCACCAAAGAAGACCACCCGTATAGCTATATCGGCATACGCAGGAAGTACATCTATTGTATCTCCCCTGACCCTGAATGTTCCGTGTTTGAATTCAAGTTCATTCCGCGAATAAAGACTGTCGACAAGCTTTCTTAAGAACAGATTTCTGCCAATGGTCTGCCCCTGCCTGATGTGTACGGTATTTGAATGAAAATCATCCGGATTTCCTATTCCGTAAATGCATGAAATCGATGACACCACGATGACATCCCTCCTGCCCGAAAGAAGCGCTGAAGTAGCGCTCAGCCGGAGCTTTTCAATCTCTTCATTGATTGAAAGATCTTTCTCTATATAAGTGTCTGTTACCGGGAGATATGCTTCGGGCTGGTAATAATCATAATATGAAACAAAATATTCGACCCTGTTTTCCGGGAAAAACTGACGGAACTCTCCGTAAAGCTGCGCTGCAAGAGTTTTATTATGACTCAGGACCAGAACAGGCCTCTGGACTTTTTCAATTACATTGGCTATTGTGAATGTTTTTCCCGATCCTGTCACGCCCAGAAGTGTCTGGTAAGGGATTCCCTTATTAAGTCCGTCGACAAGCTGAGCTATTGCTTCAGGCTGGTCGCCTGTAGGCTGAAAATCGGATATGAGTTTAAAGTCCATGACATATCAAAAATAACTGTTCTTTTTATTATGCTGTTTTTTTTTATTTCTTTTGATAGCTAATAATGATGCGGTTACATTTAAATGCTTCCGGAAAGCAAAATCTGAAGATGCTCCTTCTTTTCAAAAAATATTTTCTAATTCTTAAATATTTTATCTGCCTGCTGATTTCTTTTCTGCGAAGCAGTTAGCTGCCCAGCAGATTTAATATTCAGACATTTACAACCAGAGACGGATTGTCGCATAATGATGTCAGGGCAGATAGCCGTGGACAGTTCAGGTTTTTTATGGATTGCAACCTGGGATGGTCTGAGCAGGTATGATGGCTACTCATTTAAAAATTATTATCATAAAACTGATGATTCATTATCTCTTCCATATTTTTCAGTATTAAATATCCTGGTTGACGGAGGAGATAATCTTATGGCTTATGACCGATGACAGACTTGTTGTCAGATATGACCGGAATAATGACAATTTTCAACAGGATTGATCATCTTTATGACGGTCTTCCCGGAACTTTACTGGCACATAAGTATTGATGAATCAGGTTACCTCTGGTTGGTAAATCCTGACAGTATGCTCAGATATGATTTCAGGAATAACAAATTCGACAAATATGAATTTTTGATCATGCCGGATCATCCCAGTAAGATATTATCCGATAGCTTCGCATGACTTATTCTGTTTCAACTTCAGGAAAATAAAAGGTATCTGGCTTGTATATGAAAAGATACTTGAATTTGAGAAAATCCTCCGATAATAAGCTCATTCTGAAAACGAGTACAGCATTGATAATAAAGCTCATATCAGGTATACTTGATTTCAATTATAACTACTGGTACAGGATCTATTTTTCAGGATTCAGGGAAGAAATGGATTTTTTCAAACGTGGGACTGTTCCTGCTTGATGAGAAAACCAGGGTATTCAGGGAGTTCAGAGATGCCTCTGCCTCAGATGAATTTAGAGGAAGTGGTTATCTTTTCTGGTCCTCGGCCGGCGATGGAATATATATTTATGACCAGAAAGAAGCTAAATTGTCACATATACCGCATGATTACTGTCAGCTGGTAAAAGCGATTATCTGTCAGAACAGGAACCTGATCTGGTTTTCAAATAATTCCATGACCGGTGCATCGCTTGGATCTGAACAGGGTTGTATTTACTCCCGATTATTTCACAAAGCTATCCGCTTCTGGCAGAGAAAAATGATATTCCTGCAGTTTATGCAATTGCCAGGGACAGTCTTGGAAAGAATATCTGGGTGGGTATGAGAGGCAGGTATTCCGTTGTTCAGATATCACCCGGAGATGAAAGCAACAGAACTTAAAATACCCGTATTTAAAACACTTACGATCCCGGTAGCTGTTAGATCTCTTGACAGCTACACCCGATGGATTATGGATTGGCCTTTTCAGAGAGGTGCTGTTATTTTACAACTTTGACTCAGGAGAATTTACCAGATATTATCCCGGATCGGAATATTTCAGATCCATTGCCAGAAATGATGAAGGAAATCTGTTATCTCTGGATGAGCTTTGGCATGAACTTAGGTTTATATAATCCGGAATTAAAAAAGACGGAAAAGTTATTTAATTATGCACCTCCTACACCCATATATAAAATAGTGATTGATAAGAATAAAACAGTATGGGCTGGATGAATCAAAGTACGCTTATCAGAATTGATCCGCTTTCAGAGAAATCTGAAACCTTCTTCCTTTCAGAAGATAACTTATAATATTGAAGACATATGCATTGGAGACAACGGAGATGTCTGGCTCGCTTTGCTTGGAGGAGGTGTCTGTCAGTTTAATCAGGAAACTGGTAAGAAGATGTTTTATACAACATCCAGGGGTCTGGCAAATAACATAACCTACAGTATACTGAAAGATAAAACCGGGAATATTTGGGTGTCAACGAATTCAGGAATTTCAAGGATCAATCCGGAAACAGGATTTATCCGGACGTTCGGAATAAACGAGGGTTTGAGAATAAATGAGTTTAACTCCGGAGCTTCATTTATTGATAAGAACGGAGAGTTTTTTATGGGAGGCATGGGCGGACTTGTCAGTTTTACTCCTGACCTTATTAACAGGACTGAAATGGAAGCTGTTGATCAGAGAATTATAATTAACGAAATAAAAGTGTCGGGCGAAACAAGGCACTTCAAAAGGTCGGTTATAATGCCCGATACGATTATTTTAAATAAGGGAGAAGATGACTTTCAGGTTTTCTTCTCATCATCAGATTTCATTAATTCTGAAAAAACGGTCTACAGGTATAAATTGTCAGGAATTAATGATAACTGGATTGAAACAGATTCACATGACCGGAGCGTAAATTATGCAAACATGAAACCCGGATTGTATAATCTGCAATTGCAGGCATCTGACCGGATAGGTGCCTGGAGTGCAATGAAAAATATTGTGATCAGAATTCATCCTTTCTATTATCAGACGCTTTTATTCCGGATTGCCGTCCCGGTTGCCATTTTGCTTCTGATCACAGGAATGATACTTTTGTACATCAGGCAACTGAATCAGCGTGCCGCCCAGAAACAGGATGCATTGCGCCTTCAATCGCTTCAGGGACAGATGAATCCGCATTTCATTTTCAACTCGCTTAATTCAATAAATTATTTTATTTCAAAGAATGATGCACTTTCAGCCAACAGATATATAGCTGATTTTTCAAAGCTCATAAGATCAATACTATATAATTTCAATTCTGATTTTATAAATCTCGAGCAGGAAATAGAGTCGCTGGAGGAATACCTGAAGATTGAGCACCTTCGTTTTGGAGACAAGTTCAATTATAAGATAATTATAGAACCTGATGTTGAAATTACCAAATATAAGGTGTCTCCCGGATTGGTACAGCCCTTTATTGAAAATGCCATCTGGCACGGCATGAGAGGGCTTAGCAACAGAAAAGGCAATGTCATGGTCCGATATGCTTCAGATAATGAAAAACTGATCTGTATTATTGAAGATGACGGGATTGGCAGAAAGAACGCCGAAGCTATAAAAAGCAGAATTGACAAGAAAGAGTCAAGAGGTATTTTGCTTGTTACGGAAAGGTTAAGGATCATTAATAACCTTCAAAAAAGTAACTATCAGGTTATCATTTCTGATCTTTATCCCGATAAGAATGAAACAGGGACAAAGGTTATTATTGATATACCGTATAATAAGAACTAATACCGGAATTATGCTGCGGACAATTGTAATTGATGATGAAAAGCTTTCAAGAGAGGTAATATGCAATTACCTTAAAATATATTGCCATGACATAGAGGTAGTTACAACAGCATCGTCGGTAAAGACCGCCTATAAAGCCATCAAAAAATATGGTCCGGATTTTATTTTCCTGGATATTGAAATGGCTGACGGTAAAGGATTTGACCTTCTTTTGATGTTTGATAAAATTGATTTCAAAATAATATTTGTGACTGCGTACTCGGAGTATGCTGTTAAAGCATTCCGATTCAGCGCAGTAGATTACCTCCTTAAGCCTGTCAAAATTGATGAGCTTATTTCAGCGGTTGAGAAAATCAAATCAATTAATGAGCAGGGCCCTGGTAATGAACTTATTTCTACTCTGATTAAGAATATAAGCAGCAGGTCAGAGATACCCCAAACACTGGTGATTCCGCATTCGAAGGGATTTGAGGTGCTGAAAATACCTGAAATAATAATGTGCCAGGCAGACGGATATTGCACAAACATTTGTCTTACAGGAAACAGAAAGGTGGTAAGTTCAAAAAATCTCAAACACTTTGATGACCTGTTGAAGGATCATGGTTTGATCAGAATTCATAATTCGTATCTGATCAGTATCAACCATGTAACAGGTTATAACAGACAGGGTGAGGTTTTTCTGACCGGAGGCAGTAAAGCTTTTCTGGGAGACTCTTATAAGGCAGAATTCTCCAGAAAATTCAATAAAAAGTAGGCAGAACAGCCTGGCTGATACTATAAAAAGATCTGTTTATTAGTTAAGTAAGCTCCTTTATTGGCTGCAAATGCGTTTCTATTAGTTCCATCCTGAAACCACATTGTATAATTCCGGATTTTTTTATTTTCAACCCATATAAATCATCAACAGAAAGCAATAAAATTTACAAAGAGATATTTCGATTTTCCCCTGCTCGCGCATTCCATGCATGCGAGCTTTACAAAAAAAATGAGCCTCTCCCCGGGGCTCAT
>CAWHGX010000027.1:0-23454 GCA_963828775.1 uncultured Bacteroidales bacterium | reverse complement strand
ACTAAACCACGGTGGGAGGGAAGGTAACTATATTGAGGGCTCCGGATCAGCAATGTTTACTTATGTCTTTGCAAGGGGAGCCCATAATGGTTACCTTGATAGCAAATACCTCGGGATCGCTGAGAAGGCTTTTGACAGTATAATCAGGGAGCTGATAACCACTGACGAAAATGGATTAATCACAATGCACAATATCTGCGGAGGATGCGGCCTTGGCGGAAATCCTTACAGGGACGGATCATACGAATACTATATCAACGAAAAGCGTGTAGATAACGATACCAAAGGAGTGGCACCGTTTATCCTCGCAGCAATCGAACTAGATAAATAACCGGCAGATGTGCCTGTTGTAGATATTCTCAAAAACACAATCTGAAACAACATCCTCATGTTCCTCAAGAAGGCTGAAGTAGAGCTCCATTCGCTGTGCTGCCAGCTTATATGCAACATGAATAAGCTGTCGCATGCTCGGATTATAATCCGGATTGTTCTGCTCATGTCTCAGCGATGATGCGAATTTCTTGCTGTTCCATCCTGAAACCTCTCCCGCAGATGGAAGTACAGAAACATTGATATCTATAACATCTGCATAGGGGGCGCACAATTCATCAATTTTTTCGAGCGACTTTATATATATCTCTTTCACAAAATCAAGAGCTTTGCCTCCGGCCTCAGCAAGTCCGATCACTTCTTCAAGCCAGGTTGTACCGGCAGTCTTAAGGTGAACTCCCATGTCATGCTTTTTAAGCAGTGAACCTATGCAGGGATAAATTGCAAACTTGTCAGACCCTGAATGAATGCTGATCTTAAGGTTTTCAGGAAGCCCGAATTCATTTATTGCACTGGCCGTGACCATCAGGTCCTCTTCAAACTCTGTGGCAAATTTCAACGGATCGCCGACATAATCGACTCCTTTGTTGAATCGTCCGGAGAACTTCGGGGCGATCGTCTGAAGAGGTATTCCCTCAAGTCCCAGCATAGCTAAAATAAAGAACAGTTCCACCGGTGTCTGTGGCTGGGCAACTTCATCCATTGAAACTTCCGTAATAAAATTCCCCTTTCCCTTTGTTTTTTCTATTTTCCTGTAAATCTCACCTGCCTTTTTTGCAGCGAACAGGTATTTCTCTGCAATATCATTGATCTGTGTCTCTGAACATTTCAATTTTTTTGTGATGCCCGGAACTTCCAGCCGCCCTGCATATTTTCCGGTGGCTTCAAGGAAGCTTTCTATTTCAGACTGGTGAGCCCTTTTTCCAATATATGAAGCAACATCAACAGTAAAAAAATCGGAACTTTCAATAAACCTGTCAACCGTATCAAGATTTATATGATCAGCGTCGACAAAATATGGCTTTCCAAAACCTGCATTTTTAGTTACGGTGTCAGCTTCCATTCTAACGTCAGACGGCTGAGTTCCGATAATCATATGTTCCCTGTTCGACTTGTTCCAGACAGGTGTAATTTCAACACCATTCCTGCCGGCTTCGATGATCGCTTTAAGCTGGGCATGACCCTGGTGCCCGAACCTGTCACCCAGCCCGATTGAATATTTTCCGAGTTTTTTCATGAATGAGAATATAATATTAAAAAAATATCACGTATATCAAAAATATATCATAATGATATCAAAATGATATCATAAATATCAATATCATATCAAAATGATATCAAAATGATATCAAAATGATATCAATCCAGTATCACTTTCTTGTTCTTTGGTGCAAAGAGAGTCAAAATAATCCAGGTCAGAAGATAAGCGCTACCTGCAATAGTAAACATCACAACATAGCCTGTTTCAATATGTCCAAGATCCTTAAAATGTTGCAGTATTGCGCCTGCCAATTTCGAAATAAAGGCACCGCCCACAGCACCTGCCAGGCCACCGATCCCTGTAATTGAGCTGACAGCTTTCTTGGGGAACGCATCGGAAACAGTTGTGAAGAGGTTAGCTGACCATGCCTGGTGCGATGCTGCTGCAAGAGCAATAAGGCAGACTGCACCCCAGGTGCTTACTCCGGGTGATTGTGCGAATATGATGGGCACGACCAGGAGTGCGAAGATAAGCATGGTCATTTTTCTTGCCCTGAAAGGAGTCATGCCTTTTTTGATCATATATCCTGAGACCCATCCGCCTCCTATGCTCCCTATTGTGGTTACCGTATAAATGAAGGCGAGAGGCAATCCGAATGATGATATACTAAGCCCTGCACCTCTGACTGTTGACAGCCAGCCGGGAATCCAGAAAAGATAAAACCACCAGATGGGATCAGTAAGACCTTTTCCGATAAAGAAGAGCCATGTCTGCCTGTGACTGAAAAGCTTAAGATAGGAAACCTTTTCTTTGGTTTCTGCCTGTTCATCAGTATCACTGTTTATATAGGCAAGTTCACCTGCCGACACCTTCTTATGTTTTTCCGGTATTTCATAGAAAATAAACCAGAGAACTACCCAGATAAAACCTATTGCTCCGGTGATGATAAATGCTGCCTGCCAGCCCCAGGCAATAAGTATGGCGGGTATAGCCAGGGGAGCCACTATTGCCCCGACATTTGTCCCTGAATTTAATATCCCAAAAGCCAAAGCCCTCTCTTTCTTAGGGAACCATTCAGCTATCGATTTATTTGCAGCAGGGAAGTTACCGGCTTCGCTTATTCCGAGGAAACCTCTCCAGAATCCGAAACCCCATACACCTTTTGCAAGGGCATGTCCCATTGCTGCGATGCTCCACAAAATTACAGATACCCCGTATCCTATTTTAGTCCCGTATTTATCGATAAGCCTTCCGGCAAAGAACATTCCTACAGCATATAAAAGCTGGAAGGCCATGATGATACTCGCATATTGTTTCTCACCAATTCCAAGGTCCGATTCCAGAAGCGGTTTTAGTATCCCTATGACCTGCCTGTCCAGGTAGTTGACTGTAGTAGCAAAGAAGATCAGAGCGCAAACAGTCCATCTGTAGTTACTGAATTTTTTTGTTTCTGTCATATTGTTATTACTGTTATTTGTTATTTGTAGTTAGTGACTGAAGCTGACGACTGATGACTGAGACTGAGCTGACGCTGAAGACTAAACATTATAGGTTGTTGAAGCTGTTGTCCCTCCTCGTCCTGTCCAGTTGGTATGGAAGAATTCACCTCTTGGCTTATCGAGGCGTTCATAGGTATGTGCACCAAAGTAATCGCGCTGAGCCTGCAGAAGGTTAGCAGGAAGCTTTTCGCAGCGATAGCCGTCAAAATAACCAAGCGCAGAAGATATTGCAGGAACCGGTATACCGTTAATCGCTGCTGTCGAAACAAGGTTCCTCCAGCCTTTCTGAGCCTTTTCGACTTTGCCTTTAAAGAACGGATCAAGAAGCAGGTTAGTGAGAGAAGGATTGCTTTCGAAAGCTTCCTTGATTTTTCCAAGGAATACCGATCTTATTATACATCCTCCCCTCCACATCAGGGCGATTCCTCCGTAATTCAGATCCCATTTGAATTCTGCTGCTGCTGCCCTCATAAGTGCATAGCCCTGAGCATATGAAACTATCTTTGATGCATAGAGTGCATCTTTCAGATCATTTATGAATTCAGTTTTGTCAGAAGGCAGGGCAGGTGAAGGCCCGTGCAGGACTTTTGATGCTTTAACCCTTTCTTCTTTCACTGCTGAGAGGCATCTTGAAAATACTGCTTCTCCGATGAGTGTAAGGGGAATTCCCTGGTCGAGCGCTGCAACAGCTGTCCATTTGCCTGTTCCTTTTTGTCCGGCAGTGTCAAGTATCTTATCCACAAGTGGTTTACCATCAACGTCTTTGAATTCAAGTATGTCTCTCGTTATTTCTATCAGGTAACTGTTAAGCTCGCCTTCATTCCACTCTTTGAAAACAAGATGCATCTCATCGGCGCTCATGTGAAGGAGATCCCTCATTATCTGGTACGCTTCGCAAATAAGCTGCATATCGCCGTATTCGATCCCATTATGGACCATTTTCACAAAATGGCCGGCTCCGTTTTCTCCAACCCAGTCACAGCAGGGCGTTCCGTCTTCAACTTTTGCAGCAATTGCCTGAAAAATCGGCTTGACCCCGGGCCATGCTGCTTTCGAACCGCCCGGCATAATAGACGGACCAAGCAGTGCACCTTCCTCACCACCCGATACTCCGGTTCCGATATACAGAAGCCCTTTGCTTTCAACCAGAGCTGTCCGCCTGTTGGTGTCGGGGAAATGAGTATTGCCGCCATCAATTATAATATCTCCCTTTTCAAGATGAGGGATAAGAGTGTTTATCATGTCATCCACGGCGCTTCCCGCTTTGACCATGATCATAATTTTCCGCGGCCGTTTAAGCGATTTTACCAGCTCTTCAACAGAATGAGCCCCTGTGATCATCTTTCCCTTTGCCCTGCCGGCAAGGAAATCATCAACCTTCTTTATTGTCCGGTTATAGACAGTAACCTGAAAACCTTTGCTCTCCATATTCAGCACCAGGTTTTCGCCCATTACAGCCAGTCCGATTAATCCGATATCTGATAGTCTATCCATGATTGATAAGTTAGTTAATAATTTAATGTTGCTGGTTGCTTGTTGCTGGTTGCTGGTTGCTTGTTGACATAGTACCAGTACCCAGCACCCAGCACCCAGCACCCAGTACCCAGCACCCAGCACCTTATTTATTATAATACTCTTTTACAACCTGGTCCATCACCCAGCTTGTTCTTGCTGCCGAGATGCCTGTGCTCACAACCTCACCTTTGCCTGAGAGCGCTTTCACTATCTGTTCTATAAGGTAGAACTGAATGTTTTCAGGTCTTTCATTAATGAATTCCCGGCGACCGTTTCCGTTGACAAGAACAATAGGTTCGTATGTAAATGTAGATGTTTTTATAATTCCTTTTTCACCGACGACCTCAAAAGAATCCCTGTTCCCCTCAGGTGAGACACTGAAGGACCATATACCGGTGGCTGCAATGTTGTCATCGAATAAAAAACCTGCTGAGACAAAATCTTCAGCCCTGTAGTTCTTTGCCTGATTCACGACAACTGATGAGACTTTCCGAACCGGACCAAACAGGAAATCGAGGTAATCAAGCTGATGGGATGCAAGGTCAAAAAAATGTCCGGCACCGGAGATCTCCGGAATAACCCGCCAGGGAAGTCTGCCTGCCTTTTCATCTTCCGAAGGATAGTTAAATATCTGGAACTGCACAAACCTGGGTTTTCCTATCTCTCCTGCTTCGATCAGGTCTTTGATCTTTAAAAAACCAGGAAGTGTCCTGCGGTAGTATGCAACAAAAACCGGCAGATTATTTTTTTTTGCGGCATCATTTATCCTTACACATTCCGTGTAATTAAGTGCCATAGGTTTTTCAATATAAACAGGCTTGCCGGCATTAAGCGTTTTCAGGGCATATTCTGCATGATTCAGGGGAGGTGTGGCAATATACACTGCATTTATTTCACTGTCATTTATCAGATCATCTGCAACTGTATAGAATCTGGGAATATTATGTCTCCTTGCATAATCTTCTGCGAGTTCCGCATTTCTCCTCATTACAGCTACCAGTCGTGAATCTGCTACCTTATTAAATGCCGGACCGCTTTTTACTTCAGTAACATTTCCACAACCTATTATACCCCAATTTATCATTTAAGTTTATCTTTTGCGGCCCACAATCCTACGGCAGGATTGGAAATATAATATATTTCGTCTCCATCAGGCAGTTTATTTATCCCCTCGTGAAGCTTTGCCGGATCATATCTCTTCAGCATTGTACTCAGATCAGAATACCTGAAATTGACAGATTCGATTTCTTCCCGTGTAAGATTTCCCGGACAGCAGGTTATCGAAAATCTGCCCTCTGAGCTTCCGTGAATAAGATGTGCTGCAGCGCTGAGATTATTTGTCAGCTCAGGATTCTCATCCACCGCCTTCAAAGTGGCGGGGGTTCCGCGGTAACCGTATTTTCTTATAAGCCTGTCTATCTCATTGTCTTCACCGAATTCTTTCAACCCGGGTGCAAGAATTATCAGCTCCCCTTCATCCGCCATGGCCATACGGGTCCTGTAAATACTCTTGTTTCCCAGCCATGTGCTTCTATATTCAGCAGGATCGAGATATACAACTACTTTTTTAAGAGGCTCGTCAAGAACAGTGAAATTTACTTTTAAGGAAAGTTCAGATGCCAGCCTGAAAACCTCTTCATCGTCTCCGATAAAGAGACCCCTGATCACAAGTTTACCCGATTCATCCCGTCCGATTACTGTTTGAACATAAACAACGGGCAAATGCGGAATAAAATGTTCGGATGCATAATTGAGAAGTTTCCTTACCGGCGTATCTGCTTTTCCCATCATCCTTTCCATTCCGTAGACAGCACCGACAAAATGGCTTTTATTGATACCTTCGGGACCTCCGGTACCGACAAACAGGTTTTTATTATAGCTGGCCATGCCTGCCACCTCGTGAGGTACAACCTGTCCGATGGAAAGTAAAAGGTCGTGCCCGCCATTCATCACAAGTTTGTTGAGCTGAGCCGGCCAGGAATAATTCAGTCTGCCCCCGGTGATTTCTGACACAAATTCAGCAGGAACAGTCCCTGCAGTAACCACATCATTTCTCCAGTCATGTACCCTGAAAAGTTCCTTTGGTACACCTTTGTACATATCGGAAATCTCTTTTTCAGTCATTGGTGAATGAGTGCCCAGTGCCGGAAGAATATCCTTCAGATTTTCCCTGTAGTAAGCATAAACTAAAGTGGTGATATCGCCTGCCCTTGAATGGAATCTTGTACAATCAGGAGGAACGGCAAGCACCTTTTTCCTCGGTCCAAGCTTTACAAGAGCAGAATAGATCCCGTATTCAAGATCATTGGGGCCTATAACCGTGTTTTCTGAACCCGACTGATAGTATATCATAGTTTTATATTTGCATTTTTTATCAAAGGCTTCAGGCTTCAGGCGACGGGCGTCAGGTCATGTATTGTAAAGTAATCTAAATAGATGCCTGTCGCCTGTTGCCTAAACACCACTATACGCGCTGAATCCTCCGTCGATAGGAATAACTATCCCTGTTACAAATTTTGAAAGATCTGAAACCAGGTAAAGAAGTGTTCCTGTAAGCTCTTCCGGAGTACCGAACCGCTCCATCGGTGTGCCGTTCAATATTTTAATTGCCCTGGGTGAGAGATCCCCGGTCTTCTCATCGATCATGAGGAACTTGTTCTGATTTGTAAGCAGAAATCCGGGGGCAATTGCATTTACTCTGATTCCGGTTTTTGAAAAGTGCACAGCCAGCCATTGTGTGAAATTATTAACAGCAGCTTTTGCAGCTGAATAGGCGGCTATTTTGGTAAGCGGACGGTAAGAGTTCATCGATGAAATATTAATGATGACCCCTGATTTTTGTTTTACCATATCGGTGCTGTAAACCATCGATGGCAGAAGTGTCCCCTTGAAATTAAGGTCGAATACCTTGTCAAATCCTTCCAGCTTGAGCCCAAAGAACGTATCATCGGGATTTTCAGAATCTGATCCGTCCATCTTTTCGACTTTTGTGGTTGCGGCCGGGGAATTTCCTCCTGCTCCGTTGACAAGTATATCAATAATCCCGAACTTTTCATTGATGATCTTCTTGGAAGCCTCAAGGGATGATTTATCAAGAACGCTGGCTGACAGGCCCAATGAAGGTGTTTTAAATTCCTTTTCTATCTCCGTCGCCACCCTGACTGCAGCTTCAGCATTCAGATCAACTATTACAGTCTTTACACCCTGAAATGCAAGAGCTCTGGCCATCTCTGAACAGATCAATCCTGCACCGCCGGTTACAACCGCAACTTTGCCTTTTAAATTCAGTTCGTTCATATTATGTGTCTTTGGTTATTTATAAAATCCGAAATACTCTTTAGCGTTCTTATATGAAATTCCTTCAATCAACGGTTTTACCAGTTCATCCTCGTCAGGTATCAGCCCTTTTTTGATTTGCTTTCCGACAAAATTGCAGGCAATCCTCCTGAAATACTCATGACGCGGATATGACAGGAAGCTCCTTGAGTCAGTCACCATTCCGACGAACCTTCTCAGAAGTCCGAGTGCGGCAAGATCCTTAAGATGTTTTTCCATACCGGTTTTCTGATCAAGGAACCACCATGCGGGGCCATATTGTACTTTCACCGGCATGGTCCCGTCATTGAAATTTCCTGCCATTGTCACCATCATTTCATTGTCAGCAGGATTCAGGTTATAGAGAATCGTTTTTGCCAGCTGGTCTGAATCATCAAGTGTACTCAGGAATCCTGACATTTTCAAGGCATCCTGGGCGACGCCGATAGAATCCCATCCGGTATCGGGTCCCATCTGCCTGAACATCCTGGAATTGTTGTTTCGCATCGCCCCGACATGAAATTGCTGAGTCCAGCCTCTTTTGTGGTTCATCCTGCAAAGTTCAAGCATAACTGCTGTTTTATATTTCTCAGTATCACCCGGCGACAGGCTTTCCCCTTTCAGAAGTATTTTAAAACACTTATCTGCTTCACTTGCAGTAAATGGTGAAAAATAGAACCTGTCGAGTCCGTGATCTGAAAGCCGGCCTCCGTGCTGATGGAAAAAGTTATGCCTGTTATCGAGTGCTTCAATAAGGGTTCCGAAGTTATTAATGGTCACTCCTGAGGCTCTCTCAAGCCTTCCAATATATTCTTTGAACTTTAGGGGATCCTCTGTTTTAACAACATTATCAGGCCTGAATGTGGGTAAAACAGTAATTTCAAACGATCCTTTCAGTTTCTGATGATATTCCAGTGTATCGGCAGGATCATCGGTTGTGCAAATGATCTCAACTTTCATCTTTCTTATCAGCGACCGTATGCTGAAATCCTTTGTCCGAAGCATTTCAGAAGCTTTATCGTAGATTTTTCCGGAAGTTGACGGAGATAATAAGTCATAGATTCCAAAGTACCTGGCCAGCTCTAAATGGGTCCAGTGATACAGTGGATTTCCGGCTGTAGCCGGGACGGTTTCGGCCCATTTGTTAAATTTCTCCCGTGGTAGTGCATTGCCGGTGCAGTATCTCTCATTTACACCATTTGTCCTCATAGCTCTCCATTTATAGTGATCACCTTCAAGCCATGCCTGACCCAGGTTGTCAAACTGCCGGTCCTCAGCTATCATTGAAGGTGAAAGATGGCAATGGAAATCAATAATTGGCTGGTTCTCTGAAAACTCATGAAATAGTCTTCTCGCAGTCTTGTCCTCAAGAAGAAAATCATCATTAATAAATGGTTTTATCATGATCCTCTTAAATTTTTAAAAGATGTGCCTGTCCCGTTGTAATAAAACAATTGGCAAATAAAAATAGCAAATTAATTGACCGGATATCAAAAATGAGCATGGAATTAACAATTATCAAATTCTAAACTTCGATTTAGTTGTCTTTCCCGGCAAAGGTTGTATTTTTGAAGAAACACAAAATCATTAAACTGGAAAGTATGAAAACAGAACTCAGATATGCAGTGCATCCGGCGGACTTCAAAAAGTATGACACAGAAAAACTCAGGAAGGAGTTCCTTATTGAAAATATATTTGTGCCCGGCGAGATATCACTCATCTACTCGATGTACGACCGCTATATGGTTGGTGGAGCCATGCCGGTGAATAAAGATCTGAACCTTGAAACTGCAGATGATCTTAAATCGGCATATTTTCTGGAGCGGCGTGAAATGGGAATAATAAACGTTGGAGGGGAGGCTGAAATTGAAGCCGGAGGGATCACTTACAATATTGGATTCAAAGAGGCATTATACCTTGGTAAAGAAACCATGAATGTGGTTTTCAGATCTGTTGAAAACAAAAGACCGGCAAAGCTTTACATAAATTCCGCACCGGCACATCACAAATATCCATCGAGAAAAGTTACCATAAAAGATGCTGAAATCGTAACCCTTGGCTCACCTGAAGCTTCCAATCACCGGACAATTATTAAGCTGCTGATTAACAGCATACTTCCTACATGCCAGCTACAGATGGGTATGACCGAGTTAAAAACAGGTAGTGTCTGGAATACAATGCCGGTTCATACTCATAACCGAAGGATGGAAGCATATTTCTATTTTGAGGTCCCGGAAAAGCAGGGAATTTGCCATTTTATCGGGGATCCGGACGAGACGCGGCATATCTGGATGAAGAATGAGCAGGCAGTCCTCTCACCCTCATGGAGCATTCACAGTGCTGCCGGAACATCTGGCTACACTTTTATCTGGGGAATGGCGGGCGAAAATCTCGATTACAGCGATATGGATGTTCGTTACCCGGATACACTTAAATAGCCCCCGACCCCCTAAAGGGGGCTGCAAAAAGTCCCCTTTAGGGGATTTAGGGGCAATATCTCAGGATGCACGGTTAATAAAATGATGTATTATGATTACAGAATTATTTGATCTTACCGGGAAAGTGGCCCTTGTAACAGGAGGCACACACGGCATTGGACTGGCGATCGGACTGCTGCTTGCTAAAGCTGGTGCAAAGGTATGCGTAAATGACCTTCAGGAGGAGAAGCTTCTTAAGTGCAGAGAGGCATTTCAAAAAGAGGGACTGGATGTATGCACTCTTATTTTCAATGTCACTGACGAAAAAGATGTCGACAGCGGAATCTCTCAGATCGAGAAAAATATCGGACCAGTTGACATACTTGTAAATAATGCAGGAATAATTAAGAGGATTCCAATACTTGAAATGCAGGTAGCTGAATATAAGCAGGTAATTGATGTGGATCTGGTCGCACCTTTGATAGTATCAAAACGGGTTGTTCCGAACATGATAAAGAAAAGAAGCGGCAAAATAATCAACATGTGTTCAATGATGAGTGTCTATGGGAGAAATACTGTTTCAGCCTACGCTTCTGCAAAGGGAGGACTTATGCTTCTCACCCGCAACATGACATGTGAATGGGCCAGATATAATATTCAGATCAATGGCATCGGCCCCGGGTATATTGCAACATCACAGACAGCTCCGATTCGCGAAAACGGACACCCTTTCAATGATCTGGTTATGACCCGCACTCCGGCCGGACGGTGGGGGGAACCTGAAGATGTGGCAAACGCGGCTCTCTTCCTTGCCTCAAAAGCCAGTAACTTCGTGAACGGACATATACTATTTGTCGACGGAGGTATCCTGGCTAACTTCGGATACGTAAAAGGGGAAAATAGTCCTTAAGTCCTGCGGTCCTTTTTGACTGCAAGACCGCATGACTGCAGACTGCATGACTGCATGACTGCATGACCATTATTTTTCATCTTCCGGGAGAGGTTTTGAATACAGATCTTCAACACTGACTTTATCACCCCCGTCATCTTCCGGAGCTTCCTGATAATATTTCTTCTCTTCGCGTGCCCTCCCGCTAAAATAAAGTATACAGGCAAAAATTGGCATAAGAGGCATTGTAACTGCACTGATCAGTGCAGAAAGAATAATGTAAAGAGGCTTTTGGGTAATATCCATCAAAGAAGCTGCTTCCCCCGGATCACTAAAAGCTTTGAAGAAACTGCCGGTAAATGGAAGGAGAATGAATCCTGATAATACTGTTGATATAACCAGCATGATAATTACAAATACCGCTGTCCATCCAATATTTGCCCAGAAATTCCTATGAGCCAGTGTAACTGTCCTGCTTATAGTGTTTGCTATGCTTGGCCCCTCAACCATCATCACGGGAAGGATAAAAAGGTATAGAGAAAATATGTAAATGGCTGCGAATAACATACCAATTACTACCACAAGAAGTCCGAGAAAGAGTGCAAAAGATCCCGCAATAGCCAGAAATACCAAAATTATAAGATAAGGGATATAATATCTGAGCGATTTCAGCAAACAGCGGAAAATATTGTTGTTGGGATCAAGAGGATTATAGATAATGTAGTAATGTAAAATTGTGGTGAACAACAAGCCGGATAATGAAACGATCAGCATAGGCCATAAATATTCCCTGAGTTCCAGCATCATTTCATCAATATTAAATGTCTGATAATCTGCGATATCTATTTTTATTAGAGAACTTAAATACTGCAAAGCCAACCCCATCACAAACGATATCAAAAACAGTGAAATAAACCTTTTAGTGTAAAAGTCCCATAGTGAGCTCATTGCACTGTCGATGGTGTGAATCCTGTAAAGCGGATGATTGTTTATCTGTTCCATTGTCCTTTAATTATTTTACCACTGTTAAATGTAAAACAAATACTTTTATCTTCAGTCTTCTCAGTCTTCAGCCCTGCCCTCTGCCCTCTGCCCTCATTTCCCGGGTCTCCAGCTTCTGATAATATTTGTGAAAGGGAAAATATTACCATGCGTCCTCGGATGGAAAATCCCCTCATTCACAGCTTTCACGTCTTCAATTGTGAAGAATGCCCTGGGATTGAAATCATTAATTATCTCAAGCACTTTTTCCAGCTCATTGCGGTGAACAATTGAATAAACGAGGTTCACCTGCTCTTTTGCTCCGTGGGCTTCAACAGCTGTTGCTCCATAGCCATTTGTGTTAAGGATCCTGACAAGTTCCATCCCTTTTTCATTCGTAAAGATCCTTATCATCTGGATTCCCATGGCAAGCTTCTCTTCGATAATCATCCCGACAAAATTCCCGGTTGCGAAACCGGCGGCATAAGCTACATAATTAATGTAATTATCAAGGTTTTGCATGATTTTGCTGATAGCTATTATCCAGATGAGAACTTCAAAGAATCCAAGAACTGGTGCAATGTCCTTCTTCCCTTTGGAAACAAAAATAATTCGCATTGTTCCGATTGAAACATCGCAAATACGCGCCAGAAAGATCAGGACAGGCAGTATTACATAAGTGAAAAGATCAGTGCTGAAAAATGAAGTTTCCATGATAGTGGTTTATTGAATGAACAAATATACAAATAGTATTTATCCCAGATTCGATCCTTTGCATCACGACCCACGTTATCTGTCCTCCTCGCCATACCGTCGTCTCCCCGGTACTCTGCCCATTGCCCCCTGCCTCTGCCCATTGCGCCGTCGGGCCCTCTGCCATAAATATGACTATCTTAGCCAATAAAATTTTACTGAAAATGTCACGATTCAAGCTTACGATCGAATACGACGGCACCCGCTATTCAGGATGGCAGATGCAAAAAGGGGGAAAATCAATTCAGGGCGAGCTCATTGACGCATGCAGGGATTTGTTTGGGGCCGGTAACATTGATCTGTACGGAGCCGGAAGAACTGACAGTGGTGTTCATGCAATCGGTCAGGTAGCCCATCTTGAAGCTGACACTGATTTGCCCCCCTTAAGGATCAGGTACGGAATTAACGACAGGCTTCCTCCGGATATATGTATCCTGAATGTTGAAAATGCTGATCCCGGGTTCCATGCAAGGCATGATGCCATTGCCAGGAGCTATATATATCAAATCAGCCGCAGGCGCACAGCCTTTGGCAAGAAGCATGTCTGGTGGATAAAAGACCAGCTTGATATAAATAAAATGAATGAAGCAGCCAGACATTTTGTTGGATTAAAGAACTTTAAATCATTTACAGATGAAAACCAGGAGCAGAGTTCGACAAAAGTTGAAATTAAATATGCAGTGGTAAAGGAGTTCGGGGATTTGCTGGTTTTTCATGTCATTGGTTCTCATTTTCTGTGGAAGCAGGTTCGTCGCATGACAGGAGTAATTGTAGAAGCGGGACGCGGAAAACTGAAGCCTTCAGAGGTGGTTTCGTTCTTCAGGAATAAATCCGATATACCGGCTAAACTGACAGCACCGCCAAGCGGACTATTCCTTGAAAGGGTTTATTATAAGAACGATGTGATAAGTTATGAGACTAAACCTGTTTTTAATACTTAGCTTTTTATTTTTCCACGTGATTTCGCAGGTTATCAAAGATCTGATGTTTTTGTACTGCGCTGATCAGCGGGATCTGCGGGAAATCTTATTTTGATAATCCGGAACAATTTGTTATCTTTTATGATTTTAAACGCAGCAATCAAAAGTCAATAATATGAAACGTCGGAATTTTATCAAAACCACCACATTAGCAGCTCCGATAATGAGCTTGTTCCCTGCTGACCTGAGTGCAATAACACGTAAGACCAAACCAGGTAAAATTGAAAAAAGATCTCTCGGCCGCACCGGTGAGATGCTTTCGATGATCGGTTTCGGAGGGATTGTTGTCAGGGATGCAACCCCTGCTGAAGCATCAGCCCTGGTTAAGCTTGCGATCGACTCAGGTATCAATTATTTTGATGTTGCCCCGTCATATGGAGATGCGGAAGTTAAACTCGGACCTGCTCTTGAATCCTACAGAAAGGATGTTTTTCTGGCCTGTAAAACCGGAGAAAGGACTAAAGCAGGTGCACGCAAAGAGCTTGATCAGTCGTTGAAAAATCTGAGGACAGATCATTTTGATCTTTACCAGCATCATGCGGTTACATCACTTGAGGATGTCGACACCATATTGAGTCCGGGAGGTGCCATGGAAACATTTCTTGAAGCAAGGAAGGAGGGTAAAATCAGATTTATCGGATTCTCTGCGCATTCAGTTGAAGCAGCAATGGCACTTATGAACCGTTTTGATTTTGACACTATATTGTTCCCATTCAACTTTACTACCTGGCATTCCGGTAATTTTGGTCCGCAGGTGCTGGCACGGGCACAGGAAAAGAAAATGGGTATCCTGGCTTTGAAAGCAATGGCAAGAGGTCCATGGCAGAAGGGTGCAGACAGGTCGAAATTTCCCAAATGCTGGTACGAACCGCTTATAACACCTGAAGACATTAAGATGGGATTAAGATTCACATTATCACACCCGGTCACTGCCGCTGTTCCTCCCGGAGAAGCTGAATTATTCAAAATTGCCCTGGATCTGAGAAACGATCTTAAACCGCTTAAGAAAGCCGACATAATAGTTATAAAAGAAAAGGCTGCTGCAGGAGTTCCTCTTTTTAAATACGAAGGGTCTGCTTAGTCATTTGCAAGGTTTATTTTGCTCCTGCGGTATATTTCAGACGAAGATCGAGCTCCCTGTCATATACGAAGTAACAGGCTTCTTCACACTGGGTTTCAGTGAATCTGACCCTGGGTGTGGCTGAGTCGACAGCTGTATATGTGTTTCCGTCAATAAAATAGGTTGCTGTCACCGTATATTTTTTATTCAATACCACTGAAATATTGTACACTGAATCAACGGGAAACACCGAACTGTAAAGGACACTATCCTCAAGTTCTCCCTCATATATATTAAGTTTCACCTGCATATCAGTTTCTTTGATCTTTATGTGCAGGACAGCATCCCCGGGTTCATCTTTTGTGCAGTCAGAACATTCCGTGAACCATCCCTTGTCTTCACACGAAAAACAGATAACACAAGTTATAAGGAACAAAATTCTGAAAACGCTCTTCATAAATTTCAATGCCATTTAATAGTTTTACCCGGTGATCTGACTTTACTGATAAAAGAATTATAAGCTATACTGATCCTGAACCAAATCGGTCCGACACGATAAAAGTCCGTATTCGTGTATTCCAGATCAGCTTTGATTGTAACATATTTTTTCTGAAATTTCAGACCCGCGGCGGGCATTATTCTGAACTTATTTTCAGGATTAACGTTCGTTCCCTTGAATTTGCCGCCAAAACTATAGCCAGCTGACAGAGAGGTTGAAACTGCAATTTTGATCCCGGACAGATATTCTGAGACCGCAAAGTCCTTAAATATGCCTGCAAATACTACTGAACTTTTATCAAAGTATTGATAATATGAATTCTCACCTGATTCAATAAGGATTCTCGTATATACTGGTTTTATATCACAGCCGGCAATAAATCCGGCATCGATCAGGGGTTCCTTAAACGAAAAAACCAACCCCGTGAAATAGTCCCTGAAGTTAAACTTTGCTGAAGCTGATATTGATATTTCGTCAATTTTCAACCCATGCCTGCCGGCAATATTTTTCTTTTCAAGAATATCAATAATTTCCTTTCGTCCAAAAGCTGAAGCAACAGTATATGGATTCACTGCTCCATTTTCAGGAGAGGCCCATTTATCACCTTTTTCAAGAAGCAATTCAACTGCAGGCTTCTGGTTTGATTCGATAGCCAACGCCAGTGCATTGTAGCTATAAATGTTCTTCTCATAAATATCAACACCTTCTTTCAGAAGAAGTTTCATAATAAGCGTATCGCCATTTTGAGCGGCAATCAGGAAAGGGGTAAATCCGGAATTATCTCTTGCTTCCAGGTTTGCTCCGTTCTGGAACAAAAGATCAGCAATATCTGAATATCCTGACAGTATTGCGGCCATAAGGGGGGTTGTTCCGTCTTTTGCTTTTTTATTGCAGTCAGCCTCGTAGTACAAAAGCAGGTCAGCTACATTAAAACTGCCAATGAGCGAAGCATAATGAAGAGGAGTAGCTCCGAACTTATCGGCCAGATCGATATCAGCGCCGCCCCTGATAAGAGCTTCGGCAATCTCAGTATTCTGGTTTTTGACTGAAATAATGAGGGGGGTTTCATTATTTAAAGTCATTTTATTTACATCGGGATTGTGAGCCAGAAGTGTCAACACCGAATTGAGGCGGTTGTTTGCCACAGCAAAAATCAAAGGCGTAGCACCTTCGTTTGTTTCTCCATCAATATCAGCACCTTTGGATATCAACCTTTCAATTTCACCGCTATAGCCTCTTGATGCAGCTACCATCAGGTTGTTTTCAAGTGCACCCTCATATATTGGAAGAAGGTAATCTGTGGTGTCAATTGGTTCTGCAACCTGACAGGAAATCGTGTTCCAGGGTAAGCAGACAGATACGATAATAAGTACCGTAAAAAAAAATATCCTTGTTGACAACATGTTCACAAAGTTAGCTTTTTGACAATTTCAGAATTTAAATATTATTATAAAAAAGACAATATTTGCAAAATCTAATAGTTAAAATTGACAGAAATTATTTAAGAGATATAATTTACCTGACAAAAAGTACTTATTTTTACACGGCAAAAAGAAAATTCTTGACTAGTTTAAGAAAGATATTATTAGCTGTATTGCTTTCTTTAGCAGTAAGTTATAATCCAAGAGCAATAGTAAGATCAGAGGGTATGCCTGATAAGATTGTTCCCGGGAATATACGGCTTACCAATTCTAATTCCTCCGGTTCGGAATTTGAGGAATGCAGCAATACGATCAATTCCTTTATGCATAAATGGTCCATTGCAGGCGCATCGGTTGCAATTGCCAGAGATGGGAAGCTTCTTTATGCGAAAGGGTTCGGATTCGCTGACACTGCAGCCGGGATCGAAACTCAGCCTTACAGTAAATTCAGGATTGCAAGTATTTCCAAACTGGTTACGGCTGTTGCCATTATGAAACTCCAGGAGGAAGGCAGATTATCACTTGATGATAAAGTTTTTGGCCCGGATGGCATTCTGAATGATTCCTGTTATCTCACTCCCAAAGACAAAAGAGTATTCGATATAACAGTAGGTCACCTGCTGAGTCATGAGGGCGGATGGTCGCAGCGCTGGGGAGACCAGATGTTTATGCCCCAGATAGTGGCAGGCCAGATGAAAGCCAGCCTTCCTGTTGATACGAGAACGATAGTCAGATTTGCCCTCAGCAAACGACTTCATTTCACTCCCGGAACCGGCAGATCGTATTCAAATCTGGGTTACAGTATTTTAGGTTTGGTTGTCGAAAAAATATCAGGGATACCCTATGATGATTACTGCCGGTGGGAAATATTTGAGCCTCTTGGTATTTACGATATGGAACCAGCCAGGAATATGCCGGACCAGAAAGCACTTTTTGAAGTAACATATTACGAACCTGCCGGCATGCCTTTACGACCTTCAATTTATGGTACGGGCGACATGGTTCCGGCCACTTACGGCGGAAATGATATTGAAACCCTGGGAGGAGCCGGGGTATGGCTGGCAACCTCACCCGATCTGATGCGACTGCTTCTGGCTGTCGATGGATTCAGTTACAATGAGGATCTGCTTTCTGATGAGAGCATCAGCTTAATGACGGACCTGAATAACAGTTTGGCCCCGATAGGTTGGAAGACAACCTATATAGACGGGAACTGGATCAGGACAGGATCATTTTCCGGTACTGCCGGAATGATAAAAAGACAACCTGACGGGATATCATGGGTGGTGCTCCTGAATTCCAGCACATGGAACGGACCTGAAATCCATTCATATATTAACCGGATGATGTCAAAAGTACTGTCACAGGTAAGGGAGTGGCCCGATCACGATCTGTTTGACAACTCAATACCTTTACCTATAAGACTGGAATTATCAGGGATCAATTGAAACAGCCATGTGCTTTTCTGTCAATGTGAATCTGGTTAAGGATGAACTTGAGAACAGGTATGGTGCTACATTCCCCGATCGTGACAGATACCAGCCCAGTTACTATTATCATGCCTTCGGTCTGCCTGAACTGCCGGCAATCTGTTCGGGATCATCCGGCAGAATTCAGCTTCTGAAGTGGGGACTGATTCCTTCGTGGACCAGGAGCGCCGGCGATGCTGATGTAATAAGATATAAGACATTCAATGCCCGTGCAGAAAGCATAAGATCAAAACCTTCTTTTTCAAAGCCGTTTAAATCAAAACGATGCATTATACCCGTCAAGGGATTTTTTGAATGGCAGCATGTCGGCAATGAAAAGATTCCATGGTATATTTATCACGCCCGGGAAGAGATATTTTCGATTGCCGGATTATTCGATCAATGGGTGGAGACAAGCACCGGTGAAAGTTTTAATACATTCTCGCTTATAACTACTGATGCAAATGATCTGCTTGCGGTAATTCATAACTCAAAAAAGAGAATGCCGGCAATTCTTGACCGGAATGATGAAACCAGATGGATCAATATGATGATCACACCGGATGATGCGCTTGCTATGCTTAAGCCCTGCCCGTCGGAAATTCTTAAAGCCCATACAATTGGGAACCTTGTTAATAATAAGTCAGCCAACAGGAATACCCCCGAAGTCATCCGTCCGGTTACGAGAGAGAATAATTCTTTTCTCTTTTAATGCCATAAAGCCTTAACGCCTTCACTCCTTGTTATTGCGCTACGAAAATATAAGTAAGTGTCCCTTTCTGAGTTCTGGGAGCATTCAGGTTTGGTTCGAATCTTGAAACCAGTGCAGTTCCGACAGCAGTTTCAACCAGGCATTCATCTGTTGCTGTGCTCTCACTTTCAACCACAGTTGCATTTTCGACAATCCCCTTTTGGTTTACCTCAATGACCAGAACCACTTTGCCTGATCCCTGGCATTTATAAATAGGTATGGGAAGATACGTATGATTGCGTCCCTGGAGATCGTAGTAGATTCTTGTGGGGCCACGATAATTTGCTGCCATCTTCTGGGATTCATCTGCTTTCTCCTCCTGTTTTTTCTTATCTTCCTGATTTTCAATGGTAAGCAGGTCGTCTTCCGTCATCCGGGCATTTCCTCTCTGAGCGTCGAGATAATTATCAGTACCAAGTTTACCGCTTTGAATAAGCTCTTCCTTTACCTTATCAATATAATCATCAGGATCAATCTTCTCTTCGCTCTTGCTGGCAAGGTTTCGTGCGATGTTCAACATCTCAACATCATCGTGAAGGATATTTTCAACTGAAGTAGGGGGCAGTTCGACCGGTCTTTCAATGACCTTTTTTTCTTCGATTGCTGCAAATTCTATTTCGAACTTTTCAATGCGCTTTTCATCTGTTCTTAATGACTGCAGCTTAAATGACATGAAAATTATACCTGCTATTAAGTGTATTATTACAGTTCCAAGAATGCCAACTATTTTGCCATTATTTTTCCTCACGATTTTTCTTCTTCTTGTTTTTTGCCTTTGTCCTGGTTGGCTTATCTGCCTGTTGATTCTTCAGCAAACCGTTCTTTAATCCGCTGATAAATTTTGCCCATGCAAAAGGATTGAGCAGGTTATTGACAGGATATTGGTTCCTGGTAGCCGTCATATTGAAATTCTGCTGCATTGCATACCTGTAGCCTGCTTCCGGAGTAATTCTCACGCCTTTGGTACTTGATACTGCATCACTTACTGAAGCAATATTCCTGTTCATATTCTCAATTTCCGGATCTACCGGTGTTGGTTTTGTCATCTCCTTAATAAAGTCACTGTAAGTCTTCCATGGCATAACCACCACATTTTCAATCGGTATTGTATCTAATTCAAGTTTAACATCCAGGCTGAAATGTCGGCCTTCAAAATCGCGTGGAAGAATCAGAGACCTCTTCTTAAAACCAAGCGCTCTGAAAAATATTGTGTCACCAGGAGTACTGGTAATACTGTAAATACCTGTTTTTTCGCTTACAGTACCTCTTCTCAGCTTTAACGAGATAACTCCGACGTTTGATAAAGCATTATTTTCCTCATCAGTAATTATTCCGCTGACCTGGAAAAACCTCTCCTGTTCCTGTTTCTGACCGGCAACAATACAGAGAGGCAGTAAGAATAGAAGTATGGTATAAAGTGATCTGGTCAATTCAATTTTCTATAATATTCAAAACCATTACCCTGGTAAAGAGTCTGCAAAATAAACATTATTGAACGGAACGATAAAACATTTAACTTATTTTTAAATAAATTTCATATCTAAACTTAATCAGGTATTTTTATACTGGTTCATTTCTACATTTTTACCTGTAAATATTTTAGTACTGTAATATGCAAAAACTACTTCTTTTAGGTGATGAAGCTATTGCTCTTGGGGCTCTGGATGCAGGTCTGAGCGGGATGTATGCCTATCCGGGTACTCCCTCAACAGAAATTATGGAATACATACAGGCATCGAAAGAGGCTGCCGGCCGCGGTGTTCACAGGGAATGGTCTGCCAATGAAAAAACTGCACTGGAGGCTGCCCTGGGAATGTCATACACCGGAAAAAGAGCAATGGCAGCAATGAAACATGTCGGATTAAATGTTGCGGCCGATCCCTTTATTAATTCAGCAGTTACCGGCATAAACGGCGGTCTGATAGTAGTTTCTGCTGATGATCCATCCATGCATTCATCTCAGAATGAACAGGACTCGCGGTTCTATGGAAAATTTGCATTTGTTCCTGTATTTGAACCATCAAATCAGCAGGAAGCATACGACATGGTTTTTGATGCTTTTGACCTTTCTGAAAAATACAGATTACCCGTGCTCTTCCGGATAACTACACGTCTTGCACATTCGAGAGCTGCCGTTGGACGCAGACCTGCAGAACCTGAAAAAAAATTCCGTCTGCCTTCCGATCCACGGCAATTTGTCTTATTGCCTGCAATCGCACGAAAGAAATACAAAGCTCTGTTATCAACCTACGAATCATTAAAATATGATAACAGGATTTCGAAATTCAATATTTTCAGGGATGGTAAAAACCGGAAAATAGGTGTTATTACATGCGGAATAGCTTACAATTACCTTATGGAGAATTTTCAGGAAAAGGAGCCGGATTTTCCGGTGCTGAAAATTACAGCATACCCGTTTCCAAAAGACCTGATCAGCGATCTGACGGCCAGATGTGAGGAAGTTCTGGTACTTGAAGAGGGTTACCCTCTGGTGGAAGAGGCGCTGAGAGGGATCCTGGATAATAGTCTTAAAATCGTTGGCCGAATTGACGGGGCAGTACCTCGCGAAGGTGAACTGAACCCTGCACTCGTCGCAAAAGCTATTGGTCTTAAGCATGAACCTGTTTTAAAAGTACCGTCAATTGTAAAGTCAAGACCACCTTCTTTCTGCAAAGGCTGTGGTCATTCTGATACTTTTAATGCCGTTATTGAAGCTCTGAAACCCTTTAAAAGTAATGGCGTTTTTTCGGATATAGGATGCTATACCCTTGGCGCACTGCCACCATTCAATATAATTAATTCATGCGTTGATATGGGAGCTTCGGTCACAATGGCTGTTGGAGCAGCTGATGCCGGATTGCATCCATCGGTAGCAGTTATTGGTGATTCAACATTCACTCATTCAGGAATGACAGGACTTCTTGATGCAGTGGTTAAAAACTCACCTGTCACCATAATAATTTCAGATAACTCTGACAACAGGAATGACCGGAGGGCAGAAATCGCATGCAACCAGACCGTCTTGAAAAAATCTGCGAAGGCATAGGAGTTGCTCCGGAACATATAAGAACAATTATCCCATTGCGTAAGAATCATGAAGAGAACATTCAGATTATGCAGGAAGAATTTAATCATAAAGGTGTTTCAGTAATAATTTCTTCACGTGAGTGCATCCAGACGGCAGCAAGAAGGAAGAAAGCTGAAGCTTCAGAAACCAATAATAAAGAGGAACAAATATGAAAAGTGATATAGTCTTGTCCGGAGTGGGAGGGCAGGGAATACTGTCTATTGCTGCAATAATCGGTCTGGCTGCAGTCGAGAATAATCTTTATCTGAAGCAATCGGAGGTTCATGGCATGAGCCAGAGAGGAGGAGATGTCCAGTCTCACCTGCGGCTGTCGGGCAAGCCAATATCTTCCGACCTTATCCCTTACGGGAAAGCTGATCTTATTATCTCTGTTGAACCAATGGAATCGCTGAGATATCTTCCATGGCTCTCAAAATCAGGATGGCTGGTAACAAATTCGACACCTTTTATAAACATCTCTGATTATCCTCCTGTTGAAGAGATACTGAAAGAGATCAGGAAAATAAAAAATCACAAAATAATTGATGCCGACGACTATTGCGAAGGAAGCCGGTTCTTCCCGGTCGGGGAATATGGTAATTCTCGGTGCTGCATCCCTTATATCGATATGCCTTTTGAAAGCCTCGAAAATGCAGTAAGAAAGCTTTTTCGGGAAAAAGGGAGAAGAAATTGTGGAAGTAAATCTTAAAGCCCTTAAAGCAGGCCGGGATGCCTGAGCATACCTGAATAAACAGAGAGGCTGTTCTGCAAGAGAACAACCTCTTTCACGATCGATACAGCGATCAGACACGGATTATTCCTCCTTTACTTCTCCATTTCTGGTTGACGACCTCAGCAAAAGAATTTCATTAAGGACAATCTCGGTAATATACTTAGTTACTCCCTTCTTGTCCTCATAGCTCCTGTAAACAAGCCGTCCGTCAACAGCAACCTCCCTACCTTTTTTCAGGAATTTGCCTGCCCGTTCTGCCAGACCATTCCAGGCAACGATGTTATGCCATGTTGTTTCTTCAACTTTCTGACCGTCATTGTTCTTGTAGGCATCATTGGTTGCAATGGTGAAGTGCACAACTTTCTTGCCGCTTTCAAGGGTTTTAATTTCCGGATCCTGACCAAGGTTGCCGATCAGCATTACTCTGTTTCTTAAATTGTTCATGACTTTAAGGTTTTAGTTTGACATATGACTTATCTGATGCAAACATAAATCCGCCTGTAAAACTAAATCGGTAAATAAACATTTATATCTGTTTGTAAATCATTTATAGTCGTTTGCAACCGTTTGAAAA
>CAWHGX010000026.1:0-28901 GCA_963828775.1 uncultured Bacteroidales bacterium | reverse complement strand
ATTCGAATATTTGCAGATCTCCGTTATTTACTGCAGCCACCAGATAATGTTTTCCCGTTACATTAATCGGAAGTATTTTCCTTGCATCCCCTTTTATCTTAAGACCGCTTATCACCGGCATCAATGGTTTAAATCCATGACCGGTATCACCCAATAAACACCAGCCATAACTTGCATCATAACGACCCATCGATGGTCTGACGGAATAATCATTTCCAACCAGAACAAGGTCCATCTTTCCATCGAGGTCAAAATCATGGACCATAATATCGCGAACAGGGGATACCTGGGCTATTTTGGGAAGTTTTTCTATTTTAAAAGTTCCATCTCCATTATTCAGGAAAAGACAACTTTCAAACAGTACTGCACTTTTTAAGATGGATTTGTTCAATGTTTTCTTCCCAAAAATATCTTTTGCAGTTTTACCTCCGAAATCAGAATAACTTGGATACTTTTTTTTCAAACCAGGCATCTGACTGATCAGCTCATCCAGGGAAGCCACAGGGTAACTGATGCCATCCTGATATGAACAGATCACCTGATCGAGCGATCCATTATCATCAAAATCATTCAGGTACATTTCGACCGGTTCCTTTACTGAAGCCTTCAGCATGGAATTCAGTCCTAAATTGCCACCTATTAAATCCAGATCACCATCCCCGTCAACATCAGCGGCACGTATGCAATTCCACCATCCTGATGTTTCCTCCATACCTGATTTACGGGTTACATCAGTAAAAAATCCCTTATTATTCGTCAAAATACAAACCTTCATCCATTCACCAACCACTATTAAATCCTTATCACCATCCTGGTCGTAATCCATCCAGCATGCATCAGTCACCATACCGATCTTTTTCAGTCTTTTCATTCTGTAATCTGTCACATCCTTAAAATGGCCTTTCCCGTCGTTTTCAAGTAATAACTGATTGGGAGATAATCCATATATCCCGGGTATAGATCTTGAACCTACAAACAAATCCAGATCACCATCTCCGTCAAAGTCGCATGGCCGCACACAGGAACCGTTATTAGCAGTAAAAGGTAATGATCCTTTTTCACACTCAGTAAATTCCCCTTTTCCGTTGTTTATAAGCAGCCTGTCCTCCAGCAAAGGATTTCCGACCATTACCTCGCTACCTCCCCGCACAATGTAGAGATCAAGATCACCGTCTCCATCAGCGTCAAACACTGCTGCATCAACATCTTCGGAGTAAAGGTCCTTTATGAAAACAGGCACTATCAAATGGCTTGAAAGTTCCGTCATTCTGCTGAATAAATATACTTGATGGCTGCCCTTTTGCCCCGCCAACAAAAAGATCTTCCATTCCGTCACCATTTAAATCGCCAACAGCCAGGGCTGGTCCCTCGGTCAAGAGACTATGGGGTATCAGGTGCTCACGGGTAAATTCAACGTAAGGATCTTCCTGGTGCCTGTACTCAATCCCCGGGATCCGGGTTTGGGAAAACAACTTCATGTTTTCATTTTCCTTTACAGTTCGCCTTAAAGGCTTCCCTGCATTCTTCATTTCCAATGTAATAAACTTATCAACAGGAACATCTTTTATCATCTGTTCTGACTGATCCGGCCAACGTACAAGAACAGAGTCAATCACTTTGACCGCTCCCAATCCAAAATGTAAAACATCTGAAGATGCCGACATAAATCCCCTGGTAGGAAATTGCTCCGCAATCTGCTTCTGATCCTGTAAAATACTGTCACACGGGTTCCAATGCCGCGGGTATTTAAACCTTTGCCTTTCAATGCAACTGATAAAAAATGGTTACCTGCTGGTTTGTAGCGTTGTTCCTGTAGATATATGCTGGCTCATTGATATTATTGGCAATCAGATCCAGATCACCATCATTATCCAGATCGGCATAAGCTGAGCCATTGGAATATGACCGGGTGTTAAATCCCCATTCATCGGCCATATTCGAAAATGTGAGATCCCCGTTATTTTTATAGATGTAATTATAGTATGGATACAACGGCATTTTGTCGTACAATACCTTATCCGGAGTATTTTTATTTTCCTCCATGGTAAAAAAGCTATTCTTCGTTAAAAACCTGACATAATCCAGATCATTGGCTCTGCGATAAATTCCGTTCGTAATAAAAAGATCTTTCCATCCGTCATTATCAACATCACAAAACAAAGGAGACCAGCTCCAGTCGGTAGCGTAAACCCCTGCCAGTCGCCCGATTTCACTGAATATTCCGCCTCCCAGATTCAGTTGCAGCGTATTTCGCACAAACTGGTAACCATAACCATGTTCCAGCTTTAACATAAATAGCTCATAATCATCTTCCCCTCCTGATTGTTTCCGGATTTTTTCCTCCTCCGGAAGCATATCCAGAACCATAATATCCAAAAGACCGTCATTGTTGATATCTCCTACATCATTACCCATTGAGGATCTGCTTGTATGCTGAATAGATTCAGTCAATCGCTCTGAAAAAGTACCATTGCCGTTGTTGATATACAAATAATCATTTTCGTGAAAATCATTATCAATATAAATATCCGGATAGCCATCGTTGTTGATGTCACTGATATTTACTCCCAAACCATAACCAATCTGACTGTTGTAAATACCTGCCTGAGTTGTAACATCATGAAAAAACCGCTTCCCATCGACCTCATCATTCCTGTATAACCTGTCACCTGCAAGCGAATCATGATCAAAGCGAAGAGTTGACTGCACCATAACTGCGGGAAGTATGTACTGAATGGTTCAGAAGGTACATATCAAGATCTCCATCCATATCGTAGTCAAAAAAAGCTGCCTGTGTTGAAAAACCCTGAAAATCAAGTCCATATTCATGTGCCTCTTCTTTGAATGTAAGATCTCCCTGATTAATGAATAACTGGTTCTTCCCATGAACTACCTTGTAATTTCCAACCTGGCAAACATAAATATCCAAAAGACCATCACCATTCACATCTGCCATTGTTACACCGGTCTTCCAATCACCTTTTCCTGCCACTCCGGCCTTTTCGGTGATATCCTCAAATTTGAGATTCCCCTTGTTCAGGTATAGTTTGTTGGGATTTTGATTTGAAGTGAAATACAGGTCTGTCAGGCCGTCGTTATTGATGTCTCCGGCAGCAACCCCTGCACCATTATTGAAGTAAAGATATTGTATGATATTAAATTGTTCCGTTTCTGTTAGCTGGTTTACAAAATCAACATTGGTTACGGCAGGGGATAACAATGAAAACAATTCATTTTCCCCATTTTCTTTTTCCCCGGGTTTACAGGAAAAGATCAGTAATAGTATACTCAAAAGAGGTACATATCTTTTCATATTGAAGCTTAATGGATGCAACAGATAATAAACATTTAACGAATCATTGAAACCGGAATTCAACTATATGAATACAGGTAAAGTTTTCAAATTTAATATTTTTAATTCACAATGAGGATTTGACAGATCCTGCTTACACCATAGGATTCTGACAAGATGATATTCATTACCAGAAACAGAGTTCTGTTTTCAGCAGAGTAACAGAAAAACCTGGTCTTTTAATCTTTTTTAATAAAGCATTTGATTTTTAATCTTTTTTTAATATCTTGTAGACGGATTTTGGAGATCCGGAATTTTATTATTGACGTTTTTAAGCCTTAAACTAACCTGCCTGCCTATGAAGAACTCCAGCTCCATTGATTTTGGTATGTCCATCTTCTTATCTGTTATTGCTATCTTGTCTGATAGCCTTATAGTACTTAAAATAACCTAATACTTACCTTTATGACAAAAAGATTTATCTATTTTGTTTCATTACTGTTGCATCTTAAAAAGATAAGAATAGTAATGGTACTTACAACTGTTTTGTTATTGTCAGGATCTTTCCAACTCTTTGCTGTATCATCTCAGCCGGATGAAAAGGCTGGATCAGTGAAAAACAATGATCAGCAGAGAACTGTCGCCGGCCGTATTACTGATGAAAAAGGCCAGGCCTTACCGGGAGTAAATATTGTCGAAAAGGGGACAACAAACGGAGCCATTTCAGACGCTGACGGGAGATATACTCTTAATGTTGCTTCCGCCGGCTCTGTGCTTGTGTTTTCATTTGTCGGATATTCCCCTCTGGAAGTGACTGTAGGGTCACAAACTTCTGTAAGCGTTTCGCTCACTGAAAGCGCTGTAGGATTGGACGAAATTGTTGTGGTCGGCTATGGAACCCAGCAAAGGAGGGCAATATCCGGCTCAGTTACCAATGTTACTGAAAAAAGCTTTAATGCCGGTATTACAAGAACCGCTGCTGATTTTATTCAGGGCAAAGTTGCCGGATTAACCATCACAACTTCAACCGGTGATGTTACCGCTGAACAATCAATGAGGTTAAGGGGTACTTCGTCGTTGACGGGAAGCAGTGAACCGTTTGTTGTAATAGATGGAGTCCCGGGATTGAGTCTGAGCTCAGTTGCTCCACAGGATATAGAATCGATCAGCGTACTGAAGGATGCTTCAGCTGCAGCAATTTATGGTTCACGGTCAGCCAGCGGGGTAATTCTGATCACGACCAAAAGGGGAGTCCAGAACAGAACGACGGTGGATTATAATGTGTATGGCGCTATTGACATTGTGAGCAATAAGCCTGATGTACTGACAGCTGATGAGTACAGGCAATGGGCTGAAGATAACAGTGTTGATATCACCGTCTTTGATAAGGGCGCCAACACCAGCTGGTTTGACGAAATCATGAGAACAGGAGTCACCCAAAACCACGACCTGTCGGTTTCAGGAGCAGGAGAAAATAATAGTTACAGGGTCTCTGTTTCTTATCTCGATCAGCAGGGTGTTATGAGGGACAACTACCAGAAACGGCTTAATACCAGGTTCTCAGTCAATCAAAAGGCTTTGAAGGACCGGTTGGATCTGAATCTGTCGGGTGGTTTGAACCAGAGGGACTATCAGTCGACCTATACATATAATTTTGTCCTGGCTTATAATGTGGTGCCTACCATTCCGGTAAAAAATCCTGACGGAACATGGTGGGATTCTGATGAATATGACCAGGGAAATCCAGTTAGAAATCAAGACTACAACAAGTTTCCCCGGAAAACAGGCCAGCTGTTTGTAAATGGAAAAGCAACTTTGAAAATTACGAACGGTTTGTCGGCAGGAATAAACTTTTACAAGGAACGCAATTCCTACGATGCCAGCCAATATCTTGATTCACGGACCCGTGCCGGAAGAGCAACTAATGGAACAGCATCACGCTCGTCTGCAACGAGTGATAAAAATCTCCTTGAAACGACACTAAATTATGCCAGGAAATTCGGTAGGCATGATGTAAACCTGCTGGGAGGTTATTCTTATGAAGATTATTACGACCAGTCAGCTTTTGCACAAAACCGGTATTTTGTGACAAACCTTTTTAGTTTTAACAATCTGGGTGCCGGAGAACAACTGTTAACCGGTGATGTAACCTCAAGTGCATCCATGAATAAATTAATCTCATTTTTTGGAAGAATAAATTATTCATTTGCAAATCGTTACATTCTTTCAGCTACCGTACGCCGTGATGGTTCATCTAAATTTGGTCCCAACAATAAATGGGGGACATTCCCCTCAGTGTCTGCCGCGTGGAGAATTATCGATGAACCATTCCTGCAAAGTCTGAAGAGTTTTGTGGACGAATTAAAATTACGGGTTGGCTATGGTGTCTCCGGAAATCAGAGTGGTTTGAACCCTTACCAGTCATTATCACTGTATGGTTCAGCCGGGCAGTATTTTGATAGTGGAGCATGGCACACGGCTTATTCAGTGAGCCAGAATCCAAATCCGAATCTGAAATGGGAGTCGACATCGCAGTTCAACGTAGGAGTTGATTTCAGTCTTTTCGAGGCCAGAATTAACGGAACAATTGAATACTACAACAGAGTTACCAAGGACCTTCTGTACAGCTATCCGGTACCGTCGCCACCTTATATGTATACGACAATGGTAGCAAATGTCGGATCGATGGAAAACAAAGGGCTTGAACTTACGCTGAGTGGAGATGTCATCAGGAAAACCAATCTGCGATGGACTGTATCTGTAAACGCTGCCCATAACGAAAATAAAATACTCAAGCTTTCAAATGAAGAGTTTACCACTTCAGTTATCAAAACGGGAAGCGCATGGGTAAGGGGAGGTTCTACCAATACGACTCATATAGTTCAGGAAGGATATCAGGTAGGTCAGTTTTTTGGACCGCTATGTCTTGGAATCGATGATGCCGGGAAGTATATTTTAGACGACATGATTGACGGGAAAGCTGGTTTTACAGTTTCTGACTATACCTATATCGGGAAAGCGCAGCCTAAATTAACCTATGGCATTAATAATTTAATTACATATAAGAATTTAGAATTTTCATTCTTTCTCAGAGGAGTACTGGGTAATGATGTTTTAAATTTTTCAAAAATGTCATATGCTAATTTACAGTGGTTGCCCGGGGCAAATAGTTTACATGTAGCCTTGGACATGGGATTAAAACAGAGTCCGATTTTTACCAGTTATTACATCGAAAAAGGAGCCTTCGCAAGGTTGGATAATATGACCCTGGCATATTCAATAGTACCAAAAGACCTGCTGGGAATCAGCAGGGTAAGAGTTTATGCCACAACTCATAATTTGATGACCTTTACGAAATACAAGGGAGTTGACCCTGAGGTGTCAATGAGCGGACTTGATCCCGGCATTGAGGGAAGGGAATATTATCCTAAATCAAGGACCTATATATTGGGTGTAAATGTTGCTTTTTAACTCTAAAACTGATTTATTATGAAAAAGTTAACAATATACTTAGCATTAATAATGCTCATAGGATTATTGGCCGTTGGATGTACAGACCTTGATGAAGAAGTATATTCTCAATTACCAATGGATTCATATGGTACAACGCCATCTGAGATAAATTCAATTCTTGCACCTATTTACTTGCGTCTGAGGGATTTTAACTGCGTGGGAAGTCCTGCTCCAAAGGAGAATTGCACAGATATGTCAGTGACTCCGACCAGAAGAGGTGGAGACTGGTGGGATGGTGGTGCTTATAAAGAGATGACAATGGGTATGTGGACGCCAAAAACCAGTGCCGCCATTAATATTTATAATACCAGTTATTCCCGGATAACAAACTTCAACCAGATTATTTATCTGATTGAAAACAGTGAGGCAATTAGTGACAAAGAACCATACCTGTCCCAGGTCAGAGCTGCAAGGGCAATGAGGTACATGGAGCTGGTCGACTGTTATGGGAACGTGCCGCTTGTGACTGATTTTACAGATGTGACCAAACCAGATACAAAACCACGTGCTGAAGTTTATGCATGGGTATTGTCTGAACTAAACGATATAAAAGATAAAATAAGGTCAGATGTATCCGCATCGAGCTATGGAAAGTATACCAAGGGAGCAGTTTACTTTATGCTTGCTAAAATGTACCTGAATGCCCTGGTATGGAATCCTACAGGTGGTCCGAAATGGCAGGAGTGTATTGACGCCTGTGATGTTATAATGTCACTTCCCTATTCCCTGGAAGTTGATTGGAAAGGTCAGTTCAGTGCCAGCAATGAAAATTCCAAAGAGCAGATCTTATCGGCTGTAAACAGTATATCCTATGGACATCCGGCCCGTGGTTATACCCTTCATTATCTTGATCCGAAATCATTGGGACTTCCTGGAGGCGCAAATAACGGGATATGTGCCCAGGCTGATTATGTCAAGTCGTTCGACCCGGTCGATAAAAGGTATCTTGGGAGCTTTCTGATTGGCCCGATGACAGATCCTTCAACCGGACAGGTCATTATTACGGCCCACGGGCGACCACTGAACCACTACTGTCGATGTGACCATAAAATACGCTATCGATGCAGACGGATGGGGACAGGTGGAACAGGAAGACGGAGCACGATGCAATAAGTGGGAGTTTAAGAAAGGTGTTACGGCAATGGAAAATGACAATGCGATCTACAGGCTTGCCGATGTCTATCTTATGAAAGCTGAGTGCCTTGTAAGGCTCGGTACGGATAATACCGAAGCAACCAGGCTTGTAAATGAGCTCAGAAAAAGAGCTTTCACCGATCCTGCCAAGCTTAAAACCAGCGTTACCCTCGATGATATCAGGTTGGAACGCCGGTTTGAACTGGCCTGGGAAAACTGGGGAAGACAGGATATGATCAGGTTTGGTACATTTTTAAATCCAATCCCCGTCTGGAGGCCTAATCCGCTTGCTGAATTCCGTAAGTTGTTCCCTATTCCGCAAACGGCGATAGATGCAAATCCGAAATTACAGCAAAATCCGGGTTATTAAAAAAGGTTAAAACTGTCTTCGGATAGCAGCTTTATTTAAAATGTAATTAATTTTGAGAGGGTGTAACGAGGACACCCTCTTAATTATTTTAAGGATAACCTGTTTATCAGAACATGATTATAGTAAATCGATTTTATAAATTAAAACCAATTATCTCAAATGAAAAAACAAATGATTTTTGTATTAATGCTGTTCCCCTTTGTTATATGCAATGCCCAGCAGCAGCAGCGGACAGCTCCACCTGACCAGCAAAAACAGGAGTATCCTGCCAGAATGACTCCCCAGATGACTGAATTTTTTGATCCTGAGGTAAAAATTATTCAGCCTGCGGCTGTTGCAGGAATGCCGCCTTCAGACGCTATTATTCTGTTTGACGGATCGGATGTAAATAAGGAATGGCAGGACAGGAGGGGCAATCCCACCAAATGGATCGTAAAGGATGGAGAACTCGTTTGTGTAAAAGGTTCAGGCGTCATCCAGACAAAACGGAAATTCAACGATTTCCAGCTTCATATCGAATGGAAATCACCATCCGAGGTTATGGGTGACGGACAGGGAAGAGGCAATAGCGGAGTTTATCTTCAGGGACTGTACGAGGTCCAGGTTCTTGACAGCTATAATAACAAGACTTACAGGCAGGGCCAGGCTGGCTCACTTTACAAGCAATATGCTCCTCTGGTAAATGCCAGCAGAAAACCGGGAGAATGGCAGTCATACGACATCATCTATACAGCACCCCGGTTCGGGAACGACAGCACTGACTATTTCACTCCTCCCCGGGTTACTGTACTCCATAATGGCGTGCTAATCCAGAATAACGTAAGTCTCAGAGGGCCAACACTATATGTAGGTATTCCTGAGTATTCAATCAGAAAACACGGCGCCGAAGCTCTGGTCCTTCAGGATCATGGAAATCCTGTTGCCTACCGGAACATCTGGATAAGGGAACTCTAAAGGCTTCTGGTGCTGGTTACTGGTTGCTCGTTGCTAGGTGCTGGTTACTAGTCGGATAAAGTGAGATTAATGATTTTTGTTAAATATAATTGAAACATTCAACTTATTGAAAACAACAAGCAACAAGCAACAGCAACTAGCAACTTTTATTTATGAATTGAAATCATTAAGAAATTATTACTTTTACAATCAAATAAAATCTTAACAACAAATTTAAAATACCTGACAATGAAAGAAGAATCCAAAAACATTACTCGCCGGTCATTTATTGGCACAACCGGTGCTGTTGCCGCAGGACTGACCATACTCCCTAGCTCAGTCATCAGCGGTTTAGGCCACAGGGCTCCGGCCGACAAACTGAATATTGCAGTTGTCGGAATCGGAGGCATGGGTAATTCAAACCTGAGAGCCGTTAAAGGAACCGAAAATATAGTTGCTCTCTGCGATGTTGACTGGGGATACTCGAAAAAAGTATTTGCAGATAATCCGGGTGCCAAACCTTACTGGGACTGGCGGAAGATGTATGATGAAATGGGAAAATCAATTGATGCAGTTATTGTTGCAACTGCTGACCACACCCATGCCATCGTTGCTGCAAATGCCATGACAATGGGGAAACATGTTTATGTTCAGAAGCCTCTTACCCATACTGTTTATGAATCGAGACTGCTTACAAAACTGGCTGCAAAACATAAAGTTGCAACACAGATGGGTAACCAGGGTTCATCGGCAGAAGGTGTTAACCTCATTATTGAATGGCTTGCAGAATGGTGAAATTGGTGAAGTGAGAAGAGTTGAAGCCTTTACCGACCGTCCGATCTGGCCTCAGGGCTTAAATGTTCCCAAAGGTGAATGGGTTCCTGAAACTCTTGAACTGGGATCTCTTTATAGGACCTGCCAAGATGCGTCCATATAACAGCCTTTATACTCCATGGAACTGGAGAGGCTGGTGGGATTTCGGAACAGGAGCTCTTGGTGATATGGCCTGCCACATTCTTCATCCGGTATTCAAAGGTCTGAAGCTTCAATACCCGATCAGGGCTCAGGGAAGTTCTACATTGCTTCTAACAGATTGTGCTCCGAATGCTCAGATGGTCACGCTTATTTATCCTGAAAGAGTTACTCCGAAAAATGCCAAGATGAAACTTCCACAGGTTGAAGTAATCTGGTATGACGGTGGATTACAGCCGCCAAAACCTGCAGGATGGCCGGCCGGAAAAAATATGAATGATCAGGGTGGTGGAGTTATTTTCCATGGAACAAAAGATAAACTTATCTGTGGTTGCTACGGTGTTAATCCATGGCTGCTATCAGGCCGTAAACCTGTTGTTCCAAAAACTGAAAGAAGAGTTGAAAATGCGATCAGGGGCGGACATGAAATGGACTGGGTCCGTGCTTGCAAGGAGAGTCCCGAAAGCAGGGTTCAGACCAAATCAAACTTCTCCGAAGCAGGACCATTCAATGAAATGGTTGTAATGGGTGTTCTTGCTGTCAGACTTCAGGGTCTTAACAAGGAACTTGAATGGAATGGCGAAAAGATGGAATTCCTGAATATCGGTGCGGAAGATAAAGTGAGGCTCACCATATCGGATAACTTCACAATTGTTGACGGCGATCCTAGATTCGACAGACCGAATCTCACCATTGACTGCAAGGGAGTTCGCCAATGAAATGATCAAACATACTTATCGTGCCGGTTGGTCATTACCTGAAATGCCTGCTTAATATTTAACCGATAATTATTTCTGGTAGAGACGGAATGCATTCCGTCTCTACATATTTAACATTAAAATAATTAATATGAAACAGATAAACATAATTCTATCATGTGTTCTTGTCCTCGGACTCGTAACATCATGCGGATCAAAAGGTAAAAAAGCGGAAAAGGAAGCACCAAAAGATGAGTGGACGATGCTTTTTGACGGCACTTCCACCGCCGGATGGAGAGGATACGATACAACAGCATTCCCGTCCAAAGGATGGGAAGTGGTTGACGGCACCCTGCATTGCATTGGCTCAGGCGCCGGTGAAGCTGGCGGAGCAGGTGGCGGTGATATCATATATGATAAGAAGTTCAGCAATTTTGAATTATCTCTGGAGTGGAAGATTTCAGAAGGGGGAAACAGCGGAATATTTTTTCTTGCCCAGGAAATTCCCGATACAGCGATCTACAAATCTGCTCCTGAAATGCAGATCCTTGATAACGACAAACATCCCGATGCCAATTGGGTGTAAATGGTAACCGGAAAGCAGGTTCTCTTTATGACCTGCTACCTGCGAATCCTCAGAATACAAAACCGGCTGGTGAATGGAACCAGGTTGGCATTCTTTGCTACCAGGGAACAGTTGTGTTTAAACAAAATGGTGCCAATGTTGTTGAATTTCACCTGTGGACCGATGACTGGAAAAAAATGTGTAGCAAACTCAAAGTTTAAAGACTGGCCGATGTTTGTTAATCCTGCCAAAGAAGGTTACATAGGTCTTCAGGACCATGGCAATGATGTATGGTTCAGGAATATTAAGATAAAGGAAATGTAATAATATCCTGAATTCAGATTTATAATTGGTTAGGGGCGTTGCATGCAACGTCCCTTTACTATTTTATCCCCCTAATCCTATCTCTTCCGCCACCTCCCGCATTCCCATAATACAATCCGTAATCAGATCATCGAGACTTACACCCAGCATTGCTGCACCTTTTTCAATCACCGTTCTGTCGACACCTGCGGCAAATCTTTTATCGTTCCATTTCTTCCTGACCGATCTTGCTTCCATATCGAGAACACTTTTTGACGGCCTTACAAGCGCGCTGGTGGCAACCAGACCTGTCAGCTCATCTATGGCATAAATGGTCTTTTCGAGCAGTGAAACAGGTTCTGTATCCGAAGCAAGTCCCCATCCATGACTTAATACTGCTCTTATATATTCCTCGGGCCAGAGGTTTTCCCTGAGGATCTTTTCAGTCATTGTACAATGCTGCTCCGGATACATTTCATAATCAAGATCATGCACCAGTCCTATAATTCCCCACTTTTCTTCATCTTCACCAGATTTTCGGGCCATGTATCTCATGACACCTTCGACAGCAAAAGCATGCTTTAAAAGGCTATCCGACTTGTTGTATTGTCTGAAAAGAGCCAGAGCCTGCTCACGGGTGGGAATTTTTTCACTCATGGTGATTCAATTTTGAGGTAACAAAAATAAGAGATACGGATATAAAATGCCTATTGCTTTAACTTTATCAGGGAATAAGCTTTTGTATAATTGGCTCCGTTGATATTAAGGATATAAAGTGCGGGACTCAGCTGATGGGTGTTTATGAAGATGTCATTTTCACCTTCGGCTAATTCCACATTTTCAGTGAAAACAACTTTCCCCGACACATTTGTCATGCTTATGCGTACACTCCTGTTGATCTTTGAGTTAATGATGATATTCAACTTGTCCGTGAAAGGATTCGGGAAAATATTGACAGACTCTTCTATTTCAGTGTTTTCAACCTGTACCATTAAGGTATCATTCAATAAATAATCATCGGTGTTCTCATACCCGAAGACCAGAATATCATAAATCCCGCTCAGATCCATATCTGCCCGTCTGTCGAAAGTAATGGTAACAGAATCCTGGTAAGGTATCAGTTTGGATTTAAAGTGCTGGCTTACAGGCATCATGCCATTAATGGAATAGGCAAGATTGAATCCATCCAATGTGTCTTTTCCGACATTCAGGACTTTAGCAGAAACCGGTTCCTGACCATAATACTCCTTTTGCACAGGAGAAACAATTCTTGCAACTTCCAGGTCTTTCTGGATATATTTCACCACAGCTGTGCCTGCAAAGTCGATAAGGTCAATCCAGGCACCGTCTGCACCCTGCGATACGGAGTTATCTTTCCTGAATATCCATTCCATTTTATTTAAACCGGCAGGAACCGCAACTGAATGTTTTTCCCAGTCAGTTTCTCCGGATTTCCTTATTATCTCAGTACCATTCAGATTAAACAGGAGATAATCATAATTAGGCTCTGATGAGACCCTGTAAAAAAACCTTAGTGAGTCGGGTTCCGGGAAATAGGTCCTTATCATCAAAGCAGAAGCCGCATTGTGGCTTATTATACCTGAGCGCGCCGACAAATTTCCGTCGGCCGAATTCGATCCGGCTATTATCCATGGTTTTGAACTCAGGTTGATCCATGGAAAAACAGTAAATGTTGATGATTCAAAACTCTCGCGTACCCTGCCGACCCTGAATGAGAAATTATTGTCAACAATATACGGCGAACAGTCAAGAGTCGATATTAACGTAATAAAGTCTCCATATTGAGCTGATGAGGAAAGCTTTACAGCTACATGTATATCTGATATCTCACCAAAATGCAGAATTCCCGATTTAATATCAGAATCAATGATCTCAAGTTCACTTTCCTGACTCTCAATTACCAGTTGCCCCGATGTATTACTGCTTCCATGATTTCTGACCTGAAAAATAAGGTCAAAATTCTCGCCGGGTTCTGCTATATAATTGTTATTTCCGAGAACCGAATCATCAATCAGGCAGTTTATTATCTCAAGTTCAGGTGCATGAATCCTGATATCGATCTTATATTTTTTCTCTGTCTTATCGTCCTTGAGTGTCAGATCAACAGTTATGATACCAAGGTCAGGCACATTTTCATCTATAGTAAGCTGAAGATCGTCATCAACAATTGTCTCGGATTTTCCGGCAAGCGTTCCGATTGAAACACTGTTTCTGTTTATTGTCACCCAGGGTGAGGTCGATGAAATAGCTGCAGAAAGATTCATGGCATTAGCCAGACCGAGATTGCTTATCTTAAGCTTCAGGTACAATGTTTCTCCAAAATCAGCTTTCCCGTTATTATTTCCGGTGACATCATTTATTCCCGATTCAGAAAGATTAATAAATTCCTTCTTGAAATCTGAAAAATAAATGGTCCTGATCACAGGGATCCTGTTTTGCCCTGTAACAACCACCAGACAAGAATCATTCGACAAACCCGGCAGTTCCAGCACGACAGATCCCGACGGACTGGCAAATGAGGCATCCCACAGCTTGTCAAAATGCGAAACAGCCATATACGCAAAAGGATCTATGGTGACCGACAGCGATCTGATACCGTTTGGCAATGTGTCGGGCAGTGAAATATTGAATGGGGAAGGAGTGCCGATTATTGGTATAATACTTGGATCTCCCAGCACAGTATAAGTTTCCCAGTAATATTTCTTTTTAAGTGAAGAGGATGAACTGACAGCCAGATTCCCTGCAAAATTGACCTGTCCCATGGTAATATACCAGTCAGACGGTAACTCACTGTGTGTATGGAATAATCTGTCGTAAGCACCTAATCCTGTTTGTGCATATGTGGGATCAGAATTGGGAGTTCCCGGCCCGACAGCCCAGGCAAAATCTTCATCCCAGTATGAATCATTGGTGCAACCGATAAATCCTATTGCCCCTTTCCCCTGGGACAATACCATTTTGTTGCCAAAGGAAGCAGTGTCATTGAATTGTGCTGTACGGCATGCATTGCTTATCACAAATGGATACATGCTCCTGTTGCTGAAGTTTTTTACATCGGGCGACTTAATATCAACATGCAGCCAGCCGGCAGAGGTGCCATGACCTGAATAATTTATAAAGGAAAGCCCATCCGAAATCAGCTTAACAATTGAATCCTTTTTTGTAAATCCGTCGGGATAGTAAAAGTGAAACTCATTGATTTTGTTGTCAGGTGTAAGGTAGTTTGTGATCGCATATTTTACCTGTCCGTTCATGTAACTGGCATAGTTGCCGTCCTTTCCTGCAAAAGCCAGAGCCCTGGAGTAGAAATTGTTCGTGTCGGCGAACTGGAATTTTTCATATTCCAGGATCTTTTCCACAACAGACTTTACCGTTGTGGTATCTTTGGCAGGGATCCTTCCTATGTACATGTCGGGAAGATAATCGCCGCCACCGTCAAATTCACCGTAGTACAGGTCAGTTATGTTATCCGAACCGAAATACGGAATCTTTTCTGCATCCCCGATTATAAGCAGGTATTCGGGCGGATGTCCTGCCGTTGAAGCAGATGAATATATTTTTGATATTGACTCTTTCAATTCCAGGTCACTGACACCGGCCTGATGAACTCCCCTGTAGAGTATGTCAAGCTTAAATCCTTTTTGCATTTTCCACCTGTAAAATGGCTCAAGATATTTTTTGAAGGTTGTATCAGTCAGTATGACCATCCCCACCGGCTGATCAGAATATCCTGTTATGAGGTCTTCGGGGAAATAATTAAGAATTCCCTTATCCAGGGTTTCATTGAACAGAGGAGATTCGGAAGAAACAGATTTGGAAGAAGTCCTGATATCCTCTGAAAATGTTATCCTTATCTTCATGGATGTGATCACTTCCAGAAAATTTGAACCTGGATTATACCTGACCGGTGAAATTATAAGGCTCGACAGTTGTTTATTTCTGATTTTTCCAAGGGATTCTATTCTTACAGTATCTGAACTGATTATTTTTCTCCCGGAATATGATTTCTTATCGAAAACGAATCCCTGCCTTTGATTTTCATTCTGCTTCGTTTCCCCATGCTGGGATGGGAACAGTATACCTTTGATATTATCTCTTGACGGTTTGATCCTGGAGGATTTTACATCGGAAATAGTGATCCTGTACGTGACCCCCTCAGGAATATTGATCAGACGGTTAAAAACCGGGAGTTCAGGCTTTCCCGGATCGGTTGTCAGAGAATGTCCCGGAACAGCGATCCTGTAAAATGAACCATTATCGTTGACAATGGCATCAAGGGCAAGCTCAGGTAAATTATAGTTAATGATTATAGAACGATCTCCTGTAACTACATTTCCCTCCTGCAAATCACCAATAAAATGGTACTTGTAACTTTTCCCTGTCTGTCCTGAGACAGATAGGGAAATTAAAAGAAAACCGGCTAATATTTTAGTTAGCTTACTTTTCCCTAAATACATCAATGTTAATTAATTAACACTGTAACCTAAATTCTGCCGGAAAGATATTCAAAATTTCAATACTTTCCGATATGTTAATATAAAATTTGACCAACAGATCTCTGTGCCAGTCCGATATATTAAAACAACTTAAATACCTGATTGTTTATTGATGCTTGCCAATTCTGATGATTTTACAATCAACGTATTAAAAGGGCTCTGATCTAAATTACAAATCATTCCTGTCTCTCCTCCCTGTTTCGCCTTTTCCCATCACTCCAGCCCATGTAAAGGTACATCCCAATGACTAAATATCATAACCAATTGGATTATGGAACAATGAAATCCTTCACTTCGTTACGAATGACAAGTTTCTTTTTAATCGGTGGATAGTAGATAAAGATCCTTCACTTCGCTGGCGCTCCGTTCAGGATGACAGGTCGCTTTTAGGGTCATCTGGGGAGTGAAGCGGCGCGTTTTGCATTTTAATTTCTTCCCGGAGGAGTATTTTTTGCAAAACGCGCCGCTTCACTCCCTATTTACCACAAGAGCCCTGTCATTCCGAGCGCCAGCGAGGAATCTCATTCAACCATTGCACTGACAAAATTCAATCAACGTATTATAAAACGTATTTAAAGACGTTTTTTAATACGTTGGAAAAATATATATTTGATATACACTTGATTAATGGACATTTCAGAATCTGAAAAAGCCCCGGGAAACAATTTAAATATTATTAACATTTAAACAGCATGTACAATTTTAGCCGATAAAACAAATATTTGTATATTGGGATTTTTGAAATCGGATAATAGGATTCGGACTTATCAAATGATTATGAAAAATATATGTTTAACCTTAATACTTGTTGCCATGACTGCTCCGGGTTTTTCCCAGGATCTGCCGGAAGCTGATAAGATCAGCACTTCGGCAGGCGATGTTGAAATGTTTTTTGTTGGACATGGTTCCCTGATGTTCAGGACAGGAGATTTTGTGATCCATATCGATCCGGTGCAGAGTTCGGGAAAATATGATGATCTGCCAAAAGCTGACCTGATACTTGTTACTCATGAGCATTATGATCACCTTGATGCTGAACTGATTAAAACACTCAGGAAACAGGAAACCGTAATGTTTTGCAGCGGTTCATGTATTTCAAAAGTGCCCTGGGCCCAGATTCTGAAGCCTGGCGATGTTAAAACTGTGAAAAACATAACGGTAGAGACTCTAAGTGCATACAATATTGTCAATGAGCGTTCAAAAGGCCAGCCTTTCCATCCCAAAGGTGTTGGCAACGGTTATATCATCAAAATAGGGGACAAGAAGATATATGTTGCCGGAGATACCGAAAATACCCCTGAAATGAAGGCTCTGAAAGAAATTGATGTAGCATTCCTGCCCATGAATCTTCCTTACACTATGACCCCGGCAATGGTTGCAGATGCCGCAAAAGCCTTTAATCCTAAAATATTATACCCCTATCATTACGGCGATACAAATACTGATGAGTTAATAAAATTGCTTAAGGATACAAAAATTGAAGTAAGGATACGTAATCTGAAATAATTGAAAAATCAAATAATATGAACAGAAGGGGATTTTTGAGAACCGGATTAGCCGGAGCTGCAGGCATTACTTTGTCTCCGGCTGTTATTCCGCATGTTGCACAGGCTGACAAAAGCAATATTATTTACCGGACCCTTGGTAAGACTGGTCTTAAAGTTCCTGTGATCAGTTTTGGAGTTATGCGTTCTGATAATCCCGCTTTATGCAAAGCTGCATATGAACAAGGAATAAAGCTCTTTGACACGGCAAACGGGTACATGAATGGAAATAATGAAATCATGCTTGGAAACCTTTTCAAAAATTACCCGAGGGATTCCTTCTTTTTAGCTACAAAGGTCAAAGCCGCGGGAATCTCCAGGGAAGGAGTGCCATCTTCTGAAACCACTGCTGAAGATTTCCTTTCGAAATTCAATACAAGTCTGTCGCGACTCCAGATGGATTATGTTGATATCCTTTATGTTCACGATATAAGCAATCCGGAATACCTGGAATACAAGCCCATTATAAATGCCGTGAAAAAGCTTAAAAAGGACGGGAAGATAAGGTTCATGGGATTCTCGACACACAAAAATGAGGCCTCTGTCATTGATGCCGCTGCGTCGACAGGCGACTGGGATGTGATCCTGACATCCTATAATTTTAACCAGGCTTACAGAAAAGAGCTTGATGCAGCCGTACACAAGGCAGCTGAATCCGGCATAGGGATTGTCGCAATGAAAACCCTGGCAGGAGGCGGTTTCCTTGACAGGGAGAAAACAAAACCAATTAATACAAATGCTGCAATTAAGTGGGTTTTATCAAATCCTGATATTCATACAACAATACCGGGAATGACACAATTTGATCAGCTCGATAAAAATGTAAAGCTGCTTGCAGATATAACTCTTACCGAGCAGGAGAAAAAGGATATCCTGATTGCCGGTAATCAGCCTGGCTTATTTTGCTCCGGTTGTGAGAAGTGTATCCCCGCATGTCCTCTGAAGCTTCCCGTACCCGATCTGATGAGGGCATATATGTATGCGTACGGATATTCCAATCCTTCTCAGGCATATTCGCTTTTAAACGAGCTGGGATATGGCAGCGACCCCTGTAAAAACTGCACAGGTGCCTGCAGTGTCAAATGTTCCAGAAGCTTCGATATAAAGCAGAAAATAGCTGACATATCAAGACTTGCAGATGTCCCTGCTGATTTTCTGACCTGATATTTATTATAGCTTTAAATTCCGGTAAATATGCAAAACAAAATTCTCCTTCTTCTTGTATTTGGATTTATCTCATCAGGCTCAGTTGCACAGGAACTTGTGTATCCGTCCCTGAAAGGATTCAAGCTTAAAACCGAATATCCTGTTTTTGTTCCCGAAAACCTCTGGGACTTCATCAATGGAGCGGCTGAAAATTACCTGGCGTATGGCTTTATTGATCTGAATGTTGCTGAATACAAAAAGGGCAGGAATGTAATCAAGCTCGAGATTTACAGGCATAACAGCAATACAAATGCATTTGGCATCTATTCATCTGAACGATCACCGTCGTTCAGGTTTATAAACCTCGGAGCCCAGGGATATATTGCCGATGGAGCTATAAACTTCTTCAGGGGAGACTATTACGTTAAGATCAAAACATATTCAAAAAAGGAAAAAGTATTGCAGGCAGAGGAAACGCTCGCAGCAAGAATTGCGGGAATGCTTGAAGGAGAAGCTTCTATGCCTGCAATGCTTTCAGAATTTCCGGCTGATGGCAGGAAGCTAAATGAAGAGACTTTTATTAACGAAAGCGTGCTTGGCCACAGTTTCCTGAATAAAGCATTCAGGGCAACCTATCAGGTTGGAAATGATGTTTTTTCGATTTTTATTTCAGAAGGAAGTTCTCCTGAAGAGGCAAAAAGAACAGCAGAAACTTACGTCGCTTCAACCGGTATAAGTCCCGTAGCGACCGGCGACAGCAAATTTATGCTTATGGATGGATTTAACGGTACGGTTTTTCTTGCCTGGAAAGACAGAAGGATCGTAATAATCTCCGGACTCGCCAAAGATCAGGCTGATATAGCAGACAAATACACCTCTGAGATCCTTAAGTAGATATCAGGCATACCAGTTTCTTCCTCTCTTGCCAAGATTTGCAATAACTTCTATTGCAGTATTCACATTGTTCACAACCTGAAAATCAAACATACCCACAGTGATGAAATCTGCCCCGTTTTCAAAGGCAAAACGGAATCCGTCTTTGGGACCAATGGCGCCTGCGGCAAGGACCTTAAACGCTATCCATGGCTTTGTGACTGTTTTCATATACTCCGATGTCTGCTTTGGATACAGGTCCCACATATTGTCATGGATCTTGTTATGATCATCAGACGGTTCCCCGACGATGCTGAACTCTTCTCTTTTGTCCATCGGGTGTGCTGACCAGTATTTGTCGTGATGGAATGTCTTTACATAAAAATCAACAGGCAGATTTTCTTTTTCACAGGCTTTTATTACCTCAAGTGAATGGGCTCCCATGCCGGCAAGAAATCCCTTCTTCTTAATGTGCCCTATCGCTTCGGCCAGCTTTGATATTTTGCCTTCCTTTATATATCTGTCACCATATCCTCCCTGGATATATAATGCTGTTGCTCCGTTATCGACTGCGTTGTCGATATCCCCCAGAAAATCTTTCTCTTCGAGATAGGTCTGGCATATTGATTGCATTTTACCAGAGGTCTCCTTCAGATACCTGTGGAAAACAGGATAATAGCGGTTGACCATAAAAGCTGTATTTATACCAGCCTTCTCCGACAAATACAGTGTTTCTATAACCTTTTGATCGGTGTTATAGGCTGTGAAAAGACCAGAGGCATAAATCAGATCCCGGGCATGTGCCCAGCCTCCGATCTGATTGCACCCCATTATCAATCTGGAAATGTTCAGGTTCCCTAGCTTCCCCAGAGGCATAACACCCTGGAGACCGGTCAGGTCCGGATAGTCTGTTCCCATGATTCTAATTGTCCCGTTGTCCTTTACTGACATGCTTTTGATAAACGAACCTCCGAAGCCGGCCATCAGAGGTATGCCTGCAAGCCCTTTAAGAAAGGCCCTTCTCCTGGTCAGAGTTTTCCCGGTAAGACCAGCTGCCGGTTTTTTGATTTTGGGTTTCATGAAATTGGGATTATTTTAACGGTTTATCACTGTTTGCCATTTCTACAACTGCAACAAATAATAACTGTGCCAGATCCTCCATTATTTCAGGCTTGATAATATCAAGGTTATCCTGAGGAATATGGTAGTAATTTGCCGATCCGAAAGTTGAAAAGCTTAAAGACGGGACTCCCGCACGCATGAAGATTGCTGCATCGAGGCGGGGTCTTCCAAGATTTGAGAAGGAGCCTCCGGCAAGAGCCCGGTGAACAAATTTTTTGTTCGCATCCTCAATAAAAGACCATATAACGGGAAAATCCTTTCCCGCGACTGCATTTATCGATTGACCGATGCCGACTCCGTCCATATTCAGCAATATACTCTTTGCCAATGGAATAACAGGATTGGCAACGTAAGCTTTTGATCCCAGCAAACCCTGTTCTTCTGCCCCGAAAGCAATGAACATTACTGATCGCTTTAATGGTATCTTATTTACAGCTAAGGCTTTTGCCATTCCCATCATCACAGCTACCGCCGATGCATTGTCATTAGCGCCGGGCATCATCTCATAGCACATCCCGAGATGATCGAGGTGCGCACCAATAATTATAACCTCGCTGCTTAAAGCGGGATCAGAACCACTGATCAATCCTATTACATTGCTTCCCCTACCTTCAGCGTAATGACTGGTGCTCATTTTAATTGTAACTACCTTGCCTGTATTGAAAGACTGGGGTTTCAGTGTTTTGTTAATTTTACTCACGATCTCACTGTGATCTTTCCCTGTGCCCGAAAAGATGTCCTTAACGACAGAATCGCCGACATGAGCATAAATAAAAGCCTCGTTATAGGAATTATTTGGATTCCCGATAGGGCCGTAGTTGTAAAGCATCCCTCCCGCACCGTGCCTGACTGCATTTTCAAGCTTGGTCTGGTGAAAAGAATAATCATACCAGGGATTGAATTTTTCCGCTCCTGCTCCGGGATTGACAGGAGCCTCCCTCTCGATCATGATGATCTTGCCTTTGACATCAATCCCCTGATAATCATCGTATCCCAGTTCCGGTGCTGTAATCCCGTATCCTGCATACACGACTTCAGCGGTGATTTCCCCATTACCTGAGGTTGAACCAGGTATAAATTCTGTAACGTACTTATAAGATTTAAGAATATCGGTTCCGTTTTTAAGGGGCAGATGAAGAGTTACTTCACAGTCGGGAAAAACAAGAGTATATGGATCATCGAACCATTGAAACCATGTTCCGTTTTCACCTGCAGGCGAAATACTCCATTTTGATAATTCCCCGGCCAGCCACACGGCACATGCCTGGTATTCAGGAGTCCCTGTTAATCTTCCCTGATATTTTTCATCGCACTGGATCTTTACGTATTCAAGAAGGTCATGACTTGAGATGGAATGCATTGCATTGACAATGCCGGTTTCAGTCAATTCCTGGGAACTGATTGATATATAGCTTAAAAGCAGAAAAATGAGCATGCCTGTCCTTTTCATAAAGCAGAAGATTTATGATGTAAATATCGGAAATAAAAATTACAGACTATTCATCTCAAGAATTTCTGATACCAGATGCTTGAGCTGCGAATACGAAGCAACAACTTTAATGTCCTGGTTATCATCTATAACATTCTGAGGTGGTCGGTAGAGTATGCCATGTTCTGCCTTTCGCAGCATCGTAATGTCATTATATGAATCACCAATTGCTATAACCTTAAAGTTCAGGTTTTGCAGGGCTTCCACAACCTTTTTCTTTGCTTCGGTCTGACGCAGATTAAAATCGGTGATATTTCCGTCCTTGTCTATTGTGAGGTGGTGGCAGAACAAAACAGGCCAGCCTATTTTCTCAAGAAGGGGATCGGCAAATTCCCTGAAAGTATCTGAAACTACTACCATCTGAACACGGCCATGCAGCCAGTTGACAAAGTCAAGAGCACCCGGCATGAGTTCAAGGAGTGAAATAACTTTCTGAATATCATTTATTGTTATGCCATGCTGTTTGAGAATTTCGAGCCTTCGCTTCATCAGTGCATTATAATCGACAATATCGCGTGTCGTAAGTTTTAATTCATCAATACCGGTCCATCTTGCCACATTAATCCAAACCTCAGGAACCAGTACTCCTTCCAGGTCACAGCATAACATATACATTTCTCAAACAATTAAAAATTAGTAATTCTGAGCAATGAATTTCCTCAGAGTATCATAATTATTTTCTAAAGATATATATTCTTCATTTCTGAATTCAATTTTGCGAAGAGAATCCGGAAGTTTTAACTTAATTTTCAGAACGTTGTTTATCTCTTCACGGAATTTTGCCGGATGTGCTGTCTCGAGGCAGATATATAAGAGATCTTTACCGGAATTTTCAGAATAGTTTTTAAGGTATTCCTGCAGGCCAAACCAGGCTACAGCACCGTGAGGTTCAAGGAGTTTGCCGTACTCCCTGTAAAATGTCCCGATCGTGTTTCTGGTTTCCTGGTCCGAAACGCCTGTTGCAAAAAGATCTTTTCTCATATTCTTTAAATCGGGCTCTTTTAAAATTTTACCATTTTCATCCATTCTTCCGCTGTAAAGTGAAACTATCCGTGCCAGATTACTCGGATGCCCAACATTCATTGCACTTGAGATACAATTGCGAGAGGGGAAAATAGGCTTATATTCTCCAGTCCTGAGAAATAAAGGGACTTCGTCATTTTCATTTGTGGAAATCACAAAACGTTTAACCGGCAATCCCATCTTCTTTGCAATAAGTCCTCCGGCGAGGTTGCCAAAATTACCGCTTGGAACACTGAATACAGCCTGGTCTCCGGAATTTTCTGACAGCTGTGACCATGCCCGGAAATAATAAACCGATTGAGGCAGAAGCCTACCGATATTTATTGAATTGGCAGAAGAAAGATTGAAACGCGTCAGTGAAGCATCCATAAATGCACTTTTAACCAGCCGCTGACAATCATCAAATTTCCCGTCAATTTCGATGACCTTTATGTTGTCGTTGAAGGTGGTCATCTGTTTCCTTTGCAACTCAGTTATTTCTCCGGCAGGGAACAGAATTATTACCCGGATATTTTTCAGACCGTAAAATGCATTGGCAACAGCACTTCCTGTATCGCCTGATGTCGCAGTCAGAATAGTAATATGCTTATTATCAATATTTAGAAAATACTGCATCATCTGTCCCATAAGGAGTGCCGCGAAATCCTTGAAAGAAGCAGTAGGCCCCTGGTCAAGGCGCATCAGGTAGGTTTTCCCGTAAACATGTTCCAACGGTATATCGAAAGTATAAACGGTCATTACAGAGCTCTGTCAGATCATCGGTGCTGATTTCATTACCGATCAATCTTCCAAGAATCACTGATGCCAGTTCCGGATAGGTAATACCCGAGAGAGTTTCCAGTTCTGCGGCATTCAGCTGTGGCAGATGAAGTGGCATATAAAGTCCGCCATCAGGAGCAAGGCCTTTAAGAAGGGCTTCTCTGAAGGAGACGTATGGTGCTTTGAGGTTTGTTGAATAATATTGAATTCCTGCTTCCAATGGGGTATGGGTGCTAAACATTGACTACTCTCATGATATCGGCAAAAACTCCTGCAGCAGTGACATCCGCACCTGCTCCATAACCTTTAATGACCATTGGAAGCTCGCGGTATCTTTCAGTGGTCAGCAAAACTATATTGTTGCTTCCTTCAAGGTCGAAAGTGGGATGAGCCGGATCGACGGTGATCAGTTCGACACGTGCTTTGCCCCCGTCCATTGACGCAAAAAACCTCCATTTCTTATTTTGCTGCAGCCAGCAGTTTCCGCTGTTGTTCAAATTCATCATCATATTTTCTCACCTTCTGATAAAAATCCTCCAGGCTGCCGTCAAAACACTCTTCCGGGAGGAATTTTTTTACAACAACATCTTCTTTCTCAATTTCATAACCAGCTTCACGGGCCAGGATAAGTATTTTTCTTACCACATCAATACCACTGAGGTCGATTCTTGGATCAGGTTCGGAGATTCCTCGTTCCTTTGCAACTCTGATGATGGTACTCAACGGCATTCCGGGACCCAGATTGTTGAAAACAAAATTCAGGGTTCCTGAAAGAACAGCTTCTATCTTCAGGATTTTGTCACCGCTGACAACCAGATCATTGATGGTTTTGATAATTGGCAGACCTGCACCAACCGTAGTCTCATACATGAACCTGACACCCTTCTCAATTGCTGCTGATTTAAGGAGATGATAATAAGCATACTCCGATGAGCAGGCAATCTTATTGGCTGTTACAACCGAAACATATTTCTGCAAAACATCCAGATAGGTACCTGCTACCTTTGCATTAGCAGTACAATCAATAAAGACTGAGTTCCTCAGATTAAGCCTGGTCATCTGGCTGATAAATGCATCAATATCACTTTTTTCGCCGGCTGAGTTCAATAATTCCTTGCAGGCATCCAGGGGTATGGATTTGTTGCCAATAAGCATCTTCCTTGAGTTTGTTATGCCTAAAAGGTTGATGTTAAGATTATGATCTTTCAGAAGGGTTTCAAGCTGTTTACAGAGTTGATTTATGAGACTGGATCCTACAAATCCGGTCCCGGCAAGAAAGAGATGCAGTTCTTTATATTTTGAAAGGAAGAAGCCATCATGGATAACATTGAGTGCCTTCTTCAGGTTTTCATTCCTGATCACAACCGAGATATTCAGTTCAGATGAACCCTGGGCTGTTGCAATGACACTGATACCGTTCCGGCCGAGCGATCTGAAAAGTGTTGCCGATATTCCCGGCGTATTCTTCATCCTTTCCCCTACAATGGCAATTATCGACAGGTCCTTTTCTACAAGTATTTTAAGTTCTTTCTTAAATGCTATTTCCCTGTCGAACTCCTGGTTTATTCCTTCCACTGCCTTTTTGGTATCAGGAGGATTTACTGCAAAAGTGATAGAATACTCCGAAGATGCCTGCGTTATCAGGATTATATTCACGTTACGTTTAGCCAGTGAACCGAAGAGCCTCATTGAAGTCCCTGATACGCCGACCATCGACGGTCCCTGAAGCGTAATAAGATCAATATGGTCGATGGAAGAGATACCTTTGATTGGGCTCCTGCTTCCATTTGACGGCTTTTCGCTGATCAGTGTTCCTTTTACAGATGGATTGAAAGAATTCCTGATAACGACTGGTATAAGTTTTTTGTAAACAGGACGAAGGGTAGGGGTGTAGATGACCTTTGCTCCGAAGTGCGACAGCTCTATTGCTTCAGAATAAGAAAGTGACTCAATCGTATAAGCCTTGTCAACCTTTCTCGGATCAGCTGTCATAAAACCATCGGTATCGGTCCATATTTCAAGCATTTCAGCATTGACTGCAGCGGCAATTATTGCTGCAGTATAATCCGATCCGCCCCTTCCCAGCGTACTTGTTTCGTTCTCAATTGTACTTGATATAAATCCTGGTACAATCATCAGGCTGTTCTTTCTGGAGATCTTTTTTCTGATGAGGGAATTAGTGAGGTTAAAATCGACACTGGCGTTCCCGTAGTTATCATCAGTTTTTATCATTTCCCTGGCATCAATAAGCAGGGATTTTTCAAAACAGGCGGATATTATGACAGAAGAGACTCTTTCACCGGTACCAAGCACTTTGTCGAGGGAATATTTGCTTAATTCTCTCAGCAGGTAAAGACCTCTGAGTGTTTCACTTAACTCGCTAAAGATCTTATCTGTTTTTGAAAGGGTGTCGGTCAGGTTATTGCCGGAAAGAAGTTCCTGGCATATATTCCGGTGCCTGTTGATGAGATCATCAAGAAGTGCTTTATATCCGGGATTGTGACCTGCAGCCAGCTCACTTATGTTTTTCAGGGAATCGGTTACACCCTGCAAAGCAGAAACCACTACTACCAGCGGTATTGGTTCAGCACTGGCAATTTCCCTGACTATCCTTATCCTTTCAGCATTACCAATGGACGAACCTCCAAATTTCAGGACTTTCATAAAAGATTATGTATGTGGCGTGTCATGCGCATTCAGTTGATATTCTCTCAACTTGCTGCAGCTTTCTCCAGACGTTTCAGTATTGAGAAGATAAATGTTGCGGAAAGAAGGCAGCAAACAATGAATACAAGCCAAAGTGTACTCAACGATACTTTATCCCAAAGGAGCGTACCGACAAAAAGAAGCTTATTGCCAACAGCGGTCGCCAGCAGCCAGCCGCCCTGCATCAATCCCTGGAAACGTGACGGAGCTACTTTTGAAACAAATGATAATCCCATTGGACTCAGGAAAAGTTCAGCAATGGTGAGGACAAGATAACTACTCATCAGCCAGTAAGGAGAAACCCTGTCGCTGTCGGCTGCAGGGACGCCGGCAAGTGATGCGGGTGATGGTGCCCCAATGGAAGCAATAAGTATTATTATAAATCCCAGGGCTGCAATTGCCATTCCTATTCCTATCTTTTTTGGTGTGGATGGTTCTATTCCTTTCTTGTTCATCCATGCGAAGGCTCCCATGACAGGGAATGTCAGCGCAACAATAAAGAGCGGATTAAAGGACTGAAATACCTCAGGCTCAATAGAATTCAATGACCCGAAAGGAGTGATATATCTGGCAAGAATTTTTGTGGGATCAAATCCTGTGAGATAGAACAGTGCCAGAAGGAAAGAAATTAAGAATAATATGCCTCCGATTATTTTGGTTTTTGCTTTGATGTTTTTGTAAAGCAGGATTACAATTCCTGCAATAGAGCCAATCACCGCCAGCATTGAAGGAAGTGTAAAGAAAAGGTTAGTAAAAGGTCCGACCTGCTTTGACCGTATAATCCCTTGCAAAAAGTGTAAATGTCAATCCGTTCTGATGGAATGACATCCAAAAGAAGACAACCACAAAAAAGACCAGTACCAGAGCTGTAATACGCGCCCTTTCTTCTTTACGTGAAGTCAGGATTATCCAGGTGACAAATGCAGCAAACAGACCAAATGCACAACCATTCGCCCATCCCACCTGCTTGATAAAATGAAGTCCGAAAGCAGTGATGCCCATTGCAATTATTGCTGCATTAATGGAACAGGTTTGAAATCGATCTTTTCAGAAGAGACAGCAGAAACTTTCACTTCCTTGTTCGGCAGTAATTTGTTGAAAATAACATATACCAGCAGTGATACTACCATTGCGACTGCAGCAATGCCAAAAGCATAATTATATCCTTTAGAAAAAATTTCCAGGTAAGTGTTGGCAAATGCTGAAAGATCAGTTACCGGTCCGCTGAGATTTACCTTATCGGCAAGCTGATGAAAAACTGCAGGATCTGTCAGAGTTCCATTAATATATTGGTGACAGAGCGAAGGGACGGCTTGCATCATGGGCAAACCATTTTTTCAGCCACCAGTTGCGGATACCGTTAGCTGCAAAAGGAGCAAAGAATGCTCCTACATTTATTCCCATATAAAAGATCATGAACGCAGTGTCCCGATGTTTCGAATATTTCGGATCGTCATACATTTGTCCGACCACTGCCTGAAGATTGCCTTTGAATAATCCATTTCCCAGGGCAATAGTCAACAGACCTATAATGTAATTAGTAAGGGATCCCGGTACAGCCATCAGGGTATAGCCTGCAAACATAAATTACCTGCTAAGAATCACCGTTTTATATTTCCTGGTATAGTCGGCCAGAATCCCTCCAACCAGGGCCAGTGCATAAATACTGAAATAAAACCAACTGTAAATACCACCGGCTTTTTCCGCAGAGAGACCATACTTTGCCTGCAGAAACAGAACCAGTATGGCCATCATGGTATAAAAGCCGAAGCGTTCACCCATATTGGAGAAAAATGCAACAATTAGTCCTTTTGGATGATTTTTAAACATGTTCTTAGGATTTATTAGTTTTTAATAGTTGTACTCTAAGATTAAACAATATCTACAGACACAGATCTTTTATGATAAAGAACTCTATTTTTTGATCCGGAACAAATATATT
>CAWHGX010000025.1:0-177023 GCA_963828775.1 uncultured Bacteroidales bacterium | reverse complement strand
GTTTACAAAACAAGATCGTACAGACGGTTTGAGGAATCGCATCATATTGATCTTAAGATACTTGAAGGACTCGTAGATCTGGCAAGGATGTCAGCTTCGGCAGCAAACAGACAACCCCTGAAATATCTTCTTTACAACACACCGGAAAATTGTGAAAGGATATTCCCATTCATAGCCTGGGCCGGATATCTTAAGGAATGGGATGGTCCGGTTTCAGGCGAAAAACCATCAGCCTACTTAATCATTCTGGGAGATAGATCAATTACCGAATCTTTCAGTGTTGATCATGGCATTGCCGCCCAGAGCATAATGCTCGGTGCAACTGAGGCCGGTCTGGGTGGATGTATGATTGCTTCAATTAAACGTGAAGGATTAAGAAGTGAATTTAAAATCCCTGAAAAATATGAGATCCTTCTGATTCTTGCCCTGGGAAAGCCGGTGGAAAAAGTTCTGATCGATGAAATTAAAGATAACGATATAAAATACTGGAGGGATTCTCAGAATAATCACCATGTTCCGAAACGGGCTCTTGATGAATTGATAATAAAGGTTTAACTTTATTACCCTGATGAAAAGAACCTGGTTTATATTTGTTATGATCCTGATCAGTGCTTTGGAAGGATTCAGCCAGGTTGAAAAAACCCCGAAAGCAAGAATCCTTTTCAATGGAATTGTAAGAGATGCCACCACTCTTGCACCTTTGCCTAATTCCCAGATTAAGATAAACAGATCCTTTACAACTGTGAGCGATGAGGACGGGACTTTCGTCATCTGGGTCAGCAGGAGGGATACAGTGATTTTTACCCTCCTCGGATATCAGCCTGCTTACTTTTTTGTACACGATACTCTCTCAGGGGCTGAATTTATGGCCGGAGTATATATGAAAACCGACACACTTTCAATAGGGGAGGTTTTAATCATGCCAAGACTTCCCTATCTGAAATATGATATACTTAAAGCTCCGGTCGGCACAGATAAGGATATGGATAATGCAAAATACAATGTGGCGGTATCTGCTTACCAGGGAAAAATGGCCATCTCCAGACTGGGAGATCCGGCATCTAACTATTCGCTTCTCCGGCAGCAACAAGTAACTAATGCATACGAAAAGGGAACAATACCTTCTGACAGGATTGTTGGTCTGAGCCCGCTGTCGCTGATTGGTGTGGCTTATCTTCTGATAAATGGTTTCCCGGAAAAACCTGTGCCCTTGAAATCAAATCTTACCCGGCAGGAACTTGATCAGATCCAAAAAAAATATCTGGAAACGCTGAAAAAGAAATAAAGCCGTCCACCCCCGTCGCTGTTCTCTCCGCTCTCCGCTCTCCGCTCTCCGCTCTCGCTCTCGTCTCGCTTTTCAATTATCCTTTAAAGAAAATAGCCTTTATTATCTGGCTGGCTACTTTCGGATTTTCTTTCATGCGTCTTGTACAGTACCCGAACCACTTAACTCCGTAAGGAACGTATACTCTCATCCTGTATCCATCATTCACAATGCTCTGGCGCAAATTCGGCGTAACCCCGTACAACATTTGAAATTCATACATGTTTTTCGGGACATTATACTTTTCGATCAGCTTGAATGCTCCGTCAACCAGAGGCTTATCGTGAGTGGCGATACCGACATAAATTTTGTTCTTAAGCATATATTCCAGGTCTTCCAGAAAATGCTGGTTTATTTCTTCATATTTTTTATAGGCAATTGTCTCAGGTTCAATATATATTCCTTTGCACAACCTGAAATTAAGAGGATGTTTTTCGCTGTTGAGATCAGATAAGCTCTTAATATCATTTAATGTTCTCTTCAGATAAGCCTGAACGACAAGTCCCACATTTGCCGGGAATTCTGTCTTAAGCCTGCGAAAAAGCTCTATTTCCATATCGGTACACGGAGAATCTTCCATGTCAATTCTTATGAAACCATTGTAGGAAGCAGCTTTTGCAACTATTTCCCTTATATGCCGGTAACAGATCTCCTTGTCGATCAATAAACCGAAAAATGTAGGTTTTACGGAAAAATTCCCGTCAACACCCGACTTAAAGGTCACATCAATTAGATTCAGGTACTCATTTTTATTTTCTTCAGCTTCTTCAAGTGACTTGATAAATTCCCCCAGAACATCGAAGGTAACTTCTACTTTATTTTTGTTCAGCTCTTTTGAAACCCTTATTGCATCATCAATAGTCTCGCCGGAAATGTAAGACCTGGAAAATAACCAGATGAATTTCTTAGGAAAATAGGGCAGTATGGAAACGATAAATTTGTTAAACATTTTACCTGAAGATTAATAGTTATACAATAGTAACCAATTATTTAGTCAAATATAATATGATTTAAGTGCAGCAAATAAAAATGATATAAATCCGTTTTTAAATGACCTTTGTCACATGATCAGAATGATTTATAGCATAAAAAATGCACTTGTTCAGAATCTGTTTTTACGGGCTAAAATGCCTCTCTTCCTATTTGGAGTATCAAAAATTGTTCACTGATGATATCACTTTTTTAGGAAAACTGCGTTTATACAATAATTGACATGTGAAAGATATCAAGAGATTAGTCATTAATACCTAACAGGATCGATCTTGCTAAAGAGGATAAAATATTCATTTTTACTATCATTTATCATTTTCATTGATAGTTTCGGCCAGGATCCTACATTTTCCCAGTTTTATGCGAATCCTCTTTACCTTGCGCCTTCGTTTGCAGGTGCAACAGAAGAATACAGGTTCGCTCTAAATTACAGGAATCAATGGCCTGCTGTACCCGGTGTTTTTCACACATACAGCATATCTTTTGATAAAGCTTTGATTAATTTTAACTCGGGCATAGGAGTCCTGGCCACATACGATGTTGCCGGATCAGGCGAGCTTAGCACAACAAATATAGGATTGCTGTACTCTTACGATTTTAAAATTAACGAAGACTGGCATATCCGCCCGGGGGTCAATTTCAAATTCACATACCTCGGCCTTGATATATACAAGCTTATTTTTGCCAGCCAGATGACCGGCAGTGGCACGGTCCCATCGGTTTATCCCCCGCCTTTCAGCAAAGTTGCCGATGTTGATTTTACTACCTCGGCACTTGTGTATAATGACAGGATATGGGGAGGTTTTACTCTTGATCATCTGCTGAATCCAAAACAGTCATTTTATGGCAATGAATCAGTTTTGCCGGTTAAACTTAATATTTTCGGCGGCATCCAGATCATGAGAAAGACAAGGCTGAAACAGACCTATCACGAAGTGCTTTCAGTTGCCCTGAACTTCCAGAAGCAGGCCAAATTCTATCAGACGGATGTCGGACTATATTATTACAGGGATCCCCTCATTTTCGGTCTGTGGTACAGAGGAATTCCCTTTGTGACTTCTCAGGCCGGGGACGCAATAATAGGTCTTGTCGGAATAAAGACAAAACAGCTTCATATTGGTTATAGCTACGATTTTACTGTTTCAAACCTCATCAGCTCAACTTCAGGTTCTCACGAAATTTCGCTGGTATATGAGTTCAACTCGTTTTCGATTGGACAGCGTACCAGGATCAGAGCAATACCTTGTCCTGAGTTTTAACTATTAAAGCAATCATTTACAGCAGACTGCTAAAATTATAATCTACAGGTGGTCTAAATTATTAATTTGATTATATTTGCGCCTTACTATTATTTTATAATCATATTTTTTGCAATGAAGAAACTATCTGCCGCTCTGTTTGCTGTTTTATTTCTGGCTGTAGCAGTCTTGTTTTTCCTTCTGTTCTCGGGAAATAAGAAAGCCAAAAATGAAACAATTGCTGACACCTCCTATACCGGTTCTGCAATCGGAATTGCTTTTGTGAATATTGATACTGTTGTTTTCAAATTCAATATGTATGCTGACAGGAGGGAAGAACTTCTTGAAAAACAGAAAAAAGCCGAAGCTGAACTTAATTCAAAAGGGAGTCAGTATGAAAAAGGTGTAAAAGATTATCAGGATAAGGTTAATAAAGGACTTGTTACAAGGGCAACAGCAGCCGAAATGGAGCAGTCGCTCTACCAGCAGCAGCAGGAGCTGGTTAACCTCCGTGACAAACTCCAGACCGACCTCCTTGAAGAAGACCAGGTGATGAACAGGCAGATTCTGGAATACATTACTACCTACCTCGAGGAACACAAAGCTGAGTTTAATTATCAGTATATTTTGGGTAAAAGCTTTGGAAGTGTGGTTCTTTATGGTAACTCCGCTTTTGATATAACCCAGAAGGTTGTTGATGGTCTGAATGCCAAATACCTGACAGAGAAAAAATAATAATATGGGTTTTGCCTCTGCCTATCTTAAACAAAGAGCACTATTCCCTGATTTGATTAAAGAGGCACCTTCTGAAAATACGGAAATAATTGTTGTGGTTCCTTCCTATGACGAACCGGAAATAACCGGTTTGCTCGATTCCATTGTATTGTGCCGGGAACCGGCTTGCGGCGTTGAAGTGATAATCATTGTAAATGCCCCGGATGGTGCAAGTGAGGAAAGCATATCAAATAACCATAAAAGCATTCAAAACATTAAAACCTGGAAAAAAGAGCATAGTGATTGCTTTTTCAGGCTTTTTGTGATTGATGTAACGGACGAAGAACCTGATGGATGGAGTGTGGGTCTTGCAAGAAAGACAGGGATGGATGAGGCAGTCCGGCGGTTTGACCGGCTAAATAAACCTGATGGGATTATTCTCAGCCTTGATGCAGACTGTAAAGTGGAGAGCAACTATTTTACTGCGGTTTACGACGAAATGCATGGCAGAAGGAACCGGTCGGCCTGCTCAATTTATTTTGAACATCCAATCTCCGGCAAAGAATTTCCCGGTAAAGTATACAGGTCTGTAATGCTTTATGAACTTCATCTGAGATATTATTTTCAGGGACTGGCTTTTACCGGATTTCCATATGTGCATCATACAGTAGGTTCTGCTATTGCTGTAAAAGCATTTTCATATGTGAAAGCCGGTGGAATGAACCGGAGAATGGCAGGGGAGGATTTTTATTTTATTCAGAAATTGGTTCCTGCCGGGGGTTATTTTAACCTGAACCTTACCACGGTTTTCCCATCTCCACGGTCATCATCAAGGGTACCGTTCGGGACCGGTGTTGCCATATCGCGGTTGACAGACGGGAATAATGAAATCTTTCAGACATATAATTTTCAGGCATTCAGGGAGCTTAAAACACTTTTCAGTCTGATTGACAAGATCTTCCTGTGTGAAAATAATGATCCCGAATTTGCTTATTCCGATCTTCCTCCCGGGATCAGGCAATTTACAGATATTGTGGAATGGAGATCAAAAATCGGGGAGATAAAAAGAAATACTGCAGGAATTCAATCTTTCAGCAAGAGATTCTTCAGCTGGTTCAATATGTTTAAGATCGTGAAGTACCTTAATTCAGTACATGTATCATTTTTTGAGAAAGAACCATTAAATGAATCAGCCTCAGAACTTCTTCGGGCTATCGGCAAAGATTTCAAATCGAAGGATGCTTTGGAACTGCTTGGGTATTTCAGATCACTTGAACTGACAGGTTAATTGATCTCTTTCTTAATTCTCCGGTCTTCCTGTGGCGTCAGAATGATATACAGGTCTTCATCCGGTTTTTTCATCCTGTATTGCTCCCTGGCAAATTTCTCAAGATTCCTGTTGTCGGTCCTCAGTTCATGGAGTTTTCTCTTGTCCTCTTCAATTCTCTTCACGTAGTATTCCCTGTCGGACTTAAGCTTACGAAGATTTTTCATCTCCTTATACCGGGATATCAGGTTATTTGAATCGAGAAGCAATAACCAGACAACGAAAATAATGATAGTGAGGAGATACTTATTCCTTAGAAAAGGGGGTATTTTTTCTATGAATTTAAATTTTATCATTTCAGTACAAACCTACGAATTTTTTTTTAACCACCACTCATCAGATATAGCATCTGAATTTTATCACCATCCTGAATAATTGTTGAATCGTATTTTTCCCTTGGAATCAGCTCGCCGTTAACTTTTATGATCCTCATTCTGAATGAATACTTTTTCAGAATAAGCATTTCATTTATTGTCATTGATTCCCTGCCAAATTCTTCTTCCCTGTTGTTTAGTATTATCTTCATAAATCCAGCTGGTATTTATACCTTTCTCAATAGTATTTCGACAACGGTGTTTGCCTGCATATTGGCAACAATGCCCACTCTGGGTGCCAGAGCAGGAGAATCATCAGAAGCCTCGGATAATTCATCCCCGCATACGTAGAGGGTTTCATCGATCTCCCTGAACCTCAGGGCCTCTGTGTTTCCCCAGCCGGCCATTCCCGATCCGACAATGACCGGGATCCCGGGTAATTCCATCTGCACAGTTTCTATCAGCATCTCCTTCATATCTGCCGCGTCGAATGCCTCCACAATAACATCACAGCCGGCAAATAGTAATGGTATATTTCCCCTGTTCAGTTTTACCTGGTGAGTAACAATATTTATTTCCGGTCGGATATGCAGAAGATTATCTTTTAAAGCGATTGTCTTCAACATTCCGACCTGATCAATGAAATAATACTGTCGTGAAAGATTCAATGGTTCAACTTTATCAAAATCGGCAATAACAAGAGTTCCGACACCGGTCCTTGCAAGCGAGGCGGCACAATTGGAACCTAACCCGCCTGCACCTGCAATGCCGACCCTGAATTTCTTCAGATTGTTTTCGATTTCAGGAAACCGCATAAGACCTGTTCTTCAAAATTCTCTTACAAAAATAAATAATTTGACAATAACAATTTCCTTAAACCCATCATATGCCCTGTTATATTGATCATTGTCATTATAAAGGTTATTTTTATGGACTAACTTTGATGAAAATATTAAATTTATACCCATTCGCAAATTCAACCATATGGATATATCATCGATAAAAGCAAAACATCGTCAGATTAAGAGATGGGACTATAGCTGGATCCCTCTGAGCAAAGGCTATACCGACAAGATCCTGTATATCAATGTAGGATCGGCGGAGATCAGGGAAAAGGATGTTCCTCCCGTTATGAAAGAAAAATTTATCGGGGGTAAAGGTTATGGCCTCAGGCTTCTGTGGGATGCGACCAGACCTGACACCAGGTGGGATGATCCTGAGAATGAAATAATTATTTCTTCAGGCCCTGTCGGCGGAATTACTCAATACTCCGGGACCGGAAAATCGCTTGTTGTAAGTATCTCGCCTCAAACGAATTCCGTAATTGACAGCAATGTCGGCGGTTTTTTCGGTCCGTTCCTGAAGTTCTCGGGATTTGATGCTCTTGAATTACAGGGGAAAGCAGAAAATGATGTTATTATTTATATAGACGGGATCAATCATTATGTTGAAATTTTTGAAGCTCCATATGAGGATACCGACAGTCACCTTCTTGCAGAACAGCTTACCACGATTTTTTCTGATACCGAAAATGAAAGAAGGAATATCGGTGTAGTTTCATCCGGATCCGCCGCTGAACATTCTTTGATAGGCATGCTTAACTTCAGCTTTTATGATCCCAAAAGAAAGAAAGTCAGACTAAAGCAGGCCGGGAGGGGAGGTATTGGTACAGTTTTCCGCAACAAGAAAATAAAAGCTCTTGTCTGCAAGATCCCGGGTGTTAAAGGAAATCTGAATAATGTTGTTGATCTTGAGGCGATAATGGAAAGAGGCCGAAGGTTCAACAGGGAGATCCGGGAGCTTGATGCCAGGCAGTGTCAGATGAGGCAGGTAGGTACAGCCCATCTGATGGAGATAATGAACGATCATGATCTGCTTCCTGTTCATAACTACAAATTCGGAAGTCATCATGATGCCTGGAAGATCGATTCATCTGTCTGGAAAACCAATTTCACCCAGAATATTCCTGATGGTTGCTGGATAGGATGTAACATGTCGTGCAGTAAAGGAGTTGATGATTTTGAGATTCAAACAGGCCCGTATAGAGGTCAGAGAGTTATTGTTGACGGTCCCGAATATGAAAATGCAGCCGGTTTAGGCTCAAACTGCGGCATTTTTGATCCCATGTATATTATCGAGACCAATTTTTATTGCGACACCTACGGGATCTGCACAATAACCTGGAGTACACTTACTGCCTTTATAATGGAATGCTATGAGAACGGGATCCTTAATAAAGAAAGAACCGGAGGTCTGGAACTGAAATTCGGCAATTCAAAAGATGCTCTGGAACTTCTTCATCAGGTTTCACGGGGTGAAGGATTCGGAAAGATTGCCGGCCTTGGTGTCAGAAAAATGAAAGAGATGTTCATTGCATGCGGATGGGGAGAAGCCTCTTTCCTTAATGATATCGGTATGGAAAACAAGGGCCTTGAATATTCCCAGTACATGTCGAAGGAATCATTAGCCCAGCAGGGAGGTTTTGCTCTCACAAACAAAGGTCCTCAGCACGATGAAGCATGGCTTATTTTCATGGATATGGTGAATAATCAGATCCCCACCTTCGAAAATAAGGCTGAGGCATTGCACTATTTTCCGATGTTCAGAACCTGGTTCGGACTGGTCGGGCTGTGCAAACTTCCATGGAACGATGTGGAACCTGAAAACAATGCACAAACTGATGAACCTGCTAAAGTACCGGAACATGTTGACAATTATGTGACGATCTATAAAGCAGTCACCGGACGGGAATTCGACAAAAAACGTCTTATTGAAGATTCGGAACGGGTATACAATTTTCAGAGAGTTTTCAATCTGCGCAGAGGTTATGGTACAAGAATACACGACAGACAACCTTATCGGGCCGCAGGACCGGTAACCAGGGAAGAATATGAGTCGCGGGCTGAAAGATATGACAAACAGCTTAAAGAAAAAGTTGGAGTTGATCCTGCCGGTAAGACAACTGAAGAAAAAATGAAAATCCTCAGAAAATACAGGGAAGATCAGTATGAGAGTCTTCTGAATGCGGTTTATAGTCGTCGCGGATGGAACGATAATGGTGTCCCGAAAATTGAATTTCTGAAAAAAATCGGTATGGATCTTCCGGAAGTGATTGATGTTGTCAAAAATTACCAGTAGCAATTCTGACCAGGATTCAAATTATAAAGCCCGGGTCAATTGCACAGTTACCTTGTATGTCATGAAAAGGTCATTCTTTCTGCTGTTGATCATTGCTTTGGCTGTAGCCGGTTGCAGGAACAATTCTGCAGGTAAGCAGGCAGAGATAATAATCTTTCATGCCGGATCTCTTTCAGTTCCTTTTAAACAGCTTGCAGAAGAATACAAAAAAAGGAATCCGGGGATTAAAATACTTATGGAACCGGCTGGCAGTCTGGTTTGTGCACGTAAGATTACCGAACTTAAGAAACCTTGCGACATAATTGCCTCAGCCGATTATTTTGTTATAAATGAACTCCTTATTCCTGAATATGCATCGTGGAATATCAGATTTGCAACAAATGAGATGGTACTTGCTTTCCAGGATAATTCACGTTTTGCCCGCGACATCAACTCCTGATAACTGGTTTGAAATACTCCTGAATGAAGATGTCGTTTACTCAAGGGCTGATCCGGATTCTGATCCCGGGGGATACCGGACTGTGCTTTCCTTTATGCTTGCAGAGAAATATTATGAACATAAGGGATTGACTGAAAGTCTGACAGCTAAAAATTCAAATTACATCAGGCCTAAGGAGGTTGACCTGATTGCCCTTCTTGAATCCAATTCTGCTGATTATATTTTTATTTATAAATCAGTTGCCAGACAGCACAATCTCAGATTTGTTGAGCTCCCTGATTATATTAACCTGGGAGATCCGGCAAAAAATGATATTTACAATTCCGTTTCAATTGATGTTGCAGGAAGCACTCCGGACACCAAAATGACTGTAAAGGGGGAATATATAAATTATAGTCTGTCAGTCCTTTCCAATTCCAGAAATAAAGACAACGCAATCGATTTTGTTTCTTTTATTTTAAGCAGGGAGGGAATGGAGATTTTAAAAAACAACGGACAGGAGCCAATTGTCCCTTTCAGCACCGAACAGCCTGAAATGATCCCTGAAAAGCTTAAAAAATACTTGAATTCAAGCAATCCTGACACATACGATGATAAAAAATAATTTATTCAGCTGGATTCTCCTGGTCTTGTCTTCACTGGTCCTGCTTTTTATCCTGGCTCCGCTGGCAGGGATGTTACTTAATACGGGAGGTTCTGAGCTGATGGAGACTGTCAAAGATAAGGAGGTTCAGCAAAGTATCTGGCTGACATTGTGGGTATCATTTGCTGCTACTTTCTTCTTTGCATTTACTGCCATCCCGCTTGCCTGGCTTCTTGCCCGAAAGACATTTCCACTCAAGGGTGTTGTGCAGGGAATAATTGATCTGCCGGTTGTTCTGCCTCATACAGCTGCAGGTATTGCTGTATTGGGGTTCATCTCAAGAGATGGTTTCCTTGGGAAAATTGCTGATGCTTTCGGATTATCACTGATTAATAATCCTGCAGGAATTGCTCTGGCAATGGCTTTTGTCAGCCTTCCCTTTCTTATAAACTCGGCACGTGACGGTTTTTCAGCTGTCCCTGAACGCCTTGAAAAGGCTGCTCTGACACTCGGTGCCAGCCGCTCAAGAGTTTTCTTTACAATCTCTCTGCCGCTTGCATGGAGGAGCATTATGACAGGATTTGTTATGATGTTTGCACGTGGTATGAGCGAGTTTGGCGCAGTGGTAATTGTAGCATACCATCCAATGATCGCACCTGTTCTGATCTACGAACGTTTCAGCTCGTTCGGGCTTAAATATGCAAGGCCGGCGTCAGTTCTCTTTATTGTTGTTGCCCTGGTAGTATTCATTTTACTCCGTTTAATCTCTTTGAAGAAAAAAGAAATTCAATTTTCCTCTGATGCTGAAACTTAAGAACATAAACAAGAAACTTGGCAATTTTGCCTTATCAGGAATAACCATTGAAATACCTGAAGGAGAGTATTTTGTATTGTTAGGCCGGTCGGGATCGGGTAAAACTCAGCTTCTTGAGCTTATTGCCGGGCTCAATCTGCCGGATTCAGGTGAGATCTGGATAAATAACCGGGATGTCACCAGGAAAAAAATTCAGGAGCGGCAGGTTGGGCTTGTTTTTCAGGATTATGCGATATTCCCGAATATGACAGTGTTTGGCAATATAGCCTATTCCCTGCATTCACGCAGGCTGAAAAGAAAGGAGATAAATCAGAAGGTAAACAAGATTGCGGAAGAGATGAATATCAAGGATATTCTTGACCGTTTTACAAATAACCTGTCGGGGGGAGAGCTTCAGAGAGTTGCCCTTGCAAGGACACTTATCAATTCACCCAGGCTGTTGCTTCTCGATGAACCTATGGCTTCAATTGATGCCAGCCTTAAGGATGATATCAGGAGAACATTGCGCCAGCTTAACAGGAATGGACTTACCATTATTCATGTAACTCACGACTACAGGGAAGCTGTAAGTCTTGCAACCAGGATAGGTGTTATTCATAACGGACATATTATCCAGGAGGGCCTTCCGGAGGTTGTTTTCAGCAAGCCTGTAAATAAATTTGTTGCCAGGTATGCGGGAATCAGGAACTTTTTCAGAGTGAAATTCAGCGCACAAAATGGCAGATGGAAAGCACAATGTGATAATAAACTTATTTTTACAATTAAGGGGAGCGGCTTTCCTGCAGAAGGATTGATCATACTAAAAAGCGATGACATAAAAATCAGCGATTCAAAACCTGATCCCGGATCTGATAATTGTTTCAGGGGAGTTGTCAGGGAGATTAATCCGTCTGAATATGGTATGGAAATAATGGTGGATGCAGGAGAGATTTTCTATGTTGATCTCCCGGTCAATGATTTTAAATCAATGCAGATAAGGGAATCATCAGGTGTATGGATAACATTCCCCGGGGAGGCCGCAGTTGTACTTCCGGGTACAGGCTGATAGCAAGGGGCAGGGGTGGGTCAAAAGAGACAAAAGTCAAAAGTAAAGAGACTATAGTAAAAAGACAAAATGGAACTACATAATATGGAAATGATATCATTCGAGCAGGCTTATGATACTGTGATTAACTCCGGTTCTAAAACGGGTACCGAAGTAATTCCTTTTACAGGCTCATTAAACCGGATACTCGCCTCAGATGTATTCAGCGATGTTGATCTGCCCCCGTTTAACAAAGCAACGGTCGACGGATTTGCCTGCAGGAAAACGGAACTTGGGAACGATCTGGAGATAATTGAGACAATAGCGGCGGGACAATGGCCTGTCAAACCGGTTGAAAAAATGCAGTGTTCCCGCATCATGACCGGAGCTCCTGTTCCTGCCGGTGCCGACTGTGTAATTATGGTCGAAGAAACTGAAATTCTTCCTTCAGGGAAAGTCAGATTTAAAGGATCTTATAAAAAAGAAAATATTGCGGTAAAGGGAGAAGATGTGAAAAAGGGGGATATAGTCCTTACGGCAGGGAGGAAAATAAGGCCGCAGGAGATTGCCGTGATGGCTTCTGTTGGGCATGTTTCGGTGACTGTAAGCAAGATGCCTGAGGTTGCAGTTATCAGTTCAGGCAGCGAACTGGTTGAACCATCTGAAGTCCCGGGGATATCACAGATAAGAAACAGTAATTCCAGCCAGCTTTTAGCTCAGGTCGCTATGGCCGGTGCAACGGGAAATTATTATGGTATTGCACCGGATGATGCGGATAAGACTTATTTAATAATAAATAAGGCAATTTCAGAAAATGATATTATACTTATTACCGGGGGAGTCTCAATGGGTGATTTTGACTTTGTGCCCTCAGTGCTTGAACGGGCGGGAGTTAAAATTCTTTTTACCAGGATTGCAGTCCAGCCGGGGAAACCCACTACTTTTGGAATGCATCCGGGAGCTGCTGTTTTTGGGCTTCCTGGAAATCCGGTAGCTTCGTATATCATGTTTGAACTGCTTGTCAGACCATTAATTTCCAAAATGATGGATTATAACTGGCAGCCTTTAAATATCAAACTGCCAATGAGTGAGAAGTTTTCCAGGAGGTTTCGCTGACAGGATGGCCTTTATTCCTGTGATCATCACAGACGATGGCTTTGTTTCACCCGTGGAGTACCATGGTTCGGCACATATCTCAGCCATTCCGGAAGCTTATGGAATTGTTCCGGTTCCTATTGGAAAACAAACACTTGAGAAAGGGGAAATTGTAAGTGTACGACAGATTTAACAGATCGATTAACTACCTCCGCATCTCGGTTACAGACCGATGTAACCTCAGGTGCCGCTATTGCATGCCCGAGGAGGGGATCCGCCTTCTGAGGCATGAAGATATCCTGACATTTGATGAGATCACTGATTTTACCAGAACGGCAGTTGAATACGGATTAACCAAAATAAGACTAACCGGCGGCGAACCGCTTGTCAGGAAAGGAATTGTAACTCTGGTAAGGATGATTGCAGGCATTGACGGAATAGAAGATCTGTCAATGACAACGAACGGAATTCTCCTGTCACAATATGCAGATGACCTTCATAAAGCAGGTCTTCAGAGAATCAATATTAGTCTCGATACGGTGGATCCGGAAAAATACGCATATATCACGAGGACGGGAAACCTGAATGATGTTTTTCAGGGAATAGAAGCTGCAAGGAAAGCAAACCTGGTTCCGGTAAAAATAAATTGTGTGATAAAGGAATCAAAAAAGGAAAAGGATGCAGTCGAAGTTGCATCGTTCTGTAAATCAAATAATCTGGAAGTCAGATATATAAGGGAAATGGACCTGGTAAAGGGCAGTTTTTCGACTGTCGAGGGAGGTTCAGGTGGCAATTGCACAGTATGTAACAGGCTGAGACTTAATTCCATAGGGAAACTTAAACCCTGTCTTTTCAATGATGTTGAGTTTGATATCAGAAAGCTGGGAAATGAAGGAGCAATAAAAATGGCAATTGATCTAAAACCTGAACAGGGACTAAATAATATAAAAGATGATTTTTACAATATAGGAGGTTAATAAAATGGACAGACTGACACATTTTGACAGCACCGGTAAAGCTGTGATGGTCGACATAGGATCAAAAGAAATACAGCAGAGAAGCGCCAAAGCTTCGGGTCATATCAGGCTCTCTGAGGAGACTTTGAAACTAGTCGAAGAGAATCTAGTGAAAAAAGGCGATGTTCTCACAGTTGCTCAGATTGCAGGCATTAATGCCGCCAAGGAGACTTCAGCCCTGATCCCTCTATGTCATAACATCGTCCTGGATAATGTAAAGCTTGACCTTCACCCTGATGAGACAGGCATTGCAGCAGAGAGCGAAATTCATTGCACCGGAAGGACCGGAGCCGAAATGGAAGCTCTGACTGCCGTATGCGTTGCTCTTCTGACTGTGTATGATATGTGCAAGGCAGTAGATAAGATGATGGTGATTGACAGGATAATGGTGACCGAAAAAACAAAGAAATGAACCTGCCCGTAAGATTTGAAGTACTTATAATCACACTGAGCGACAGAGCTTACAGGGGTGAATACCGCGATTTAAGCGGACCCAGGATAAAAGAGAGATTATCAGAGTTTTTTGTGTCTCAAAAGTGGGAATCAAATATTCGGATCGATCTCATTCCTGACGATGCTGATGTTCTGCAGAAGCTGGTCACAGATGCCGGAAACTCTTCTAATCTCATTTTTACGACCGGAGGTACAGGTATTGGTCCGCGCGATATTACCGTTGATGTAATTAAACCGCTCCTGACAAAAGAGATTCCCGGCATTATGGAATTCATAAGGATGAAATACGGGACCGAAAAACCAAATGCCCTGTTAAGCAGGGGAGTGGCCGGAATTGCAGGGAAATCATTGATCTACACTCTTCCCGGGTCTCTTAATGCGGTCGATGAATATATGACCGAAATCATTAAAACCTTGAAACATACTGTTTTAATGCAATATGGGATCGATACACATGAGAAACATTAATCTGTCAGGCGGTTAAGGGTATTGATGGTCTGAACTCCGATAACCCTGTCGTATCTCTCCCGTGGATTTCTGTAATAAACCAGAATAGTATAATCGTTTTCGGTTTCATAATGACTTCCCTCAAACTTTGTTGCCACTCCATCGGAAACCCCTTCTTTCTTAAAGACATATTCGTAATTATACCATCCCTGTTTCAGAAGCATAATACACTCATAAGCTCCCTGATCCGGATTATAGCTCATAAGGTTGTTGTTGTCGAATGACCAGTTGTTCAAAGCCCCTGAAACATACATTTTACCTCCATCGACATGATATTTCGAGGGCAGGGTAAAATATACATGAACATAATCAGCATCGGTCTCCGGATTCTTCTCTTCCTGGATAGCAATGTAGTATTTCCCGTTGAAATCCTCCCAGTAGAAATATGGTTTGAATTCCCTGTTCTCCGACGGGGATAGATATACATGATAGTTGGAAATAAGAAAATCTATCTTCCTTACGTATTGCGACTGGTACCTGATACTTTTAATATCGAAATATCTGAATTCATTTCCTCCAGCGAAGATGTTTTTATCAGATAATGAACTGTATTTAAGTTCATTACTGCTAAAAAACTCAGGTTTCAGATTTCTTTTTGCATTGTTCCACCTTCCGTTCTGCAGGATGAAGGCATAAACATCCCTGTAGGGATCACTAATTCTGACAGCTGATAAATTTACAGTGAAATCGATCTGCTGGTTTGTATTGATATCGGCTGTCATCCTTGGCCTGTGAGCACTGATATCTATACCGGCCAGATCTTCGGTTATAACAAATCGGCTGTGAAAGAACAGGATTTTCAGGTTCACCCATCGGATAAACCAGTAAAACATAATTTCCTGATAGCTTAAGTTGTACCCTCTCATTTGGAAAGGTGAGCTTGTAGTGGATATAATTTACTGTTGTATTGAATGATGGTTTATAATCTTCTATCGGATTCTCCGAAAAACCATCCAGATAATCGGCAGGGAAGATGTCAGATCTCTTCCAGTCCTTATCACAATGAATGAACGTATAGTAATAATTTCCGATTTCATCGCCAAGATGATCAAAATGGAGGATCAGTTTTTCCCCGCTGTGTATGTTTTATGACAGGGTATGAAAGGTTCCAGCCTTCCTTGTAAAGCTGAACAGTTTTAATATTTTCACTAAAGACATGATTCGTAAATAAAAGTGAATCATCGATTTCTGAGCACAAAAGTGTTGATTTGGCAAAAAAGACAGTTAAAAGTAAAACCAATACCGGTTTGGATTTTACTGCAATGTGACACATAATGTGCTCAAAGGTCCTCGAAGGAATCAGGAACAATTTCATAAAGCTTAAATTCAATGAATAGTGCACTGCTTGACGGTAAATAAATATGTAATCAAAAATAATGCAAATTTATTTCATCATTTTTAGCACTTTTGGTAAAAATTATTAAGCTATTTATACATTTGCAGACGCTGTTAACTTACTGACAGAACTCATATCCACAAGAATTTCTTTAATAGATCCTTTTATAATGTCCAGAACGATCAAGTTAAAAAGAGGATTTGATATCCGGCTGGAGGGTACTGCCCAAAGGCAAATTGCCGGAGCTGTCGATCCTGGTTTATTTGGAGTAAAGCCCATTGATTTTCCCGGACTTACTCCAAAGCTGGATATCCATCCGGGAGATGAAGTTCAGGCAGGGATCCCTCTTTTTCATGATAAGATTCATCCGGAAATTAACTTCACCTCCCCGGTCAGCGGGAAAGTAATATCTGTTGAAAGAGGAGATCGAAGGAAAATACTTGAGGTTGTCGTTGAAAAAAATGGCAACCGATCTGTAGAATTTGGTAAATCTGATCCTGAAAAGCTGACGGCCGGTCAGATAAAGGAACATCTTTTAAGATCAGGCCTATGGCCATCAATCCGGCAAAGGCCTTACCATATTGTTGCCAACCCGTCCGATGTACCAAAATCAATATTTATTTCAGGTTTTGATACTGCACCCCTGGCCCCGGATTATAATTTTATAATTGAGAACTCTCCGGTCTCCTTTTTCTATACAGGAATCAGGACACTAACAAAGCTCACCGGGGGAAAAATCAATCTTGTTCTTAATGGAAACAGCACTAAAAATCAGATGCTGATAAATATTCCGGGTATTGAGATATCCTATTTTTCAGGTCCTCATCCTGCCGGGAATGTTGGTGTCCATATTCATCATCTCGATCCCCTGAATAAAGGTGAGATTGTCTGGATCATTAATCTTCAGGATGTTATTTCGATCGGGAGTCTGTTTGAAGAAGGAATATATAAACCGGAAAGGATAATAGCATTAACAGGTTCAGAAGTTATTCATCCTCAGTATTATAAAATATTGTCAGGAGGTTCAGTGACACCTCTGGTGACAGGTAATGTAAAACCAGGTAATCTGAGATATATAAGTGGCAATGTACTGACAGGTACAAAGATTGATGCCGACGGTTATTTAGGGTTCTATGATTCCCAGATTACGGTCATTCCCGAAGGCAACTATCATGAATTCTTTGGTTGGGCAACACCCGGAGTGAATAAATTCAGTTTTTCAAGGACCTTTCTTTCATCCCTTTCACCAAAACGGACCTACAGGCTTGACACCAACCTCCATGGAGGAGAAAGGGCGTTTGTCGTAACAGGTCAGTATGAAAAAGTTGTTCCTATGGATATCTTCCCGATGCAGCTTTTTAAAGCAATCCTGGCTGAGGATATAGACATGATGGAAAACCTTGGCATCTATGAAGTAGCTGAAGAAGATTTTGCTCTTTGTGAGTTTATATGTCCTTCCAAAATCGAGATTCAGTCTGTTATCAGAAAAGGCCTCGATCTGATGAGGAAAGAAATGAGTTAAGTAACCTGTGAATTTTAAATTATAATGAATTCCCTGAGAAAAAAGCTGGATAAGCTTAAGCCCCAATTTTCAAAAGGAGGCAGGTTTGAAAAATTGCAATCGGTTTTTGAAGGATTTGAATCCTTTATGTTCGTTCCTGACAAAGTAACATTCAAGGGTTCGCATATCAGGGACCCGATAGATATGAAGCGGACAATGACCGTAGTTATTATTGCGCTTGTACCTGCACTATTATTTGGGTGCTTTAACACCGGATTGCAGCATTTCAGATCTGTCGGTATTGACGCAAACCTGCTTCAGGCGTTCTGGTTTGGCTTTCTGAGGATACTTCCCCTGATTATTGTGAGCTATGTCGTTGGGCTTGGAATTGAATTTATCTGCTGCCCAGATACGCGGCCACGAAATAAATGAAGGTTACCTTGTGACAGGCCTTCTTATCCCCTTGATAATGCCGATTGATGTTCCGTTATGGATGCTGGCTCTTGCAGTCGCCTTTTCAGTCATACTCGGAAAAGAGGTCTTTGGCGGTACGGGGATGAATATTTTCAATCCGGCGCTTCTGGCAAGGGCATTCCTCTTCTTCAGTTATCCGACATGGATGACCGGGGATACCGTCTGGACTGAAGGACTGACAGCCGGGAAGAATGTTATTGACGGCTTTTCCGGAGCAACTCCGCTTATCACTCTGTGCTGCCGGGAATGCCTCAAATCTGCCATCATTCATGGAAATGTTTATCGGAACCATTCCCGGTTCAGTGGGAGAGACCTCTGCAATTGCAATCCTTATTGGTGCTGCCATACTGATCATTACAGGAGTAGGCAGCTGGAAAATAATGCTGAGTGTCTTTGCAGGAGGACTTGGAATGGGACTTCTTTTTAATGCAATATCTGCAAACTCATATATGGAACTGCCTTTCTATTATCATTTTGTAATGGGTGGTTTTGCTTTCGGGGCTGTCTTTATGGCAACCGATCCTGTTTCGGGCGCACAAACTGAAAAAGGGAAATGGATCTACGGTTTTTTGATCGGAGTTCTTTCGATCCTTATCAGGGTTGTTAATCCGGCTTATCCCGAAGGAGTAATGCTGGCAATACTTCTGATGAACCTTTTTGCTCCCCTTATCGACTATTTTGTTGTTCAGTCAAACATAAAGAAAAGGCTTAAGAGGGCTAATGTTGCAATTAAAACAGGTATGAAATGAAACAATTCAGCAACAGATATATATTCATATTTTCAGCAGTAATGGTTGTTGCTGTGGCTGCCTTGCTGTCGCTTGCCGCAACCCTGCTCCAGCCTGCACAGGAAAGGAACCTTGAGATTGAAAAGAAGAAAAATATGCTCGAATCCATTAATGTTCCGGCTACACGTGAAAATACTGAAGAGCTTTATGACAAATATATAAAGGAGGGTTTTGTAATCAATTCAAAAGGTGAACCGGTTGATGGTGTTGATGCTTTTACCGTTGTTCTGAAGAATGAGCAGAAAAAACCTCTTGAGGAACAATCTCTTCCGGTTTTCAGGGCGACACCGGATGATGGTGAGAAAGTAATTATTATTCCGGTTGAGGGGAAAGGACTCTGGGGCCCGATTTACGGCTATATCTCTCTGAAATCAGATATGAATACTATTTATGGTACCAACTTCGATCATAAGGGAGAGACTCCCGGACTTGGAGCCGAGATAAACACGACTCCTTTTGAAGGCCAGTTTCATAATAAGAAATTATTTGATAATGGAAATTTTGTTTCGATCCAGGTCATCAAAGGAGGTGCCCCTGAGAATGATATACATGGAGTTGATGCAATCTCAGGTGGTACAATTACAAGCAAAGGTCTTCAGAAAATGATCTTTGACTGCATTCAGAAATATAACTACTATCTTTTAAAAAACAGGAATTAGAATATGGACAATCACGAAAAAGAACCGATATTCTCGGCAAAGAATTTAAAGCTGCTGACTGAACCCCTCGGGAAAAATAATCCAATCACCATTCAGGTTCTGGGTATCTGTTCCGCTCTGGCGGTTACAGTAAAGCTAAAACCGGCAATTGTGATGGCACTGTCAGTTATTATTGTTACCGGAGTATCAAACTTTGTGATCGCTGCCTTAAGGAAATATATCCCCGACAGGATCAGGATAATTGTTCAGCTTGTTGTTATCGCAACAATGGTAATTCTTGTTGACCAGTTCTTAAAGGCTTATGTTTTTGATGTAAGCAAACAACTTTCTGTTTTTGTAGGACTAATCATCACGAACTGCATAATTATGGGAAGGCTTGAGGCCTTTGCGATGGCAAATAAACCATGGCCTTCATTTATTGATGGTATCGGAAATGGTGCAGGATATGGATTAATACTGGTAGTCGTTGCTTTCTTCAGGGAACTTCTTGGTTCCGGAACCATCTACGGTTATCCGGTACTTGAGAAACTTGGGATCTTTAATACAGGTTATGAGAATAATGGCATGGTCATACTTCCTCCGATGGCCCTGATATTTGTCGGTCTGATAATCTGGTTCCAGCGTAGCAGGGACAAAAGCCTGATTGAAAAACATTAATAGAAAACAGTTATGGAAAACCTTCTGAATATATTCATAAAGTCGATTTTTGTCGACAATATGATCTTTGCCTTTTTCCTGGGCATGTGTTCATTCCTTGCGGTATCAAAAACGGTTAAGACAGCAATGGGACTTGGAGTTGCAGTTATTTTTGTTCTTCTGATAACAGTTCCCGTAAATTTCCTGGTTGAAAAATATGTACTGAAGAAAGGAGCTCTGATCTGGCTTGGTGAAGGTTTTGCCGATGTTGACCTGAGCTTCCTTACGTTTATGGTCTTTATAGCTGTAATTGCTGCAATGTCCAGCTGGTCGAAATGGTAATTGAAAAGTTCAGCCCTGCATTATATAATTCGCTTGGTATATTTCTTCCCCTGATTGCCGTAAACTGTGCAATCCTGGGGGCTGCACTGTTCATGCAGGAAAGGGAATATGAGAATGTTCTGGAAGCAACTGTTTTTGGTGTCGGATCAGGAATAGGATGGATGCTGGCAATTGTAAGTATCGCCGCAATAAGGGAGAAGCTGAAATACAGCAATGTGCCGGATCCCCTTAAAGGACTGGGGATAACCTTTATTCTGACCGGACTTATGGCAATAGCATTTATGGGATTCATGGGAATTAAACTCTAAGTAAATAATTTATTATGGTTCTGGCAGTTACTACCTTAAGTACACTTTTATACAGTATTATTGTGTTTCTGGTGATAATAATGTTGCTGGTGATTATGCTTCTTTTTGCCAGGGACAAGCTTTCACCCAAAGGAGATGTGACCTTGCACATTAATGACCAGGAACTGGTTGTCTCGCCGGGTTCAAATCTTCTTACAACGCTTTCAGGAAACGGGATCTTTCTTCCTTCTGCATGCGGGGGAGGAGGCACCTGCGGAATGTGCAGATGTCAGATCACTGGAAGGAGGTGGATCAATACTGCCTACTGAAACAGGATTTTTCACAAGGAAGGAACAGCAAAACCACTGGAGACTGGGCTGCCAGGTAAAGATCAGGGAGGACCTCAAGATAAAGGTTCCTGAATCAGTCCTGGGTATTAAAAAATGGGAGTGTGAAGTTGTATCAAACAGGAATGTCGCCACATTTATTAAGGAATTTGTTGTAAAACTACCTGAAGGAGAGTCACTTAATTTTAATCCGGGGGGATATATCCAGATCGATGTGCCAAAGTATGAAACCAGTTTTACAGATTTTACTATTGAAGACAATTATAAAAGTGACTGGGATAAATATAAAATGTGGGATCTTAAAATTAAGAATACCGCAGAGACTTTCCGGGCATACTCCATGGCCAACTATCCGGCTGAAAAGAACCTGATCAAGCTGAATATCAGAATTGCAACTCCGCCATGGGATAATGTCAAAAAACAATTTATGAATGTCCCTCCCGGTATATGTTCCTCATATATTTTCTCGCTCAAGAAGGGAGATAAAGTGATGATCTCAGGGCCATACGGGGAATTTCATATCAAGGATACAGGCAGTGAGATGGTATATATTGGAGGAGGTGCAGGAATGGCTCCGCTGAGGTCTCATATTTTCCATCTTTTCCATACTCTTAAAACCGAAAGGAAAATATCATACTGGTATGGTGCACGCTCACTCAGGGAAGTATTTTATGAAGATGAATTCAGGGCAATTGAAAAGAAATTTCCGAATTTCAAATTTCATCTTGCCCTGTCGGAACCTCTTCCTGAAGACAACTGGACAGGGCTGACAGGTTTTATTCACCAGGTGTTGCTTGACAATTATCTCAGCAAGCATCGAAGAACCTGAAGATATTGAATACTATTTCTGCGGTCCGCCGGCAATGAATAATGCTGTTGTCAAAATGCTTGATAACCTTGGCGTACCCCAGGAGAATATTTCGTTTGATGATTTCGGAATATGAATTTTAACTAAGGAGTTATATTACATCATGGACCGCAGTCTCTGTACTGTCTTTACTGCTTTTGCTTTCATCATGCAAGAAGAACCATCATCTTACGACAATTTTGCAGGATTCGCACAGGGTACCACCTATAGCATTGTCTTTGAGAACAACGGCAGATTAAATCCTCAGGATCTGAAATCGGATGTTGAGAAGATCCTTCACGATTTTGACATGTCGCTCTCTCTGTATGTCGATTCCTCTGTATTGTCAAAGGTGAACCGCAATGAAGATGTTTATCTGGATCATTTCTTTGTCGAAGCCTTCAATAGATCAGCTGATATTACAGAAATGACCGACGGGGCATTTGACATAACTGTAGGTCCTCTTGTTAAAGCATGGGGCTTTGGACCTGATGCCCGGAAGAATTTTACCGAAGCAAAGCGCGACTCCCTTTTAAGGCTGGTAGGTATGGATAAGGTTAAAATCGAAAACAACAAAGTGATAAAAGCAGATCCTCGTATAAATCTCGATTTTAATGCTATAGCCCAGGGATATTCGGTTGATATTATCAGTGCCTGGTTCGACAGTAAGGGAATTAAAAGCTATCTCGTGGAGATCGGGGGAGAGGTAAGAGTAAAGGGAGATAAACAGGGTGTTCTCTGGAGGATAGGGATTGACAGGCCCGTCGATGATAACAACCTGCCGGGGAATGACCTTCAGGCAATAATAAGCCTGAAGGACAGATCACTGGCAACATCAGGCAATTACAGGAAATTCTATATAGAGAACGGAATAAAATATTCCCATACCATTGATCCAAGAACCGGGTACCCTGCCAGAAACCAGCTGTTAAGCGCAACAATTATTGCAGATGAATGCGCAACCGCCGACGGAATAGCAACAGCATGCATGGTTATCGGAAAAGAAAAAGCGATAGAATTTCTTGGATTTCATCCGGAATTTGATGCTTTCCTGGTCTATTCGGATGACATCGGAAATTACCAGACCTGGAGTACGGAAAATCTTAGAAGATTTATCTCTGAACCGGGAGATTAAGAAGAACTGTAACCAAAGCCCGATAGCGAGCGGAGTAATTTCTTCAAATCGCCCCTGCCTTCAGCCTTCCCTGTCAGGCTTTCGGCCACAGGTCAAACATTCACCAGTCATATCCGATGGATTACAGCCTATATTGGTATCCTGGGCACAGGTAATACCACGATTGCGCATTTCCCTGTTTCGGCCGACATGTGTTTCAGGAAACCGTCCGTTATTCTTCAACAAGATCCTGAATCCGAAAAATATTGCGGAAACAGCAAGTAATATTACTGATATTATCAGTAGTTTAACGAACATAATCTAATCCTTTTTCCAATTTGTTACCTTTGTGCTTTAACGCCTTTCTGGCATTTCTATTTGCCGCTAAGGCACGAAGACCCGGAACATCACAAAGATAATTATCATTTCTTCATTAATAAATAAACAACCTCGTAATTAGTTTGTTTATCTGTTGCAGAATAAAATGGAACATCATTATGAATCAGAACAAAAATTCATCAGGGCAGAGATTTGACAAGAAGATCGTCCTTGCCGATTTCCGGCTTGCTAACCTTAGTCGCAATCTCAGTCTTATCGGACGTCGGGAAGTGCTTACCGGGAAAGCCAAGTTCGGAATTTTCGGCGACGGGAAAGAAATTATACAGATAGCCATGGCGAAACAATTCAGGAACGGAGACTGGCGGTCGGGTTATTACCGCGATCAGACCTGGATGATGGCTATGGGACTTTACGATTCGGTTGAATTCTTTCATCAGCTTTATGGCAATACCGACAGGACGATTAATCCGGGTAGCGGCGGCAGGGTGTTCAATAATCATTTTTCCATTCCAAATATTAATCCTGACGGAACCTGGCGCGATCTTACAAAGCAAAAGAACTCTTCTTCAGATATATCTCCTACAGCAGGCCAGATGCCACGATTACTGGGTCTGGCATATGCATCAAAGCTCTTCCGGCAAAATAAGGAGCTTCATAAGTTTACGACTCTGTCGGTGAAGGGAAATGAGGTTGCTTTCGGATCTATAGGAGATGCAAGCACTTCAGAGGGCCACTTTTGGGAAACAGTAAATGCAGCCGGTGTTCTGCAGGTGCCGATGGCACTTTCGGTATATGATGATGGTTATGGTATTTCAGTCCCGAAAATATACCAGACAACAAAAGGTAGTATTTCTGATGTCCTGACGGGTTTTGAAGATGAACCCGGAAAACCGGGGATATTGATTTTCAAAGCTAAGGGCTGGGATTATCCGGGACTGTTAACAATGTATGAGGAAGGAATAGAGATCTGTCGCCGCGACCATAAGCCTGTTGTTTTTCACATTGATGATGTGACCCAGCCATTGGGCCATTCCACTTCAGGCTCTCATGAGAGATATAAAAGTGAAGAGCGTCTTAAATGGGAAGAGGATTTTGATCCGATAAAGAAAATGCGTGAGTGGATAATAAGTGAGAAAATTGCCACTAAGGAGGAGCTTGATAAAGATGGCCGGCGAAGCTGAGATTGAGGCAAAAGAATCCAGGAAAAAAGCATGGGAAATGTTTCAGAATCCCATTAAGATAGAGAGGGATGCTCTTGTAAAGATCATAACCAGCCGAAGCTGCAAATGCATTGAAGAAATAAAAGAGGCTGCAGTCGATGATATTACAGGTGACCTGAACAAGGTTCTCTCGCCGATCAGGAAAGATAACTTTGTGGCTGCAAGGAAGATTTTGAGGAATATCTGCAATACCTGCGCCAAAGCCGATAACCTGAAAGAGGAACTGCAAGGCTGGCTCAACCGCAACTATCAGGATGCAGGGAACAGCTATAACAGATTTCTTTACAACGAGATGCCTACTTCGGTCCTGAATGTTAAACCGGTACCTCCTGAATATTCTGAAAATTCTCCGGTGGTTCCCGGACGGCAGATATTAAGGGATAATTATGATAAGCTGTTTTCAAAGTATCCCCTTCTGGTCACGTTCGGTGAGGATACCGGAAATATAGGAGGTGTAAACCAGACACTTGAGGGTCTGCAGAAGAAATTCGGAGAATTAAGGATCACTGATACCGGGATAAGGGAAGCAACAATATTGGGGCAGGGTATAGGATTGGCGCTGAGAGGTATGCGTCCGATCGCCGAAATTCAGTACCTCGATTACCTTATGTACGCGATCCAGATTCTGAGTGATGATCTGGCTACAACTCATTACAGGACTGCCGGCCGGATGATAGCTCCTTTGATCATAAGTACGCGCGGACACAGACTTGAAGGTATATGGCATTCCGGATCGCCTATGAGCATGCTCATCAATTCAGTCAGGGGAGTTTATGTCTGCTCACCCAGGGATATGACACGTGCAGCCGGTTTCTACAATACACTTCTCGAAGGTGACGATCCCGCTATTGTAATTGAGCCTCTTAACGGCTACAGGCTAAAGGAAATAATGCCCGACAACCTGGGCGAATTCAGGATCGAGCTTGGCGTTCCTGAAATACTGTCTGAAGGGACGGACCTGACTCTGGTAACTTACGGATCGATGGTCAGGATTGGAGCTGAGGCTGTCAAACAGCTCACCGCTCACGGAATTTCTGTTGAGCTTATTGATGTGCAGACTCTTGTACCTTTCGACAGGAAAAGGGTAATTGTGAATTCAATAAAGAAAACGGGAAGAGTCCTTTTTCTTGATGAAGATGTGCCAGGAGGTACAACTGCATATATGATGCAGGAAGTGCTTGAAAAAAACGGCGGGTGGAATTTTCTCGACTCTCCGCCAAAGACCCTTACAGCGAAAGAACACAGGCCGGCATACACTACCGATGGCGACTATTTCTCAAAACCGAATGCGGAGGATATTTTTGATGCGGTATATTCAATGATGAAGGAAGCTGTTCCTGAAAAATATTGAATGTAATCAAAAAAGTATATTGACCACCACAAACACAATCTAAATTACAGCAACGTATTAAAAGACGTTTTTTAATACGTTTTTTAATACGTTGATCACACAGTCTTATACTTTTTATTTACAAGCAGTTAATTTTTCTCTCCAATGATTTTCAGCAATTCTTTTACAGCCTGTATTTGTTACAGGAAACGATTTTCCAGGGCAATTAGCTGATCTTTTAATTCATTTGGAAGGCGGTCTCCGAAAAGAGCAAAATGTTCTTTGATCAATGCTATTTCTTCTCTCCAGAGGTCCTTATCTACCGAAAGTAACAGGGAGAGTTTTATTTCCTGCTTTTCCAGACCTTTAATATCAATACTGTCAATATCCGGAAGATAACCGATTGGAGTCGTGACAGCTTCAACTGTACCCTCACTGCGTTCAAAAATCCATTTTAATACCCGTATATTATCGCCAAAACCAGGCCATAACCATTTGCCATTTTCATCCTTTCTGAACCAGTTTACATTAAAAATTTTCGGTAAAACATTTTTATCAGGGGCATTCTCTCCGATTTTTATCCAGTGTTCAAAATAATCGGCCATATTATATCCGGAGAATGGAAGCATGGCAAATGGATCACGGCGAACACCGGCTTTCAAGCCAATTGCTGCCGCAGTGACTTCAGATCCGGCCACTGAACCAATAAAAACTCCGTGGTTCCAATCGAAAGCTTCGAACACTAAAGGAATTGTAGTAGGTCTTCGGCCTCCAAAAAGAAATGCGGAAATCGGAACACCATTTGGATCTTCCCAGGCAGGGTCAATAACGGGACATTGTCTGGCAGGTGCTGTAAATCGTGCATTAGGATGTGCTGCAGGCTTATCTCCTTTAGCATCGTATTTTTCATTTGTCCACGTAATTGTCCCTTCCGGAGCGTCAAATCCAATCCCTTCCCACCATATGTCACCATCAGGGGTCAGGGCTGTATTTGTAAAAATACAATTCTCTTTAAGCGAAAGCATGGCATTTGGATTTGTTTTCATTGATGTCAGGGGAGCTACGCCAAAAAAGCCAGCTTCGGGATTAATAGCATATAACCTGCCATCTTCTCCAAATTTCATCCATGCAATATCATCCCCCACACATTCAACTTTCCATCCGGGTATAGAAGGAACCAGCATCGCCAGATTTGTTTTACCGCAAGCACTCGGGAAAGCCGCTGCAAAATATTTCTTAATCCCTTTCGGATTAGTAATTCCCAGAATAAGCATGTGTTCTGCCATCCAGCCTTCATTTTTTGCCATTACCGAAGCAATACGAAGTGCGAAACATTTTTTCCCCAAAAGTGCATTTCCTCCATATCCGCTTCCGTAGGATAGTATTTCTTTAGTTTCCGGGAAATGAGAAATATATTTCTGTTCAATAGGAGCACACGGCCATTTCTTGTCTTTCTCGCCCGGTTTCAGCGGATACCCGACAGAATGAACACAGGGAACAAATTCACCATTCCCCAGAACGTCAAGCACAGCCTTGCCCATGCGGGTCATTATCCTCATGTTGACAACCACATATGGAGAATCTGTTAATTGAATGCCAATGTGAGCAATCCTTGATCCTAAAGGACCCATACTGAAAGGAATTACATACATTGTCCTGCCCTTCATGCATCCTTTAAAAAGCTTGTTCAATGTTTCTTTCATTTCAACCGGAGATGCCCAGTTATTAGTAGGTCCGGCATCTTCTTTTTTTTCTGAAGAAATGAATGTTCTGTTCTCCACCCGGGCAACATCACTGGGATCTGACTGAAAGTAGTAACAATTTGGCCTTTTTGCTTCATTCAACCTGATACACATTCCCGATGCAGTCATATCATCCAGAAGCTGCCGGTTTTCTGTTTCCGAACCGTCGCACCAGTGGATTTTTTCAGGCTGGCAAAGCTCTGCCCATTCATTTACCCAGCTTATTAACTTCTGATTGTGTGTCATCATAATAAATTTGAATTAAAATAGAATGTTTATTTTATATCGGAATCCCGACAAGCATTATACAGATTTTCAAGCAGAGCCGGTATCTTTGATTTAGGAACCGACGAAAAGGCCAGCCTGATAACATCTCCAAGTGCTATAACACCAGTACTGTATTTATTCAACAAATGTCCTCTTACTTCTTCTGTATTTAATCCCTTCTTAAGCCTGAGGCACATAAAATAACCTGAATTGAAAGGTAAAGGATCAAAATATTCAGAGTATTTCTGATTGTGTATAGAATCTTTCAGGATATTGTATCGTGTTTTTAAAATATCATATTTCTTTTGCTTTTCAGCCAGATAGTTTTCGCGCGAATATAATGTATGAAGCAGAGATTGGGAAAGATGGCTGATATTTGAAATGTTTCCACGAATGGCGCCTCCCGTTTTATTCTCCAGTGCTTCATAAAGTTCAGTTGTACCATTCTTTATACCATAAGTTATGAAACCAACTCTGAAGCCCCATACATAATCTTCCTTTGTGGGGCCATCTAATTTCACCGCAAGAATGTTTTCATGAAGATCTGCAATTTTTGTGAAGATAGATTCTTTAAAAACTTTGTCTTCATAAACAAGGCCGAAATATGCATCATCAATCAGGATAATAACTTTCTTCCCGGTCCTGGCCAGGTTATGAATCTCATTGACAATAGGTTCAATCTCGTTGTTAAGCGGGGTATAGCCTGATGGATTATTTGGAAAATTTAATAATATGATTACTTTCTCGTTCTTAACTTCATTTATCTTTTTCGAAAAGGAATTTATATTGAAACCACCGTCATGGAACAATTCAAATAGCTGGACATTAGCACCATACCAGTTCTTAAAGATCAGATTGTAGTTTTCCCAGAAAAGATCGGGAAGGATTACACTATCATTCTCATTAACAAACAAATATCCGGCTATACTGATTCCATGAGTTACCCCGTTAGTTGCGACCGGAGTACTTATTAAAATATTATTCAATGACGGATTTTTCCTCAGAAGGAATTCTTTCCATGTATCCCGCAGTTCTTTTTTCCCAAAACTTGGCGCATATGGAAATGCACTGTTGCCTGGTATTTTGATCAGAGAATCAAATTCATGAAAATGCATTGAAGAACCATCGTCTTCAACAGCTTCTCCTATAGTGGCATTTATGTCTTTCCCTTTTGCCTGTGCGGATTGTGCGAGAATGCCAAGCTTTGGAAAGAAAATGTTTTTCCCTCTTTCCGACAGCATCCCCAAAACATTAACATTCTGCTTTACTATCGCATTATTTAAATTGGTGGCTTGAATATCCATTTATAAGAAAAATTTAATAATTTTATAAGCCAGTTATAATTATTGATTAGCTGTAAATATAGAAAAAAATGATTCAATAGTATCCTTAATATTTTTGTATGAAACCGGAAATTGATCTGTTTGCAATACGTCCAGAAGACAAGATCCCCGAAAAAGGAAAAATACTTATTTCGGAACCTTTTCTCCCGGATACTTTTTTTAACCGGAGCATAGTATATCTTACCGATCATAATCCAAAAGGATCAGTTGGGTTCATACTGAATAAAAAACTGGATATCAGGATATGTGATGCAGTTACCGGCTTTGAAGGCTGGGAAGAAAACCTTAATATGGGTGGACCGGTTGCACCTGATACCCTTCATTACCTTCACAATCTGGGTAATCTAATACCCAAGAGTGTCCGTGTGGAAGGGAATCTTTTCTGGGGCGGAGAAATCGACACAATACGTGAAATGATAAAATCACGTTCAGTCAGACCGGAACAGATAAGATTTTTCCTTGGTTATTCAGGCTGGTCCGCCGGACAGCTTGAGCGTGAGCTTAAAGAAAATTCATGGGTAATTGCAAAAGTCACTTCCGATACGATAATGAACAGCAGGGGTGCTGACAGCTGGAAAAAGCTTTTGCGGTCATTCAAAAACAAATACCGCGTCTGGGCTGATTTCCCCGAATCACCGGATATGAACTAAATGTCTGTCGCCCAGCAACTGGCACCTGGAACCCGGCACCTTTTCTATAAATGCAGTATCCTGTAAACCAGCTCCTTCAGTAGTTCGCCGGGCTCTGTGCTTACATCGCCGAAACCTTTTGTTTTCATATCATAAGTCCTTAACAGGCTAATGATCTGAATTGTTTTTGAAGCATTGTATTTTATCGCCGAGGTTTCATAATCCTTCACAAAAAACGGATTGATCTTGAGTACTGCCGCCACATTGTTTTTTGACTTATCTGTCAGATAATGATATGTCAGGATCCTGGTGAACAGACTGAAAAGAGAAGCTATGGTCAGATTTATCGGATTGTCTTTTGGATTGTCCGCAAAGTAACGAACTATCAGGTTGGCTTTGTAAACATTCTTTTCACCAACAGCCTTCTGCAGCTCAAAGTTATTGTAGTCTTTGCTTATACCTATATTCTTCTCAATTAATGTGCTCGTTATTACCGGCTTTCCTGCGGGAAGAGTGATCAGGAGCTTATCGAGTTCATTTACTATTTTATGAAGATCTGTGCCCAGATACTCTGTCAGCATTGCCGAAGCATCAGGATCGATCTTAATACCTTTTGTCATGAGATATCTTTCGATCCAGGGGGGAACCTGATAATCGCGCAACCTCATTGATTCAAAATAAACACCCTGTGTGTCAAGTGCTTTATAGAGCTTTGTCCTTTTATCGATTACCTTATATTTATAATTAATTACAAGAATTGTTGACAGAAGAGGTTTATCAAGATAAATCATAAGGTCATCGATCTTCTTTAATGCCTGAGCTTCTTTAACTATTACAACCTGATGGCTCGCCATCATTGGAAAGCGGCGTGCGGTTTCAATGATTGAACCGACTGTGGTGTCTTCGCCATATATGATCACCTGGTTGAAAGCTTTTTCCTCATCATTAAGAACTTTTTCCCCGATAAAATCAGTGATCATGTCGATATAATAGGATTCATCGCCAGCCAGGAAATAAACAGGCCTGAAGATCCTTTTTTTAAGGTCGGACATTATTCCTTCGAAGGTCGCCGGCATATTCAGAATCTAAGATGTTTAACCGAAATAGAGTTGTCAATTATTTCCCTTAATGCATCAATACCTATCCTAAGATGCATCTCAACATACTTTTTGGTAACCAGGCGGTCGCTGGCTTCAGTTTTGATACCCGTTGAGATCATAGGTTGATCGGAAACCAGCAATAATGCCCCGGTCGGTATCTCATTGGCAAATCCGACCGTGAAAATCGTGGCAGTCTCCATATCAATTGCCATTGCACGGGTTTTTACCAGATACTTTTTGAACCTGTCGTCATATTCCCATACTCTCCGGTTGGTGGTATAAACAGTGCCTGTCCAGTACTCCTTGTTATGCCTGGTTATAGCGGCAGATATTGCACTCTGCAGCTTAAATGCCGGCAGGGCGGGAACCTCGAGGGGGAGGTAATCATTCGAAGTACCATCGCTTCGGATCGCGGCTATCGGAAGAATAAGGTCACCCAGGGTATTCTTCTTTTTTAATCCTCCGCACTTCCCGAGAAACAATACAGCTGACGGACTCACAGCGCTTAAAAGGTCCATCACCGTAGCAGCATTTGGACTGCCCATTCCGAAGCTGATTATGGTTATTCCGTCGGCAGTAGCGCTTGGCATATTCTTGTCCTTGCCTTCTGCTTTAACACCATGCCATTTAGCGAAGAGATCAACATAGTATACATAATTGGTAAGGAGGAAATATTTGCCGAAAGTTTCAATGCTCTTTCCGGTATATCTTGGGAGCCAGTTATTAACAATTTCATCTTTGGTCTTCATATGTTTCACTAAAGTATTTATCTCTGTCTGTTTTACATGCCTCTCCCCCTGAATCCCCCTCTCCCATGAGAGAGGGGGACTTTTTCAGTTCAATTATAAGTCCCTCCCTCCTGGGGGAGGGATTTAGGGAGAGGCTTATTTACCAGAATTTCTCAATATATTTGTTTTCAAAAATACAAAAGTAAGTTGAAACAGCTGAATCTTCCGTCATATTCCTTCAGGATTAGCGGAAAGGAAGGCTCAGAGATGATCTTCGATCCGCTGAGGAAGAGATGGGTGAAACTGACTCCGGAAGAATGGGTGAGACAGAATTTCATACAATACCTCATCCATGAAGGCAGGTATCCGGCAGGTCTCATGGCCATTGAGATGTTGTTCCGGTATAATAATATGAAAAAAAGGATCGATATCCTTGTTCATGACAGGAAAGGAAAACCCGTAATGATTGTTGAGTGCAAATCGCCTGATGTGAATATTTCTGATTTTTATGAAGATAAAGTATATGACCAGATAGGCGAGTATAATCTTGAATATAAAGTGCCATTTGCAATTGTAACGAACGGGATGGTCAACTATGCATTTAAATACAATGCTGAAAGCAAGCATTATGAGCATTTAATGGAAATACCTCCTTATGAAGATCTTATAGCCGGAATGTGATGATTGATGTAACATGCGCTATTATAAGGAATGAAGAAAATGAGGTTCTTGTCGTCCAGAGAGGCGAAAAGAGCGACCATCCTTTTAAATGGGAATTTCCTGGTGGCAAGCTTAAGGACAATGAGACGGAAGAGGAGTGCATTCTCAGGGAAATAAAGGAGGAACTGTCGATCGACATTGTGATCTGCAAACGGATGGCTGATGTTGAATACGATTATGGCAACAAACAGATAAAGCTTATTCCTTTCATCTGCGATACGCTCGACGACCTGCCGCTTTTATCGGAACATATGGCATTTAAATGGCTCAATCCGGTCGATCTTGGAAAGATCGATTTTTCTGAAGCCGATATTATTGTTGCGGACCAATATCTCAGGGAGAATGAAAAGGTGCAGGAGCAGGCCAGTAATATATCCGGATCAGCTCAACAGACTTATAATGAAGAAGATCTCAGATCGATGGTGGAAAATATGATGGGGATGCAGGAAGCCGAATGGATAGCAGAATCAGCAATCGGGAACAGTGAAATTCTTAAGAAACTGCTTGAGTATTCATTCTCAGATGACAGAAAGCTTGCATTCCGTGCATCCTGGACACTGACAAAGGTATTTGATAAATATCCCGGTATTATCAGTCCTGATATGCCCATGATGATTGATGCACTGGATAAGCTGGACAATGAAAGCGTTCAGCGGTCGTTCCTGAGAATAATATCACTGAGCGACATTAATAAGGTCAGCGCCAGGCAGCATGGGATCCTGGCCGACCATTGCTTTGAATTGTTAAAATCGGGTTTTTCAGCAATTGCAGTCAAAGCTTATTCGATGGAGATAATATACAAGCTGGCCATGATATATCCTGAACTGGCAAATGAGCTTTCAGCAACTATTAATATGCTTCAGGGAGAGGGATCGGCAGGAATTCTGGCAAGGGGCCACATTATCCTGAAAAAACTTGCAGGTATTTCTGCTGACCGGGATCCGGTCCGGCATTACATTAAGGACATCCGGTGAAATTGTCTCTTCAATCTTCATGTATTCAGCTGGTAATCCGGTTTCAACTTTTCTTTTGTACTTTTGCTGGTCATTTATTTTCACTCTTATGCAAATTGTTGATACTAAGGGCCAGCAATGTCCTGCCCCGCTGATTGCCACAAAGCGTGCATTAAAAGAAGCACATATTGGAGAATCCTTTCAGATCATCACCGATAACCAGACCTCTTTTAACAATATTTCCCGTTTTCTTAAGGATAATAAAACAGAATTCTCATCCGGGGAATCAAACGGTGTCTGGACTTTGACAATTACAAAGAAAACTTCTGAGCCTGTCACCGCTGAACCCGAAAAATATTGCACTGATGAAATCCCCCTTTTCACTATGGGCGATTTCGTAATTGCGTTTACCTCTGATAAAATGGGGGATGGTGATGAAGAACTCGGTCATCTGCTCATGGGTAATTTTGTTAAAGCCATAAAGGATCTTGATGTTCTTCCGCGGAAGATGGTCTTTTACAACAAAGGGGTTACTCTTGGTACGGACGAATCACCGGTAATAGATCATCTTAAGGAAATCGAAAGAATGGGAGTAACCATGTTGTTATGTGCAACATGTGTACAATACTATTCGCTGGAGGAAAAAATAAAGATCGGAACCTTAAGCAACATGTTTGAGATAGCCCAGATCATGGCATCTGCCTCTAATGTTGTAAAACCTTGAGTATTATCTGTATCCCGCAATGAAAACTGACCTGCTTCAAATGGTTGAAAGCGGTGGCTGTTCCGCGAAGATCTCACCACAACTGCTGGAGGAGTTTCTCAGATATCTCCCGCTGCCTCACGATCCGAATGTCCTTGTAGACATTAACTCGCATGATGATGCCGGTGTTTACAGGGTAAATGATGATCTTGCCCTGGTTTTTACCACTGACTTCTTCCCTCCGGTATGCAGTGATCCTTATGAATTCGGACAGATAGCTGCAGCAAACTCGATAAGTGATGTTTATGCTATGGGTGGCACCCCGGTCATCGCACTTAATATAATGATGTTCCCTGCTTCAAAGCTCCCGATTGAAGCATATTCCGAAATTCTTAAAGGCGGATCTGATATTGCAGAGCAGGCAGGAGTAAGGATAATCGGAGGTCATACCATCGATGATTTCCCTCCCAAGTACGGGCTGGCAGTTGTCGGATATATTCATCCTGATAAGATCATAACCAACGCAGGTGCAAGGCCGGGTGATTTGCTCATTCTTACCAAACCTTTGGGAACAGGAGTGATACTGGCCGGTCAGCGGATGAAAATGGCTTCGGAGGATGATGTGGATCAGGCAAAAAAGCTTATGAAACTCCTTAATGGTCCGGGGGCAGAGGTGATGAAAAAATATAATATAAAAGGAGCGACTGATATAACCGGATACGGGCTTGCCGGTCATGCCCTGAAGATGGCAAAAGCAAGTAATCTCTCTCTTGAATTGAATCTGGCAAAGGTTCCGTTGATAGGCAGTACATACAGGCTTGTTGAGGAAGGATGCATCCCCGGTGCCTCGTTCCGGAACCTGGACTTTGTTGAGAATGATTCTCATTTGAGACCAGATCTGAATTACAGCCTGAAAATGATAGCTATGGATGCCCAGACTTCAGGGGGATTATTGATGTGTGTTAAGCCGGAGATTTCAAATCAGGTCATTTCCGATCTTCACCATACAGGATTAACACAATCAGCTGTGATCGGAAGAGTAACAGAGAAGCAGGATAAATTTCTTTCCCTGGAATGATTTCAATCAAAAACAGTTTCGAACAGTTTATGTTCTTTAGCTTCGAAACACATTTCTATCTGGTCCCTGGTATTTCTTTCGGCTGAAAGAGGAGGCAATGAATCGATCCCGAAAAATCCGGCTTCAAGGGTTTCAGTATTATCCGAAAAATTATTATCAATTAATTCGCATTCCACAAAGATCTTGTAAATGGTATAAGGATAAGAGAAATCGAAATGCCTGTCAGCCAGATGTATAGCTATCACCCTTTTAGGTTTTACCCGGGCACCGGCCTCTTCAAGGCATTCTCTTACGACAGACTCGCCGACTGAGGTGTTTACATCAGCCCAGCCTCCGGGCAGGGACCAGGCTCCATCAATTTTTTCCTTTACCATAAGTATTTTGTTTTCTTTGAAAACAGATGCCCTTATGTCGACTTTCGGGGTTTGGTAACCGGTTTCGGAAGCAAAGAGATCCCTGATCTTTTCATGACTTATTTCTGTGTACTCGTGCAAAATCTCAACAGACAGGGTTCTGATCTGCTGATACCTGTCAATATCGTACTGATTTTCCCCGAATGTCAGACCGGCCTGCGCTATTGACTGGAGCCTGGTTGCCCATTCGAGCCATTTTTCTTTCATAAATGCCAAACTGATTTAAAAACTAAATATAACCAATAAAGTCGTAAATTTGAAAACGAATAGCTTAAAGGCATTCAGGCTAAAATTTAACAATAATGAAAGTAATCAGGATTTTTTTGCTTTTCATGCTGCTGGCATCAATGCCTGTTTCGCTTTACGGGCAGGATTATAAGGTTCTTGAAGATCCCTCCGGATTGACCGGAATTACTGCCGGCAATGGCATCGGGACGCCTGTTACTGTAAAAGTCGTCTATGACAATTATGTCAAGGTGGACGGACTTAAGTCAGACTGGGGTTATTCGATTGTAATTGAGGGGCTTGAGAAAGAAATTCTCTTTGATGTCGGGACGAAGCCTGATGTTTTTGAATTTAATTTCAATAAAATGGCCCTGGATGCGGGAAAGATCGATCTGATTATATTTTCTCATGAACATGGCGATCACACCGAAGGGCTGCCTGCTTTTGTAAAGTTAAGGAAGGATATCCCTGTAATAATCCCTTATTCATTTTCAGATCAATTTAAGAAGAAAATGGTCACTTTCGGTCTGATGCCGGTTATTGTAAAGGAACCAGCCAGAATTTGTGAAAATCTTTATACTTCAGGCGAATTTGACTATCAGATCCCGGAACAGGCACTGGTGCTGAATACAAAGAATGGATTGGTTGTAATGACAGGTTGTTCGCATCCGGGAATTATTGAAATGCTGAAAAAGATCAAATCAAGGTTTAACAAGAATATCTATATGGTATTTGGCGGGTTTCACCTGCTGAATAAATCTGAAAAAGAGATGGATGCAATAATTGCTGATATGAAGTCAATCGGAGTCATTAAATGTGGAGCTACACACTGTACGGGTGGTGATCAGATAAAAATGATCAAGAAGGCTTTCGGGGAGGATTATTTTGAGCTTGGAGTTGGTAATTCAATTGTGATCAATTGATGAAAAAGAGAGCATCCGTCACCGGAATTTTATTATTGTTAATGGCTGGAGTTTTATTTTCTCAGACAGTTATTAATCCTAACTATTCACTTAAAATCCCTGAAACACTTGATATTATAAAGGTGGAGGCAAGACCTGAAGCAACAATTTTTTACATGAGCATTGAAAACAGGATTGAAGGGGGTTATTATTGTGCAGACAAGAATATTTTTTTAATTTATCCCGACGGGAAAAAAAGCAGGCTGGAGTCATCATCCGGGATCCCTGTCTGCCCGGATACCTATAAATTTAAGGCCGCAGGTGAAAAGCTCGAATTTGTTCTTACATTTCCCGCGTTGAAGGCAGGGACGAAATGTATTGATCTTATCGAAGAATGTGCTGATAATTGTTTTTCATTTTACGGGATCGTTCTTGACAATACCCTTAATAACAGGATTGATAATGCATTCACTCTTGCTGAAAACGATGAAGCTGCAAAAGCGATGATCAGTTTTATTATTATTGCAGAGGAAATTGACAGGAGTAACCTGGGTATTGAAGGTCTTCTGTACATCAACATCATAAAACTTGCCAGGGAAGCCGGTGATGATGCAAAAGCTATGGAATGGTACAAAAAGTTTACATCGTCAGATGCGCCCAGGCTTTCCCAATATATCAAATTCCTTAACGATCAGGGGATAAAGTATTAACCATCGACTTACGCTTAGTATCACGCCGGACTGTAGAACAGTGGAACTATCCGATTTAGAAATCCAGCAGGATCCCAGTGGTAAAAAAAGAGGCTGAATTTCTAAATTCAGCCTCAGAGTTATTATTTGAGATTCAGACTAGAAACTTAAATCCACTCCAAGCCCAAATACTATAGTACTTTTTTTATAGGTTTCCTGGCCGCGATGTTTACCGGTACGCGAGCCACTTCCACTAAATGATCGACTGTCTTGCTGTTTTTTACATACGATGTATAGGAAGCGCCCAGGTTGATCTTAATGTTGTCGGTGACAGATAATGCACCACCGGCACCGATTGTATGTGTTGCATTTCCGAATGTCAGATCGCTCTGGTACGTACTATTGACGCCCTGATTGGCATAAACATAACCGCCGCTTACCAGCAAATTATCGGATAGATTGAATTCAGCCCTCCCTGGATTGACATACCATTATTCTCTATTATATCGGAATTATCAATATGAAGGCAGGGTAATCTGGGATTTTGAGGGTCTCATCCACTTTATGTCCGTAGTCGGCTGATTTATCGAAGTAATAGTTTCCACCAAGGCCACTTTAACTGATTTTTGACAATCTGAAATCAGCACCTACGGCCAGCATGGCAGGCATGTCGTTTCTGATCTTTCCCTTTCGGGAATCTTGTAATCGGTATCTCTGGATCTTCATTTAAGCAATCCTGTAGTCAGATCCTTTGTCGTCTTATTCTCGAGCTCAAGCTTGGTAGCCATTTCATACTTGACTGCAAGGTTGAGATTCTCGAGCAGTGTAATATTAACGCTGAAAAAAGGAGTAATGCCTGAACCGGTTTGTTCAGCAGTCTCGCTTCCTGGTCAGAGAGGCAGAGTTGCTTTGTTGCCGAGTACCACGTGGCAGCACCTGTTGAAAACTGTATCAGCCTGGGCGATAGTAACAGTTGAAGGGGAACCAAATCCAGCAAGGCACCTTCAAGAGCCGTCTCTGTGCAGTTGTCGATCATTGTTGCTGCTTCAGCCTGCACAGAGTAGCGCTTCCAAATCCGGCGCCGAAGTACAGCGGTCAGAATGCCGGGTACTGCATTATCCGCTGTAAGGTTAGCATTACCAGCCACTCCATCAAGAACTATCGGTAGCATCACATCCATCCTCCACCATAATAACCCGCACATCCTTCAGATGATCCTTCATACGTATTTTTGGCAGTAACATACCTTGCTCCGGCAGCAACTGATATAAAGTCATTGATTTTATAAGCAACCGCTCCCTGCAATCCAAAGAATATTGAACTGCCCTTTAAATATACGTCCATATCGTATCCTGTGGCCCTGTTGAAGTGGCTAATCAGGAACCAGATCTGACTGGCTCATCTCAAATGATGGCAAGTCCATTTCTCATAAGTAGCTCCTGCACCTCCGCCGACTGGAATAAATCCGACAGAAAAGGCAAGCCTGTCTAAGTTTATAGGCTGCATAGACTGAAGGGAACAGAGGTGCTATCACTGTCCCTTTGTACAGATCCTCATTCAAGTAAGGATGAAGTGCTCTCAATCTTCTTTTCTGAAATATAGTCTGGTTGTGGAGAGAAAAATGGAATCCATTGTCCAGTTTCATCAAACCTGCCGGATTATAGTAAACTGCATCAGCTTCGGTTGATGCATTCCTCGACGGAAGACGAACCCACGAAGCACTCTGGTTTGTATTGGTAACCAGTCCTCCGGCAAATAAGCTGCCGGTAATAAAAGTTGCTGAAATTAAACTCAGAATTTTTCTCATAGGATAAGTTTTAGGTTTAAAACTGAGGAACAGGAGATTTCTTTTTAATAAAAACCTTCATATTCCCTTGCTTTTTAATTGGGTTAACTTAAATGGTTCAAAGAACAAAAGAAGGGCAAATGTAGAAAAATATTTGATTTATCCAAATAAGTCTAAAATAGTATCTTGATATTTAGTCAATTGTACAAGTTCTTGAAAGGGATTCGAAAAAAGAGGCGTCAGGCACGACAGGCGTCAGGCATCAGGCGACGGGCAGTCAGGTAAAAGAATTTTGGCTGAGTCGCAACTATTCATTATCTTAGTTTGTGGAATTAAATATATGTCTATTACTAAAAATGCTGCATTATGGGAAATTTTAAAGAGCTAAAGGTATGGCAACAATCTAAAGATCTTGCTGTCAACATTTACAAACTCACCGAATATGGAGCTTTCATTAAGGATTATGGATTGAAGGATCAGATGAGAAGGGCCTCCATATCGTACCCTCTAATATAGCGAAGGAGATAATCTCGATACGGATAAACAGAGTGTACGACATTTCTATATCGCAAGAGGTTCTGTAGCGGAGCTGAGAACCCAATTAATAATTGGAAAGGAAGTCGGTTATTTAACAGATAATCAATATTATTCTCTCGAAATCGATTTGAGCAAATCTGCTATCTCAAAAGGCGACAGGCATCAGGAGAATCCTGACGCCCGACGCCTATTTCAGCTCTACTACGTCAAACTCTTCCATTAAGCCATAATCGAGTAGCTGGTAATCCTTCCCGGCCGGATAGGATTTAACATTCCGGAATGAGCCGGGAGAAACCAATCCCGGCCCCGGATCATTAAAATGCGGACCCATCAGATTCTTAAGGCTTCCAATTACTTTTACCTGTATTTTATTGATACCTGATTTAAGCAAGCCGGTTATATCTGACTGATAGGGTGGGAAGGCAATGACAGGGGCAGTCTGATCATTAACCCTGACTTCAGCAACTGTCCCGCGCCAGTTATTCAGTCTGACAAAGTACTGTCCATCAGGCTTTTCTATATTGTAGTCCCGGGTGTAAGTCACTCCCCATGAGTAAAACGGCATTCCCTGCTCTCTCCAGCTTCCTGCTGTTAATGACCTTGACAGGAGGTTCAAGTGTCCATCCTTTATCAGCCGGAGTAACTGAAAAATCTCCGGTAATGTAAACCGGTTCGATCTCAGCATGAATTTTCATCGGGGAAGCTGTAAGAGTAACTGTATTGTCACCTGTCTTAACAAGTTCACCGATATTGAAGACCTTAAATTCCCTGTCGAGCCACCATTTTCCGGCTTCAGGATTAATCTCGGTCCCGTTTATCGAGACGCTCCACAGGTCAGGTCTTTCAACTACGGCTTTTAAGGATGTGAAATCAAAACTTCTCTTCACATTGAAGTGATAAACAGCTGTAAAGCCGGTATTTGTTCCAAAAGTGTCGCGGTCAACAGTGCGGGTTTTGAACTGCACCGATGTGTTCCATGGATTTCCGTTCTTGAATCCATAATACTTGTAAACTTTATCAGCAGCATAATATGTATGGATGTCCTTTGTGGTCTCATTCCCGATAAGAAGATCACAAAACTCAATTGCAATTGCATTGTCGTTGTCCCGGTTAATCGACATTGGTGAAGCAGAAGAAAGAATTTCATTATCCAGGGGCAAAGACGGTACAGCTGAGCTATCCTTTTTCACCTCAGGTACATAAAGAAGCAGGCTTCCGGCGGGTAGGCAGATCGATGGAGAGATTGACATCTGTACCTTCCTGAACATAAGGATACCCTGTTATTTCACCGGTAACCGTGTTCATTTCAATCGCATCTGCTCCTTTTATTTTGACAGTTCCTTTAAGAGATGCAGCAAGACTTGAATTTGCCAGGAACAGGAGTTGTCCGTCGCTCATAGTTCTGCGGTGGTGATAAAGAACACCTCCCGATAAATCTGTGAATCTGATATTACTGTTGTTGAAATACTTGCTTATAGTCCCTGGCGTCAGATCATTTCCCATTATTATCATGTCAGCTTTTTGCGAAAGGAATTCTTTCAGCCCTTCGCTAGGAGCACCATCAACAAGGGAGGGCAGCGAAAATGCGATAAGTTTCCCCCCTTTGCTACAAATTTCTCCAGCAGCTTGTATGTTTCAAGGTCAAGGTTCTCCATTAAAGGCGGTAATACTACAGTCGAATACCTGCATTGGCCAACAATAAACTTATCATTCCAGACAGAACCTCTGTCTTTTATTATATTCTCCGAACCCAGATCATATTCAACCTGATTCTTTTCAAGTGTTGTTATGAATGTCTGAAATGCCTGTCCTATCGTGGCAACCTTATCATTTCTTTTCACATAGGAATCATATAGCCAGGCAGAAGTTGTGGGTTCCAGAACCAGAATGTCATTTACCTGCTTACCTGCTGATAATGCCATTGAAAGCCTTGCATAATGGTCGTTGATATATTTGTAATTATTCCACCACGGTTCGTGATAGTCAAAAGAAGGAGGGTAGTCATATTTTCTTGCACCTGCAAGTGTGAAATATGTGAGGTGCTGGTTCATCAGGTTCACTCCGAGGGCATATTCCCAGTCACCATTGCGTTTCATTTCTTCGAAGGTAATTTCCCAGCCTGAGCCTCCATAGGTTTCACTCATTTTTCTCTGTCTTCCTGTCTGGTTTGCCGCGCTCGCAAGTTCCTTCACCGATCTTACATTTCCGAACTGGGCCCTGGGGGTTGAATCGTTCCACTGATTGAATAACATATCGATAGCCGGCATCTGGTGCCAGGCATACATAGCCATATTATCTCCTCCGTTACGCATGTTGGGCCATTCATGTTCCCAGTAATGCCCTGTGAATTTCAATCCTTTTTCCTCACAATACTGAAAGTATGGTTTTGCCCACCTGTCGATAAAAAGCTGAAGCAGTGTCTGAGTGTAATTATGCCTCACCTTTTTCCAGTCTCCAACCTCTTCATACAGTGAAGGAAGCTGAGTTCTCAGGTCGTAATGCCATTTCTGCTGAAAGACATCGAACAGATCAGGTGTCCAGCGGATTCCTCCTGACGAAACGATCTCAGGCTCATCAGTAAATACTCCAGGTACAACTTTGCCAAATTCCTGCCCGATTGATTTTTCATATCCTGACATCGTGGTTTCAATAAATTTCTGTGTGACTCCGGGCAGGATAAGATCCACATAGGAAAATCCTCCATACCAGTCTGACCTGCCATACCAGGTCTTTGAGAAAAGAAAATACCTGCCCGTTTTGCCTTTTTCAGCATCAAGGGATGAAGTAATATTGGTAAATGAGCCGTTTTCTTCTTTCAGGCATAAGTAATATTTATCAGCAGTATCGGGCAGAATTTCAAATTGGGTCATTTTCAAACCCTGACCCTGATTGTATGATTCCGGCATCCGGTCAGGAACATGTCCGCCTGCGAAACCGCTCGGATATGAGTTCTCATCATAGATCCAGACTATCATCCCGAGTTCTTTTCCTTTTTCAACAGTGTATTTGAACAGGTCGAACCACTCATCCGAAAGATACTCTGTAACAAGACCCGGACGCGGGTGTACAAATACCTGGCTGGTGCCCTGGTTTTTGAAATCAAGCAGGAAATTATCGATTTCTTCTTTGGTGATCTTGTAATTCCAAACAAAGAAAGGTGCCGTTGTATATTCAGCAGGAGGTGTTCTGAATTCTGCAGATAATGAAGCAAAATCGTTGATCTTGACTTCATTGACTAAAGTTTCCTTGCATGAGATGACTAATATCATGGCTGCAATTACCAAAAGCCGGATTTTAAGGGTATTTCTGAAAGATTTCATAGATATGATTGTGATTAGGATTTGGTATATCAAATATATGATAAAAAAGTATGTATGTCTGTAAACCACGGCTTTAAAGCCGTGGTTAAGCCGTGGTTGAAGAACACATGTTGTTCAGCAAACCTGAACAACCTCTATATTGAGCAGTTCACCGAGCTTCTTTATTTTTGATGCTATATGCCCGATACCGGCAGCGCAATGATGAGCAGGCCCATAGCTGTTCCACGTATTGACGAACTTTTTCACTCCGGTTGAAAACCGGTACCTGCTGTTGGTATTTCCGATTTCCAGTATAGGACCGGGTACTGATTCTCCTTCAGCTACAAGAAGCATGACCTTCCCGTCAGATTTCTGCACAACCGACAGGAGTGTAATATCACCATGCTTTACCGACATCTCGACTGATAGTCCTTTGCCTGCCTTGCCGTGATATACATTCAGCGGCTTCACTTTGATCTTTCCTTCAGCAATTGCCAGATGACCCGGACCATCATGTCCCATCAGCACAACATCATCATTAAAATCAAGTGCATAGAATTCAGTGAATGAGCCGCCGGCACCGAAGCAGTCCATGATCTTCATGGCCTGGACATTCTTGATCTCATATTCTCCTGCAACCGGTATACCTTGAGCTGTCAGCAATGAATTTGCCAATATTATTGAGCTTATTGATTCTTCGTTTTCTTTGCTGCCTGTTCCGCTGTAGAAATATGCAAGTGAACCAATATCATGTATAGCAACCATTTTTTCAAGGGCTGCCGATGTGCGTGCTGCCTGTATCAGGTCCGGTTCAGAGCAGGCGTTGTCAATATCAAACTCTTTTTGGAACAGTTTAAGGCGATCTTCGGCCTCTCCTGCAGTGATTTTCTCCCTTAATGCTGAGAGCTCATCAACTTCCAGTATTTCAATATGTCCGCCAAAAACTGCAAGCATAAGGGTCAGATCTGTATAAACATCAAGCATGCCGCCGTAGTAGTGACCCATGCAACCCATTCTGTTATGTGCCATTTTGTTGGCAACTGATGCTGCTTCAACCCATTCTTTAACTTCATTCCACACCTCTTTGTCACCATGCAGCACTCCGGTGATCTGGTGAAATTTTATTCCGGCTCTGATAAATACATTTGCTATTTCCGGTACCGGACAGGCTGAAACATTTGCCAGCCATTCACCGGTCATTCTGGTCCTGTCATTCAATTTATTAAACGACTCATAATCAATACCTTTTTCGGGTGACAGATTCAGAATTATGACCGGAACCTTCGCTCTCTGGACCACAGGAAGAACAGTGGAGGAGAGGGCATAGGTGGTAATATGGAGAAAAATTATATCGACATCTGCCTGCCGGAATTTATGACCTGCTTCCATTGCAGCTACGGGATTATCGATCAATCCGAGATTTACTATTTCAGCATCAAAGCCCTCAAGCTTCCTGCTTACCTCTTTGAGATATCCTTCGAGACGTTCTTTAAGGCCTTTAAACTGTGGCCAGTATGCATCAAGGCCAATCCCGAAGAGACCGATTTTGAGGGGGAATGGATCTTTCATATTTACAATTATTGGTATGATGAATATAGGAAAAATTTCCGACTAAATCCGGCCTCATCCCCCGTCCCCTTCTCCCAGGAGAGAAGGGGAGAAATCCAATGCAGTAAAAAGTGTCCCCCGCTCTCGCCGGGAGCGGGGGACGGAAGGGGGTGAGGCGAATTATATTTTCCCCGAAAACCTTAAACTGAAATTCCTGTGGGGCTGTATATCACCAGGTCGTCCCATATATTCGGTGTTTGTTATATTTTTGACAACCAATGAAATAGTGAATTTATCATTTATCTTGTACCCGGTATTTACATCCAGCATGCCATAACCGGTGTTATGTCCGGCCCAGTAATCATCAAAACCAGGCAGGATTGGTGTATTAAGGAAAACATCATCTATATTCAGGATTTTCGATTTGACATATAAACTCAGCCCCAGACCCAGTTTTTTCAATTGAGTGTCGAGAGAAATAATTCCTGAATGTTTCCTCCTGTATTTCAGCCAGATGTTAGTGCTTTCATGAGTGAGTTTATTAAACCCGACAGGATACATATACGTATATCCTCCGGTGATTGCAGCCTGAAATGAACCAAAGGTGCGTGATAACAAAAGTTCCATTTCAAGGCCATAAACTCTTGACTGTTCCACATTTGTTGGCCTGAAGCCTAATCCCTCGGGATATGCACCAAATATATATTCTATCATATTGGAGTTCTGGAGAAGAAACAGCGAAAAATCTGCCTGTCCGGTCAGCTTACCTGAAAGAACTCCCTGTTTTATTCCGATTTCAGTACTCCATCCTGATTCTGACAGGATATCGGGATTGGCAATTATAATAATTGAACCAACTGTTGTGGCAGCAAATTTCTCAGCCATCGACGGATACCGGTAACCTTGTCCGAATGAGGCTCTCAGGAAGGTGAGACCTGCAGCCTGCCAGTTCAGTCCCGCCCTGAGGATAGGAACGATCCTGTCGCGTATTCCATCCAGGGAATAATTCTCGATCCTCAGGCCTGCAACTGCTTTCAGGCGGTTAAGAGGTCTTATTTCAAATTGTGTAAAACCGGCTATGTTAAAGCCGGAATGGTCATTGAAGAAATTAGATATGGCCTTACTGTAATTCTCTGATATGCCGGCAGTGATGTCAAGGATATCATGCAGTCTGTACCATATCTGGTACTCTGCATATAATGATATGGCATCACTGTTATTTTGTTCACTCCCGGGCAGTCTGTTCGTCGTGGCCTGGAAACGCATTTTCAGATCATGCTGGAAGCGGCCGGTTTTTTTTAATGAGATAAAAGGATCAATGGTTAAAAATGTGCCATGGTATTCTTTAGCTGATGAAGGTGATTGTTTCAGGGCTCCTGTTTCGGCATCTTCCCAGAGGATAAAATCTTTCTTTGTATTATAGCCTGAATTCAGGCCAAGTCCATAATTCAGTCCTTCTATTTTGCTGTTGAAATGTTTTATTTTCAGACTGATCCGTCCCAGTTTTTCGTCATTAAGCCTCCGGTAGCTCTCATCTATGAAAAAGTTACCGCCGATCCCAAAATCCGTTTTACCGAATTTTTGCAGATGAGAGAATGAAGAGGTCGAAAATACCCTCGGAGTATCCCACCAGATCCAGTTTTTGTTTTTTGGTTTATCATATATCCCGGCTTCTGTAAAGAATTGAGTAACAGGAGTATTTGTTGCATCAGCAGTGCGAAAGTTAATTATTCCGTTCAAAGCTGAGGAACCATATAGAACAGACGAAGCACCCTTTATTATTTCAACCTGGGCAAGATTCTCCAATGGCAGAAATTGCCATTTTATATTTCCTGCATCGGCCGATAACACCGGAAGTCCGTCAATAAGCGCAAGGACCCTGCTTCCTGCTCCATAGCTGAAACCACTGCCTCCCCTTACCGAAGCCTGTCCGTCCATAACCTCAATGCCGGGAGTTTTATTAATGATCTCCTGTGCATCTGTTATGTGATTATTTGAAAGAAAAGATGACTTGACTATATCCATTGAAACTGAAAGTTCGGCCACCCTTTTTTCAATTTTATCTGCACTCACCACGATCTGGTCGATTTCCCGGATCTTCATTTCCAGTTCAATATTCAACTCAACCGTATCGTTTGAGCGAATTGTAATCTCTTTAGTAACAGACTCGTAACCAATAAATTGAAAAATAATTGAAAGTTTTCCTGAACCCGTATTAATCTGATAGAAGCCCTTCTCATCGCTGGTTGTGCCGAGTTGCCTTCCATATATTACATAGACACCGGCAAGGGGTTCATGGGAATTTTTATCTGTAATTCTTCCTCTGATAATGCTTCCGTTTTCAGCACTATTCACTATCGATGCAAACAGAAGAATTATGGCTGTAATGATGTAACGCATCATTTTGCCTTGAATGTCATCTCGATATTAATAAGCGGACCTGTCAGATTTTGCGGATCAGGGATGGAACCCTGCACCTTAAGAGAAGTACTGGTAAGTTCAGTGATATTCAAAGTAATGGGTATTGGCAGGGAAGCAGATGTTATAGTCAGTTTTGTTTCATTCGCGTCAAACATCCAGGTCCCGGTATATGTACCAAACGTACCTGTTCCATCGGTATTGAATTTAGCATCACCAACAAAGTTCTTGAGGATTCCATCAGGACCTGTTGCATCAACACCGTTGGCAAGAAGGCTTTCAGCAACCCATACAGCATCGGTGAGAAACCTGAAACGGTCAGATTCTTTATCCTTACAGGAGGTAATAAAAAGACATCCTGTAACTATTAGAAATGATACTAGGTTTTTCATGATATTCGATTTAAGTGAATTAGCTGAATAAACCAATGTTAATACTTAACTCAGATCAAAGTTAGGAATTATTTTAATACCTCATCCCCAATACCCCTCCTCCTTCACCTCCTTGTTCTTAATCCCATCTCCCTTCCTCTTCCCATTAGGCAAAAGGGAAGACAGTGTAGATCATTGTTATGTAATAAATTAGCCCCTTCCCTCAGGATTAAGGGAAGGGGTTGGGGATGGGTTATTAATTCCCATTGGGGTGAGGTTAAAACTCCCTTATTTTAATATTTTTAAAGGAAACAAAATTACCATGATCCTGAAGAAGGATCCTGCCTTCTGATGCTTCTCCGAATCCCTTTATTGATTTAAACTTGCTTGTTGTCACAAGTTCTTTCCAGGCAGGAGTTGATCTCTCATATTCAACTGTCAGGAATCCATTGAGCCAGTGCTGAACCTTATTGCCATTAACGACAATAACTGCCCTGCTCCATTGATTATCTCCGTTATCCCGCTTATTTTTCGGAGCAATCAGATCATAGAGTCCGGCAAGTGTCCTGTTCCCTGCAAAACCAGCTTTTGCATCGGGATGATTCCTGTCGTCAAGCACCTGGTACTCACATCCTATTGACGCCAGTGACCCATTATCTGACTCTATATCAACAAAATATTTTATACCGCTGTTGGCCCCTTTCGTGTACATGAAGTCAACGGACAGCTCAAAATTCTTAAACCTGCCGGTGGTGACAATATCCCCTCCTTCACCAGGCTTCTTCGACTCAGGATTGACTGACAGAATTCCATTCCTGATTTCCCAGCCGCTGGCGGGGAAACTCCTGGTTTTGGCATTCATCCATCCTGCTGAAGTTTTTCCGTCGAAAAGGAGCTTCCATCCGTCTTTTATCTCACGGCTGGTGAGGCTATTATCAAGATAGCTGACCTGGGGAATTACCGGTTCGTACGGAGTTTTATACTTCTCCGGGTTTTTGGTCATTATCTTAATATTCTTCCATTTAACCTGAAGTCCCACTTTGGAGTCATCCTTACCGATTGAATGAACCTGCAGAGCTATGAATCCTGCTGGTGTCAGATCGTCGATGAGGTCGGCACAGGGTATTCCGTTCACCCAGGTCCTTATTGAATTGCCAATAGCTTCAACCCTGTAATGGTTCCATTCGCCGACTTTGAGAGCTTTCTGTCCGGCAGGATTTTTATCAAGCGTATAAAGCCAGCCTCTTCTGGCTTCATCATATATGCCTCCCGACCATGCCCGTTCGGATGGGTCCATCTCGACCTGGTAACCATGCACCCTGCCATTCTGGTAATCCGGTCTGCTTTCACTTCTGATCTGTACACCTGAATTCATTTGCGGATCAAACCATGTGTCGAATTCAAGAATAAAATCGCCGTATTTCTCTTTTGTACAGATAAAAGAGTTGGGAGAGTCAAGCACTGTGGTTCCGACGACAGCTCCTTTTTCAACCCTGAAAGGCGCTGTCCCATTGAGCTGTTCCCAGCCGGAAAGGTCTTTTTTTACCAGTTTTTTCCATTGTCCGGTTACAGGATTAACTGTAAATGACAGCAACAAAATAATCGTAGAAATCCAGGTCAGCTTTTTCATATTATTTGTTAATTTTATACGTTTTCTTTAAATACGTTTTTAATACTTCAGTTTCAGTGCTTAATATAAATTTTTCTATTTCAGTTTATTAATATCAAATTCTCCGTGCCATCTGATAACCGGATTCCCGTTTTCCCATTCTATCGGCAGCCAGATATGCCTGCTGTCAGCCAGGTTTTCCGGGATCCATCTGTCGCCCAGGTATATAAATGTATTCTTTTTGCCGGGGATCTGCAAAACAAATGTACTCTGCGACCGGAATGTTGTCTTATTCTCATCCTCCGTGCCCCTGCAGGGATTTCCAAGTTCTTTCCATTCTCCGGTCAGCTTGTCTGCTGATGACACTCTTCCCGGATTAGGCTTCCATCCCGTAGTACCTGAAGTGAACATATAATATTTCCCCCTGGCATAAAAAATGGCCGGAGCTTCGTTTGATCCTCCGGGGAGCACCCTGTAGTATTTCCCCGTGAAATCGAGATAATCGATAATCTCAGTCAGCTCTGAGAAGTGTAAAGTCATATTCTCTTCTGAAGAGTGTATATGATAAGCCTTTCCGCCCCTGTCCACGTATAGCGTCATGTCGCGGGCCATCTGTCCGCCCTCAAAATCGCGCCTGACAAACATTCCTTTCTTCACTGCCTCGATCCATTCATCTGACCAGCTTTTTAGTGTACCTTCTTTCTCGCTGGCAGATTTATATTCTTCCTGAAAATTCACAGGCCAGGTTCCGGCATTCGGACGAAGGCTCCTCAGGTATTTATAAGGCCCTGTTATGTTATCGCTTACAGCGACTCCTGTCAGCGCGGCTTTGTATCCCTGTCCCTTTAATTCATGATGGAACCACATCACGAATTTGCCGGTTCTCCTGTTGAAAATGACTTTCGGGCGCTCAATAACGCTCCCGGGCTGAAGAAGGCTTGCTGTATCATTAATTACCCTCAGTGCAAGACCCTCATTTTTCCAATTCAGAAGATCGTTCGAGGAGTAACAGCCGACACCATAATTTGTCCTGTCTTTTTCGCCGCGAGGCAGCCTGCTTTCACCAAACCAGAAATATGTTCCGTTATAAAACAAGATCCCTCCGCCATGAGCATTGATATGCTTCCCTTCGGTATCGGGCCATAATTCGCCGGGTTTTATCAGATGGTTAACTTTTTCCTGGCCATTAATCGAAGGAAGATTGATTATGAAAACTGCGGTCAGGATTAATTTGAAACGATTGGCTATCATAGGTTAAAATTACTTTTGTTTTGATTGATCAACCCCCTTTCTTTTTCCCCCAGGGGGGAAAGGAAATCCAGTATATATTTACTGAATTTTCTCCCCTTTGGGGGAGATCCGAAGCGGGAGAGGGGGTGACATATACAAAGATAGGTAATCTATCCAACTGATCAATATGTTTTAAAAAGTTGAGGATACATCATTAATGTTTTTTATTTTTGAAAGAACAAACAAGCGAAATCATGAAAAATCAGAGAAAATCCTGGAATCATTTTATTATTCTGTCCATCGTTTTAACCATCTTCCTGTTTCAGGATTCGTTAAGCCAGCCGGTTGCAGGCCTGGATAACTGGTTCAACCGTGAAACAAATGCAAAAACCGGACAACCATTTCATTATCTGTGGACCGATACTGAATGGAGTGGCTATTCACGGTGGGGCGAGATATTTACCTCAAGAGGAGCAAAAATCACAACTGTTGAGAAGCCGGATGTTAACATTTTAAAGAACCTTGATGTGTATATCATAGTAGATCCTGACACAACAACCGAATCAAAATCACCGAATTACATAATGGCCGGCGATATAAAAGCAATTAAAAAGTGGGTAAAAAAGGGTGGTGTTCTTGCTGTTCTTGCCAATGACGCCCCAAACTGCGAATTTACGAATCTTAACAAGCTGATGAGGAATTTCGGGATGAGCTTCAACCATGTAACCCTTCACCCGGTTACCGGTACAAATTTTGAAATGGGAGCCAGCTCAGATTTCACGGATCATCCTCTTTTCAGGGGAGTATCAAAGATTTATATTAAGGAGGTATCGGATATCAACCTGTCGGGAAATGCAAAGGCTATCCTGACTGAAAAGGGCAAAGTACTGATTGCAGAATGCAGATACGGGAAGGGATATGTGTTCGCTATCGGCGATCCGTGGATCTATAATGAATATATTGATCATGACCGGCTTCCTGCCAGTTTTGAGAACAGGAAAGCGGCTGAGAATCTGACGGAGTTGCTGCTCGGGAAGGTGACCACCCCAATCCCCCCTGAAGGAGGGAGTCAAACATGATAATCTGGATTTGCCATACCCTTTCTCCACAAATGTGATCTATTATGAATAAATTTATCATGCCTGTTATTTTAATCTCAATTCTTTGTTTCAATTTTCTCTCCGCCCAGATTTGTACCAAAGGATAGAACCATGTCAGCCATGGTGCTTGCCAATAAATACTTTATGGAAAAATGGCCCGATGTCGGCAAGACGATCATCACCGAGCGGGAACGGCCAAGCAACATCTGGACCAGGGGGACCTATTATGAAGGCCTGATGGCACTTTATAAGCTTAATCCTGATCCGGCATACCTGAATTATGCGGTAAGCTGGGGCGAATTTCATAAATGGGGATTACGCAACGGCATAACGACCCGCAACGGTGATGACCAGTGCTGTGGGCAGACATATATTGATCTTTATCTCATGGATCCATCGAAAGCAGGAGAGGATAAAAGATATTAAAGCCTGCATTGACAATATGCTGGCAACTGATAAGATCGATGACTGGAGCTGGATTGATGCCATTCATATGGCGATGCCGGTTTTTGCCAGGCTCGGATATATCTACAAGGATGACAGGTACTTCGACAGGGCTCATGAAATGTATCTCTTTACAAAGCTTAAACACGGAACCAGCGGACTTTATAGTCACTGAAGATCATCTATGGTGGCGCGATAAGGACTTTGATCCTCCTTATAAAGAGCCCAACGGCAAAGGATGTTACTGGTCGAGAGGCAACGGATGGGTTGTTGCTGCACTCGTAAGAACTCTTGAATTCCTGCCGGAAAATTCTCCTTACAGGAAAGAGTATCTGAAAACGCTTAAGGAAATGTTCAGGAGTCTGGCTAAAGTTCAGCGTGAGGATGGTTTCTGGAATGTCAGCCTTCTTGATCCCTCGAACTTCGGAGGCAAAGAGGTATCCGGAACAGCCATGTTTACATACGGCATGGCATGGTGCATCAACAAAGGTCTGATAAGCAGGAAAAAATATCTTCCGGTGGTGAACAAAGCCTGGTACGGACTTGTGACGGAATCCCTTCATCCAAATGGATTTCTGGGATATGTACAGGGCACAGGGAAACAACCATCCGACAGTCAGCCGGTGGGATATGATACGGTACCGAATTTTGAGGATTTCGGGTTAGGGTGCTTCCTTCTTGCAGGATCTGAAATTTATAAAATGAAGTAAATAGAATTTCTCTGTGGCCCTCTGTGTCTCCTTTATGCCCCTCTGTAATCCCCTGAAGAGGACTTTAAATATAGCCCACTTCAGGGGGCTGGGGGCAAATCAGCATAGAGTGATACACAGAGATATTAAATATTGAATTTCATGAAACATTTAATCTGGTTATTTCTCATTAGTTCGTTTGTTTCCTTTTGTACAATCAGTTGACAAGGATAAGTCCAACACGTCAGATGGAGAAGCTTGACAGGGGAATTGTTGCTGTCAGAACAAGTCCTGAGGAGGTATTTATCAGCTGGCGATTATTAGCTGCAGATCCTGCCGGAACAGGATTCAATCTTTACCGCGGGAACAAGAAACTAAACAGGAAGCTCTTGCTTACCACCAATATTATTGATAAAACTTCATCTGATGAGATCTATTCAGTAAGGGCTGTAATCAGGGGGAAAGAACAAATGGAAGCCGGTAGTTGCAGTACCTGGAAACGTAACTTTGTTAATATTCCTCTTAACAGGCCTTCGGGCGGGACAATGGAGAAAGAGGTAGTTTCAAGCCGGACTGACCGGCCGCGTGGCAATCCCCCTGCAAATATGCCTCAGGACCAACGCTCTGAAAGACCGCTGCAGGACAGGCGTCAGTACACCTATTCTCCCGGCGATGCAAGTGTTGCTGACCTGGATGGTGACGGTCAGTATGAGATCGTTCTTAAATGGGATCCTTCAAATGCCCGTGATAATTCACAGGACGGATATACAGCGAACGTGATCATTGATGCCTATGAATTGGATGGCAAACAGTTATGGCGTATCAATCTTGGCAGGAACATAAGGGCAGGTGCTCATTATACGCAATTCCTGGTATATGATTTTGACGGTGATGGTAAAGCTGAAATGGCCTGTAAAACAGCAGATGGCACAATTGACGGTACGGGTAAAGTTATTGGCGATGCTGATGCCGATTATGTAAATGACAGAGGCCGGATCATAACAGGACCGGAATACCTCACCGTTTTTGATGGCCTGACCGGTGCTGCAATGAAGACGGTCGGATATATTCCGGGACGCGGAGATATATGTGCCTGGGGTGCCAATGAATGTAATGCAAACCGTTGCGACAGGTTCCTTGCCTGCGTGGCTTACCTCGATGGAACCCGCCCAAGTCTGGTTTTCGGCAGGGGATATTACGGAAGGCTGACCATTGCTGCATGGGACTGGCGAGACGGGGAACTTGCACAAAGATGGTTTTTCGATTCGGATAATGGTCATCCTGAATATATGGGACAGGGCAATCATAATCTGAGTGTTGCAGATATTGATAATGACGGGAAAGACGAGATAGTTTATGGCTCCAGTGCCTATGATGATGACGGAGAACCATTATATACAACAGGGATGGGGCATGGGGATGCAATGCATCTATCGGACCTGGATCCTGATATCCCGGGACTCGAAGTCTGGGCCGTAAAGGAAACCGGAGGATGGGGCTCAGTCCTGCACAGTGCCGGAAATGGGAAAATTTTGGTACGGATTCCTGACAGCACTGATGTGGGAAGAGGTAATGCCGCTGATATTTACCCCGACCACCGGGGATTTGAACTATGGTCATCACGCACAGGAGGAATATATAATGTCAAAGGACAGAAGATAACTGATGCGGTTCCGTCAGTTAATTTCAGGATATACTGGGATGGGGACCTTCAGGATGAACTGCTTGACAGATCGTATATTGACGACTGGGATTATGTTAACCATAAGCCTGTCAGGCTTCTGGATGCATCTGAATACGGAGGCTCATCAATAAACGGAACAAAGGCAACCCCGGTTATCAGCGCCGATATTCTGGGCGACTGGAGGGAAGAAGTGATTTTCAGGGGCAGGGATAATGCCTCGCTTCTTCTTTTCACTACCACTATACCGACAAGTTACAGGATGCCAACTCTTATGCATGATCATGTTTATCGCCTGGGAATTGCATGGCAGAATGTCGTCTATAATCAGCCTCCGCATCTGGGGTATTATTTGCCTGATAAAATGAAAGATACCAAGAAGAAGTAAGAATGAAGAACAAATAAGAAATAAGAATGAAGAACAAATAAGAAATAAGAATGAAGAACAAACGAATTTTGAAGTCAGAAGTTCTTAATTCGCTGTTCGTTTGTTCATAGTTCTTATTTCATTAAAAGTCCAGGGCAACTATTTCATGATCAGGAATATGAGGTACTGAAAGGATGATCTGATCTCCTTTGGTTGTAAATTGAGGTTTTTCGTCTCTGACAAGAAGCTTAACTCCCTTAACCTCTGAATTTTCTGGTATCCTTATACTGACATCAGCATCAACCGGGATCAGTTCCCTGAACGGCCCTTTCATCATCATTGGATTTGTAAGGTTTACGAGATGTATTGTCATTGATTTTTCCTGACGCCATGCAGTTACGTCGATCACACCCTGACCTTTAACGGTAACAATTGGTTCCTCATTGAGAGCCCACATTATGGTATTGCGAATGATTTTACCGTGATCGGCTGACATGATCTGCCAGAATGTACGGTCAATATCACCCGGAAAGTAAGCAATACGTGATTTCCCGGTTTCCCTGAGATACAGCTCTTTTATATCTGTTTCCGGATTACGGGGATAGACATCTTCCATGGGCAGATCGGGATAAGTCGGAATAAGCGTTACCGGTCCCGGGAACTTAATATTGGGAACTGTTTTTACCCTGTAAATAGTGTTAATTATGCGGTATGCATCTTCCAGATCTTTAAGCACCGGATGAAAACTGTCAGTTGAAGTATCTTTCTTCAAACGCAGATAGCTGTTCTGCATAGGTCCTTCTACTTCCTGATCATAAGATACCCCTAACAATCCGGATAATCCGAAATCTCCCCTGTGATTTCCCTTTTCATCATATAGTGAAGTCTCGAATGTGGCTACGATACTGCCGCCCCCATCAACAAACATTCTGATCTGATCACACTGGTTGTCTGAAAGGGTGGAAATATTTGGAAGGACCAGTAACCTGAAGGATTTAAGATGCTCTTTATCCAGAAGCCGTGAATTGACCATCTCAAACGGGATCCTGTTTTCCAGCAGTGCATGATACATTCCGGATCCATGATCACCATTTCTTTGTTGCCACGGCTTATTACCATAATTTGGATACTGTTCCGAGAAAACCAGGCCAACGCGTGCTAAAGGAGAGATATTTCTCAGGTAACTTTCATTTCTGTAGAGTACCTGGTAAATTCTCTCAACTGTATTGAGCCATCGCCTGTCATAAAGGACACCTGAGAATTTAGTAAACCATGGACGCATACCGTTTGCCACACCTTCCGCGACCCATACCCTGATCTCTGCTTCACTCTGTACTGAATCTTTCCACCGGTATTGTTCTTCAAATCCGACGCTGAAAATACCTCCCAGAGGCTTCATTCCGATCGATGCACGCAACTCCTTTGCAACTTTCCCGTTTGACCATGGCGGGATTACTCCGCTACGTGCCTGATGATCGGTAAAAACAATATCCGAAAGTTCTCCTGTTATTATCTTATCAGGGAAACCATTTGGAATAAACCGTGATGATGATTTTCGTTTTCTTATTATATTATCCCATAAAATCCAGAGTTCCCTTAACCGGATTGTATTCCATTCATTATACTTCTGCCAGACAGGATCAAACCTGTCAGATGACAATGGAAGATCAAGGCCTGAATAAGCCCTGAAGTTTTTTGAACAATGCACACAGTAACAAATGCCATGACCGGCCCACCGGTTGGAAAATATCCCGTCAGGTTCGTATCTTTCCATGATCTCACTGTGAACCTGGGTCATGAATTCAAAATTGTAGGGTCCAAGTGCACAGGTTACCCATAGATCTTTATTTGCCCAGTGCCGGCGTTTTTCTCCCTTAGCTGTTACTGCTATCCAATCGGGATGAGCATCATAAACATTCTGACGTACGGCATGGGGATCGGTCCGGGCGACAATCGACATACCCATTTTGCGGCAACCTGCCACTAAGTACCCAAAAGGATCAGAGCTTCCAAGCCAGTCGCTCCTGTGGTGTAATGGAACATCGGTCGGATAGTATGCCACAATACCACCGGCACTGAGAGTTGCAGCATCAGCATGTATCCGTTTGAAGTAGCTTAACCAGAAATCAGGATCGAACCGTCCGGGATCATTTTCAACAAGTGTAAGCTGAGCCCATCTCATGGGGCGGTCAAACCAGCTCTCATTTTCAAGTATAATAAAATCAGCCATTGCCTGATGACCTGAAAAGACGAAAGCGCTTCCTGCACCGGCTGTTTTTATAAAATCTCTTCTGTGCATTTAAATATTGGATTATAGTTTATTTTGCGAAGTTGTTAAACTATCAGTATTATTGAAGACAAAAGATCATAAAAATAATAACTTAGTCCAATTATTATTCTTTTAAACTTCTTCATATGAAAAGGAATTATTTTTTCAACATTGCCCTTATAACCCTACTTGTATTTAATTCTTGTTCTGATAATGGACGATTAAGGGAGGCTCTGCCTGAGTCAGTAAATATTTCATCAGAGCGACTAAACCGGATCGACACCATGCTTCTTCGGAGCATCGAAGACAAATGGATTGCAGGAGCTGTAGCATTTATAGCCCGTGACGGGAAAATAATCTACAACAGAGCATTTGGCGAAAGTGATATTGAGACCAGAACACCGATGCAGACTGATGCCATTTTCCGTATAGCATCCCAGACAAAAGCAATAGCCAGCATAGGCTTGATGATGTTGTTTGAAGAGGGGAAATTTCTTCTCGATGATCCGGTATCGAAATATATACCCGAATTTGCGCATCAACAGGTACTTGATAAGTATAGCGAAAAGGATACTACTTATACTGCAATTCCTGCACTCAGGGAAATCACAATTCGGGATCTTTTAACACACACCTCGGGAATTGACTATGCCGACATCGGCTCTCCTGTAATGTGCGCCATTTATGCTAAAGCAGGTATTCCTGCGGGCTTTGGAGATGAGAAAATACCATTTGACTGCAAAATGGAGTTGGGCGATAAAATGAAAGCACTGGGCAAACTGCCTCTTGTTCATCAACCTGGCGAACGAATGACTTATGGACTAAATGTGGATGTAATTGGATATCTGATTGAAGTATTATCTGGTGATAAGCTTGACCAGTATTTAAAGAAACATATCTTCGAACCTCTTGGCATGAATGACACATGGTTTTATTTACCGGAAGAAAAACGTGGCAGACTGGTAAAAGTAAATACTGAAGATGCCAACCAACATGTAACAATAATGCCTCAGGAATGCGTCAATTATCCAATATTGAAAGGCACATATTTTTCAGGCGGTGCCGGACTTAGTTCTACTACAAAAGACTATGCCGCTTTCCTTCAGATGCTTCTGAACAAAGGAGAATACAATGGAAAAAAACTTCTTTCAAGACACACTGTTGAATTGATAACCTGTAACCAGATAGGCGACCTGAATCTGGGGGTTGATAAGTTCGGCCTTGGATTCGAGATAACAACAGAAAGAGGTCAGGCAGTTCTTGGTATCTCTGAAGGTTCATTTGCATGGGGAGGATATTTTGGAACTACTTACTGGGCCGATCCAAAGGAAAGACTGGTATGCCTATTGTTCATGCAGCAATCTCCCCTGAGTCACGGGGAGATCCAAAGCAAATTCAAGGCGCTGGTGTATCAGGCTGTGGCAGACTAAAAAGTATAATTTGAAGTAAGAAAGAAGAACAATTGAATTTTGAAGTCAGAACTTCTAAATTCATTATTCATTTGTTCTTAATTCTTATTTATTAATCCCATGGCTTATACACCACTCCTATAATTAATACTTCTTCAAAAGCCCGAGAAGTTTGCTATCGAGCTTATGTCCGTACCAGTCGGTATATTCAATATCGGTACGTCGGGAATCGAGGATGCCGAAATCACCCCTGAAGTTCCAGAGTGCATAGCCTATATTATGCTGAGTGAGGATATCAAGTATGTCGCCGAACCAGGCAAGAAAAACCGGATGAGGTGTCTTGTTGTAGCATCCTCCTTCGCCGCAGTGAACTCCAACGCCCTTTTCAACCAGCTCAATCCATGGTTTATAAAATTCTTCCAGCTGTTCCCTGCCATAGTATTTGCCATCGATAGTCCCGGGCCAGACAGGTTTTGGAGCCTGAGAAGGATCCTTCCATACCCAGGATGCCTGGTAATGAGAAACCAGTCCGGGATAATATCCGCGGCAGCTTTGTGCAATATTCAGGTCAGTCAACTCGGGTATAACACTGTTTCCTCCGCCGTTCCCGTCAGCGATGATCAGACGGTCAGGATTAGCTGTCCTGATCGCTTTTGAGGCGCCCAGGGCAACCTTGCGGTAAATATCTCCCGGAACCGGTCCTTTTTTCGCATACTGGTCATTCATATCCTCGATATATGCAGGTTCATTGAGAAGATCGAAGCTGAGTTTCGAAGATGAAATATTTTTATATCGATCTGCCCACATGCTCCAATGGGCATAGAATGCATCCTGGGCCTCCTTGTCTTTCCAGAGGTTGAAAGGCTCATGGAAGCCTGCGTTAATGCAGTACCCTGGTCCGCGGTGAAGGTTAAGGCTTACATGGAGGTTGTATTTGTGAGCCATAAAAATCAGCTGGTCGATCTCTTCAAGCACTTTTGGATCAAAGCTGAGAATTTCATCCTTTGTAATGTCCCTGTTGCGGTCGAATGAGAGGTAACGGGGATATGCCATCGGGATCCTCACAAAATCGAATCCCCAGTCGGACATCCATTTCAGGTCATCATCTGTTGTTTTGTTCGCTCCGGGATTCCGGGGAGGAGCAGGAGAAAACAGATCCAGAAGGTTAAAGCCTTTCCAGCGGGGCAGTTTGTTCTTTTTTATCTGAGGGTGTGTGGCGATTCCCTTTGTTCCTGTCAGTGTGACAGCCGCAGCAACAATTGAGGTATTCTTTAAGAATACACGGCGGTTCATTTTATTTGTTTTCATCATTTATATTTGGTTGATCCTTTGTACAGTCATTGTTTCTTCCTGCCAGTTAACGGGGAAGAGCAATAGTTGCTTTTCTGGTTCCCGCCTTACGTGATTCATATTTTATCTCAACACTCCCCGAGCCGTTCACAAGAAACTGGTACTCGATCTTGCCGAAGCCCGGCACCTGGCAAAATTGAAGCTCAGGCTTATACTCCTTATAATCGACCAGTCCGAGGTAAAGATCGGTCATCTTACCTCCGCTGACCACCTGAGCGGAAGATCCTTTAACGGAGATAAGATCCAGCGGGTAGAGCTTATTTTTGATGGTCTGGAATGTAATGGAAGGCATAGCCTTATTGTTTACCAGCCGTACTCTTATCCTGTAAAGGTCATTATCAATTTTTTTCACCTCAAACACTTCCATCCTGACATCAGGAGTGTTTTGTGCTGCGAAGATCACTGCTGATGCGTTCCTGTGCACGAGATCCTGCAGCATGAAGGGGTGGGGCAGCCTGGAGCTCATCTTTACCCATCCGCCAATCTCAATATCACCATATACAGGGTGTTTGAATGGTTTCCAGTCCTTGTAAAATTCACCCTGCGTGACATGGTCACTGAATTTCAGTCTTGTCCTGTCTGTCTCAGAAGAGCTTCCAAACATTGAGCTCTCAACCTGTTTGGCCATAAAGGAGCCGTCGAAAGTCTCAGTCTGAACCTGAAAAAGTTCACCTACAAAAGAGTATGAGCCTATCAGGTTATTGGCAAAATCAGTGAAGTCGCCATATGTAGAGTATAAATCTTTCCAGCTGATGAGGTACTTGTATCCGGGAACAATCTTCTCAATATTCTGACCAAGGTAATTATATACCGTGATATCACCATAGGAAAGTTCTCCTGCCGATTTGAATGATGGTCCTCTCAGGTACATACCTCCGGAGTTATGAAAAGCGAAGACCATTATTATATTAGGACGTGCCATCATCCAATCTGCTATCGCTTTGATACCGGTACCTTCAAAGGGGTAGTTTCCCGCACCGTTCTGTGCGTATGGAGGATTCCAGTTGAAACCCCAATTGCGGTTTCCGTCAACTAATCCTTCGGAATCCTCATTTATCTGGCCGTCATCATCATTATCTATGCCCTCCTGTCCCAGCGAAGTCCACTCTCCGGTTTCGCCTGGTTTTATATTTATCATAAGCCGGGCCTCTTCAGGGTCGGTCTTCAGCCTGCCAAGAGTATCTTTTATCCTCATTGTGGTTATGTTGCCGTCGCCGTCGAGGTCATCGGGACCATCTTCATCAATGAGACCGTCACGATCGTCATCTACGGGTATCCTTAATCCCCTGTTAGAGCTTGGAGTATTTGCATCACTAAAGAAATGAGCCCTTCCGTCAACGTTCACAACAGGTATGATATAGAATACATTCCTGTCAACTACGTCAGTTATATCATCAATCTTACCATAGTTTGTCAACAGCCTGTTGGCAAGGTAAAGGCATACTTCGCCTGCCTGGATCTCATTGCCGTGAATATTGCCATCGGTATATACACCCGGTTTCGTGAGAGGGGCTCCTGTCCTGGGATTATTGATTGTCAGCGCCCATATTACCCGGCCCTCTTCACTCTTTCCAACCTGCTCAAGAAGAGTCAGGTCGGGATAAGCAGCATTTAGTGCCCTGAGAGCCTCAACAACTTTATCGTAGGTATAGTAGTGATCGAAACGGAGCGGTACCTTTATCTCCTGTGCATTCAAGGCTGTAACGACCAGGAATAAAACTGCAGCTGTAAATATTGATAAACCTTTTTTCATAGTTAACCTCCGATATTTATCTGTTTTACATCAGATCCGGCCTGCTTAGACTCAAGCTTCAGGACTATCATACTTTTCCGGGAACCCTTTACAAGCCATACATACCTTGACGATTTCTTCCCTCCCAGGTCATTCAGGGAGGTTCTCTTCTTACCGGAGAGTATCTCAATGCCATTCCCTTCAATAGTGATGATGGCTGGTGCCGGGATCTTATTCCTTTTACCCATGGCTGTCGGAAATGGCAGATACCCGTCGTTCGTTATCCATGCTTCAAGCTGGTACACTCCTCCGCCTTTTTCAGTAAGTTTTGTTTCACCAATCTGCAGCTTTGGCAGCTTCTTCATAAGCTCAAAAACCCATGGAAGATGAATGGCCAGCAGAGAATCGACCATTGCAGGAGGTGGTGTGTTGTCAGAGAAAGGCGCAAATCCTCCTATTTCCACCTGACCCAGTTCGGGATGATTAAATGGTTTCCATGCTACGAATCCTTTTCCTCCGAGCCATTTGTCTGAGAAGGCAAGGTGTGCAGTTTCTTTTGGATCCCCCTTCTTCCCATCAGCAACCGGTGCCGGCATCTGTTTCATCATTCCTGCCATCTGAGCCGGTGTTACCTGTCCTCCCTTAAACAAGCCAATTACCATCTCTGCATTATACTGCGCCGGTGCTCCCCTCTCCTTCAGGAAGGCATTTATCTTATCCTTTCCCAGTGCGATGAAGTCATCAGAGGACATCTTTTCAAGAGACTCGATCGTTATTCCGCTTTCCACTTTGCTCTCTTCCTTTGGCTTTGTCAATGCCCAGATATCCATGCTGAAAACAGGTACGCCCAGGTGGTAATAAGCCCATAGCTCAAATGATCCGTCTTCTGCCGGCAGAGGGTCAAACCGCTCATCTTTAACTCCCTTTCCCTTTAGATACTCTTTATATTCTGAAGAAATCTCATTATAGAAAGCAAGATCCTCCTGCAAAGGGTTCAGTACCGCACCGAGCCCCAGGAAGCTTGCTATCATACTCTCATCAATGACCATTCCCGGCGGAAGCATCGGCTGCACTATTTCCATTATCTCAGCCATTGTATAGGTTCTTGTGATATCAGCACCCATCGCCTTTCCGATCTCTTCAGGGATAGTGATCTTATCCATATCCACTGCCCCTTTCCGGCCTCCCTGGGGCGGGACGAGAAGGAAATTGGACGATCCGAATGCAAAGACAATCGTTATCTCAGGATGTGAAAATCCGAATTTCAGAAGGGCATTTGCCTCCGGTGAGGAACCCGGATATAATCCGCTTCGCCTGTCAAAGCTTTTGAAGAGATGCGGGAAGTTGATATTTACATTTGTTCCTCCGGGAAGATCTTCGTTGTACAGCCCGTCGCTATCGTCATCAATACCTTCACTGTATAGTTTGTATATTCCTTTTTCACCTTTTACCGGATCTGCCTTGCGCATCAGTCTGGCTTCTCCTGCCAAAGGGATCCATGTGCCGTCAGGCGATTTTACCCTCATCTGTGTAATTAAGCCGTTGCCGTCAAGATCATTGTAACCATCTTCATCCACCTGGTCGTCATTATCGTCGTTATATGGTGACGCATTACCGGTATCTGAATAGGAAGGTTTTGAGAAATAGCGGCTGCCGGCGTCAGGATTACCCACAGGAAGAATATACCATGTCAAGCCTGAAGAAAGGCCAGCATCAGCCGCAATCTTTCCGGCAAGCGACATTGCTGCTTCAGTAGCCACAGGTGTATTGCCTGACATATTACCAACCACAAGCACTGCAGGATTATTCAATCCTTTCTTATTGCCAATTTCCATTATCAAAAGATCGGCACCACCGGGTGTGACAGCCAGCTTGTGAACTTTAACCATTCCGTCGGAATTCAGGCGTAACTGTTCAATTCTTTTATTTACCTCAGCAGGGGTACTGTATTTGTCAATGGCGCCGGTCGGCAATGTAACTATGGACCCCAGGGCAATAATTAGCATCAGACTCCTTATGCCCGGGATCAGAGATGGTTTTTCCCTCATAATCAACTTAATATTAGTTTTAGTTTCAGAATTATACAATGAATCTCAAAGTTCAAGAAAGTTACATAAAATAAACTTCTTCATCCTCTTTTCTAATCAAATAACACCTATTTAACCTCAATCGCGAAGAACTTCATAAACGACTGAATGATAAAGCTTTTAAGCCGCTTACCTAGTATTCCCTCACTGGTGTCAATGTTACAGGTCCTAAAAGCCCCGACTCCATCGGCTCCCATGCAGATGCATCAAACAATCCATTCCTGCTGTTCTGCTTCAACCTTGCGGCCATGTTAATATTGTAAAATTTCTTCCAGGGGATGTTGTTCCTGTCGAGATAAGCAATGCGATTGGCCATAAGATTCGAGACTTTTATTTCCAGAGTATTTACAGGTTTTACCAGCTTCTTATTTATAATTATCCGGTAGTCTGGTCCGATCAGGACAGCCAGTTCTTTCCCGTTAAGTGTAACATTTGCACTCTGGCATACCTTGCCCAGATCAAGCAACCATGCATTTCCCTTACCTGATGGTTTATCAAAACTGATTGAGTATTTTGCTGTCCCTGAGAAGCTTTTAAGATCGTCACCTCCCAGGTCAGTCCATGAACCAAGGATTGCAGTTTCTTTTGAAGAAGGCAGGTTTGGACCTCCGTCAATAAAATCAACCCTCCAGGTACCCTTTAATTCAACAGGAGATGAGCCGGGATTATAAAATATGTAAGGTTTGGCTTTGAGCTTGCTGTCATAAGTGTTGATGATCAGCGATTCAGATGGCTGTAACCTTGCATATACCTCCAATCCTCCAGCTGGTGTCTGTCTGCTTTCTGCAAGGCCGTATTTGTCATCCATAGGATTAAAAATTCCTGCTGATGCAGCTGTTGCCTGCAACGGGATCCATCCCTCAAATTCTTTTTCTCCCTGGTTAGTTATGAAATAGACAGTTCCGGTCAGGGTCTGGCGCCGTGTATAAGCAAGCTTTTTATCTGTCATCGTTTCCCTCGGGATACCGGCAAATGCCAGGAGTTGTTCAAGATCATTCCCGGTGAGGATCATGCCTTTGCCGTATGCGGCTTTTAATACAACAGGATTATTAGTCTGTGTAAAACTGATGCCTGCTTTAAGCTTTTCAAAAAACAATGTTTTTTCATCCTTGTCAGCCCACCCTGATATATTTTCGGGGAGATCCCCAAAAAATATTATTTTGGCCCCCTCATTGGCCAGCTTTAATATCCGGGTAAAGGTTTCAATTGGGATATATCTGCATCCGGGCAGGATAATTGTACCGTAAACATTTCTTTCCGTCTGTAACAAACCTTCATAGGCTACAGTGTTCTTAAGCTGCAGGTCGGAGATATAATCAAAACCAAACCCCTTCGCGATCATCGTTTCAGCCGCACTTTTAAATGGTGTTCCGTTGAAAGCGGGACTTATTCCATCGAAATGCTCGAGCATTCCCCTGCCATAGTCAGCATACCGGTCGAAAACCGGAAAATAAAGCAGAATATCATTATCGGCCATTCCCTGCTGGAGGAATGACTGGACCCTTGTTACATAGTTGTTAAGACCTTTAAAATCGTTCCAGAAAGGATTAACAGGCGTGAACTCCACTGCGGCATAGAACAGGAATCCGGGCCATGGCTCATTCTGCGGAGAAAAGCATGTGCCATGGTAAAAGACATGGTTTATCCCCGCAAGAAAAAAGTGATCAACAGCTTTCTTAACATCTGAAAGGGAAGATATAAAATGTTCATTCAGCCATGTGGCAGCCTCGCATGACACATATTTTTTACCGGTGACATTTCCTGCTGAAGATGCGAATTTAAGACGTGTGATTTCATTTCCCTCTGTTTCAGGAATGTCGACTGCTGCATACAGATCAAGAATATTGCCCGGAGACCCGTGAGCCTGATTGCGTGTTGTCTTTCCCTGTTTATGAGCCCAATCGGTCCACAGGGAGGTAAATTTTTCAAGAATCAGGTCAGATATGGTCTCCCTGTAATCAGAAAGCACTCTTGAGTTTTTATCAGGATCATCATTCTGGAAAAGGGCAGGAAGATGATATCTCAGTTCATATCCTCTTCTCAGGTTAAATTCATAAAAGAGATCCTTTGTCCAGTTGGCTTGTCCCGAGGCATCATCAACCTCGTATGAATCATTGAAATATCCGCGGAGCGATTTAATTTCATAATCTTTTAAGATCGTATCAAAATGCTTCAGATAGTTGTCTATTGCCCTGCCGGAGAAATGATCAATCACGTCTCCCTCTCCACCCGGACCTGCACGCTCTGCCATTTTTCCGTGCCAGCCTTCAAAAAGGGCATACAATGTCCAGTTTCCCGGAGGAGCGATCCAGTCAAGCTTACCATCGCCGGTTACATTCCGCGACAGATCTGCTACATATCCGCTATCAGAATAAGCCATGAGGGTTTTAAGCGGCAGAGGCTTTTCAAACCTTATCTGATCGAGAGCATATACCTGGAGGTTGTCATTTTTGCTGATCGGATCTTTAAGCTTTTTAATATCAGGTCGTTCCCCTACAGGTCTGACAAGAGGCTGCTGGATAAACTCTATCTTTTCATTAAGTGAATCACCGGTTTTCAGGGACCAGGTCTTATAATTGATATTCTTGCAGGCATCAGCCGAGGTTCGACCCAGGGACCTCCGAAAGGCCATCCGGAAGCATTTGCGAGCTCAATACCCAGACCGAGGCGCTCTCCTTCTTTCAAAACATGTATGAACATGTCCATCCATTTGGGCGACAGGTAGTTGATAAATTTATCCTCCTGACCTTTTACGCCGTAAATGACTGCGATTTCCATTCCTCCCAGGCCTGCATCCCGGTATTTTTCCATGGCTGATGTAAGGTCAGCGGGTGTTACAATGCTCCCCGGCCACCACCAGCGGGTCCAGGGTTTGTTCTCATGTGTTATCTCCGGCCAGGAAATCTCCTGAGCTGTTAAGGTCTGAGAGAAGAGTAGGATAAATATTAAAATTCTTATTCTCATATTGCACTTTGTTACTTTGTGTGTTTAGCCCCCCATCCCCCCTGCCTTGCTCCGCCGAAGCGGCTACGCGAAGGCGCAGAAGGGGGGCTATTAAAAGAGGTGCAAAGCCCCCTTTAGGGGGTTGGGGGCAAAACATCGGGAACACCGAAATAGAACCACAGTTTATGTTTCTTCGGCCCGCTCATCTGGGTGGGTTTACCGGCAGGTATTTGCAACCAATTTCCCTTCACTGTCAGTAATTTCTGCTGTGACAGTCCGGTTGGATTGCAGGTTAAGCGGGAAGATATCCATCCGGAATGATCCGTCTGCCCTGGCATCAATAGCAACCCTGTCAATATGTTCTTCAGGGAGGACCTCGAGAAGAACCGGGCGGAAAATACCTCCGAAGTTCCAATAGTCGCCATACCTTTCAGCCCTGTTAACTGATTCATCTGATGAGAGTTTGGCGACATTTACTTCAAGTTGGTTTGAAGCCCCGAAGATCAGTTTGTCAGTAATATTATATTTAAACCTGTAGAACCCCCCCTGGTGAATCTCTCCGGCAACCTTCCCGTTTATTTTCACCTCGGTATCGGTCATCGATCCTTCAAAAACAATATTTACCACTTTCCCTTTCCATGTAGCAGGTGCATCGAATTTGAATTTGTACATCCCTTTTTCGTCGGCATATTTATATTTCGGGCCGTAAGAATAGCTGTTGCGTCCATATTCATAATTACCAAAACCCTGCTGCTCCCAGCATGAGGGTACTTCAATCTTTGTCCAGTAGCCGCTGTTTCTTCCCCCGGTGCAGAAGAATTCCCATGTTTTGGTGTTGTTATACCCTTTCCTGACAGGTAGATTATTTGTCTTTGAGTATCGGAAGAAGCACTTGAAAAACCGGAACAAAAAGTTAAGATACTGATTATAAACAGTTTAAATTTCATGATGAATTTTATGGTATATGTAATTATAAATTTACTTAAAGATAGAACACATTTCCTTTTTTTCTAATTTAACTTTTTTATGTAACCTGAAAATATTTTTCATCTGAACAGGAAATTTTATGGAAAAGATCGATATTCATTTAGCCACGGATCAGGAAAAAGATATGGCTGCCTGCCTGCTGGAAACCTCTGATCCATGGATCACCCTTGGAATCACTTCTGACCAGTGTAGGAAGAATTGTCATGATCCTGAGTTTATGTTGTACATGGCATACAGCAATAACAAGCCGGCAGGGATCATACTTCTTGATCCGCGAGGGATTGCAGGATCGCCATATATTAAATCAATTGCGGTGTATCCCGAATTCCGAGGTCAGGGAATAGGCACAAAACTTCTTTCATTCGCAGAGGATCTTTTCAGGAATGATTCAAGACACATATTCATTTGTGTATCGTCATTTAATCACAGGGCACGGAAACTGTACGAAAAATGCGGATATCAGGCGGCAGGTGAATTCAAAGACTATATTATAGAAGGAGCATCTGAAATTCTAATGCATAAAAGATTATGAGACCTTCCAGTGGCAGGCCCTGGTCACTTGTGGCCATGCTGTGCGCGACCGCAACAGCGGGGTATATTTGCCGGGTTAATGTATCAACTGCGGCACCTCTCCTGATGGAAGAATTTGGATTGTCACAGATAGAAATGGGGCGGATCTTCAGTGCTTTTCTGCTTGGATATGCCCTGTTTCAGATTCCTTCAGGAGCTCTTGCTGACCATTATGGAGCACGGCGGATTTTATCATTAATAGCATGGCTGTGGTTTATAATAACTGTTTTACAGACAGTTGTAGGGTGGGGCCCTTTTCATTCGACCGCAGCTGCCGCATTAGTGGGATTTATGATCTTTCGTTTTATTCTGGGAATAACTGCTTCCCCGACATATCCGGGATCGGCGCAGGGTGTTTCAGGATGGGTCTTACCTCAGTTTCAGGGCAGAGCCAATGGAATAGTAATAGCATCAATAGGTCTTGGATCGGCTCTGGCACCACCTCTGGTTTCCAATATTATGGTAAGTTTTGGCTGGCGCCCTGCCTTGATCGCTTCAGCTGTTCCAGCACTGATAATAGCATTAATATGGCTGAAAGTTAAGGAGCCTCAGCATATTAATCATCCGTCGTCTGTCCGGAATGAAACCAAATCAAATAATATTAACGGCAGCAGAGGCAAAATCAACTCATTAAGTTTCTGGCTGCTGACTTTAAGCTATACTTTACAGGGATACGTTGGGTATATCTTTGTAACATGGTTTTACCTGTATCTGGTTCAGGAACGGCATTTCGGATTGCTGAGCGGTGCATGGATGAGCAGCATACCATGGATCCTGTCCATTGTTTCCATTCCACTGGGAGGGCTGATTTCTGATCGTCTTGCTGCGGGAAGGTCAGGCCCGATATGGGGCAGGAGAACAGTACCTTTAGCGGGAATGGCTTTTTCAGGGATTTTAATATCAATAGGTGCTCATACTGAAAGTGCTGTAATGGCAGCAATCAGTCTTGCCTTTGCAACAGCCCTGATTCTTTGCGTCGAGGGTCCTTTCTGGGCAATGATGATGAGGATAGCAGGAAATAAAAGCGGTACTGCTGGTGGTATAATGAATATGGGAAGCAACCTTGGAGGATTAATATCTCCTGCCCTTACACCTGTAATTGCGAGCATGATCGGCTGGGAAAATGCACTTCATGTTGCTGCAGCACTGGCGGTTACAGGAGCTCTTTTATGGCTCTGGATAAATCCGGAGAGCTCCCCATCCCCCCTGAAGGGGGGCTAATATAAGTCCCTCTTTAGGGAGTCTGTGTTCGGGGTGAGTTCATGTTATTTTATCTGTAATTCCTCCAGTCAGTCCCTAATTTATAGAACATTACCGCTGAGTCATTAATGACTATCTGATAATTCTTTAACAGTTTCAGCATTTCAGCACCAGCCATTATAACTGGTCCATATCCATGTGCTGCAGCAACATTTACAGGACGGTAATAATAAAATGCCGGATCAAATGCCATACCGGTTCCAACACAGGTTCCTTCAACCTGCCCCTGGCTATTTACTTTCGTCTGAACAGCATTCCATCCCAGTATGGCTACCGGTCCATAAGATTGTGCATCGATCCATCCCTTGTTAATTGCATGGGCTACACAATAAGTAAAGATTGCGCTTGCTGATGTCTCAAGATATGAATCGTTTCTGTCAAGAAGCTGATGCCATAATCCTGTTCCGGACTGAAAACCTGCAATGCCAGCTATATGGGAACGTAATTGGTTCATTACCAATGTATAGCCTATATAATCCTCAGGCAATGCGTCCAGAAGTTCTGTCATGGCAAGCATAGCCCAGCCGTTGCAGCGTGCCCAGTAAAACTCAGGATGAGGATTCATATCCTGGATCCAGCCGTGCATGTAAATGCCCTTACTCTTGTTGAACATCCTCTGCGAAAACTGAATAACCTGTTTACAGGCATCGTCGAAATATTTGCTCATACCGGTAAGTTTCCCCATTTGTGCCAGTGCAGGAACGCTCATATACAGGTCATCAAGCCATAATGAGTTGGGGAGCGGACGATTGCGGGCAAGTGTTCCTTCTCCCAATCTGAGCTGTGTATTCGAGATATAATCTATGTAATTATCGATATAAGGGCGTAATGATTCATTCTTGTTTATGGTGTAGGTTTTTATCATCGCAGCGCACATTGAACCTGCATCGTCAAGGGCACGGGGATTGATGACTGATCTTACAGGGCTGTTAATTGTCTGGTCGGCCGGAGTTATTTTTTTAAAGTAATCTGCGACATCTGCAATCAGATTGATCCTTTTCAGGACATATTCCCTGAATTTAGTATCTTCAGTTGCATCAGCCGCTGCCAGCATGGCTCCATAGGTAACACCCCACTCATAACTTATCAGCCTGAACACACCCTGTTCAAAAATGGCATCCTGCGTCAATCCCGACATATCGGTGATTTCGGTTTTTGTTTTGCTGTCAATCACCTTTGCAGGGGTTGAGGCATCGAGATATGAATAGAGGCGGTTTAAAACAGCTGTGATATCCTCTGCTTTTGCCGGACCGTAGGGAACCGGATAATCAGGCTGAAGCGCATGCAGGGGAGTGTTTGAATCGGTGACTCTTTGAGGCGTTGTTTGAGATAGAATCGGGAACAATGTAAAGAATGGACAAAATAACGGATAGTGATAATACTTTTTATCATTTTATATTGGTAAAAGTCTTGCCACAGCTAAAAATGTCTATCAAATCTTCATGTACTTATCCCCCCTTCAGTTTTAGCTCTCCCCAACCCCTCCCCCAGGAGGACAAAGGCTTATAAATCAGCCCTGGTTAAGTCCCCATCTCTCTTGGAAGAGGGCGATATAGGGGGAGAGGTCATACTTTCAAAAATATCTTCTTTTTATAGAGGATGTACAAAAATACCCAACCAACTGCAGTTATTCCAATTCCACCCAGGAAAGGCGCCCATTTCTCCGGGAAGATTTCGATAAGTCCTCCGAAAAAGAAGTTTGAAGCATTCCTGAAATTTATGATCCTTTCTGCGAGGTAAATCGTTATCGGATTCATTCCGATAACAACAAAGAAAAATGCCCATTTACGCAGATTCCAGACATCAATAATAAGGTAAAAAACAGCAAACAGAAGCAGGCTCAGGCCTCCGACCCAGCAAACGAATGAGCTGGTCCAGAGATTTTTGTTTATCGGAAAAGCAAGATTCCATATTTTCCCGATAATCATAAAAGCAATTGCCGCCAGAACAAGACAGAGAACCTTTTGCATCTGTTTATCCTTAAGATAATTGGACATCATGAATTCACCGGTGAACATTCCCAGCAGAGCTGTGGAGACAGCCGGTATAGTACTGAAGAGTCCCTCGGGATCATGGTTGCCAAGGTAAAGCCTTCCGGGCATTAATAACCGGTCGATATAGCTGGTCAGGTTTCCAGTCTGGGAGAATGGATCTGAGGAGCCAAGATCATGAGCGGGAAACAGCAAAAGAAGAAGCCAGTATCCGATCAACAGAGCCCAGAACCAGACTATTCGCCACGATAGCTTTGTGTTCATGAAAATCAAAGCCGCGAACATCCATGCAAGACCAATGCGGCCGAGAACGCTTCCATAACGTAATTCCCCTAAGTTGAACCGGACTGCATTATTATATAGTATTCCAAGGAATACCAGGATCAGTCCGCGGAGGATCACGTGCTTATAGATCGATTTCCGGCTTTCTTTGTTTGCAGTCCGTTTTGCCATTGAATAAGGAAATGAGATCCCGGCAATGAACAGGAACAAAGGAAATATCATATCGTAGAAATGGAAACCATGCCATTGTACGTGTTCAAGCTGTGTGGCACACCATTGGAATACCGGCCAGCCGGTAAGAGATGCAAGTCCTATGAAAATGCTCTCACCTCCCATAATCCAGAACATATCAAAGCCGCGCAGGGCATCAAGAGAATAGAGCCGTTTTGGTTTACTTCCGTTTTCCATCTTAATTAATTTTACCTTATTCAAAGATATAAAAATAGTATGCTCTTGTAAAGAACCGTGAAATTCATTTAAATTAGCAACCAGCACCCAGTACCACAAGCACCCAGTAACCAGCACCCAGTAACTTCTGCTAATTTATTAGATAAGATACGTCACATGAAATCGCATCAATACTCACTGTCTTTATTTGCTTTTGCCTTACTGGCAGTTTCTTTCATTAAGATTGAGGTGTTCACCAGTTTAAATGCTCAGCCCTCACAGGTACATCTTAGTCTTGCTTCCGAAAAAAAACATGATTCGACAGTGCCGGTGATAGTCACATGGTGTTCTGATAAATTCTCAGGTGAACAATATGTAAGATACGGTCTGACACCTGAAGTTAAAAAAGTAAGAAAAGCAGTCATGGCTGAACTTTCAGATAAGTTAGTATTGAATGCTGTTCTGAAAAACCTGAGGCCCGGAGCCAGGTATTATTATAAGTGCGGATCGGACATAGAGAGTTGGAGTCCAGTGTATTCCTTTAATTCAGAGCCTGATACTGGATCTTTCAGGGTGGCAGTGATAGGTGATACCCAGAATGCAACCAATAATGCCGGCTTCAGTAAAACCCGTATGATCGCTGACGTTGTCCGGACCTATTCTCCATCATTTACATTGCATATGGGAGATATTGTGGAAGATGGTTCAATACCTGCCAACTGGTCAGGATTCCTTTCTGTCACTGAGGAGCTTAACGCAACCTCTCCCTTAATGCCTGTCCTCGGGAACCATGATGTTGAGAACAAAGCCGGGGATGAATTCCAGAAACCTTTTATTGACTTTATATCACTTTTCAATCTCCCTGGCGATGAGGTAAACTATTCATTCACTTATGGTAATGCCCGATTCATTGGTATTTTTTCGGGTTGTGCCCAGGCTGCAGAGAAAACTGATCAGGTTAAATACAATCCGGATTCCCCTGAATATACCTGGCTGGATAAGGAGCTGACAAAAGCAGAAAATGATAAAAGGATCAGCTGGACGGTGGTATGGATGCACTACCCTGTCAAATCATTCGGCTGGAGCAATGTTAGCAGGTGGAGAGAAAATATTCTGCCTCTTCTGGAAAAACATCGGGTTGATATTTGTCTCGCCGGGCACAGGCATGTTTATGAACGCCACTATCAGATTAAAGATGGTATTCCCGTGAAAAATGAAACAGGATCGGAATTTCTGGCAACAAACGGGACCATATTTATTACCAATGGTACAGCAGGCGGAAATCCCACAGGATCGGGAGGCAGGGATCTCCCTACAATGGCTTTCACCGCTGAAAAGCCTGTGTACAGTTTTGCAGTCATGGATTTTAATAAGCGATCAATTACATATCGCGTCTTTGATCAGGATAATACCCTGACTGACAAGTTTGTAATTCTGAAAGAGGGGCTTTAAGCAAGAGATTTTAACCTTTTTTAGCATTTGGTCTTTTAAATAATTAGGTGAAGTCATTATCTTTAGCAAACCTAAGTTTTTAACTAAATTTTCAACTAATCTGCCTATTTATGAAAAAAATTCTAGTTATGTTGTTATTCCTGGCATCAACTTCGGTATATGCCCAGAGGATAACGGTAACCGGTACTGTGGCTGATGAGCAGAGCGGTACTCCGCTTGCCGGAGCAACAGTTCAGGTAAAAGGTACGATGCAGGGAAGTATTACCGATGTCAGCGGTAAATATTCCATTGAAGTACCAGGAGCAAATTCCACTCTTGTCTTCTCCTTTGTTGGTTATGGTGCAAAGGAAGTCCAGGTAGGGAATCAGACTGTGATAAATGTCACACTCCGGGAAGATGTACAGGGCCTGGAGGAGGTTGTCGTTGTTGGCTATAGTACACAGAAAAAAGCAAACCTTACAGGAGCGGTCGATCAGGTAACCAGTTCCACCCTGGAGAATCGGACTATGTCCAACCTGACCCAGGGATTAAAAGGAGTTGTTCCCAACCTTAATATCAGTTTACTTGATGGCAAACCCAATCAGGCACCCAGCTACAACATCAGAGGATTAACCTCGATCGGGCAGGGCGGGAGCGCACTTATCCTGATTGATGGCGTCGAGGGTGATCCGAGCATGATAAACCCGAACGATATTGCCAACATATCAGTTCTGAAAGATGCTGCATCAGCTTCTATTTACGGAGCCAGGGGTGCTTTCGGAGTGGTATTGATCACTACCAAAAATCCGACCAAAGGGAAAACCAATATTACATTCTCCTCAAATTTTGCAATAAGGAAACCGATAGCAGTTCCTGACCTGGTTACTGACGGTTATACTTTTGCCAGGATGTTTGCGGAATCATATTACAACTGGGAAAACACCTTCCCTGCTGCCGTAAACAAAACCTTAAAATTTTCGCAGCCTTATCTTGATGAACTGGAAAGGCGGTCAACCAATCCGTTGCCATCTGATAAGGAGGTTGAAATTGATCCGGTTACAGGGGAATATGTTTATTACGCAAGTCATGATAAGTATAAAGAACTATATAAGGATTTTACAACCGGAACCGAACAAAATATAGCGATCTCCGGGAGTACTGGAACAGCAAGCTTCCTTATAACCGGAAGATTACTGGATCAGCCTGGATTATTCCGGTATAATTCGGATGATTATAAGATGCATAACATCAGGGCAAAGGGAGCGATACAATTATTCCCCTGGCTGACAATTGAAAATAATGCAGAGTATTCTGACCGGAGTTATCATAATCCTTTGAATGTGGGAGAAGGAAGCGGAATATGGAGGAACATAGGTGATGAAGGTCATGTCCTGGCACCAATGTTCAATCCTGACGGCACTCTTACAATGTCGGCTGTCTATAATGTCGGAGATTTCTGGTATGGGAAAAACGGGTATGATATGAAAGACAGAAACTTCAGGAATACAACCGGATTTATCGCCCAGTTCTTAAACAATAAGCTCAGGCTTAAAGGTGACTTTACCTTCAGGAACAGTGATGATAATGAATCACGAAGACAGGTACCTGTTCCCTACAGCAATAAACCGGGAGTTATTGCTTATGTCGGTACAACCACTAACGATTTAAGGAAGACGAATGATGTGACTCAATTTCTTGCTACAAACTTTTATACCGAATATGAAAATACATTTAATGACACCCATTATTTAAAAGTGCTTGTAGGATATAATTACGAACAGTCAACATGGCAAAGATTACGGGTCCAGAGAAACGGTCTTATTTTTGAAGATGCCTCAGATTTAAATCTTGCACTCGGGCAATCGATCACTACATCGGGAGGATGGGACAGATGGAATATCCTGGGAGGTTTTGGCAGGATAAACTATTCATTCAGGGACAGGTATCTTGTTGAAATCAACGGCCGTTACGATGGTTCATCGAAATTCCCGTCAGATCAAAGATTTGCTTTCTTCCCCTCTTACTCTGTGGGATGGAGGATCTCCAAAGAATCTTTCTGGAATGTTTCTCCAAAAATAATTTCGGATCTGAAAATTCGTGCGTCCTACGGATCACTGGGAAATGGTAATGTCTCTTCATACACTTACATAGAAGAGCTCTCAATAAGTCAGTCCGGCAGGGTTCTTGGCGGAGTAAAACCTCAGTATACCAGCCGTCCGAGTGTTCTGCCTGAAGGCCTGACATGGGAGACGGCAACTACAATGAACCTGGGATTGGACCTTACTGCATTATCCGACAGGTTGAGATTTGTCGGAGATGCATATATCAGGAATACAACTGATATGTATACGATAGGGATGACATTGCCTGCTGTTTTCGGCGCAACACCTCCAAGAGGAAACTATGCCGATCTGAAGACAACCGGATGGGAAGCAAGCTTATCATGGAGGGACAGATTTAACGTAAGTGCAAAACCGTTTAATTATGAATTTCGGTTTACATTGGCTGACAGCAGGTCCAAAATAACCAAATATAATAATCCGGAAAAGGTCTTAACCGATTATTACGAAGGAATGGTGGCAGGTGAGATCTGGGGCTATATAACCGAGGGCTTTTTTGTGGATGCGGAGGATATTGCCAATCACGCAGATCAGAGCCTGTTCAAGAATACTTCCTGGGGCGCCAACTTTCCTGGTGACCTTAAACTTGAAGACACTGATGGAAGCGATAAAGTTGATTATGGAACCAACAGGATAGGCAATACTGGCGATAAGCAGATAATCGGTAACAGTGCAGCACATTTTACATACACAATAAATCTGAGTGCCGATTGGAATAACTTCTTCCTGTCAGCATTTTTCCAGGGCGTAGGAAAACAGCAATGGTTTCCAAGCTCTGAAGCAAGCCTTTTCTGGGGGCAGTATAACAGGCCTTACAATCCTCTTCCACAGTGGCATTTAGGAAATTACTGGACACCGGATAATACGGATGCCTATTTGCCACGATATGTTGCACGAATAACAAACAGGTCAGGTTCAATGCTTTATAATAATCCTCAGACAAAGTATCTTCAGAACATTGCCTATCTCAGACTGAAAGCTATCCAGTTCGGCTACAATTTACCCTCCAATTTAGTCTCAAAGATTGGAGCATCGAACCTGAGAGTATATGTATCAGGAGAGAATCTATGGACATACTCTCCTCTTTATAAGATCGTGGGAAAAGGGCATTTAGATGTTGAAAATACCGGACCTTCGGATCAGTTATTTACTTCGGGCAACGCAGGAGATGGATATAACTATCCTATGCTGAAAAATGTGACATTCGGTATATCTGTAACATTTTAATTAACTTTTAAAATTTCAGGTTATGAAAAAAATATATTGGTTTTTTATCCTAATAACTGCCATTCTTGCAGGCTGTGAACTGGAACAACTACCTGAGGCTACTGCATCGAAGGAATCGGTATTCGGCAGCGAAAAGGGTCTGGAGTTATTTGCTTACTCCTTTTATAATATGCTTCCCAGCGGTAGCGGCGTGTACCGTGCAGATTGTATGACCGACTATGCAGCCAGGAGAGATGCCCCTGCATTTCTGGTGGCGGGTTCATATACACCAACCTCCACTGATATAACTAACGAATCAGCTTACTCTTCAGTTGCTTTTGGAGGTGATGCCAACTGGGTTTGGACATCATTGAGAAATATAAATTACTTCATTGTGAACTGCAGTAATTCTGAACTAAGTGGCAAAATCCCCGTTGATGTCCGCAGACATTATCTGGGACTTGCAAAGTTCTTCAGGGCATGGTTTTATTTTGAGAAAGTGAAAAGATACGGGGATGTTCCCTGGATCAACAAGCCTCTTGACGTCGGTGATCCCGAACTTACCAAAGCCCGTGATCCCAGAACGCTGGTTATGGACTCTGTCCTGGCAGATCTTAATTATGCCTGTCAGAATATTAAAACTACGAGTGACGCAACACGCAGTCACGTAACCAAATATGTAGCTTATGCATTTAAATCGAGGATCTGTCTTTATGAAGGAACCTACAGGAAATACCATACTGAACTGGGACTTACAGCCTCAGCAAATACATGGCTTACTGAAGCTGTCAATGCTGCAAAAACAGTTATGGACGAATCTGGTTTTAAAGTTTATGAAGGCGCCGGAACAAGCGGATCATACAGAAGGATTTTTACCAATGCTTCCCCTGTAGCTGATGAAATAATGATGGCAAACATTATGGACCTGTCGTTAAGCGTGCTGCATACTGCAAACTGGATTTTCACAAGTTCAACCACAGGCACCAGGTTTAATTTTATCCGTACATTCATTAATACCTATCTGAAAATCGATGGAACTCCCTTTACTGATACTCCCGGCTATGAAACCATGCTTTTTATGAACGAAGTCAAGAACAGGGATAAAAGATTACAGCAAACAATAAGGATGGGCGATTATAAGAGACTGAGCGGAGGAGTACTTGTATCCACACCACCAAGTTTTGCATATTCATATACCGGGTACCAGCCAATTAAATGGAGTCTCGATGATGTTTATTATGATACCAGGGACCTTAATATTAATTCTGTATCACTTTTCCGGTACGGAGAGGTATTATTGAATTATGCTGAAGCCAAAGCCGAGCTGGGCACACTGACCGATGAAGAATGGGCTCTTACTATAGGTAAGCTCAGAACGCGTGCCGGTATTACAGGTGGTTTAACTGCAAAACCCACAGTCGCGGATCCATACCTCATAGCTAAATACTTCCCTGATATTACTGATCCTGTAATTCTTGAGGTCCGGAGGGAAAGAGGCATTGAATTATGCATGGAAGGTTTAAGATTCTATGATTTAATGAGATGGAAGAGGGGTGAATTGCTGACGATGGAATGGAATGGAATCTATGTGCCGGAACTTATCACACCGATGGACCTAAACGAGGACGGAGTACTTGATGTAGCCTTTTACCAGGGAACCAAGCCTTCTCCCGGTATATCAGGGGTTACCTACATAAATGTTTCTGCAACAAGCGGAGGTAAACCTAATTCACAAAGATTAAAGAATGATACATTTGGTGAATTGACCTGGCTGAATACAATTACAAGAACATGGGAAAATAAGATGTATAATTATCCCATACCTGAAGCTGACAGATTAATGAATACGAACCTGGTCCAGAATCCAGGCTGGTAGTGTAATCCAGGTAATTTTTTAACTTAATAAAGCTCCTTTTGTCCCGCTACCGGGTAAAAGGAGCTTTTCAATTTCTGCCCAGGAGCTGACTCTTGTGTGTTTTGAGTCTTTGATCAGCATGTTATGAGGCTGGGTAAACATGATTGTCTGACCTTTAAAATGATCCAGATTTTTAAAATGGTCGTCAATCATTATATCAGCTTTAATTATGTTCTTATCACCGCAAAAGACTATTTGCTGCCAGCTGATGAACGGAAAATTATCATACAGCCACAGCTGTTTATCTGTCAGGCAATAAGGAAATTCCGTAGCCAGGGAAACAACTATGATCTTATAAATATCCTGAAGGTGCAGGAGTGCTTCGCGGCTTCCGGGCATTACCGGCAGACTTCTGAAAAAGCCTGGTGCGCTTACCCATCCACGCTGGTTTGGAAACGCTTCTGCCTCAAGTAATCCGGCAATATCCCTTATTGACAGCTTTTGTCCGGTCTCTTTTTCATGCATTTCAAAGAACCTGGTGTAAATATCGACAAGAACACCATCCATATCCACTAGGATTCGTTTCATTATCCCTCAAATATTTTTAAGAAATTTTAAACTTTGAAAATAAAAAAAGCGTGGCTAAAATTGCTTAATAAGTTCTATTTAATTTACTTTTACCTCAATATAATTACTTCCTGGCTTATAACTAAACGTAAAATAATATGGCAACACGCAGAGAATTTATTCAGAAAACGGCCCTGGGAGCAGCTGGTTTGACACTGGGTGCAAAGAGCTATTCACGCATAAAGGGAGCAAACGACAGGATCCGTGTTGGAATAATCGGATATTCAGATCGTTTCAGAGGCGCTTTATCACCTTCATTTCTAGGCCTTTCGAAGGAACTTAATTTTGAGTTTACAGCTCTTTCCGACATTTGGAGTAAACGCCGCGAAGAAGCTGACACGTTCTATAAGGCAAAAGGTATCAATCTGAGACTTGCGCGCAATAATGATGAATTATTCAGCGGGAAGGATACCGATGCAGTGATTATCAGTACAGCTGATTTTCAGCATGCATTGCACTGCGCTGAAGCTGTCGGGGCAGGACGTGATGCCTACGTTGAAAAGCCATTTGCAGAAACGATGGCTGATGCCCGTGTGGCACTCAGGGCGGTCCAGAAAACAGGTAAGATTGTGCAGATAGGATCGCAGCGGCGCAGTGCCCCAAATTATATAGCTGCCAATGAGTATATTAATTCCGGAAAATTCGGAAAAATAGTCATGGTTGAGATGACCTGGAATGTGAACCAGCCGGGCAGGTGGAGAAGACCCAATGTAGTTCCCCTCCTGAAGGAAACTGATACTGACTGGAAACGATACCAGCTGAACCGTCCGCTGCAGGCATTTGATCCAAGGAAATATCTGGAATTCAGACTTTTCTGGCCATATTCCTCCGGCATCCCCGGTCAGTGGATGGCTCACCAGATAGATACCGTGCATTGGTTTACCAAACTTGCCCATCCCAGGAGTGTGGCTGCAAATGGCGGGATTTATTTCTGGAAAGATGGACGTACTAATTTTGATACCATGACTGCAGTATTTGACTATGGCGATCCAGCCAATCCTGATTCCGGTTTCCAGGTGGTCTATTCCTCACGTTTTACCAATTCCGCAGGCGGTACAAAGGAATTATACTACTCCAATGGCGGCATGATGAATCTCGATACAAACAAGATAACCTCTGAGGGAGGTCTGCAGGCCAGGGAAGCAAAAGCAATGAATATGCAGGCAAACCTTCTTGAACCTTTCGATCTGCCGGCTATGAGAATTGAAACATCAGCCGATACCGGAGGTGATCCCATGACAACTGCCCATATGAGGAACTGGATGGAGTGTGTCCGCGATCGTAAGAAGCCTAATGCCGATATTGTTGCCGGTTATAATCATTCAATTGCCAACATAATGTGCACTGCCTGTCTCAGAACAGGAGAGAAGGCTACATTTGATGAAAAGACACAGGAAGTAATGGCCGGAGGGAAAATATTTCAGTATTAATCCAGATTATTTATGAAACCAACAGACAAAATCAAATCAGTCCGTAAGTGGTTTGCTGTATTTTTTTCCTTAAAGGTTTTAATACTTGCAACAGGACTGGTAATTGAAGCTCAGTCACCACGTACAAAAGGAGTAAGCCTGGAGAAGCTCGATGGGCAGAATATGGTAAATGTGTATATAAACGGCACAATTTTTACTACATACCGGTATCCCGCTGACTTTGAAAAGCCTTTTTTGTATCCTGTTCATGCACCAAACGGATCAGTTATTACAAGAGGTTTCCCTATTGAGCCCAGAAAAGGAGAACGGATTGACCATCCACACCAGGTTGGGATATGGTTTAATCATGGAAACATAAACGGACTCGATTTCTGGAATAATTCATCAGCAATACCGGCGGATAAGAAAAATACTTATGGTCATATAGCTGTCAGGGAAATTTTAAAAGCAGAAAACGGGAAAAAGGGGAATTCTTGAAGTTGTTTCAGACTGGAAAGATAACAAGGGAAAAACCCTGCTTGTCGAGAATACTAAATATATTTTTTCGGGTGATAAATCATCAAGAACCGTAGATCATATTGCTACTCTGACAGCAACAGAGGGTCCTGTAATAATAACCGACAACAAGGAGGGACTTTTTGCGATCAGGGTCGACAGGGCGTTTGAAATGCCTTCAAATGAATCACTGATATTTACAGATGAGAAGGGTAATCCCACCACTGTAAAAGCTACTGATAACACCGGTGTAACAGGAATGTACTACTCCAGTCAGGGATTGAAAGGCGATGCTGTATGGGGTACACGAAATGACTGGATTTATCTTGCAGGTGTCAAAGATAATACACCGATTGCATTCGGGATCTTTGACCATCCAGGAAATCCTGGTTATCCGGCCTATGCCCATGCCAGGGGATACGGACTCTTTTCTGTTAATAACCTGGGCCAGAATGCATATGATCCGAAACAGGAGAAAAGAGTCTGGAATCTGTCAAAAGGAGAATCCATCACTTTACGACACAGATTTTATGTTCAGTCCGGAGTGGAAATGACTCCTGTAAAAGCGAATAAAATATTTAAGCAATTTTCGAAAATGTACTAACCCCCCATCCCCCCTACCTTGCTACGCCGTAGCGGCTTCGCGAAGGCGCAGAAGGGGGCTAAAATCAGAATACAATGAAAAAATTAAACCTATTCAAGATCGGATCAGCCATTATGGCTGTACTCCTGTTAGCTTCATTTTCAGCCGGTATCTTTGCATCGCCGCCTGCAAAGCAGATGTACTATGAATTGAAAATTTACCGGTTGAAAGATCCGGGAAAGAATGCAATTTTTGACAAGTATCTGAAAGATGCATTCATTCCTGCAATGCATAAAGCAGGTATTCCAGCCATTGGTGTTTTTAAACCGGTTGAGGCTGATACGGCATTTGGTAAGATGGTGTATGTCTTTATTCCGTATGAAACCATGGATCAATATAATCAGGTTCTGACAAAGCTTGAAACCGATCCCGTTTACCAGCAGGCCGGGAAGGATTTCCTTGACGCACCATATAATGATGCTCCATTTACAAGATATGAGAGTGTGTTCATGAAGGCCTTCTCATTAATGCCACAGTTCAGGGCACCTTCTTTTACCACTCCGCGGGGAGAAAGAATTTATGAATTAAGGAGTTATGAGAGCTGGACAGAGGTAAAAGCCACAAAGAAAATCCATATGTTCAACGAAGGTGGCGAGATGGCTATCTTCGAAAAAATTGGCTCAAATGCCGTATTTTATGGTCAGGTATTATTCGGAAGCCTGAAGCCCAGACTTATGTATATGACCACATATTCCAATATGCAATCACAGAAGGAGCACTGGGCTGCATTCTCAAATCATCCTGACTGGAAGACTCTCAGGGCAAAAGAAGAATATGCAAATACGGTCATAAAACCAAATGCATACCTGTTACATCCGACAGATTATTCGGATTTTTAAAAATATTTCATCTGTATTGATCTGCGGGATCTGCAGGGGAGCTCTTATTATGTTTCCCGCTGATCACGCAGATCGTCGCAGATCTTTAATTGCCAGGAAATTCGATTTTTGAAATTGCCTGTTCGACCTCGGTGTTTGTGAGTTCGTGATCGGGAAGGTTGTTCTCGAAATACTTCTCATAGGCAGAAATGTCGAAATGACCGTGACCGCTAAGATTGAAAAGTATAGTCCTTGAAACTCCTTCCAGGTCAGCTTTTCGTGCCTCATCAAGTGCGGCGGCAATGGCATAATTCGATTCGGGAGCGGGAAGAATGCCCTCTGTCCTTGCAAAAAGCACACCACCTTCAAAACATTCTCTCTGCATCTTTGCCTTTGCCTCGATAAATCCATCCTTGAGGAGCTGACTTACAAGTATTCCTGCACCGTGGTAGCGTAATCCGCCTGCATGTATTTTCTCGGGGATAAAATTATGTCCGAGGGTATACATGGGAAGGAGAGGTGTCATCCCTGCCGAATCACCAAAATCATACATGAATTTGCCTTTCGTAAGTTTGGGACATGACGAAGGTTCAACGGTGAGCAGCCTTATATTCTTTCCGTTAACCAACCTTTCGCGAAGGAACGGAAATGCAATTCCCGAGAAGTTTGATCCTCCTCCGAAGCATCCGATCACCACATCAGGATAATCACCTGCCATTTCCATCTGGATCAGTGCTTCCTGTCCTATGATGGTCTGGTGAAGGATGACATGGTTCAGCACGCTGCCAAGAGAATATTTGGTATATGGATCTTCGACTGCTACCTCCATGGCTTCGGAAATCGCGATACCCAGGCTTCCCGGAGATTCCGGATCCACTTCAAGAACTTTTCTGCCTGCGACAGTCATGGTGGATGGCGATGGAATCACCTTGGCATTATAGGCATTCATCATAAGCTTGCGGCCAGGTTTCTGGTTGTAACTGACCTTTACCATGAAGACCAGCAGTTCAAGATCGAAATGATGACAGGCGAAACTCATGGCGCTTCCCCACTGTCCGGCACCGGTTTCTGTTGTTATTCTCTTAATTCCTTCCTGTTTGTTGTAATATGCCTGTGCAATTGCAGTGTTGGCTTTATGAGAGCCCGAATAATTGCCACCTTCATATTTATAATAGATTTTGCTTTTTGTACCCAGTGCCTTTTCAAGATTATAGGCACGGAATATAGGAGAGGGGCGGTAAGTCCTGTAGAGGTCAAGGACCTCATCCGGTATATCAATATACCTTTCTGCCGAGACCTCCTGTTTTATAAGCTCCATAGGGAAAACGGGAGCAAGAGCTTCCGGTCCTATAGGTTCGCGGGTTGCCGGATTAAGCGGCGGCAAGGGCTTATTTGGCATATCTGCCACGATATTGTACCATTGCCTTGGCATTTCACTTTCGTTTAATAAAATTTTTCTGATCTTTTCCATAGTCTTAATTAATAAGTGGTTATTGAAATTTCTAAATAAAAGAGGCATGCTGTGAACAGCATGCCTCTTTGAGTAAATATCTTTTTAAAGATTATATGACGGCCTTATTCACAGCTTATGTTTGTACGCTACACCAAGACCAGATATATAATCCTATTTTTATCATGACATCAAAAATAGTTAAAAAATTTAATTTCCAGCATAGAAAAGGGATTTTTTTAAAAGATTTTTAAGATAAAAGGTTAATTATATGGTAAATTGATATCCGTATGAATATTTTTCATTCATGAACTATTGCTCCAATCTTCCGCAAGTCGTCAAAAAATCCGGGGTATGATTTGGCAACACAATGTGAATCCCTGATATATACGGGTCCTGTAGCACCCAGAGCTGCAACAGCAGCAGCCATTGCAATACGGTGATCATCATGGGAACTTACTCTTGTTCCTTTGACTTTTCCTCCTGTGACAAGCAAATAATCGTCTTTCAATTCAACATTTATGTTCATTTTGCCAAACTCCTCCGAAAGAGCAGCTGCGCGATCACTTTCCTTGTGCAAAAGGCGGGCAGCACCTTTTAACTTTGTTACACCATTGCAGTATGATGCCAGGGCAACAAGGGGAGGGAAGAGGTCGGGAGATTCTGTGGCATCGAACTCAAAAGCTTTTAAAACCGATTTTGATATCTCTATCTGCCCATCTGATATTTTCATAACCGCTCCGGCATTCTCAAGTGCTTTCAATATTGCCATATCGCTCTGAAAACTGCCTGTATGCAGACCGTTTACTTTTATATTGCCGTTTATAGCTCCGGCCACAAGAAGAAATGAACCTCCGCTCCAGTCGCTTTCAACCTTGTAATTTCCCGGAATATATTTCTGGCGTCCGGGAACTCTGAAAAGCTGATATTCCTCATTTGAAATTTTTATTCCGAAATCCCTGAGCACGCCGATTGTCATGTCAATATAGGGTTTACTCTTAAGATTGCTCACTTTTATTGTGGAATCGTTATCTGAAAGAGGCAGTGCCATAAGTAAACCGGTAAGAAGCTGGGAACTCACTGAACCGTCAATTTCACAATAGCTGCCCTTTATGGGACCCTGGACTGCCAAGAGGGAGATATCCATCAGTTGTTATGCATTTTACACCAAGCTGATTCAAAGCGTCCCCGATCATATTCATTGGTCTCTTTTTAAGAGAACCTGAACCGGTCATGATGATTTCTTCAGGATACAAAGCAGCTATTGGAGAGAACATCCGGATAGCCAGACCTGATTCGCCGCAATTAAGCTTCCTTTCCTTTAATTCCCCGGAACCGGTGATTCTCATCTTATCGGCCTCAGGTTCCACTCTGGCACCCAGGCTGACAGCGATACTCATAGCGGCCAGGGAATCATCGCAATAGGATGGATTCAGTATGAGGCTTTGTCCTTCGGCCAGGATTGCGCCAGCAATGATCCTTTGGGTCATGCTCTTTGATGGTGGTGCTAATACGCGGCCGCTGACATACGAGGGCTCTACCGATCTCTCCATAAGCTGTTTAGATTTTCATTCATTCGTGTTGTGGTTGGCAATACCATTGTTCATAATTTTCATCTGGTGATTGATCGACTCCTGATGAATAGCTTTAAAGATGGTATCAATTACATCCCTGCTGAGACCTTTTGATTGTCCGTTTATCAGGACTTTTTTAATGATTTCATCCCAGCGGGTTGTTTGCAAGATAGTAATATTATTTTCCTTTTTATACTGCCCGATAGTTTCGGCAACTTTCATCCGTTTTTCAAGTATATCCAGAAGAGTATCATCAAATACATCGATCTGCTGTCTTAATTCCCCCAGGATATCCAGCAATTTGGGATCATCTGTTACAGGGCTGCGGAGGACGAGTCTGCTCAGCAGCTCCTTCAGATCGTTGGGTGTAAGCTGCTGAGCAGAATCACTGAGAGCTTTATCGGGATCAATATGCGATTCAAGCATAAGACCGTCAAAGTTAAGATCCATTGCCTTCTGGGAGATTTCATAAAGATATTCCCTTGATCCTGAAATATGGCTCGGATCGCAAATGATGGGCAGATCGGGTATCCTGCGGCGGAGCTCAATGGGCAGCTGCCAGTTGGGCTGATTCCTGTAGATTGTCTTTTCGAATGTCGAGAATCCCCGATGAATAGCTCCAAGTCTGGTGATGCCTGCCCTGGCAATCCGTTCAATTGCCCCTATCCAGAGTTCGAGATCAGGATTGATCGGATTTTTAACAAGGACCATCACGTCAACTCCGCTTAAAGCATCCGATATCTCCTGCACTGTGAAAGGATTAACAGAAGTCCTTGCACCTATCCACAGCATATCAATCCCGTACTTCAATGCTTCATAAACATGTTTTTCATTGGCAACCTCGATCCCAACCATAAGCCCGGTTTCCTTTTTTACGTTTCGCAGCCATTTGAGTCCCTCGGTACCCACACCTTCAAATGAATTTGGACGGGTTCTGGGCTTCCAGATCCCTGCGCGGAATACACTGACCTCTTTTATCTGAGCCAGCTGGGTGGCAGTTGCCATAACCTGTTCCTCTGTTTCGGCACTGCAGGGACCGGAGATAAGAAATGGTCTGGCCTTATAGCCTTTCCACTCTTTTGCCAGGTATGTTTTTAATTCCAATACCATAACACATTATTATTAGTTTAATATCTTTCTTATTTTGTTTGCCTCTTCCATAAGAGCTTTCAGACCATCTTTATCCTTTTCTGAAATCATTTTTCTGAAGAGGTTCATCTTTTCGATATAGTTGTCTATCACTTCAATGATGAACCGGGAATTCTCCAGAAAGATCGGAGCCCAGGTGTCTCCGTTACTCTTGGCAAGACGAACTGTACTTTCAAAACCTCCGCCGGCAAGAGTAAGGATATTCTGCTCTTCCCGTTCTTTATCGAGGACACTCAGGGCGAGGGAAAATGAAGTAATATGGGAAATATGTGATACGTAAGCCACATGGACGTCATGATCGCTTGAGTTCATATATACCTTCCTCATATTCAGGATATCAACCATTTTTTCAACGGTACCAAGAGCATCTTTATCGCTCAGTTCAGGATCACATATGATCACATTCTTATAGTCAAAAAGCCTGCCGATGGCAGCCAGAGGGCCCGAAAATTCTGTTCCGGCCATAGGGTGCAATGCGACATATCGTCCCCTGCCGGCATGATGTTCAGATATTTTTGCTATTTCCCCTTTCGTCGAACCCATATCAGTTACTACTTTTGATGTTCCTGCTATCCTGTCAAGTATTTCCGGCAGCATTTCACAGTTAGTATCCACAGGAGTGCTGAGAATTATAAGATCACTCCTGTCAACCGCATTATCAAGAGTATCAGTTTCGTCAACCAATCCGCATAACTGTGCAATATTCCTGTGTTGAAGATTTGAATCAACTCCTATTATCTTATCAGCAAATCCGCGTTTGCGGAGATCGATCATTAATGAGCCTCCTATCAGGCCGAGACCTACTGCAGCTATTGTCATTATGGTGATTGGTAATTAGTTATTGGTAATTGGTAAATATTTGTTGCTTGTTACTGGTTGCTTGTTACTGGTTGCTGTGAAAAAGGTTTTTTATTCTTTGCCTTGCTTCCTCAAGTCTTTCATTATCAGCGCACAAAGAAATACGTATATACCGATCTCCCTGGCTTCCGAAAATGAATCCCGGGGTTAATAAATACATGAGCTTTATTGAGTATCTCTTCGACAAATGCTTCGCAATTTTCGATTTCATCAGGGATACGTCCCCAGACAAAGAGACCGGTCTGTTCTTTGCTGAATCTGCACCTCAGGAGATCCATTATTGATTCGGCAGTTTTCCGGCGTTCCTTATATACTTTATTCACAGTGTCATACCACGAAGGGGGATTATTGAGGGCTTCGACCGCTGCCAGCTGAAGGGGCAGGAACATTCCTGAATCCATGTTACTTTTCACTTTCAGGATGTTTTTGATGTAATCTCTGTGGCCAGCTACCATCCCTATTCTCCAGCCTGCCATATTATGCGACTTGCTCAATGAATTGAGTTCTATTGCCGTTTCCATGGCACCCTCTGCAGCCAGCAGACTGAGATATTCCTGATTCAGTATGAAGCTGTAGGGATTATCATTGCATAAAAGGATGCCATGATCCGCGGAAAATGCAACCAGCTGTCTGAACAACTCTGCAGAAGCTTTTGTACCGGTTGGCATGTGGGGGTAGTTTGTCCACATGAGTTTTACTTTTCCAAGATCGCTTCTTTCAAGCGTTTCAAGATCAGGATACCAGCCGTTTTTCTCATCGAGATCATAATATCTTATTTTGCCGCCAACCAGGTTTGTCACTGAAGAATAAGTGGGATACCCCGGATTTGGAACAAGGACTTCATCTCCGGTATTAACAAAGGCCATGCTGATATGCATAATACCTTCCTTGCTTCCCATAAGAGGCAGTATTTCATTTTCAGGATCCAGCCTGACTTTGAAATATTTAAAATACCAGTCAGAAAAAGCTTTTCGCAAAGCCGGATTTCCAGCATAACTCTGGTATCCGTGCACACCTGGTTTATGGGCTTCATCAGCAAGACGTCTGATAGTATTATCCGAAGGCGGCTGATCAGGACTTCCTATTCCAAGACTGATAATATCAGCTCCGGCATTACGCATCTGGTCAATCTGCCGAAGCTTCCGGGAAAAATAGTATTCCTCGATAGTATTGATTCGATCAGCAGGTTTAACTTTCATAAAGCATATCTCCTTTATTGTAAACACCAAGAAACTCCAGATTGCTTGAATGCTTTGACAGAACAGATTCAATCAACCGAAGGTTGGAATTTTCAGGCAGTTCCAGATCGCAATAGAACATATATTCCCACTCACCGTTCAGGCGGGGAACCGATTGGATTTTGGAAAGATTAATATTCATCTCTGCAAGCTTTACAAGTACTGCCGCAAGTGATCCGGGTTTATGTCCCGTAGCAAAACAGACTGAAACTTTATTCCCTTCTCCGGTACCTTTTTCCTGGCTTCCGATTACAAGGAACCTTGTGTAGTTTTTCTTATAGGTTTCTATTCCTGGAGCAAGGATCTCGAGTCCATATATTTCAGCTGCACTTGCGGGAGCTATAGCACCGATTTTCTTCAATCTGTGTTCCGCTATCAGCTTAGCGCTCCCTGCGGTATCATCCGATTCAACAAGTGTAATACCCGGATACTGATTCAGGAATGTCATACATTGCGCCAGGGCTATCGGATGCGACCTGATCTGCCGTATATCGTGAATTGTCTGCCCCGGGAAAGCCATCAGGTTCTGCCTGATCCTGAGATTATGTTCACCAAGAATTTTCAATCCCGATTCCCTGATGAGGGAATAATTATACAGAATGCTTCCTGACCGGGCATTTTCAATGGCCATGATCGCCAGATCGGATTTGCCCTCCAAAACGGAATTTAGGGTCATGTCAAATGTTGAGCAGGGCACAATTTCAATTTTGTCATCACTGAAATATTGTCGCGCTGCCACTTCGTGAAAACAACCCTTTTCTCCCTGAATTGCAATTTTCATCTTCTGAATGTATTAATAATAAGAAAGGGTCCCTTCCCGGGGACCCTTGCTTTCATATATGATTTCTTATCTGTATACAAAAATCCCCTTATCTCTTTTTGTAATAAAAAAAGAACCAGAAATAAGAGAAGAAATAATTGTATACAATATTCATTGTTTCGTTTTATTGGCTTACAAAAGTAATTTAAAAATTAAAAAACACAAATAAATATCAAAAAATATTACTATTTGGTGAATTTTTTCAATTTTTATCTCTGTGCTCTGTGCCTCTCTGTGCTCATTCTCTGTGTCCCTCTGTGTAAGTTCTTGCCCCCAACCCCCTAAAGGGGGCTTGATAAATGCCTGTTATTCAATAAGTCCCCTTTAGAGGATTTAGGGGCAAAAAATAGAGCTACAGAGGAATATCGTTTTACAACTTGTGCCGCGATTGAAGAATTTCTTCAATATCCGAGAAGGTTACTTTTTTTGCTTTAAACAGGATCAGGAGATGATATAACAAGATCCGCAGCTTCATTTTCAAACAGTTCCTGGTTATTATCCTTGGCTTCGATAACCAGTTCCACAGCCTCCTCGCCGACTTTCTGGGCAACTTTGTTTATCCCCTTTTTATGTAACCTGTTGGTATATGAATCCTGCACATCATCATCAATCCTTTGATTGATAACTTGCTCCAGCTCATAAATAAATCCTTTGGATGTTTCCTCTCCGAAGCATGATTTTTTGCCGGAGTGACAGACAGGTCCGGCCGGCTTGACCTTAATCAGTAAAGCATCGAGGTCACAATCAGCTGTTATTTCTTTAACAAACAGGAAATTACCTGAAGTTTCACCTTTGGTCCAGAGACGGTTTTTGCTCCGGCTGAAGAATGTGACTTTCATTTCTGTCAGGGTTTTTGAATACGCCTCTTCATTCATATAGCCCACCATCAATACCTGAAGGGTATTATTATCCTGGATCACAACAGGCACAAGGCCATTACCTTTCTTGAAATCAATATCCATATTCTCGTGGTTTTTGTTTCAACCACGGCCTTAAGGCCGTGGTTTTTGCAGTACCATTAACAAGGACTTTAGTCCTTATACTCTTACATTGATCCCTCTTTGAACCAGATACTCCTTAAGTTCCGGGATTGATATTTCCCCAAAATGAAAAATACTTGCTGCCAGGGCTGCACTGCATGTGGTTTTGGTGAAGACTTCCCGGAAGTGTTCCATCGACCCTGCTCCTCCTGATGCAATTACAGGAATATTCAGATTTTTGCTCACCTCTCTGGTGATCTCAATGGAAAATCCTGATTTTGTCCCGTCAGCATTCATCGAGGTAAGCAGTATTTCACCAGCCCCAAACTTTTCTGCCTTCAACGCCCAGTCCAGCGTTTTTATGCCGGTAGGAGTGCGGCCGGCATCTATATTTACAATCCACTCATTGTTTTCGAGACGTGTATCAATTGCAACAACAACACACTGACTGCCGAACTGCTTTGCGATCTTAGTTATTAAATACGGATTTCTGAATGCAGATGTATTGATGCTGATCTTGTCTGCTCCGGCTTTGATCAGAAGTGCTGCATCATCAATTGTTTCGATACCCCCGCCGACGGTAAACGGAATATTGATCTCCGAAGCAATTCTCACGACGAGTTCCGCAAAGGTCTTCCTTTTTTCAATTGTTGCTGTAATATCCAGGAAAACCAGTTCATCGGCCCTTTGTTCGACGTATTTTTTTGCCAGTTCAACCGGATCGCCGGCATCGCGGATATCAATAAAATTGACTCCCTTGACTGTCCTTCCGTCTTTTATATCAAGACATGGAATAATTCTTTTCTTCAACATAGCTTGCCGATATCTTTTAAACTCAGAATTCCTTCATACAGCGCCTTTCCGATAATGGTTCCTTCACAGCCAATTTGCGACAGTTCCTTTATATCCCTTACAGAAGAGACACCTCCGCTGGCAATCAGATTTATATCATTAAATTCAAGTATCTCTTTATACAGGTCGGTTGACGGTCCCTGAAGCATTCCATCCTTTTCAATGTCAGTGCAGATAGTGTATCTGACACCCTTTGACCGGTAATCTGAAATGAATTTGATAATATCAGAATCCGAACTTTCAACCCAGCCCTCGGTAGCAACTTTCCGGTCATGGCAGTCTGCTCCAAGAATGATCTTCTCCGGTCCCCATTTTGCCAGCCATCCGAGGAAGAGATTCCTGTTTGAAACGGAAATGCTCCCGCAGGTGATCTGCCTCGCACCGCTGGCAAATGCAATATTCAGGTCATCCTCTGATCTGATACCTCCGCCGAAGTCTATTTCAAGTGTCGTCAATGAAGCGATTTTTTCCAGAGTTCTGTAATTAATAACACGTTTGTTTAGTGCACCGTCAAGGTCGACCAAATGGATATATTTAATTCCGTGATCTTCAATCTGCCTTGCGACTTCCAGGGGATTCGCACTGTAGATCTTTTTTGTGGAAAAATCACCCCTTGTAAGTCTGACGCATTTCCCTCCGATAATATCGATTGCAATAATGATCCTCATAGCTCAAGGAAATTCTTCAGGATTTTCACTCCGGTTTCAGCCGATTTCTCAGGATGAAACTGGACAGCGTAGAAGTTGTCTTTGTGCATTGCAGCGCTGAACGATAAGACATAATCGCAGATCGCTGAGGTATAATCAGTTATTTCAGCATAATAGCTGTGAACATAATAGACATCCTCATCAGCTCTTATTCCCTGGAAAAGAATCCCCCTGAAGGCCGAAAAACTATTCCAGCCCATATGAGGTACTTTATCAAAGGGAGGGAATTTCTTGACGGCCGCATCAAAAATGCCGAGACATTTTACAAAACCTTCGTCAGAAACACTGCACAAAAGATGCAATCCCAGGCAAATCCCCAGAACCGGCTGTTTAAGAGAGATGATCAATTGATCCAGCTTTCTATCTTTCAGGTATTTCATGGCTGTGCTTGCTTCACCAACACCAGGGATGATGACTTTCTCGGCTGTGAGCAGATCATCCTCGTTGTCTGTCACTTTGCTTTCGTATCCCAGGCGGCTGACAGCGGTCTGAACCGATTGGAAATTCCCTGCATTATATTTTAGTATTGCTATCATACTGTGCCCTTGGTTGATGGCAGGTCAAAGTTATCAGTCTTTTTCACAGCCATTTTAAGGGCTTTTGAAAATGCTTTGAAGATTGCCTCAATTTTGTGATGGTCATTCTCTCCCTCCGCTTTGATATTCAGGGTGAATCCTGCATTGTCGCTTAACGACTTAAAAAAATGGAAGAACATTTCCGACGGGATTTCTCCGGTCATTTCATGTTTAAAGCCAACATTCCAGACAAGCCATGGACGGCCGCCGAGATCAATCGCGACCTGTGCAAGGGAATCATCCATCGGTAACAAAAATCCATACCTCTCAATTCCCTTTTTGCTCCCCAGAGCTTCCGATATTCCTTCACCAAAAGCTATTGCCACATCTTCAATGGTGTGATGATGATCAACACCCAGATCACCTTCAGCCTTGATTACCAGATCGATCCCGCTATGTCTGGGGATCTGTTCGAGCATATGATTGAAAAATCCGATCCCTGTTTCGATTTCACTTTTTCCTGATCCGTCAAGGTTCAATTCCACGACAACTGAAGTCTCTTTTGTTTTACGTTCTCTGAGGGCTCTTCTCGGTTCTGATTTCAGATAAAGATAGATATCGTTCCAGTCGAGCGTATTTAAAACTGCGTAAGGATGCTTCTCACTGTTAACAAAAAAAGCTTTGCATCCAAGATTCCTGGCAAGCTGTAAATCAGTGACCCTGTCGCCGATTACATATGATGCATTAAGATCTATACCCTGTGCCAGATATTTTGTCAGCATCGCAGTTCCCGGTTTCCTCGTTGGAGCATCCTCTTCAGGAAATGTCCGGTCTACAAAGATCCCGGCAAACTCAATTCCTTCACCCTTAAGTATCTGAAGCATTTTATTATGAGAAGGCCAGAACATCTCCTCAGGAAAAATCTCTGTCCCGAGACCATCCTGGTTTGTTACCATTACCAGTTCATAATCGGTCTCTTTCACTATTTTTGACAGGGCCGTGATCACACCCGGCAGGAACTGAAATTCTTCAATAGTGTCAGCCAGCCCATTTGCAGGTTCGGTAAGGATCGTAGAATCCCTGTCGATAAAAAGCACTCTCTTCATATCTTAATTTTTCGCAGGATTTTTATCAGTTTATTATTTTCACTTATTGTTCCGACTGTTATCCTCAGGCATCCGGGAACAACCTTGTTCCTGTTCCTTACAATGATTTTATTATCAACCAGTATTGAATAAATCAAATCAGCATTTCTGGTTTTTACCAGGATAAAATTTGAATCGGATTTAAACACCCTTTCTATGATATTCATTTCTCTGAGACACCCCGTGAGCCTCTCTCTTTCATTTTTGATCCTTCTCACCCTGTTTTTTAATAACTCGGAGCGTGCAAGGGACTTTAATGCTGCTTTTTGATTTATTGCACTGATATTATACGGTGGTTTTACCTTGTTGAAATAACGTACCATAGGAGGAGCCATGAATGCCAATCCGACTCTTGCTGCGGCCAGTCCCATAGCCTTGCTGAAGGTCTGCATCACGATCAGGTTACGGTAACTTTTTAGCCTGGTTATGAATGAAGGCTGTTCTGAAAAATCAATATATGCCTCATCAATAATAACAATGCCATTAAAGGTCGAAATAACAGATTCAATTGCTGAACCGTCCATTGAATTGCCGGTCGGATTGTTTGGTGAGCAGATAAAGATCAGTTTCAGGCGGGGATCCTTCAGAAACGGGAGTACATTTTTTGTCTCAATCTGGAAATCACCGGAAAGCGGAACCTTTATCAGTTCCACATTATTTATGGCTGCTGAAACCTCATACATGCCGTAAGTCGGAGAGAATGTCAGCGCTTTATCAACTCCGGGATTACAGAATATCCTGAAGCAGAGATCAATAATTTCGTCGCTTCCGTTTCCCAGGAAAATATTTTCTTCGGGAACACCCCTGATCCTGCTTATCGATGATTTGAGTTCCAGCTGATAAGGGTCCGGGTATCTGTTAAGGGTACCGTAGGGATTCTCATTGGCATCCATGAATATTTCGTCCTTACCCCTGAACTCATCCCGTGCACAGGAGTAGGGGACAAGGGACCTTATATTTTCTCTTAACAATTTGTCGGTATCAGTCATTTTCCAGGGATTTTAATCGCAGTGTAACAGCATTCTTATGACCGTACAATTGTTCGGCTTCAGCCATCACTTCAATAACAGGTCCAAGGTTTTTCAGACCTTCCGCCGATATTTCCTGGAACGTTATCATCTTCATGAAACTCTCTGTTGAAACACCGCTGAAGTTTTTTGCATGACCGTTGGTCGGCAGTGTGTGGTTGGTTCCGGAAGCATAGTCTCCTGCACTCTCACAGCTGTATTTACCAATGAATACCGATCCTGCATTTGTTACTTTTTCTGCCAGAACCAAAGGATCTGATACAGATATTATCAGATGTTCAGGAGCATAGAGATTACTGAATTCCATGCATTCATCAATTGTGTCAAGCAGAATTAAGGAGCTGTTATCAAGAGCCATAAGAGCAATTTCTTTTCTGGGTAAGAGTCCTGACTGCATTTGGATTTCTTTCTTTACGCTTTTAATTATATCTGCAGTATCTGTCAGCAGGAATACCTGGCTGTCAGGTCCGTGTTCTGCCTGAGCTAACAGATCCGAAGCTATGAAGGCCGGATCGGCATTCTTATCAGCGATGACCAGCACTTCGCTGGGACCGGCCGGCATATCTATTGGGATCCCGTCAAGCTGAACCATCTCTTTAGCCTTTGTAACATACTGATTACCCGGGCCAAAGATCTTATCAACCTTTGGTATACTTTCGGTTCCGTAAGCCATGGCAGCGATAGCCTGTGCCCCGCCGACAGCAAAAATATCCGTAACTCCGGCGGTGAATCCTGCATACAATATGAGGGGATTGACTTCACCGTTTTTATCAGGTGGCGTACAGAGGATGATCTCCCTGCATCCGGCAATCTTTGCAGGAACAGCCAGCATCAGTACGGTTGAAAAGAGGGGAGCTGTCCCTCCGGGAATATATAGTCCCGCTTTCCCGATCGGAACACTTTTCCTCCAGCATTTTACTCCTTTTGTTGTTTCTGTTACCTTTTCATTTCTCAGTTGAGCCCTGTGAAATTTCCCGATGTTTGCTTTTGCTGTACCGATTGCTTTCCGGAGTTTTTCAGGTACTTTTCTGCCGGCACTTTCAATTTCGGAATGAGGCACTCTGAGATTTCCGGGAACTGCTCCATCAAACTGTTCAGACAACTCAAAAAGAGATTTGTCCCCTTCATTTCTTACCTTCTGCAAAATGCCGGAGACTATATCTTCAAGCCCTGACCTTCCGAATTGGGGTCTCTGGCACAGGGACTCCCATGTTTTCCTGGAGGGATTAACAATAGTCCTCATATAATATCAATTATATATCAATCATGTATCAATTATATATCAATCATATATCAATCATATATCAATTATATATCAATCATATATCATTACAATATCATCTTTTCGATAGGTATTACAAGTATTCCTTCAGCCCCTGCTTTTTTTAACTGGTTTATCCTGTCCCAGAATTCATCCTCCTTGACAACTGAATGGATACTGCACCAGCCTTTTTCTTCCAGCGGAAGTATTGTAGGACTTTTCATACCGGGAAGGATTTTGCATATTTGCGGCAGGGCCTCCAGGGGAGCGTTCAAAAGGATGTATTTGTTCTCCCTGGCATTTTTCACGGCTCTTATTCTGAAAAGGAGCTTATTCAGGATATTTTGCTTATGCTCATCAAGATTTTTGTTTGAGATTAATACTGCCTGGCTTTTCAGGATAGTAACTACTTCGCGTAAGCCATTGGTCATCAGTGTACTGCCTGAACTGACAATATCGCATACCGCATCTGCCAGTCCTATCCCCGGTGCTATCTCCACGCTTCCGCTTATCTCCTCAATTTCAGCCTTGATATTATTTTCGTTAAGGTAATCACTCAGAAGCCTCGGGTAGCTGGTCGCTATCTTTTTATTCATAAAATACTCAGGACCAGTGAAAGATCCTTCTTTTGGTATCGCAAGGCTTAGCCGGCAATGAGCAAATCCAAGCTGATCAAGGATCGCAACATCTTTTTTCTTTTCGAAGACAATGTTTTCTCCCAGGATCCCGATATCTGCAACATTTTGTTCTACATACTGGGGGATGTCGTCATCCCTCAGGAACAGGATCTCAACAGGAAAATTAACAGCTTCGGTTTTCAGGACATCAACTCCGTTTGAGAATTTTATACCGCACTCCTCAAGTAATTTATGGGAGGTTTCGCTTAACCGGCCTCTCTTCTGGATTGCAATTTTCAGTCTGCTCATTTTACTTTTTGTTTAGTCTGAGCAAACCTGGCGGGAAAAAAAAACCGCCTGATCTGCTCAGACGGGTTTATGATATTTTAAAATTACGCATATCATTTTCAGATCGCCTGAGAGCAATAATGAAAATGATGGTGCTGTAATTGAATGGATTTCATTTATTAATATTCTGAATGCAAATATAGTAAAAAATTATTAATTACCAACCCTTTCAGCCACCAGATCGCCTACCCCGGTAGTGGAAAATCCCATTTTGCCGGCTCCAAGGTCTTTTATTTTGTTTGCCGTTACATCCATAATGGCATTCTCTATAGCACGGGCAGCCTTTTCTTCCCCAAGATGTTCAAGCATCATTCCTGCAGATGCTATAGCAGCCAAAGGATTAATTACATTTTTGCCGGTATACTTCGGGGCAGAACCGCCAATTGGTTCAAACATCGAAACTCCTTCAGGATTTATATTTCCCCCTGCTGCAATTCCCATTCCCCCCTGTGTTATTGCGCCAAGGTCGGTTATTATATCCCCGAACATATTGGTGGTGACAATAACATCGAACCATTCCGGATTTTTCACCATCCACATGCAGGTTGCATCGACATGATAGTATTCACGGTTAATATCCGGATAATCCGCTTTCCCGATTTCATGAAAAGCCCTTTCCCAGAGATCGAAAACATATGTCAGCACATTAGTCTTACCGCAAAGTGCCAGGGTCTTTTTTCTGTTTCTCTTCCGGGTATATTCAAAAGCATACCTGAGGCATCGTTCAACCTGCATCCGGGTATATACCATATTCTGTATTGCTACTTCATGCGGGGTTCCCTTCATGGTCACACCGCCGGAACCGGTATATACATCACCGGTATTTTCCCTGACTACAACGTAATCGATATGTTCCGGCCCCTTGTCTTTAAGAGGAGTAGCCACCCCGGGATATAGTTTGACAGGACGAAGATTTATATATTGATCCAGTTCAAAACGAAGCCTGAGCAGAATACCTTTTTCAAGAATTCCCGGTTTGACATCGGGGTGTCCGATAGCACCGAGAAAAATTGAATCAAACTTTTTCAGCTGTTCCGGAGCTGATTCAGGCAGCACTTCCCCGGTTCTCAGATAACGTTCTCCGCCAAAATCAAATTCTTCGTAATTTATCTGAAAGCCAAATTTTGAAGCAGCAGTACTCAGAACTTTCCTGCCTTCTCTCACAACTTCCGGGCCAGTACCATCACCGGGGATTACGGCAATATTATAGGATTTCATCATCAGGTGTCTGTTATGGATTATTATTCATTGCAGTTGTTGGTCAGAATTTTATCGCCAATTCTGATTTCATTGTTTTCAACTATATTCAGCATCTTCTCTGTTGCTTTTATTGCCGATTCTGTCTGATCGGCATCAAGCCCCTTTGTCCTGAATTCCCTGTTTTTGAAATTCCATGTAATAACTGTCTCAACCAGGGCATCTGTCTTTCCTCCCGGAGGTATTGAAACCTCGTAATCCGTCAGATTGGGAAGCTCTTTGCCAAGCCGGTCATAAATTACTCTCAGCGCTTTCATAAAGGCATCATACTGACCATCACCCGAAGAGGTTTCCTGGTAAATATTACCGTCTATTTCGATCTGAACGCTTGCAAAAGGCTTAAGTCCGAATGATAACGAAAGCGAATAATTCTTTATGAAGATCTTATAATCAGCCCTGTCGTTTCCAAGGACATCAGAGATTATAAATGGCAAATCCTCGGTAGTGACATTTTCCTTTTTGTCGCCAAGTTCAATAACACGCTGGGTTACCTTTGCAAGTGATTCGGGATTCAGGTCCAGCCCGAACTCCTCAAGATTTTTCCTTATTGTGGCCTTACCCGATTGTTTACCCAGAGCATATTTCCTTTTTCTTCCAAACCTTTCGGGGAGGAGATTATTATAATAGAGGTTGTCCTTGGTGTCGCCGTCAGCATGAACTCCTGAAGTCTGGGTGAAAACATTTTCACCGATTACCGGCTTATTGACCGGAATTCTTATCCCGCTGAATGTCTCCACAATTTTACTGGCTTTGGTAATTTCATATTCATCAATGCCTGTTTCAGCTTTAAGCTGATCGTGCAATACTCCTACCACACTTGAAAGAGGAGCATTACCTGCTCTTTCACCCAATCCGTTAATTGTGGTATGAACACCCTTTACACCTGCCCTGACCGCAGAAAAAACATTGGCTACAGCCAGATCATAATCATTATGAGGATGAAAATCAAAATGAAGGGATGGATACCTGTCAATCATTTTTTTACAGAAGGTGTATGTCTGATCAGGATTCAAAATTCCGAGAGTATCAGGCAGCATAAATCTGGCAATTTTTTCATCTTTCAGATTGTCAGTCATATAAAACACATAGTCTTCTGAATTAATCATGCCATTTGACCAGTCTTCAAGGTATATGTTGACCTGCATATCCAGTTCTTCAGCTCTCCTGATAATACCTTTAATATCAAACACATGTTGTTCAGGAGTCTTGCGCAACTGCTTCTCCAGGTGACGCAATGATCCTTTGCACAGAAGATTGTCCACTTTTCCTCCTGCATTATTTATCCAGTTCAACGAAACCTCTCCGTCAACAAAACCAAGAACTTCAACTTTCCGCTGAAGATTATTCTGACGTGCCCACTCAGTGATCTTCCTCAAGGCTTCAAATTCTCCTGAAGAAACACGTGCGGATGCAACTTCGATACGGTCGACCTTAACATCTTTCAGGAGTATGGTAGCTATATGGAGCTTTTCCAGAGGGGAGTATGATACTCCCTGTGTCTGCTCTCCATCCCTCAGGGTCGTATCCATTATTTCAATTCTCATTTTACCACTTTCTTTTAGTTTCAAATGAAGTTATAAGATCCTTTATACCAAGAAGATAATCTATATCATCGAGCCCCTTTAACAGACATTCTTTCTTGTATGGATTTATTTCAAACCTGATTGAATCCCCGGTCGTGAGAACTGTAACCATTTGTTCCTCAAGGTCTATTCTGACCAGTGATTCCGGTTTTCTCCGGACAAGATTAATAAGGTTATGGATGAATTTTTCAGGAACGATAACCGGAAGCAATCCATTGTTAAGGGCATTGTTCTTAAAAATATCGGCGAAGAAACTTGACACCACAGCCCTGAATCCGTAATCATAAATAGCCCATACAGCATGTTCGCGGCTCGATCCGCTGCCAAAGTTTTTTCCGGTCACCAGGATCTTGCCACTATATATTTGATTATTAAGAACAAATTCCATATTTTTTTCACCGGTTTTATCAAATCTCCAGTCGCGGAAGAGATTTTCACCAAAGCCTTCCCGTGAAGTTGCGCTAAGAAATCTTGCCGGGATGATCTGATCGGTATCCACGTTTTCAAAGGGCAGGGGAACGCAGGTTGATTCCAGTATATTTAATTTCTCTTTTGGCATTTCAGGTATTTTTATTTTGATTTTCTAATCAATGAATTCACGGGGATCGGTTATCCTGCCTGTTATTGCTGCAGCGGCTGCAGTAACAGGACTTGCAAGCAGTGTCCTTGCTCCGGGACCCTGGCGGCCTTCAAAATTCCTGTTCGTTGAGGAAACGACATATTTACCTGACGGGATCTTATCTTCATTCATGGCAAGACAGGAGGAACATCCCGGCTGCCTTAATTCAAAACCTGCCTTTGCCAGGATCTTATCCAGGCCCTCATCGATTGCCTTCCTTTCAACAGCTTTTGATCCGGGTACGATCAGGGCTGTTATTGAGGAAGCCTTTTTTCTACCCTTGACAAGCTGTGTAAATGCCCTTAGATCTTCAATTCTTCCATTGGTACAGCTGCCTAAGAAGACATAGTCGACTGGTTGTCCCAGAAGTTTCATCCCCGGAACAAAACCCATGTAGTCGAGCGATTTCAGGAATGAAGCAGAATCTTCGCTGAAGATATCATCCGCAGAAGGGATAGAATCATCGATTGCAATAGTCATTCCGGGATTGGTACCGAAAGTTATCATTGGTCTGATAAGGTTCCCGTTTAATTCCATTTCACGGTCAAACCCGGCTCCCTCATCGCTTTTCAGCTCTTTCCATTTCAACAGCAGGGAGTTCCAGTCGAAACTTTCAGGTAATGAGGGACGTTCCTTCAGGTACCTGAAAGTTTTTTCATCCGGAGCTATAAGTCCGCCGCGTGCTCCCATTTCAATACTCATATTGCAGATTGTCATTCTTCCTTCCATGGTCAGGCTTTTGATCACAGGTCCCGCATATTCTACAAAATAACCGGTAGCCCCACCAGTCGATATCTGTGATATGATATACATGATCACATCTTTTGAGGTTACACCTTTTTGCAATTTTCCGTTGATGGTGATCCTCATCTTCCTGGGTTTGGGCTGAAGGATGCATTGTGTTGCCAGCACCATCTCAACTTCGCTGGTGCCGATACCAAATGCAATGGTACCAAAGGCTCCATGAGTAGATGTATGACTGTCGCCGCAGACTATTGTCATGCCAGGTCTTGTATATCCCAGTTCAGGACCGATCACGTGAACAATGCCGTTTTTTGGATGATTAAGGCCGAAAAATTCTATTCCGTAATCTCTGCAGTTTTCAGCAAGCCTCTCCACCTGGATCCTTGAAAGCTCCTCACAGATCGGCATATCCTGATTGACAGTAGGTACATTATGGTCAGCAGTGGCAAGTGTTCTTTCAGGTCTTAATACTCTTATTCCCCTTTCCTTCAAGCCATTGAATGCCTGCGGACTGGTCACTTCATGGATGTAATGCTGATCGATATAAAGGACATCGGGTCCTCCACTGATCGATTGCACAACATGTGAATCCCAGATCTTATCAAAAAGTGTTTTTGGTACCATTATTGATTATTCTGTTAATTCAGATGGTTTTTTTAATGTTTTTCTACCCCCCAACCCCCCCAAAGGGGGGGCAGATTATTGCTTTTGATTTTTAACCCCCCTTGGGGGGATGGGGGTTATTTTATTTTTGATATTGCATCAATGAATGCCTCCACTGACGCGGTTATAATGTCAACATTTGCAGAAAATCCATAATAGATTTTCCCCTGGTGTTCAATCTGGATATGTACTTTCCCGATATCATCGCTTCCTTTTGTGATAGCCTGGATCAGAAACTCTTCGAGGTGAACGGTTTTGCTGATCAGGTGTTTTACTGCCGTGAATGAAGCATCGATCGGTCCGTTTCCCGAGGCGGTTGAGGTATGAACCTCACCGTTGATCCGGATTCCTACAGTTGCCACGGGTATGGCTGATTTCCCGCATGTAACCTGGAGAAGTTCAAGTTTCAGGGCTTTCTCGCCTGAGAAAACTTCACCCGAGAGTATTCTTAAATCTTCGTCATTTATCTCTTTCTTCTTATCGGCAAGAAGAAGAAAACGGTGGTAAATATCATCAAGCTCCTCTTTTCCGAAATTATAACCCAGTGTTTCAAGCCTGTGATTAAGTGCAGCCCGTCCGCTGCGGGCAGTAAGGATGATCGAAGATTCCTTTATCCCAACCTCATGAGGATCAATAATTTCGTAATTCTCCCTGAATTTAAGCACGCCATCCTGGTGGATCCCTGAAGAATGTGCAAAGGCATTTCTTCCCACAATAGCCTTGTTCGCCTGCACGGGCATGCTCATGAGTGTTGATACAAGCCTGCTGGTACTGAAAATGAGTTTTGAATTGATATCTGTCCTCAGCTTCATGGCATGGTGACTTTTGATTATCATTGCCACCTCTTCGAGAGATGTGTTGCCGGCCCGCTCCCCTATACCGTTAATAGTGACCTCAACCTGTCGTGCACCGTTTAGCACACCCATTATTGTGTTGGCTGTTGCCATTCCCAGATCATTGTGACAATGTGTTGATATGGTTGCCTTATCAATGTTTGAGACATTCTCTTTAAGGTACCTGATCTTTTCTCCATACTGTTCAGGGAGGCAATACCCTGTTGTATCAGGAATATTTACTACGGTTGCCCCGGCTTTTATGACTGCCTCGATAACCTTTGCCAGATAATCGTTCTCGCTTCTTCCTGCATCTTCAGCATAGAACTCCACATCGTCCGCAAATTTCCTGGCATATTTTACTGCATCAACCGCTCTCCTGAGAATCTCCTCGGGTGTTGTCCTGATCTTGTATTTTATATGAAAAGGAGATGTTCCGATTCCTGTATGTATTCTTTTCTTTTTTGCGTACTGCAACGCTTCAGCTGCCACTTCAATATCTTTTTTTACAGCACGTGTTAAAGCGCATATTACCGGTTCCGTAACAGCCTTTGATATTTCAACGACAGATCTGAAATCACCAGGGCTGGAAATCGGGAATCCGGCTTCGATAATGTCGACACCCAGAGCTTCAAGAGCCTGTGCCACCTGGATCTTTTCAACGGTATTCAGCTGGCACCCGGGCACCTGTTCTCCATCCCTGAGGGTAGTATCGAAAATTATTACCTTTTCTTCCATTATTGATTGATTATTAATTCTATAAATTCATATTTTTTACCCACCCCCACCCCCTCCCAGGAGGGGATCCCGGGGATTGGTTCTTATCTTCTACTTTTTCACAGGTCTGAGTTTCCGTACGGCAGCTCCTGCTCTCCATAATTCAGAGCTACCCAGTTCCTTTCAATTCAGCATCCAGCAGTTCTTTATAATCTGGAGCACCGGTAGATTTCAGAACCCTTACGCATTCCTCTCCCGACTTCACTTTTTTGTAGAGTTCTTCAAAAACCGGAAGGACTGCCGCCTTGAATTTCGGACGCCAGTCAAGCGCTCCGCGCTGTGCTGTTGCACTGCAGTTGGCATACATCCAGTCCATTCCCTTTTCATCGACCAGCCGGATAAGGCTCTGTGTCAGTTCTTCAACTGTTTCATTGAAGGCTTCCGAAGGGGAGTGTCCGTTTTTACGCAATACCTGGTATTGTGCATCCATAATACCAGCCAGTGCGCCCATAAGTACGCCTCTTTCCCCGGTAAGATCCGAAAAGACCTCCTTCTCAAAAGTGGTCGGGAACAGATAGCCTGATCCGATAGCTATCCCAAGAGCCAGGATCCGGTCAGTTGCTTTTCCGGTAGAATCCTGGAATACGGAATAGCTTGAATTTATTCCCGTTCCAGCCAGGAAATTTCGTCGGACGCTGGTTCCGGAACCTTTCGGAGCACACAGGATCACGTCAACATTTTCAGGAGGTATAACACCTGTATGTTCCTTGTAGGTTATTGAGAAGCCATGTGAAAAATAGAGTGCATCTCCCTTTTCAAGGCAGGGTTTGAGTTTGGGCCATAGAATTCTCTGGGCAGCATCCGATACGAGATACTGTATGATAGTTCCTTTTTTTGCGGCCTCTTCAACATTGAACAGGGTCCTGCCCGGGATAAAACCGTCAGCTACCGCTTTATCCCAGTCGGCTTTGAATTCAGGAGCCTGGCCGACAATGACCTTTATGCCATTGTCTTTCATATTAAGTGCCTGGGCGGGTCCCTGAACTCCATAACCGATTACTGCAACAATTTCGTTTTTAAGCACTTCACGTGCTCTTGAAAGAGGGAACTCATCCCTTGTCACAACGTCTTCAATAACTCCTCCGAAATCAATTTTTGCCATGGTGATTTTAAGTTACGGGTGAATAATTAATGTATCAGTTAAATGACTCTACTTTGTCCGGTTTATACTGGTTGGCCTCATCCATTTCCTCAAGATAGGCATTGAGCTCCTTGACCTGTCTGGTGATTGCAACCCTGCCCGACCTGACATACTGCAGAATTCCGCAGGGTTCAAGCTGATGGAGCAATTCGTTTATTTCAGCTTTATGCCCGGTTTTTTCAATTACCATATATTCCGGAGTGACTTCCAGAATACGGCCATTATGGCCACGAACAATATTATCGACAATATCACCGGACATCAGGCCTTTGGTCCTGACCTTGTAAAGAGCTATCTCCTGGTGTATTATTTCATCAGAAGTATGGACAAAGACTTTCAGTACGTCAACAAGTTTTTGCATCTGACGGGCTACCTTCTGGACCATTTCAGCAGTGGTCTTCACGACCAGGGTGAGCATCTGAACACCTTTAACGGCCGATTCGGAAGCTGTAATGCTCTCAATGTTGATCTGCCTTCGTGTAAGGATTATTGTGATCTGACTAAGAATACCTATATGATCCTCAGTAAAAAGTGAAATTGTAAATTCCTGTCTATTCATAGTTTAGTTTTTTATTTTTTGTTTGCACCCCCCAACCCCCCCAGATGGCGGGGCTCTTATTAAGTTCCCCTTCAGGGGATTTAGGGGCATATTTATTTATATGTCAAAGTAACTTCCGATACCGAAGCACCGGGTTCTATCATCGGAAGGACATTAGCCTCCTTATCGATTTTAATATCAAGCAGGTACGGTCCCTCTGACTCAAGCATTTCAACAAGGGAATCTTTTAATTCTGCTCTTTTTAATACCCTTTTGGCTGAGATTTTATATCCTTTGGCTATAGTTACAAAATCGGGATTAACCAATTCGGTTGAAGCATACCTCTTTGAGAAGAACATTTCCTGCCACTGCCTGACCATACCTAAAAAGTTGTTATTCAATATTATAATTTTTACGGGAACCTTGTAATGAAGTATTGTTCCTAATTCCTGTATCGTCATCTGGAAACCTCCGTCACCAAGAAAGGCAACAACCTGTTTACCGGGATTACCGATTTTGGCACCAATAGATGCAGGAAGTCCGAATCCCATCGTTCCCATACCTCCTGAAGTAACCAGGCTGTTAGGCATTGCAAATTTGTAATAACGTGCCACCGACATCTGGTTCTGGCCGACATCAGTCACGATTATGGCATCTCCTTTTGTGAGTTCTGACACATGCCTCACAACTTCACCCATCTTGAGATTACCCTTTTCAGGCATGGTTTCCTGCCTGATGACTTTTTCATATTCTGTCTTGTCAAGGATCCTGAATTCCCTTATCCATTTTTCATAGGTTTTATCTTTTACCAGAGGGATAAGATGGTTCAGAACCTCCCTGGCATCATTATTTATCTCCAGATCGACGATTACATTTTTGTTGATCTCGGCCTCATCGATCTCAATATGGATTATCCTGGCATTTTTGGCATATTTTTTCAGGTTCCCGGTAACCCGGTCATCGAAGCGCATACCAATCGCAATTATAAGATCAGCCTCATTGGTAAGGACGTTAGGAGCATAGTTTCCATGCATTCCAAGATATCCGGCATAGAGACGGTGGTTTGAAGGAAAGGATGAGAGACCAAGCAGTGTTACCGCCACAGGAATACCAGTTTTCTCGGCAAACTTTAAAAGTTCGTTTTCCGCGCCCGAGATCAGCACTCCGTGCCCGGCAAGGATCAAAGGTCTCTCAGCATGATTTATCATAATGGCTGCTGATTCAACTGCCCTGGTATGCAATGGGATATTGGGATTATAGCTCCTTATATAATTGCACTTTCTATATTTGAAATCAAGCTTCTCGAGTTGGGCATCTTTTGCAATATCGATCAGAACCGGACCGGGACGGCCTGTCCTGGCAATAAAAAATGCTTTCGCAATTGTATCTGGTATGTCCTCCGGTTTCTTTATCTGTGCATTCCATTTGGTTACCGGCATCGAAACACCCAGGATATCAGTTTCCTGGAAAGCATCAGTCCCGATCAGGCTTGAGACGACCTGAGCTGTAATAAACACAACCGGAACTGAATCGAGAAAAGCATTGGCAATCCCTGTGACAAGGTTTGTTGCTCCCGGCCCTGAAGTTGCAAAGCATACGCCTGGTTTTCCTGTCACCATGGCATATGCCTGTGCTGCATGAGCAGCTCCCTGTTCATGCCGGGTAAGTATGTGCTTTATCCTGCCTTCATAATCGAGCAGTTTGTCATAAACCGGCATGATGGCTCCTCCCGGATAACCGAAGATAGTGTCCACACCCTCTTCAACCAGGCATCGCAGAAGTGCTTCAGCACCCGGAATTGTCACAACACCATTCGTCTGTTCCGTAACCTTCGTTGTCTTTTTATCAGCCTTCATATAATCACTTTTATCTTTTAACCTCTGTCTTTTTTCCCGCCTAACATTTTGTCATTTTGTCTTTTATCTTCAGATTATTCTTACTGCTCCCTTATCCGCTGAACTTACCAGTTGTGCGTATGCTTTCAGGGAAGGAGGAACAATCCTGCTCCTTTTCAATGGCTTAAAGGCATTTTCTCCTTTCAGCTTTTCCTCATTTAATCTGTTAACAAGTTCTTTATCAGATATCAGGGCATTTATTTTACGATTGACAACATCTATTTCAATCATGTCTCCATCCCTTAGAAGAGCTATTTCTCCGCCAGCTGCAGCTTCAGGTGACAAATGGCCAATTGATAATCCGGATGTTCCTCCCGAAAATCGTCCGTCAGTTATTAGGGCACATTTCTTATCGAGCAGTTTTGATTTCAGGTAGGAGGTTGGATAAAGCATTTCCTGCATTCCGGGGCCTCCTCTGGGGACCTTCATATCTGATAACGACGGCATTGCCTGCCATAACCCTGCCATTGAGAATGCCATCAGCAGCATCCTCCTGCGATTCAAAAATTACGGCAGGTCCTTTAAATACAAATAGTGAAGGATCGATTCCGGCAGTTTTTAAGATACATCCGCTTGTTGCGATATTGCCATAGAGTACAGCAAGACCTCCTTCCTTATTATAAGCGTTCTGTACGCTTCTTACGCATCCCTTTTCCCTGTCAGTATCAGGCTTGTCGTAATAAGTGCTGTGTGAGCCCAACAAAGTACTTTTCTGCATTGAGGGAGCGCTCAGCCAGAAATCCAATGCTTCAGGCTTGATTGCTGTACTCATAATATCCCAGTCAGCAATAGCCTTGCCGAGTGTTTTATAATCGATACGTCTTACTGAACTGTCGATCAAATTATTCCGTTCCAGTTCCCCCATTATTGATAGAATTCCTCCAGCCCGGTTCACATCCTGTACATGGTATTTTGAGCTGGGGGAGACTTTACAGATATTTGGTATCTTTCCTGATAATTCATCTATGTCCTTCATGGTAAAATCAACACCGGCTTCATGGGCAATTGCAAGCAGATGCAGTACAGTATTGGTAGATCCTCCCATTGCAATATCAAGCGACATCGCGTTGATAAATGCCTGCCGTGTTGCAATGGATCTTGGAAGGATGTCCGTATTCCCTTCGCCGTAGTACCTGTTTGTGAGCTCGACAATCAGACCGGCTGCCCTGATGAACATCTTCATCCTGTTTGCATGAGTAGCCAGGATTGTGCCATTGCCCGGCAATGCCAATCCAAGTGCTTCAACAAGGCAATTCATCGAATTAGCAGTAAACATCCCGGAACATGATCCGCAGGTAGGGCATGCCGACATTTCCATTGCAGTCAGGTCATCATCGCTCACAGATTCATCAGCTGCAGATACCATGGCATCAATCAGATCAATATTCCTGTCACGGAATGTTCCTGCCTCCATAGGTCCTCCTGAGATAAAAACTGACGGTATGTTAAGCCTCATTGATGCCATCAGCATACCTGGTGTAATCTTGTCGCAATTGCTGATGCATATCATTGCGTCAGCAAGATGGGCGTTACATACAAATTCGACGCTGTCGGCAATGAGTTCCCTCGAAGGAAGAGAGTAAAGCATTCCGTCATGTCCCATCGCTATCCCGTCGTCAATCGCTATTGTGTTGAATTCGGCCGAAAAAAGCCCATGCTTCTCAATTTCCTTTTTTATGATCTGGCCTATATCGTGAAGATGGACATGTCCCGGAACAAATTGTGAGAATGAATTTACAATAGCAATTACAGGTTTCCCGAACTGGCTTTCCTTCATGCCGTTGGCACGCCAGAGGCTTCTTGCACCGGCCATCTTCCTTCCGGATGTTGTTCTGGAACTTCTGAGCTGTATCTTCATCTCACTAATAATTTGTTAAAAAAAAAGCTTTCCGGCTGATCCGGAAAGCTTTGTATACTTATACTAATGCATATTATTCCCGGATCATTTGCCATAGGCAATAATGAGGATGAGGGCAATAATATGTATTAAAGTGCTATTCAATCTTTACTTTTAAATTGAACGACAAAACTACTAATTTTTTTTAATTATCAAATAAAAAGTGCATTTTTCTTCATTTTTAATTAAATATTTTCATTTTGGTGTAAATCTTACCATGTAACCTCCGCCGGGAACCAGGTCGACAGATAATATATCAGTCTGCCGTGAATCGCGGGATGAAATATTCACTGATGCCGGATTATCTGATTTATCGCTCAGTATCAAAGAATCATAGGTTCCCGTGTCAAGAAAAGCAAGTGGTACATTTATTCTTCCTTGGCTGTAATCCGTTAATAACAGAAAGGAACCATGTTGTGCCTTTCCTCTGTGCAAATACAGCAATTTCTCCAGGCGCTGAAGGTGGAAGGACAATTGTTTCATCCCACACTGCCGGAATGGTTTTTATCATTTCCATGCATGGATTTTCAAGAATATGTGCGGGTGTTGCTGCATATGTAATAACAGGTGCGGAAAAAATTGCCGCAGTTGCAGTCTGGTGAACCCAGGTAGTGTTCCTGCGTCGGTCGCCGAAATGAACCACTGAATAATCCGCTGGTCCTGCAAGCATTCTCGTAAACGGGATGGTGGTTTCATGAGTAGCCCGATCCATTAACTTACTGGATTCCATGCCTTTTACTCCCTCATAAATCATAACATTCGGCCAGGTCCGCGATAATCCGGTCGGCTTATTGGCACCATGCAGAATAAGAAGCAGTTCAGATGCTGCTGCTTCATTAAATATTGATTCATAGAGATCTATCACCTCCTTTGCCTCATGATCAAAAAAGTCGATTTTGATACCTGCAACTTTATGATCATGCAGATATTGGAAGAATTCCTGTCTTGTTTTTGGATCGCGCAGCTCTTTTGAGTGCTTCCATACAATTATTCCAACTCCCAGTTTTGCTGAATACTCGACCAGGTTTATTAAGGAATCTTCCGGCCAGCGGCTCCAGAATCCTTCAAGGATATTATATTCAAAGCCCAGTTCTGATGCCATTCTCGAGAATTCTTTCATGTTTTTCAGTGAAGTTTCTCCGCCGCCGTCAAGATATCTCCAGACAGCCCTGCCCGGACGGATCCAGTCTGATTTTATACCACTGGAGAAAAGTGATTTGTCAGGAGAAGGGCATAAATTGTGCAGGACATCTGAATTTACCAGAGTATTAAGATCTTTACCGGCCATTATTACCCGCCAGGGTGTGGTGATGGTTCCTTTTATCCCGGCAATCTGCGATAATCTTTCAACATCTTCCTTTGTATACCGCAGGACATATGGGTATGAAGCCGGATGGGAATGTCCAAGCCTGACCGCAAAACCGTTGCTGCCTTCGCTCTGCAAAGCCATGCCTGGGTAACTTACCAGATTGGCTTCGGTGATTGCAGCATATCCTGAACCGCCCGGAAGTCTTATTGTAAGGGGAGGAGCGGCCCATTGTCCTGCCGGAATGGTATCTGTCATCTTTTTCAAATGGACACCTTCGTAGTGCATATACAGGTCATGATACCATACTGTGCTTTGCGCAGGAAGCCTGAAAACGGTTGATTCATCGGGATATCTTATAATATTTTCTTCACCCGGTATAAGAAATCTAAAACCGGCTGCATCATTGAAGACCCTTAATTCAAGAGTGTATCTGGTATTATCCTTTTTGCTCTTAAGCGGGATAATCACACTATTATAATTATTGACTGCGATGGAGTGAAGTCCGTACCATGGATAACTTTCATTAAAAGATGATTTTATGATCTTGCCGGGTTTTATGCCATCTGTAATGCTATTTCTGCCGATTGACATACGGAGAGGGGATTTTTCAATAACCGTAATTCCGCTCATCATGACAGAAAGAAAAAGCTGGTCATTTTCTATTGTAATTTGGCAAGATATATTTCCGTCGGGACTCGATAACTCTGTTTGAAAATCGGCTGAAAATGCAGGAACGAAAAATCCGGATAAGATTATCAGGAAAGATATAAATGACTGATTAATAATTCTTTTCATTCTTAATTCTTCTTATTTTTTCTTCCGGAACTTTATCCGACAGCTTTCCCCTGATGTCGATTCTGATAACAGAAGCAATTGGATCAGGTGCAACAGCTGGCAGAGTGATTGATATGGAGCCATCCTTGCCGGCTGATGTTTTTACTTTGGCGCCGTTTGCAAGCAGTTTTGCACTTACAATACTTTTTTTGAAGCCGGGGATTACAATTTTCCCGTCGGAAGGCCATTCAAAGACTGAAAAATAAAGTGTTGTGCCTTTCGGAGTCTCCTTTTTGGTGCATCGTCCCCAGGGGAATAATCCCCATGGACTGGCCTTTGTTCCATAAACGGCCTCTCCGTTCACTTTCATCCATTTACCTATTTCAGATAGTATGGTCACACTTTCAGGAGGGAATTCGCCTTCAGCAGTGGGACCCACATTCAGCAGGAAATTACCACCCTTTGATGCAATATCAAGGAGGTTCTGAATAAGTGTCTCAGGCGATTTGTAGTTATGATCGTAGCTTTTGTAGCCCCATGTACCGTTCATTGTCATGCATGTCTCCCAGTCGGTTCCGTCGAGATCCGCAAGATTAGGGATCCTCTGTTCAGGTGTCTTATGGTCGCCCGGGAAATTCGGACGCTTTAGCCTGTCGTTTGTGACAATTGCAGGTTGCAGTGAGAGCAGCGACTGAAGTTTCGTGGCGGCTTCGTCGGTCATATTCGTGGGTGTATCCCACCATAGCACAGCCAGTTCACCATAATTTGTCAGTAGTTCCCTTACCTGCGGAACCGAAACTGCATCGATATATTCAGTGAATGTTCTCTTTTCCTGGGCTGGATCCCAATGACCATTATGCTCCTTTGTATATGCATCTATAATGACCGAATCGGGATTTGCCCATCCCTCTTTGGTTGGTCTTCTCGCAGCTGATCCTCCGGGATTGTTCCAGTCCTGGGCCTGGGAATAGTAAAACCCGAGTCTTATGCCATATTTTCTGCATGCTTCTGCCAGTGGTTTTAAAAGGTCCTTTCCATAAGGTGTCGCATCCACCACATTCCATTTGCTGGCTTTGGTTTCAAAAAGAGCAAAACCGTCATGATGCTTGGATGTAATCACAATATATTTCATCCCTGCATCGCGCGCCATTCTCACCCATGCATCAGGATCGTATCTGACCGGATTGAAATCTTTAGCTATACGCTGATAATCGGCGACAGGTATTTTACCGCGATTCATTATCCATTCCCCGATCCCTCCGATCTGACGTCCGTCCCAGGTGCCTGCCGGTACAGCATAGACGCCCCAGTGTATGAACATGCCGAAGCGTGCTTCGCGCCACCATTGCATTCTTTCATCCTTTGTAAGCGTTTTCTGGGCCATAGTACCCTGAACCATCAATAAAGTAATTACTGATGCTAATACCAATTTTTTCATAATTGTATGATTTGATAAATATTTGTTTTTACGCCGTTATGCCATTGCGCCTTAAAGCATTTTCCTGACCCACCACTTTCCCCTCCCGGAGAGGATCCTTTGGTTGTGCTTTTACCTCGCACCTCGCACCTCGCACCTCGCACCTTCTGCCTATTTAAACTGTTTCACATATTCGAGGAATGCTTTTGCGGTTTTATCAAGGTTTTCAACCGAACCTCCTCCTTTCAGCACTTCGCACATCTCATAAGCTATATATCCCTGGTATCCTATTTCTTTAAGAGTATTAATGAAAGTCTTATAATCAAGAAATCCTTCTCCGATAGGAACAGCTCTCATCTGTGATTCAAGTTGAGTATAGTTTGTATGGGTCAGGTCGTACCTGAACCTTGGGAGTTCTTCATAGTCTGCTGTCGTTGTATGGACAATATAAGGCTTCATGGTAAGTATGGCCTCTTTTATTTCTTCGGGAGATAGTCCTTCAAGAGTCGGTGACCAGCAGTCGAAGGCAGCTTTTACATTAGGGAGATTGACCTCATCCAGAAGCCATTTCATGGCATCGTGATGAAGTGCTATGTCGTGGTGGTTTTGAACAGCCAGAGTAACGCCATATTTTGCTGCCAGTTTTCCTGCCATCCGGAGTCCTTCGACAACGAGGTCATACTGTTTGTCGTAGGGAATGTCAGGCCGCTCGTAGCCCGTAAAGATCCGTACCATGTTAGTACCCAGATCCCGGGCCAGGCGGGCAAGTTCGCCAACATAAGCTGCCTGTATTTCAACATTTGGTATTCCGGCTTTGTCGGCACCGGCGACGAAATCAGTATATCCTGCGAGACAAACCAGTTCAAGGCCAAGCTCTTTGATCCTTGCTTTAAGCTTTGCACGTGCATTGTCGTCATAGTCGACCGGGGAAACATGAGGCCTTTTTGCGGCAAGCATCACCGCATCAAATCCCAGTTCTTTTGCCTTCAACAGAAATTCGTCAACAGTAAGGGTCGCCTGTCCGCGCCAGACACCCATATAGCTTACAGAATGCAGGCATGGCTTAAGCTTAAAATCTGCCGGGCTGCCGGTGGGAATCTTCTGACTAAATGAGTTGCAGACGATTAATAGAAAGGAAGATAATGTTATTACCAGCTTTTTCATGATAAGGTCGTAATTGGTTATCTGAATGAGTAAAAATAATTGAAAGATGGATGAAGTACAAATTTTCGCACCCTGGTTTAAAAGTAGTAACAAAATAACAGTTAAAAGTTTGTTAATTTGTTTGTTTTTTCTTAAAATTGTTAGAAGGAAAAATGTAACCTGTGCCTCAAAATACTCCTAACCTGGTATTTATGAATCATTTAGTCCTTTTCCGAAGCACTTTATCAATTTGCTTTATATTAACAAGCTAACTTGTACCTTAATTATTTTGCCTAACCTAACCTCCATTGTATGAAAAAAAGAGTACTCACGAATTCGGATTGGTAACCGCCCTTTCTAAAGGTTCACTTTGCAGGGATCAACTGTAAAAATGCTGATCAAAGGTTTTTTCGAAGTTTTCCTTTTTAGAAATTGCCAAATTGTCCTGATCCTTCAGTAAAATCACTTTAATTTTTTATTACCACAATGTGTGTTGATGGTGAATTAATCGATCAACTTGTAGACAAATTAATATTTAATCCATTTTAAATGCATGAAAAAAATTTATGAAAAAAGATTGTATTTTGCCTATGGTCAGTGGCTGAAGCCATTGATAGCGACAAAATTGTGCATTTTGATGCTTATCTGCTCACTGACGACTGCATTAGCAGGTTCAGAGCCGGGTACTTTTCAACAAAACAATATCACAGGGACTGTTAAAGACGCCGCCACTGGTGAGCCGCTCGTTGGAGTGACTGTGATAATAAAAGGTACAACAGTTGGTGCTCTTACTGATGCTAATGGTAAGTTCTCTATACCGGTAACTGAAAAACAAGCTATACTTCAGTTTTCTTTTATTGGGTATACCACACAGGAGCAAACTGCTGCTCCGGGTACTGATCTGTCCATTTCCATGGCTACTGAAGTAACAGCGATTTCAGAAGTTGTGGTAGTTGGTTATGGTACTCAGAAAAAAGAGAGTGTTGTCGGTGCTATCACACAGATAGACAATGCCACCATTATGCAGGCTGGAGAAACAACCATAACGAACGCTATTGCGGGTAAACTTTCCGGCGTGTTGACAATCCAGCAGGATGCCGAACCCGGATCAGATGCAGCAAATATTTATGTACGTGGTCTGTCAAGCTGGAACGGAAGCGCACCGCTGGTACTTGTTGATGGTGTGGAACGCGATTTCGTCGGAATTAATCCGAATGAGATCAATACGATTTCCGTTCTTAAAGATGCCTCGGCAACTGCAGTATTCGGTGCAAAAGGAGCTAATGGTGTTATTGTTGTAACAACAAAACGCGGCGTGCTTGGTAAACCAAGAATGAGTTTTTCAGCCGACTACGGACTTCAGTATGCAACAAGAATCCCTGACCATATTGATGCTTACACAACAATGTCGATGTATAATGTGGCCTTGATGAACAATGGGACATTTACCGGACTTATTCCGAAAAACGTGCTCGAGGAATACAAGAATCCGTCATCTGAACTCAATGCACTCCGGTATCCCGATGTGAACTGGTTTGAAGTTTGTACCAATAAATTTGCACCTGTGGCCAACGCAAACCTTAATGTGAGCGGAGGCACTGAATTTACCAAATACTTCCTTTCATTTGGGTACCAGTACACAGGCGATTTCTTTAAAGGGGAAAAAGACGGGTACTACGACATGAGGTATTACAACCACAGGTTTAACTACCGGACCAATCTCGACTTCAATATCACAAAGTCAACAACATTGACTTTGCAGGCAGGTGGTGTCCTGAACATGAAAAATAATCCGAACAGCGGTGTCTGGAGGGACCTTTATTCTACCGGAGGTACCAGGTGTCCTGCCTACTACCCTGCATGGGTGCTTGATATGGTGCCCGACCTTGATTATCCTGATGCATCCGGCGACAGACTGGCTTTTCCCTCAGGTGAATATACCGGGAACCCATATATCGGGTTACATTCGGGGCAGTTCAACAAAGAGCTGGGATCAACACTGTTCACCGACCTTATTCTCAAGCAGCAGCTTGACTTTATCACAAAAGGACTCTCCCTGGACGGGAAAGTGTCTCTGAGCACTTATTACCGCAACAGGCAGGTGCAGGCTTCACAGACCTTCCCTACATATATATTATACTTTGACCGGATCGGTGTTGATGCAAACGGTGACGGGAAAGTTGACCAGAATCCCTGGTTCAGACAGAATCCGGCTGAGGGGAATGAGGTATGGAGCCATGCCGCCCCTGGATGTAAATACCAGCGGACTGCAGGGTGGTTACTACGCTGACCTCTATTATGAGCTGGCACTAAACTATGGCAGGACATTCGGCAGACACACTGTCAGTGCACTGGGACTTTTTAACCGCCAGCAGAAAAATGCAGAGATCGACATTCCCGTACTACAATGAAGGTCTCGTCGGAAGAGCAACATATGAATATAACCACAAATACCTCCTGGAGTTTAATGTGGGCTATACCGGTTCCGAAAGATTTGCTCCTGACAACAGATTTGGTTTTTTCCCATCAGCTGCTGTAGGATGGGTTGTATCGGAGGAACCATTTTTCAGGCTTGCAGTTCCCTGGATAAACAGGTTAAAAATCCGGTACTCCGACGGTATGGTTGGAAGCGACTACGCACAGAAGCAGATGGCTCTATACCAGTTCTTACTTTAAAGATAACGGAGGTTATATCCGCGAGGATATGATGCCCAATACAAAAGCACAATGGGAAAGGGCTCATAAGAGAGACCTTGGTCTTGAAATAGGTCTGTTCAACGATATGATCACACTGATTATTGACGGATTTGATGAATACCGCGACAAAATGCTGCTGACACCAAAAAGTACTACAATGCTCATCGGCCAGTCGTTCAAGGAGATTAACCTTGGGAAAGTCAAAAAGCATGGTATCGAATTTGAACTGGAATTCAGGAGAAGCCCATCACCCAACTTCGATTATTTTGTCAGAGGAGTTTTCGGATGGAATGAGAACAGGGTTATATTCAAGGACGACCCTGAAGCATATCCTGACCATATGAAGCTTGCAGGCAAACCTCTTACTGAGATGCTCAATGTCGAGTACAGCCTCGAAGGTCTCGAAATCAACGGTGTTGAGCTTACAGGCACAGGATACTATACATCTATCGACGATATTCATAACAATCCTGCACCGATCGATTATACCAAACAATACCTGGGTGACTATAAATACCTGGACTATAATGCTGACGGTACAATCAATACACTTGATAAGCATGCTATCCCGGGATTGACCTATCCACCGATCACATATTCATTCTCAGGAGGATTTACCTGGAAAAACCTTGATTTCAATATTCTCTTCTCAGGTAACCAGGGAAAATATGTTCAGTACAACCAGGCGTTTGAGGTTGAATTCATAAAAGGTGACTGGCGTGTCCACAAATCAGCAGCTTGATTACTGGACACCAACTAACCAGGATGCAACTCATGCGACCATGCATTTCAGCGGGACATCCAGCCAGGATAATCTTGTCTGGGGAGGCGGAGAAGCCGACAGAGGATATCAGACAATTATAAAAGACCGGTTTTTCAGGAACGCATCCTACCTCAGGCTGAAAGATCTCTACATTGGATATAACATCAAATCCACAGCTCTGGATAAGGCTTTAGGTATTTCAAACCTGCTTGTATATGTAACCGGAAACAACATCTTCACTATTACTCCTCTGATCGAGGGTGACCCTGAGGCAACAAACTTCTACCAGGGATATTATCCCCAGATGACTACATTCAGAGGCGGAATTAAGGTCCAATTTTAATATTTACAACAGTCATTATGAAAAAACATTTTATACTGCTATTAATTACAGGGATGAGTTTGATCTTAACCACCTCATGCCTTAAGGAATATCTCGACAAGGCTCCTGAATCAGGTCTTACTGAAGATATTGTATTTACAAAATACGCAAACTTCAAACTCTTTTTCGATGCGATCTATGACGGGAGGAAGTATTATAACAATGGCTGGCGTGATACATGGAATTACAGAAGCTGCACTCCTCTCTATATGGACCTCTGGGATCAGAAATATTGCATCAACTCCACAACAGATGCCTGCGACCAGGGACGTTACATGGAAGGACAGGCATGGAAGAGCGGCAACATGTCGGAAACAATAGTAAGTAAGTTGTGCTACGACGGTTCAAGACGGCCTGTACTGGGAGTCTGTTTCGATGATATAAGGATCTGCAATATTGCCATGAGAAATGTAGAGCGGATACAGGATGCCAATGAGGATACAAAGAATGATTTCAGGGGGCAGGCTTATTTCTTCAGAGCTTTTTTCCATTTCACTCTTTTCAGATTATGGGGAACGATGCCATATCTCGATTATGTAATGGGCCCGTTCGACGAATCCTGGGATCTTGCCCGTCTTCCGAAGAACGATTATCTGATGAGGATTGCGATGGATCTCGATTCAGCATACTATTTCTTTGATCTTTGTGACAAGATCCGCAGGGATCCCGGGGCTGGTGTTTCAGGATCGCTTGACTATGCGGCTTACGAAATGTACCGCCCCAACGGAATGGCTGCAAAAGCTTTCAAATCAAAGGTTCTGCTCTATGCGGCAAGCCCGCTTAACAATAAGAATGGGATAACTGAATGGCAGAATGCCGCAGCAGCCGCATGGGATGCTATACAGGTGGCTGAATCGAATGGAGTTGTAATTCTGCCTCTGACCGATCCAGTGAGCGGAAACGACCGCCATCTCAATTTTTATGGTAAAGATGTATGTGATGAAAGCATCTGGACTACGAACATATGGAGTAATCAAACCTGGAACTGGGGCGGTGGAAGCGGAGCAGTCGCAACTTTATGGGGTGGCGCTTTTATGGCGCATGCCTCAGCTTCAGGGATAAATCCTACTCAAAACTGGGTGGATAAATACGAGACAAAAAACGGATGGCCGCTAAATACAGCTGAAGACAGGGCTGCTGCTGTTGCTGCAGGTGAATACAAAGAACAGGATCCTTTCGTCAACAGAGATCCCCGCCTGGCTACTGATATTATCTATAACCAGAGCCCCTGCCAGGGATGGACCAACAACAAGGCACAGATCTGGTATGACGGGACAACTCCTTCTGAACTGCTTGTTACCACATGGAATGGCAGATCATATACCGGATACGCTCTGAGGAAATACTGGGCGAATAACAGCACGAAAAATCAAAACAGCTCTTCCATATATTCCGATCCCATATTCAGACTTTCAGAGCTTTATCTCAACTATGCTGAAGCTGTCAATGAGGCTTACGGTCCGATGGGAACAGCTCCCGGATCATCACTGACTGCGGTTGCCGCTATCAATCTTATCAGGACGAAATCCGGGATGCCGGACGTTCTTCCTGCATTTATTGCTTCCAGGGAAGCTTTCAGACCAAGGATCAAGAATGAGCGTAACGTGGAACTCTCCTTTGAAGGACAGCATTATTACGACGACATCCGTCGCTGGATGGAGCTTGCAGACAGTGATGTCAGGCAAACTGATCGCAATTATTCCACAGAAAACTACTGATCTTGTCAATTACCCGACAGGATTCAAATATGAGCGTACAGAGCTGCCTGCTGACCGTCAGCCTGCGTGGGAAGAGGGGATGTATTATCTGCCGTTCCTGAATGCGGATGCTCTGAAAATGAAAAATTTTGTTGCAAATCCAGTCTGGTAACATGAACCATTAAAACGAAAGTTTATGAGATTTAATAATATTTTATATAAGAAAATCAGATTAGCCGGGCTTTTAATAATTGTCATTCTGCTTTCATGTCCTGTCAGATGCACAGGTACAGAAAGAGAAAAAGGTCAGGCAGCTGTTCGACGTCGTTCTTAAAGTTGTTGATGAGAGCGGAACGCCGATACCCGATGCAAGCGTGGTAGTGGGCGAAGGAATTACCCATGCCCGGACCGACGCAAATGGTTCGGTATCATTCAGGGGATACCCTGAGGATGTTGTAACCATAACTGCTCCTTTATTTGAGAAGAATGTACTTCCGGTAATTGACCTGATGCAGAAAAAAACTGTTACCCTTATTCATGGCAAGATACATTTGACTTCCGATGATAATGTACCATTACCTTTTACAACTCTTAAAAGACGCAACCTTACGGGACCGGAAACGGTAATAGCCGGATCTTATTTTGCACGATATCCGTCAACCGACCTTCGTAATTCTCTTTCCGGGATTTCATCAATGTATGATGTCAGGGAATTAGATGGATCGCCCGGATTAAGCGCACTCGAAGGACTTCAGAATTATTCCGGCCTTTCAAACAGTTATGGTTCGACCGATAAATTCGGAGGTGCACCATATGTAATTGTTGACAATGTCCCTGCAGATCTCCAGGAGTACACTATCGATCCTTCAGAGATCGAATCAGTCACACTGATGAAAGGCATCCTTGGAACAATAATGTACGGTCCTGCAGCAACCAGCGGAGTGCTTTACATCAAAACCAGGCTTGGTACAAAAAACGAACGCCTGCTTCACATCGATATAGAAAATGGTGTAAGCGTGGTCGACCGCATGCCCGGTTATGTTTCGGGAGCTGATTATGCAAGACTCCAGAACCAGGCAAGGGTGAACGATGGATTACCTGAAATATACTCAAGCACTGCAATAGCCGGTTACGCAAAGAACGATGGATATGACCTCCGGTACCCGAGTGCCGATTACGCAGATCTCATGCTCGATAAAACAAAGGAGTTCAGAAGAGTGAACCTTTCATCGTCGGGAGGTAACGACATTGTCCAGTATAATTCATACCTGGGTTATGCAGGTGAGGGTGATATTATTGATATGGGTTCAAAATCTGATTATAACAGGATAACCACACGGCAGAATGTCAATGTAAAGATCAATGACCAGATCACTGCAATGATCGGTTTTTACGGGAACCTTACTTTCCGCCGTTCACCTAACTATGGATACGACCCTCAGTATACCTCCGAAGGTACGGATAACTCAACTCTTACTCTCACTGAATTGCCTTCAATTCTTAACGACATTCATAACGTCCCTCCTGTTGCTTTCCCTATATGGGCATATTACGATACTACGAGTAATACTCCATGGTATGGCGTAAGTGCTCTGTATCCAAATAACCTGATAGGGAACCTGGTTGACCAGGGCTTTTATACAGACAGAGGCCGGACAGGAGCTTCCAATATTTCCCTGACCTACGATGCCGATAAACTTATTAAAGGCCTTAAGTCGACAACTTTTTTTGGATTCAACATTCATAATACTGTACGTATCGGAAAAGCAAACGATTACCTTGCTTACACAGTTGATCCGACCACCCTTGCCCTGACCAAGTCTAACGATCACTCACTCATCAAACAGGCTGACCTGTATAAGCTTATGGATTATTATTTTCAGCGTTATGCGTTTTATGAGGAGCTCAGTTACGACAGATCATTTGCCAGCAGCAATCTTCAGTCGACACTGACCTACAGTCAGGTACTGACATATATTAACGGGCTGGAAGAGCCTCAGCGCCAACGAAATACTGTGTGGTCGCTGATGTACTCCATCAAGGATAAGTATTCTTTCCAGGGAGTACTCAATTATGCGGGCAACTCAAGCTTTGACAAGGATTACCGGAACATCCTGAACTGGGCTGTCGGTGGTAACTACGTCATATCCGATGAGAGTTTCATGTCGAACATTAAGTTTCTTAATTATCTGAAGCTGCGTGCTCAGGGAGGTGTTGCAGGAAATGAAACATATTTCCCAAACCTTTACTATGTTGACAGGTGGAGCTCAACCTCCTCTACCAGCACCACTACTCCCTGGGGCTTCGGACCATTAACCTCTTCACCAACCTGGTTTGGAACTACCAGGGAAGATGCAGTTACCAGATCATATCTTTCACAGGACAGGTAATCCGGTAATAACCTGGGAGAAGAGACATGAGATCAATGCCGGATTCGACGCAGTATTATTCAACAATAAGGTTACATTCAGCATGACCTATTATAACTGGCTGGTTGATGGAACTATTTCACGGGTCTCACATGTATTGCCTTTCCTTGCAGGATATAACGGGGCAAGACCATATTACAATTACAACCAGACCAGGTATAACGCTCTGGGAGCAGACCTTACTTATACCACGAAGGTTGGAGAAGTTATTCTTACTGTCGGAGCTAATGCAACCACTGCAAAGGGTAAAAGGATAAAATATGATGAACCCAATTACAGGTTTGATTACCTGGTCAGAACAGGCAAAGAATCTGATGCTACATTTGGTTTTAAATGCCTGGGTAAATTCAACACCGATGAAGAAGCGCAGGGAGGAGGAAGTACCCCGATACAGATGTTTGATGCTCAGAATTTTAAAGGTGATCTTAAATATGAGGACATAAATAAGGACGGATTTGTTGATGATCTTGATCAGACAGTAATAGGCCACTCATCACCGCGTCTTTATTATGGTGTCAATATTTCGCTGAAATATAAAAACTTTGATCTTTTTATTCTCGGTTCGGGAAGAGCATTTTACGACATAGCTCTTAACAACCCCTATTACTGGAACGGCTGGCAGGACAATAACTACTCCGATTTTGTAAAAGATAATATCGGAGGAGCATATCCGCGGCTGACATATAATAAGGTGAACAATAACTTTGTAATGTCTGATTTCTGGATTACAAAAGGAGACTATTTCAAGATCCAGAATATCGAACTGGCCTATACCATTCCCGCAAAACTGCTTCAGTTTATGGGAGGCCGTGGAATCCGTATCTATGTCAGAGGAGCCAACCTGATTACCCTGTCAAAGGTCAAGGATGTCGATCCTGAAACGATCTACACCGGAAACATTAACGGCACCTCTACCAACCTTTGTGCTGGTGTAAACGCATATCCGCTGTTCAAAACCTTCTCAGGAGGAGTTAAGTTTAATTTCTAAAATCTAGTAATTATGAAGACTAAAAAAATTATACTTTTTGGATTCATTTTAGTTCTGATAGCCTCCTGTGAGGATTACCTGGAGCCCTGGCCAAACGGGAACTACGATAGTGAAACCATCTGGGATTACCAGAATCTGGTGCAGGGCTTAATAAACAGATGTTATGATAACATAGCTGAAACTGATGTGGGCGGTAACCAAAGGAACTACAATAACAATGAAGGTGTCTATCTTGACGGTGTTACAGACGATGCAGTAATTACAAAAATTACCAGTGAGACTGAAGCAATGGCCAGGTATGCTGTTAATACAATGACTTCTTCGAACGATCCTTTCGAAAGATACTGGGACCGTGATTACAGGTCGATCGCCCAGTGCAATACTTTCCTGAAAGACAGGCGTGGTTACAATACCAGATATTTAGTAAAAGAACTGTATAATAACCAGGTCAGGACCCGTCTGCAGGGTGAAGCATTTGCTCTGCGTGCATGGTTTGAATGGGACCTCCTGCAGAAATTCGGAGGTAAGGGAACAAACGGACAGATGCTTGGCTTCCCGATAGTTACAGACGTAATAGATATTGACGACGAAGTCAATTATGAGCGCAACACCTATGATGATTGCGTAAAGCAAATAATTGCTGACTGCGATTCAGCCATCAAATACCTCCCGCTGGCACACAGGGATTTTCTCTACCCTTCGGGAACTGACCGGAGTTACCTTGGAGGTAAATACTGGAACCGTTTCGATGATATAGCAACAATGGGGATCAAGGCAAATGTTTATCTTACATGGGCTTCTCCGAGGTTCAATCCCGGTAACGATGTTGCACGCTGGGACAGCGCGGCAAGATATGCCCAAAAGATCATCAACTTTAAACTGACTGTTGATAATATTGCAAGCGCTAACAGCTTCAGGCCTGCCGATGCTGTGATCTTCACTAACCCCAACTCACCTGAGATTGTCTTCTCAACCCGATACAATACCGGTAATACTGTCATGGAGAGATTGTTTTATCCCGGCGGGTTCCAGGGTGATGGTCTGATTGGCGCAACACAGGAACTCGTTAATTCGTTTGGAATGGCAAACGGTTACCCCATTGATGATCCTGCAAACCGTGGTTTATATGATCCTGCTAATCCTTATGCCGGTCGTGATCCGAGGTTTTACAGTGTGATCTTCCATAATACAGCGTTAGCCAAAAAACTAACAGGGGGTGCCACTATGTACACCTTTCAAAACTGGAATGAGGGTGTTGACGGTCCAGGTAAAGATGCTGCCGGTACAAGTTCGGATAACAGCCGTACAAATTACCATATTAAAAAGTTTGTATATATGAATGTAAACTGGTCCGATGCTACCGTTGTATCAGCTCCGCACTCCAAATTCATTTATCGCTGGGCCCATTTTGTCCTTGCTTTCGCTGAAGCAGCCAACCATGTGACAGGCGATCCTGAAGTAGCACTTTACGGACTGACACCAAAAGCAGCTATTAAGTATTTGAGGGCAAGGAAAACCTATGATGGAGCAACTCCTGCTTTCAATGTTAATGATCCATACCTTGATGAGGTTGCAGCAGCCGGCGAAGACGAATTTGACAGATTCGTCAAAAACGAGCGCAGAATTGAGACCTGCTTTGAAGGGATAAGATTCTATGATCTGCGGCGCTGGACGACCGATAGCGATTGGGAAAATGTAATCAACAAAGAGGTTCATGGAGCTTATATAATCCAAACTGCGGCTCCTTCTACATTTACATATAATCTTAACTGGCCGGTTGAGGAGCGTAAACTTCCATCACCCTACAATCCAATTCCTTTCAATGAGATGATGAGAATGAGCATGCTTGTTCAGAATGAGGGATGGTCTTCATGGAACTAAAACATAAAAAGAAACAGTTATGAAAAAAATAATAGTATTAATAGTTCTTTCGATAGTGATGGCTTCATGCTACGAAGAATATCTTCTTGACTACCCCACCACCAGCATATATTTTTCTTTACAGCAGGATGTCCGCACATTTGTTGTGGGAGAAGGTATGAAAATTGAAGTAGGTGTTTCTCTGGGTGGAGTAGTGGAGAATACAATTGACCGTAATGTAAGCTTCATTATGAATCCTGAACTGATTACAGCTGCACGGCTGGCAAGTATGAAGGCTTCATCCTGGGGGTATATCAAAAATGCTGCTACCCCGGTAACTGCTTTGCAGATGCTGCCGGCAAGTTACTATACTATGACACCCAGCACTACAACAATGGTGATTAAAGCCGGCTGGCACGGCGGAACAGTTGTTATAAAAGCTGATTCAGCGAATTTTCTCAATGACTCACTTAAAACCAGAGTGTCGACCTATGTTCTCCCGTTTTATATTACTGCAGCAGATGCTGATTCAATTCTTGAATCAAGGAGATACAATGTTGTGGGCCTGATGTTTGAAAACAAGTTGTTTGGCAACTACTGGCACGGAGGGTCCGCTCTGGTAAACAGACCGTCAAAAGCCGATACCACAATCGTTTACAAAACGACCATTCCGACTCAGGAAAACCTGATATGGAGTCTGACTACCGCCGGACCAAGCACACTGACATGCAATGGGTATTACAATAAAACTATCACAGCGGGCAAAAAGCAACTTAATCTGACTCTTAAGGGTAATAAGATCTACCTTAGTGCCGGAACAGATGCATCATATGCTTTCACGCAGGATGGTGAATGCTATATTTAATAATTCCAGGCTGCTTGCAGGAAAGGAAGATCGTACTCAAATATAAGTACACTGAAACGGCATCTCCATTCTACACATATCATTGCACTGATACGCTTACATTCCGTAACAGGCTGCGGGATGGTATAAATGAGTGGCAGGATGAAAATCCAAATCATTATTAAAATATAAATCTTCGTGATAATCAAACATATAAAGCACTGAAATATTGAATTCAGTGCTTTTTTAATCTAAATTATACCAATGAAAATAAAGCTATTAATTCTGTCTTTTCTTGTCGGATTAACCTTCGAAGCTTTTACACAACTGCCACAGGATACGTACAGGAAACCGCTTAAAGAGGTTCTGACCGATATAGAAAAAAGGCATGATATAAAGATCCAGTACAGCGAAAGTCTGGTTAAGGGGGTTGAGGTCCTTTATCCTACCTGGCGCTACAGGATTGATACAGAGGAAACACTTACAAATATCCTTTTGCCTCTTGATATGATATTTACCAAAACTGCTGAAAAGAGTTACCAGATAAGTAAATATGCATATCACGTCAGGCCGGTGGAAGAAGGGAAGAAACATCTCGATCTGTTGCTCTCCCTTTATAAGGCTCTGCCGGCATGGGAATCACGCAAGGCAGAACTGAGGAAATGCTTCCTCGATCAGTTGAATCTGTCGCCCTTACCGAAGAAGACACCTCTTAATCCAATCTATACCCCAAAAAGAAAAATGGATGGTTACACTATTGAGAATGTGGCTTTAGAGACCATTCCCGGAGTATACCTCTGTGGGTCGCTTTACAGACCTGCCAGAGGCAAAGGTCCGTTCCCTGCAGTACTTTGCACCCACGGACATGCCAGCAATACAGATCTGAATCAATATGGGCGATACAGGCCAGATCACCAGTACAGGTGTGCCATGCTTGCCAGGATGGGAGCTGTAGTTTTCAGCTATGAGATGTTTGCATGGGGAGAATCGCAGCTTCAGGTCGATAATGTTGTACACCGCACAGGATTGGCAGCTACAATGCAGACGGTGAACTCAATGCGCGTGATTGACTTTCTTACATCCTTATCCTATATCGATCCAAAACGGATTGGTGTTACAGGAGAATCAGGAGGAGGGACCCAGACTTTTCTTCTGACAGCTCTGGATGAGCGGGTCACTGTAAGTGTTCCGGTCGTAATGGTATCATCATATTTTTACGGAGGATGTCCGTGTGAAAGCGGATTGCCGATACATTCCTGCACTGACGCCGGAACCAACAATGCAGAAATTGCCGCCATGGCCTCACCAAAACCTATGCTGGTAATTTCAGACGGAGGGGACTGGACTCAGCATGTTCCTGAAATCGAATACCCTTATCTGCAAAAGGTCTATGAATTATATGGCAGGAAAGAAAACATTGAAAATGTTCACCTGGCAACTGAAGGACATGATTATGGCATTTCAAAAAGGATGGCAATGTATGACTTTATGGCCCGTCATCTGGGATTGAATATCAATTCTGTAAAGGATAAAACAGGCAAAATTGATGAATCAAAAGTGACTATCGAAAACTATGAAGCACTGCTGGTATTTGGCAGGGACGGGAAATTACCGGCGAATGCCGTGAAAGGACCTGAAGCAATAAAGACGGTTTTAAAATCCTTACAATAAATAACCTGAATGGGAAAGAAATTTGGTGTACTGATACTTTCAGTACTGATAATCAGCTCTTTTTCGTCCACTCCCGGGCAGAAAAGAAAAATTGTGTCTTCCCGTGATACAATTCATGTAATCGGCCATGCACATATGGATATGAACTGGCTCTGGACCTATTCAGAGACCATGCAAATGTGCAACGATAACCTCCGCCAGGTGGTAGCATTTATGGAGGAGTTTCCTGATTATACAATGCTTCAGAGCCAGGCTTCTGTATATAACTTTGTGGAAATGGTCGATCCGCCTCTTTTTGAACAGGTCAGAAAATATGTAAAAGCCGGCCGGCTTGAGCTTGCCGGTGGCATGTGGACCGAAGGGGATATGAACCTGTCGACAGGTGAAGCCATCGCCCGGTCATTCCTTCTCGGACAGAGTTATTTTAAGAGCCGTTTTGGAAAAACAGCCACCATAGGATGGCTGCCCGACAATTTTGGCCACATTGCTCAAATGCCTCAGATACTGAAGCTTGCCGGATGTGACTATTTTTATTTTCACCGGACAAAACCATATACAGGCACTTTCTGGTGGATAGCGCCCGATTCATCAAAGGTTCTCTGTTATGCAAATGATACTTACAACGGTAGTATTACACCTGATCTTAAAAATGAAATACAGAAGTTTTCGCCGGATAAGCGCAGGATACTGCATATTACCGGAGTCGGAGATCATGGTGGAGGACCAACACGCGCAAATATTGACATGATCCATCAGCTCGATAAGACTCCCGGTTACCCTTCAGTCAGATTTACAACGGCCGGTGATTTTTTCAGAAAAGCATCAAAGGAAATGGATGGCCGTCCGTCACACCGCGGTGAAATGCAGTTCATCTTTGAAGGTTGCTATACAACGGTAGCCGATATTAAAGCCGGAAACAGAAATTGCGAAAACGCTCTTTATACGAGTGAGTTTTTTAATACTCTCCGATGGCTTAATGGAGACAGATATCCTGATAAAGAATTTAATGATCTCTGGACAAATTTGACATTCAACCAGTTTCATGATATACTGCCCGGATCAGCTATCAACGAAGCAAATAAAGAAGCAATTGCGCGATATGCTGATGTCCTGAGAAGAACCAACGAATTGCGGAACAACGCTTTCCGGAAAATGGCCGATGAGGTCAGATTCCGGACGGGAATGGGACAACCTGTGGTTGCATATAACCTTCAGCCCTTCAGCCGGAAAACACTGGTTGAAGCAACTGTATACTCAAATGAAGAGCCTGTGACAGCCAAACTGGCAAGCTGGGGAGATTATTACGGGTCAAAAAATATAGTCTCAGGGGGAAGCGGAGAAGTCAGGCTGCCGTCTGTAATGGTGCGCGATGCATCGGGCATGAGTTATCCAGCCCAGGTTGTATGGGGGAAATCCACACCTCCGGGATATACATCAAAAATTCAGTTTATTGCCGGGGATATGCCGGCCGGAGGGTACAGAACATTCTACGTCGACATGACCCGGCCGGGTGAATATAACGATGCTATACCATTCAATAATAATACTTTCGAAACGGATTTCTTCAGGATTGAATTCGACCTGAATACAGGTGGCATAACAAGCTTGTTCGATAAGCGGACCAATAAGGAATTCGTCAGGAAAGGAGGAGAGCTTAACAAGCTCAGGATTTATCTTGAAGACAAGAAAGGCGGAATGAAATCATGGACTATAAACAAGATAGTCAGGCAGGAAGATGTAACCGACATTAAAAGTGTAAAAGTGGTTGAGAATGGTCCGGTCAGAGCCTGCGTTGAAACTGTTAAGACATGGGGAAAATCAAGATTTATAGAACGGACATATATTTACCGTTCATATCCGCGGATAGATTATGATATGGAGATTCACTGGCTTGAAACAGGCAGTGATACTACAGATTCCCCGATGTTAAGGGCAGTTTTTCCGGTGGCATTGGAAAATTCAAAATTCTATTCACAGGTTCCTTTTGATGTGGTTGAAAGACCGGTTGACGGTAAACTGAACGGGAAAGAGGCACCTTCGCATCTGAAGCATGAGGATGTTTACGGGATTACTGCCGAAGCAATTGACGGACAGGAAGTTCCTGCGCAGAAATGGGTTGATGTATCTGACGGAAAGGTTGGCATTGCCCTGCTGAATAAAACCAAATACGGGCATTCATATAGCAACGGAGATCTCAGGATTACACTAATGAGATCAGCAGGCGATCCGGATATCTATCCAAACCTTGGGAAATTTACGATAAGCTATGCTCTTTTTCCTCATTCAGGCGACTGGAAAAATGGTGTCTGGGCAGAGGGTGAGGATTTTAATATTCCTGTATATGCTGCTGAACCTCCTTCTCTTGCACTCGTAAAGTCGCATGCCACCCGCCCCGAAGAAGCTTCATTCTTTTCACTTGATGCCGGCAATATAACACTTACCGGAATGAAAAGATCTGAAGATGGAAATGAACTGATAATACGGCTTGCGGAAATTGAAGGCAAAGCCACAGCCTGTAATCTCACACTCCCTTTTAATGTGCTGAAAGCTCGCAGGCTGAATCTTATTGAATTACCACTTGAAAATGCCGCTGCTCCTGAAACTACCGGCCGGTCGGTCAGGATAGAGATCAAGCCTAATGAGATTGTCACACTCGGATTAACAGTATCTGATAAATAAATTTATATATTTGATGAGTTTGAGGAAGTTCCAAAATCCTGTTCAACTAATAACAAATAATAATCAAGTAAAACTTAAAGCACTATCAAAATGAAAAAAAGAAGCATTATTTCAATTGTTCTTTTATTAGCTGTCAGCGGCCTTCTCCTTTCCGCTTTATATTCATTCAAGAAGGTTCCCCGTAAGAACATAGGATTGCAGTTGTATTCGATCCGCGACTCGATCAGAAGGGATGTTCCGGGAGCAATAGCAAAAGTAGCAAAAATGGGATACACATTTGTTGAACCTGCAGGCTATTCAGATGGGAAAATCTATGGCATGGATCCTGTTGAATTTAAAAATTTATGCATGAAGAACGGAATGAAAGTTCTCAGCACTCATACCAGTCAGCAAAGGCCAACCACCAGGGCTAACTGGGACAAGGCAATGGCCTGGTGGGATCGGTGTATAGACGCTCATGTGGCTGCAGGTGCCAAATATATCGTTCAGCCATCAATGGGAGGAGATGCATATAAGAGCCTTGACTCTCTTAAGAAGTGGTGTGATTATTTCAATGCAGTTGGAGCCAAATGCAATGCCAGGGGCGTGAGATTCGGTTACCATAACCACTCTGGCGAATTTACTACTGTTCTTGACGGACAGACAGTTTATGACTATATGCTGGCAAATACCGATCCTGCAAAAGTGATGTTTGAAATGGACCTGTACTGGTGTGTAGAAGGGAAAAAGAACCCGGTTGACTATTTTAAAAAGTATCCCGGAAGGTTTGAACTATGGCATATTAAAGATGAAAAAGAAATCGGCGCCAGCGGAAAGATGGATTTCAAGACGATCTGGACCGCAGCAAAGATCTCAGGTATGAAGTATGGTGTTGTTGAGGTAGAAAGATACAGCTTCGACGAATTTACAAGCTGCGCCAAGAGTATAGAATGGCTCAATTTACAGCCATACGTTAAATTGCCAAAAAAATAGATCCCGGTTTAAATGTTAAGCATGTCTTTCCTGAAATCATTCTTTCCTGTCCTGATTCCCATTTTTGTAATGTTTTCAGGATGCCAAAACTCTTTTTACACGGTGGAGGATTACTCCTCCGTTAAGAAAATTGATTCCCATATCCACATAAACAGCGATAAAGGGTATTTTGAGGAACAGGCAATTGAGGATAATTTTATTCTTATTACGCTTGGAGTGGATCATGGTGATTCAGCTAATATACGGCATCAGCACGAAAATGCAACTTTCTTCGGCCAGCAAAATACCCTGGAAGAGTATTCTATGGACCTACATTCTTATTTGATACGGCAGGATGGGGAACGGATAACTGGAGCAAAAAAATTATCTCACAGCTTGAAAAAGATCTTTCAGATGGTGCAATTACAGTAAAAATATGGAAGAATATAGGGATGACGGTACGCGACAGATCCGGCAAATTCATAATGGCCGATGATCCGGGACTGGATCCTGTCATTGAGTATATAAAAAGCAAGGGACTTCCGGTTACAGGTCATCTGGGTGAGCCAAGGAACTGCTGGCTTCCTCTTGAAGAGATGACAGTCAGCAGCGACAGCAGTTATTTTGCCAGGAATCCACAGTATCACATGTTCCTCCATCCTGAATACCCCTCCTATGAGGATCAGATCAATGCACGGGATAATCTTCTGGTTAAAAATCCGGATCTGAAATTCATCGGCTGCCACCTCGGGAGCCTTGAATGGAATGTCGATTCACTGGCAAAACGGCTCGACAGGTTTCCGAACATGGCAGTGGATATGTCGGCAAGGATCTGCCATCTGCAGTATCAGTCGGCACAGGACCGGGAGAGAGTAAGGGATTTCTGCATCAAATACCAGGACAGGCTTCTTTACGGAACAGATACCGGCGACAGCGGAAATTCAGATCCTGCCCGGTTCAAAAAAGATATGCATGAAACCTGGCTTGACGACTGGAAATACTTTACTTCAAATGAGGAGATGACCTCCGATAAATTCAGAGGGACATTTACAGGATTAAAGCTCCCGAAAGAGGTTGTTGATAAGATTTACAGCAAAAACGCGATTGAGTGGTATAAGCTGATATATTAAATTAGAATTGAATGAAGAATTAAGAACAATTGAAATCAGAATTCAGAAGTAATTTTAATATTCTTAATTCGCTTTTCGTTTGTTCTTCATTCTTAATTCAATAGCTCCCCTTCCTGAATATTGGAGGGTGACTCTAATCTTCAAGATATACATTGTTTTTTAACAAGGCATCCCTTAGTATATTATAAGGCAGATCCCTCGTGCTGAATTTTTTAGTTGCGCATATCGCTGCTGCAGTCCCTGCTGCCTGTCCCTGACCCATGCAGCAGACAGTGTTCCTTGTTGACATATGAGCCTGGAAATCGGAAGTTATCAGCATGCCTGCTGCGAGTAAATTATCTATGCCCTTTACCCTCAATGCTTTATATGGAACACCATACGTGCCTCCGTTTTTTATCTGATATCTGGGAGCAGAATCATGGAAACCATAGACCATAATATCATCATCAAAATGTCTTCCTTCTATAACATCCGTCAGAGTAATGTCATAATCGCAGGTAATCGTCCTGCCCCGACGAATGTTTAATGACGGGCTTGTCCTTGCGATAAAGGCGTTCTCACATCCCGGAAGGAATTTTCTGAATAATTCAATTGTTTTAAACTGGTTCTGCCTGATTATCAGCTCTGCTTTTGAAACCTCATCCCTGTTTGTCGGACTCACCGGCAGCTTGTAATTTACTTTAATGAACATCAGATAGTTATCATGCACAGTGGTTGTGATAAGTCCTGATCCGAGGCTGACTATTCCATCGACAAACTCTTTGGGGAGCTTATCCCTTATTGTATAACCGCTTTCACTTCCCATCCTGATGATCTGCCCCTGCATACCATCACGGATGCCCCAGGCAATGTCGCCGAGGGCATTGTTTTTCATCAGGTATGCGTATAGCTTTTCAATATTTACATTACCGACACCCATGCTGTTGCAAACCGGATGATCATTAAGTTCTTTAAACTCTGCGCCTGCATAAGCTGAGAGATCACCGTAAGCTGTACTGTCGATAAAACATTTCCCTTTAAAAATCTCTCTTCCCATCCTGCTCTGGGTTATTATCCCCTCGATCACCATTCCTTTCTTAACAGCGCCTGAGACCAGTGTATTCGTGAATACCGAAACACCTGCCTCAACAAGCATCTCATGAGCCACCAGTTTGTAAAGTTCGGTGTCAATGGCAGTACACACCGAATCATAATCAGTCTTTCCGGTAACATTCCCGTGTCCGGTTGTCCCTCCGACAATCAGAAGCCGGTCAATTATCTCCTGGGCAATACCTTTTACTACCTGTCTCTTCTCCACACCAGGAAAAGCTGTCCATAGATTAAAGAAACTGTGAAGAGCGGTACCTCCTTCAACAACAGTACCCCCGACATATCCTTTAGCTTCAATAAGTGCAGTTTTTGCACCCTGGCGTGCTGCTGCAGTTGCAGCTACAACACCTGCAGTGCCTCCGCCGGCAACAACCACATCAAATTCCCTGAAGGGTAATTTCTTCAGATCTTCAGAGGATGGCCCGGTGTCAGATGCAACTGCCCGGTAATTCAATTGAGAAGCAGGTACAGCCATACCTGACAGCAAAATATTCCTGGAAAATTTTCTACGGTTCATTCTGGTACATTTTAGAATTAAATATAGCAGGTAACATCGGAAATCTTTCTGAAAGATAAAAAATTATAGATAAAGTTGTTTTTCTGCGGAAATTTACTTAGGTTTACACGTGAAAGTACACGAGTAAGGAAATCTGATTAACAATTAATAAAATGAGAAGAAATATTGTTTTAATCCTTGTGATCCAGATCATAATATTTGCCTGCCGGACAAATAATCCATCGGGTATCGATAATGAAGCAAAGTTGCCATTTCACACGTGGGCCCCGACTCCGCCTATGGGCTGGAACAGCTGGGACTGTTACGGTCCTACTGTTGTTGAATCGGAAGTAAAGGCAAATGCAGATTATATGGCACAAAATCTTAAGAAATATGGATGGGAGTATATTGTTGTGGATATCAGATGGTTCGTAGAAAACGATCATGCCGGTGGTTATAACCAGGATGACCCGATTTATGTCATGGACGAATATGGTCGCTTAACTCCCGCTCTGAACCGCTTTCCTTCAGCAGCTGACGGCAAAGGGTTCAGGCCGCTTGCTGATTATATTCACGGCAAGGGTCTGAAATTCGGGATTCATATAATGCGTGGGATACCTGTATTAGCTGTTAAGAATAATACCACGATCCTCGGCAGTGATGCTAAAGCCGGGGATATCTACTCTCCCGAAGGCCAGTGTATATGGCTGAGGGATATGTACACAATTGTTGCAGGCAGGCCAGGTGCTCAGGAGTACTACAATTCGATATTTAAGTTATACGCATCATGGGATGTCGATTTTGTAAAAGCCGATGATCTTTCGGGGCGAACTGACGAAATTGAAATGGTGAGAAAAGCCATTGATAATTGCGGAAGACCGATTGTCATAAGTATTTCGCCAGGCGGAGACAGACCCGAAACGGTTGAATTTCTTAAGAATAATGTAAACATGTGGCGAACTTCAAATGATTTCTGGGACAGCTGGCCGCAACTTAAAAATCAATTCACGATCCTTAACAACTGGGCAGGGCTTGGTGGAAAAGGCTGCTGGCCTGATGGTGATATGCTTCCAATCGGTAAAATAGGTTTAAGGGCTGAGCGGGGAGATCCACGCTGGTCAGGCTTTACAAAAAACGAACAGTACACTTTAATGACATTGTTCTCTATTTTCCGGTCGCCACTGATGTTTGGAGGTGATCTGCCAGGCAACGATGAGTTTACACTCTCGTTAATCACCAATAAAGATGTTCTGAATGTAAATCAGCACAGTATTAATGGCAGGCAGCTTTTCAGAGATAATGACCTTATTGCCTGGACAGCTGATGATCCAAAAACCGGTGATAAGTATCTGGCTCTTTTCAATGCAACGGATCAGGATCCGGTATTTGAGAGCAAGGCGATCTGGAAAAGTGAATTGATAACTCAGGATGCACCGGATCAAAGTGTGGATATCAATATTGATATAAGCGGAGCAAGGAAACTATATCTTGTAACGACCTATGACGAAGATATTGGTTTTTCAAGCCACAACTGTGACTGGATAGAACCCGTACTGATTGGGCCGGAAGGAACTGTTAAACTTACGGATATTCAATGGGTTACAGCTTCATCCGGACGTGGAAGACCGGCCATTAACCAAACTGCCAGGGGTGGAAAGCTGACCGTAGACGGGAAAGAATATACAAATGGGATCAGTACAAACGCCACATCAATAATTGAGTATGATCTGCCTGAAGGAGTAACCCGGTTCCAGGCAAAAGCCGGGCTCGATAACAGCATCCTTGGCAGAATCCGGGGTACCGGTCCGGATGCGCAGCTTAGAAGGGCAAATAATGGGAGATTCCTGGTTTTCACCGAAGATCCTGCCGGTCCGGTACCGGCTGACACTGCTGAAATCACTGTAAAATTTGAACAGCTTGGTTTAACGGGAACCCACATAATCAGGGACCTGTGGACCGGTGAAAAGCTCGGAAAGTTTACGGACCATTTTTCGCGGACAATAAACAGGCATGGCGCCGGAATTTACAGGATACATTAATTCATGGTCAACATAAGGCAGTCAGATATCGCCAGAAAGCTGAATGTTTCAAGGATCACAGTCTCAAAAGCTTTACGGGATCATCCTGATATTTCTCAGGAAATGAAACAAAAGGTGCTCAGAGCTGCAAAGAGAATGGGATATGTCCCTAACCTTATTGCCACACAGCTTAACACCAGGAAGACTTTTACCATTGGTATCGTGGTCCCGGACCTGGAAAACAGCTTTTTTGCGTTGGTGGTTGACAGCATGATAGACTTATGCCACTGAAAGGAAATATCATGTGATTCTCACAGTCTCACGCGAGAAAGAAACAATAGAACAACTTAATATCGAAAACCTTATCGGCATGCGTGTCGACGGATTGCTTGTGTGTTTATCGCAGGAAACCAGGGAGAAAGAGATATTCTCGCGGGTAAAGAAGATCAGGATACCAATGATCTTTTTTGACAGGGCTTTTGAGAAGCTGGATTTCCCGGTTGTTGTTTTTGATGACAAGGCGGGAGCATTGAATGCTCTTACCCGGGTAATTGGTTCAGGATATACCAGGATTGCACATTTCGCTGGTTATTCATCAGTTAATATCGGTAAGCGGAGAGCCGACGGATATAAATCAGCACTCAGGAAGCACGGACTGCCTGTCCGCAGGGAATGGATATTTGAGGGAGGATTCGAATTACAAGATGGCTACGATTCCTTTATGAAACTGTTCCATCAGGGCGATTTACCTGAAATAATCTTTACTGTTAACGACAGAGTTGCACTTGGAGCTTATAATGCAGCAAGGGAATGCGGAATAAAGATACCGTCCGGGATCGGGATTTTCGGTTATGGTTTCAGTGAAACAACTGACATGTTCCAGCCACCCCTGACGATAATAAACCAGGACCCGAGGAAAATGGGTCAGCAGGCAATTTCTCTTTTATTGGATGTAATTGAAAATAAGATTTCCGGGAGGCCGGATGATATTATTATTAAAGAAGAATTTTTGTGGAAGGAATCTATACTCCGGAAAGAAGAAAATAATAAATAAATTCAGAACTTTAAATTTTGAAACTATGAAGAAGATAGTAGTAACAGGAGCAGGCGGCTTTATCGGCGGGCATCTTGTAAAAGAGCTTATTAAGAAGGGAAATCAGGTCAGAGCAGTTGATATTAAACCATTAAATGAATGGTACCAGGTTTTCAATGAAGCCGATAACCTGGTTCTGGACCTGCGTCTGAGAGAAAATTGCTATCAGGCTGTAAATGGATATAATGAAGTATTCAATCTTGCGGCTGATATGGGTGGAATGGGATTCATTGAAAACAATAAGGCTGCCTGCATGATCAGTGTGCTTATTAACACTCACCTGCTGATTGCCTCGAAGGATTGCGGTATTGACAGGTTCTTTTATGCATCATCAGCATGTGTCTACAATGGCGAGAAGCAAACCGATCCAAATAATCCCGGACTTAAAGAATCAGATGCATATCCGGCGCTGGCCGAGGATGGATACGGTTGGGAAAAACTCTTCAGTGAACGCATGTGCCGCCACTTCTCGGAAGATTTTGGACTGACCACAAGGGTGGCCAGATTTCATAACGTTTACGGACCGCACGGGACATATGACGGGGGACGGGAAAAAGCTCCGGCCGCCATCTGCCGCAAAGTGATTGAGGCCGGAATCACGAATAAAAAGGAGATAGAAATATGGGGTGACGGTCTTCAGACCAGGAGTTTTATGTATATTGATGATTGTATTAAAGGTATTCTGGACATAATGTACAGCGAAATTAATGAGCCGGTAAACCTTGGAAGCAGCGAAATGGTATCAATCAATGAACTCGTTGATATTGTTGAGGATATTGCCGGTTACAAGCTTGAAAGAACATATGATCTTAAGGCTCCGAAAGGTGTACGGGGCAGGAACAGTGAAAATACCCTTATAAAAAAATATCTTGGATGGGAGCCTTCAATACCGCTGAGGACAGGATTAAAGAAGACCTACGACTGGATAAGCGAACAGATGGGTGAAGAAAGCAGAAGGTTTAAAGGTACAAACCGCTACAATAAATAATTCACTTCCGGTGATGATCAATAGAAAGGCAAAGGTCATTCCAGGGCAGAAACTGTCACAACACCCGGGATCAGGGGAAGGAAAGAATATGCGGTTTCCTTACAGGCTTTGCCTGGCCGGGGGCTGGATAGATCAGCCCTGGGTGTCGGAAGTACATCCCGGATCGGTTGTTGTAGCCCAGATCTGGCCTACAATGGATTTTAATGACCGCTCAGGACTGGCCACAAGCTCCAGAAATGTAGGGATAAAGCTTTGGGGTGACAGGTATCCCGGCGGCGATCATGAGCAGAATGCCAGACTGCTTTTCGGTGCAGAAAATCCTCCCGGTAAAAAATATATCTCAGGTTCGCAGGATCATATTGGCCTTTTATACCCGGGGATAAACAGGCTCTATTACAACGGTGATTACTGGCCTGAAAAAATAGAATCAACCACAGATAAGGACCTTTGTGACTGGCTTTCAGATGTTCTCTGGCTCGTGCCTCTTGAACCGCGTCCTGAAGGATACGATCCTTTGAAAATAATGCACCTTGATAAACCATTCATAAAAGAGCTTGGTGAATCAGGTGAAAATTGCTGGGAAGCTATTCTTAAAAAAGATGTGGCAGGTTTAGGCAAAGCAGTTAAAGATACCTTACTTTCGTGGAAGAAGATCCTGCCGCTCACAGTACCCGATTGGATTATGAATGAGATGGAAACAAAATATTTTCCAAATTACGCAGGAGCAATTACATCGGGCAGCGGAGGAGGATATGTTATTGTTGTTTCGGAAAAGGCTGTGGGGAACGCCTTTAAGATAAAGATCAGAAATTAAGAAACTCAGTAGACCTAGTTTTTTCACCACACTTAACACTTGAATAATAATTAATCAGAGAAATCAATAATTAACATTTGCCCCATACATTCAAGTACTTAACAATTATTTAACTCGTTTTGCTTTTCTTACAAATCTTAAACCTGCAAAACTCAATCCGGCACTCGATACTCTGACCCTTAAAGCTAAAACCCGGCAGGAAGTTGCCAATGAATATGGGATCTCATTAAAAACTTTAAGCTTGCGTCTTAAGAAAGCAAAAATCAAAATTCCCCCCGGACTGCTTTTCCCAAAAACACTGAAGATCATTTATTCCAAATTAGGTATGCCTTCAGGACTAAAAAATACCTAAAATTCCCTGTTTCTACCGATTATTCCCTGTTTTTTATTGCTCTTCTTTCACTTTGATTTTGGAAATTTATTGTCTGAAGCTGTCCTGTTTGTTTACAAGTGAAAGCCAAAAACAGATGAGCCGGACTGATAATCAAAATCTGTTTAAAAAGATTGATAATCGTTTACAGCGAATTGCAAATGTTCTCCTTTTAAATGCCAGCTTTATTGACTTTAGGGATTTTATTCCGGGATGACCGAATAGATTAATAGGATTATTATGGTATAAAATTGATCATTATGAAAGAAAAGGGCAGGGGTTTTGCCCTGTGCTCTGAGCTGCGCCCTGAGCTACCAGCCCCTGCCCCGACCTTTCCACAACAGAAAGGTGGTGTACTGGCAAAGATAAAGTTTTAATCGGATTGGTAGCCAGGCCTTTACCTGAAATTCGAAATTGAAACGAAGAAAAACTAATTATTAAAATTTTAATTTTACAAAGATGAGAAAACTTAATAAATTACAGATCAATTCTGAAAAATTTATGAATCCTGAAGAATTGGTAACCCTAAGAGGAGGTTACGGTAGTGAATGTTGTGAATGTCATATTGTTGGAGATGGAGTTCGTTATATCCAGTCAACGCCAAGTTCGTGTAATTCTGATTGCCATACACAATGGGGGGGGGGTGGGGTGTGTGGCAGTGTATTATTTAATCAAATAGTTATTAATTTAATATGATACCAACAGTAAAGGACTTTTCAATTTAAATTAACCAAGTGCAAAAGGAGGCTAAGGTTAAACAGATTTAGCCTCCTTTTAAAGTATGAAACTTAATATTTTCTGACAATGCAATTAATACTAGAAACAATACAAAGTTTATTATCAATTATTTAATACCATATTTATGCAGACTTTAATAAGAATCACAGTTCTATTTGTAATGCTATTTATGGATAGTTTGATTTTGTCCGTACCGGCAGAATGTCAGTCTTTAAAAATTGATTTAAGGAAATTACGTGAAAAAGAGGCTATCAGGTTATCTGATTTGGGTGCAACAGATATTCAGTACATCCCTCTGGAAACAACAAAACAAAACGTATTGCCTGAAATAAAAGAAATAGTTTTCGGTAAAACATTTTTCCTTACCCATAGTTATGCAAATATTAACATGTTCAGATACAATGGTCAATTTGTTACGAAAATTAGTAAGGAAGGCAGAGGGCCAGATGAAATTACAGTAGCCCATGATATAGACATAAATCCAAAAGATGAATCAATTTATCTTGTTGATGGTTGGTTGCAAAAATTTTTAGTTTATAATAGGGATGGTAAGCTTATGAGAAGTTTTAAGTCTCCGCTTAAGGTTGCCATTAACTTTAGAATTACAAATGATGGAATATTATGTTACAATGATAATAATATGGCCAGAACAAATAACAGTTTTATCCTGATCGATACTTTAGGGAAGGTAATAATGAATTATCCAAATACTTATAAATGGCAGGATAAAACGAATCGCACCGTCGGCTATTTACATGAAAATCTCTTTTACAGATTTAACCAACAGCTTTTTAAAAAGGAAATGTACAGCGATACTGTATTCGTTTATCGGAACAAAGCCTTTGAACCACATTTTATAATTGATGTGGGAAAGCTACGTATTACACCTGAAGCCAGAACAAACTCCCCAGTAGCCTATATAATTCATAATTTTCTTACACCTCAGAAATTATTTGAATGGGGAGATTATATTTATTATGAGTTTTATTTTCAACCTGATGATCAAAATGAAGGTTTCTCATCTATCGCTTCAAAAGTGAATAATTTCAGAATACTTTTCGATCCTGAAAAAGGTTTAATTAATGACCTTGACGGAGGCCCCAATATAATGCCTCAAACAGTAAAAGATAACAACACTATGGTTGCATGGATTGATGCATTACGATTTAAAAATCATGTTTCCTCCGAAGCTTTTAAAAATTCAAAACCTCTATACCCTGAAAAGAAAAAAGAGCTTGAAAAACTGGCGAATAGCCTTAAAGAGACCGATAATCCGGTTTTGATTCTGGTAAAATTGAAATATTAATAGGTTATACAATTCATGCAAGTCTTTAAAACATAACGCATAAATAAATGAAATCCAGAACACTATCATTGATCGCAACTATTCTTCTTGCTGCATCATGCAACACAGGGAATAGTGACAGAGGTGCCGGTTCAGCCGGACTACCATATATGATTGATCTTGAAAGCAGCATCGGAAATGCTCAATCGATTCTGCTAAGCACTGTAACACGCGAGATCGAATATGTTCCGCTTGAAACTGATACTGCCTGCATGCTGAGAAGGATATCAAATCTGGAGCTTTGTGACTCATTTATCGTTGTCAGCGACGGCACAAAATTGATACTGTTTGACCGGGAAGGGAATTTTTTGAAACCTGTCGGATCTGTCGGCAGGGGGCCTGAAGAATATACTTATATCAGGAGTTTTTTGTTGATAAAAACAGCAGGGAAATTTACCTGCTCTCGATGGGAAAGGTCATGGTCTTTAGCTTCGATGGAAAGTTTAGAAGATCTTTTAAGGCAGATTTCCGGCCTTCGCAGGTTATCAGCAAAGATAAGAACACTCTCATATTCCATCTTTTCAATTTATCGGGTCCGTCGCCTGATACAGCCTGGAGCTGGTACATAACCGACAGGCAGGGTGCTATAATAAGCAGGATTCTGAATCATCATAAAAGAATGAACCAGCCCGGGCTTTTAGTTCCCGACTCTCCTTTGTACCTGAATGACGGTGCTGCTCATTTTCTGGAGTTTGGCAACGATACCCTTTATTATTTCAATGAACAAGTCAGAGAACCTTATGCAATATTCAATACCGGAAAACTAAAGATGGAGACCGATTTGCATCTTACTCCGGAAACCATCAGGGAGGTGTCGGACAGAATACAGGGGAACTTCTGGATAAAGGATATACACGAGAATGATGATTTTCTATTTGTTAACCTGGCATGGGGACTTTCCGACTCTGTAAGTTATTGCATCTATGACAAGAAAAATGCCAGACTTACAGTTCTGAAGGACAAAGGCTTTGTGGATGACATTAATGGAGGACCGGCTTTCTGGCCTCTCAGTATTAGTGACGATAATACCCTGGTTAATTATGAGGATGCTTTTACATTTTTAAAGAAGATAAAAACAGATAATTCAGGTGCAGCCGGAGAAAATGCAGGAAAAATCAGTAAAAAGCTTACGGAGATTGGCCGAAGTATCGATGAAAGCTCCAATCCGGTTCTGGTAATCGTCAGGTTGAAAAGGTAAACCGCATTTAGAAAGCAGACGATGGGAAATTTTTATACCCGATATCTTGTGCTCTTTTCTGCTTTTTCTTTATGCCTGTTTGCAGGCTGTTCAAATAAGAAGCCCGGCAATACAGAGAACAATGTTTATATTAAGCCTTACCCTCACCTGATCAATATGGAAGAGGGATTGAAAAACAACGTTCAATTAAATCTGAGCGAAATTGCCGACAGCATAAAGTATGTTGTGCTTTCAAAGGATAGAAAAGTATTGATAGGAAGCCTAAGCAGACTGCAAATGACGGATAATCACATTTATATTAATTCAGAAGGACTGGTAATGAGATTTGATCTTTCGGGAAGGTTTCTGAATTCGTATGGTGGTTTCGGCAGAGGGCCAGAGGAGTATCTTGCTGGAAGCGTTTTCTCAACTACACCAGAGGATGATAAGATTCTGATACTACGTAGCATGATGTATGATTATCTTATCTATGAGCCGGATGGCGCATACTCAGGCAGAAAGGAATTATCTTACCCGAGGACCATGTTTGATTTTGTTGTGTTGTCCGATTCATCATACCTGATGACATTCCTTTTCATTGGCAGATTCATGAATTCAGATGTCTTTAATGCAATGCCGGCTGTTGCCGGGCTCTATGATTTTGACGGAACTAAGGTTAAGCTTATCTATCATCCTCTCAGAAATAAGAATATCTCCAAAGCTGACCTGAATAGAGTGATCATCTCAAATCCTGGTTGTTCATTCTTTGATGGGAGAGTGGTTTTATCTCCTGAAGGTGATACAATTTTTGAAATCGATAAAAGCACTGTTATCCCCGGTTTTATAATCAGCTGGGGACAAATCCCTCATCCGCAAACCACTGACGAGAAGTTCTACATTCAGGAAACAAGGACAAGCAAAATTGTTAACTACATGCCTCTCTTTGAAATATTCCAGAAGGCGTATTTCCGAGGAAGAAACATGAATGATTATTTCATTTTTGAGTATGATAAAATTTCAGGAACCTGCAGGTCAATGTTAGCAGATGAGGACAATATCGGATTGATAAATGATCTTGACGGCGGCGAAAATTATTTTCCGGTGAAGACGAACAGGAGGGGTGATATATGGATTTCGTACGAGGATGCAATAAAATTTAAAGAAAGGCATTCTGAAGATTTCCTTTCAAAGTCAGTGGCTCTTTATCCTGACCGAAAAGAAAAGCTGCGGTTATTTGTTAAAGATCTGAAACCGGATGACAATCCGGTTCTTAAGATCGTTTATTTAAAGAAACAAAAGGCTGAAAAGTAATCAGATAATTTTTATCATATGTAAGAATCTGGCGAAATGGGAATCAAATTACTAACTCTTTGCCTCTTGACCGCGGTATCCTGCTCTACAAACGAAAAAGAACCCGGATCGATCACTATTAATGCTGTCAAAGCCCTCGAAAACAGGGAAGATCTAAAACTGAGTCAGATCGTTGACAGGATAGAATATATCCCCCCTGGAATTAACTCCGGGAGCAGTTGTTACAAGCGATCCGATAATAGTGACCACTGAAGATCACATTGTCGTTCGTAACCGCGGGCATGAACCCCCACTTCTGCTCTTGTTTGACAGGAAAACAGGAAAATACCTGAATGAGATCGGAACAATGGGCAAAGGCCCTGCGGAATACTACTCAATCCCTTTGAACTTCTATAATCCTGATGAGGAGATCGTTTATGCGATGGGGAATAATGATAATGTTATGATCTTCAATCTTAAAGGAGATTATCTGGAGAATTTTAAAATACCGGATTGTTTTGAGATTGAAGGGATCTCCGGATTTTCATCAGGTTCATTCGATACTTATCTCGATTCTGCTACTTATGTGGCCTATGTTGAGAATATTTCAGGCATGGAAAAGAAAAAGATGGTGCTTTATTCAAAAGATACATTACTGAAGATTTATCCAAACTATCTTTCATGGAAAAGAACTCCATCGAGAAATATTAATGTTCTCCCGCTTGAAACAACTTTTTTCCATTTCGGCAATAAATTGTTTTTCAAAGAAGCATTTAATGATACTTTGTTTGAGGTAAGAAAAGATAATCTGGTTCCTAGATTCGTCTTCTCCTTCGGCAAATACTCAATTCCTTACGAATTGCAGGATGAATTTTTGTCTTCCGGGAAATGGATGAATTCAATGTTTGTTGACCACTTTACGGAAAATCAGGATTACCTGTTTTTTTCTCTGAATGCCGATCAGAAGACATTCATTGCAATATGTGATAAAAGGACGGGAAACACAAAAATCTGTAATGGTATCGATTCAGATCCCTCTGCTTTGATAGACGATATAAATGGGTTTTTGCCAATTATCCAATTTCATTTTTCTGACAACAACGAGTTTGTAACCTCATATGAAGCTTTACAAATCAAAAAGTGGCTGGACTCTGATCCGGGAAGAGCAAAATTACTGACTGAAAAATTGCCATGGCTAAAAACATTACAGAGGAAAGCAATCCTGTTATCATGATTGGCAAATGTAAAGATTGATTTTACTTTGGAAAAAACTGAACTTTAATGTTACTACTATAATTTATACAATGACACTATCTTTTCTGTTTCACCTGATTTAAGTGACGAAAGAGCATAATTATTTGCATGGGATGATCATCATTGGCCTGCAGGAAGGTAGAGACTACTGATCATCCGGTTTTGGTGCTGGTAAGATTTAAAAATTAAGATTTGTGAAAAGAGCAAGTTTTAGCGAAATCGTACAGGTCGTACACCCTCCGAGAGGAGAGCCGAAATAACTCTTCCTCAGACCTCATACCTCATACCATTTTTAAATCGCCTATCGCAATTCGCCTTTAATACATACCTTTAAGCCGTTACGCCTCTAAGCCGCTATGCCGTACTAAAATGTAACAAATTATAACAAAAATATATTTGTTTTCACTATACCCCTAAATTCAACAAACTATGAAACAATCAATGCTTTCGTTAATCAAATCTCTGAGCTGCTTCTGCATCCTGACTATTTTCGCTCTCACATATCCGGGATGTAAGGACAATTTAATTGCTTACAAAGCCAATATCAATGGTAATGAAGTTGTTATCTGTCCTGTCAATAAAGTAACCGATACAATCCAACTGCGATTAAGCAGCCTGATAGAATCCTGTGAGGTTGTAAAACTTCAGAATATAACTGATGCCCTTTTTGATAGGGCATGGCATACAGAGGTCTCGGAAAATTACATCTGTATTAAAAGTTACGGCCAGCTGCCTATAAAATTATTTGATAAAAAAGGCCAATTCTTAAGAAATATAGGTTCAGTCAGAAGATTTAGGGGAATACTCCGCGCTTAACGGACTTCAGTTTAACCAGAAAGGCGATATGATCTTTTTATTCCCGTTTGGTACAGCGAAAGATTCTGGTCTATGATGTATCAGGCAATCAAATTAAAGATATTCCTCTTGTATTTACTCAACGCAAATTTAAGGCATTCTTTTCTCCCGATTCAATAATTACTGTCTTATCAATGCCGTTCGAGAAAATGATTCTGCTATTTGTTATCAGCAAACTTTTAACGGGAAACTAATTCAAAAGATCTCTCCTCCCTCATACCTGATAAACCAGAGTTTTGATGGTGAGATATTCACAAACTACCTGACACCTGAATATGATTTATATAATACCGCTTCTGATACTTTATATCATTATAACATAGAAAAAAACACTCTGGAACCCAAATTTGCCAGGGATTTTGGCGATAAAAAATACATTAGTGTCAGCCGTGAAATACCTGGTTACTATTATTTCTCATTTTATAATCGGAACCAACTTCAAAGAAAATCCTTGTCGACAAAAAAACTTTAGATGCAAATTACTTTAATCTGAAAAATGACTTTTTTGGAAATATTGATGCTTCACCTATCTTCAGCAATGGATATTTTATTAATAATGTAGCTGCTATAACTCTGAAAAAACAAATTGAGAAAGCCCTTAATATGAATGATTTGTCAGAAGAAGAGAGAAAGCTTGCTGAGTTTAATGATAACCTAAAACAGGACGATAACAATATAATTTTCTACGGCAGATTAAAAAGGGACTAAGCTCAACATAGATAAATTATTTAATCCTCCGGCTGGCAAGCTGTCTTTATTACCTGACCCCCTGTAGTAATTTAATATATACGAACATGAAAATAATCAGGTTATTCTTGCTATTCCGAATTATGAAGAAGCCATCTGTGTAGGATGATAAAATCAATTCCGGGAAGGGAACGCTGGTTCCCTTCCTTAAAATTATTTTCTTTTGTAAAGTTCATCATTTGAGAAACATAAGCAATAAAATATGAAAGCAATTATTGAAATTCTGGTAATCTCCTTAGAAACAGCCAGTTGCCAGACTTCAAATAATAAGGAACAAAGTAAAATAAGGACTTTTGATTTAAGAGAACAGCCTAAAATCTCTGAAGTAAAACTTTCCGATCTGGGATTCGTTGACATTGACTATATCCCATTGGAAACCAATGATCAAAGTGTAGTGAGTCATTTTGGTTTGAAGTCAGTTGGTTTTAAGTTTATAGCATGTAATGCTTTTTATATTATTCAACAATATAATACTATCTTAAAGTTCAGGGATGATGGATCTTTTGTTTCAAGGATTGGAAAAATAGGAAGAGGACCGGAAGAATTTCAGGTTGCCCACGATATAGATATATACAAGGAAAATCAAAGACTATACCTGGTCTCCGGTTGGCAAGACAAATTTAATGTCTATTCTGAAAGCGGAGAATTTGTAAGATCTTTTAAGATACCATTTCATGCACCTATTCAATTCCGATTTGATAATGATAAAATATTGTGCTATTTTGACAATCTTCAAGGAAATATTGAAAACAGTTTTGTAGTGATAGATACTTTAGGGAAAATTATTAAGAATTTTCCTAATAAGTATCCTTTCACTTTAAATAAAAAAGGTGCTACCGGTGTTGGGCGAGAAAATCTATTTTATCAATTTAATAACAGACTTTTTAAAAAAGAAATATACTCTGATACAGTATATGTATTTGAGAACATGGATTTTAAACCTCATGTTGTCATTGATGGGGAGACAATTATTAACCCCAGAAGCACGTGCAAAATATAGTCCTGAATATCTTTTGAACATTATATTCCTCCAATAATTCTATTCGAATTTGGTGATTATATTTACTATGAATTTACCTATAATATTAAACTTGGAACCAACAATATTAAGATATGGCTTTATCGGATCAAAAACGAACTGATTTTCAGGCTTTCATCAATGCAGAACAAGGGTTAATAAATGATCTGGATGGGGGGCCAAACATTTGGCCTAAAACAATAAAAGATGATAATACTATAATCAGCTGGGTCGATGCCTTCCAGCTTAAAGCTCATGTTGCCTCCGAGACTTTTAAAAATTCAACTCCCAAATACCCTGAAAAGAAAAAATTGCTTGAAAAACTGGCGAATAGTCTGAAAGAAACCGACAATCCTGTTTTAATGATGATTAGATTGAAAAAATAAAACATGGCCAATTTCCCCTTTTTCAAATAGCTCGATTCAATGGATTGCGGCCCTTCACGCCTTCGCATGATTGCTAAATATTATGAGAAATCTTATTCTTTGCAATCACTGCGTTCCAAATCCTTCATTACAAAGTCCGGGGTCTCGATGCTCAGTATCAGCGATGCCACCGAGAGCATAGGTTTCCGCGCTCGCGGCTACCGCCTCTTGGGAACAGCTCCCGAAAGAGATCCTGATCGCCTTCCGGTTGTAATACGAAATACATTGATTCACCGTCATAAGGTCCAGCAAGTATTGCAAGTCAACGGGAATTAATCAATTCCTTGTTTTGAAAATTACGATACTATATTAAATACTTCAGTCATTGCGATCCGCCAACAAACGGATAAACAATCTTCCTCACCTCTGCCAGGACTTACTTTGTTATTCCTGTTCAGCATTCTGTGCTCTGTGCCCTGTGCCCTGAGCTCTGCGTCCTTTGCCCCCTGCCCCACACCCTCCGTTATTAATGAACATGGATTTAAGAATATTGAAAATCCTGGTAACAAATTCATATCAATTCCAATTAAACTAAAAATTTAACTGCTGTCAGTTAAAAAGATAAGTATTAATCATAGTTGAGTTTCTGGTCAGTTATTTGATTCATAGAGTTCATATAACAAATTGGCTGATCGTGATGAAGAATTAGTGTTAACAAATACCGCGAATATGAATCCTATAATTCCTGGAGCTCAAACACGTAAGGAGGTTGCTGGTGAGTATGGCATTTCCATCAGAACCCTTTACCGCTGGTTTAAGAAAGCAAATCTGCATATTCCGCCGGGATTAATTGATCCTAATCATTTACATATCATTTACGAGACATTTGGGGATCCAAAGACAACTAAAGTTGCCTGAGTGTCCGATATGTCCGCTTTTGTCCGGTTTTGTCCGGTTTTGTCCGGTTTTGTCCGTTTTTTTATTGCGATCATGTCAATCTGATTGGCGAAATTTATTGTCTGAAGCTGTCCTGTTTGTTTAACCAGTGAAAGTCAAAAACAAATGAGCGGAACTGACAATAATAATCTGCTCCTAGGAAAAAATTAATAATCGTTTGCAGCGAATTGCAAATGTGCTCCTGTTAAATGCCAGTTTTATAGATAATCCCGGACTCCTGAATGGTAAAATGGGTATTGCGATATTCTTTTATCATTATTCTCGATATACAAAGAACAAAATTTACGAAGATTATGCCGGTGAGCTGGTCGATGAAATTTACGAGGAAATAAACACAGCCACCCCTGTAAATTTTGAAAACGGACTCACCGGGATTGGCTGGGGAATTGAATACCTTGTAAAGAATGGTTTCGTTCAGGCGGACACTGATGAAGCGCTTGAAGAGATGGATAACATTGTTTACAGGAACAGCCTTTACCGGCCATTTCTTCTTGAATCCGGGAAGGACCTGTTTGGCTACGGCCTTTATTTCCTGACCAGGTTAAGGGAAAAAGGGTATGACGATAATAATATTAAAACCCTGTTTAAAAAAACAGCATCTTATATACCTGACGGATGATTGTGAAAGGATCCTGATAAATAAAAGGTTTCTTGATTTTAAAATCGAATTCCCTGGTATTGATACAATTAATTCATTTGCATGGTTTCTTCTTGAAATGCACCGCCGGGGTATTTTTCCCTATAAAATCGAAAAGCTTTTCAATGCATTGCCTGAGTATCTCGAATTCCACTCAGAAGGACTGAACGATCCTTCAGCGACTATCCAAATGAAAAAACTGGTGGAATTCATTATACCCTGCATAAGTGAAACAAATGTTAAAGACAGATACAACACTATTCTGACAGGAAATGTAAGTCAGGAAGGTCGAGTTGAAAAACACGGACAGTGAGACTATAAGGAACTTCACAAAAACCACATGCCAGAACCTTATTTATGACCCGTATATACCAGGCATTGACAGTAATATCTCTGACCCAATTAAAATACTTCAGATTATTGACAATGAAGACAACTGGAATAAACTATTGGAAGGTCTCACCAAAGACAACCTTGGTCTGACAGGTCTTGCAGGTATTGGAATAGGATTGCTCCAGACAAGAGGACAGAGCGGACCGAGCACAGTGCACAGAGCAAGAAGAAAAATGCACAGGAGCTCAGAGCACAGAGCACAGAGCAGGAACCGCCAGGCTCTGAGCCCTGCGCCCTGAGCCCTGAGCAGGCTTCCGGTACCCCTGCCCCCTGCTCCCTGCCCCCTGCTTCTTCGCCTGCGCCCTGCTCTCTGCGCCCTGAGCCAAATGACCGGCAAGACTTAAGAATAGATTTATCTGATGTCACCTTCGTAGTCCCCTTGCGGATCGATTCCCCGGAAAGAAAAGCAAATATTGATACTCTGATAAAATATACCTTCAGAAATTTCAGAACAAAGTTCATAATTCTTGAAGCCGATTTGGAAAGGAGGTATTTCCCTGAAAGGGATCAGGAAGGGATTCGATATGAATTTATTGAAGATAAAAACGAGGTTTTCCACAGGACAAAATGGATAAACAGATTAATAAATCTGTCGAACACACCAGTGGTGGGTATATGGGATGCAGAAGCGATAGCTCCTGTTGATCAGATAAAAGATGCCCGTCGGTAGAATCGTTCCGGTGAGGCTGTTCTGAGTTTTCCCTATGACGGCAGATTCTATTACTGTGACAAATTAACATCTGATTTATTCAGGAAGCATTTGAATATTGAAATACCGGGAAAGAGAGTCCCGGTAATGAAACTCATGCATGGGTACCATTCTGTTGGCGGGGCATTTTTTGTTAACAAAAATAAGTACATGGCATCAGTTGACGGTGGTTGAAGTTTCATGGTAAATGAATGATAATATTATGAGCACTATTGGATTACTTGGTAGAGATTTTTACAAGACGTTAAGTAGGTTCATCAAATGTCCACATGCATCACTGAATCATGAAAACGGCATACTAATGGATCTGATCCTGGGATGGAATAACCTTAACTGGTCTGCCCTTGACGAATTTTTGTGGAGTTGCATCTATCACTCATTGTTAAATACAAAATATCCTATATTAGAATGTGGATCCGGGCTAACAACTATAGTTGCCGGAATAATTGCCGGTCAGACTGGAAATATTGTCTGGTCATTGGAAAATTCTGAAGAATGGGGTGCCAGAGTACAAAAAGTATTGACTGATTTCAGAATAGATTCTGTTCATCTTTGTGTAAAGCCTTTAAGGAATTACGGATATTATCATTGGTATGATCCTCCTTTAGTATCTATGCCTCCGAAATTCGGTCTGGTAATATGCGATGGTCCATACGGAGGTACCATCGGCGGAAGATCGGGGCTTGTTCCGGTGATGCGAAATAAGCTCTGTGAAGGAACGCTGATCCTCCTTGACGACGCTGATAGGCCGGGAGAACAGATCATTTCTGAAGAATGGAGAACTATGCTGTCAGCAAATGTGGAGATAACAGGTATCCGGAAACCTTACTTTAAAATTAAGTTATAATCTGTTTAATAATGATTTTAAGAATCAGGGAATAAATTTTTTCAACTTATGATTGATTTTTTCTGTTGCAGAATTCAGTTAGTCTTATGAATTTTAGATGGATTCACAAATACTGATAAAGGAATACAACAGGTATTATGGAGAAAAATATAAGCAGTTCATTTAAGAAAAAGGTTGATAATCGTCTCCGTCGGATTGCAGATTTTCTGTTGTTAAATGCGAGCTATATAGAGAATTTAGGTTTGCTTAACGGCAAAATGGGTATTGCAATTTTTTTCTTTCATTATGCCAAGTATACTAATAATAAAGTATTTGAGAATTATGCAGGAGAATTGATTGATGAAATCTATGAAGATGCAAATTCCAACATTAACATAGATTTTGAAAATGGATTAACAGGTATTGGCTGGGGAATAGAATACTTGGCTGTGAACGGATTCATAGAAGCCGACACTGATATTGTACTTGCAGATATCGACAATGCCGTTTACAACAGTATGGCAAAAAGCCCTCATTTTCTTAACGATGACAAAAACCTTTTTTGTTATGGATTATATTTATTGTCACGTCTAAATGGACAAAAAATAGATGATGAAAATCTTAATACTCTAATTAAAAAGCAGCATCTTTTTTATCTAACTACCGAATGTGAGAATTCGCTTATATATAAACGATATCTCGATTTTAATATATTGCAGTTAAGCATTTCAAAAATAAATTCCATTCTCTGGTTCTTCCTTGAGATGTATAAGTTAAGAATCCTTCAAAAGAAGATAATTAAACTCATTAAATATCTGCCTGAATATCTAAGTTATAGCGTTATAAATAAAGAAGATTGGATAAATCTGTTTGTTTATGATGAGCTTGTTCAGGAAATCATTAAATCTGTTCCAGATGCAGGATTGCAATCAAAGTTCCGCAATCTTGAGAAAAACAACAATTTAGAAATAGATAATTTGCTGGAAGATAACTCATTACTATCCGGACTGTCGCTTATATCAATACAGAATATTTTATATGGACATTCCCTGAAATTTGACGAACTGTACAGAGATCTTCCATTCAAATCGTTATATATACTTGAAAATGAAGAAAGATGGAATAAAATCATGGATGATATAAATAAGAAGAATCTTGGATTGACAGGTCTAGCAGGGATAGCATTGAATTTACTGCAAGTAATAACCAGAGTTCAGTACTAAACCTAGTTTTTATGAAGATCCTTTAAACACAAACTAATAATTTGATGCTTATCAAACATTGAAGAATGCATCCAAGTCCTGCAATCTCGGTAATTATGCCGGTTTACAATGCCGGAAAGTATGTTGAAGAGGCTATTCAAAGCATTCTCGATCAGTCGTTCAGTGATTTTGAATTTATAATCATAAATGATGGTTCTACGGATAACAGTTTAAGTGCTATAAAATCATTCAAAGATAATAGGATCAGAATTATAGTAAATAAGACAAATATAGGCAACTATCCTTCTCGTAATAAGGGAATGAGCATGGCATCAGGAAAATACATTTGTGTAATGGATGCTGATGATGTTTCTTTCAGGGAAAGGCTGGAGACACAGTTTGGGTTTATGGAAACACATCATGAAGTTGGCCTTGCAGGGAGTGGATTCAGACATTATCGTATAGAAACGGATATTTACAGGGAGGAGAATTATGAAAGAATTAAAGTATTGTTGTTCCGGAATATATGTTTTATCCATCCTACAATAATAATGCGGCATGAATTCATGCAAAAATTCAACTTACGATATGATGAGAGATTTCTTTATGCAGCGGATTATGACCTTATAGTCAGGGCAGCCAGGTTCTTCCCTGTAACTAATATAACAAAGATTCTTCACTATTACCGTATTCACGGCAATCAGATAAGTTCGGCGCACAGTCAGAAACAGTCTGAATATGTTAGAAGAAATTAATATTGATCAACTCAGATATATAGGGATTAACCCGGATAAGGCTGAAACAGAACTGCATATCAATTTCATTAAAGGCCGGCAGACTGAATACTGTAATAAAGAAAGTCTGTATGCATGGATACATAAAATACTGAATTCAAATCGGAAAGGCAGATTTTATGATAATGATGAACTTGAATCATCCCTGAATGCATTGTTGTTGTTACAAAAATTTTGCAAAAAACCTGAATTCAACCATCTCAGGCCAATATCTCAGATTATTGCTGATAAAAAGGATCTATCCGATCTGACTTTCATAATACCAGTGAGAATTGAATCGCAGTCAAGGATAGATAATATTGAAACTGTTGTGCAGTACCTTTTTTTACATTTCGTTACGAAAATTATTATCATCGAATGTGGTTCCTCCAGAAATTATTTTCCTGCAGTTGATCACCCGGATCTCAATTATGAATTTATAGATACAAACATCGCCTCACCTCAAAGTTGCTGGTCTGTATCTGATATAGTATATTATGCTGATACACCTCTTGTCGCGATCTGGAATCCTGATGTCATTGTTTCTCAGATGCAGTTAGTAACGGCAGCAGAGGAAATTAAAAAAAGCAATATTTCAGTTTGTATACCCTTTAACGGAAAGGTATATTCCATCGAAAAAAACCTTCTTGAACTGTTCAGGTTGACACTGAAAATTGAGAATATAATAAATTCTCCTTTGCAGGGATTAATGAATTGCAGGTATTCCATCAGAGGTCCGTTTTTGATTAACAAGGCAAAATACATGACTGTTGATACTAATCATGAAGAACAGTTTTGCTGGGGTTTTGATGAGAATGAATGCCTATTAAGAAAAGATTTCTCAGATTTCAGGGTGCATTACCTGGAGGGTCCCCTGTATCATATGGCCCATCCTCCCGGAATGAAAAATGAGCCAGCTGATCATGAAATTGAAAAAAGGAGTATCAGAGAATTTTTACAAACTTATAACTGAAGGTTTAAATGTAACTAATTTGTCTATTTATGAAAAAATCTCGGGAAGACAATACCGTTTCTGTAATTCAGAGAGCAATTAAATCCTACGGAATAAGGGTAACCAAGAATTCCGTAAAAGAGACCCTGAAATCACATGCTCATTACCCTACTTTAATAAGTATCTGTGATGCTTTCACTGAATGGAACATTGAGCATTATCCCCTGAAATATAACAAGGATGAGTTAAAAGATCTTAAAGCTCCTTATATTACTCATTTTAATAACGAAGGCGGACAAATAGCATTCTTAGCTGAAAGCGATAAGTCCGGCGCTACGTATTATGATTCTTTTAGTAATAAGAAGAAAGTTGGCTGGGACGATTATTTGAAAAGTTGCTCCGGTGCAGTAATATTGCTTAACCCGGATGAACGATCGGGCGAAGAGGATTATCAGACCAAAATAAAGAACGAACTGATAAATAAATCAATATTGCCACTGGCTTTAACTGCTGCTTTGATTTTTATCATTTATTTGTTTTACAATCATCTTGTCCCGGGAGAGAGTACTTACATCAAGGTTATCCTGCCCCTGGTTTTTACAAAGATTGCCGGCATAGTACTTTCTGTCCTGCTGATCCTGCACGAATTTGAAGTTCATCTTTCGATTACGGACAAGCTGTGTCATCTGAACAAGGCAACCAACTGCAATACGGTTCTTCATGATAAAGCATCAAAAGTATTCGGTTGGTTTGGCTGGGCCGACGTCGGATTCATATACTTTACAGGCAGTTTTCTCTTTCTTCTGCAGTCTCCCGTGGGAGAAGGACTTTCTTTGATGGCAATACTTGCCGCCCTTTCAGTACCATATCCCATCTTCTCGATATATTACCAGGGGGTTGTTCTGAAGAAGTGGTGTCCCATGTGCCTTGGAGTTCAGCTTATACTGATTACAGAATTCATTTTATTGTTACCTCAATTTTCACAACTTGGCCTTTTCTTTATAATTCTGTTACAAAACTTGCACTTACTTTTCTTGTAATTACAATAGTTTACACCCTGTTTATATTATTCCGGAGGGAGAAAATGTCGGATGAAATGCATTACTATAAATATCTCGGATTTAAGAAGAATCCTGATATTCTGAAGGACTGCTTCTAATGAATCAGACTCACTCTGAAATTCCTTTATCGGAAAGCAGTCTGATTTTCGGTAACAGGAATGCTTCAATTAAAATAACAGCTTTCTCAGCCTCCATTGTTCTCACTGTGCAAGAGCTTTTGAGAAGATCAGGGATATGCTTAACGATAAAGAAGATATACTTGTAAACCTTGTGCTGATGACATCTGACAACAAGATGCTCACGACATCTTGTATAATAATAACAGGCAAGGTAAAGACGCGGATTCATTGAAACTACTGGAGCAATGGTTTAATGCTGATCCTTATTCCAGAACAAGGATAACAGACGGCCTTTGTATACCTGAGGATAGTGAATATCCAGGTAAGTAAATGAAGAGACACGGACGTCTTTTTAAAGAATGCAATGTCATGGGGACTCCGACTTTTTTCATAAATGGTTACAAGCTTCCGTCCCAATATGAAATTGATGATTTAAGGTATTTCAGGGAGATATTTAAGGAGAATAGAGGAAGTCAAGATTAAATCAAATACTGTTAATTAATTAACAATAGATCAATCTATTAGAATTAATGAACTCAATTGTATTAAATTTGAAAGAGAAGGGCAGGGGTTTTTCCCTGTGCTCTGCCTCGCCCCCGGAACCTTAGTGAAGGTGGGAGCTCTAAGCCCTGAGCCACCAGCCCCTGCCCGGACCTTTCCTTAACAGAAAGGAGGTGTACCTATGCGAAGATAAAGATTTTCCGTGACTTCGGTTGCGGCCTGTGAAATGATAAATCAGGGGAAATATATAATAATTTATAACTTAAAATTATGTATATCATGAAAAAACTTAATAAATTACAGATCAATCCTGAAAGATTGATGAAGAATGAGGAGTTGATGACTCTAAGAGGAGGATATGGCTCATTACAAATGTTATGAATAGTGCTGGCTTGGGATGTGAAGACTTTTATAGGATACATAAATACAGCCTCTTGCCATATGGCGTATGGACCTATGCTGGGAGCTTTATGGTGGTGGATGTGTTTGTGGTGGGGAATGTGTCTTATGTTAAAGTACTAGGCTCCTAGTCTTTGGGTATCCTCTGAAATATTTGATAATAATATAATACATATCTCATTGGATACCCTACTTTTAAGATATCTGTTTGTGGTTGACTCTTGTTCTGGAATAGAAGATGAATAAAATCTAATCTTTAAATTATGAGAATAAAACTATTAACCTTTCTTTTAATCATTTTCTTTTCCTGTGGCAGAAAAAGTACTAATGAATACAAGTAATGAGACTCAATTATAGAAATCGACCTTCTTTCAGAACCTGGATCCAAAGTGACAAAACTTTCTGAGATTGCCGTAAATATTGAGTATATACCTTTACAAACATTGGAGGATTCTTTATTTGGTCCCGTTACACAAAAAATCGTAAACATTGATAACAGAATCTATATTCAAAACGGTGGTAAAATCCTATGCTTCGATGCAGATGGTAAATTTCTTTTTAAGATTGAAAATAGAGGAAGAGGACCGGAAGAATACACATTTATCAGCGACTTTGATGTAAGTTTTGATAATAAAATTCTGACAATACTGTCAAGCTCAATCAATAAATTACTGGTATACCGAATTTCAGATACGGGTTTTACTTTTCAAAGATCTGTAACACTAAAAGATCCAGCCCCATATAGGGTCAGTATGGTTCCTGAAACAGACAATGCATTTTTAGCAATACCACCTTGGAGAGGAACTGAGCCAACTTTAAGTTTATTGATAAATATAGTTGGTGATACAATTCATTTTAAACCAAATTGTTATAAATACAAGATGGTCGGAAATAGAAATTACCTTGCATCAAATGAAATGCTAGTATATTCCATTGGAAATACGATCTGCTTTAAGGAAGAATTCAGCGATACTGTTTTTTTTGTTGACGCAAAAGACAATTTTTTTAAGCCACGGATGATTTTTGATACACATGGTACACTACTAACACCGGAGATAAGAGGCAATCCGGAAATACCAAATGAGCATATAAGCTTTATTGGTTCAATATTTGAAACATCAAGGTACGTTTTCTATTCATATGGTTCAAAAGAAACACGAAATAGTGATCATCCAATAGTAAACGTATTCTTCGATAAGAGGACAAAGAAAAAGTATAAACTGGATGTCGGATTTATCTTTGAAACTATTATTGATAATACTGTAAAGACTACTGTGAACAAACTAAAAGATGATTTGAGTGGCGGACCTGATTTCACTATGAGAATAGTCTGTGGGATAGATATTGCAGCGGTGGCAAGTTGTTTTCATTTGTAGATGCGATAACACTAAAGAAATATGTTGCCAGCGAAGATTTTAAAAATGCACAGGTGAGTGATCCAAAAAAGAAAAATGAGCTCAAAAAACTTGCTGACTCTCTTAATGAAACTGATAATCCTGTATTAATAATTGTTACTCCAAAGGAATAATAATCAGGGTCTTTCATCCAGGATAGTATTTAATGAATTGCATAATGAGAAGAGTTATTTATTTTGCATTAACAGTCTTCATTGGCTCCTGTGGAGGGAATCCTGAGATAAAACAAATTGAGCAGGAAAACCTTATTAAAACGATACCTATTGTTTCGAAACCTGATTCAATTCTTACAAAAATCTCTGACATAGCTTCTGATATTGAATATATTCATCTTCAACCTTCAGGCAATTTCCAAGTTCAATGGATTGACAAAATTGTCCAACACAATGATAAGTTATACATCAATTCAATACGTAATATATTATGTTTCGATGATAAAGGACACTTTCTATATGAATCGTATGGAAATAGAAAAGAGAAGAATGAGAATGTTGTAGCTATATATGATTTTGATATAAATGCGCGTGATTCCTCCCTACATGTACTTTATGGTAATAAAATATTACGATTTAAAATTACTGGATCAGGATTTGAATATTTAAAAACTTTAAAGCTGGGAAAGCTTTCTCCGTCAAAATTAGACTTTGTTCCCAGATGCGATAAAATTTTACTTTCATCAACCAAAGTCGAGGGATTCGAACTGACTCTTCATATGCTGATAAATTTAAGCGGTGAAACTCTTTCTTATAAACGAAATTATTTTGCAAGATTCAATCCTTCAAAAAACGGAATCTGGGATGAGATTATCCATTACCAGTTTGACAATAAAATATATTTTAGAGAAAGATTCAATGATACCATATTTTCAATTGATCCTGCAACAAACTACTTTACAGCAGAACTAATCCTAAGTTCCAAAATTTCAAGCACAAATTCAGAAAATATAAATGACCCGGAGTACTATAAGATCCTTCCAAATGTAACCAATATTTTTGAAACAGAATTATTTCTATACTACTCGTATTCATTTGGCGAATCTGACTACAAAATATTTTATGCCAAGGATGAAAACCGTAAGTTCGAAATCGACCAGGAGAAAGGTGTTCTTAAAGATGATATTGGAGGAGGTCCGGACTTTGATCCTAAGTTTTGTAGCGATGACAAAATGTACTCTTGGATTAGTGCTCGGGATTTTATTAAATACACAGGTAGTGAAGATTTTACAGAGGCTCAGGTGCAGAACACCAAACAGCATGTGGTGCTTAAGAAACTGGCAAACAGTCTAAAAGAAACAGATAATCCGGTTCTTGTACTTGTAAGTTTGAAAAAGTAGCAGTTATGCCTGAGTTTCCACTTTTCAAGCAGCTAGACTCCATGGACTGCGGCCCCACCTGCCTGCAGATGGTGGCGAAGCATTATAATAAAACTTATTCATTACAATCGCTCCGTTCCAAATCATTCATAACAAAATCTGGGGTCTCAATGCTTGGCATCAGTGATGCAGCCGAGAGCATTGGCTTTCGTACCCGCGGATATCGCCTTACCTGGGAACAGCTCCGCGATGAAGTGCCGCTACCATGTATAGTGCATTGGAATCAGAGACATTTTGTGGTAGTATATAAGATTAAGAAGCGGAGAAAAAAAGGTCATGCAAGTCGTGCAGGTCTTGCAAGTCGTGCAAGTCAGGAAAGGCATGCAAGCTACGTATCCGACGAAAGGAGGAGACGTAGTCCCGAAAGCGAAGCGACTCGGGATCATGCAAGTCCTGCAAGTCAAGAGCCGGACCTGCAAGACCTGCAGGACCTGCACGACTTGCAAGACAGATCCATAGTATATGTCGCTGATCCGGCGGCCGGCCTCCTCCGCTATACCAAGGACGAATTTTTGAGATGCTGGTTCAGTACAAAAAGCGACGGGGTGGATGAGGGAACTGCTTTACTACTGGAACCAACTCCGGAATTCTATAAGCAGGAGGATGAGGAAAAACAAAAGCTAAGCTTCCTGTACCTGCTTGGCTATATACGTCCTTATACGAAGTACATCCTGCAGCTTATGCTGGGCATGCTCACTGCCAGCATAATAAGCCTGATCTTCCCTTTTCTCACACAGTCGCTTGTCGATACCGGTATAGGAAACAGTAACATTGCATTTGTTGTAATGGTACTTGTTGCCCAACTGATACTCACCCTCAGCCAGACTGCCAACGGACTGCTTCGTAACTGGATAAGCCTTCATGTCACAAGCAGGGTAAGCATATCGCTTATCTCCGATTTCCTTATAAAGCTGATGAAACTCCCGATCTCATTCTTTGATGTGAAGCTTGTCGGTGATATAATGCAGAGAATCGGAGATCATAACCGGATAAGGACCTTTCTTACCGATTCACTGATAAGCATAATTTTTGCTGTCATTACCCTTGTTATGTACACAATAATAATGGCAACATATAACCTGGGTATCCTTGGCATCTTTCATGCTCGGAAGTGCGATGTACATAGGCTGGGTGGTGCTTTTCCTTAAGCGAAGGAGAGAGCTCGACTACAAACGTTTCCAGCAGAGTGCAGCCAACCAGAGCAATATTGTCCAGCTTGTAACCGGGATGCAGGAGATAAAGCTCAACAGCTGCGAAAAACAAAAGAGGTGGGAGTGGGAAAGGATACAGATAAAACTATTCAAGGTCAGCCTTAAAAGCATGATGCTTAACCAGAACCAGCAGCTCGGCGCAGCCCTTATCAACCAGGCAAAAGATATTTTTATCTCATTTCTTTCTGCAAAGGCCGTAATTGATGGACAGATGACACTCGGCATGATGATGGCAATTCAATATATAATCGGCCAGCTCAATGCGCCCATCCAGCAATTTATCGGTTTCACCCAGGCTGCACAGGATGCAAGGATCAGTCTTGAACGACTTGGTGAGATACATAACAAGGAGGATGAAGAGAAACCCGAGGACAATAAGATAAGAGAGATACCTGCAGATAAGGATATCGAGATCAAAAACCTGCTTTTTCAGTACGAAGGACCGCATTCCGAAAAAGTTCTGAATAATGTTTCGCTAACTATACCTGCAAAAAAGGTTACTGCCATAGTAGGGATAAGCGGCAGCGGAAAAACAACACTGATAAAGCTGATGCTGGGATTTTATCCCCCGGTTAAAGGTGAAATCTCCCTTAATGGTACGCCTTTGAACAGGTTCAGCCAGTCGGAATGGCGAAAGAGATGCGGGGTTGTAATGCAGGAGGGATATATCTTTTCAGATTCGATTGCAGGGAATATCGGTCTTATTGATGATATTCCCGATAAGGAAAAGATCGACAGGGCAACAGAAACAGCAAATATTAAAGAGTATATTGAAAGCCTGCCCTTGGGATACAATACAAGGATAGGCAATGATGGTCATGGACTGAGCACAGGTCAGAAACAACGGCTGCTTATTGCCAGGGCAGTATACAAAGAACCTGATTTTATCTTTTTCGATGAAGCCACAAATGCCCTGGATGCAACAAATGAAAAAACAATTATGGATAACCTCGGCACCTTTTTTAAAGGTAAAACAGTGGTAATAGTAGCTCACCGGTTAAGTACTGTAAAAAATGCCGATCAGATTGTTGTGCTCGAAAAAGGTGAAATAGTTGAGAAAGGAACACATAAAGAGCTTGTTGAAAGGAAAGGAGCATACTATAATCTGGTAAAGGATCAGCTGGAACTGGGAAATTAAAAGCGCAGGGCTCAGGGCTCAGAGCACAGAGCACAGAGCGTAGAGTTCAGAGGAAGAAGCTCAGGGCTCAGAGCTCAGAGCTCAGAGGAAGATACTGATAATTAATTATATAGGCATTATGGAAGATTTTAGATTTGAACAGCTGGATATTTGGAAGGAATCCATTGAAGTATCTGATAAGCTATTTGATTATGCAGATGAAGCAGATAAAAAGAGATATTTTAAGTTTGCAGAGCAGTTAAGAGCTGCCGGAATGAGTATCTCGAATAATATTGCAGAAGGATCAGGATCGTTTTCAGAAAAAGAATTCGCCAGTTTCCTAAACATTGCCCGACGTTCTGTTTTTGAATGCGCAAATATTATTCACATTTTCTGCAGAAGGAAAATTATCACCTCTGAAGAAAAAGACCAGTTGTATTTAAAACTGATTTCATTAAGCAAAAAAATCACAAATTTCAGAAAATCACTAAAATGAATTGCTCTTCGCCCTGCGCTCTACGCCCTGTACCCTGAGCCCTGTGCCCTGAGCCCTGTGCCCTGCGCCCTGCGCTCTGAGCCCTGAGCAAAAAAATAAAGATCTATGCCTGAGATAAATAAGCACGAAATCCGAAGCCCTGAACTTCAGGAAGTAATGTCCGGGATCCCGGGAAGCTTCCTTAAATGGGGATTGTTCCTGTTTTTTGCTATCATCCTGGCTATCCTGGGCGTGACCTGGTTTATCAATTACCCGAATATTGTTACAGCTCCGGTAACTATTACAACGTATAATTCTCCGGCATCGCTGATTGCAAAGGCGGGAGGAAAAATTGAAAAGCTGATTGTCAGTAACGGGGATAATGTAAGTTATAAACAACCTGTGGCATTAATTGAAAACACGGCTCGCTTTGAAGATGTCCGGTTACTTGAAACGTTTCTTGATACTCTTAAGAAGAATCCTGACTGGCAACAAAATGTGCTGAAGAATGATCTGCCGGCAAGCCTGTCAGTCGGAGAAATACAGACCGGTTACTCCCGCTTTGTAACAGTATTTCAACAGTTTAAAGACTACCTGAACCAGGCATATATTCCTTCGAAGCTCAGGCTTCTGGAAGAGCAGATCAGGAAACAGGAAGAATACACTGCTGAACTTCTGAACCAGAAAAGGTTGTCGGAAGAAGATCTCAGGCTGGTCACCAACAGCTTTGAGCGCGATTCCATGCTGTATGTCAGCAACCTTCATTCTGTAACTCTGAGTGAATTTGAAAGATCAAAGCAGGCATTGATCCAGAAACAATCGTCACACAGTTCGCTTAAAGCTTCGATAAAGAACAATGAATCCTCAACATTAAGGATGAAAGAAACACGTCTCGATCTGCAGGTTCAGCTTGAGAAAGAGCTGCATCAGTACAGTCTGGATCTTGATGAGGCTTTTCAGATCCTTAATTCAGCAGTCGGACAATGGAAGGAAAAATATCTCATCGCAAGTCCTATCAAAGGAAAGATAACTTTCACGAGTTTCTGGAATGAGAACCAGGTTATAAAAGCAGGTGAAATACTGGCAACAGTGATTCCTGACGACCGGAGCAGGATCATTGTAAGGGCAAATGTTCCGGCATCAGGATTGGGCCGGGTAAGAGTAGGACAGGAAGTAAATATAAAACTCTCTGGATTCCCGTATATGGAATTCGGAGTTATAAAGGGAAAGATCAGATCACTGTCGCTTGTACCGGCCAACGATGTTTATATTGCAGAGATTGATCTTGTCAATGGCATGAGATCGACCTACAAAATCGAGTTAAACTTTATCAGCGAAATGACCGGAACAGCAGATATTATAACTGACAACAGCAGGCTGATATTCAGGTTGATAAAACCGCTGAAAGCATTAGTAAACAAATAATTATAAATTCAGTTCCTCTGTGTCCCTCTGTGTCTTCTCCGTGATTTTCTCTGTGTAAGTTCTTTTTTTATATTGTTACACTGAGATCCACAGAGGAGACACAGACCTGTCTGCCGACAGGCAGGGATCCACAGAGAAAAAGAATGTTGGACCAATGAGTTGCTTAACGAAGATCATAGTTATTTTTCTTCTTCTTTTGAAAAATGTTTCCTAAATTTAAAAGTCTTTAATACAAACTTTGTTATAAGCCTTTATAACGATGAAAGTCACTTGTCAAATTACCCTGCTGATTATCATTGCATTGTTTTTTTCCTGCAAACCTAAAACCGCGGAAAACCTCGAAGAGATGGCCCGCCGCTCTTCCCGTCCCGAAGCGGTGCTGGTAAAGACTGTCAGGCTTGAACCTTCAACATTCTACCACGAGCTTGTAAGCAATGGAAAAGCATACTCTTCTGAAAAAGCAGTAGTACCATTCAAAGTGAGCGGAATAATAAAAGAACTTACAATCCGGAATGGACAGAAAGTAAAAACAGGCGAACTTCATTATCATTGCGTTGTTTTTTTCCTGCAAACCCAAAACCACGGAAAACCTCGAAGAGATGGCCCGCCGCTCCTCCCGTCCCGAAGCAGTGCTGGTAAAGACAGTTAAGCTCGAACCTTCAACATTCTACCACGAGCTTGTAAGCAACGGAAAAGCATACTCTTCTGAAAAAGCAGTAATTCCATTCAAGGTAAACGGCGTAATAAGAGAGCTTAACATCCGCAACGGGCAGAAAGTCAAAGCCGGTGAACTGCTTGCTGTTATTGAGGACTTTGAATTCAGATCTCAGCTTGAAACTGCCAGACAGAATCTTGAAAAGGCCCAGATCAACTTTAAAGATGATATCTACAGTAAATACCTGACCTTCGACACGACAGGCCTTGCCTCTGATAAGATCAAAACATCGCGCACCCGCAGTGGTCTTGATGATGCAATAACAGCCCTGAACCTGGCTGAATATAATTTCAACAATACACGTATTTATTCGCCTATCAGCGGAGTGGTTGCAAATCTCGAAGCTCTTCAATGGAATCCCAGCCAGAACTATAAAAGCCTCTGCACTATTATTCAGGACCAGACCATGGAGGTTGAGTTTCCTGTAATCGAATCTGAATTTGGCTTCATTAACAAAGGGATGCCGGTAGGAATAATCCCTTTCATAAACGACAGCACTCTGATAAACGGAAGAATTTCACAGATAAACCCCCAGGTCGATGAAACAGGTATGGTAAAAGTCAGGGCAGAATTCCGGAATAACGGCAGGCTTATTGACGGCATGAACGTTAAGGTTGTAATACGGAAACCTGTTACGAACCGCCTTGTGGTACCCAAGGAAGCCCTTGTTATAAGACAGGGCAAGGATGTGATCTTTGTACGGCAGGACTCACTCGCAATCTGGAAATATGTTACGGTCGAGTTTGAGAACAGTACCTCGGTTTCGGTTAAAGAAGGTCTGGAACCAGGCGACCTTGTAATAGTAACCGGCAATGTTAACCTTGCACATGAAACAATAGTACGGGAGGAATGAATAAGGAACCTCATTACAGTTCATTCTTATCCACATTCACTGTCAACATACTTTTCGTTATGCTGATCATTGTCGGTGCGGCAATGATCCCTTTGCTCTCGCTTCAGCTGAATCCTACAAGATACCTTCCTTCACTGACTATCTTCTGGATATGGCCCGAAGCGCCTGTACGTGTAGTTGAACAGGAGGTTACAACAACACTCGAAGGTGTCCTTACGACGGTGACAGGCATAAAGAAAATTTCATCGTACACTTACGCCGAAGGAGGTAACATCACAGTTGAGTTTGATAAAAATATTGACCTGAGGGCTAAGCGTTTTGAGGTTGCTTCGCTGCTCAGGGAGTCGCGGAAAAGGCTGCCTGAAAGGGTTTCCTACCCTGAAATAAGCATGAATATGCCATCGAACCAGTCGGGTTCAACAATACTGAGCTTCCAGCTTAACGGCAATGCCAGCCCTTCATATATCTATACTCTTGCCGAAGAGGTTATAAAACCGGCAATTTCCGTTGTGGAGGGTGTTTACAGCATCACTGTTTACGGCGCCACACCTCAGGAATGGGAACTCACATACGACCAGCAGAAACTCTCGGCAATGGGAATAAGCTCATCTGCAATAAGCGCTTCGATCAATAATTATCTTCTGGAAAAAGAACTTGGCGGAGCATCTGAATCCATGGCAGGAGGAACTGAAAAAAGAACTTATCTTACTCTTGAAGGCAATAATAAAAGGAGATTCAGATGGGACGATATTCCTGTTGCCAAAGCCTCAGGTCGGATCATCCATCTTACCGACGTTGCACAGGTTAAGCTGAAGGATCAGCGTCCGCAAGGCTATTTCAGGATAAACGGCCTTAATACGATAAACATCAATGTCAGCGCCGCTAAAAATGTGAACAATATAAAAGTTGCCGACGGCGTAAAAGAGGTGATTGAGAGGCTTAAGAGCGAGCTTCCTCCGGGCTATAGCATAAGAACATCAGTCGACAGTACGATTTACCTGAAAGAGGAGATATCAAAAAATATATTCCGTACAATACTTTCAGTCGTCCTTCTGCTTCTGTTTGTGCTTGCGATCAGCCGCGAGTTCAAATATCTTCTTATAATAACAATAAGCCTGGTTGCCAATATATTGATCGCCTTTATCTTCTATTATCTTTTTAAGCTCGAGATACATCTCTATTCCCTGGCGGGGATAACGGTCTCGTTCGGGATCATCATCAACAACACAATAGTGATGACCGATCACATAAGGTTCCAGAAGAACCGGAAGGTCGGAATTTCGCTTCTGGCGGCGACACTGACAACCATTGGGGCGCTGTCGGTTATCTTTTTCCTCGATGAAGCATCAAAAGTCACCCTGGCTGATTTTGCAGCAGTTGTCATAATCAATCTCTCGGTTTCCCTTGCGGTTGCACTCTTTTTTATTCCTTCACTTATTGAAAAGATAAAGCTTGCTCCGAAGTTCAATGCTCTTGTCATAAGAAGAAAAAGAAGAGTGGCAAGGTTCTCTGTGAAGTACCTCAGGAGCGTAGATTTCATAATAAAACACAGGATTATATTCATTATAGCTGCCATCCTGGTCTTCGGACTTCCGGTCTTCTTCCTGCCCGATTCGCTTCCGAAAGATCCGCGCGGCCAAATAAAAGATGAGGATCGTACGAAATTCCAGAAGATATACAACAAAACACTAGGCAACAAAAAATATGTACAGGATATAAAACCTGTTGTAAACAAAGCTCTTGGAGGTACATTCAGGCTCTTCAGCGAAAAGGCAAAGAATAGCAGATTCTATTATTACGGCGGCTCGGATGAGGTTCAGCGTACTCAGCTGTCAGTTAATATCGGCCTCAGCGAAGAGGGGCTTACAATTGAGGATATGAATACCACATGTGCCGGTCTGGAAAATATGCTTGCGGCATATGGCGAGATTGATATGTTTACAACCCGTATTACCGGCAAGGAAGATGCAAGCATTACAATAACATTCAGGCCTGAGCACGATTTTACGATCTTCCCTTTTATTCTTAAGATCAGGATAGAGGACTATATGAATGGCATAGGAAGTTATCATGCAACGGTTTATGGAGTGGGAAAAGCATTCAGCAACCAGGTTTACAGCGATTATATTATGACGACAAACAGGGTAATCATGAAGGGATATAATTATGATCAGCTTTATGCGTATTGCGAAGCCCTGAGGGAAAGACTTATTGCCAGCGGCAAAGGAAGGATAAAAGAGGTATACCTTCTCGGTGAAGATTACGGCGGTTTCATTGGCGGCGAGGAACAGAAAAGTTTACAGGAACAGGCTGGGAATGGATAAGTATTTCCTTGCTGAAAACGGATCGGATGTTGCATTTGCATTTACTGAAGCAAAGCGATATTCCAGGACACCGGCATCGCTGCAAAGTGCATATATCGGAGGTGTGAATGCTCCGGTGAATATCAGGTCGCTGCAGTCGGAGGAGTATGATTTGTGGAACCTCAATAATGCTCCCCTTAAGACTTCATCGGGACAGTTTGTAAAACTTAAGGACTTTTCATCGGTATCCCGTGAAGTATCGGATAATACAATCAGGCGGGAGGACCAGCAGTATGTTATCACGGTAGGTTATGATTTTATAGGTAATTACGAGCTTGGCAGGCTTATCCTCGACCGGAACATTGATGAAACAAGCGCCATGCTTCCTCTTGGCTATACTGCCCAAAGCGGTTCATACAGCTTTTCGTGGGATCAGAAGAAGACAAATTATCTCCTGATCTTCCTGGTGATCCTTATTATATATTTTATCTGTGCCATCCTGCTCGAGTCGTTCAGACAGCCTTTTGTGGTGATCAGTCTTATACCGTTCTCATTTATAGGTGTTTTTCTTACGTTTCATCTTTTCAATATAACAGCTGATGAAGGCGTATTTGCTGCCATGATATTACTCTGCGGGATTGTTGTTAACGCAACACTCTATATTTTGAATGATTTTAACAGTATTAGAAGACGGAAACCTGCACTTACTGAAAGGATTGCATACCTGAAAGCATTTAACGGCAAGATCATCCCGATATTCCTCACAAAGCTCTCAACAATAATCGGGTTGGTACCATTCCTGCTTACAGGCAAAGATGAGAGGTTCTGGTTTGCGCTGGCCGCAGGAACGATAGGAGGGCTGGTATTTAGTTTTATCGGACTGTTTGTGTATCAACCGATAATGTTAAGGAAAGGGAGACCAGGAGATCGAAATACAATTAACCACGGAGTGACACGGAGTAAACACGGAGTATCACTGTTTTAAACTCCGTGTAACTCTGTGAAAACACCGTGCAACTCCGTGGTTAAGAACAAATAAAGGAAAAAGATTGCTTCGCCCCGCAGATGCGTGGCTCGCAATGACGGTTGATCTAATAATACTCCTGAACACCCCCTCTTTACGCAAGTAGAGAGGGGGAAGAGGGGAGAGTACATGAGATTAAAATTATGGTAAAATTCCTTATTACAAGACCCGTAGCCGTCATAATGACTTTTCTGGCACTATTGCTTTTAGGGTTGGTAGCTTCAAACAAGCTGCCGGTATCACTGATGCCCGACATCGACATACCCGAAATCACTGTCGCCATCTCCCGTTCTGATGTAAGTGCCAGGGAGCTTGAGAACACTGTTGTATCGATTCTCCGCCGCAACCTGCTCCAGGTACAGGGACTCGATAAGATCGAATCCGAATCGCGCAACGGAAGCGCACTGATCCGCCTCTCCTTCAAATTCGGGAACGACATCAACCTTGCCTTCATGGAGGTAAATGAAAAGGTCGACGGCGCCATGAACAACCTTCCAAATGATCTCGAGAGACCAAGAATAATAAAAGCAAGCGCCACCGACATCCCCGTATTTATGCTGAATATAACCCTTGCCGACAGCCTGGCAGGTGATGAAAAGTTCATTGAGCTCAGCGAATTTGCCGAAACGGTTATCAGGAAAAGGATCGAACAGCTTCCCGAGATCGGAATGGCCGATATAACAGGACAGATCAGGCGGGAGATTTACATCAGCCCCGATGAAAAGAAAATGAGCAGCCTGGGCATAACTGACGATGATATTACGCAGGCGGTACAGCTTAACAACATCAACATCGGGAGCATTCTTGTGAAAGACGGGAAATACCTCTATAACCTCGAATTCAGCTCATATCTCAAAGAGTTGAATGATGTCGGGGATATCTATCTGAAAACAGGCAGCAGGATACTCCAGGTAAAAGATGTCGCTGAAGTGGGGATGAGGCAGGAGAGGCCGAGGGGCGAATATTATTCGAACGGCAGCAGGGCAATATCGCTTGCAATTATCAAGGAATCGACTGCAAAGATGGCTTCGCTTGAAGCAAAGATGAAAGAAATTCTCGACATCTTCAGGAAAGATTACCCGCAAATGGAATTTGAGATATCGCAGGATCAGACAAGGCTTCTCGATTATTCGATTTCAAATCTCAGGCAGAGCCTGCTGGCGGGTGGAATACTGGCTTTCGTGCTGATGTTTTTCTTCCTAAAGGACGGAAAATCACCATTGATAATCGGCTTCAGCATCCCGGCAACTCTGGTTATAAGCCTCCTGTTCTTTTATCTCGTTGGTCTTTCGATAAATATTATATCGCTTGCAGGATTGATCCTCGGCATCGGGATGATGATCGACAACTCAATTGTTGTAATAGAAAATATTACCCAATGGATCGACAGGGGCCTGAAGCTTACCGATGCCTGCGTTAAAGGAACAAATGAAGTCATAACCCCGCTTATTTCGTCGGTCCTTGTTACATGTGCGGTTTTTATCCCTTTGATTTTTCTTAGTGGGATTTCAGGCGCACTCTTTTACGACCAGGCGATTGCCATTGTAATAGGGCAGGGGGTATCGCTGCTTGTCGGTGTTACACTTCTGCCCACAATCTACTACCTGCTTTATAAGAATGGTAAAGAAGGTGCACTGACAAGACTTGTTAAGAAGATCAGCCTCAAACACCTGGAGGATAAGTACGAAGGTGGAATGAACTTCTTTTTCAGATACAGGACCGCAGCGATGATCTCATTTGGTGTAATAATCGTTATAATGATCGGATTTTTTATAACAATGGAAAAAGAGAAATTCCCGGCAGTACGGCAGGATGAGCTTGTTGTATCGGTCGACTGGAACGAGAATATCGATCTTGATGAGAACCTTAACAGGATCAGGCAGATGATCGAAGCGAACGGTGATATGGCTCTTCAGACTAACTTATTTATAGGTGAACAGCAATTCCTTTTTAACAGGGATTATGATCAGTCGTACACCCAGTCGAAAGTATATATTAAAGCCAAAGATTTCAGAAAAAGGGAAGTGATTGAAAAGAACTCTTATGAGTTCCTCAGGAAAAACTATCCCGGAGCGACATTTAATATTGCAGCCCAGCAGAACATATTCGAAAAGATATTTTCAGCTTCCGAAACTCCGCTGGTAGTTGAAGTGAGTCTGCTTAAAGAGAAAGAGGTTCCTCCTGTTGACCTGATGACCGGCATTGTTGAAAAACTGAACGGGGAATGGCCCGGTGCAGGAATTTCAAATCCTCCGCTTGAAGACAAGATACTTCTGAGGATTGATCCCGACAAGCTGTTGATCTATGATGTTGAACCAATGACCCTCTACAATACTCTCAAAACATCGCTTAACAAGAACAACATAGGTGAACTGAGAGCATCCTATGAGCTTCTGCCTATTGTTCTTGCAGACAGGGAGAAGCAGATCAGCGAGATCATCTCATCCGAATCTGTATTGAGTAAGGCAGGCAAACCGGTACCCGTAAGGGAATTGGTTCGGGTTCAGAGGGTGCATGATTATAAGACGATCAAAGGAGGGATGAATGGTGAATATGTGCCAGTAAATCTGAATTTAACGACAAACAAACCATCAGTTGTCACTGCTGAAATAAGAAATCTTGTTACCTCAAACCAGGATCTTTCTGTTGATTTCAGTGGCAGTCTGATTACGGGACAGAAGCTGTTTAAAGAGCTGGCGGTAATTCTGGTAGTTGCACTTCTTCTCCTCTATTTCATACTTGCCGCCCAGTTTGAATCGCTTACACAACCATTTATCGTTTTGCTCGAGATCCCGATCGATATTGCCGGCGCCCTTCTGCTTGTAAAACTATGGGGCGGGACGATCAACATTATGACAATGATCGGGCTGATAGTGATGTCGGGGGTGATAATCAATGACTCCATCCTTAAAGTAGATACGATAAATAACCTTCGCAAGGAAGGGCTGGGATTGAAGGAGGCTATTTATGCAGGAGGTTCCAGACGTCTGAAACCCATAATTATGGTTGCCATGGCATCGATTATCTCCACTGCCCCGATACTTTTCAGCCAGGGTATAGGATCGGAGCTTCAGCGTCCGATGGCTCTTGCACTGATTGGAGGGATGTCGCTCGGAACTGTTGTGAGTCTGTTTCTTTATTCCGCTGGCGTACTGGTACATTTATAAAGGCTCAGAGCTCAGGCCGAAGGCACTGACCGGCGAAGGAGCGTCAGTGGCACAGGACAAGGAGCATCAATAGGGAAAATATTAGCATACTAATTTAAACTCATATTTAAAACTATGAAAACAAACCTCATCAAACTTTCATGTGTCACGAGCTTACTGGCTCTGATTCTTTCCGTTTCTTCCTTTGCGCAGAAGGGTAAGCTTCCGGTTGCCGATGGCCCCTACAAGCCAACGGATGAATCCCTCCAGCAAAACCAGTATCCCGACTGGTTCAGGGATGCAAAATTCGGAATCTGGTCCCACTGGGGTCCGCAGGCAGTACCCCGCCAGGGCGACTGGTATGCAAGAAGGATGTACCAGGAGAAGGATCCTGCCTATAAATATCACGTTGCAAACTATGGTCATCCTTCAGAATTCGGGTACAAAGACATCATCCCGCTCTGGAAAGCTGAAAAATGGGATCCTGAAAAGCTTATGGCCCTCTATAAAAAAGCCGGCGCTAAATATTTTGTCAGCATGGGAACCCATCACGACAATTTCTTTCTGTGGAATTCGAATATTCACAGGTGGAATGCCGTAAAAATGGGTCCTCAGAAGGATGTTGTGGGGATATGGCAGAAAGCCGCGAAGGCACAGGGACTGAAATTTGGAGTATCTGAACATCTTGGTGCAAGCTTTACCTGGTTCCAGGATGCTCATAAATCAGACAGCCAGGGACCAAAAGCCGGCGTTCCGTATGATGGCACCAATCCGGTATACAGTGACCTCTACCATGCAGCCACAACGCCTGACGATAAAGGGTGGCTGACCAACAATCTTGTCTTCCAGATAGAATGGTTCAGCAGTATTAAAGAGCTGATTGATAATTATCATCCCGATCTGCTCTACTCCGACAGCGGAATGCCGTTTGAAGATGTCGGGAGGAATCTTATAGCTCATTACTATAATCAGGATGTAACCCGGAACGAAGGAAAACTCGAAGTTGTCTATACCTGCAAACAAGCTTCCGGGGGGAAATGGGTTGAAGATGTGGAAAGGGGTGTCAAAGATACGGTAAACCAGTATCCATGGCAGACTGATACATCGATTGGTGACTGGTATTACCGGACAGGCCAGAAATACAAAACCGCCACTGAAGTTATTCAGATGCTGGTCGATATAGTCAGTAAAAACGGTAATCTTCTTTTAAATGTCGTTCAGACTCCTGAAGGAGATCTTGAACCCGATATGCTGAAGATACTTGAGGAAACAGGAGTATGGACCTCAGCCAACGGGGAAGGGATTTACGGCACACGTCCATGGAAAATCTATCGGCGAAGTATCTGCGGAATCAAGAGCTTTTAAACCGGGCCGGTTCAACGAAAACTATAAATTCAACTCAAAGGATATCCGTTTTACAACAAAAGATGGTATCTTGTATGCCTTCTGCCTGGGAACGCCGGCAGAGGATATCCTGATCAGATCGTTGAGTAAAAACTCAAAGCTTTCAGAAAGACCTGTTGCCACTGTAAAGATGCTCGGAAGTGATGTAAAGATCAGGTGGACGCAGACTGCCGGCGGAATGATAATAAAGAAACCATCAAAATTCCCGGAATGGCAGGTGCCAGGATTTAAAATTGAATTCCAAAAGTAGCTTTACATAAACAAACATCAAGAATGGACTCAAATTTCAATTCCCGCCGGAGCTTCATTAAGAAAGCAGCTATAGGCGCTGTGGCTGCGATAAGCATCCCGGACATACTTTCAGCATCATTGCCGGCTGCAAAAATAAAGTCAATAAAACTTTTAAATGATCAGGTAATTTTATTCCAGGGTGACTCAATTACCGATTCAGGAAGAAACAGGGAGGATAACAGTTTCAATAATGCCCGGCCATTGGGAAACGGTTATGCATTTCTTGCCGCGGCTGAGCTTTTAGGTGAATATGCTTCGCTGAGCCTGAAAATCTTCAATAAGGGAATATCAGGAAATAAAGTTTTCCAGCTCGCCGAAAGGTGGGACAAGGATTGCCTTGAGCTTAAGCCTGACGTCCTTAGCATACTGATTGGCGTAAATGATATATGGCATAAACTTGATGGAAGATACGACGGAACACCCCAGATCTACAGGAATGATTACGTAGCCCTCCTGGAACGAACAAGGAAGGCACTTCCCAATGTTAAGCTTATTATATGTGAACCCTTTGCGGTTAAGGGGGTAAAAGCTGTTGATGACAGGTGGTATCCTGAATTCTTCGAATACCAGAAGATAGCAAAAGAGATTGCTACACAGTTCAGGGCAACTTTCATTCCGTATCAGAGCATTTACGACGAGGCACAGAAAAAGGCTCCGGGATCATACTGGACAGGCGACGGGGTTCATCCGACCCTTGCCGGGGCCCAGCTGATGGCTAAAGCATGGATGAAAGCGATTATGTGATTCAAATCAATAGAAAATCAGAGAATTTAATTCTTCAGTTTTATGAAAACCATTACACGTCGTCGTTTCCTGCAGAAGAGCATGACAGCCGGAATAGGACTGGCTGCGTATAATCAGTTACTGGCCATGCCTTTAATGGCAAAGAGCAAAATGAAGTTTGGTCTTGTGACTTATATGTGGGGATATGACTGGGATCTTCCAACGCTTATAACCAATTGTGAAAAGACCGGATTACTGGGTGTTGAGCTCAGGACCCAGCATGCACATAAGGTTGAGATAAACCTTTCATCCGGTACAGCGCGCTGAAGTAAAAAAACGCTTTGCCGACAGTCCGGTTGAATGCGTAGGATATGGTGCAAATTTTGAATATCACAGCCCCGATCCTGTCCCAGCTCCGGAACAATATTGAACAAACCAAAGAGTACATTAAGCTTTGCAAGGATATCGGGGCAACAGGTATAAAGGTCAAGCCAAACGATCTTCCTGCAGGTGTCCCTAAAGAAAAAACAATTGCACAGATCGGAGCATCACTTAATGAAGTCGGCAGGTTTGCAAGGGATTACGGACAGCTTGTAAGAGTTGAGGTTCATGGCAATCTTACACAGGAATTACCAAATATGAAGGCAATTTTCGACCAGGTCACCGAGCCTAACGTTAAGATGTGCTGGAACTGCAATGATCAGGATCTGCTTCCGCCCGGACTTGAGGGGAACTTCAATATGGTCAGGAAATGGTTTGGCGATACTGTCCATGTCCGCGAACTGAATGTAGGCAATTATCCTTATCAGCAACTTTTCAATCTTTTTAACAGTATCAGGTATAAAGGATGGATCCTTCTTGAAGCCCGGACAGAACCAGCTGACAGAATAGCTGCAATGAAAGAACAGCTCACTATTTTCAAACAGATGATAAAATAACTCCCTTTCCTGTTTCTCCCAAGGGGGAAAAGTATTGACTTTCTCCTTCCCCCTGGGGGAAGGTTGGGATAGGGGTAAGAAAATATTGGAATAAATAAAAACTATCTAAAATGACAAACAGAAGAGATTTTATTAAGACAACCGTGATCGGTGCTGCAGGGATCACAATAGGTGGCCTTGGCCTCAGTCCAAAGACTTATGCCTCGGTGGTGGGTGCAAACGACCGCATTAATCTTGCCGTCGTCGGACTCCGCAGCAGGGGCAGGGATCACATCAACAGCTGGTGTGCTCTAAAAGAGAACCGCAATGTAAGGATCAAGACCATTTGCGATGCGGATGAACAGTTCTTTGCTCCGACAGCAAAGCTGGTACAGGATCGGTCAGGAGAAAATGTCATTACAGAATGGGACATGCGAAAGGTATTTGATGATAAAGAGATTGATGCTGTCTCTTTCGGGCTTCCTAACCACTGGCATGCATTAAGCGCGATCTGGGCATGTCAGGCAGGGAAACATGTATATGCAGAAAAACCCACAAGTCATAACGTATTTGAAGGCAGAAAAATGGTTGAGGCTGCAGCCAGGTACAATGTCCGGGTTCAGACAGGATGCCAGAACCGTTCCATCGCCAGTGTCATGGAGGCAATAAAGTTCCTGCACGAGGGTGGAATTGGTGAAGTATTTATGGCAAAAGGTCTTTGCTATAAACCCAGAGATTCATTTGGAATTGCCCCTGACGGTACTCCTCCGGCATCGCTCCATTATGATACATGGCTGGGTCCGGCACCTTACCGCCCGTATAATGAGAAACGGCTTCACTACAACTGGCACTGGTTCTGGGCTACAGGCAACGGTGACACAGGAAACCAGGGACCTCATCAGTTCGATATTGCCCGCTGGGGTCTGAATAAAAATGAACATCCTGTAACAATATATTCAATGGGAGGTATTTTTGGAATTAATCCTGCCGAATGTGCGCAGGAAACTCCAAATACTCAAACCTCAGTGTTCAAATACAAGGATGGCAAAATGCTTGAGTTTGAAACCAGGGGACGGTACACAAACAGTGAGTCAGGACTTGGGATCCAGATTGGTAATATTTTTTACGGCACTGAAGGATATCTTGAGCTCGATGGAGATACATGGAAAGCTTTCCGCAAGCGTGAAAAACAGCCATTTGCGGGTTCAGCAACCAGTGAGAAAAAAACGCAGATCCGACTTTCCTGGCAGCTCCGGGCGGGACCGGAACATTTTGCAAACTTCATCGATGCGATCCGATCCGGCAAGGATGAAGAACTTCACTGCCATATAAGTGAAGGACATCTTTCATCATCGCTTCCTCTTCTGGCAAATATTTCATATCGGCTTGGAAGGGAACTGACGTTTGATGGGGCAAAGGAAAAATTTGTAAAGGACAAGGCAGCGGATGCCCTGCTGACAAGAAAATACCGGAACCCATACGTTGTTCCTGATGTTGTTTAATAATTATGGATTTATTAGTTAAACAGAATATCCATGTCAGCAGAAAACCAGATCAGACGCCGAAGTTTTATCAAAACATCAGCTGCCGGTATTGCCGGCCTGGGATTATTGGGCAAAACATCCATCTATGCAAATAATCAGGAAACTGCCACCAGGAGGGTCGGTATCATCGGATTAGATACTTCTCATGCAACCGCTTTTGCGCGCACGCTGAACGATCCATCCGCCGGTCCGGAATTCGGAGGATACAGGGTAACAGCTGCCTATCCCAGGGGAAGTAACGACATAAAATCGAGTGTTGACCGGATTCCCGGATATACTGAGGACGTAAAGAAACTGGGTGTTGAGATAGTGGATTCAATCCAGGATCTGCTGAAAAAAACTGACGTTATTCTCCTCGAAACGAATGACGGAAGGCCTCACCTCGAACAAGCTATTCAGGTAATGAAAGCCGGAAAAAGAGTGTTTATTGATAAACCCATAGCTGCATCGTTGACCGATGCAATTGCTATCTTCTATGCAGCAGGCAAATACAATGTACCGGTATTCTCATCTTCATCGCTCAGGTACATAGAGGGTGCAGGCGAAATTGCAAAAGGTTCGATAGGAAAAGTTCTCGGAGCTGACACTTTCAGCCCCGCAACACTTGAAAAGACGCATCCCGACCTGTTCTGGTACGGAGTGCATGGAGTGGAAACTCTTTTCACCGTAATGGGGACCGGATGCAAAAGCGTTTCAGGTATATTTACCGAAGAGACCGACCTAGTGACCGGCTTATGGTCGGAAAACAGGATCGGGACCTTCAGAGGCATTGCGCAATGGAAAATCAGATTACGGGGGTGTGGTATTCGGCGAAAAGGGAATAGTTGTCCTCGGCAAATACAGCGGGTACAATCCTCTTCTTGCTGAGATCATTAAGTTCTTTCAGACAGGTACCCCACCTGTCGAGTAAGGCTGCAAACAATTGAGATCTTCGCATTCATGGCGGCAGCCGCAGAAAGCAAGAAACTGAACGGAGCACCGGTCCTTCTCGAAAGTGTGATCGGTGAAGCTGAAACGCGA